>CAVXLN010000011.1:0-65905 GCA_963762435.1 uncultured Alphaproteobacteria bacterium | reverse complement strand
TTGGAGTGCACCCCTGGAATGAGACAGAGAAAAGGGGGACAGTTCTCTTCGCGGAGGGGAACTGATGGCCGAAGAGTTGGCACGGCGGTATAGCCGGGAATTCAAGTTGGCGGCGCTCGCCCGAATGGCTGCCGGGGAGAATGTGAGCGCCTTGGCGCGCGAGCTGGGCGTGCTTCGCAAGTGCCTTTATCAGTGGCGTGAGCGATACCGGATCGGCGGAGAGATTGCGGTTCGCAGTCGGGGCCGGCCGACGAAGGCTGAGTTTTTGGCGCTGCGGGCGATCCTGCCGGCAGCACCTGAGGCTCCTACGCGGCGGGCGCCGTCTGCGCCGGACGCGTTGGCGCAGGCTGAGCGTCGGATCGCCGAGCTTGAGCAGAAGGTCGGCCGGCAAGCGTTCGAGCTGGATTTTTTTCAGCGCGCCTTGCAGCAGATCGAGGAGACACGGCTGCGCAAAGCCGTGCTTGGCGCGACGGCGCCTACGCGGTCATCCAAGCGATGACGGCGTCTTCGCTGCAAGGCGAGCATTGTGCCGGAGCACTCGGGATCGATGCGCTGTGCCGGCTCGCTTGTGTGAGCCGAGCCGGCTATTACCGGCATTGGCAGGTTTCGGCGCCTCGGCGGGAAGAGGCCGGTTTACGCGATGCGATCCAGCGTCTTGCCGTTGCCAACCGCCATTACGGCTATCGACGGATCGCGGCCCTGCTCCGCCGCACAGGCTGGCAAGCCAATCACAAGCGGGTGCTGCGGTTGATGCGGGAGGACAATCTGCTGTGCCTGCGGACCCGGTCCTTCGTGCCTCGCACGACGGATTCCCAGCACGACTGGGAGGTCATGCCCAATCTCGCGCGCGGCATGATACTGACCGGCCTCGACCAGCTTTGGGTCGCCGACATCACCTATGTGCACCTGGCCGAGGAGTTCGGCTATCTGGCGATCGTGCTCGATGCCTTCAGCCGAAAGGTGATCGGCTGGGCGATGGCGACGCATCTGCGCGCGGAACTGGCGATCACAGCCCTCGACATGGCGATCGCCGCGCGTCGGCCGGCGCCGGGCAACTTGATCCACCATTCCGACAGGGGCGTGCAATACGCCTCCAATGACTATGCCGCCAGGCTTCGAGCCCACGCCATTCAGGCGAGCATGAGCCGGGTCGGCAATCCCTATGACAACGCCAAGGCCGAGAGCTTCATGAAGACGCTCAAGGCCGAGGAGGTCAACGCATCAGCCTATCGCGACCTGGCCGATGCCGAAGCCCACATCGGCGCCTTCATCGAACAGACCTACAACCAGCAACGGCTCCACTCGGCGCTCGATTATCTGTCGCCCCAGGAGTACGAACAAAATTTGCCGCGATTGCGGCCTGGGGTCCCCCAGGCCGCAATCGCGCTCACCGAGACCTGTCCCTGATTTCCCTGTCTCATCGAAGGGGTGCAGCCCAGCATCGTCACCGAAATAGGAATTTCGGTGACGAAACTTCCGAACCACCGACGCGCGCTACCTTCCCAACGGCGGGCGCTCATGACATGGTCCGCGCAACCAACGGGGGAAGCGCCATGGCTGATTTCATTCTGCACAATTATGTCAACTCGCCCTTCTCGGAGAAGGTTCGCTTGGCATTCGGCATCAAGCAGCTGGCGTGGCAGAGCGTCGAGATACCGGTGATCATGCCGAAGCCGGACCTCCTGCCCTTGACCGGCGGCTATCGCAAGACGCCGGTGCTGCAGATCGGCGCCGACATCTATTGCGACACGCAGCTGATCCTGCGCGAGATCGAGCGCCGGGCACCCGAGCCGGCGCTGTTTCCATCGAGCGCCGGCGGACTCGAGGACGCCACCGGCTGGTGGGCGGAGCGGGCACTCTTCGGGGTCGCGGTGGGCGTGCTGTTCGCCAAGATCGGCGATCAGGTGCCGCAGGCCTTTCGCGATGACCGCAGCAAATTCTCCGGCCGGGATTTCGATGCGGCGCGGATGAAGGCCGCCGATCCGATGCTGCGCGACAGTTTTCGCGCCCAGCTCGCCTGGCTCGAATCGACGCTCTCCGGCTTGCGGCCGTTCCTCGGCGGCGACCGGCCGACCGCGATCGATTGCAGCCTTTATCATATGATCTGGTTCGTGCGCCGCGGGCGCGAGGAAGCGCTGGCCGAATTTCCTTCTGTTCTGGCCTGGGCCGACCGCCTCGCCGCGATCGGCCATGGCGCTCGCAGCGAGCTCGATGCCGCGGCAGCGCTCGCCATCGCCAAGGCGGCGACACCGGAGACCGCAACCCGGACCGATGCCGCCGATCCGAGCGCGCGCCGCCCGGGGCAACGGGTCGCCGTCACCCCGGACGACACCGGCCGCGATCCGGTGGTGGGCGAGCTCGTCGCCTCCTCGGCACATGAGATCGCGATCCGCCGCAATGATCCCGATGTAGGCGATATCGTCGTGCATTTCCCGCGCGCCGGCTTCGCCGTGAGCGCCGCATAATAATTCGGTGACAGTGCACTAAATTCCGTCTCGGCGGCGAGGCAGCGTGACTTATCCACAAGCCGCTTCTGCGCACGCTTGACGGCATCCACCGCAATATGTTCCTGTTTCATTCCAATCAATCGAATGGAGAGGTGAGAGCGGTGGAGACGGAGCGGGATCGCGAGATCCTCGAGCAATTGGCCGAGTACGGCATGGAGATCGCGGCTGCGCTCAAGGTGCAGATCGTGACCCAGACGGCTGCCGGCGATTCCGAGGAGAGCGATCGCCTGAGCCTCGCCTTCACCCGCGTCAGCCGCTCGATCCGCCAGACTCTGGCCTTCAAGCAGAAGCTTGCCGATATGACGGCGAAGAGTGCCGAGAAGCGCTATGCCAAGGAGCGTGAGCAGGCGATCGAGACGTCACGGCTCCGCGTCAAGAAGCATCAGGTCGCCCGCGATGTCGCCCTGATGGTCGAGGCCACGTCGGAACCCGAGAGCCTGTTGACCGATCTGCACGAGCGTCTCATGGATCCGGACATCGAGGACGAACTCCTCACCATCCGGGTCGGCGACGTCATCATCGGCCTCTGCGACGAACTCGGGATCCCGGTCGAGCTGTCAGTCTGGCAGGACAAGGGCTGGTTCATCAACGAGGGCAGGGAAGCGCCGGAGCCGCCGCGGCCAGCGCCAAAGCTGGAGCCGCAGCCGTTCCGAGGTCAGGGCATGCCGCTCTATGAATGGAACCGCATGCGCTATCACACGCCGCCGGACGGATGATCCCGAGCGTGCCCCACCTCCCCCAACCTCTCCGCGTCAAAACCGCGGAGAGGCGAGGCATGCCCTCATCACCGAAACACACACACCGATCCAGCGTCCCGCGCAAAGCTCCGCTTCCGAGCCGTTGCTTGGCAGCCCCCGGCCCCGGGTCTAGACTTCATAAAAATGTCAATGCCTAGGGAGTCAGCCATGCGCCTCACTGCCGAGCAGCTCAAGCAATTCGACGAAGAAGGCTATCTGTTCCTACCGGACTGTTTTTCCGAGGAAGAGGTGGCGCTGCTGCGCGACGAGGCGCACCGGATCTATCGCACCGATCGCCAGGAAGTCTGGCGCGAGAAGTCGGGCGTGCCGCGCACCGCCTTCGCCGCCCACACTTATAACGAGGCGTTCGGGACGTTGGGCTCGCATCCGCGCCTGATCGAGCCGGTCGAGCAGCTGTTCGGCGAGCCGCTCTACATGCACCAGTTCAAGATCAACGCCAAGGCGCCGTTCGATGGCGAGGTCTGGCAATGGCACCAGGATTACGGCACCTGGGCGCGCGACGACGGCATGCCCGAGCCGCGGGCGATGAACATCGCCGTGTTCCTCGACGAGGTCATGCATATCAACGGCCCGCTGATGCTGGTGCCGAAGAGCCATAAGGCAGGCACGCTGCCGGCCGGCCACGATGTCAGCACCACCTCCTACCCGCTCTGGACGCTCGACCAGGGCACGGTGACACGGCTCGTCGAGGAGGGCGGCATCGTAGCACCCACCGGCAGGCCCGGCGGCGTGCTGATGTTCCACGGCAATCTCGTCCATGGCTCGGCCGGCAACATCACGCCCTATGGCCGCATCATCGTCTATCTGACGCTGTGCGCCGTCTCGAACCATATCCGCAAGCCGACCCGGCCCGACTGGATCGCGCACCAGGATTTCGCGCCGATCAAGCCGGTGCCGGACGATGCGCTGCTGCGGCTGGCGAGGTCTGCCCGAACCGCCGCATGAACCCATTCGAGACCGATCTCGACCGGAACCCGGCGAACTTTCAACCACTGACGCCGCTTGGTTTTCTGGACCGGGCGGCGTCGGTCTATCCCGACCGGCTGGCGGTCGTGCATGGCGCGCGCCGCTATAGCTGGCGAGAGGCGGCGGCGCGCTGCCGGCAGCTGGCCTCGGCGCTGATGCGGCGCGGCATCGGCAAGGGCGACGCGGTCGCCATCATGGCGCCCAACGTGCCCGAGATGTTCGAGGCGCATTTCGGCGTGCCCATGACGGGTGCTGTACTGAACGCGCTCAATATCCGCCTCGACGCCGAAAGCATCGCCTTCATGCTGCAGCATGGCGGCGCCAAGATCCTGATCACCGACCGCGAATTCTCAGCCACGATCGGCAAGGCGCTGGCGCTGTTGGGTGACGCCCGCCCCTATGTCATCGATATCGACGATGATCTCGCCGAGAGCGGCGAGTGCCTCGGCGACATCGATTATGAAAGCTTCATCGCGGCAGGATATCCCGATGAGCCGGGCCGGCCCGTCGAGGATGAGTGGCAGGCGATCGCGCTCAATTATACCAGCGGTACCACGGGCGACCCTAAGGGTGTCGTCTATCACCATCGCGGCGCCTATCTGACGGCGACCGGCAATATCCTGGTCTGGGGCATGGCGGGGCATCCCGTCTATCTCTGGACGCTGCCGATGTTCCATTGCAATGGCTGGTGCTTTCCCTGGACCATCACGGCGCTGGCCGGAACCCATGTCTGCCTGCGCAAGGTCGAAGCCCAAGCCATCCTGAAGGCGATCGAGACCGAAGGGGTGACGCATTTCTGCGGGGCGCCCATCATCATGACCATGCTGCTGAATGCCGGCCGCGAGACACTGGTGCCGCCCGGCCGCACACTGCAGATGATGACGGCGGCGGCCCCGCCGCCCGCCCCGGTGATCGAGGGCATGGAGCGCCTCGGCGTCAAGATCACTCATGTCTATGGCCTGACCGAATGCTATGGGCCCGCCGTCGTCTGCGCCTGGCACCAGGAATGGAATGCCCATGCCCCGGTCGAGCGGGCGCGGCTCAAGGCGCGGCAGGGTGTGCGCTATCCCGTGCTGGACGAGCTGATGGTGGCCGATCCGACGACACTCGAACCGGTGCCGGCCGATGGTGCCACCATGGGTGAGGTCTTCATGCGCGGCAATGTCGTGATGAAGGGCTATCTCAAGAACCCGAGATCGACGGAAGCCGCTTTCGCCAGCGGCTGGTTCCATACCGGCGATCTCGGCGTCATGCATCCCGACGGCTATATCGAGCTCAAGGACCGGTCGAAGGACATCATCATCTCGGGCGGCGAGAACATCTCGACCATCGAGGTCGAGGGCGTGCTTTATCGCCATGCCGCCGTGCTGGAAGCCGCGGTAGTCGCCAAACCCGACCAGAAATGGGGCGAGACGCCGGCCGCCTTCGTGACATTGCGCGACGGATCTCAGGCGACCGAGGCCGAGATCATCGCGTTCTGCCGCGAGCATCTGGCGCATTTCAAGGTGCCGCGGACGGTGATCTTCGGCGCGCTGCCCAAGACCTCGACCGGCAAGGTGCAGAAATATGTGCTGCGCCAGCGCTTCGCGGTGCCGGTGGAGACCCCAGGCTGATGGCGACGGGACGGCGCCATCTCGCGGTCGGGCCGGACGAGACGCTGGCGGCCGCCACGGTCGAGGCCGTGCTGGGCGGCGCCGTGGCATCGGTCGAGCGCTTCCCGACCAGCATCCGCCATTTCGTCTATGACGTGACGCTGACCGACGGGCGCCGCGCCGTGGTGCGCATTGGGCTGCCGGAGCATCGCGATGCGATGGCGGCGGCGGCATCCTGGTCCGACCGGCTCCGGCCCTTGGGCTTTCCGTTGCCGGCCATCCTGGCGCGCGATCTCGCCTCCGAATTCCCCTCGCTCATTCTCGAACGGCTCTGGGGTACCGATCTCAGGACCATCATCGCCAAGCTGCCGCCGCCGGTGCTGGGCCAGCTGGCCGGCACGGTGGCGGCCTTGCAGATGCTGGCGGCACGCCTGCCGAGCGAAGGCCGCTTCGGCTATGCCGTCGAACCGGGCCTCGCCCCCTATGTCCGCTGGTCCGACGTCATCGCCCAATCGCTGGCGCAGAGCCGGGATTCGATCCGCCAGGGCGGCCTCATGGACGAGGCGGCGGTCGACGAGGTCGAGCGCCGCTTCGCCAGGCTGGCGGGGCAGCTCGACCGGCAGCCTTCGGTGCCGTTCCTGCCCGACACCACGACGCACAATGTCATCGTCGGCGAGGATGGCAGCTTCTCCGGCATCGTCGATGTCGACCGGCTCTGCTGGGGCGATCCGCGCTATGCCGCGGCACGGGCCGCCATGTCGCTTTTGAATGCCGGGCTGCCGACGGGCTATGCCGAGGCCTGGCTGGCGCTGGCCGGCGCCCGGGCCGATGAGATCTTCTGGCTCTATGTCGCGAGCTGCTGCCTCAGCTTCATGGCCGAATACGGGCTGCCGGCCACCGGCACGCGCCGCTTCACCATCCGCGACCGCGATCGGCTGGATGCGATCCTTGAAAGATTGCTGGCGCGCATCGACATTAAGGGTAGTTGATGGGGCGCAATGCCGCAGCTTCGGCAACGCGAGGCGGCGCCATCTATTATATACTCATATTTGAATTCGAGGATTAGGGTCATGCGTATCGTATCGGCTTTCATCGGCAGTGCCGCTCTGCTGGCACTTTCGGCCTGCGCCTACGCCCCGCCGCCCTACTACCCGGCCTATGGCCAGTCGCCCTATGCCCAGGCGCCGTATGGCTCGCCGCCGCAGCAGGCGGGGTTGAATTGCCATGATGTGACGCAGTCGATCATCGTCGATGGCGCACCGCAAACGGGGATCTCGACGGTCTGCCAGCAGCCGGACGGCAGCTGGGGCCCACCGCAGGCGGCCGAGCAGGAACAACAGCAGCAGACGGCCGGCGGCTATCCCTATCCTTATTATTATGAGGCGCCTGCCTACCCCGCCTATGCCTATGGCTATGGCGGCTATCCCGGGTACGATTGGTACGATTCGGCCTTCGTGGGCTTCGGCTTCGGCGGCGGGTTCGGCTTCGACCATTTCAACCACTTCCACCATTTCGCCGGCGGCCATTTCGGTGGCGGCCATTGGGGCGGCGGCGGCGGACATTGGGGCGGCGGCCATTCCGGCGGCGGCGGTTGGGGCGGCGGCCACCATTAACCGGACATGATTTGGGCCGCCTCTCGCGAGGCGGCCCTGATCAATCGCGCGATCCTGTTCCCGGCCGGATCAGGCCGATACTGGTCGGGACAGTTCCGCGATCGTATCCTTGATCCTCAGCTTCTCGCGCTTCCACTCCGTCACCTTAAGCTTGTCGGGCAAGGGGCGCGCTGATTCCTTCAGGATCGCGCGCTCGAGGTCGGCATGTTTGTCGCGGAGACTACGGATACGATCTTCGACAGCCATCTATCGCCCTCCTAGAAGCGTTGGTGCGATTTACGCCACAAAACGGTAATCCTATCGGCGCCCTGCTCCAAGGGGCATCGAGTCGCTTTTTATGGGTGAAGGGAGCCCCGAGCCATGGCTGGAACGCCTCGCCTCGTCATCGGCATCACTGGCGCATCGGGCGTGCGCTATGGCATCAGGCTGTTGGAATTGCTGAAGGATTTGCCGGTCGAGAGCCATCTGGTGCTGTCCCGGGCGGCCGAGGTGACGCTGGCCCATGAGACGCAGCGAAAGGTCGCGGAGGTGCTGGCGCTGGCGGATCGCGCCTACAGCGTGACCGACATGGCGGCCGCCATCTCCTCGGGCTCATTCAAGACGCTCGGCATGATCGTCGCCCCCTGCTCGATCCGCAGCATGGCCGAGATCGCGACCGGCGTGACCTCGAGCCTTCTGACCCGCGCCGCCGATGTGACGCTCAAGGAGCGCCGCCGGCTGGTGCTGATGGTGCGCGAGACGCCGCTCCATACCGGCCATCTGCGCATGATGACGCAGCTCTCGGAGATGGGTGCGGTGATCGCCCCGCCGGTGCCGGCCTTTTACAGCCAGCCGGCGACGATCGAGGAGATGATCGACCACACGCTCGGCCGCGTGCTCGATCTCTTCGACATCGAGGCCGGCATCGTCCGGCGCTGGGGCGAGGCGGAGCGCCGTCGGCCTGATTAGAGCAGATCGACCAGCTTGGCACCGGCCTCGCCGGCATATGCGATGAGATTGGCGCGCGCGAGCTCGGCACTCGCTTTCTCGATCGGCCCTGCCGGCAGCGCCGCCTCGAGCCGGGCCTGGGCCAGCCGCTCGGCCTCAAGCTCGGTCGCCTGCACGGCGCGACGCAGCTCGGCCACGGCCGGATCGGCGGCGAGCGGCTTCAGGTCGCGGCGCACGGCGCGCAGCTTTTGCGTGACCAAGCTGTTCCAAGGCTCGACCGCGGCCGCCAGCGCCTCCAGCTCGCCGGGCCCGAGGCTCAGGCCCAACCGAAGGCCCGCATAAAGGCAGCAGAGCAGGATATTGACATCCCGGCCGGCCTCGTCCTGCAGCTGGATGAGTTGTGGCGAAACCCCGGGTTTTTCATAGGTTTCGAGCGTGAAGCGCCAAAAATCGCCGATCGTCGCCATCGCTGGAACCCTTCACCAATTTCTCAAAGTTTTTGCTATAGTCCCGCCGCTCGCGCAGCCCCCCATCCAATACCGAAGCCCATGGACCTCGACAACGAAGCCATCAAGCAAAAACTCGCGGCCTTGAAAAGCGAGCACCGCGACCTTGACGACGTCATCCAGCAGATGGCGCAGTCGGGTACTGCCAATCAGCTGCAGATTCAGCGGCTGAAGAAACGCAAGCTGGCGCTCAAGGACATCATGGCGCGGCTTGAAAGCATGCTGCTGCCCGACATCATCGCCTGATCAGCCCAGCATATTGTGGGCGGCATGCATCAGCACCGGCATGTGCGAGTTCACCTCGCGCCAGCCGTCATAGATCATGCTGCACGCGACATAGGTCACGATGCCGAAGCCCAGCCAGACGATCCACGGATAGCGGTGGAGCAGCTTTGCCACGAGCGTCGAGGCCACGCCCATCAGCGCCACCGACAAGGCCAGGCCGGCGACCAGCACCCAGACATGGAAGCGCGCCGTGCCGGCGACGGCGAGGACATTGTCGAGCGACATCGAGATATCGGCGACGACGATCTGGATGAGCGCCTCGCGCATGCTCTTGACCGGCGTCGCCCGGGGCGTGCAGTCGCCGCAGGCGATCCGGCGCCGCTCCGCCAGGATCTCGCGCAGCATCTTGGAGGCGACCCAGAGCAGCAGGAGGCCGCCGGCCAGCGTCAATCCGATGATGGCAAGGAACTCGGTGGCGAGCAGCGCGAAGCCGATCCTGAGCACGGTCGCGATGACGATGCCGAACAGGATCGCCTTGCGCTGCGCCGCCGGCGGCAGGCCGGCCGCCGCGATCCCGACCACGACGGCATTGTCGCCCGCCAGCGTTATGTCGATGAGCACCACCTGGACGAAGGCGCTGATCTGGGCAATGTCGATCCAGGTGCTGGGATGCATCGGTGTTGAGGTCGGATGAGAGCCAGAGGGTTGGGACAAGCTGCCCGCTGCTCATATAAGCCGGCAAACCGCCACGCCAACCCCCCGGAACGCCGAAGCTTTCCTGTCGCGGTCAGACCTGCCCGGCAAAGCGGCCATAGGCGCCGGCGAGATAGAGCAGCGGCTCCCCCCCGGTCGGCAGCCGCGCTTCCAGCACCTCGCCGATGAAGACGGTGTGGGTCCCGGTCTCGAGCACCGTCGCGACCCGGCAATCGAAGGCTGCCACGGCAGTCGCGAGCAACGGGGACCCGGTCACGGCCGTGACCCAATCGCCCATCTCGAACCGGAGCTCGGGCGCCTCGGCCCCCGCGAACCGGTCGGCCAGCGCCTGGTCGGTCGAGGCCAGCACATTCACCGCCAGAATCCGAGTCGCCAGGATCGTGTCATGGGCCGAGCTGTTGCGGTTGATGCAGCAGAGCAAGGTCGCAGGCGTCAGGGAGACCGAGCAGACCGCCGTGGCGGTGAGGCCGCGCCGCACCCCGTCGGCACCCAAGGTCGTGATCAGCGACACGCCCGCCGCCAACCGGCGCATGCCTGATTTGTAAAGATCGATATCGACCGTCATTACCGCCCGATCCTTGAAGCTTTCCTTCGGTATAGGGGAAAATCCCTGGAGCGGCGACGCCGAACAGCATGCCGGCGGAGAGGATTTGTTAAGCCGCTTGTCGCGAGAATGGCGACGCCAACAAAGAATGGCGATTTGCGACGATGCGACTAAAGTTCCTCGAAGCGGACCTCCAGCACGGCAACGCCCAAAGGGCCGATGACATGCTGGGACCCACCGCAATCCTGATCGGCGATCGAGCCGATATCGACTCCCCCTTCGCCTCCATCCTGGGAGACGATGAGGCGATGCCGACCCCAGGTGCCGCCGACGCGGCAGAGCTGGTGCTGCGGCATCACGACATTTCGCTCAGCCTGTTGCACCGCGTGCTGGATGGCAGACGGGCTTTGCATGACCCGCGCAGCCTGCTCGCTGCGGGCCTGCGCTCAGCCCTCAAATTCGGCCGCCTGCCACGCGCCGAGCGCGCGCGCCTGATGCTGATCGGGCCGCCGGCCGCGGGCAAGACCACGCTCATGGGCAAGCTCGCCTGCCGTGGCGGCCTACCGACCGCGACCGTGCTTTCGACCGATTGGCAACGCCCGGGCGGCTTGGAGCAACTGGCTGATTCCATGAGCATCCTCGGCATCGACACTTCGCGGCTCGATCCCGAGGCCCCTTTGCCGGACCAGGGCCGCCCCGGCCCGCTGCTGGTCGATACCGGCGGGACCGATGCGAGTGCGGCCGGCGATTTCGCCAAGCTCGGCCGGCTGGCCGCGATCCTGGCGGTCGAGCCCGTGCTGGTGCTGCCGGCCACGATCGATGCCGAGCAAGGGAGCGCCTTTGGCCGCGCCGCCTTGGCGATCGGTGTCCGGAAACTGCTGGTGACGCGGCTCGACATGGCGCGACGCCTGGGCGGCCCTCTGGCCGCGGCCGAGACCGGGCTGGCACTCGCCGGCGCCAATGTCTCGCCCAATTTCGCCTATGGTCTGAAGACCCTTTCGCCCGCGACGCTGGCCCGCCAGCTGGTCGATCTGGCCGAGCGGCACCGAGCGTCGCGTCACTAACCTCTAATTCTGCTGGGTCGCGAGGAGGGCGGCGCGCTTGGCCCGCCGGGCGCGCCAGCGCGAGACGAGCAAGATCGTCGTCACCGCGATGAGGAAGACGCCGAGCGCGCCGAGCTCGACCTCTTCGGCCCAGGAGCCCATGATCCGGTTGATCTCATGGCCGAACAGATAGCCCGCACCAACGAAGGTTACCGACCAGATCCCGGCTGCGATGAAATTCAGCACCATGAAGCGCGCCACGCCAAAATCGCTCAAGCCGATCGCGACCGAGGAGAAGTTGCGGATGCCGTAGATGAAGCGGAAAGTGAGGATGAAGATGGTGTCCCATTT
This sequence comes from uncultured Alphaproteobacteria bacterium, assembly GCA_963762435.1. GTDB lineage: Bacteria > Pseudomonadota > Alphaproteobacteria > ATCC43930 > CGMCC-115725 > JAXDMU01. Next base: position 54,159 of record CAVXLN010000011.1, on the reverse strand, counting down.
CTCGAGCCAGCGATGGACCATGCTGACGCTGGGCCGCCAGTCGGGGAACCGGCGCAGCAGCAGCGGACCGCATTTGCGGCCGAGGAAGAACCAGGTTTGATCGCCCGCATAGCTGCCGATCCAGGCGCAGATGGTGAGCCACAGCGGATCGATCGTCCCGTGTGCGCAGACCGCACCCGCGAGCAGCACGAAGGTCTCGCCCTCGAAAAACGTCCAGGCGATCGTGATCAGATAGAACCACTCGCGGTACTCATGGACGAGCCGCTGAATCTCTTCCATTAGAAAAGAACACTCCCGAAACTGGCACCCATGCTGCGGTCCCCACCGCTCCACTCACCCATGTGATCCCATTGATCCTTATATTTTAGGGTCAATTCAAGCATCGATATCGATTTGCCAATAACGATTCCGTAAAGTCCGGGACGCTTTATATCGGACGGAAGGCGAGAGGAGACACGCATGTCCGCCAGCCTGCTGCGGAACGACGAACGATCAGGTGCCGCCTCATCGAGCGAGGCTGCTGCAAAGAGCCGCATCGATCTGGCCGCCGCCTTCCGGCTGGCCGCCCGTTTCGGGTATCATGAAGGCACCTGCAATCATTTCAGTCTGGCACTGCCCGACCGGGACGGACACTATCTGATCAATCCGTTCGGCCGGCATTTCGCCGAACTTGGAGCGTCGGATCTGGTGATCGTCGACGCCGATGGCAAGGTCGTGGCCGGCAATGGCAGTGTCGAGACGACCGCCTTCTTCATTCATTCGAGGCTCCACCGCGCCAATGCTGCGGCCGCCTGCGTGCTGCATACCCACATGCCCTATGCGACGGCGCTCACCATGATCGAGGGCGGAAAACTCGAGCCCTGCCATCAGAACGCGCTCAGGTTTTTCGACCGGATCGCCTATGACGATCAGTATAACGGGCTGGCGCTCGACGAGGCGGAAGGCGACCGGCTGGTGGCGTGCCTTGGGCCGGGCCGCGTGCTGTTCCTGGCCAATCACGGCGTCATCGTCACCGGGCGCAATGTTGCCGAAGCGTTCGACGACCTTTATTATCTGGAGCGGGCAGCCGAAGCGCAGATCCTGGCCATGTCGACGGGCCGGGCGCTGCGCCGGATCGCGGACGCGGTGGCGTTGCGCACGCGGGCCGATTTCGAGCGCGACAAATCGCTTTACGCGACGCAGCACTTCGAGGCGCTAAAGCGAATGCTGGACCGCGAGGAGCCCGGCTGGCGGACATGATGCACAGGAAGATGACAAAGATTTAATGTTTTTGAGAAGGCGGTTTCAGCTGGCTGGGACCATCTTGACGCTGGGGCCGTTTGCCGAGGGGATCGTGCGCAGGCGGTCAACAGGTTTTTGAGGAGGCGATCGGTCGATGATGTTCAATACCATTTCCGGCGAACGGCGGCAGGGCCGGCCCGCGGCGGGGCGGCATGTAGCCTGCTCGGCAATGGCGATCTGGGCGATGACGGTGGCGCTCGGCACCTGCCTCACGGCGGGCCCGGCGTTTGCGGATGCGGCGTCGCCGCCGAGTACCGGGGCCTTGAACCTCAATGAGCGGCTGCCCAGCCTGGCGCCGATCGTCGAGCGCGTGCTGCCGGCCGTGGTCAACATCTCGGTCGTCCAACAGGCCAACGCCAATGAAGGCCAGGAGCAAAGCCAGAACGACGAAGAAGACAACGACGATCAGGACCAGGACCAGAGCCAGCCTGATCAGAACAGCCCGGGCAATCAGCAGACGCCGTTCGACGAGCTGCTGCGCCGCTTCTTCGAGCAGCAGCAGCAAGGCCGCCATGGCGGCGGCGGCGCGCCGGCGCCGGCGCGCAAGGTCACGGCACTGGGCTCGGGCTTCATCATCGATCCGGCCGGCTATATCGTCACCAACAATCATGTCGTCGGCAGCGCTGACAAAGTGACCGTCATCTTCCAGGACGATTCCCGTCACCCCGCCAAGATCGTCGGCAAGGACGCCAAGACCGATCTGGCGCTCCTGAAGATCGACATGCCGAACCCCCTGCCCTTCGTCAAGTTTGGCGACAGCGACAAGGCGCGCGTCGGCGACTGGGTGTTCGCGGTCGGCAATCCGTTCGGCCTCGGCGGCACCGTCACCAAGGGCATCATCTCGGCGCGCGGCCGCCCGGTCGAGGAAGGCAATTATGTCGACTTCCTGCAGGTCGACGCCTCGATCAATCGCGGCAACTCCGGCGGCCCGACCTTCGATCTCGATGGCGACGTGATCGGCATCAACACCGTGATCTATTCGCCGAACGGCGGCTCGGTCGGCATCGGCTTCGCCATCCCGTCGAACGCCGCCAAGATCGTGCTCGACCAGCTCCGGTCGACCGGCCATGTCGATCGCGGCTTCCTCGGCGTGCAGGTTCAGGAAGTGACGACCGACATCGCCTCCTCGCTCGGGCTCGACGGCAATCACCCGACTGGGGCGCTCGTCGCCCAGGTCAATGACGGCTCGCCGGCGGACAAGGCCGGCATCAAGGTCGGCGACATCATCCAGAAGTTCGACGGCAAGCCGGTCGACAAGATGCGCGACCTGCCGCGCATCGTGGCTGAGACCGGGATCGGCCGGAAGGTCGATATCGTCGTATTCCGCCATGGCGAGACGCTGACGGTCTCGACCACGGTCGGCCAGTTCGAGGACACGAAGCTCGCAAGCGCGCAAACGGGTACCGACGACGGCAAGCCGAACCGCATGGCCTCGCTCGGCCTGTCGCTCACCAACCTCAATGCCGACGCGCGCAAGCGTCTCGGCATCGGCAAAGATGTCGAAGGCGTGCTGATCTCGCGCGTCAAGGAAGGCAGCCCGGCCGCCGACCGCGGCATCCAGGCCGGCGACGTGATCGTCCAGGTCAATGGCGAGAAGGTGTCTAAACCCGAGGAAGTGGCCGATCGCGTCAAGGCCGTGAAGCCCGAGGCGAAATCGATCCTGCTGCTGGTCAATCGGCACGGCACCAATCTCTTCGTGCCCTTGACGCCCGAAGACAAGAACGGCTGATGCCAAAGGAAGCCCCTCTCCGCCTTTGGGGGCGGAGAGGAGGCTAGAAAAGAACATGAAGCTCCTTGTCATCGAGGATGATCGCGAGGCCGCCGCCTTCCTCCTCAAGGGGCTGAAGGAAAGCGGCCACACGGTCGATCATGCCGAGGATGGCCGGCAGGGCCTGTTCCTGGCGACGAGCGAGCGTTTCGACGCGATGATCATCGACCGCATGCTGCCCGGCATGGACGGGCTGGCGATCGTGGCCGCGATGCGCGCGTCCGACAACCAGACGCCCGTGCTGATCCTGTCGGCTCTCGATGCGGTCGATGACCGGGTCCGCGGCCTCAAGGCCGGCGGCGACGATTACCTCGCCAAGCCCTATGCGTTCTCCGAGCTGATGGCGCGGCTCGAAGCGCTCACCCGCCGCGGCTCCGTCGCCAAGACCGAGACAAGGATCGCGGTCGGTGAGCTCGAAATCGATCTCCTGGCGCGCACCGTCCGTCGCAACGGCCGCGAAATCGAGCTCCTGCCGCGCGAGTTCCGGCTTCTTGAGGTCTTGGCCCGCCATGCGGGCCATGTGGTGACACGCACGATGCTGCTGGAGGAGGTCTGGGACTATCACTTCGATCCGCAGACCAATGTCATCGATGTCCATATCAGCCGGCTCCGGCAGAAGATCGACAAAGGCTTCGCCCGACCGATGCTGCATACGGTGCGGGGAGCAGGCTATTGCCTGAGGAGTGTTGATTGAGCTGCTGCGCACCAGCACCTTCCGGCTGGCGCTCACTTACTTCGGGCTCTTCGCCATCTCGGTCATGGCACTGCTGGGCCTCATCTACTACGACACGGTCGTCTATGCCGATCAGCAGCTCGACGAGACGATCGATGCCGAGATCACCGGCCTCGCCGAGCAGTACCGCCAGCGCGGGCTGACCGGCCTCATCTCCATCATCGAGGAGCGCGCCGATCCCGGCCGAGGCGGCAGCACGCTCTATCTCCTGACCGACCGGCAGCAGCGGCCGCTTGCCGGCAATCTCTCGGGCTGGCCCGATGTCACGGTCGGGCCGGATGGCTGGATGCGCTTCCCGCTCGAGGCGCAGGGGACGAACGGGCGGCGCCATGTCGCCCAGGCGACGAGCTTCCTGCTCTCGGGCGGCTATCAGCTGCTGGTCGGCCGCGATCTCGCCGAGCGCAGCAATTTCCAACGGCGCATCACCGAGGCGCTGTTCTGGGCCGGCGGGCTGACGCTGGCCTTGGGCCTGGTCGGCGGCCTCGTCATGAGCCGCAGCGTGCTCGCGCGCATCGAAGGCATCAACCGCGCCAGCGACCGGGTCATGGAGGGCGAGTTCGGTCGCCGCATCCCCGTGCGCGGCACCGGTGACGAATTCGACCGGCTGGCGCAGAACCTCAACCTCATGCTCGACCGGATCGAGCGGCTGATGGAGGGCATGCGCCAGGTCACCGACAATATCGCTCATGATCTGCGCTCGCCCTTGAGCCGGCTCCGGAGCCGGATCGAGCTCGCCCTCCTCGACCATGCCGAAGGCGTCGATTACCGCCAGGTGCTGGAAGCGACGATCGACGAGGCCGACAATCTGATGGCGACCTTCAACGCGCTGCTCGATATCGCCGAGGCCGAGGCCGGCAGCCAGCGCACCGCCATGAGCGAGCTCGATGTCGCGGCCCTGCTGCGCGACCTCGTCGACCTCTACGAGCCGGTCGCCGACGAGAAGGGGCTGACGCTCGCGACCCGGATCTTGGATGGTCAGCTCGAGCTGCGCGGCAACACGCACCTCCTCTCGCGCGCCTTCGTCAACCTCATCGAGAACGCCATCAAATACACGCCTGCCCCCGGCCGGATCGAGGTCGTGGCGGCGGCCGACGGCGACGTGGCATCCCTCGTCATCGCCGATAGCGGCCCCGGCGTGCCCGTCGAGGCGCGCGAGCGCGTGTTCGACCGCTTCTATCGCCTCGAGCAGAGCCGCACCACGCCCGGCAACGGTCTCGGTCTCAGCCTGGCGCGCGCCGTCGTCCGGCTGCATGGCGGCACGATCCGGCTCGAGGACAATGCGCCCGGTCTTAAGGCGGTCATCGCCCTGCCATTGGTACGCCCGGCGAGGAGCCTGCCGGCACCCGCGGCTCCCGCGTCAATCGCGGCCGACTAGCCGCGCGGCGCCTTCTCGCCGGCGCCCTGCTCCTTCACATCGAGCGCATCGGCGAGCCGGGCGGCGGCACTGCCCGGGCGGAGCGGCTGTTGCTGACTTTCATCGGGCGCCCAGCCGGTCAGCATGAGGAGCTGGAACGACACCGGGATCCGTCCATCCGGCAGTGCGAACCGCTCGGCATAGATCTCGGCGGCACGCAGCAAGAGCGTGCGCGGCGTGAAGGTGCTGCTGCGATGGCGCAGCACATTGGTCTCGCCCATGGCCCGGAGATCGCGCATGAGTGCCAAGGCGTCGGCATAGGTCACGGTGATGGGCTCGGCATCGGCGACCGGCAGCGCGAAGCCGGCGCGCTGCAGGAGCCCGGCCGCGTCGCGGAGATCGGCGAAGGGCGAGACGCGCGGGGCCGCCCCCTCGCTCAGCTCGAGCTCGGCCAGCAGCAGCGCCTCGCGCAGCTCCTTGAGCGTCTCGCCGCCCCACATCCCTGCCAGCAGCAACCCGTCGGGGCGCAGCAGCCGGCGAAGCTGCAGAAGCGCCCCCGGCAGATCATTGGTCCAATGCAGCCCGAGCGTACTGATGACGAGATCGAAGCTTGCCGGCGCGAAAGGCAGTGCTTCCTCCTCGCCCACCACGGCAAGCGGCGCCAGGCGCGCGAAAGGGAGTGCCGCATCGAGCGAGACGATGAACGGGCGCCGGCCGGACGCCGCCAGCGTTGCCGCCAGCGTGCCGTCGCCGCTGCCGAGATCGAGCACGCGCTCGAAGCCGCGATTGATGTCGTCGAGCCGCTCGACCAGACGCGTCTGCACCTCACGATGCAGAAACCGCGCCTCGGCCGGCAAGCCGGCGGCGCGGGCACGATGGGCACGCAAAGCGGCGCGGTCGAAGACGAGAATGTCGCTGGTCATGGCGCCAATATGGCGGCGAGCTGCGTGGCAGGCCAGATGGAACTAGGTTTCGACTGGGCTTGACCCGGCTTCAGCCGCGCGCCAGCTTGATGAAAGTGGTCAAACGAGGGTGGGAAATGGCAACCAGCAATCGGTGCGCCGATGACAAGAAGCCGTCTCCACCGTTCGAGCAGGCTCGCTCGACAAAGGAGCGATCTCGACCGCTCGGCCTATTTCGTGGCCAAGCCTCGATCAAAGGCGACTTCGACGCCCCGCTGCCGGCAAATCCGGCCGCGGCCTTTAGAGGCGAGAAGGCCTAATCCGCCAATATGACGTGGCCCTTTTCGGCCATTGACGCCGCCTGCGCCGAAGGGTGGAGTTGGCGGCGCGCAGGATCGATGGCGGGGATGGCATCGTGAAGCATTTCAGCGAGCTGAGCGAGCGGGAGATCCTGGCTCTGGCGATCTCGCTCGAAGAGGAGGATGAGCGCATCTACGATAATTTCGTGGACGGGCTCTCAGAACAATATCCTGCATCTGCAAGCGTCTTCCGCGAGATGGCGGCCGAGGAATCGGGCCATCGCCACCGGCTGATCGAGCTTTATCGCGCGAAATTCGGCGACCATATCCCGCTCATCCGGCGCCATGATGTATCGGGATTCGTCAAGCGCCGCCCGGTCTGGCTGCAGCGGCCGCTCCGTCTCGATGCCGTGCGTGACCAGGCCGAGATCATGGAATATGAGACCAGGCGCTTTTATCGGAATGCCGCCCAGCGCTCGACCGATGCCGCGATCCGCCAGCTCCTGGGCGATCTTGCGACCGAGGAAAGCCGGCACGAGACTCTGGCGGAAGAGCTGACCGAGCTGCAGCTGCCGCCGGCCACGCGCCACGCGGAGGACGAGACGGCGAAGCGGCTCTTCGTGCTGCAGATCGTGCAGCCGGGCCTGGCCGGGCTGATGGACGGGTCGGTCTCCACACTGGCGCCGCTCTTCGCCACCGCCTTCGCCACGCATCAATCCTGGCAGACTTTCGAGGTCGGGCTCGCCGCGGCTCTCGGCGCCGGCATCTCGATGGGCTTCGCCGAGGCTCTGAGCGACAATGGCTCGCTGACCGGCCGCGGCAAGCCGCTGCTGCGCGGCATCGTGTGCGGCCTGATGACCGCGCTGGGCGGGCTCGGCCATGCGCTGCCCTATCTGGTGCCGGATTTCAATCTCGCCACGACGATCGCCATCATGGTCGTGGCCGTCGAGCTCGGCGTCATCTCGTGGGTCCGGCACCGCTATATGGACACGCCCTGGCTGTCGGCGATCTTCCAGGTCGCGGTCGGCGGCACGCTCGTGTTCGCGACCGGCATCCTGATCGGCAGCTCGTGACCAGCCTGATCGGCACGCTGACGACGATTCCGGGGCGCTGGGCCGGGCGCATCCTCGATCTCTTGCTGCCGCCGCGCTGCATCCAGTGCACGAGGCGGGTCGAGGTCAATGGCACGCTCTGCGCCGAATGCTGGCGCGGCATCATTTTCCTGGGCGAACCCTGCTGCGCCTGCTGCGGCCTGCCCTTCCCCTACGAGGCGGGGCCGGACGATCTCTGCGCCGGCTGCCTTGCCCAGCCGCCGAAATTCGATCGGGCACGCAGCGTCTTCATCTATGACGACAAATCGCGCCGGCTGGTGCTGGGGCTGAAACATGCCGACCGGTTGCATGGCGTGCCGGCCTTCGGCCAGTGGCTGGCGCGCGCAGGCGCACCGCTGCTGGCCGAGGCGGATCTTCTCATCCCGGTGCCGCTCCATTGGACCCGGCTCTGGCGCCGCCGCTACAACCAGTCGGCCCTGCTCGCCCAGGCGATCGTGGCCGCGATCGGCGCCGGTGCGCCGCGTGTTGCCCCCGATCTTCTCTATCGCAAGCGGCGCACGCCGATCCAGGGCCGGCGAACGCGGACGCAGCGTGCGGAGAATGTGCGCGGCGCCTTCGCGCTCAGGCGGCCGGAGATGGTGCAGGGCCGTCATGTCGTGGTCATCGACGATGTGCTGACCTCCGGCGCCACGGTCGAGGAATGCGCGCGCATCCTGCGCCGGGCCGGCGCCGCCCGCATCGAGGTGCTGACCCTGGCCCGCGCCGTCCGCATAACTGGTTGACTGGCACGAAGGGCGGGCCGTCATATATCCTACCGACCTGAAAGAGTGAGCGGAGCCTTCCGATCGTGGCCAAAATCGAAGTCTATTCGTCCTTCTTCTGCCCCTATTGCGCGCGCGCCAAGGCGCTGCTGGATGACAAGGGCGTCGAATACGACACGATCGACCTGATGGAATTCCCCAATCGTCGCGAGGAGATGGTCGGGCGCGCCGGCGGGCGCACCTCCGTGCCGCAGATCTTCATCGATGGCGAGCATATCGGCGGCTCGGACGAGCTCTATGCGCTCGAGCGCGCCGGCCAGTTGGACGCGAAACTCGCATCTTAGGTCAGGGAGAAGGTCATGGCCGACAAGGTGAAGGTTGCTTGCATCCAGGTCTCGGCCGGCCGTGATCCCGAACCCAGCATCGAGGCGGTCGGCACGCTGATCCGGCGCGCCCGCGACGAAGGTGCGGAATTCATCCTGACGCCCGAGAACGTCGTCATGATCGAGCCCAAGCGCGAACCCAAATTCACCAAGGCCGAGGATGAGGCGCGGCCGCTCGCGATCACGGCATTCCAGGATCTGGCCCGCGAGACCGGCGCCTGGCTGCTGGCCGGCTCCTTCTCGGTGAAGCGCGCCGATGCGACGCCCGAGGATAACCGCCTCGCCAACCGCTCCTATCTGTTCGACCCGACCGGCGCCATCGCGGCACGCTACGACAAGATCTACATGTTCGATGTCAGCCTGGCGCAAGGCGAAAGCTATCGCGAATCCTCGCAATTCCGCCCCGGCGACCGCGCCGTGCTGGCCGAGACGCCTTGGGGCACGCTCGGCATGACCATCTGCTACGATATGCGCTTCCCCGGCCTGTACCGGACGCTGGCGCAGGCGGGTGCCAGGCTGTTGAGCATCCCCTCGGCCTTCACCGTGCCGACCGGCAAGGCGCATTGGCACACGCTGCTGCGCGCGCGGGCGATCGAGACCGGCTGCTTCGTGCTGGCCCCGGCCCAGACCGGGACGCATGCCGAAGGCCGCCGCACTTATGGTCATTCGCTGATTGTCGATCCCTGGGGCGAGGTACTGGCCGATGGCGGCGAGGAAGTCGGCTTCGTGACGGCCGAACTCGATCTCGCCCGGGTCGACGAGGCGCGCCGGATGGTGCCATCGCTCGAGCATGACCGGCCCTGGCGGCCACCGGCCTCGGTCATCCCGTTGCAGCACGCGGGCGAGTAACCGTTAGAGCACCGGGAGATCCCGGCCGAGCACGGCGGCAATCCGCTGTCGTGCCGCCGGATGCGGCGCATGCTCGACGCCATGCTCATATGCCGCGATGGTGAGATGCGGGGCGAAAGCCTCGATGAGCTCGTTCGCGCGCAACAGGAAGTCCGGGCTCGCGGGGCGGCCGAACTGGGCCTGGCCTTCGGCGAAGGTCTCGTAGAGAAGGGCGCCGCCCGGCTCGAGTGCTGCCAGGAGATGGGGCAGCAAGGGTCGGTGGAGATAGTTGGTGACGACGATGCCGGCGAAACGCCGTTCGCTTAAAGGCCATGGCCCGGCTTCGAGATCGGCCTCGATCAGCGCATAGCGCGGATCGCCCTTGAGGTCGGCCATGGCGTCGAGGCGACGATCGACTGCCGTCACCGGATGACCGCGTCCGGCAAAGAACCGGGCATGACGCCCGCCGCCGGCCGCGAGATCGAGCAAGGCGCCGCCAGCGGGGACGAGATGGGCGAAGCGCCGAATCCAGGGCGAAGGGACGGCAAGAGGATCGGGCTGGGTCATAAGTTACCGTTGCTCAACCGCAAGCCCGCACTGTAAGGATGACAGCAGTTAGGCACCATGATCCTTTTCACATTGAAATGCCGCGCAGAGCACGAGTTCGAGGGCTGGTTCCCGAACAGTGCCGCCTATGACCGGCAAGCAGCAGGCGGCGAGATCGCCTGCCCCATCTGCGGCGATCACGAGATCGGCAAGGCGCCGATGGCGCCGCGCATTGGCAAGAGTGTCGCCGAGCCGGCGCCGGCCGAGACGCCGACCAAGGCAGTGACCCCTGCCCCGTCCGCACCGCAAAACCCGGCCGAGATGCTGCATCTGTTGCGCACGCTGCGCGGACCGTCGAGGCCAATTGCGAGAATGTCGGCGACAAATTCGCCGAGGAAGCCCGCAAGATCCATTACGGCGAGACCGAAAGCCACGGCATCTATGGCGACACGACGCCGGAAGAAGCCGAGGAGCTGGCCGATGAAGGCATCGAGTTCGGCCGGATACCGTGGGTGCCGGCGACGGATAGTTAGGCCATACGGCTCCGGACCAAGGCCGAGATCCGCTCGGCACCGATCACCAGGCAGAAGGTCACGATCAGCAAGGTCGAGACCGAGCGGTACTGGAACAGATTCATCGCCGTCAGCAGCTGGAAACCGATGCCGCCGGCACCGACGAAGCCCAGCACCAGCGACGAGCGCAGATTTTCGTCGAAACGATAAAGGGCGATGCCGAGGAGCGAGGGCAGCACGCCCGGCACCACGGCCTGCGAGAAGATCTGGGCGCGGCCGGCGCCGGTCAGCGTCAGCGCCTCGACCGGGCCCATGTCCATATCCTCGATGATCTCGGCGAAGAGCCGGCCGAGCATGCCGATCGAATGGACCGAGAGGGCGAGCGCCCCCGGAAACGGCCCGAGCCCGACCGCCGTCACGAACAGCAGCGCCCAGACCAGATCCGGCACGGCCCGGGTGAGAGCAATGACCGCGCGGCCGAAACCGTAGAGGTAGATCGATGGCGTGACGTTGCGTGCGGCCAGGATCGCGAAGGGGATCGCCAGGATCACGCCCGTCACGGTGCCGAAGAGCGCGATGTCGATGGTCTCGAGCGCCGGCCAGAGCACGCCGCGGAGATCCGAAAGATCGGGCGGCCAGGAGCGGTTGAGGAAATCCGCCATGCCATGGACGCCGGTGACGAGCTCGCCGAAGCGCGCATCGACGACCCAGAGCGACTGGCCGAACAGCAGCGCGCCCGCGACCAGGGCGAGCGGCAGCGCCAAACGCCGCAGGCCCGTCGGCCGCTGCGCCTGGTACCGGGCCAGAATCGCGTCAGGCGGCACAGCGCGCATAAAGCGCCTCGACCATCGCCTCACGCACGCGCTCGGGCGGCAGGTCGAATTCGATCATGCCGTCGCGCAACCCCACGATCCGGTCGGCATGGCCGAGCGCCAGCTCCGGCTGATGCAGGACCGCGAGAACGGCGAGATTGTCGGCGGTGGCGAGACGACGGAGCAATGCCATGATCTCGCGCGCCGCTTCGGGATCCAGGCTCGCCACCGGCTCGTCGGCGAGCAGCACGCGCGGCCGCTGAGCTAGCGCGCGGGCGATCGCGACGCGCTGCTGCTGGCCGCCCGAAAGCGTGCCGGCGCGCTGGCGCGCCATCGCGACGAGGCCGACCTCGTCGAGGAAACCATGTGCCGCATCAAGCTCGCATCGCGGCAGCAGGCCGAGCGCCGTGCCGAGTGTGCGATGCCGGCCGAGCGCCCCGGTCGCGACATTGGCGATGACGCTACGGCGCTTCACCAGATTGGCGTGCTGGAAGATCATGCCGCAGCTCATGCGCGCCTGGCGCAGCGCCTCGCCGGAGAGATGCTCGATCCGCTGCCCGTCGACCAGCACCTCGCCCTCGGTCGGGCGCAGCAGGCTGACGATGCAGCGCATCAAGGTCGATTTGCCGCTGCCATTGCTGCCGAGCACCACGACGAGCTCGCCCGGCCGGACCTCGAGATCGACGCCCTTCAGCGCCACCTTGCCGTTCGGGTAGCGCAGCGCCAGACGACGCACCGCAAGCCGGCACGAATCCGCGGCCGCCATCAGCCGAGCTTATCCAGATCGATATTGAGCGTCTTCACCAGGTCGCGCACGCCGTCATAGGCCTTGTCGGTCTGGGGCACCGTCTTGAGGCCGACGGCACTGATGATCTTGCGGTCGGCCTCGGGCAGCTGAGACAGGTCCATATTCTGGAGCGCCTCGGTCAGCTTCGCCTTGAACGCCGCCGGCAAGTCGCCGCGCACCGTGATCGGGTCGGTCGGGATCGGGTCCGACTTCCACAGGAAGATGAGATCGCCTTCCTTGTAATGGCCGCGCTGGGTCGCGGATTCGAGCTGCTCGCTGTTGAGTTCGCCGGCAACGACCTTGTGATTGTAGAGCGCCTCGAACGAGGCCGTGTGGCTGCCGGCATAAACCGGCTTCAGATCTTTGTCGGGATCGAGCCCGGCCTTCCGGAGGCCATAGGCCGGAAAGAGATGGCCCGAGGTCGAGGCCGGATCCGAGAAGGCGAAGGAATGGCCCTTGATGTCGGCCACGGTCTTGATGCCCGAGTCGGGATAAGTCACCAAGCTCGCCCAGTAGTTATTCGGCTGGCCATCGGCATTGGCGTAGGAGGCGACGGCTTCGGCCTTCGCGATCTGATGCGCCAGCACATAGCCCAAGGGCCCGAACTGGCCGATCTCGAGCTTGCCGGCCCGCATCGCCTCGATCTCGGCATTGTAGTTGGTGGCGACGAAGATCTTGACCTCGCAGCCGATCTTGTCGCCCAGCATCTTGCCGATCTGGTCGAAGATCGGCACCAGCTTGGCCGAGGTATCAAACGGCTCGACGCCGAAACGCACGACGCCGCCTTCCGGGCAATCGGTCCCGGCGGCGAAGGCGGGTACGGCAACGGCGAAAGCCGGCAGCAGCGCAAGTGCCGCGCCGAGACGAAGTCCAAGATGCATGACACCCTCCGGCAGCGTAAGCGACGGTCGCTTTGACGCTAGCCTCTATCGATGTCAGTCATGTGACGGGTGCGGGATATGAGGGGATCGCCCTGGACAATTCACCCCTTGGTCGCAAACATCAGATAATTGACGCCGAGATCGCAGCTGAGCGCCCAGGTGCCACTCATCGGGTCGTAGCTCATGCCGGCGAGATCGCCGACGCCGAGGCCGGCGCGGCGGGCGGCCGCGGCGAGCTCGGATGGTCGCAGGAATTTGGACCAGCGATGCGTCCCGCGCGGCACCCAGCGCAGAAGATATTCGGCACCGACGATGCCGAGTGCCCAGGAGCGCGGCGTGCGGTTCAGGGTCGAGAGCACGACGGCACCGCCCGGACGGACGAGCCCGCCGATCGTGCCGAGGAAGGCCGCGGGGTCCACGACATGCTCGACGATCTCGAGCGCTGTCACCGCATCGAACTGCTCACCCCCCTCGAAGAGCGCCTCGGCCGTGCCGACCCGGTAGTCGATGGCAAGGCCGTGCGCTTTGGCATGGGTGCTGGCGATCTCGATCCCTTCGGCAGCGGCATCGACGCCGGTGACGGCGAAGCCCAGGCGCGCCAGCGGCTCCGCCACCAGGCCGCCGCCGCAGCCGATATCGAGGAGCTTGAGCCCCTCGAACGGCCGCTTCGCCCGGATGTCGCGGCCGAAATGTGCGGCCAGATGATCGCGGATGAAGGCGAGACGTGTGGGATTGAGCCGGTGGAGCGGCTTGAACTCGCCCTCCGGGTCCCACCAGCCCTCGGCGATGGCGGCGAAACGCCGGATCTCGGCGGGATCGGCGGAATTTTCGGGTACGGGAGCGGCCAAGATCGCCATGTTCCTTGCGTCTAGTGCGAATTTCGAAAGCTGAATCACACTAGATTCAATAAGTTGGGTGTTCCGATTCACCTGAAGTTCGATAGCTCGAACTTCAGGATCGGGACACTAGGGGGTAAGCTTGCGTCGTCGACGGGGCGGAGAGTATGAATAGCCGCCTTTTACAGAGCAATCACGGCGCGATCAGCGGGGCTGCGCCGAGCTCGCCGGTTTTCGGGGGCGTTGAAGACACAGAATGGCGCGTATCGTGCAGAAGTTCGGCGGCACATCCGTCAAGGATGTCGACCGTATCAAGAGCGTCGCCAAGCGCGTCAAGCGCGAGGTCGACGCCGGCAACGAGGTGATCGTCGTCGTCTCGGCCATGGCGGGCACCACCAACCAGCTGGTCAACTGGTGCAATGAGACGGCGGCACTCCATGACGCGCGCGAGTACGACACGGTCGTCTCCTCGGGCGAGCAGGTGACGGCTGGCCTCATGGCGATAGCACTCCAGGATATCGGCGTGCCGGCGCGTTCCTGGCTCGGCTGGCAGATCCCGATCATGACCAGCGACGCCCACGGCACGGCCCGTATCGCCGGCATCGATTTGAGCGAGATCGAGGCGCGCGCGGCCAAGGGCGAGGTCGCGGTCGTGGCGGGCTTCCAGGGCCGCACCGAGAACGGCCGGATCACCACCTTGGGCCGCGGCGGTTCCGACACCTCGGCCGTGGCCCTCGCGGCTGCCTTCGGGGCCGAGCGCTGCGACATCTTCACCGATGTCGACGGCGTCTATACGACCGATCCGCGCATCGTCGCCCGCGCCTCCAAGCTCGACAAGATCACCTTCGAGGAGATGCTCGAGCTGGCCTCGCAAGGGGCCAAGGTGCTGCAGACCCGCTCGGTCGAAATGGCCATGAACCACAATGTCCGCGTGCAGGTGCTGTCGAGCTTCGTCGACGAGCCGGGCACGCTGGTCGTGAGCGAGGACGAGATCGTGGAAAAGCAAGTCGTGAGCGGCATCGCCTATAGCCGGGACGAGGCCAAGATCACCGTGCGCGGGGCGGCCGACCGCCCCGGAGTCGCGGCGGCCATCTTCGGCCCGCTCGCGGACTCGAACATCAATGTCGACATGATCGTGCAGAATGTCTCGCCGGACGGGGCGGCGACCGACCTCACCTTCACCGTGTCCAAAACCGATTTGAAGCGCGCGGTCAAGGTGCTGGAGGGTGCGCGCAGCGAGCTGCTCGATTTCGTGGAGCTCGCGTCCGACGCCAATGTCGCCAAGCTTTCCGTCATCGGCGTCGGCATGCGCAGCCATGCCGGCGTGGCCCAGAAGATGTTCAGCACGCTTGCGGAAAAGGGCATCAACATCCAGGTCATCTCGACGAGCGAGATCAAGGTTAGCGTTCTCGTTGCGGAGGAATATCTGGAGCTGGCGCTCCGGGCACTCCATACTGCCTACGGTCTCGACTGCAACTGATGGCGCGATGGGGCAATCGATCGAGCTAGACGAACCCAAGCGGGCCGGGATCGAGTCCGCTCGGCCCTTCATGCCGGCAGGGCCGCATGCCAAGCTCGATGCGCTCTGGCGTCGCGGGCGTGAGCTCCTCGGCAGCGAATACGCCATCATGGGCGGCGCTATGAGCTGGGTGAGCGAGCGGCATCTCGTCGCTGCCATCTCAGAGGCCGGCGGCTTCGGTGTGATCGCGTCCGGCTCGATGAGCCCCGATCTGCTCGCGGCAGAGATCGACGGCACCAAGGCGCTGACCGACCGGCCGTTCGGCGTCAACCTCATCACGCTCCATCCGCAGCTGTCGGAATTGATCGAGACGGCCCTCGGCCGCGGCGTCAGCCATATCGTGCTGGCGGGCGGCCTGCCGCCGTCGGCCGCGATCCAGCAGATCCGCCGAGGCGGCTGCAAGGCGCTGTGCTTCGCGCCGGCACTGGTGCTGGCCAAGAAGCTCGTGCGCATGGGCGTCGATGCGCTGATCATCGAGGGCATGGAGGCCGGCGGCCATATCGGCCCGGTCTCGACCAGCGTGCTGGCCCAAGAGATCCTGCCCAACATCACCGAGGTGCCGGTCTTCGTCGCCGGCGGAATCGGGCGCGGCGAGGCGATCTTGTCCTATCTCGAGATGGGGGCATCGGGTGTGCAGCTGGGCACGCGCTTCGTCTGCGCCACCGAATTGATCGCGCATCCCAATTTCAAACGCAGCTTCATCCGCGCCTCCGCCCGCGATGCCGTGCCCTCGATCCAGCTCGATTCGCGCTTCCCGGTCATCCCGGTGCGCGCGCTTGCCAATGCCAACACGGCGCGTTTCATGGAAGCGCAGCGCGAGGTTATCGGGAAATTCGATCGCGGCGAGCTCAACCAGAAGGATGCGCAGCTCGAGATCGAGCATTTCTGGGCCGGCGCCCTGCGACGCGCGGTCATCGACGGCGATATCGAGACCGGCTCGGTCATGGCCGGCCAGAGCGTCGGGCTCGTCACGCGCGAGCAGAGCACCGAGGGGATCCTGCGGGAGCTGCTGGACCAGGCGATCGAGGCGTTGCGCCAGCGCCGCTGAACATCGTGCATGCCACGCTTTCATGGCACGCCGATTGCCGATCGGCTAGTCTGTCGCTGATGCCTTGATTCGGGCACTTGCCGGCCACATGTCGCGCTGGGGCCTCTTCATCCAAGTGAGCGACCATGACGGTGATGGATCAGCGCATTGAGCTCAGCGGCGCCCGCCGTTTGCTCGGCCGGCTGCGCGATGTCATGGCCGGCCCGGGCACGGCGCAGGAGCAGCTCGACCAGGTCGTGAAGATCATCGCCGCCGACATGGAGGCGGAGGTCTGCTCGACATATCTCATGCGTGCCGGCGACATCCTGGAGCTGAGCGCGACGGAGGGCCTGTTCCCCGAATCGGTCCATCGCACGCGGCTCAGGCTCGGCGAAGGCCTGGTCGGCATCATTGGGGCGACCGCCCGGCCGCTCGCCTTGAGCGATGCGCAAAGCCATCCCGACTTCGCCTATCGCCCGGAGACGGGCGAGGAGATCTATCAGTCGCTGATGGGCGTGCCGATCCTGCGCCAGGGCAAGGTGACCGGCGTGCTGGTCGTGCAAAATCGCGATCCGCGCCTTTATGCCGACGAGGAGATCGAGGCGCTGCAGACGGTCGCCATGGTGCTGGCCGAGCTGGTCGCCGGCGGCGGCATCGTGTCGCCGGCCGAGCTTCACCGGACCGACGGCATCGCGACGCTGCCGCACCGGCTCGACGGTGTCCGGCTCAATCCCGGCCTCGCGATCGGCACCGCCGTGCTGCACCAGCCGAGCATCGTCATCCGCCAGGTCGTGGCGGACAATCCGGAGCTCGAGCTCGACCGCCTCGGCCGCGCCACGGCCGAGATGCATCGCGCGATCGATGCGCTCTTCGCGGCATCCGATCTCGGCGATGGCGGCGAGCATCACGATATTCTCGACACCTATCGCATGTTCGCCGAGGATCGCGGCTGGCTCGGCCGGATTCGCGAGGCGATCAAGAGCGGCCTGACCGCCGAGGCGGCGGCGCAGAAGGTGCGCGACGACACGCGCGCCCGCATGAACCAGATCACCGATCCCTATATCCGCGAGCGGCTGACCGATCTCGAGGATCTGGCGAACCGGCTGCAGCACCATCTCTCGGGCGAGGCCGTGACCGCGGCCGGCGTGGCGTTGCCCGACGATGTGGTGCTGGTCGCGCGCACGATGGGGCCGGCGGAGCTGCTCGATTACGAGCGCGGCAAGATCCGGGCGCTGGTGCTGGAGGAAGGCTCGCCCACCTCGCATGTCGCGATCGTGGCCCGCGCGCTCGATATTCCGGTCGTGGGACGGGTCAAGGACGCGCTCCTCAATGTCGAGGAAGGCGATCAAATCATCGTCGATGGCGACAATGCCCAGATCCTGATCCGGCCGAGCGAGGATATTCTGCAGCAGGTCGAGCAGTCGCTCGCCGAGCAATCGAGCCGCCGGCTGCATTATCAGGCACTGAGAGGCCTGCCGGCGACCACGCTCGATGGCGTGACGGTGGCGCTGCATATGAATGCCGGGCTGCTGATCGATCTGCCGGCGCTCGTGGCGACCGGCGCCGACGGCATCGGGCTCTACCGCACCGAGCTGCCCTTCATGGTGCGCAACACCTTCCCCTCGGTCGGCGACCAGGCCGATCTCTATCGCCGGGTGATCGACCAGTCGGGCGGCCGGCCGGTCGTGTTCCGCACGCTCGATATCGGCGGCGACAAGGTGCTGCCCTATCTGCCCGACATGGCTGAAGAGAATCCCGCCATGGGCTGGCGCGCCATCCGCATTGCCCTCGACCGGCCGGCCATGCTGCGCCAGCAGCTGCGCGCGATCCTGATCGCGGCCGACGGGCGGCCGGTTTCGATCATGTTCCCGATGATCGCCGAGGCGGCCGAGTTCGCGGCGGCGCGCGGCATCCTGGCGCTCGAGGCGGCGGGCGCCCAGCGCCGCGGCTTGAAAATCCCCAAGCGGCTGCGCGTCGGCGCCATGCTCGAGGTGCCGTCGCTGATCTGGCAACTGCCGGCGCTGTGCCGGCAGGCCGATTTCATCTCGATCGGCTCGAACGACCTCTTGCAGTTCCTGTTCGCCAAGGATCGCGGCAATGCGCGCCTCGCCGACCGCTATGACGCGCTGTCGCCGGCCGCCCTCGCCTGCCTCGCCGAGATCGTGCGGATCGCCGATGCCGCTCGCGTGCCGCTGTCGCTGTGCGGCGAGATGGCCGGCAGCCCGATCGAGGCGATGGCGCTCATCGGGTTGGGATTCCGCAGCCTGAGCATGGCGCCCTCGGCGATCGGCCCGGTCAAGGCGATGGTGCGCAGCCTGGTGCTGGAGCCGCTCCAGCACTATCTCGCAAGTCAGCTCGGCCTGCCGGACCACAGCCTACGCGAGAAGCTGCGCTGTTTTGCACACGATCATGATGTGAGCCTATAACGGCGTCGGCACGCCCTGGGCGCGGTGCGGCAAAGCTGATAAGAAGAGGCGAGAATACCGCCCGGCAGGGTGAAGAACAGGTTTTAGCGCATGGCAATGTTTAAGCAGAAAACGCGGAATCGAGCGCCGGGCGGCGCGCTGGCGGCGACCGAGGCAGATGGCGGCGAACCGGCCGAGCCGGCCCGCGACAATACGGCCGGAGGGTTGCTGCGCCAGACCCGCGAAGGGCTCGGTTGGGACATTCGTGATGTCGGTGCCGCCCTCAGGATCCGGCCCGACTATCTCGAGGCGCTGGAGCGCAACTCGGTCGCCGGATTGCCGGGCCCCACATACGCGACCGGTTTCCTCAGGGCCTATGCCGAATATCTCGGCCTCGACGGCGCCGAGCTGGTGCGCCGGTTCCGCGACGAGAAGACCGGGCTGCACGCCAAGGCGGAGCTCGCCTTCCCCGTGCCGCTGACCGATCGCGGCATTCCGGGCGGCGGGCTGTTCCTGATCGCCATCCTGCTGTGCGTGCTGGGTTACGGCACCTGGTACTATGTCTCGTCCGGCACCCATGGCGCACCGCCGTCGGTCGAACCGGTGCCGACTCGCATGCTGCCGCCGCCGACCATCGAGCCGCCGACGCTGCATCCGACGACCCCGTCCACTGCCGCCGATGCCGGCGCCCAGCCGGCGCCGATCACGGGGGCTACGCCGGCGCCGCCGGCGATCCCGAGCACGGTGCCGCATCCGGCTGTCGTGACGGCAGCGCCCGCTCCTGTCCCCACGCCGCTGCCGAGCGCCACGCCGACACCGGATGCGACGCAAGCCGGGGCGGCGACGCCCGGCCCCGACGCCGCCAAGCCCGATCAGCATGTCTTCGGCAATCCCGATGCGCATGGCCGCGTCGTGCTGAAGGCCACCGCCACGACCTGGATCACCGTCAAGGACGGGCCGAAGGTCGTGCTGAACCGGCTGTTGAAGAAGGGCGATGTCTATTATACGGAGAAGGACGATCTGACGATGCGGATCGGCAGCGCCGGCGCGCTGCAGGTCGAAGTCGATGGCAAACAATTGCCGCCGATCGGCGAGACCGGCCAGGTGAAGACGATGTCGCTGCGGCCCGAGCGCCTGCTGAACCCGCCGACTCCGACACCCGCGCCGAGCCCGAATGCGGCATCCGAACCGGCCGCGACACAAGCGCATTGACGGCCCGGTTTGAGCCTGGGACAGGCGAGCCCCGCCTGCGCCCAGGCTTTTGCCGCCCCATCAAACGCGCTATATGACATCCTGACCGGTTCACAAACGGAAGTCTTGACCATGAGCGTGCGCCCGTATCGCGATATTCAACGGCGCAAGAGTCGTCAGATCAGGGTCGGCAATGTGCTGGTCGGCGGCGATGCGCCGATCTCGGTGCAGACCATGACCAACACGCTGACGAGCGATGCCAAGGCGACGATCGAGCAGGTGGCGGCCGCCGCCGCCGCTGGTGCCGATATCGTCCGCGTCTCCTGCCCCGACGAGGAATCGACGGCGGCGCTGCCGGAGATCGTGCGCGCCTCGCCGGTGCCGATCGTGGCCGACATCCATTTCCACTATAAGCGCGCGATCGAGGCCGCCAAGGCCGGCGCCGCGTGCCTGCGCATCAATCCCGGCAATATCGGCTCGGCCGAGCGCGTGCGCGAGGTGGTGAAGGCGGCCAAGGACCATGGCTGCTCGATGCGCATCGGCGTCAATGCCGGCTCGCTCGAGCGCGAGCTTCTGGAGCGCTATGGCGAGCCCTGTCCGGAAGCCATGGTCGAATCGGCGCTCAATCACGCCAAGATCCTCGAGGATAACGACTTCTTCGAGTTCAAGATCTCGTGCAAGGCGTCCGACGTGTTCCTCGCTGTGGCGGCCTACCAGGCGCTGTCCGAGGCGTGCGACTATCCGCTGCATCTCGGCGTCACCGAGGCCGGCGCTCTCCGCATGGGCACGATCAAGTCGTCGATTGGCATGGGTTCCCTGCTCTGGGCCGGCATCGGCGACACGATCCGCGTCTCGCTCTCGGCCGATCCGGTCGAGGAGGTCAAGGTCGGCTACGACATGCTGAAGGCGCTGGGGCTTCGGCGCCGCGGCGTCACGCTCATCTCGTGCCCATCTTGCGCGCGGCAGAATTTCCAGGTGATCAAGACGGTCGAGGTGCTGGAAGAGCGCCTGGCCCATATCACCACGCCGATGACGGTGTCGGTGATCGGTTGCGTCGTGAACGGCCCGGGCGAGGCGCGCGAGACCGATATCGGCTTCACCGGCGGCGGCAACAACACGCATCAAGTCTATATCGCCGGCCAACCGGACCATCGGCTCAAGGACCAGAACATCGTCGACCATCTGGTGCATCTGGTCGAGCAGAAGGCGGCCCAGATCGAGGCCGAAAAGGCAGCGGCAGAAGCGGCGGAATAGCCGCTTCAGCGCTTTTCCCGGTTCGGCGGCCCTGGCAAGGGGCCGCTCAGGCGATTGAGAGAAATCATGGCCCAGCTGCAAGCGGTGCGCGGGACGCAGGATGTGCTGCCTGCCGAAGCCCGCCGCCAGAGACGTGTCATCGAGACCGCCCGGCTCAGCGCCGAGCGCTATGGCTTCGGCGAGATCGCGACGCCGATCTTCGAGTTCACCGAGGTCTTCACGCGGCCGATCGGCGAGACGAGCGACATCGTCTCCAAGGAGATGTACAGCTTCAAGGATCGCGGCGGCGACGAGATCACGCTCCGGCCCGAGGGTACCGCCGCGGTCGCGCGCGCCGTCATGTCGAACGGGCTCACGCAATCCCTGCCGCTCAAATTCTTCTATGCCGGCGCCATGTTCCGCTATGAGCGGCCGCAGAAGGGACGCTATCGGCAATTCAGCCAGATCGGGGTCGAGCTGATCGGCCCGGCCCAGCCGCAGGCCGATATCGAGGTGATCGCACTGGGCGCCGACATCCTGGATCAGCTCGGCATCCTCAAATCCTGCGTGCTCGAGCTCAACACGCTCGGCGACACGGCGAGCCGCCAGGCCTATCGCGCCGTGCTGGTCGAGTATTTCACGGGCCATCTCGAGCGCCTGAGCGAAGACAGCCGCACCCGGCTCGAGCGCAATCCCCTGCGCATCCTCGATTCCAAGGATCCGGGCGATCGCGAGATCGTGGTGGGCGCCCCCTCCTTCGCCGACTATCTCAATCCCGAATCAGGCACCTTCTTCGATACCGTCCGACGCGGGCTCGATGCGCTCGGCATCGGCTTCACGGTCAATCCGCGGCTGGTGCGCGGGCTCGATTATTACTGCCACACGGCATTCGAGTTCATCACCACGGAGCTGGGTGCCCAAGGCACGGTGCTGGGCGGCGGCCGGTATGACGGACTGATGGCGCTGATGGGCGGGCCGGACCTGCCGGCCGTCGGCTGGGCCGGCGGCATCGAGCGCCTGGCCATGCTGACCGGCGCGCCGCCGGCGGAGAGGCGGCCGATTGCGATCGTGCCGGTGGGTGACGCTGCCGAGCTGCCGGCGATGAAGCTGGCGCACACGCTGCGTCAGGCGGGCTTCGTCATCGAGATGGGCTATGGCGGCAATGTCGGCAAGCGCATGAAGCAGGCGAACCGGCTCAATGCCGCGGCAGCGCTGGTGCTGGGCGACGCCGAGCTGGAGCGCGGCATTGTCATGCTGCGCGATCTCGACAAGGGCGAGCAGCATGAGGTGGCACTGACCGATATCCAGGCGGCCCTGGCACCGTTCCGATAGCGAGGTAGGATAAGCCCTCTCCCGCGTGGCGGGAGAGGGTTGGGTGAGGGTGGGGCGCTCACCCTCACCCGGCTCGCCTTGGCTCGCCACCCTCTCCCGCCAGGCGGGCGAGGGTCGATGGAAGACACCATGACCGACCGTTCACCCCTCGACGACAAGCTCGACCGGCTCGCTCGCCGGCATGCCGAGCTGCGCGATTTGCTCGCCAGCACGCTCGATGCCGGAAGCTTTGCCAAACTTTCCAAGGAATTCAGCGACTTGTCGCCAATCGTGGCAAGCCTGGACGAGCTTCGCTCGGCACAGGAGGAGATGAGGAATCTCGCCCAGATGGTCGCCGACAACAGCGATCCGGAGCTGAAAGCGCTCGCCGAGGAGGAGTTCCTGGCGCTCAAGGAGCGCATTCCCGGGCTCGAACGCTCGGTCCAGATCATGCTGCTGCCGAAGGATGCGGCGGATGAGAAGAATGCGATCCTCGAGGTCCGCGCCGGCACCGGCGGCGACGAGGCGGCCCTTTTCGCGGCCGAGCTTTTCCAGATGTATCAACGCTATGCCGTGCTGCACCGCTGGCGCTTCGAGGTGATGAGCATCGCCGAAACCGGCATCGGCGGCTACAAGGAGGCGACCGCCTCGATCACGGGTGCCGGCGTCTTCGCGCGCCTCAAATTCGAATCCGGCGTCCATCGCGTCCAGCGCGTGCCCGAGACCGAAACGCAGGGCCGCATCCACACCTCGGCCGCGACGGTGGCCGTGCTGCCCGAGGCGGAAGAGGTCGATATCCAGATCGAGGACAAGGATCTCAGGATCGATGTCTATCGGTCGAGCGGGCCTGGCGGCCAGTCGGTCAATACGACCGATAGTGCGGTGCGAATCACGCACTTGCCGACCGGTCTTGTCGTGATCCAGCAGGATGAGAAATCGCAGCATAAGAACAAGGCCAAGGCCTTGAAAGTGCTGCGCGCCCGGCTTTACGACCTGGAGCGTCAGGCGCTCGACGCCGCGCGCGCGGCCGACCGCAAGAGCCAGGTCGGATCGGGCGACCGGTCGGAGCGCATCCGGACTTATAATTTCCCGCAAGGCCGTGTCACCGATCACCGCATCAACCTGACGCTCTACAAGATCGAGAAGGTGATGAGCGGCGAGGCGCTCGACGAGTTCGTCGAGGCGCTGATCGCCGAGGATCAGGCGGCGAAGCTGGCCGAGATCGCGTGACGATCGGCGAGCTCGTCGATGCGGCGGCGCGCCGGCTGGCCGCCGCCGGCGTCGAGGCGCCGCTGCGCGAGGCGAGGCTGCTGCTCGGCCATGCCGCCAGGCTGGCCATGACAGTGCTGATGGGCTGGCCCGAGCGCGAGGTCGATCCCGCGGCAATGCAACAATTCGAGGCGCTCCTTGGCCGCCGGCTCGCGCGGGAGCCGATCGCGCGCATCCTGGGCGGGCGGGAATTCTGGAGCCTCGATTTCAGGGTGACGCCGGACACGCTCGACCCACGCGCCGATACCGAGACGCTGGTCGATTCGGTGCTGCGGCGGATCCCCGATCGGGCAGCACCGTTACGCCTCCTCGATCTTGGCACCGGCACCGGCTGCATCCTGCTGGCGCTGCTGAGCGAGTTGCCCGCAGCGCGTGGCATCGGTGTCGACCGGTCGGAGGCGGCGGCGCGGGTCGCCCGCTCGAATGCCGACCGGCTCGGCCTTGCCGAACGGGCGCGATTCCTGGTCGGCGATTGGGCCGAGGCGATTGCATCCGACAGCATCGACATCCTCGTCTCGAACCCGCCCTATATTCCCTCGGACGAGATCGCTTCCCTCGAGCCGGAGGTGCGGGCGCACGATCCCCGATTGGCGCTCGATGGCGGCGCCGACGGGCTTTCAGCCTATCGGGCGCTTTGGCCGCAGGCCCGCCGCCTGCTGAGGATTGACGGTCTTGCGGGCTTCGAGGTCGGGATGGGCCAGGCCGCCTCGGTTGCAGATCTCGCGATGCCGACGGGTTTCGAGTGGGTCGAAACTGTCGCCGACCTCGCCGGGATCGAGCGGGTCGTCGTCGCCCGGCGGGAGCGCAGGTCGCAAGACGCAAAATAACTGTTGGAAAGCGCCGCCGTCCCGTCTAGGGTCGCGGGCAAGGACGATCGCAACCGAGGCTGCAGAAAGGTGCAGCCCCGTGGCCCCTGGATCGAGATTGCATCTCGCGAGATGCGCCGGGTCGGGGCAAGTCCTTGAAAGATTGACATAGTCTGCAACTAGCCGCTCACAGGTGCCATGAGATCAGGTCCTAACAAACGGTCGCGCGGCCGCAACAACAATCCCAACAACAATCAAAACAACAACGGCCGTCCGCGTATTCCGCACCGCTCGCAGACCTTTGACAGCAACGGCCCGGGTATCAAGATCCGCGGCAATGCGTATCAAGTGTTCGAGCGTTATGTGGCGCTGGCACGCGAGGCCGGCTCGTCGGGCGACCGCGTCGCGGCGGAGAATTTCTATCAGCATGCGGAGCATTATTTCCGCATCATGAACGCGAATGGCGACAATCCCGGCCAGAATATGAACCGTCCGATGACCCCGGCGGATCAGGAGATGGAGCAGTCGGAGGTCCAGGAGCAGTCCGAACAGCCCCAGGGCGCGGCGGAGCAGCCCGAAGAGGCGACGGCCGTGGCGGCCCCCGGCAGCTGAGCCGGCGATATACGCTTCAGAAACCCTTTCCCGTCAGACTGCTTGAACGGGTCGCGCAGGCGACGATGGAATAATCCACCGTCGCCTTGCGTTTTCGAGCACCATCGCGCAAAACAGCCCTGGCCTAGCCGTCACCGCTGGTTGGGGCAAGCCGCCGGCGATGGCGGGTAGAAGGATTGATGACGATATTCGACCTTGCCAGGCCCGCTTCGGCACGCCGCTGGCTTCTGAAGCTTGACTGGGACCGGGCAGCCCTCGGGCTCTTCCTGCTCGTCACGCTGCTCGTCATCTTCACTTTCCACGATTACGGCGTGACCTGGGACGAGGACGTCCATAATTGGTACGGCGTGTTCGTGCTGGATTATTACGTCTCGTTCTTCCGCGACAGCCGCGCGCTGCATTGGCTCGACCTCATCAATTACGGCGCGGCCTTCGATGCCACGGCGGCCCTCATCAACAAGATCTCGCCGTTCGGCACCTACGAGACCCGGCATCTGCTGAACGGGCTCACCGGCGTGCTCGGCCTCGTCGGCGCCTGGAAGCTCGGCCGGTTCCTCGCCGGCCCGCGCGCCGGCCTGATGGCCGCTCTGCTGCTGGTCACGATCCCGAACTATTACGGCCAGATGTACAACAACCCGAAGGACATTCCCTTCGCGGTCGGCACCGTCTGGTCGCTCTATTATCTCTGCCGCGTGGTGGCCGTGCTGCCGCGCCCGCCCCGCTCGCTCGTCATCAAGCTGGGCATCGCCATCGGCCTGTCGCTCGGCGTGCGCGTCGGCGGCCTCCTGCTGCTCGCTTATGGCGGCCTCGCCGGGCTCGTCTTCTGCCTGTGGCACGGCGTCGAGACGCGCAGCGTCAAGACCGTCGCGGGCGACGCCTGGACCGGGTTCTGGCGCGTGGCCGTGCCGGCGCTCTTCGTCACATATCCGGTGATGCTGCTGTTCTGGCCTTGGGCGCAGCAGGATCCGATCGACCATCCGCTGTCGGCGCTGGCGACATTCAGCCACGAGACCTTCCCGTTCAAGACGCTGTTCGCCGGCCAGTATTTCCCGGCGACCGACCTGCCCTGGGAATATCTGCCGACCCATATCGTGCTGGCGCTGCCGGAGCTGACGCTGGTGCTGGCGATCGCGGCGCTGCCCTTGGCCTTTTTGTCGCAGCTGCGGGCACCCGAGGGGCCTGACCGCACGCGCTCGATCCAGTATCTGCTGCTCGGCACGGCGATCATCTTCCCGGTCGCCTATGCGGTCGCGATCAAGGCGGTGCTGTTCGACGGCATGCGCCATTTCATCTTCGTGCTGCCGCCGATCGCGGTGGCGGCCGCCCTCGTCGCCGACCGGATCTTCGTCCGGCTCGAAGGGCTGCGCTTTCGCCCGGTGATCCTGGGCATGCTCGGCTGCTACGGCCTCTTTCATCTCGGCATCATGGCGATGCTGCACCCCGACGAATATGTCTATTACAACGGCTTCATCGGCGGGGTTAAAGGAGCCGAGCACCTGTTCAAGACCGACTATTGGGCCAATTCCTATGCCGAGGCGGTCAAGGGCCTGACCAACTATCTCGAGACCGAGTACGGCGCCGAGTTCGAGGATCACGATTTCACGGTCGCGGCCTGCGGCCCGCCGATCTCGGCCAACTATTTCTTCCCGGACAATTTCACCTTCACGACCGATGCGGCGCATGCCGACTTCTTCATCGCCTTCACCAAGGACAATTGCGACAAATCCTTGCCCGGCGAGGAAGTCTATCGGGTCGAGCGGATGGGCACGCTCTTGTCGGTGGTGCTCGACCGGCGCGCCTATAACGATCCGGCGGCTGCACCCGACAAGCCGCAGCACTGATCCCTCATGGACGAGGCGGAATATCTCAAGATGCATGCGCTCGAGGAGCGCATGTGGTGGTATCGCGGCCTCCACGCGAACCTCCTGACGCTGCTCCGGCGCCGAGCCGTGAACCGGCCGCCGCTGCCGATCCTCGATGCCGGCTGCGGCACCGGCGGGTTCCTGGCCAAGCTCAAGCCGTTCGGCCCTGCGATCGGGCTCGATCTCGAGCCGGCAGCGGCCCGCCTCGCGCGTGCCAAGAGCGGGGTTCCGGTCTGCGTCGGCTCGCTCAATGACCTGCCCTTCGCCGACGGCGCCTTCAGCCTTATCCTCGGCGCCGACGTGCTCTATCACCGCGGCGTCGATGAGGCCGCGGCACTGGCCCATTGCCATCGCTGCCTGGCGCCCGGCGGGCTTCTCGTGCTCAACCTGCCGGCCTATGATTGGCTGATGTCGGCGCACGATCGCGCGGTCCATACCGCCCGGCGCTATACCGCCCGGCGCATCGAGATGCTGCTTCGTGCCGCGGGTTTCAGCCAGGTCTGGACGAGCTATTGGAACATGATCCTGTTTCCGCTCATGGCGCTCCGGCGCAAGCTCTTGAGCGGACCCGAGACGGAGAGCGATGTGATGCTTTACCCCGCCCCGATCGAGGCGCTGTTCCGCGCCGCGGTCGGGCTCGAGACCTGGCTCATCGGACGCGGCGTCCGGCTGCCCTTCGGCGGCTCGGTGCTGGCGCTGGCGGTGAAGCATGGCTGAGCCCGTGAGCACGGCAGAGCGCCGGCCGAACCTCGCCTTGAGCGTGGTGGTGCCGGTCTATAACGGGGCGGCCACCATCGGCACGCTGGTGGAGGCGCTTACCGGCCTCGAGATCGCGGGCGGGCACGAGATCGTGCTGGTCGTCGACGGCAGCCCGGACAACAGCCTCGATGTCTGCCGCCAGCTCGTCGCCGAGGCGCGGATCCCGATCACGCTCGTCAATCTCGCCCGGAACTTCGGCGAGCATAATGCCGTCATGGCCGGGCTGCATCGCACGCGCGGCGCCCATGTCATCACCATGGATGACGATCTGCAGAACCCGCCGAGCGAGGTGCAGAAGCTCCTGGGCCACGCCCAGGCGACCGGCGCCGACGTGGTCTATACCCACTACGCCGCCAAGCAGCATGAGAGCTGGCGGAACTGGGGCAGCCGCTTCACCAACTATGTGGCGGACTATCTGCTCGACAAGCCGCGCGGCCTCTATCTCTCGAGCTTCCGCTGCATGAGCGCGTTCCTGGTCGAGCAGATCATCCGCTATGACGGCCCCTTCGCCTATATCGACGGGCTGATCCTGCAAGCGACGCAATCGATCGACCGGATCGAGGTGATGCATCTGCCGCGCGCCGAAGGCCGCAGCAACTACACGATGCGCCGGCTGGTGCGGCTCTGGATCAACATGTTCGTGAATTTCTCGGTGATGCCGCTCCGGGTCGCGACCCTGGCCGGCATCGCCTTCAGCGCCTTGGGCGGCCTCGCCGCCATCTTCGTCGTGATCGAGGCGCTGTTCTGGCACACGCCGCAAGGCTGGGGCTCAATCATGGCGGCAGTCTTGCTGCTGTCGGGCGTGCAGCTCTCGATCCTCGGCATCGCCGGCGAGTATCTCGGCCGCCTGTTCCTGACCGCCAACCGGAAGCCGCAATTCATCGTGCGCGACTATGAGACGGCCGAGCCCGGGCAAGCGACGGGGAAGGACGAGCCGAAGCTCGTCCGGCGCGCCTGATGGCGCCATATCTCTGGCTCGGCCTCGCCATCTGCCTCGGCGTCGCAGGCCAATTGGTGCTTCGGAGCGGCGTCGAGGATTCGGCCGGCGGCGGCATCATCGCGCAGTTCATGTCGCCCTGGACCATCGCCGGCTTCGGCGTCTATTTCCTGGCCGCGATCACCTATATCGTCGCCCTGAAGCGCATCCCGGTTTCGCTGGCCTATCCCAGCGTCTCGCTCAGCTACGGCATCCTGGCCGTGCTGGCGCACCTGATCTGGAAAGAGCCGCTGACCTGGCAGCACGCTGCCGGTATCGCCCTCATCATGAGCGGCATCTTCGTGCTGTTCAGAGCGTAGGGCGCTCATCCACGGCGCGGTGCGCCGGCAGCCTGATCCGCGCCGTGGTACCACGCCCGACCTCGCTTTCGATGGCGAGGCTGCCGCCATGCATCTCGACCATGATGCGGCTCAAGGGCAAGCCCAGGCCCGAGCCTTCATGGACGCGGTTCAGGGGCGCGTCGATCTGGGCGAAGGGCTTGAAGGCGGTCGCGATCTCCATCGCGGGGATGCCGATGCCGGTATCGACCACCTCGATGATGAAATCGCCCTCGGCCTCGCGCCGCGAGATCACCGTCACCGTGCCGCCGGCGGGCGTGAACTTGATCGCGTTCGAGACCAGATTACCCAGGATGTGCTTGAGCTTGGCCGGATCGGCACGAAGGGCCGGCAAGGGTGCGGCTTTCACCATCATGGCAAGGCGCCCGCGCGTCGCCGCCTCGCGCATGTCGCCCACCACAGCCTCGATCGCCGTCCGGATCTCGGTGATCTCCTCGGCCAGATGCGCCTCGCCGGTCTCGGCCTGGGTCAGGTCGATGATGTCCTCGATGATCGAGAGCAACCGGCGCCCGCTGGTCAGCACATCGCCCAGATACTCGCCATATGTCGGATGGCCGAGCGGCCCTTTGGGCTCGGTCAGGATCAGCTCGGAAAAGCCGATGATGGCGTTGAGCGGCGTCCTGAGCTCGTAGCTGATATTGGTCAGGAACTCGGTCTTGGCCTGATCGGCCCGCTCGGCCATGGCGCGCGCCATGATCAGCGCCTGCTCGCGCTGCTTCAATTCGGTGATGTCGGTCCTGAGGTCGACGATGCGGCCATCCGGCAGGAACCGGTCGGTGGCGCGGATCCAGCGCCCGTCGGCGAGCTGATATTCGAGGGACTCGAGCCACTTCGCTCGCCGCGCCGGCCCTTGGAGCCGGGCCCGATCGGTCGAATCGGCGGCCTGGATCTCCCTGAACTTCTCATTGGCGAGCAGCAGCGTCTCGTCGGGCGCAAAGAGCGCGAAGCCGTCCGGGATGGATTCGATCGCCTCCGACAGCGCGTCGCGCGACTTGGCAGCGAGATCGAGCGCCTGAGTCTCGGCCGAGATGTCGTGCGCCGTGCCGCGATATCCGCGGAACCGGCCGGTATCGCGCTCGAACACCGGCAGCGCCGAGAGCTTGAAGCGCCGCGGGCTGCCATCGGCATGGCGCATCTCGAAGAAGGCATCGCGGAACGGGCGCGGCCGCGGCACCATGAGCGGGCTCGCCATGACGCCGCCGGCCTCGTCGACGAAGCTGCCGAGCTTGGCCAGATCCTTGCCGATCAGCTCGCGCGGGTGGAAGCCCAGCACCTCGGTGATGCGGGCCGAGACGAAGCTCAGCGTGAGGTCGGTCGCGACCTCCCAGACCCAGTCGGACACGAGGCGGGTGAGGTCGTCGAGATGTTCCTGCAGCCCGGCCAGCTGGCGCCGATAGCGCGCCGAGAGGGTGGTTTCCGCGACGGCGGTGGCGAAGCCCAGGAGCTTGCCGTTGGGTGCCCGCGCCAGCCAATGTTCCGAAGAGAGCTGATCGAGGCCGCCGGCCGTGCGCACCGTATCTTCGCGCCGGATCGGATCGCCGCCCTGGGCGTGCTCCTGCCGAACGAGCTCGCCGACGCTCCAGGGCACGCGGGCCGCCATGTCGTCGAGCGAGCGATCCAGCCGCTCGATCAGCTCATGCCAGGCGAGATTGGCCCAAAGCACCCTGCCCGACGCATCGCTGATCGAGACGGCGCCGCCGCGGGCGAGAAAGGTGAAGCCGACCCGCTCGAGCACCAATTGCGCTGCCGGGGGGAGATCGTCCCTTGGTTGTGGCATCGAGCCTGGGGGCTGGGCCACGCGTTTGCTCCAGCCCCGTTACGCGTGTCGCGAGACGCTGCGTCTCGGCTGCTCGACCTGCCAGATCGCCCGCAGGAAATGGGGGTCGCGCTGCCACTTCTTCAGCAGCATGCTGGCGGCATCAGGCTTGATCCGCTCGAACAGCGACAGGATTCCGGTCATCTCATTCAAATGCGAGACCGGGTCGCGGCCCTTCGCCTTGCGCGTCAGCACATAGATCGACGCGAAGGTCGATTTGTCGATGGCGGCCCCTCGGCACGCGATGCACAGCCCCTCGCCGCCTTCCTCGAACATCATGCGGTGGACGAGCTGCAGGCGGATGCCGGTGAATTTCGCGAAGAGCGCCACGAACAGCGCCACCTCGCCGTCGCGCAGCGACTGCATCATCAGCCGCGGCGTGATCTGGTTATCTTCCCAAAGCTTCTCGGCGAGCTCGACCGCTTTGGAAAGCTGCATCGTCTGCGGCTCGGCGGTCAGATCGAGCACGGTCGATTCGAGCGTCTCGTCGAGCTCGCTCGGATCGATCTCGTAATTCTCGAGGATATGGACGCGCAGTGCCGCCGAGACCCACCAATACATGCGCTTGGCCAGGCCCGGATCCAGATCGGGACGGCGTAGCAGCGGATTCTGGTAGCTGTCGACCCGCTGCGACTGCTCGACCAGATATTCCATGGTCTTGCGCGAGATCTGGGCGCGCTGATTTTCCAAGAGCGTCTTCACGACATCGGCGTTCTCGGTCTCGACCAGCGCGTCGGAGACCTCCTCGCTCACCGATTTGCGAATCGCGATCGCGAGCTGATGCTCGAGCGTGCGATTGCGGATGATCTCGACGAGCTCCATATCCTGGAGCACATCGCTGTTCACGAGGAGCGGATGCGCCACCTCGATCTCGTCCTGGGCCAGCGCCACGACCAGCTCGTGCGGTGCGGTCGGTTGCTCAGCCAGCCGGTCGGCGAGAGCGCGCCGGACCGAGATCTCGACATCATGGATGAGCTGCCGAAGGATCTCCGTCATGAGCGAGCGCTCGTGATCGGTCAGCACCTCCTGCTGGGAGAAGAAGAGGTCGCCGATCGTCGCGACCAGGGACCGTCGTCCGGCCACCGTCTTGTCGCGCGCAAGCTCGTAGAGATAGTCGAGATCGTCTTGCTCGAGGGCGCTCATGGGGCGACTCGATGAAAATGCGGGTAGCGACGGTGACATCCCGAGCGCTCAATCCGCTCATTCAGGGGCAACGCGTGACGCCGAAAAAACATTTTTTCGAATATCGGTCCCGAGCCTCATAGAGGCGTACCACAGGTTAAAATTCTAAGGTTCCGTCCCTTGCCAAACCCTTAAGTCCAAACTCCCAAAGCGAGGCACAGGCACACCAGCTCAGCCGGCCATCACAGGATATGACATCTTTCGTCAGAATGCGTGCACCATCTTGATATCCGTTCAAATTTTAATTGTCCGGGACCGAATTAAATCGCCTCGATCGAGGCCGCTCAGTTGCGGCTGGGATCCGACACGCGCCTCGCGTGTTTTTTTACGAGGTCCGTTTCAATTTAGGTCAAATGTGAATATATATCCCCCATGTCGCTGATCATCAGCCATTCCTCTCCGCCCCTGCCGGCCCCGACTGACACCGCCGCAGCGGCTCAGGCTCAGTCGCGCGTGCTCGTGCCGGTAGCGCCGATCTCGGTAACGGCACCGGCGCGCCAGGACCGCTCCGGGTCGCGGCAGGAGAACGAATCGCCCCGGAACGGCGGCCCGCGCCAGCGCAGCGGGTCGAACAGCGAGCTGCGCGGGCGGCTCGTCGATATCGTCGTTTAGAGAAAGCACCACCTCACCTTCCCATTGCTGACGCGATGGGCCCCTTCCCCTGCCACGCGCTTAGCGCGTGGCTTGCTTCGCAAACGGAGCGCCGCGCCTTAGCGCGCGCTCCCCCAAATGGCGGAGGGGAAAATCTTGGACTCCTCTCCGCCCCAGTGGGGTGGAGAGGCCGGGTGAGGCGGGGAACGCTCGGGATCATCCGTCCGGCGGCGTGTGATAGCGCATCCGGTTCCATTCATAGAGCGGCATGCCTTGACCTCGGAACGGCTGCGGCTCCAGCTTTGGCACTGGCCGCGGCGGCTCCGGCGCTTCCCGGCCCTCGTTGATGAACCAGCCCTTGTCCTGCCAGACCGAGAGCTCGACCGGGATGCCGAGCTCGTCACAGAGGCCGATGATGACATCGCCGACCCGGATGGTGAGGAGCTCGTCCTCGATATCCGGATCCATCAGACGTTCGTGCAAGTCGGTCAACAGGCTCTCGGGTTCCGATGTGGCCTCGACCATCAGGGCGACATCGCGGGCGACCTGATGCTTCTTGACGCGGAGACGTGACGTCTCGATCGCCTGCTCGCGCTCTTTCGCGTGGCGTTTCTCGACAGCCTTCGCCGAGATATCGGCGAGCTTCGCCTTGAAGGCCAGGGTCTGGCGGATCGAACGGGCGACGCGGGTGAAGGCGAGGCTCAGGCGGTCGGCGTTCTCGGCATTGCCGGCAGCCGCTTCCGTCACGATCCGCGCCTTCAGCGCAGTCGCGACCTCGAGCGCCAGCTCGGTCAATGTTTCGAGGATCTCGCGATCCCGCGCCGTTTCCACCGTCTCTTCCCTCCGTTCAATCGAATTCGAACGAAATAGGAACATACGGTTCGCGGCGGGTCAAGGCGCCGTGGGAAACGGGCCTGTGGATAAGTTTGGCGACCAAGCTCAACCCTGAGCGTTCAGGAAATCCCAGACCTTCGAGATGACGACCGAGCCTTCGCCGACGGCCGAGGCCACCCGTTTGACGGACCCGGACCGCACATCGCCGACGGCGAAGATTCCGGGGCGCGATGTCGCATAGGGCGAGTCACCGCCGGCCCGATCGCCGGTCAGGATGAAGCCCTTCTCGTCGAGCTCGACGAGGCCCGAGAGCCAGCGTGTGTGCGGTGCCGCCCCGACCATGATGAAGAGCGCGCAGGCCGGGATCGTGCGCTCGGTGCCGTCGCCCACCGTTCGGATCGTCACCGCATGGAGCGTCTCGCCGCCATCGAGCGCCGTCACCTCGGCGCCATACTCGATCGTGATGGCCGGGTCGGCCTCGAGGCGGCTCGAGAGATAGTTCGACATCGAGGCGGCGAGCGACTGCCCGCGCACCAGCACGCGCACATGGGTGGCCGCCCGGCTCAGGAACATCGCAGCCTGTCCGGCCGAATTCCCGCCGCCGATGACGACCGTCTCCCTCCCCTTGCAGTGGCGCGCCTCATTCTCGGTCGCGGCGTAATAGACGCCGGCGCCCTCGAACGCCGCCAGCCGGTCGATCGGCAAGCGGCGGTATTGCACGCCCGTCGCCACCACGACGGCGCGGGCCTGGACGCGCCGGCCATTGTCGAATGTGGCGCAGAACGCGCCGCCGTCCAGCGTCTCGAGCTTCGCCACACGGCGCGGCGTTGCAAACTGGGTCCCGAACTTCATCGCCTGGACCTCGCCGCGCCAGACCAGGTCGGCGCCGGAAATGCCGGTCGGGAAGCCCATGTAATTCTCGATCCGGCTGGAGGTGCCGGCCTGGCCGCCGATCGCGACATCCTCGACCACGAGCGCGTTCAACCCTTCGGCCCCGGCATAGACGCCGGCAGCAACGCCGGCCGGGCCGCCGCCGACAATCAGCAGATCGAAATCCTGGTCCTCGGGAAAATCGCGGCTCAAGCCCAGCAGCCGGGCGACCTTGTCGGGCGATGGCTCGCTCACGACGATATCGCGGCCGAAGATGACGGCGGGTCGCCCCGGCTGGATCCCGCAGCCCGTGGCGATGGCATCCGCCTCGGCACTGTCCGGTGCCAGCGAGGTATAGGGGATCTTGTTCCGGCTCGCGAATTCCGCCACCCGCCGGACCTCGCGGTCGACATCCTCGCCGATCAGCACCAGCGCGCTGGTGCGCGACTCGACATGGCGGCGGCGACGCGCGGACAGCACGGTGAGGATGATGTCCGACATCTCGGGCACTGCCGACATGAGCCGGAGCATCTCGGGCCGGGGCACCTCGACGACCCGCGTCGGGCTCACCGCCCGCATCAGCAGCGACCAGTTGCCGCCACTCAGGAAGGTGATTTCCGCCATGAACTGGGCGGGACCGAGCGTGGATGAGAAGAGCCGCTCGCCGGTGAACGGGTTCACCACCTCGATTTCCCCGTCCTCGATATAGGTGAAGCGGTCGACCGGCTGTCCGGGACGGGCCAGGAACGCCCCCGCCTCGTATTCGACGACGGTGCCGACTTTGCGCAAGGCCGCGACATGCGACAGCGCCAGAGGGATGCGCTGCATTTCCCGAAGGTCGCGGCCGATCGCCTCCATTCTGCCTCCGTGCCAAGTGTCGCGGAGGACTATAGCACTGGCACGCTCCTGTCGCGCTTGTGTGAAATACCGGGGTACGAAGGTGGGGAGCGGGCGTCCTGCCCGCCAGCGGGCGGGACGCCCGCTCCACTGAAAGAGCTTTGTTCTTGCCCTTCTAGAGCCCGACCAAGCTTCTAGCGAAGCTTTCCGCTTCGAACGGCCGGAGATCCTCGGCCGTCTCACCGACGCCGATGAAATGGATGGGAATCCCGTATTTCTCGGCGAGGCTGACCAGCACGCCGCCGCGCGCCGTGCCGTCGAGCTTGGTCATGACGAGGCCGGTGACGCCCACCATCTCGCGGAAGATCTCGGCCTGGGCGTGGGCGTTCTGGCCGACCGTGGCGTCGAGCACCAGCAGCACGGCATGGGGTGCGGTCGGATCGCCCTTCTTCAAGACGCGCACGATCTTTTGCAGCTCGGCCATGAGGTCGGTGCGGTTCTGGAGACGCCCGGCCGTGTCGATGAGCAGGAGATCGGCGCCCTCGCGCTGCGCCTCCTGCA
Organism: uncultured Alphaproteobacteria bacterium; assembly: GCA_963762435.1. Lineage (GTDB taxonomy): Bacteria > Pseudomonadota > Alphaproteobacteria > ATCC43930 > CGMCC-115725 > JAXDMU01. The sequence goes on along the minus strand of CAVXLN010000011.1, from coordinate 18,404 downwards.
GGGCGTCGAGCGCCAGGCCCGCGGCATCGGCACCGGTCGGGCGCTCGGTGATCGGCACGTTGGCGCGCTCGCCCCAGATCCGGAGCTGCTCGACGGCGGCGGCGCGGAAAGTGTCGCCGGCGGCGAGCCTTACCTTGAGGCCGGCATCGCTGTAAGTCTTGGCAAGCTTGCCGATGGTCGTGGTCTTGCCGCTGCCATTGACGCCGATCATCAGCACGACATTGGGCTTCTTCGATCGATCGAGCTTCAAGGGCTTCGCGATCGGCTCGACGAGATCGACGATGATGCCGGCAAGGGCCGATCGCACCTCCTCCGGCGAGACTTCCTGGCCGAAGCGGTTCTTGCGCAGCGTGGCCGTGACCTCGGCAGCGACGCCGGTGCCCATGTCGGCGGCGATCAGCAGCTCCTCCAACTCCTCCAGCGTCGCATCGTCGAGGCGGCGGCGCGTGAAGATGCTGGTGATGCCCTCGCCCAGCCGTGCGGAGGAGCGGCTGAGCCCGCGCCGCAGCCTGCTGAGCCAACCGCCGCTGTCGCTCACACCGGATCTCCCTCTAAGATACCTTCGCTCAAAGCCGTCACCCGAACCCGCATGAACTCGCCCGCCGGCGCCGGCCGACCGGGACGGACCGGCGCGTAGTGCGGCGTGCGGCCGATGCCGCCGCGCTCCATCAGGATCTCTTCCACTTGGCCCACGCGACCGGCCAGGAACCGGTCGCGCGCCGCGACCCCGGCCGCGCGCAGCCGGGCGGCACGCGCCCGCACGATGTCGCCGGGCACGGCGCGCATGCGGGCGGCCGGCGTGCCCGGCCGTGGCGAGTAAGGGAAGACATGGAGATAGGCGAGGCCGGCGCGCTCGACGAGATCGAGTGTGGCGTCGAAATGCGCGTCGGTCTCGGTCGGGAACCCCGCGATGAGATCGGCGCCGAGCACGATGCCGGGCCGGAGTGCCCGCGCCCGTTCGGCCACGGCCACGACATCGGCTCGGAGATGCCGGCGCTTCATGCGCTTCAGGATGAGGTCGTGGCCGGCCTGGACCGAGAGATGGAGATGCGGCATCAGCCGCGGTTCCGATGCCACGAGGCGCCAGAGCTCGTCATCGATCTCGGCCGGGTCGAGCGAGGAGAGGCGCAAGCGCTTCAGATCCGGCAACTGGGCCAAAAGCCGGCGGACGAGCTGGCCGAGTGAGGGGTTGCCCGGTAAGTCGCCGCCATAGGATGTGAGATCGACCCCGGTCAGCACGATCTCGCCATGGCCGGTGGCGAGGAGACGCCGCGCCGCCTCGACCACGCCGCCGACCGGGACGGAGCGGCTGTTGCCGCGCGCCAGCGGGATGACGCAGAAGGTGCAGCGATGATCGCAACCCTGCTGCACCTCGACGAAGCCGCGGGTGTTCTCGGCGAAGCCGTCGAGGAGATGGGCGGCCGTCGCCTTGACTTCCATGATGTCGCCGACGAGCACCCGGTCGGGGGCGGACCAGGCGGCGGGATCGAGCTTTTCCTGGTTGCCGAGCACGCGGGTGACGCCGGGAAGGGCCGCATAGGCATCGGGACTGAGCTGTGCCGCGCAGCCGGCGACGATGATCGGCACGCCAGGCCGCTCGCGCCCGGCGCGACGGATCGCCTGGCGCGTCTGGCGCTCGGCCTCGGCAGTGACGGCACAGCTATTGACGAGGATCGTGTCATCGAGCCCGGCCGATCGGGCAAGCCCGCGCATGATTTCGGATTCGACGAGGTTGAGCCGGCAGCCGAAGCTCAGGACCTGGATGCCTGGGACCTGGGAGCCGGTCATGCGCCGAGGAGGCTGGTATCTAGCGTGCCGGCGAAGCTGGTCGCGACCGGGCCGGTCATCAGCACATGGCCGTTTTCGGCCCATTCCAGCAGGAGCGAGCCGCGCTCCATGACGATCTCGGCTTTCCGCCCAGTGATGCCGCGGCGTGCAGCGGCCACGAGGGCGGCACAGGCGCCCGAGCCGCAGGCGAGCGTGAAGCCTACCCCGCGCTCCCAGACCCGGAGCCGCAGCCGATCGGGACCGATGAGGCTGGCGACGCCGATATTGGCGGCTTCGGGAAAGAGCGGGTGATGCTCGAGCTGGGGACCAAGCCGGTCGAGATCGACGGCATCGGCATCGGCCACGAAGAATGTGGCGTGCGGATTGCCCATATTGGTGCAGCAGGCCGCCCCCAGCGCCGACACCCCCAGCGGTACTTCCAGCGTATCCATCTCGCGGGCCAGCGGGATCTCGTCCCAGCGCGTGCGCGCCGGCCCCATATCGACGGTGACGAGCCCGTCCGGCCGGCGGTTCGAGGGCAAGAGGCCCGAGATCGTCTCGATCGTGATCTCGGTTCCGCCGGCCTCGCGCAGCACCAGGTCGGCGATGCAGCGCGTGGCATTGCCGCAGGCGCCGGCCTCGCTGCCATCGGCATTGAGGATGCGCATGAAGATGTCGGCGCCGTCGGCCTGGGGCGGCTCCAGGATGATCAGCTGGTCGAATCCCACGCCGGTGTGTCGGTCGGCGATCGCGCGCGCCGCGGCGGCGCCGATGCCGAGATCGCCGGCGCGCCCGTCGAGCACGACGAAATCATTGCCGAGGCCGTGCATCTTGATGAAGGGCAGCGGGGACATGGGAAGCTAACCGAAACCTTAGTGCTTGTGCGCGGCGGCAGGCGTCGGCTGGGGTGCCCCCGTCTGATGCTTGGCCTTCCACTCGTCATAGGGCATGCCATAGACGATCTCGCGCGCTTGAGGATCGGTGACGGGCACGCCCTGCGCCTCGGCCGCCTCGCGATACCAGCGCGACAGGCAGTTGCGGCAGAAGCCCGCCAGATTCATCAGGTCGATATTCTGCACGTCGGTGCGTTCCCGAAGATGCTCGACCAGGCGCCGGAACGCGGCGGCCTCGAGCTCGGTGCGGGTGTTGTCGTCCATTGGTCGATCCTGCGGAAAACTCTGTCGGTGCTTATATAGGCTTGAGATCGCCGAGGGCGAGTGTCTTGGTTTCAAGGATCGGTCATTTGACATTGGTTAACGCGGCCGCCACCATAGGCGGCCAGAGACTGTTTTGAAAATGCGCACCGAAAATGCGCCCGACACGCATTTTCATAACGGTCTCTCAGCGAGGGAGGGGATCGCCATGGTCGATCCGGACGCGACGAATATCAGACGCATCGGCGTGATCGGCGCCGGCACGATCGGCGCCAGCTGGGCCGCCTATTTCCTGGGCCGCGGTTTCGAGGTCTCGGTCAGCGACCCTGCACCCGGAGCGCGCGATTTCGTCACCCGGATGATCGAGGATGCCTGGCCGATCCTCGAGCGGCTGGGCATGGATGCCGCGGCATCGCCGACGCGCTGGCGTTTCAATGCCGACCCGGTGGCGGCCGTCGATGGCTGCGACTTCGTGCAGGAAAGTGCGCCCGAGCGCTATGAGATCAAGATCGAGCTAATCCGCCGGCTCGATTCGGCCTTGCCGCGCGAGGTGGTGATCGCGTCGAGCTCGTCGGGCCTGCTGATCAGCCGGCTGCAGGAGCGGTGCAATTTCCCGGAACGCTGCGTCATCGGCCATCCCTTCAACCCGCCGCATATCGTGCCGCTGGTCGAGGTGGTGGGCGGATTGAAGACCGGCCATGGCACCATCATGGAAGCGATGAATTTCTATAAGTCGATCGGCAAGCATCCGATCCTGATCCGGCGCGAGGTGCCGGGCCATCTCGCCAACCGGCTGCAGGCGGCCCTCTGGCGCGAGGCGGTGCATCTCGTGGCCGAGGGCGTCGCCACCGTCGCCGATGTCGATGCCGCGATCTCGGAAGGGCCGGGGCTGCGCTGGGGCCTGATGGGACCGCATCTGACCTTCGCACTCGCCGGCGGTGCCGGCGGCATGGAACATTATATGCGGCACCTGGCGCCGGCCACGGTCAGCTGGTGGCAGTCGCTCGGCAGCCCGTCGCTGACGCCTGAGCTGCAGCAGCAGATTATCGACGGCGTCGAGCGCGAGACCGGCGGTGCGTCCATCGCCGAGCTGGAGCGGCGGCGGGACGAATTCCTGGTCCGGGTCATCGAGGCGCGGCGAGAACTCGAGCTAAAAGCGGCAAATTCGCCGGAAAGCTGAAATTCCTATCAGCGTTTATCAATAGACCTTGGCCGCTCCTTTGGGCAGGATGCCGGTTGGCGGCGCCGACGCGGGATCGTAAAAGCGGCCTGCGCCGCCGCCAATGATCGGGGCGTTCCTTGGATAAAATACCCGCCGGCAGCACGCTGTTCGAATTCGCGCATCCGGTCTTCCGCACCCCCGATGCGCGCTTCCTGCTCGGTTCCGACCGCAAGCCGTGCCTCGCGATCACGCTGGGCGAGCTCAATGCGCTGTTGCCTTTGAACTCGGTCGTGCGCGAGTTCCAGCTCGAAGGCACGCCCGATGCCGCCCTTATCGAGACGGTCATCGCCGGCCTGCAATATGTGAAGGTGATCCGGCCGGGCGACTCGATTCCACAGGAGCTCCTGGACGGCACCGCCTCCTGGCGGGTCGATGAGTCGCATCTCGAGATCGCGCAAGGCAGGATGACACTGCAAGTCAATGGCTGGCTCAACGGCCAGGAGCGCGTCGTGACCGATGCGGTCGAGATCCTGCAGCTGGTCGACGATCCGGCCGTGGTGGCGCGGGTCAAGGGCGGCTATGGCAAGCTGGCCCAGGCGATCGGGCTCGATGCGTCGAAGGAGGCGGAAGCGGCACTCCGTATCGACAAGCTGGCGCGCGAGCTCGTCTATGTCGAGGCGCTGCGCGAGCGCTACGGTGCCTTGAAGCAGCTGCAGAACAAGGTTGCGGCCTTCCGGCGCGCCTATCGGACCGACAAGACGATCGAAGAAGAGCTGATCCGCGTCAATAATCTCCTGCTCAAACCCTATGACGCGTTCGATAAGGTCTTCGGCGAGGGCGATGCCGAGACCAAAAGCATCGTTATGTCGCTGCAATCGCTGGATCAGACGATCGCCCGGATCCGCGGCGTGCGTGACCGGCTGCATGCGCAGCTGATGCTGTGGGATGACATACTGGAGCAGTGGCAGACCGTGACGCCGGAAATTTCCGTGGCCAACGAGAAGACGATCAAGGACCTCTACCGTTTTCTGGCACAGAACTATCTGACCCAGAAATCCTGGTAGGCGGCAAAGCCAGAACCGCGGGAGTTGTCTTGATGCGCAGCGTGGTCTTCGAAGAATTCGGCGAACCCGCGTCGGTGCTGAAGCTCCGCGAAGATCCGCTGCCGAAGCCGAGCCCCGACGGGGTGCGTGTGCGGCTGCTGGCGCGGCCGATCCATCCGGCCGATCTCCTGACCGTGCGCGGGCTCTATGGCAGGCTGCCGAAGCCGCCGGCCGTGCCCGGCCTCGAGGCGGTCGGGCGGGTCGATGAGATCGGGGACGAGGTCACGCAATGGACGGTCGGCCAGCGGGTCATTCCGCTTGGCATCGAAGGGACCTGGCGCGAGGCCTTCCTGGCGCCGCAGACGGCACTCCTGGCGGCCCCGCCGGATCTGCCCGACGCCGTCGCCTGCCAGATGCTGGTCAATCCGCTGACGGCCTATCTCTTGCTGTTCGAGGTGCTGAAGACGCAGCCCGGCGATTGGGTGATCCAGAGTGCGGCGGGCTCCACGATGGGCCGGCTCGTGATCCAGCTCGCGACGCTGAACGGCGTCAATCTCATCAACGTCATCCGCCGCCGCGCCGGCGTCGAAGCCCTCAAGGAGGCGGGTGCTGCCCACATCATCGTGACCGAGGATGAGGATGTGGCGAGCCGGGTGACCGCCATCGCCGGCCGCGTGCCGGTGACCAAGGCGATCGATGCGGTCGGCGGTGCCACCGGTGCCAAGCTCGCCGAGGCGGTGGGCTATGGTGCCACACTCGTCTCCTATGGCGCCTTGTCGCTCGAGCCGATGCCGATCGATCCGACCCGGCTGATCTTCCGCAATCTCACGGTCATGGGCTTCTGGCTCAGCGAATGGGTGCGCGCCACCCCACGCGAGGCGCGCGAGAAGGCCTTCAACGAGACGCTCCGCCTGTTGACCAGCGGCAAGATGGTGCCGACGGCCGAGGCCGAGTACGACCTCGCCGACATCGCCCAAGCAGTCGCCCATGCCGAGCGGCCCGGCCGCACCGGCAAGATTTTGCTGGTCGGCTGAACGATGGCCTATGCGACGAGCCTCGAGGCTGAGGCGGAACCGGTTCCGCTCAGCACCTGGCTTGGCTACCTCGCCATGTGCCTCGGCATGTTCATGGCGATCCTCGATATCCAGATCGTCGCCTCGTCGCTGCCGGAGATCCAGGCCGGCCTGCGCATTCCGTTCCAGTCGCTGAGCTGGGTCCAGACCGCCTATCTCACGGCCGAGATCGTCGCCATCCCGCTGACCGGCTGGCTGACGGTCCGCCTGTCGCTGCGGGTCCTGTTCCTCAGTGCTGTCGCCCTCTTCACGGCGGCCAGTGTCGGCTGCGCCGTCAGCAACGGCTTCGCCATGCTGATCTGCTTCCGCGTCGCCCAGGGCTTTTCGGGCGGCGTGCTGATCCCGGCCGCCTTCACGGCGATCTTCATGCTGTTTCCCGAGCGGCTCCATGTGAAGGCGAGCGCCATCGGCGGCCTCTTCGCCATGACCGCACCGATGCTCGGGCCGACGCTGGGCGGCTATATCACCGACACCTATTCCTGGCCCTGGCTGTTCCTGATCAATCTCGGGCCCGGGCTCGTCGCCTGGGGTGTCGCCATGGCGCTGCTCCATACCGAGCCGGCCGATGCATCGGCGCAGGAGCGGCTCGATGTGCCGACGCTCATTCTGATGGCGCTGTCGCTGGCCTCCCTCGAGATCGGGCTCAAGGAAGGGCCGATCCATGGCTGGACGGCCCTCACCACGCTGCTGCTGTTCGCGATTAGCCTCGGCGGCGGCTGGGCGGCCGCGCGCCGCTGCCTGGCCAGCCCGCGGCCGCTGGTCGACCTCAGGCTGCTGGGCGAGACCGGCTTCGCCACCAGCTGCGTCTTCAGCTTCGTGCTGGGCGGCGTGCTCTATAGCTCGGTCTATCTTCTGCCGGTGTTCCTGGGTTTCGTGCGGCTGCACACGGCCTTCGAGATCGGCACGACCATGCTGGTGGCCGGCGTGGTGCAGACGCTGTCGCTGCCCGCCCCCGTGCTGCTGGTGCGGCGGATCGGGGTGCGCTGGCTTACCGGTATCGGCTATGCGCTCTTCGCCGCCGGTCTCCTTATCAACGGGTTCGAGACGCCGGAGACCGATTTCGCGGGCCTGTTCTGGCCGCAGGTGCTGCGTGGCGCCGGCGTGCTCATGTGCATCATCCCGACCACCTCGGTGGCGCTCGAGCATCGCCACGGCATCGATCTCGCCAATGCCAGCGCCATCTTCAATCTGGCGCGCAATCTGGGCGGTGCCATCTGGATCGCGATCGTCGACACGCTGCTGCAGATCCGCACCGAGAGCCATATACCGGGGCTGATGGCGCGGCTCCATGCCGGCGATGCGGCCGCGGCATCCTTCGTGGGCGTGCCGACCGGCGCCTTCACCGGCCAGCCGATCGCCAATCTCGACAAGATCACCCCCTCGATCGAGCTCTTGGTGCATCGTGCGGCCCAGGTGATGGCCTTCAATGAATGCTGGCTGCTCTTGGGCTTCTTTTGTGCGGCAGCCCTGCTGACGCTGCCGCTGCTGAAAGCGCCCGACCTCGAGAAGCGGGCCTGAGGCGATGCGATTCCTGGCGTTGATGCTGCTGTTCCTGTCGCTGGCGCTGTTGCCGGCGGCCGCCGACGTGCCGTTCCAGCGCATGGTGCTGGCACCGGGCTGCTATGTGCTGGAGCCGCACTCCTTCACCGATGTCAGCGCCTTCTGCCTCGATGAGGAGATGCCCGCGCCCGGCCATGGCGTGCAGCTGGCAAGCGTGCCCGACGCGCTGGGCGACACGTTCCTGACCGTCAATGGCAAGAAGGTCGGGCTCGACGCGGCGCTCGAGCAGCATCTGGTGCGGATGGAGGGGCTGGGCGGCACCGATTATTTCCATGTCCGCATCCGCAACGTGACCGACAAGCGGATCGAGATCTGCATCAATGCGCCGACCGTGGTGATGGGCAATTCGGGCTATCCGACCGCCGACCTCACCAAGATCTATGGCGAGATCGTCCGCGTGCTGCCGAAGGCGAGCGACGCGCCCAAGAGTACGGCCAAGGACAGCGACAATGCGGAGCTCGAAGCCGCCCTCGCCCTCCAGAAGAAGCTCTGGGAGATCACCGAGCGCGAGCGGAACCGGGAAGCCGACCATCTGGAAGACCCGATCGAGAGCAAACCCGGCTCGAGCGACAAGCCCGCCACGGCGCCGAAGGATTGCACGAGCCAGACGGGCGTGCTGGTGTGCTCGGGGAATTAGGGTGTCGCGCCGCTCCCATCCAGATTGACACGCCATACTCTAGGGACATTCCATGCAGTTCGACGATGTTATCCTCGGCCGCCGGAGCATCCGTGGCTACAAGCCCGATCCCGTTCCCAAGGCGCTCATCGAGGAGATCATCGCTTTGGCGATGCGGGCACCGTCGTCGATGAACACTCAACCCTGGAACTTCTACATCATCACCGGCGAACCGCTGGAGCGGATCCGCGCCGGCAATACTGAGCGGATGGCGGCGGGCGTGCCGCAATCGCGCGAATTTCGCACGGGCCAGGCATTTGCCGGTCAGCACCGCGACAGGCAGGTTGGTGTCGCCAAGCAATTATTCTCCGCGATGGGGATCGCGCGCGATGACAAGGACAAGCGCCAGGACTGGGTGATGCGTGGCTTTCGTCAGTTCGACGCGCCGGTCTGCGTGATCATAACCTATGATCGCGTGTTGGACGGCAGCGACGATACGCCCTTCGACTGCGGCGCCGTGACCAACGCTCTGGTCAACGCCGCCTGGTCGCGCGGTCTGGGTGCTGTGATCAACAGCCAGGGCATCATGCAGTCGCCGGTCGTGCGCGAGCACGCCGGAATCGCCGATGATCAAGTCATCATGAAGAGCGTAGCACTCGGCTGGCCGGATGAAAGCTTCCCGGCCAACGCGGTCGTGACGGAACGCAAGACCCTAGCGGACGCGACCGTGTTCGTCGGTTTCGGTGATTAGAGGAACGACGGCCGTTCTTGATCGGCAGCGGTCGGAAATTCCGTTCAGCCATAATCGTTGGAAGGTCTGATTTCCGCGCCGGTACCGAGGGCTGGGGTCGAGCCAAGTCGGACGACAGTCAGTTGACTGAGCGGTCCTCGACGCCCGCAAGCAGCTCGTCAAGCAAGTGCAAGCGCGACGGCGTGATCTTCGTCCAGATAGCCGCCCTCCAGCCTTAACGTCTCCAGCCGGTCTGGATCCAATTCGTCCAGCAGCAGCGCTGCGAGCGTCTCGATCGCCCGCCGCTCATTGACCTGCCGACCAGCGAGGTTTGGGCCGCGGTCCGCATAGCCCCATAGCCGGGCCGCGTCTTCCAGCCTGCCCCTCTTGGCGGCAAGCAGCGCCAAATGCGTGAACAGCCAGTCGATATATTCGTCTTCGCGGCAGAACGGTACAGCCTCGCGCGCGGCAAGAATTGCTTCGTCCAAATTGCCCTGTTCAGTGGGCATTCCCACGAGATTGCCGCCAGCGCGGCCGATCTGGCGCCGATACCCTTCGCGCCGTGTCAGAGCCAGGAAATCCCTGTTGGTTTCAATTGCCGCCGCGATCGCACCCTCGGCCCACATGATATTGGCGAAATGGCCCAAGGCCGTCACTACCCGCCGCCTGGCACCAGCCGCCTCAAGCAGGCTCAGGGCCAGCTCCTGTTCTTGCCGTGCCGTCGCCCAGGCTCCCTTGGTAGCAAGAATGATGGCAAATGCCATCGCGCAATTCCCGAGATGCCGCTTGTCTTTACTTCGATTAAGCAGCGTCCGCGCCTCGGTCAGCGCTTCCGCGGCGGCCGCTATCTGGCCGGATAGGCATAGTCCCTGGCCAAGCATGGCGAGCACACTGCCCCGCTCATCCGGCTTATCCGATCGGCGGAACAATTCGGCGGCCTTTTGCAGGGCCCGGATCGCGCGATCGGGCGAGCGTGGGCCAGTCAAGTATCCAATCGCGAACCATAACCGGGCCGCGTCGTCGTCGGGCATGTCGGGGTCAAGCACCGTTGCCGCTCGCTCGGCCCAGCGGCGTCCTTCACCATCCAGATTCAGCATATGCCAGAGGACGCACGAATGACCGACGATCACGACGCCTTGTCTGACATCGCCATCAGGGCCGAAGCACCAGCCCAAGGCAGTCCGCAAATCCGCGATGAGCCAGCCATAGCGATCGATCCAGGCGTCATCGCCCATACTCGCCCAGTCCCCCACGCTGCCCGCCAGAATGCTGGAGAGGCAACCCGCATGACGCTTCTGAAGCAGGTGGCGCTCGTCGGCAGCGTCGAGCTTTTCGCTGGCATAGGTGCGGATGGTCTCGAGCAGCCGATAGGGCGAGGGCACGACCGTCGGGTCGATCGACACGAGCGATTTGCGCACCAGCACGGCCAGCACGGCGCCGCACTGGCGGCGACTAACTGCTTCATCAGAGATGACGGCTTCGACGGCCACAAGCGAGAAGGGGCCCGGAAATATGGCAAGCCGGCGCAGCATCACCTGCTCGACCGGCGCCAGCAGCGCATGGCTCCAATCAAGCGCCGCCTCGAGCGAGCGGTGACGAGGGGCTGCCGTCCGAATCATGCCGTCGGTCAAGCGGAACAGTTCCTCCAGCCGGGCCGCGACCGCCGCCAGGCCGAGAGCGGGTGCCAGTGCGCCCACCATTTCGATGGCAAGCGGCAAGCCGTCGAGCCGACGGCAGATAGCACCCGCCGTCGCTGCCATGCCGTCGCTCAGTTCAAAGCGCAGATCGGCTGCCTGCAGTCTGGCGACCAGCAGGGCGACGGCCGGGGTCGCCAGCGCCTCCGCCGCCGATGCTACCCCATCCGAGGGGACCGACAGCAACGGCAGGCGATAGACCTGCTCGCCGACGCAGGAAAGCGGCTCCCGGCTCGTTGCCAGCAAGCTCACGGAAGGGGCGGCCGCCAAGATAGATTCGGCGAGCGGCGCCACCGCCTCGACGACATGCTCGCAATTATCGAGCAGGATCAGAAGCTGCCGAGGCTTCAGCCAGCGTGCGATCAATTCCGCCGGTGCGGTGTCGCCTCCGAGCTCGATCCCAAGGGCCGTCGCCACCTGGCTCGCCACGAGCGACGGATCCTGCAGCACCGAGAGATCGACGAAGACGATCCCGTCTCGATAACGGGGGCCCGCTGCGCGTGCCACTTCCAGGCAAAGACTGGTCTTGCCGATGCCGCCGGGACCAGCGAGCGTCAGCAGCCGCGCGTGATCGAGCAACGACAGGATGGTCGCCAGATCCGCCTCCCGTCCGAACAATCGGATCGGCGGCCGCGGAAAGGCCGCCATTCTCGGCGCTTCAGACCGAGCCGATCGTACTGGGCCGGCAAACCGATAGCCGCGCCGGGGCACGGTCACGACCCACCCGGCAGGTTTCGACCAACAAGCGGCCGGTTTCGACCGGCACGCTGCCCGGAAGTGCCTCAGTGCGCTATAAGAGGGGCATGACGAACGGCCCATCCGATGCTCAGCTCGACCGCCGATCTTCGCTCCTGTCGATCGCCGGTTTCTGGGCCTTCTATTTCCTGCTGAACACGCTGCGCTGGGTGATCGATGGGGCACCGGACCAGCTCGGCGCGATGGGCCGGCGCGCGGCGGTCTGTCTGTTCGGCATGGGCTTCACCTTCATCCTCTCCCTGGTGATGCGTCGCTTCGAGCACAGATCGATGCCGGTCCTGGTCACGGTTGCCTTCCTGGCTTCGGTACCAGTCTCGATCGCCTATGCCGCCGTCAATTACGCCGCCTTCTACGTCGTGCGGCCCTCCGACAAGGCGCTTCAGGAGATCGCCAATAATCCCGTGGAACATTCCGGGCCATGGGCCATCGCGGATTCGGCCGTCAGCTGGTACTTCTTCATCGCCGCTTGGGCCGTGCTGCATGTGGCGCTGATGTACGCTGCCCGCGTCCGCCAAGCCGAGCGCCGCGCCGCGCGCTATCGCACCGAGGCGCAGGCGGCGCAGCTCAGGGCGCTGCGCTACCAGATCAATCCGCATTTCCTGTTCAATACGCTGAACTCGCTCTCGACCCTCGTGCTGCGCGGGCGCACGGACGAAGCCGAGCGGATGATCGCCAACCTCGCCGCCTTCTTCCGCGCGAGCCTGACCGGCGATCCGACCGAGGATGTGCCGCTCTCGGAGGAGATCCGCATGCAGCAGCTCTATCTCGCGATCGAGAAGGTGCGCTTTCCGGACCGGCTGCTCGCCCGCTTCGAGATCGCGCCGGAGGCGGAGGGCGCCTCGGTGCCGGGCCTGATCCTGCAGCCGCTGGTCGAGAACGCGATCAAGTACGGCGTCAGCCGGAGCAGCCATCCGGTCACCGTCGCGATCCGCGCCCATGGCGAGGCCGACCGCCTGCATCTTACCGTCGAGGATGACGGCGGCGCCGGCGACGAACCCACCGCGGCCGTTCAGGCCAGCGGCCACGGCGTCGGCCTGCGCAATGTCTGCGAGCGTCTCGCCGCCCGCTTCGCCGGCGCCGCCGAGTGCCGCTACGGCGCACGGTCCGGTGGCGGCTTCCGCGTCGAGCTCGTGCTGCCGCTGAGGCAGACATGACCGAGGGGCGCATGCTCCGGACGCTGATCGCCGATGACGAGCCGCTTGCCATCGAGCGGCTGCAGATCCTTTGTGCTCAGCTGCCGGAGCTGCATCTGATCGGCACGGCCATGGACGGCCCCGCGGCACTCCGTCTCGCCGAAGCGCTCTGCCCGGACCTGCTGTTGCTGGATATCGCCATGCCCGGGCTGGACGGGCTTGACGTTGCCCGTGCGCTGGACCGCGCCGGTGCCAGCAGCGCCGTCATCTTCGTCACCGCATTCGACCATTTCGCCATCGATGCCTTTGACGTGGCGGCGGTTGATTATTTGCTGAAGCCGATCGAGCTCGGTCGGCTCGAACGCGCCGTGGCACGCGTGCGCACTCAGATCGAGCATCGGATCGATGCGGATGCGGCGCTGCCTCGCCTCCCGCCCTCGCCCTGGGCACGGGAATTCTGGGTACCGCATCGCGCCGAGATCATCCGCGTGCTGGCCGCCGACATCGAGCTGATCGAGGCCGAGCGCGACTATATGCGCCTTCATATCGGCCAGCGCTCATACCTGCTGCATCAGACCATCGGCGAGCTCGAGCGCCGGCTCGACCCCGCCGAGTTCGTGCGGCTGCACCGCTCGACCATTGTGCGCCGCGACCGGATCGCGGGCTTCAGGCGGGATGGCGAGGGCGGATGGCTGGTAGAGCTGAGCGACGGGCGTGAGTTGCGCGTCGGCCGGACCTATTTGCAGAATGCCCGCGCCATGGTCGAGCGATAGAAGGCCGCCGGCTGGCGGCCCCCGGTATCATAGGCTGGTGCCGCCGGTGAACATTGCGACCGTAGCCACCGTGATCAGCATTGCCGCCGTGGCCGCGACGAATTTCACGAAATAGGCAGATAATCTCAAAGTCAGATGAGCAGGCATGACACTCTCCGTTTGTTCGGGGTGAAGGCGGGGGGTCGGCATCCGCGCATGGTGCCGCCTATTGGCCTACAGGCCTGGCCACGACGATCGAGGCGACGGACTCATGGGCCGGGTGCGCCGCGGCGATGAGGACCGTCCGCGCCTTGGCCGTGGCGTTCGCCATCGCCGTATCGTAGCAGACGTGGAAGCCCTGTATTTCCAGGAGCGCGCGGCGATCCGCGAAGGGGTTGCAGACATCCTTGGCGGCAATATGCAGCCGCTGCATCAACATCGCCTGGCCGCCTTCGCTCTGGAGGTCGAGATCGCCGATCCTAACCAACTCGGCGTGACGTTCGAGCAGTGGCGACGCCGGACCGATGACAGTCTCCGTGGATACTTCGTCGGCATCGGCGAGGCTGAAGCCGGACATCAATAGAGCGGCTGAAAGGGCAACTATTCGGACGCGTGGGGACATTGCTGGCCTCCCAGGTCAAGTGTTGCGAGGCGTCATTTACCTCTGAGTGGAAGGCTAGCGATCCCCGCCGTCCTCGTCCTTCGGCGTTCGATCGAAGCGGCGAGCGCTTCGTCCAACGACGGCTTCATCGACGAACGCCAGGAAACAGACGACGAAACGCAGCGGAGGACTGTGAGGCGCCCCTGCACCGCTCGCCGAACGTGCGCATCCGGGCGATTGGACCATCGACCAATCGATTGAAAGTAGATGTCACCAGGAAAAATACGCGCACAGGTTCTGCTGGCAGCACGGTCGGGCGGGGCGTAGCATCGCGGCGGTACTCGCTCGCGGAGGCCCCCGTGCGTCGATGGCTCATCACTCTGGCGTTGCTGCTGATCCTGTCGCCCGGTGCCGTGGCCGAGCCGTTGGATGCGGCCCTGCAGCAGCAATTGCTGGGGATACTCGACAAGTACAACCACGGGCTCGCGGCTGGAAACTGGCCGGATGCGTTCAAGCAGCGCTCGACGCGGATGCGCGCTCTGGCCGAGGAAACGATGCCGAAAACGCCGGCGGAGCGCAAACGCTTCACCGAGGACGCCAAGATGATGGTGCCGGACACGGTCGAGGTCACACGAGCCGCACTCGATGCCGCCGGCAACAAGGCGACCATCACCACACTGCAAACGAAGAAGATTCCGAAAGGCGAGAAAATTCCAGGCGGCCCGCCGCCCGGCAGCACGGTCAGCAATGTCGTGGTTCTGACCTTCGTGAAGGAGGCGGATAGCTGGAAGCTCGACGATCTGTCCTTCAATTCGGAGCCGCCGGTGATCGCCGCTTGCAAGGACGAGACCTACGAGCCGGAATCCGCCTTTGACACCGACCGGACCGTCTCGATCGGCGGACCGATCACCCGCGTCGACTTCCAATCCCAGTACACGCTCGTCGTGGTCCGCGTCGTCGATGAGGAAGACTGCGCCTTCATTCGGGCGAACAAGGCAGAGCTGCTGGCCCACGGCCTCGATCCAGACAAGCTCGTGCCCGAGACGATCGTGGAAATCGAGGCGAGCCCGCATAAGACGGATAAGCAAAAGATGCTGGTGGATAGTTTGAATATCCGGCCGGACAAGTGACGGCAGGATGAGCCGATGACGGGTATCAGCCTCTTCGACGATTGACAGCGGGTTCTTCGACCGGCCAGGCGGATCGATCGCCTGATCGCAAGACCCCGGGTTCAACGCCACTGATTGCAGCAGCTTCCGCGACCAGCACGGAGATAATTATCGCGTGCGGGTAGAATCAAAATCGATTACCATCTTATGCCGCAGCTCGCAGCGAGCAACATCCCGTCATAACAATATTTATCCCGAAAAAGACTGAGAGAAACGGTGTCAACAAAAGATGTCATATGGCCCTATACCCCACCATAAGGTAATAATTCAAAATCTTTACAGCAGAAAAGCGGACTCTAGCAAAGCCATACAATATACATACACTACCGCTCAGGCGCGATCTGACGTTTTTTACAGCCTTCTGTTCGGAGGCCAGGTGTGCTTTTCGGCCGGCGCTTTCTTTGACTCGCCAATTGCGGTGCAGGTCTTCGGAGAGTTATGCTCACATCCCAAGTTCGAGAGTTTTTGCCAAGACTATGGATGGCGCCCACTCTGGCTTAATACTGATCGCCTTTCAGATTTTCCATGTAATGATTCAAGCAAACCCTCTATAGTCCAATTTATCACCGCTCGATGGCGAGACCCTAAACTATCGTTCATCTTCTTCCGCGAGTTCGAGGCAGGCTTCGACGATCCGGCGAAGATGAAGGAAATGAAAGACAATGCGAGTGCCGCGCTTGAAGCCGAAGAATACGGTGGTTTAGCCGACATTCTGGCACCGTTATACGAGGCACATCGCATCGAACACGCAATCGACTTCGAAAATATTAGAAATCAGAGGTCGCTTATCGACGAAGAAACTGCCCAAGAGCGCCTCGATTATTCACCCGAGTTTGCTACTACCCCCGCAATCCTAACCAACAGCACGGGAAAATGGCTTAAGGGCTTAGTCGATTACCTGACCAAATATAAGGCTTTGGAAAACCGGGAGGCAACAAAACGACCGGCCGCTTTGGAAGATTTTCGCCCGATGATGTCGGTTCTTGAGAGAACAAAAAGGCTTGAAGGCTTAAGTAAGCAATTTTCGAAGGAAGAGCTGGATGGATTGAATTCAGAGTTTGTGCGCCGATTTGGCGACAATATAACCACGATGAATCCAATCCACAAAGACGGCCCAACCCATTATGGGCACTACTATCCCATCGTCGACTTCTGGACCGAAGCCGAATGGCACCAAGTAAGGCACAGAATGTATGGTGCCGAAACATGCATTCTTTCGTCCGATTGGCAAATCCGGGATATCGGAGATTTCGATCCGACTTCACTTGCAACGTATGTAGCTGACCTGCGAATTGATGATTCCCTTCGTGTGACCCAAGAAGGATTTGGTGAGGCGAGCTGGGACGTTTTATTTTCGACTATCACCGACACCAAGTGGCGATCCTTATTGAGGCAGATACGAGGAGAATCCGATCGCGAACTCCAACGCAAATACGCTGACGCCATCTTAAATCTTCTCGCGTCGAAATTTAGCGATTTCCACTTTGAAGATGATGGTGGCTTCGTATCAATCAATCTAAAACGTGCTTCCAGAATTGGTTCCGTCGCTGCATATGGCGGCCTCGTTATGAAATACCATAACACTCTGGAGGGCCTGCTAGGCACGCCGTTAGCCATAGTCGCTGTAAGCGCCGCCGCACCTCTCAGCTATATTCCATCATCGAACACCGCAGCGCCAATTTTCCGCCCGATGCTCAAAGGTGTTAAATATTTATACGGGGCTTACAAAGGAAGACAATTACGTAGAGCAATTGTTCCAGACATCTACGGTATCTGAGTTCGGTGTAAAGAAGCGGGAACGTTCAATGTCGGACCGACGGAAATACTGGCGACGCAAGCGAGCAAATCTGGCGGTTTCATCGTGCTCGATTATAGCGAGCGCCGATCAATTCGACCTAAGCGCGGGCCGAATTGATCGTTTCTCGTCGGACCCGCCGCCGCCGGTTGCGCTCCGAATATTCAATTTGAAAGCAAGATCCAGGAGGCGACGCCCGCCGGCCGCTTCTAGTGGATCGAATCTAACGCTTGGTGCCCTCGTTTGACGGCGGCGATGATGGTATCCGGGCTCGCCGTCCACACGAAGGGCCTCGGGTTTTCGTTGGTCTCGGCGAGGAAGCGGTTGATGGCGGCCTGGAGTTCGACGAGCGAGCGGAACACACCGCGCTTGAGGCGCCTCTTGGTGAGCTTCGCGAAGAAACCCTCGACGGCGTTGAGCCAGGATGCCGAGGTCGGCGTGTAGTGGAAGACGAAGCGCGGATGCCTTTCGAGCCAGGCACGAACCTTGGGATGCTTGTGGCTGCCATAGTTATCGAGGATGACGTGGATGATCTTGCCGGCCGGGATCTCCGCCTCGATGGCGTTGAGGAAGCGGATGAACTCCTGGTGCCGGTGACGTTGCATGCATCGGCCGATGACTTTGCCTTCGAGCACGTTGAGGGCGGCAAAGAGCGTGGTCGTGCCATTGCGCTTGTAGTCGTGGCTCATGGTTCCGCACCGACCGGGCTTCAGCGGCAGGCCCGGCTGGGTTCGGTCAAGGGCTTGAATCTGGCTCTTTTCATCGACACTCAGCACGATCGCGTGGGCGGGCGGATCGACATAGAGCCCGACGATATCCCTGAGTTTCGGCACGAATTCCGGATCGCGCGACAGCTTGAATTGCCGTACCCGGTGCGGTTGGAGCCCATGGCTTCGCCAGATACGCTGTACCGAGGAGACGCTGATCTTGACCGCCGCAGCCATGGCCGCCGCAGTCCAATGCGTCGTCTCGCCGGGCGGGTCGCCCTGCGTCAGTTCGACAACCCGCACGGCGACCTCGGGCTCGAGCGGGGCAATACGCGACGGCCGCGTCTTGTCGCGCAGAAGGCCAGCCACACCGTCGCGCATGAAGCGCTCTTGCCAGCGCCAGACGACGGTCTTCGTCTTCCCGGTCCGGCGCATGATCTCATTGGTGCCAAGCCCATCAGATGTAAGCAGCACGATCCGAGCGCGCCAAGCATGCTTCTGAGGGCTGTTCCGGTCCGATACGATCGCTTCGAGCCGAACACGATCGGCTGAACTCACATCGACAGTGATTCCCGTACGCATCCCTCAGACTCGCACGTCCGCGAGCCCATGGGAATCCCCCCAAGGGACTCTTCCGTCAGGTTCTATCCACTAGCATGGTCCAACCAATCAGAGCGAAGGCAATTTAGCAT
>CAVXLN010000010.1:0-617681 GCA_963762435.1 uncultured Alphaproteobacteria bacterium | reverse complement strand
CCATGCCATCGCCGCCGCGGTCGAGCGCGCCGGCGTCGACAAGGCCGAGATCGACGATGTCGTGTTCGGCTGTGCGCTCCAGCAGGGCTCGACGGGCTTCAATGTGGCCCGCCAGGCGGCCCTGCGCGCCGGATTGCCCGACACGGTCGCCGGCATGAGCATCGACCGGCAATGCGCGTCCGGCCTGATGGGGATCGCGACCGCGGCCAAAGAGATCATCGATGACGGCATGACCGTCACGATCGGCGGTGGTGTCGAATCCATCTCGCTGGTGCAGAACGAGCATCGCAACGGCTATCGCGCCGGCGATCCTGAGCTCGTGGCCAAGGTCCCTGCCCTCTATATGGCGATGATCGAGACGGCCGAGCTGGTCGCCGAGCGCTATGGCGTCAGCCGCGAGGCGCAGGACGCGTACGCGCTGCAGTCGCAGCAGCGCACGGCGGCGGCGCAGGAAGCGCGCCGCTTCGACGCCGAGATCGCGCCCATGTCGGCGACCATGCTGGTGACCGACAAGGCGACCGGCGAGACCTCGAAGCGCCCGGTCACCCTCTCCGCCGACGAGGGCAACCGGCCGCAGACCACGCTTGCCGACCTCAATGGCCTGAAGCCCGTGTTCAAGGGCGGCCAGCAGGTCAAGGAAGGTAAGTACATCACGGCCGGCAACGCCTCGCAGCTGTCGGACGGGGCGGCCGCCTCGCTCCTGATGGAGGCGAAAGAGGCCGAGCGCCGCGGCTTGACGCCCTTGGGCGCCTATCGCGGCATGGCGGTCGCCGGCTGCCGGCCGGACGAGATGGGCATCGGCCCGGTCTTCGCGGTGCCGAAGCTCTTGAAGGCCCACGGCCTCACCGTCGACGATATCGGCATCTGGGAGCTGAATGAGGCGTTCGCGAGCCAGGTGATCTATTGCCGCGACAAGCTCGGCATTCCGAACGACCGGCTCAATGTCAGCGGCGGCGCCATCTCGATCGGCCATCCCTATGGCATGTCGGGTGCCCGCATGACCGGCCATGTGCTGATCGAAGGCAAACGGCGCGGCGCCAAATATGGCATCGTCACCATGTGCGTCGGCGGCGGCATGGGGGCGGCGGGCCTGTTCGAGATTTTCTGACGTACCATATAAGGCGGCGCGTCCAACGAGGCGCGCCGCCACAACGATAAAAACAAGAACTTATCCAGGAGGAGACGGCGATGCAGCCGACCAGGGTCGGGGGTCCGATCACCTATACGACCAAGCTGTTCTACGGCTTTGGCTCAGTTGCCTATGGCGTCAAGGACCAGGGTTTTTCCTATCTGCTGCTGATCTATTACAACCAGGTGCTGGGCCTGCAGGTGCAGTGGGTGGGGTTGGCCTTGCTGATCGCCCTGGTGCTCGACGCCGTGCTCGATCCGATCGTCGGCAACTGGTCCGACCGGCTGCATTCGCGCTTCGGGCGCCGCCACCCCTTCATGTATGCGGCGGCCGTGCCGGTGGCGCTCTCCTACATGCTGCTCTGGGACCCGCCGAGCGGGCTTTCGCAGCACGAGCTGTTCGCCTATCTCATCGTCGTCGCGATCATCGTCCGGCTCTTCATCACCTTCTACGAGATCCCGAGCTCGGCCTTGGCGCCGGAGCTGACCGAGAATTACGATCAGCGCACCTCGTTCCTGGCCTATCGCTACTTCTTCGGCTGGGCCGGCGGCCTCACCATGGCGACGCTCGCCTTCGCGGTGTTCCTGGTACCGGATGCGACGCATCCCACGGGCCAGCTCAATCCCGTGGGCTATGCGCATTACGGCATCGCGGCCGGCATCGTGATGCTGTTCGCGATCCTCATCTCGGCCGGCGGCACCCATCGGCACATCCCCGATCTCAAGGCACCGCCGCCGAAGCGTCACCATACTCTCGGCCAGGCCGCGGCCGAGATGTTCGCGACGCTGTCGCATCGCTCCTTCCTCATGGTCCTGCTCGCCGGCATGTTCGTCAGCATGGCGAATGGGCTCACCACCTCGCTGACCTATTATTTCTGGACCTATTTCTGGCAGCTGACCTCGCAGCAAGGCTCGATCCTCAGCTTGGGATACTTCATCTCGGCGTTCTCCGCGGTACCGCTGGCCGGCATCCTGTCGCGCGCGATCGGCAAGAAGCAGGCTGGCATCGCGGTCTGGATCGTCTCGACCGTTCTTTATCCGCTGCCCTTCCTGCTGCGCCTCGGCGGCCTGTTCCCGGAGAACGGTTCGCCGGCACTGCTGCCGACGCTGTTCTGCTTCGGCACGGTTTCCGTCACCTTCTTCATCGCGGGCGCCATCCTCGTCGCCTCGATGATCGCGGATGTGGTCGAGGACAGCCAGCTCACCACCGGGCGCCGCTCCGAAGGGCTGTTCTTCTCGGCCAACAGCTTCATCCAGAAATGCGTGTCCGGCATCGGCACCTTCCTGTCGAGCCTGCTGCTGGGATTGATCGCCTTCCCCTCGGCGGCCAAGCCCGGCCAGGTGCCGGGCGATGTGCTCGAGCATCTGGTGCTGATCTATGTCATCGCGATCTCGGTGCTCTATGTCTTCGCCATGCTGGTGATGTCCGCCTACCGCATCAGCCGGGCCTCGCATGAAGCCAATCTCGAGCGCCTGGCGGCGACGGCGGCGCTGGTGGAGGAGGCCGCAGCGGAATAAAAACAGTATTATCGTTTTTGTTTGGCGCCGTGCCGAGGTTGAGCTAGATTGACGCCATCTTGTCGGGAGGTGGAGACATGGCGGTTCCCATTTCGCTGAGCGCCGGCACGGCCCAGCCGCCGCGGGCAACGGCGCGGCAGGCCATTGACGCCGATAAGGAGCCGATGGTCGCGATGCTGGCGCGCGCCTTCATCGAAGATCCGGTCATGGTCTATATGTTTCCGGACCCGGCCATACGGCAGCGCAAGCTGGCGCCGATGTTCCGCCTGCTGTTCCAGAGCAACCACGCGCTCGGCGGCTGCAACGTCACGGGCGATTTCGTCTCCGGCTCGATGTGGCGGCCACCCGGTCATTGGCACATCTCCAATTGGGAGATCGTGCGCAATATCGGCAAGTTCATCGGCGTCTATGGTCTGATGCCGCGGCGGGTCTTCACCATTCTCGACACGATCGAAAAGGCGCATCCGCGCGAGCCGCACTGGTATCTGATGGTGCTGGGCACCGATCCCGCAAGCCAAGGCAAGGGCTATGGCGGCGTCACCATGCGGCACCGCCTGGCCCAAATCGATGCCGCCCATATGCCCGCATATCTCGAGGCGAGCCGTGATACCAATGTGCCGCTCTATGCCAGCTTCGGCTTCGAGGAGATGGGGGCCATCAATTTCCCCGATGGCCCGACCATCTACCCGATGTGGCGCAAGGCGCGGTAGGTTTCGCCACCTGCGACCATTGGCGGCTCGCCCCGAATTCAGTGAGCCTGTTCAATAATCGTAGATATGTTCGATGACCATCCCTTGCGCCTGCGTCGACCGGATCGTTTTCGTCAGGTCCGGTACACGGATCTCAAAACCCATTCGACGCCAGCCGGGCCGGGATTGGATGAGATTGGAGAGAATGGGTTCCCGCCCGGGCAGGTCCACCTCGATTCCGGGTGGAACAAGCATTGTGACGAAGATTATGTGATTCCCGGCAATCTCGAAGAAGTCTCGGCCGCGCGCGGCCAGGTCCAGCATGATCTGCATAAAAGCGACGTAGCGCGGCGTCACGATAAGTTGCTCGCCGCCCTCCAAATCGCGAATGACGGTGATCGTTGGATTGGCCGCAAGATCCGAGGCATCGAGGCGACTGACCACGCTTTCGATCCTATATTCAGGTGGAGAGAGGTCGGCCAAAGCGGCAATCACCTTGGCGTAGACTGTCTTGAAGGACCACTCGGCCGTCAGGGCAATCCGGCGCTCCAAGGCTCGGCTCGGGCTAGATCGATCAAACGGGACATCGCTCCAAAGCCGTCCGATCTGCCGCCAAAAATCGAATTGGTACCAAAAATTCTGATTGAGGAATTCGGCATACTCCGCCGCTACCGAGGCCGAAAAGCGATCCTCGTTGGTCTTCTCGGGGCCTCGAATCCACGCGAACAGCTGCCCGACCGTCGATTCATATAGGCCCTTCGCCGCCATTTCGGCCGTGAAGCTGACACCGATAATGTAGAGCGTGACCTTTTCGTCGAGCTCCCCACCCCCCTGGACGATGGCAGCCCGATTAACGGCACACAAACCAGACCAATACTCCGAGACACTGGCCCAGTACCCGAATCTGTATTCATCTTCGTGTCGCAAGGTATCAGCGAAGTCCTGGTACGCATAAACCATGTACCATTCGGGATATGACATAACGCTGGTGGTCAGCGCTCGCCGATAGCCGGGATCGATAATTCCGAAATCCTTCGTGGAGTCGAGAGCCGGAGATTGACCCGAAGGGCGGCACAGCGCTTCTACGGTGGTCACCGGAACTGTGAATGCTATCAGCACCAGCGCACCGAGGCCGGCGCCGATCTGGAGAAGCCTGCGCCGCAGCCTCATCCTGTCACGCGGTGCGCTTCATGCGCATGCCGCGCCAGAAGCCGGCCGTGATGGCAATGCCCCCCAACCCGATGTGAGGGAGATTGGCGAAGAGTTTGAATGTGAATGGCAGATCTTGAACGCCGCAGATGACGATCCCGAGATCGAGATAACCCGATCCACTCGCGAGACCGAGCGCGCCGTCCGTCAGATAAAAGAACCCGAACGCTCGCAAGAAGAAGATCGATGCCGATCTCGAGGTCGCGGCTGCCGCGAAGGCCCACGCGGCAGAGGTTAGATGCAGGGCATCATTGTACCAAGCCAGCCGGAAGATACCGAAGATGCGGCCCGTGGAGTCGGTGACACCCGGGATCCAACCGAGCACGGTAACACCGACTAAGGCGATGCCGTAACAGCAGGCAAGCAGGCGATGAAACTGCATCAGCCCTTCTCCGTCGTCTGGCCAACCATCCACTTCTCCCACAGAGCATTGCGAAACAAGAGACCCGGGTCGTACCGGCGCTTTACAGCAGCGAAATCGTCGAACTTGGCGTAAGCCCTGACGACCTGGTCGTGGCGCGCATGCAGGCGATAGGGCAGATAGAAGCTGCCGCCGATCGAGAGCACCTGCTCGATGAGGTCGCGGGTCATGCGCTGCATGCCGGCCTCGGCCTCTGATGTCTTGGCCTGAGAAAAAGACATCACCGCAGAGATGCGAGGTGTCGGCGCATAAGCGAGAACGCTGTCAGTATCGGCTGCGAGATAACGAAGCGTCACGTTGAGCAGATCCTGCCTGCTCGGCGGGATGATTTCGCGACAGGCTGCCAAGAAGGCGGGGAAGCGCTCGGGCGGTACGAAATACTCGTGGAGAATGTCTGTCCGCCTCGCATCGTGTCCTGCGAGCGCCGAGACGGGTTCATTGAGGAGCGAGTTGCGCGTGACCTCACCCGTCGCCAGGCGAGGGCCGACCGTGGTCTCCATGAACCAGCGGAATCGCTTGCCCAAGTCCGAACCGATTTCGGAGCGATAAATATCGCGCGAGAGCGCGGTGAAGGTACCGGGCGCTTCCACCCCGGGCAGAGCGTGATCTGACGCTGGAGCGGGCCTATAGGACACAAGAAGGGCCTGCTCGAGGAATTCACCTTGGGACACGTCCAGCCGGCCATAGGCCATCTTGACCTGCGGGTCATTGCAGATTCGGACGAAGGGAGTCGCGAAAGCCTCGGCCGCGATCGGATCGAAGGTGGGTTTGAGCAGGAGGTTCGGGGTCATTTCTACGTCGAGTGAAAGAATGATCCCGAGCAAGCCGTAGCCACCCATCACGTGCCGAAACAGCTCTGAATTCACCTGCCTCGAGCATTCCACCACGGACCCATCTGCCAGCATCAACTGGATGGATCGTACCGTGCTGCCGAAAGGTCCGTGCGGGACGGCCCATCCGTGGGCGTTTACCGAGAATGTACTGGCGATGCCAAAATCATCATTAGATTGCATCACGGAAGGCGAGAACCCCAGGGGGTCGAGCGTCGCTATGACGTCGCGCCAGCGCGCGCCCGGCTGCGCTCGGTAGGTCCCGGCAGCGCGGTCCGGAAGGCAGATCGGCGTATTGAAGGTAAGAGCCGTTCCCTCCCTCGCGAGGCTCTGACCTCCCATCGAATGGCGCGCGACCCCCATCGCGACCGCGCGACCGGCGACTGCCGCCTCTCTTAACTCAGCCCGAAGCCGCTCGATCATGGCGGCCTCGTCATCCGGTCCGAGGACGAGATGGCGTGCGACGACTGTCGGATTGAGGTGACTGGCATCATCGAGGACGGTGCCACTCTCCGCGCCGGACCCACGGGGCAATGCGGCCGTGGCCGCGCCTGCAATCGCTGTCGCCATTACGGTACGTCGGGTCGGTCGATGCATAGGGAGCGCACTATTCCCGGTAGAATGGTATCGAAAGCACCCAGACCAGCTACGCTGAGCAGAGTCAAGCGGTACGTGGAGGCATACCACTGGTAGAGTCTGCGAATCTCGGTTCAAGCAATGAAATCGAGGCCGGGCGGTTGACAATCCCGCGCCGCCACAGGCAGCGCTCAGGTCAGGCGGACACCATCCAACTGCGCCATCTCCCCCGGCGTCGGCGGTTCCCACATGGTTTCGACGAAATCGAACATCTCGCGCGTGATGGCGAAATCGAGATGGCGCGTACCACCTTGCGCCGCATTGCGCTGCTGAACGCGCCGCCAGCGCTCTTCGGCCGGCACATCAAGGAAGTGAAGCCGCACGGGCAGATCCGCTTCGGCCGCGCGGCCGGCGAACGCCATCCGATCTGACCGCCGCGAGAACCCCAAATCGAGGATCGCGGGCACGCCGCGTCCCGAGACGGATGCTGCGACCCGCCAGATCATCTCATAGCAGCGCTCGACCCGCTCCATGGACCATGCCGCTTCGAGCGGTTGCGGGCTGTCCTTCCAGAACAGCGCCGCCATCCATTCGTCGATCGAGAATCTGACGCCGCCGATCTCGTCGGCCAGGCGCAGCGCATAGGTCGATTTGCCGGCCCCGGTCGAGCCGCAGATGAGATGGATGAGCGGGCTGGTCATGAGCATGGCTCCGTCGCACGACAGCGGAGCCATGCTCGCCTGGGCGGTCGGGCCTCTATGCCGCCTCGCGCAGCGGCTGCCAAGCGAATTCCGGATAGAACCGGGCCATCATCCGGTCGGTATAGGCCCTGAGATTGGGCAGGCTGTCGGCATGCCGGCCGAGCGGCATATCGAAGAAGGGCGTGAAGAGGCCGGCCAGCATGGCGAAAGTGATCGCATCGCTGCCGGTCGGGCGATCGCCGAACAGATAGTCCTGATTGCCCAGCACGACCGACAGCGTCTCGAGCGTGCGGGCGCCGAGCCACTCGATCTCGGGGGCGGTATGGCGGGTGATGCCGACCTCGAAGAAACGGTTGCGCACACGCTCGAGCAGGTCTGCCCTCAGTTGCTCGCGCGCCGCTTCCGGCGCCTTGTCGAAGAAATGCGCCGGCCCCTTGGCGAAATTCGCTGCGATGAAGAAGCGGCCATAGCCCACGGTCCAGCCGAAATGGTTCTCGACCGTCCGCTCGATGGTCCAGGCTAGCGCCCGCTCGCGCCGGTCGAGGCCCTGGTCGAGATCGACGCCGTATTTCCGCTCGATATGAGTGCGGATGAAGGTCGAATTGGCGATCTTCTCGCCGTCATCATCGATGAAAGGCAACTGGCCCTTGGGCGAGTCCGGCGGGGATGCCATCACCTTGCGAAAGGGCAATCCGGCCAGCTGGAGCTGAATTTCGGTCTTGGTGACATAAGGGCTGGTCTCGGGCAGGCCGAAATTGGGTCCGCCGCCATAGAGAATGATCATGATGTCCTCCTTGTTGATGAGGACTTGTGTAAGCCACCCCTGCTGCCACCATTATGGCAGCAGGCGTCAGCGGCGAGGGGCGGATGCGCAGGGCCGACCGGCTGTTCCATCTGATTCAGGCGCTCCGGCGCGCCCGCGGACCGGTCACGGCCGAGGCGCTCGCGGCCGAGCTTGAGGTCTCGAAGCGCAGCATCTACCGCGATGTCGCCGATCTCATCGGCCAGGGCGTACCGATCTGCGGCGAGGCGGGTTTCGGCTATGTGCTGGAGCCGGGCTTCGATATGCCGCCGCTCATGCTGACGCCGGACGAGATCGAGGCGGCGGTGCTCGGTGCCCAATGGGTGGCCGGCCATGCGGATCCGATGCTGGCCAAGGCGGCGCGCGATCTCATCGCCAAGATCGGCGCCGTAGTGCCCGAGCATCTCCGGCCCTTCCTCGCCGATCCCGTGGCGATGACGCGGCCCGGTCGTCTGGTGGCGCCGGACGGGCTCGATCTCGGCCGCCTGCGCGCCTGGATCCGCCAGGGGCGCAAACTCACGCTGCGCTATCGCGACCGGCTGGACAGCGAGACCGAGCGCACGATCTGGCCGGTGGCGCTGGGCTTCCAGGAAGGCACCCGGGTGATCGCCGGCTGGTGCGAGTTACGCCAAGATTTCCGGCACTTCCGCTCGGACCGCGTGGCCGAGGCGATCTTCCTTGACGAGCATTTCCCGGCCCGGCCGCCGATCCTCAGGGCCGAATGGCGGCGCTTCATGGAGGAGCGGCTGCGGGAGCGGCGGGCGCTTCTGGAGAGCGTGCCGGCGCCTTAAACCGTCGCCACCGGCGTCACCGGCGAGCCCACCGCACCGGGCAGCCGGAGCGGCGGGGCGGTCAGCAGGAAGCGGTGCCGGCCGCGGGCGCGCAGCCAGTCGGCGAGCTCGCTCAGGTACCAGAGCTCGCCCAGCGGCACGCCGAGCTTGAACAGGCAATGCTCATGCAGCGGCAGGGCCGCGCAATAATCGCCATGGCCGGGCCGGGCCGGATGGGCCTCGACGGCGTAATTGTCGGAGATGAGGGCCACGATGTTGCTGTCGCTGATCCAGCCCAGCAGCAGCTTGTCGCGCCCGTCGAGGACCGCGCAGCTATGCTCGAGCGGCTCGAGCCGGGGATGCCGGTTCATCTCCAGCAGCACGCGATCGAAGCCGGTGCGCAAGCAGATCATGTCGCCGGCCTCGATTTCGACCCCGTCGGCCTCGAGGATCTCCATCAGCCTCTCATAGCCGATGAGTGCGCGTGCCCGGCCGACATGGGCCTCGAGATCGACCATGACGGCGCGGCCCTGGACGCAGCTCGCCGCCATCGTCTCGATGCCCAGCGCCAAGGCGCCGGTCGTTTCGGCATGGGTGGGCTCGACCTCGATGTCCTCGTAGCGCACGGGACCCAGCACATGCTCATGCGCGCGATAGCCATTGTAGTAGACCGGCTCGGCAATGCCGTCGCCATCGGCGTCGAACAGGCTGCCGACATGGGCGAAGCTATCCCATTGCGTCGAATATTGCAGATGGAGGAGGACGGCATCGTCGGAGACGACATCGGTCAGCGTCGGATCGGCCCGGCGCAGCGGGAAGTTCATGTTGGGCAGCCCGTCGCGCAGGGTCGGCCGCAGCGCCGGTGGATAGCGGCGCGGATTCAAAAGATTGCCGCCCGGATAGTCGAGCGGCAGGCTGAGGCAGAAGGCGAGCCCGTCGCGCACCTCGGCGACCGCCTCGCGCCGCCGTTCCGGCGTCAGCAGATTGAGCCGGCCCAGCTGATCATCGGGGCCGAAATCGCCCCAGTTCGACCCGTCGGGCCGATGCTGCCAGCGCGTGTTCGACATCGCAGCTCCTTCTGAGCACCGGCATCATGCTGAGTGGACTTGCCGAGGCCCGTCAACGGAATAGATCCGGCGGATCGGCGCGATATCCCGGCACCAGATCATGCGCGGTAACGCCGACGAGCCGGAAGGCCGAACCGTCGAGCTCGCTCGCCAGCACCGGCTGGACCGCTTGCAAGATCGTCTGGGCCTGCTTGGTCGGGTCATGCAGCCGACAGGCGCGCGTCATCGTCTTCCAATCGGCACGCCTGAGCTTGAGGGTCAGGCTGCCGGCAGCGAGATCGGCCTTGGCCAGCCGCTGCGCCAGCAGCTCGCACAAATGCTTGAGGATCGGCTCGATCTCGTCGGGGCGGGAGAGATCGTGATCGAACGTCGTCTCGGCCCCGACCGAGGCCGAGCGCGGGCGCGTGCGGCCGATCCTGCGGCCATCCTCGCCGCGCGCATTGGCGATGAGCCGCCTTCCCCAGCTGCCCAGGCGATGGACCAGCTCGTCCTCCTTGACGGCGAGCAGATCGGCGACGGTGAACCAGCCGCGCTCCTCGAACCGGCGCGCCGTCACCGGGCCGATGCCGGGCAGCACGCCGACCTTCATCGGGCCCAGCACCTCGACCGCATCGCCGTGGCCGATGATGTGGAATCCCCTCGGCTTGCCGAGGTCGCTCGCGATCTTGGCCAGCATCCGGTTGGCGCCGAGACCGATCGAGACGGTGACGCCGATCCTGCGCTCGATCTGGAGCGACAGGCGGGCGAGCGTGCGCGCCGGCGGCTCGTCCTTCTCGGAATCATGGAGGTCGAGATAGGCCTCGTCGATCGAGACGCTCTCGACCACGGGTGCTGCGGCGTTCATCAGCGCCCGGATCTCGCGCGAGACGCTGCGGTACTTCTCCATGTCGGGCTTGATCACCACGGCGTCGGGGCAGAGCTGGAGTGCCCGTCCCATCGGCATGGCCGAGCGGACGCCGTAGCGGCGCGCCACGTAGCAGGCGGTCAGCACCACACCGCGCTGGCGGCCGCCGACCACGACGGGAAGCTCGGCCAGCTCGGGCCGATCGCGTTTTTCGACGCTCGCATAGAAGGCGTCGCAATCGACATGGGCGATGGCGAGATGTGCCAGCTCGGCATGGCAGAGCGTGCGCGCCGAACCGCAGGCCGGGCAGGGGCCGGGCTCAATACCCCGGTCGAGCCGGCCGCAATCGCGGCAGAGCCAATCGGCCGAAATGTCGCTCGCATCGGACATGGTGCGAGCATAGCCGCCGACGGAGCGATGCTCCATCGGCGGCATGATGCGTTGCTTTTAGAAGGCGACCTGGGCGCGAACGCCGATCGCGTCGAAGCTCGTACCGATCTGGGCGCCCAGCGGGGCACCGGCGATGGCGGTCGGGTTCGACTTGTCGAACGTGCCGTGCACATAGTTGACCATGTAGCGGATGTTCGAATTCACATACCAATTCACGCCGAGCGTGAAGTTGGTCTGCCTGCCGCCATCGATGGCGGCCGGCTGTTTGGAGATGGCCGTCCCGGAGATGAAATCGTCGATCAGGCTGATATAGCTGACGCGGGCCGCCACTTCCCAGGCACCAATGCCGCCCGACGACAGCGAGACCGGATGATCCGGGATGATGCCGGCATAGGCGCCGGCCGACGGGATGTATTTGTGCTGCTCGCCGGTCAGGACATAGCTGACCTCGCCATAGCCGCCATCGAAGCTGGCGCCTGGAAGCCCGCGGCGATCCACGTCGAAGTGGAAATACTCACCCTGGAAGAACAGGTTGCGCCAGGTGGCCGCGGCCTCGAAATTATAGACCTGGGCATCTTCCAGCGGATTGGCGAGGGTGCCGATCGTGCCGGTGTTGAGGAGTGCCGTATTGTCGATGCGCAGCTCGGGCGCATCGCTGAGCGAGATGCCGTTGGCCGTGCCGATGCCGGTATTCGGCGCCTTCAGCAGTTCGTCGACGGCGAAGCCCATATGCAGGGAGTAGTCGTCGCCCTTGAGCACCTGGTAGGTCGCGCGCTGGAACGCACCGAATTGCTCGGCGGTCAGATTGTGCGCCTGGCCCTGGGACGGGCCGGTGAAATAGGCGCCGACCCAATAGCGGTCGCTCCAGTTGCGAACGCCGACGTTCGAGCGGAAGTCGCCGGCGTTGAGGCCGGTCGCGATGGCGCCCGGGCTGGCGCGCTCCATGAACAGGATGTCGTTCGAGCTGGTGGCTTCGTCGAGCGTGAAGAAGGTGTCGGAATAGCCGAACTCGAGCGCGGTGTTCTTGAAGCCGTTATAGGAGATCTGGGCGGTCTGGATGCCCTTGGGCGTGTTGTCCTGCGAGTTGCCGGCATCGTAGATGAAGGCGTAGCCCCAATCGCCGTCGACCTTGCCGGTGACGCCGATGCGGGCGCGGCGGGCATTGAAGCCGCTGCTGAGATCGCCCGGGCCCGTCGCCCTCGAATCGGGATGGACATTGAAGTAGTCGCCGGCATCGAGATGCAGGCGGCCCGTCAGGCCGATCGTGTTCTGCCCGTCGGCGCTCGACAGGAAGAAGCGGTTGTTCGGCGTCTCGACGACCTTCGGCGCGTCGGCGGCCGGAGCCGGTGCCGGCGGTGCTGCCTGAGCCGCGACGCGCTGGGTCTGCTCGGTCTTCACCGCGTCCTGGAGAGACTGGATCTGTTGCTGAAGCTGCTGGATCTGCTGCTGTTGCTGAGCCAGCAGGGAGGTGAGGTCCGGGCTTTGAGCGGCCGAAGCCTGCCCACTCGCCGACAGCGCCGCACCGAGCATGGCGCCATAGGCCAAGCTGTGCTTAGAGGGCATGTTATGTCCTTTCAAGTAATGAATGAGTCGGCGCGTGGCGAGTCCGGGAGAAATTCCCGTACTTTCAGCGAATGCCAAAGTAGCGACGTTCTGTCGCGCCAATCATCTCATCAGCGCAGCCGATGGGGACTCTCTATCCCTCGAATGTGACAGGAAAATTCTAGTTTTGTTGCAAACGTAAATGTTTTTTCAGCCATTCCTCTAACGCATACTAGGAATGGAAGGAAAGCGCCGCCTGATCTCTAAGGATCAGACTGGGTCGTGTGTCAATTGCGGTTGGATTGCTTTTCGGGCATGGCAGATCCGACGCCGGACATTGGCGTTACTGCGACAATATGCAGTTTTTCTGGAATAGAGCGGGGGCGTCCCGGGTCTTGATTGGCCCGGGACGCGCTTCCCTTAAACCGGGCTGAGCGTCGGCGTCTCGAACCGGCGCTCCGGATGCATGGTGAAGGACAGCGCCACGCCGAGCGCCAGCAATCCGATCGAAAACAGGAAGGGCAGATCCCAATTGCCGGTTTTGTCGATCATCCAGCCGGCAACGACGGGCGAGATGATCGCCGCCAGCGCCGAGCCGGAATTCATGAAGCCCGACGCCGTGCCGGAATAGGCGGGGGCGATATCCATCGGAATGGCCCACATCGGGCCGATCGTCATCTCGATGAAGAAGAATCCGGCGCTCAGGCAGATGGTCGAGATGGTGAGGTCATGGATGAACAGCATCGGCATCAGCGACAGGAGCGCGCCGGTGAGGCAGACGGCGACCATGGTCCGCCGCGCCAGGTTGACGTTGCCGGTGCGCCGCAGCAGCCCGTCGCTGACCACGCCGCCCAAACTGTCGCCGATCACGCCGGCCAGGAAGACGCTGGTCGCGAAGAAGGCCGTGTTCTTCAGCTGAAGATGATAGCCATGCTCGAAATATTGCGGAATCCAGCTGAGGAACAGCCACAGCGCCCAGCCATAGCAGAAATAGACGACCGTCACCGGCAGCATGCGGATGAAGAGCGGGCCCCACGGCACCGCGATCTTCTGCCCAGGCGCCCGCGGCGCCGGCAGCCGCTCGAGCTCTGCGGGGGTGATGTCCGGATGGTCGGCCGGACGGTCGCGGAAATAGAGGAACCAGAGGATCGCCCAGAAGAAGCTGACGACACCGACCACGAAATACGAGCCGCGCCAGCTCCAGACCGCGATGAGGCCGGTGACGAGATAGGGCGTCATCGTGTTGCCGATGCGGGCGAAGGCATGCGTGATGCCCTGCGCGAAGCCGCGATCTTGATGCGCGGTCCAGCCCGACATGGCGCGCGTCGCGGTCGGAAAGGTCGCCCCTTCGCCGAAACCCAGGAACAGCCGGGCGATGATGAGGCCGTAGAAACCGTCGACGAAGCCGGTCATGAAGGTGGCGGCGGCCCAGATCATCGAGCAGACGGCGAGCGTCAGGCGCGGTCCGAACCGGTCGCCGAGCCAGCCGCCATAGATCTGGAACAGCAGATAAGGATATCCAAACACCGAGAAGGCGAAGCCGATATCGGTCTTGCTGAGGCCGAACTCCTTCTCGAAGGCGATCGAGGCGGTGCTGTAATTCACGCGGTCGATGTAGGTGATGAAATACATCAGGCACAGCATCGCCAGCACGACGCGCGTGGCCCCGAAACGCTTCAACATTCAACCCCTCCCCGGCTCGGTTGATCCGAGCTAACCCGCTTATACGCCGCACCGCCCGTATCGGATGTACGCCCTTCAGCGCCCCGTGAAGGCGGGCTTGCGCTTCTCCATGAACGCCCGGCGGCCTTCCTTATAATCCTCGCTGTCGAAGCAGGCTTTGACCAGACGGTCGCAGAGCTGGAGGTCGCGCGCATCGGGATCCTTGAGCGCCTCGCCGATGATCTGCTTGATCGCCCCCACGGTCAGCGGCGCGTTGCCGGCGATCGTCTCGGCATAATCGGCGGCATAGGCGTCGAGCTCGCCGTCCGGCAGCACGCGGTTGACGAGGCCCATCTCCTTGGCCTCGGCGGCACTGAATTGCCGGGCGGTGAAGAAGATCTCCTTGGCGAATTGCGGGCCGACGATGTCGAGCACCCGTTTCACGCGCGTGAGGCCATAGCCCAATCCCAGCTTGGCGGCCGGCACGGCGAAGCGCGCCGCCTCGTTCGAGAGCCGCAGATCGCAGCAGATCGCCAGATTCATGCCGCCGCCGATGCAATAGCCGCGGATCTTGGCGATGGTCGGCTTGGGATAAGCCAAGAGCGTGCGATAGACGCTTTCGGTCGCCTCGTCATATTCCGCCACCGCCGCCTCGCCGGCACGCTCGCTCTCGAATTTCGAGATGTCGGCGCCGGAGACGAAGGATTTGCCGCCGGCCCCGGTGATGATCAGCACGCGTACGGCCGGGTCGGCCGCGAAACGCTCGAGTGCCGCCAGCACGGCCCGCCACATCTCGAGCGAGACGGCATTGTGCCGTTCCGGATTGTTGAAGGTGAGGGTGGCGGTGCCGCCATCGACCTCGGTCAAAATCTTGTCCATCAGGAAATCCTTGAGCTCAAAGAGGGATGCTCCCTCTCCGCCGCATTGGGGCGGAGAGGGCCGGGGTGAGGTGGGGAACGCTCGAATCCATAATAATTTTAAAGATCTGTTTCGGCATCAGAACCGACCTCTCCCTAAATCCCTTGCCCCCTGAAGGCTACGGCATTCACACAATTCATTTAAGAAAATCAGAGATATCATCAGTTTTCGTCATGGCCGGGCTTGTCCCGGCCATCCACGTCGGGACGTGGGGAACATCTGCTTCAAGCAAAATCGGCGTCGGCCCGACATGGATCACCGGGACAAGCCCGGTGATGACGGTGAGGTAAAGGCATCTCATTGAAACGCCGCGATAAAATGTGTGAAGGCCGTACCCCCCCTGAAGGGGCTTTTCCGGCTCGCATTTCCAAAACAGTCGCTCAAATGACGCGGCGCGCCCGGAAATCCGCGATCGCGTCGGGGTCATAGCCGAATTCGGCCAGGATCTCGTCGCTCTGCTCGCCGATCTCGGGCGGGCAGCGCGTGATCTCGCTGGGCGTGCGCGACAGCGTCATGGGCTGGCCGACCAGCCGCAGCGGATCGTAATGCGGCGAGGGCACGGTCTTGACGATGCCCAGCGCTTCGACCTGTGGATCGGCGAAGACCTGGTCGATCGAGTAGATCGGGCCGCACGGCACGCCGGCCTCGTTGAGCCGCGCGATCCAGCTGGCGCTGTCGGCATGCTTGAGCCGCTCCTCGATGAGGAGGCCCAGCGCATCGCGGTTCTTGGAACGCGCCTCGCCGGAGGCAAAGCGCGGATCCTCGGCCCAATCCTCCGCACCCAGCACGGCGCAGAGCCGGAGCCAGATCTTGCCGCCGGCGCTGGCGATATTGATATGGCCGTCGGCGGTCTTGAACACGCCGGTCGGCACGCTGGTCGGATGGTTGTTGCCGGCCTGCTTCGGCACCTCGCCGGCATTGAGCCAGCGCGAGGCCTGAAAATCGAGCATGAAGATCTGCGCCTGCAAGAGCGAGCTCTGCACCCACTGGCCAAGGCCCGAAACTTCGCGCTCCAAAAGCGCCAGCATGATGCCCTGCGAGCAGAAGATGCCGGCGGTCAAGTCCGCAATCGGAATGCCGACCCGCACCGGCCCCTGTCCCGGCAAGCCGGTGATCGACATAAGGCCGCCCATGCCTTGCGCGATCTGGTCGAAGCCGGGACGCTCGCGATAAGGACCGGACTCGCCGAAGCCCGAGATGCTGGCATAGACTAGGCGCGGATTGATCGATTTCAGCGTCTCGTAATCGATGCCCAGGCGGAACTTCACATCCGGCCGGAAATTCTCGACCACCACATCGGCCTTCTCGACGAGCCGCTTCAGGATGCCGACGCCGTCGGGCGATTTGAGGTCGAGCGTCAGGCTGCGCTTGTTGCGCTGCAGATTCTGGAAGTCGGGGCCATGGCGCGGGCCGCCCAGCGCCTCGCCGCCTTCGCCTTCGGGCATCTCGATCTTGATGACGTTGGCGCCCCAATCGGCGAGCTGGCGCACGCAGGTCGGGCCCGAGCGCACGCGGGTGAGGTCGAGGACAGTGAAGCGGGCGAGCGGTTGCGCGTGTCCGTTGGTCATGTCAGCGCCCCTTGAAGTCGGGCTTGGCCTTGGCGAGGAAAGCCTGATAGCCGATGCGGAAATCTTCCGTGCCGAAACATTCATAGGATTCGTCGATCTCGGCCTGGGTCAACGGCGTCGGATCGAGCAGGCGGCGCACGAATTTCTTGTGCCAGCGCGCCACCAGCGGCGCCCCTTCGACGATGAGGGCGGCCGATTTATAGGCCTCGGCCTCGACTTGATCGTCGGGCACCACGCGCGTGACCAGGCCCTTCTTGTCGGCTTCGGCCGCATCGAAGACCCGCCCTTCGAGCAGGATCTCGAGCGCCACCGGCGCCGAGACCACGCTCAGCAGGCCCTGCATCTCGCGATATGCCACGACCAGGCCCAGCCGTTTCACGGGAATGCCGAAGCGGGACGACTGGCCGCAGATCCGGATGTCGCATTGCGCCGCGATCTCGAGGCCGCCGCCGACGCAGGCGCCCTTGATCAGCGCCACGACGGGATGCGGCGAGCCCGAGACCTTGGCCAGTGCATGATGCGACAGCTCGTCATAGATCTTGGCCGAGGCCGGGTCGTTGCGATCCTTTTCGAAGCCTGAAATGTCGGCGCCGGCGGCGAAGGCCTGATCGCCCGCACCGCGCAGCACGACGCAGCGCAGCGACAGATCTTCGTTGAGCTGGGTGAAGGCGGCGTCAAGCGCCCGCCACATATCCGACGTGACCGCATTCAAGCGCCCGGGGTTGTCCAGCAGCACCGTCGCGATCATGCCGTCGCGTTCGACCCGAACCGTTCCGGCCATCGCCGTTCCCCATCATCTGCCACCCATTGGCTGATCTAGGCGGCTCCTTGAAGGACGGTCAAGCCACGGAGTTCGGTTCCCTGCACTTCGATTGTCACATGCGACAGGCAATCGAAATGCTTGAGCCGGGTCCGGTAGAAGGCGGCGCTGCGCCCGTTCGGCGTCGTGACATGCAGGATGGCGCCCAGATGCCCCGGCCCGAGCTGCCAAAGATGGAAGTCGGTCAGCCGGTCGCCCTCGACCTCGATCGTGCGCCTGAGCTCGGCCGCCACATTGCGGTTCGGCATCATGTCGAGCAGCACGGCCCCCGCGGCGCGCATCAGGCCCCAGGCCCAGTTGGCGATGACGAAGGCGCCGATGATGCCCATGACCGGATCGAGCCAGACCCAGCCGAGCCAGCGCGCGAGGCTGAGCCCGATGATGGCCAGCACGGATATGGCGGCATCGGCGGCGACATGGATGAAGGCCGCCCGCATATTATTGTCGTGGCCCGCGTGATGGTGGCCGTGACCGTCGTCGTGTGCGTGATCGTGCCCATGCTCATGCGCGTGGGAATGGCCATGGCCATGGCCGTGGTCGGGATCGCCGCTCAAGAGCCACGCGCTCGCCGCATTCACGGCGAGGCCGAGGAAGGCGATCGGGATCGCTTCGGTGAAGTCGATCTGCACCGGATTCATCAGGCGCGAGACCGCCTCATAGAGAATGAGCAAGGTGATGAGCGCCAGCACGACGGCGCTGGTGAAGGCGGCGAGATCGCCGAGCTTGCCGGTGCCGAAGGCGAAGCGGTCATCCTCGGCATGGCGTCGGGCATAGCTGTAGGCGACCGCGGCGATGACGAGTGCGATCGCGTGGGTCGACATATGCAGCCCGTCGGCGATAAGGGCGAGCGATCCGAAGATGGCGCCGCCGCCGATCTCCAGCACCATCATGGCCGCACAGAGCCAGATCACCGCGCGGATCTTGCGCTCGTTCCGCTCATGGCCGGCACCAAGGAATATATGGCGGTGCGGTACGGTCTCCTGACTGTCCATGGCGGGCTCCTTCACCCTACTTCACATAGGTGCGCACGATCTCGACCAGCTCCTCGGCGGCATCGATCTCCGCCAGCGAGGGGCCGCGCGCGGGATCGATGACATGCAGCCGGATATGATCCTCCAGCACTTCGATCATCAAACCATTGATGGCGCCGCGTGCGGCGCTGATCAGCTGGAGCACGGCGATGCAGCCGGCCTCGGACTCGAGCGCGCGCTCGATCGCCTCGATCTGCCCGCGCAGCCGTCGGGTCCGGTTCAGCAGCTTCTGCTTCTCATGGATCGTATGTGGCATTTTTATTTCAATCAGATTACCCTATAGGGTATATGCCCATTTTGGCGCAGGATCAAGCGAGACATCGATGGACATCTCTGCCGATCTGCGGCATATCTCCCGAAAATACCCCATGGCCTATAGCTCTGTTTCAGCTTGACGGAAGCGCCGGATGCCGTTGAACTCGACCCTCTTTCGCATGGGCCTGGCCGGCTTGGTCGCAGCCATCCTGCCGGCCTCGATGCCGGCCTGGGCCGATGATGCGGCACCTGAGACGGCCGAGCCCGAATGGTTCAGCCTGCATGCCCAGGTGACCAACGTCACCCAGTATCATCCGAGCTTCGATTCCGACTTCCGCGGGCCGAACAGCCTCGATCCGGGCAATCGCGGCGACGAGACGGCCGATGCGACCTTGTTCGCCGGCCTGGCGCTCTGGCAGGGCGGCGAGGTCTATGCCAATGCCGAGATCGACCAGGGGTTCGGCCTCAGCAACACGCTGGGCCTTGCGGGCTTCTCGAGCGGCGAGGCCTACAAGGTCGGCGCCAGGGATCCCTATATCCGCCTGCCGCGCGCCTTCTTCCGCCAGACCATCGACCTCGGCGGCGAGGTTGCGACGGTCGATCCCGACAAGAACCAGCTCGGCGGTACCAGAGCGGCCGACAATGTCGTGATCACGCTCGGCAAATTCTCGGTCACCGACATTTTCGACGACAACAGCTACGCGCACGACCCGCGCGCCGACTTCCTCAACTGGTCGATCATCGATGGCGGCGCCTTCGACTATGCCGCCGACGCGTGGGGCTTCAGCTATGGCGGGGCGGCCGAATGGACGCAATCCTGGTGGACCTTGCGCGGCGGCGTGTTCGATCTCTCGCGCGTGCCGAACAGCAAGTTCCTCGACCGCGGTTTCGACCAGTTCGAGCTCGTGACCGAGATGGAGGAGCGGCACCAGATCGGCGATCAGCCGGGCAAGATCAAGCTTCTGGCCTTCCTCAATCGCGGCAACATGGCGAACTACAATGACGCGGTGCGGGCGGCCCTAGGGACCGGGCATGTCCCGCAAGTGGCCGATGTCCGGGGTTACGCGTCCAAGCCCGGCATCGAGCTCAATGCCGAGCAGCAGCTGGTGCCCGATCTCGGCGCGTTCTTCCGGGCCAGCATCGATGACGGGCACAAGGAGGCCTATGAGTTCACCGAGATCAATCAGTCGGTCTCGAGCGGCCTGGCCCTGAAGGGTACCTCCTGGGACCGGGCCAACGACACGGTCGGCCTGGCCTTCGTCGCCAACGGCATCTCGCGCGATGCGCAAAATTATCTGGCCGCCGGCGGGCTCGGCATCCTGATCGGCGACGGCGCCCTCATCCATTATGGCTGGGAGAAGATCCTCGAGACCTATTACAGCCTCGGCGTGGTCGACGGCATCACGGTCTCGGCCGACTACCAATATGTCGTCAACCCGGCCTACAACCGGGACCGGGGGCCGGTCTCGATCATCGGCTTGAGGCTGCATGGCGAGATCTAGAGTCTAAACCCGATCGCGATTAAGCGCCGAGATCGGTGGAAGGCGAGTAGCGAAATTCCTTCGCATGCCGCCCGATGAAATCCTCGACCGTCGCCGGCTGGCGTCCGGCAAGTCGAGTGAAATTGTCGAAGACTTCGTCCACCCCGCGCGCCGTGCCGTCGGCGAGCGGCGAGAACATTGGCGAGGAACTCCGTCGCCGCCCTCGGCTCGCAGGCAAAGGGCTGACCGACCGTCGCCGTGAGCATCCGGGCAATGTCGGCATACATCCGGCCTCCTCTGGCAGGGACCGCGTCGGTGAGCCGCTTCCAGCTCTCGACTTGTCCGTCGGAATAGAGGCCTGGTGCCGCGTGTAATATTTCTGCATGAGGTCACCCGGGACGTCGCCCGGCTGCACGGATCGGGAGCGTATGCTTCAAGGCGACGGAGCCGATCTCGCCGGCGTCAGCAGCTTTCTTTCGTTGATAGTCATACTCTCTTCCTCTCCGGGATAGGCGCCGGCGCCCGGGCAAACTTCTCGACCGCCATGCCAGCGTCCCCGTTCGGCAGGAGCGGCGGATAATCGGTGTAGCCGTGCGCTCCGCCGCCATAGGCGGTCGAGCGATCGAATGCGTTGAGCCCCGAACCGCTCCGCAGGCGCGCAGGAAGGTCGGGGTTCGCGATGAACAGGCGGCCGAATGCGATCGCATCCGCACGCTTCAGCCTGATCGTCTCGACGGCGCTTTCGGGCGTATAGGCTGCTGCCGAAATGAGGGGGCCGTCGAACGCCGAGCGAAACAGGGATGTGTTGTTGAGCGCGCCATCATTGAGGGCGTCGGACAGGCCCAGCTCGGAGCCCCGCGCCTCGATGAGATGAAGATAGGCGATGCGGCGACTGCTCAGCGTTCGTATGACGTAGGTGAACAGCTCCAAAGGGTTGCTGTCATGGATCCCGCCATAACGGCCGAAAGGCGAAAGGCGCACCCCGAGCCGGTCCGCGCCGATAGCGGCCGACACCGCGTCGACGATCTCGAAGAGGAGCCGGGCCCGGTTCTGGATCGATCCGCCGTGGGCGTCCGTCCGCCGGTTCGTCCCGCTCTCCAGAAACTGCTCGATCAGATGACTGTTCGCACCCTGCAGCTCGACCCCGTCGAAACCCGCCGCCAGCGCGTTCAACGCGGCCTGCCGGAACGCATCGACGATGCCGGGTATTTCATCCGCGTCCATCGCACGCGGCATTTCAGCCGGCACTTGCTGGAAGCCGCTCGTCAGGGCGGGAATTTCGGGCGGGACGGCCGACGGGGCCACCGGAAAGGTGCCGTCCGGCAGTAGCGACGAATGCGAGTTCCGTCCATTGTGCGCGATCTGCAGGACCATCTTGCCGCCTTGGGCGTGGACGGCCGCCGTGACCTTACGCCAGCCGGCGATCTGGTCTGCCGTGTAGATGCCGGGCGCGTTCGGGTAGCCGTGCGCCTGTGGGCTGATCGCGGTCCCTTCCGAGACGATCAGCCCGGCCGAAGCGCGCTGCGCGTAATATTCGGCATTCATCGGCGTCGGCACATGGTCCGCACCGGACCGCATGCGGGTAAGCGGCGCCATCACAATCCGGTTGGAGAGTTGAATTGCGCCCAGGCGCAACGGGCTGAACAGGATCTCCGCGGACATGGCCGGTTTTCCTTCCATGAAATCAGGAGATTGCGATCTCGCCCATGTCGATGCCGACGAGCAGGGGCTCCCAAACCGGTTGGTAATCACCCTCATAGGCATAGATGCGGCGCTTCGTCGGGATGATGATCCCGTCCACCTCGCGATATGCCGAGGCATAGTTCAGCCCGGTGGCGCCTCCGAGTATGTCCACCGTGTAGTCATGCCGCCGCAGCAGGCCATCCGGCCCGAAGCAGGAGATCTGGGTTCGCGTGTGGCTCTTCACGTCGTCAGGGAAAGTGACCTGCAATCGTCGCCAGGTTTCGCCGTCGACCTCGATCGGCGAGATCTCCTCCGTCGCGAAGCCGTCGCGGGTGTAGAGGAAGGGCGTGTTGAGATAGGTCCAGAGGGCCTCCCCGACGAAATAGATGACGTGAATATCGTCCCATGGGGTCTCCCGCTGTTGTCCGACGAAGGATGCCTCCGGATCTTCGCGCGCGGCGATGACCGTGCCGTCCGCCGTTTCGATCACAATGCGGGACGGTGTGAAGATGGCGCGCCGGTTCTGGCCCGGGAAGTCGATCACAACCCGCTCTGCCCTCGTGTCGACGGTCAACACGACATCCTTGAGGGCGTCGCCCTGTCCCTTCACAAACCAGATGGCGCCGGTGATCGACGCGGCGACCCGGATCGAACCGAGCTGCCGCCACCGCTCCATTCCGCCATGTGCCTGCACCGCGAAATCCAGTAATTCCGTCATGGTCGGCCTCCGAGATCGATGTGCGGGACTTTGCGTGTGCCCATCCGTCTGCTTCGGACAGCGCACGCCTTGGCTGGTGGGGAAGAACATCTGATCGTCGAAAGCATCGCCCTTCCGACAATCCGCATGGACCAATCGACCGATTGCCCCTTGCCCCAATAGTTGAAGTAGATTTCCGTTCCGTCTTTCGAAGTAATCGTGCCCATCGAATGTAGGGGAACCGACGGCCTGGTGAGAGGCTCGGAATCTACCCAGCCTATCGAAACCGGATCGGACCAATGCATGGGGAATACTGCGACGGCCACCGTAGAATTCCCGAGCATCAAGAACGAATGGTCGCGTTCACGCTGCTTTCCCCGCCGGCCGATCGAGGACATCGCGGATCGCGGCCAGCGCCTTGGGATCCATGGTGATGCCGAGATGGCCGATGCCGGGCACGATCTCGACCGGGATGTCCGGGCGGATGGTGGCGAGCGTCGGGGCGTAGCGAGCGGCGATCATCTGATCGTCGGCGCTGCCGGCGATGATGGTGATCGGGCGACGGGCGCGGGTGAAGTCGCCGGCGAAATCGAGATCCGGGCCGAAATCGCGGGCCAGCCGATAGGAATATGTCGGCACCGGCTCGGCCGGGTCGGGGCGCCGGGCGAAGGCCACGATCGGCAAGCCGTTGAACCAGGGGATGCCGATCGCATCGAGGAACCCGATCGCGTAGATGCGGGGCCGATAGAGCGCGGTCCAGCCGCCCGTCGCCGGCTGCAGCGTCGGCGCCCGCGGGCCGAGATAGGGGGCGAGCAGGATATAGCGGTCGAACAGCTCGCCATGGCTGCCGGCGGCGAAGCGCAGCGCGAAGCCGCCGCCGGCCGAGAAGCCCACCAGTGTCATCTGCCGGCCGGGCCGCGGCGGCGTCACGCCGGTCACGAAATCGACCATGTCGTCATCGAGTTGGCCGCGATAATCGATGTCGCCGCGGCGCCCCGACTGGCCGTGGCCGCGGATATCGAGTGTGTAAACGGTGGTGCCGGTGCCGAGCAGCGTTTCGGCCATCAGATGCATGTTGCTGCCTTCGCCGGTCGAGCCATGGATCAGGATCGCGACCTTGTCGGGATCGCTGCCTTCATAGCGGCGATAGGCGAGTTGGGATCCGTCGCGCGCCCGATAGCGCTCGAGTTCCGGCAGGCCGGTCTTTGGCATGGCGGCAACGGCGTTATAGACGGTGCCGAGCGGTGGCGGCGGCGGCGCCGTCCCCAGCACGATCATGCCGCCGAGAACGACGATGGCGGCGGCCGGGATCGCAAGCGCGGTCAGAAGCAGAGAGGGGGCCATGATGGGTCCTGTCCTGGGATGATGTTGCGGCGTCCAACCTGCCGCGGTCTCACCAACGGGTCTCGCCGGATTCAAAGACGGGCTGGCCGATTTCGAAATCGGCCAGGAATCACGCCTCCGCGGACTGGGCCTGACCCAGCCGCTGCCGCCGATACTCGGTCGGCGTCGTCCCGGTCCGCGCCTTGAAGGCGCGATTAAAGGGGCCGATCGACTGAAAGCCGGCATCGAGCGCGATGGTCAGGATCGGCACGGCGGCCTGGCCCGGGTCCGCCAGCGCTTCCAGCACCTCGACCAGGCGGTAGGAATTCACGAAATCGGTGAAGTTGCGATAGCCCAGGCGCTGGTTGATGAGCCGGCGCAGCCGATATTCCGGCACGCCGATCCGGCCGGCGAGGGCCGCGATGCCGAAACCTTCGGTGCGATAGGCCTTGTCCAGGGTCATGGCGCGGCGCAAGGCCGCTAGCAATGCTGCTTCCTGCGGATCGGGCTGGTCGGGCGAAGCGGGTCGAGCCGGCGACGGTGCCGTCGACGCGGCCGGCACCAGCCAGGCGTTGCGCATGGCCGCGAAGCCGAAGGCGAGTCCCAGGAAGCAGAACGCATTCACGGTGCTGCCCGGTGGCGATACCAGCGTGCCATGCATGGTGAGCTCGGCAATGGTGAGCGTCACGCCATAGGCCGCCACCGCGATCGTGAGGATGAGGCGAAAGCGCCGGCGCGGCTCGATGAGGTCGGCCTTGCGCCCGATGAGGGCGGTGCGGAACACCATCAGATTGAGCGCCAGGGCGATCAAATTGTAGGCGAGGATTGCCGCCCAGGAGAATGTGAGGACCAGCGCCGCGCCCAGCGCCATGTGCAGGATCAGGATCGCCGGGTGATACCAGCGCCACTCGAACGCATCGTCGAAGAGCGCCGACGCCCAGATC
This sequence comes from uncultured Alphaproteobacteria bacterium, assembly GCA_963762435.1. GTDB lineage: Bacteria > Pseudomonadota > Alphaproteobacteria > ATCC43930 > CGMCC-115725 > JAXDMU01. The sequence goes on along the minus strand of CAVXLN010000010.1, from coordinate 592,812 downwards.
CAGAACAGCGCCGGCGTGCCGAAGGCGATGATGCGCACCGGCAGCAGCGCCGGCGTGAAGAGCGGCGCCAGGGTTGGGGAGGTCACGGCGATCTGCGCGATCGCTGCCAGCGCCAGCACGCCGGCCATGCGCCCCGCCCAGCTTTGCCGCGCCTCGCGGAAAGCCTGCAAGGCGATCAGCAGCATCAGCGCCGCGGCCCCGCCGCGCGCCGCGGCTTCGACCAGCATCATCGGCGCAGCGTCACCGCCAGGCCTGCCACGGTCGCCGCCATGATGCCGGTCGTGATCCAGCCCAGGATCCGGATCTGCGGCGGCAGCACCAGCTGGCCCATGATCGCCGATTTGCGGGCGATCAGCATCATCATGACCAGCACCGGCACCGACATGACGCCGTTGATGACCGCACTCACCAGCAGGGCCTGGATCGGATCGATGCGGGCGAAATTCATCGCGACACCGGCGAAGGCGGCGACCAGGATGAAGCCGTAGAAGGCGCGCGCCTCGCGCGGCGAGCGGGCGATCCCGACCGGCCAGCCGCGCGCCTCGGCCAGCGCATAGGCGGCGGAGCCGGCCAGCATCGGCACGGCCAGGAGTCCGGTGCCGATGATGCCGAGCGTGAAAAGCAGATGCGCCAGCGGCCCGGTCGCGGGCTTCAGCGCCTCCACGACATCGGACGGCGTCAGCAGGCCCGAAAGGCCGGTGCCATGGAGCGTCGCGGCCGTGGTCAGGATCACCGCATAGCCGATCAGCGTCGCCACGGCCATGCCGACGAAGGTGTCGATGCGGATGCGGTTGACCTCCCGGCCGGCGAGCAGGCGGTTCGGGCCATAGCGCCTGAGCTTGGGCAGGCCGCGCGCCCGCTCGGCCTCGAGCGAGGCCTGCCAGATGAAGAGATAGGGGCTGATCGTGGTGCCCATGACGGCGACGAAGATCGCGACCGAGGGCGCATCGTTCGGCAGTTGCGGCACGAAGGTGTGATAGGCCACCTCGGCCCAGGGAATCGGCACGGCGAAGGCCGTCACGAAATAGGCGAAGAGCGACAGCGTCATCCATTTGACGAATCCGACATAGCGCTCATAGCTCAAGAGCACCAGCAGGGCCACCGAGACGATGCCGAAGAACAGCACATAGAGATGCTGCGGGCCGCCGATCATCATGTGCAGCACGCCCGCCATGGCGCCGAGATCGGCGCCCAGATTGACGATATTGGCGAAGACGACCAGGCCCACGATCGCGTCGAGCAGCCAGCGCGGATAATGGCGCGCGATCATGCCGACCAGGCCGCGCCCGGTCGCCCGCCCGATGCGGGCGCTGATCTCCTGCGTCACCACCATCATCGGATAGCACAGCAGCATGATCCAGCATGCGCCATAGCCCAGCATGGCGCCGGCCTGGGCATAGGCCGCGATGCCGCTCGGATCGTCATCCGACGCACCGCTCGCCAACCCCGGCCCCAGGCTGCGCAAGATGCTGATCCGCCCCCGAACCTCGTCGCCGCTGCTCACGCGCTGCCTCGCTCCCCTACCCCCGGGGACGAGCTTAGCATGCTGGCGCCGAATTGGGCGGTTTCACGCGTGGGGAGGGTCGGGGGTGTCAAATCTCGATCCGCTCGAGCTCGTCGAGGCTAATTTTGTCGTGCCTGCGGGCACAGAGCTGCGTCGTGCGCGTGCTGGCGTGGTTCGCCATCGCCGCCGCCTTCTGGACTGTGCCGCCGTTCTGGAGGTGGGCGGCGACCCCGGTCGCCCGGAAGCTGTGATTGCCGATCTTGGTCTCGATCCCAGGTGCCTGGCACATGGATGCCAACGAAATAGTTGCTATTTCGATGGCATCATAATATACATTATTACGACTGCAGCGAAAGGAAGTCGCGTGGACGAGATGCAAGTTGCGAGTAATGCAGTTGAGGACGCCTGGCGTCGCGTGAAGGTAGAAGACACGCAAGCAGCAAGGGATGCCTTCGACCTCGCCTATGCGCGGTGGGAGGAGTTGTGCCCCCTAGGAACTCGTGGAGTGGGCCGCAAGGTCAGCGGCGATGATCAACCGATGACCAGTTCCCAACGCGCGCATGCTGCCCGGGCGCGCCAACAACAATCGGCGGCTCGATGGGAGCGGGTCGCGCCAATCATTCAGGCGCTTCGGAAGGCTATCGATCATAACGATCAAGCCGCGGCCCTCGAGATCGCCCGCTCGCTCGCAAAAGAAACGCAGATGATCTTGAAAAACTTTTCTGTTGTTCACGCTCAGACCGACCCGGACGTTGTCGTCGTTCACGGCTATCATGACCGCCAGCTTGTCATAAGTTTCGTCCCGACGATGCATTTGGAGGATCGGTTTCGGCGACACCGACTGACCGGCAAACTGGCCAACCTGCTCGTCGATCGAAACCTTAATGACTTCGCCAGCATCATCTCTGCAAAATATGAGCGCGGTGAATATAAAGCCTATTCTCGCGCGGGTGGGACCTACCCACGTGTTGACATTACGCTGGCCGATATCGAGGCGTGCGACGAGAGCATCAGCGATAGTGTGCTCGACGTAGCTGCCGGGGCTGGATGGGCGGACGCAAACGGCAAATGGTCGCCCGCATACCCCCCCAATAAGCAGTGACGCCATCACTGGCCTTCCCGTGCCCGGCCCCGTCTCGAGCTCGCGAAGTCGGAGCGATTTTGGCTCAAGGTCGGGTCGTCTGCCGTCTCAAGGCAAAGCCGCAGAATATCGTCAGCATATACTACGAGACAGCCAACATTCCGCGACGGGTTTAACGGCGTCCTGTATGGTACCTGGCACGTATATTTCGAGTTCTGCCGATGTCCCTCGACCGCGACCGGTTAGCAAAATTGCTAGGGATGCTGGGTAGCCAGCATGACGGCGAAGTCCTTTCCGCGGCGCGGCAGGCAACCAAGCTTTTAAAACAGCACGATATGGCATGGCCTCAATTACTACGCGAGGCTCCTCCCTCTCATTCTGCCGATCTGCCAGAAAGTAGGATCGTAGAGTTATCCGACGTTGTTAACGCCCTTCCGGTGGATCCAAAAACGAGACTCGCCTTTACAGCAAAATTGTTCTTAAAGGCTATCATATATAGTCTACCTATGATGGTTCGAATTCTACTCCGTATCCTTCTTTATCCGCTGATAGTGATCCGGTCTAATTTTCGCGCTGCACAAGATGATTTCCGCAACAAGAAATATGTTGCGCTGATTTTGCAAGGTTGCATTGGTGGTCTCACATCGCTGCTCATTCTCGGTCTTTGGACTGCGTGGTATTGGGCCACCTTCGTTGGCATTCATGATTGGCTCTTACGAGCGTATCAGTAAACCTCCTCGGGCGAGCAAACCGGGCGGTACGCAGCCGCCCGATCGTTCACTAGCGGCTCGCTTCATCGACTGCTTGCATCTCGAGCAGGAGCCGTTCCTGGTTGGTCACGATCGCTTCCAGCACCTGGTGGAGCCCCTCAGGTGCATTCCTGGCTTGTCGCCGGAGGTAAGAAGCTCTGGATCGCCTGCTCGATATCCGTCTTCTATTTCATGCTTTGCTCTCTGGACGGCGGCCCACCATTGGGTCGTGCGCCAGGCAGAGGATCACGTCACGACGCGCCGGCATCGTGAAAATCCGAGTGCCTCGGCTCGAACCGGGCCCCGCGCGAGGTGTCCGGGCAATACGCTCCCGCATCTGAAAAAGCTGCGGCCGGAGCTGCCACCAACACAGATGCTAGCACCTCAACGCGGTACTTTCTCCGGTCTATCCTGGCCAACGTAAGCGATCCTTCCGGAGGCTGGGTGGGCCATGGGACGGGAAAGCGACTTGCCGAACGGGTAAAAGATCTAAGGTGATAGCGGACAGATAGTTAAGGCAAGCGGCGGTGACTTGAGTGGTCTAGGGCGGAATGATAGATTAATTTTCGCGGTTCATGTGCCGCACCAACGTCGTGGTGACTGTTGGACCTCCCCCCGATGGAGCATGAATCATGCACCCGATCAGTCAGATCAAAGCTCGAATTCTCTCTCTCCGTGCGGACAATATTGCCCTACTCGAACGCTTCGCTCAGGGCGACATCCGCTGCGGGGTGGGTGATCTCGACAGCACGTCGGCTTTCATCCCTCGGCTAAAGCGCCAGATTGCCGAGCTTGACGCGATCGTCGGAGGCCCACTGTGGAACGCGTGACCGCTTCACACCGGGCAGCAATCCCGAAATAGGGCGCGGCAGACCGGGATCCGAATCCCAACTCACGGCTAACCGGCAATATCTTCGCCCCGCCCGGCTTTCGTGCTACCCCTCCCTGAGGTCTAGCCACTGAGCGGCTGCCGCGCGGATGGGGCCACATCACGTGACTGCCGGGATTGAATATCTCTGCGGCTCGTTCCGGATCAATCCGGCGCGTCAGCAGATCCTGTGCGACGGCGCACCGGTGCAGCTGGGCGGCCGGGCGTTCGACCTGCTGCGCGCATTGGTCGAGCGGGCCGGCGAGCTGGTGACCAAGCAGGAGCTGTTCGCGGCGGCCTGGCCCGGCCTCGTGGTCGAGGAAAACAATCTGGCCGTCACCATGTCGGCGCTCCGGCGCGCGCTCGGCTGCGGCATCGATGGCCAGCGGTATGTCGCGACCGTGGCGGGGCGCGGCTACCGTTTCGTGGCGCCGGTCACGCGCGTGCCGATGGCGGTGCCGGCGTCGCCGATCCTGTCGCCGGAAACGGGCAATCTGCCGTCCGTCCCGGCGCCGCTGATCGGCCGCGACGACGAGCTTGCCACGGCGCTGACGCTGCTCGGCCAATCGCGCCTGCTCTCGCTCATCGGGCCCGGCGGTGTCGGCAAGACGCGTCTGGCGCTGGCGCTGGGCGCGGCCGCCCGCGATGATTTCCCCGACGGCGTCTGGCTGGTCGAGCTGGCAGCACTCACCTTGCCGGAGCTGGTGGCCGAGGCGATCGCGGCGGTCTTCGGCCTCGCCGTGTCGGACCGCCATTCCGCCACCGCGCTCATCGCGACATATCTGCGCCAGCGCAAGGCGCTGCTGATCCTCGATAATTGCGAGCATCTCCTTGATCCGGTGGCGCACGCCGCCACGGCGATCCTGGCGGCCTGCCCGCATGTCACGATCCTTGCCACCAGCCGCGAGGCGATCCGGATCGTGGGCGAGCAGAGCTATGCCGTCCCGTCGCTCGCCGAGCAGGGGGCGGTGCGGCTCTTCCTCGAGCGCGCCGCGGCCGCGATCGACGGGTTCCGGCCGGCCGAGGCGGATCTGCCGGTCGTGGTCGAGATCTGCCGGCGGCTCGACGGCGTGGCGCTGGCGATCGAGCTCGCCGTGCCGCGCCTGCGCATGCTGAGCCTGGCCGAGCTCCTGGCGCGGCTCGATGACCGCTTCCAGCTCCTGACCGGCGGCAATCGCCTGGTCCTGCCGCGCCATCAGACGCTCAGGGCCCTCATCGATTGGAGCTACGATCTGCTGGATTCGGCCGAGCGGACCCTGCTCGAACGGCTCGCCATCTTCGCCGGCGGCTTCGCGCTCGACGGGGCGGCCGCCGTCTATGGCGGCGCCGAGCATGCCGTCTTCGATCTCCTGGCATCTCTCGTCGACAAATCGCTGGTGATCGCCGAGATCGGCCAGGGGCCCGCGCGCTACCGGCTGCTCGAGACGACGCGCGCCTATGCGGCCGAGCGGCTCAATGCCGCCGGCGACACCGAGACGGCGCGGCGCCATGCGGCCTATATCGGCGCCCTGCTGATCGCGGCCGAGAGCGATTACGAGACCAAACCGTCGGCCGCCTGGCTCGCCACATACGCGCCCGAGCTCGACAATGTCCGCGCTTCCCTCGGCTGGGCCTTCGGGCCGGGCGGCGATCCGGCCGCGGGGGTGGCGCTCACGGCATATGGCCGCCAGCTCTGGTTCGAGCTCGGGCTCAATGCCGAGCTCAGGCGCTGGCTCGACCTCGCCTCGCGCCATATCGACGCCGGGGCCGAGATTCCACCGGCCGTCATGGCGCGCCTCTTGTTGGCTCGGTCGCACCGGGCCGTGCACGGCGTGCGGTCCGTCGCGGCCGATTATCGCCAGGCGATGGCGCTGGCCGAAGCGGCCGGCGAGCCGGCGCTCGCCGCCCGCGCTCGCGCCATGCTGGCGCTCAATGATTTCCGGCCGGAAGGCGCGCGTCGGGCGCTCGATACGGTGGCCGCCGCGATCGAGGTGATGCGCCCGCTCGGCTTGGCTCGCTCGGTCGCGGTGATGACGGGGCGCCTCGGCCTCGCTGCCGATCTCGCCGGCGAGAAGGGGCTGGCACGGCATTATTTCGAGGAGGCGATCCGTCTGGCCACGGCCCTCGGCAACAGCCGTGCGCTCCTCACGCTGCGCTCGAACCTGGCCGAGCTGCTGTTCACCCAGGGCGAGATCGACGATGCCATCGCACAGGCGCGCAGCTCGATCGCCCTCGCCCGGCAGTGCGGCCTGCGCGTCAATGAATGCCAGACCGGCACCAATCTCGGTGCCTATCTGATGCTGCGCGGCGACACGGACGCGGCGGCGGCGCAGCTTCGCGCCTCGCTGGTACTGGCGCGCTCGCTGGGCGAGGATTTCCTGGCGATGAACGCGGTCCAGCATCTGGCGCTGGCGCTCGTCCGCCATGGCGAGCCGCAGGGTGCAGCACGCCTCCTCGGCTGGACCGAAGCGGCCTATGCGGCTGACATGAGCAATCGGGAATCGACCGAGCAGGCGACATATGACCGGCTGCTGGTCGAGCTCGCGGCCTCCTTGCCGGAGCAGATGCTCACGCTGCTTAGGGCCGAGGGTGCGGGGCTGACGCTCGATCGAGCGGCCCAGCTCGTCGGCTAGGGCGAAGCCGCTTGACTCGGTAGGTTGGTACCAACTTAATGTCCCGTGCGAGCTAGACGGAGGAAGATCGTCATGGGCGAAGCCATCGAAAATTTGACGCCGGCGACGAAGCTGGCTGCCGAAAACACAGTGCGCATCCCGCACGAGAGCGACGAATACCGTGCCGCCCGCACGGCACTGCTGGCCGAGGAGATCGAGCTCCGGCGACATATGGAGCGGGTCGCCGCCCAGCGGCGGGCGCTGCCGCCCGGCGCTCCGGTGCGGGGCGATTATCGCTTCGACACCGAAGAGGGGCCGACCGACCTCGCCGGCCTGTTCGGCGACAAAGAGACGCTGGCTGTCTACAGCTACATGTTCGGTCCGCAGCGGATGCGCCCGTGCCCGATGTGCACCAACATGCTGGACAGCTGGGACGGCAATGCCGCCGACATCGCCCAGAAGCTCTCCCTGGTGGTCGTGGCGCGCTCGCCCATCGAGAAGCTGGCCGCCTGGAAACGCGAGCGCGGCTGGAGCCTGCGTCTCGCCAGCGATCTCGACGACGCCTACAGCCGCGACTATCTGGCCCTGGAGCCTGACGGCTCCGAGAGCGGCGTTCTCAGCGTCTTCACCCGCCGCGACGGCACCATCCGGCATTTCTGGTCGAACGAGATGGGCTTCGGGACGGCCGACCCCGGCCAGGACATCCGCGGCGTGGTGGCGACATACTCCCCCCTGTGGAACATGCTCGATTCCATCCCCGAGGGACGCGACCCGGACTGGTATCCGTCACTGAACTACCGGTGACGCAGTAAGGTAGTGGGGCGGGCGTCCCGCCCGCCGGCGGGCGGGACGCCCCCCCACTGCCACTCTTCAGTCTGGCCCTAACTACCAGGCCGCCGGACATGGGCGACCAGCGCTTCGGCCTTGGCGAAAAGCGCCGGATCGATCTTGAGCCCGGAGGCGGCGGCATTCTCGTCGAGCTGGTCCGGCCGGCTGGCGCCGACGATGGCGGAGGCGACATTCGGCTCGCGCAGCACCCACGCCAAGGCGAACTGGGTGAGCGAGCAGTCGGCCTCTTCCGCCAGCGGCTTCAGCGTGTGCACGGCCTTCAAGATGTCCGGCTGCAGCCAGGATTGCATCATCGAGCCCATGGTCTCGCTCATCGCCCGGGAATCCGCCGGCGCCTGAGCGTCGTGCTTGTACTTGCCGGTCAACACGCCTTGCGCCAGCGGCGACCAGACGATCTGCGAGACGCCATTGGCCGCCGATAGCGGGATCACCTTCTGCTCGGGCCGCCGGTGCAGCAGCGAATATTGCGGCTGGCTCGAGACGAATTTCTCGACACCAGGCAGGGCGAAGGAAGCTGCGATCTGCTCTGGCGACCATTCGCTGAATCCGATATAGCGCGCCTTGCCCGATTGCACGGCGTCGCTCAAGGCATTCATGGTCTCTTCGAGCGGCGTCTCGGAATCATATCGGTGGCACTGGTAGAGGTCGACATAATCGGTGCGCAGCCGTTTGAGCGACGCGTCGATCTGCTTGGCGATCTGTGCCGCCGACAGGCCCCGATCGGTACTGCTCATTGGGAAGAACAATTTGGTCGCCAGCACGTAGCTGTCGCGGGGCCGGTCGGCCAGCAGCTCGCCCAGCACCGTCTCGGCCGCACCACGGCCATAGACATTGGCCGTGTCGATGAAATTGATGCCGAGCTCGAACGCCCGGTCGAGGCACGCCTTGGCCCCGTCGCGCTCGACGCCGACGCCATAGGTGAGCCACGAGCCGAGCGAGATTTCCGAGACGCTCAGATCGCTGGCGCCGAGCTTGCGGTACTGCATGATGGCAATTTCCTGAGGTAGGGCAGGGGGATAGGATCGCTATATCCGCCATTATACAGCATCCCCGTCGGCGAGCAGGTGCATTCGACCGGAACTTACCCCGCCGGCGCGGCGCGGAGTTTCTCCGCTATCTTCACCAGATTGGCGAGCGAGCCCGCCTTCATCTTTCGCATTACCTGACCGCGGTGCGCCTTCACGGTGATCTCCGTGATCCCAAGCTCGGAGCCGACCTGCTTGTTCGACATGCCGGAAACGACGAGCGCCATCACCTCGCGCTCGCGGCGGCTGAGGGACGCGTAACCGTCTCGCAACCCGCATATTTCCACCACATGAGCGAGCTCGGTCCTGCTGCACTCGATCGCCTGCCGGACGGCGGACGGCAGCGAATCGTCACAAAATGGCTTGGTCAGGAAGTCGAAGGCTCCCGCCTTCATGGCCTGAACCGTCATGGCCACGTCACCATGATCGGTCACGAAGATGATCGGTATGTCTTTCCGCTCGGCGGCGAGGCGCTTCTGCACATCGAGGCCGTTGACACCCGGAAGCGTGATGTCGAAAACGAGACAGCTCGGCACCAGAATTCGCTCGCGATGCAGGAATTCGCGCGCGGACCCGAAGGTTTCCAGTCGCCACCCCGCAGTGCAGATCAGCAAGTCGAGCGCTTCGCACACCGCGACGCCGTCATCGACGACGAAGACGATCGGTGTGCCTTGCGACCTCGCTGATGATTTGACACCCTCATGCATCGCAGCCCCGGCGTTCACCCATGGTGTCATCGCGATCTCCTTTGCGGGAAAGTGAGAAGCTTCGGCGTAACACTCCACCCTCAGATGGATAGGCCGATGCGCGGCGCCGGTCGTCTCACTGCACGCCGCCCGAGATCTCATTCCGTGCCGATCCGATCCGCAGGCGCCGCAGCCGCCGGTATGTCGTTCAGCTGGCCTTACCGGTCCGATCGGCTTTAAAGTAGTTCGCTCAAGGGGTGCCTCGGAGGGATGCTTATGCAAGTCCGGTTTTCGACGGACGACCTGCCGCCGCGCGACCGTGTGCGCTTCTGGTGCGACTACTTCGCCAAGCAGGCCCAAAGCGTCACGCCGACCGAGATCCCGGACCCCAGCACCTTTCACGGCGAGGCGAGTGGATCGGTCGCGGGCGAATTTGCCCTGCTCGATATCAGATCGGGTATCGAGCGGTGCGAACGCACGGCCGCCGACGTGGCCAAGGACAAGACCGAAGCGTTCTTCGTCCGCCGCTTCCGCCGGCCGGTGATCTGGAAGCTCGCCGCCGGCGGCATGCCGATCGAGCTCGTTCACGAGCCCGGCGATTTCTGCATCAGCTCGGGTGAATGGCGCTTCGAGTCGGAATCGAAGGGTCCGGCCTCGTTCGACATCCTGGTCATCCCGCACTCGGCGTTGTCGCCGCTGCTGGCGGGCGGCCGATTGGCGCGCCCGTTTCGGCTGCCGGGCGCCTCGCCGCTGGGTTCGCTCCTCGGCGCCGCCATGGATGCGGCGAAGCTGCAGGTGCCGTTCCTGGCCGACGAATTCGGCGAAGCCGTGCTGCGCAATCTCTGCGGCCTCGTGGCACTCGCCTGCAGCACCTTCGACGAGGGCATCGAGCCGGCGCCGCATGGGGCGCGGTCGGAGCAGCTCGCCTCGGTCAAGCACTATATCGACCTGCACCTCGCCGACCCCGACCTCAGCCCCGCTAGCGCCGCCGCAGCGCTTGGCATCTCCCCGCGCCAGCTCCACCGGCTGTTCGAGCCGAGCGGCAGCACTTTCGCCCGCTATGTCTTGCGCCAGCGGCTGCTGCGCTGCCGCGACACGATCGCGGGTGCCACGGGCACCGGCCGGTCGGTGCTCGACATCGCTTTCGGCTGGGGCTTCAACAGCATGGCCACATTCTATCGCGCCTTCGCCAGCGAGTTCGGCAGCCCGCCCGCCATGCTGCGGGCGGCACCGCACAAGGACGAGTGAGGAGCCATCGTGAATTCGGCGCAGCAGCAGCTTGTCCAGGCCACATTCGCCCGGGTGGCCATCATGCCGGAAGTGGCGGGGGCCCTCTTCTACGAGCGGCTCTTCGAAGCCAACCCGAGCTTCCGGCCGATGTTCAAGAACGACATGCGCCTTCAGGGCGTCAAGCTGATGACCACGCTCGCCATGGTCGTCTATTACCTGCCGGAACCGGGCCAGATTCTGCCGGCGATCCGCGATCTGGCCGTCCGTCATGTCGATTACGGCGTCAAGCTCGCCGACTATGACGCACTCCGCGAAGCGCTGATCTGGACCCTCGATCAGGTGCTGGGCGAGGATTTCACGCCCGCGATCCGCGACGCCTGGACCGTCTGCTACGACGAGCTGTCCCACGAGATGCAGGCGGCGGTTGGCACGGATTGAGACTTCGCCCGGCGCTCGATGGGACGACTCCACGGCCGCCTCTCTCCTAATGTGCTCTCCGCGGTCGAAAGTGGCGCACCGGAGGAGGAAGCGTCGTGAATTCGGCACAACAAGAACTTGTCCGGGCGAGCTTCGCCCGGCTGGCGGTGTTGCCGGAGGTGGCGGGTGCCTTGTTCTACGAGCGGCTCTTCGCCGCCAACCCCGGTTTCCGGCGGCTCTTCAAGACCGACATGCGGCTTCAGGGCGTCAAGCTGATGACCATGCTGACGATGGTCGTCTCCAATCTGCCTGAGCCGGGCCAGGTTCTGCCGTCGATCCGTCTCGCCGACTATGGTGCCACGCGAGAAGCGTTGCTCTGGACCCTCGAACAGGCGCTGGGCGAAGACTTCACCCCCTCCGTCCGGGACGCGTGGACGGCCTGTTACGACGAGCTCGCCGGCGCGATGCAGGCAGCCGCCGGCGTCTAACATTTCGGTGACAGTGCACTAATTAGGACGGCCCAAGATCGGCGGATGAAGCGCGATGTCGGCGGGGCCGCCATGCGGGCGCCCGTTTCCTCTTGTGACGTGCTAGAAACTCTGCCAAGTGGCGCTAGAAAACGACAACTCGGATAGAAACGTATGAGCGGGTTCAAGCCGGAGAATTTCGCGGACCGCCTGAACAGGGCGAAGGCCGCGCGCGAAGCGGCGATCGAGAAGCACCAGGCCGTGGCGCAAGCGCCGGAGGATCCGGCCAAGCTGGCCGAGCGCCAGGCTCAGTTGGCCGCGCGCGAAGCCAAGGCGGCGGAGCGCGACGCGGCACGCCGCGCCAGGCTGGCGGCCGCCGCCGCCGCCAAAATTGCCAAGGCGGAGGCCGACCGCCTCGCCAAGGAAAGCGCGGCGCTGCGCAGCGTCGAGGAAGAGGCGGCGCGCAAGGCGGCACGGGACGCGCGCTACGCCGCGCGCAAGGCGCGGAAGTAGGGTCTCCGCCCCGGCGATGATCCCCTGGATCAAGCTCGACACATCGAGCATTCCCGGCGGCACGGAGGAGCTGCGCCTGATGCGGCGCGGTGCCGAATTCTCGATCATGCTCGGCCATAACGAGCTGATGAACAGCCGCATGAGCGGCTCCGAGGAGGCGCTGGCCACATTGCCGTGCGAACGGATCCGCCGGCGCCGCAACGCGCATATCCTGATCGGCGGCCTCGGCATGGGCTTCACCCTGCGCGCCGCCTTGGCCGCGGCACCGCCCGATGCCAGCATCACCGTGGCCGAGCTGGTGCCGGCAGTGACCGAATGGGCGCGCGGCCCGATGGCGGACCTCCACGGCACCAGCCTCGACGATCCGCGCGTGACCCTGCATCAGGGCGATGTCGGCGAGCTGATCCGGTCCCGACGTTCGACATATGACGCCATCCTGCTCGATATCGACAACGGCCCGGCCGGGCTGACGCGCACCGCCAACGACAGCCTCTACGACGCGGCCGGCCTCGGTCTGGCGCAAGCGGCGCTCAAGCCAGGCGGCGTGCTGGCAATCTGGTCGGCCGCCCCCGACCAGCCTTTCGCCAAGCTGCTCAAGAAGCTAGGCTTTGCGGTCGAGGAGATCCGCGTCCGCGCCACCGCCGGCCGCAGTGGCGCCCGCCATGTGATCTGGCTGGCCAGTGTCGCAGCCAAGGAGACGCACCATGCCGATTCCCGAGACAGTAGGCGCGTTCGCCATCGTCCCGCACAATGATTTGCCGGCGGCAATCCCCTTCTGGGAGCGGCTGGGCTTCACCCGCGTGGGCGGCGACGCCGCTTACGTCATCATGACCGGCTGGGGCTGCGAGGTGAACCTCACGCAGGCCGGGTCCGGTCCTTGGCGGGTGCCGGAGGAGCACAACCCCTTCGGCGTGTTCATCCGAACGCCCGAGGTGGACGCGATCGCGGCCCGGGTCGACGATCTCATCATCCGCCCGGGCGGAATCCTCCGTCACCGGGAGTGGGGGCTTTGCGAGGTCGGGATCGCGGGCCCGGACGGCATGCTGGTCCGCATCGGCTGGCCGTCCCGATTGATGCGGAAGTAACGGGCTGCGGCGACAATTGTAGGCGTCGAGACATCGGCGAGGGGTGAGACATGGCAAAGCTGCTGGGCCGATTTCGGCATATCAATCACGGGCAAGTCATCGAGGAAGGGCGCGAGGTCGAGTTCCGAATTGAGATGAAATCGGGTGATATCGTGACGGTGCAGATGCTGGTTTCGGACATCACGCTGGTTACGAATTTTCTCGATAATCTGAGAATCAAGGCGAGCGATGATTAGTTGGTCATTCGAGGTTTCGGCGCGCTCTTCAATTCTTCGCTCGGCGGCGGAACCCTGTCAATGGATGTCCCAATAACTAGCGCGACGCTTCAAACAACTCATGAGGCGGCGTGGACAAATTCAGCTTAACGTTTCCACGCTGACCAGCTTGATGTCGCCGTCGAAGGGCTCGACGTGTGCGCAAATATTGTCCGAGAACTCATCCATCAGATTGAGCCCTTCCGGGTCGTAATCGTTCTCGGCGACCAGTCTTAGCTTGCCGTCCACGAAATTACAGATGACGTTGTGCTCGTGCGGATAGTGAAGCCGAAACGCGTCGGTGATGTCGCGCGCCGCCTCGTCTCCTGCCGCGGCGGGAACATCATGGCATTCCAGCGTGATGCGATACATGCGCCCCGTGCTCCTGGTATTTCGGTGGCAGTGCACTCAATTGACGCCGCCCTCACGCGGCGGCTTTCTCTAGTGACTTCTGTAAAGCCTCTAAGGCTTAGTCGGCCGCCGCGCGCCATGGCGGACGCGGAGAATGCGTACCGTGTCGCCCACGACTCGATATCGGATCAGACAGGGCGGAACAGTCAGCAACTCACGCAGGTCGGTGCCGGGGACCAGGCGGCCGCGATAAGGGAAGTCTTGCAGACTATCACAGGCTGCAAGCAATGCCTCGGCTAGGGCCGTGGCAGCGGCCGGATTGAAATCCTCGAGATATTCATAGGCATGCACAACATGGCGGAGAGCCGCCGGCGACCAGATGACCCGCACGGCTTACGAATGCGGCGGGGGTAGTTTTTCGCCGTTGGCAAGCTTGCGCAGCCACTCGCGCACGCGCTCATGCGGCACGCCCTTCCCCGCCTCGATCTCGGCATCGGCGGCCGCGTCCGCCGCGGTTTCGGCGGCGTGGTCGGGCGGGAGGTCAAAAAGAGATTTCAATTCAGCCATTCAAGCAAGCTACCACGGATCGTGCGCTCCGCCAAATTTGGGTGCGCCAACCCCTTCGAACTCGGCGTAGGTGTCCGGCAGCCGACCGAACCACCTGGGCGCCTGGTGACACGACTGTTTAGCCTGCCACACGAGGATGATTTCTCTCATCAATTGAAAATATCAGAATAACTCTACTTTTCTCGTCTGACTCGCCGGGATTTCCTATATAGTTGAAATTGACGGAGCGACGTTTCGCGCTCGCGGCGAACATCGACCCGTGATCGGGGAGGATGTCATGAACCTTGGGATTTGCGGGCGGCTTGCTTTCGCGGTCTTTGCCATTGCCGGTCTCGTCGGCGGCTCTCAAGCGCTCGCGCAAAACGCCTACATATCGAACCTCGGGTCGAACGATGTATCGGTGATCGCTACTGCGAGCAATACAGTGATCGCCACGATTCCTGTCGGTGACCGGCCCCTAGGGGTGGCGGTTAGCCCGGATGGTCGCGCGGTTTATGTCACCAACAATGGCTCTAATAGCGTGTCGGTGATTGCTACCGCGACGAATAAGGTGACTGCTACGATCCCTGTCGGTAGCGACACTTTTGGCGTGACGGTCAGCCCGGATGGCGGAAGGGTTTATGTTGCAAACCCGGCCTCCAGCAGCGTGTCGGTGATTGCCGCTGCGACCAATGCGGTGACCGCCACGATCCCTGTTGCCGGCGGGCCAATCGGCTTGGCGGTTGCTCCTGACGGGAGCAAGGTCTATGCCACGATCTTCGACTCTAGCAGCGTGTCGGTGATCGCCACCGCGACCAATACGGTGACATCGAATATTCCCGTCGGCAGCACCCCAATCGGCGTAGCGGTCAGCCCGGACGGTAGTACCATCTATGCCGCAAACGCCGACTCCAACGATGTGTCGGTCATCGCCGCAGCGAGCAATACGATGACGGCAACGATTCCCGTTGGGAGCTTTCCTCTCGGCGTAGCGGTCAGCCCTGATGGCAGCAAGGTCTACGTTGCGAACACCAACTCCAATGATCTGTCGGTGATTGCCACAGCAAGCAATACGGTCGTCGCAACAATTCCCGTTGGCAGCGCGCCTAGAGGCGTTGCAGTCAGCCCTGATGGCAGCAAAGTTTATGTCACGACCGTAGCTGACGCGAGCGGCAACGGCAGTATTTTAGCGATCGCCACGGCGACAAACACGATCATCGCCACGATTCTCAGTAATGGTTCGCCAGACGGCTTCGGCATCTTCATCCCGATCCCTGTGCCGCGCTCCGCGCCCGCTGCCGGGAGCCTCTGTAACGGGATCTATGAAGGCACCTTCCGCGGGGATCTGATCGTGTCCGCTGGGGAGGATTGCATATTCCTCGGCGGAGGCCGGATCGACGGGAACGTCTGGGTGGTTGGTGGCAACTTCGCCCTCAACGGTTCGACGATCCGCGGCGATCTGACTATCGCTGGCCGCGGAACTTACACGCTTGGGCCTGGCGCGACGGTCGAGGGTAATCTGTCAATCCAGAGCATCCCGCCCGGCAGCGCCAACAACTCCGTGTGCGGTGTAACGGTCTACGGCAACATGGTCTTGAATAGTGACGGAACCGCCGTCCAGATTGGTTCGTCTGCGCCGCTGTTCTGCGGTGGCAATACCGTCGGCGGCAATCTCGAGGTCTTCAACAATTCTAACTCGGCGCTGATGTTCGACAATTCCGTCGGGGGCAATATGCTCGTTCTCGACAACCGCGGCCCTGTCGATGTCGTCGACAACAGCGTCCGTGACGTTTTGCTTTGTCGTGATAATCCTGATCTGATGACGGGAAGTGTCAACACGGCGGGCCGAAAGATAGGGCAATGTAATTGAGGTTTTTTCGTTGCTCCAGGCGCACCTCTAACCCAACTAGGTTCCTAATCCTGATCGATTTTTGACGCTATTTTATTCGCCGCACTGCGAGAAAGCTGAACGGCCAGGGAAGACCAAAAGTTTCGGTGACGGTCCACTAACCACGACCGTTCAACTCGAGGTCAACGGGCACAACAAGCTAAGTGCAATGTCACCGAAGTCTCCAAGCTAAATTAGAAATTTCCTGGCGATTACCAGAATTTCCTTTGTCGGCACGGCCGGCTGCTGATCGAGCATGCCAAAGTTGCCAGCTGCTATATAGCCGATGGCGTGTAATTTGAGCCCGGCGGCCTCGCACATAATAGTTATGTCGTTGAAGGTAAATCGACGATCGCACACAATTTGCTCGACACGTAGATTCGATCCGTTGTCAAAAATTTCCCGCCGATAAGCGATTTTGTTCCTGGTATCGAGCAGAACGTACTCCGGATCAAATATCTCTCCGCTCGTCTGCATCGTATTGCTTGCTTTCAGGCCGTTCAATTTGCTACGAACATTTCCATTTCCCACTTTGTGGATCGCTATTTTTTCCATATAGTCAAAGCTCATCACTGAAAATGCTACCATAGCGTTTGGGCGGAGATGAGTTGCCAGGTTATCCAGAATTTTTTGGTTAGAGGCGTCATCTGAGAAGGATCCGATAACGTCATATAGGCATATTCCAGCATCGAATATTTTATCCAACTTCACATCCCGGCAGTCCGCCTCAACGTATTCTTCACCAGTCGAGGCATTTTTGCGGGCCCTCGCAATCGCGGCTCCCGAAAAATCTACACCGGTTACAGAAACCCCTTTCTTGGCGAGAGCGTTGCAATGTCTTCCTGACCCGCAACCAAAGTCGATTACCTCGCTTCCGGGCGCCAATTTTATGGCTTTCACGAGGAAGTCTATCTCGGATTCCGCACGCTCCGGCTTGGCCCACGCATGCGTTTCTTGTGGATCCTGCATCGACATGCGTTCGTACGCCTGTCGCACAATAGTGCTGGACATTCTCGTGAATTTCTCAAATTCTTCGTCCGTCCATTCGATCTGGGCCTGTTTATTAAACGTGATAGCAAGCCATTCTTCTCCGGGATTAATATTTCCCATGACCCATTGGTCTCGCTTCGATGCTTGATCCTTTCGTGCAGTTACTTGGGATAGATCCTGAAAGAATTCCGTGTTGATTGAGCTTTGAAAATTAGATATCCGAGTTGTGCATTTATGCAGGAAGGGAATCTTGCCAATGATGCTGCGAACTACTGTTTCATGCCTCATCATATAAACAGGTGAGCAACGTCGACGCGTCGCCTTTTCTAGCGCCCGGATCGCGAACGGATTTGCTGATGCGATGCCCCAGGCGAAGTCATGCGAATCTCCCCAAATCGACTTCAGCATCTGCGAACCAACCAGCTGATTTTGATAGCGTTCGTGCACTACCATCTGCGTGACCCAGCTGACACCGCCCGCGCTCAGCTCCAGATGGACGGCAATTGCGTAACCGACGAGCTGCTCGCCGACGTAGGCCGCCGCTAGCCATCCCACGCCGCCGGCGAAGTAGCCGGCAATCCGTTCGGGCGATAGCTTGATCGACTTGCCCTTTAGATGCTCGGGGACGCCGTCATCCGCCCAATAACCATAGTGGTCGGCATACAGCGCGCTGCAGGCTTTCAAAAGATCGTCCGTGACAGATTGGCGATCAAAACGCTGAAACCTAACTTCCTCGTCCACCATCAACACCCCGTCATAGCGCGTTGGTCAGGTCATAACCCAACCTCGTTTGAGATACGTCGGAAATCCAACGGTGACGCGAAGATCGAAGAGCCGTTGACTATCGCACTCATCTGCGCCCGATCGAGCCAGCATCCGAAGGGAACTGCCGTCGGCCCGCCGCAGCCCTCGAAAACTTGAGACGCCCGGCCAATTCGCACGTCTGAGCCGCCACCAACTTATCCACACCCCTCCCGCCGCCACCCCTTGACCCCATCCCACCGACGTGTTCATGTTTCGTCCCATGAACAACGAGCACGCATCCGCCGCCATGGCGCACACGACACAAGCCGATCCCTTACGGGCTCGGGCGGAGTCGGCTGCCTGCGCCTGTTGCGGCGCCCGCACCGGTGGGGTCGAGCAGGATCAGCGGATGCTCGATCGGTTGGCCGAGATCGGCATGGAGGTGGCCGAGGCGCTGCGGGTTCAGATCCTTGCGTTGGCCGCCCCGGCCCCAGCCCCTGCCACCGAGACGCCTGCACCCGCCACCCCCACGCTTGCCGAGCAGCAGGCGGCGGCTGCGGCGTCGGCCGATCTCGTCCTGGCGCTCACTCGCGCCGGCCGCGCCGTGCGCCAGTCGCTGGCCTTGAAGCCCAAGCTGGCCGAGGATTGGCGGCGCGGCGATCGGCAGGAGCGGGCGCTCGCCATCGAATCGGCACGCCGGATCCGCCGCAAGGACGAGGTGCGCCGCGCCGTCGAGCAGGCCATCCTCGAGCGGCCCGAGACCGCGACCGATCGGGCCCACGACAAGGGCATCACTGAGCGGCTGCTGGCCGATCTCCATGACCGGCTTGACGCCGCCGATATCTCGGACGAGTTCGACCGGCACAAGACCGGCGCGATCGTCGCCGGCATCTGCCGCGATCTCCGCCTGCCGCCCGTCTGGGACAGCTGGCAAACCGAACCCTGGTTTGAGGCCGAGGGCTGGGGCGAGTCCGAGGAGGACGAGGAGGAGGAATCGGCGGAGGAAGCCCCCATTCCGATGCCTCCGGCGGAGGAGGCCTGCACTCCGAAGCCTCTGGCGGAGGAGTGTGTCTCCCAGCCATGGCCTCGCCCCCGGCCGCACGAGCTGCCGCCCACCGCTGCCTATCTGGCCTACCTCGCCCGTGTGCGCGCGGGGCCTCGCGAGGGGCCGTCCTGACCGGGCGTCTAAGAGCAGATCCCGATCAGGGGACTTCACCTGATCGGGTGAAGATGCTCGCCCATTTGAATCCGCTACCCCCGCCGCAGCTCCTGCTCGACCAGCGTCGAGAAGAAGCTGGCGCCGATCGGCAGCAGATCGTCGTTGAAATCATAGTTCGGGTGGTGCACCGACACGCCGCCGCGCGCCGGCGTGGCCTGGCCGAGCTTGAGATAGGCGCCGGGCCGCTCCAGCAGCATGAAGGAGAAATCCTCGCCGCCCATCGAGGGCCGGCGCTCGCGCATCACCTTGTCGGCACCCAGCACCTGGCCCAAGGCCGCGGCGGCGCGCTCGGTCTCGGCCGCGTGATTGACCGTCGGCGGGTATTTCCGCGTGTAATGCAGCGTGGCCACCGCACCATGGGCGGCGGCCGTGCTGGCCGCGATATTGCCCAGCAGCGCCTCGACCCGGTCCTGCACCTCGGGCCTGAGCGTGCGCACCGTGCCGCTGAGGCGCGCCGTGTGCGGAATGACGTTGTCGGCCTCGCCGGCATGGAACTGCGTCAGGCTGACGACCGCACTGTCGAGCGGATCGACGCCGCGGCTCAGGATCGACTGGATCGCCACCACGATATGGGCGCCCACCAGCACCGGATCGATCGATTGATGCGGGCGTGCGGCATGGCCGCCCTTGCCGGTGAGGTCGATATGGAACCGGTCGGAGGCCGCCTGCACCGGCCCGGCCACGGCCGAGGCCTCGCCCAGCGGCAGGTTGGGGTCGTTATGCACGCCATAGACCGCGTCGACCGGCAGCTTCTCGAACAGCCCGTCTTCGATCATCACCTTGCCGCCGCCGCCGCCCTCCTCGGCGGGCTGGAAGATGAAGCGCACGATGCCGTCGAAATTCTTGGTCTCGGCCAGGTATTTGGCCGCACCCAGCAGCATGGTGGTATGGCCGTCATGGCCGCAGCCATGCATGCGCCCGGGAATGGTGGAGGCATGGGCGAACTGGTTGGCCTCGGTCATCGGCAGCGCGTCCATATCGGCCCTGAGCCCGATCGCGCGCGTGCCGGTGCCGGCCCTGAGCGTGCCGACGAGGCCGGTGCCGGCAAAGCCGCGCTCGACCTCGATGCCCCAGGAAGCGAGCTTCTCCGCCACGATCGCCGAGGTCCGATGCTCCTCGAAGCCCAGCTCCGGATGGGCATGCAGATCGCGGCGCCATGCCGTCATCTCGTCCTGGAAATGAGCGATGCGGTTATTGACGGGCATCGGGAAGCGTCCTGTTCAGCGAGGGGTTGGGGGGAGCCTAGACCCATCGCGGGCGGTCTACAACCGGCCTCCGGCCACGCCCGGCCAGCCATGCGGATCATCTGCTTGCTCCGCATCGGCCGGTTGCGCGATCATGGCGTCCCCTATCGAGAAAGGTCGTCCAAGATGGCGCGCAGCTGGTTCGATCGCTTGCTGACCTCGCTGGCCGACCGGGGTCGGGCCTGGGTCAAGATCTCGGCCGATTTGCCGCCGCTGGACCAGGTCAAGGAGCTGGCGGAATCGCTGCTCGGCGGCCAGGGCGAGGCGTCGGGGGCCGCCCTCTCGCGCGCCCTCGTCGAGCATTACCAGGTGCTGACGCCGGCCGATCGGCTGGAATTCCATCGCTTCATGGCCGAGCGCTTCGTGCCGGACCCGGAGGCGCTCAAGAAAGCGGCCGAGACCTATCTCGCATCACCCTCGCCCGAAGCCGCCATGCTGCTGTCCGAGGCGGCCGAGCCGCCGCGGCAGGAGCTGCTGCGCCGGATCAATATGGGCCCGGGCGGGACGGCCACGATTGTCGCGATGCGCACCGAGATCCTCGCCGAGCTCAAGGAGCATCGCGAGCTGGCGCCGCTCGATTCCGACCTGAAGCATCTCCTGGGCTCCTGGTTCAATCGCGGCTTCCTCGAGCTTCGGCGGATCGATTGGCATACGCCGGCCGCGATCCTCGAAAAGCTCATCACCTACGAGGCGGTGCACGAGATCAAGGGCTGGGACGATCTGCGCCGGCGTTTAGCACCCGATCGCCGCTGCTTCGCCTTCTTCCACCCGGCGCTGGCCGACGAGCCGCTGATCTTCGTCGAGGTGGCCCTCGTCCATGGCCTGTCGACGGCGATCCAGCCGCTCTTGGATGACGAGGTGCAGAAGGTCGATTCACCCGATACCGCGATCTTCTACTCGATCAGCAACTGCCAGACCGGCCTGCGCGGCGTGTCCTTCGGCAATTTCCTGATCAAGCAGGTGGTGGACGAGCTGAAGCAGGAAATCCCCAGCCTCACCCGTTTCTCCACTCTGTCGCCGGTGCCGGGCTTCCGCCGCTGGCTGACCGGCCGGCTCGCCGAAGGGACGAAGGGCCTGCTCAGGCAAGAGGAGCGGGCGGCGATCCTGGCCAGCAGCGGGGCGGTCGGCGCCAAGGGGGCGCTGAAGCGGCTCCTCGCCGAGCCCGATTGGATCGAAAAACCCGCCGTCGCGGCCGCCCTCGAAGTACCGCTGCGCCGCCTCTGTGCGGTCTATCTGACCGAGAACCGCGACGGCAAGGGGCCGGCCGATCCGGTCGCGCGCTTCCATCTCGGCAATGGCGCCCGGCTCGAGAAGATCAACTGGCTCGCCAACACGGCCCCGCGCGGCATCAAGGAAAGCTACGGGCTGATGGTGAACTACCTCTACGATCTCGACCGGATCGAGGGGAACCACGAGGCCTTTGCCCGGCAAGGGCTGGTGGCGCGGTCGGACGCCGTGGCCGAGCTGCTGCGCGAGGAAGGCAACAGCACGGTCAAGACCATGGGCAATCTGCTCAACTTCACGACCCGGCGCCGCGGGGCGTCTTGAGCGGGGATGTCGAGAATTCCTTGAGCTTCACCTTGGTGCGGTGATCGGGCGGCGCCTTGCCGAATTCGGCGCCGCCGCCGCGGAAATAGTCCTTCTGCCATTTCTGCTGCTGTGCGGAGGAACCTTCGACCTTGAGGTCGGCATTGAATTGCCGGCGGCTATCGGCCCACTGGGTATAGGCCTCCAGCACGTCGGGATCGTCCTGGAAGGACCGGAATTCGGGCTCGACCTGCTCGACCAGGCCGCGCGGTACGGGGAAGACCATGCAATAGGGCTCGTTCCGGCCGAACGAGACCGGGGCGCCGGCGCGGGTGAATTTGTAGTTCATGGTGAAGGTGAAGGGCGACCAGTCGGTCTCGACCATCCCGGTCAAGGGCTGCAGCCCGTCCTTGAACATGTTGATCGGGCCGCCGACCCAGAGATCATAGCCGGGCTCGGTGCGGAACAGGCCGTGGACGCTGAAGGTCAAGACGCCGCTGCCGAAATGGCTCATGGCCAGCGGCGGCCCGCCCGATCCGTCCTGCGGGAAGATGCGGATCGCATCCATGTCCGGCTTGCCGTTCCAGACGGCGACGAAGGGGGTGGTATTGAGGATCAGCCAGCCATGGGCGTTGGCGATGTTGAGCGGCAGGCAGCGATAGGCATAGGTCTGCGGTGTCGCATCCATCCAGTCGCGCTCGAGCGGCGCCGGGACGATCTTGGGCGGGGTGCCCGAGGTCGGATAGCAGATCAGCCGGGTCATCAGCCTTCCTTGAGATCCTTGAGGGTGAGCGTCAGATTGCCGTCGGGATCGAGTGCCCGGCTCGCAATCTTGCGCTCGGCGGCGCGCTCGAAGCGCAGGCGGTCGAGATGGAAGGCCTCGATGCAGGCTTCGGGGGAGGGTCCGATCGGCAAAAGGGATTGAAACACGGCGCGGCCGACCATCACGCGGCCGCGATACTCGCCCAGCTCGACGCCGAACTCGACCGCTCGCCGCTCCTCGTTCCAGGCGGCGTCATCGGGAAAGCTGAAGATCGGCATCAGGTGCTAGGCAGCGTGCGTGTCTAAAGGTCGGGTTCAGTGGAACGCCATCAGGGCCAGAAATCCCACGAAGATCGCGGCGCCGCCCACCAGACCCAGGACATCGAAAACGTCTCGGAACCGTCTCATGTGACCTCCTCGATCGAAGCCCCCATGCAGTATCCTATTCGACGACTCTTCGGCCCGGAAGGGAAGCGGATTCGATGCTGCAGCGCCGTACCCGCCTCAGAGCATCGTTTCCAGCACCCGATCGGGCGGCCGATGACCGTCGGCAAAGGTCTTGATGTTGATAATCACCTTCTCGCCCATATCCATCCGGCCTTCGATCGTGGCCGAACCCATATGCGGCAGCAGCAGGACATTGGAGAGGCGCAGGAGCTTGGGATTGACGGCGGGCTCATGCTCGAACACGTCGAGCGCCGCACCGGCCAGCTCGTCGGCGGCCAGCATGCGGGTCAGCGCATTCTCGTCGATCACCTCGCCGCGGGAGGTATTCACGATATAGGCGTGCTTCGGGATCAGCTTGAGGCGCCGGGCCGACAGCAGATGATATGTCGCCGGCGTGTGCGGGCAGTTGATCGAGATGATGTCCATACGGGCGAGCATCTGGTCGAGGCTCTCCCAATAGGTCGCCTCGAGCTCGGCCGCGAGTTCGGGCTGGACGCGGCGACGATTATGGTAATGGATCGACAGGCCGAAGCCGCGCGCGCGGCGGGCCAAGGCGCTGCCGATCCGGCCCATGCCGACGATGCCGAGCCGCTTGCCCCAGATCCGGTGGCCCAGCATATGGGTCGGGCCCCAGCCGGCCCATTTGCCGGAGCGCAGGAGCCGCTCGCCCTCGCTCAGCCGGCGCGCCACGCCCAGGATCAGCGCCATGGTCATGTCGGCCGTATCCTCGGTGAGGACACCCGGCGTGTTGGTGACGGTGATGCCGCGCTGCCGGGCGGTGGCGAGATCGATATGGTCGACGCCGGTGCCGAAGGAGGCGATCAGCTTCAGCTTGGGCCCGGCCTGGGCCAGGATGCCGCTGTCGATCGTGTCGGTGACGGTCGGCACCAGCACATCGGCTTCCTTCACCGCCTCGATCAGCTGGGCCGGCGTCATCGGCGTGTCGTCCGGGCTGAGACGCGCGTCGAACAGCTCCATCATCCTTGTTTCGATCGCCTCGGGCAGCTTGCGCGTGACGATGACCAGAGGTTTCTTCGTTGGCATGAGGATCCGTCCCACCGGCGGAAAAGCTATATGAACCTGTATCTGGGGCCGCGGCGTCGGGCGCGTCAAGCGGGCCGGTCTTGACCGGGCATTGCCCGGCGCCTAACAAGCTCAGCAGAGGTAGCGGTGCCGGTCATGCGTCAGAATTTCAGCCTAATTCTTCTCTCTATCGTCGCGTTCGCGGCCGGATTCCCCGGCGCTGGCCGGGCCGACGACAAGACCGGCCTCAAGGTGCCGCGCTTCGTCTCGATGAAGCATGGCGAGATCAATGTCCGGGTCGGTCCCGGTGCCCGCTACCAGATCGCCTGGGTGTTCAAGCGCAAGGAAATGCCGGTCGAGGTGATCCGCGAGTTCGACACCTGGCGGCAGATCCGCGACTGGGAAGGAACCGAGGGTTGGGTCAGCGAGACGGCGCTGGCCGGTCGCCGGACGGTCATCATCAAGGGCGAAGTGCGCACGCTGCGGCACGATCCCGACAAAAGCTCTTCCGCGGTGGCGCAGCTCGAGCCCGGCGTGATCGCAGCACTCATGGAATGCCCGACCAGCCCGATGGATTGGTGCCGGATCGATGTGAACGGCGTGCGCGGCTGGCTCGCCCGGTCGGAATTCTGGGGCGTCTATCCGACCGAGACCTATCCGGAATGAGCGGCATGCCGATCGGTCGCCGCACCATCGGGCGCTACGCCGATCCGGATTATGCCGATGCCGAGTTCTACGATCTCGAAAATCTCTGGGGACCGGACGACGATTTCTTCCTGAGGCTGGCCCAGCGCGTGGCCGGCCCCGTGCTCGATGTCGGTTGCGGCACCGGGCGCCTGGCCCGCGCCATGGCCGAAGCGGGGCTCGCCGTCACCGGCATCGAGCCGGCGCTCCCAATGCTCACCCGTGCCCGGCAGCTCGGTTCGGACGGCATCGCCGACTATTTCCCGGGCGATGCCCGCAGCTTCCTGCTGGACCGCCGGTTCCGCCTCGCGGTGATGACCGCGCATGGTTTCCAGCATCTGATCGGGCCGGCCGACCAGGTGGCCGCACTCGCCAATGTGGCACTCCACCTCGAGCCGGGCGGCATCTTCGCCTTCGATCTGCGCAATCCGGCGGCCCAGAATTTTGAACAACCCGGCCGGTTTCTCCGCCGCGGCGGCTTCTATGACCGCGAGGGCAGGCGGGTCGAGGTCGAGGCGGCGCCGCGCTGGGATCCGACGACCGGGTGTGCCACATATCTCATCCGGCGGCGCATTCCGGCGACCGGCGAGGTGCGCCGGAGCCGGACCGTGCTGCAATACACCGATGCGGAGACGCTGGACGAGCGCCTTGCCGAGGCAGGTCTCGTCGTGACGGCGCGTTACGGGGATTGGCCGGATCTGAAATTCGAGCCAGCGAGCCCAGAGATCATCACGATCTGCCGACGTGCCGGCTGAGCCTTAGCGCCGCGGGGCGCCGATCCGGATGATCACTTCGACGCGGCTGATTTCCGTGCCGTCGGGCGGGGCCGGCAGGCTCGCCAGGCTGACCGAATGGCTTGGAATGTCGATCAGGCGGCCGGAGCCTTCGACATAGAAGTGATGATGGTCGTCGATATTGGTGTCGAAATAGGAACGGCCCGGCTCGACCACGACCTCGCGCAGCAAGCCCGCGTCGGTGAATTGATGCAGCGTGTTGTAGATGGTCGCGAGCGACACCTTGATCGCCGCCTGCTGCGCCTCGCCATGCAGCTGCTCGGCCGTGACGTGCCGATCGTGGCCGTCGAACAGCAGCGAGGCCAAGGCGATCCGCTGCCGCGTCGGGCGAAGCCCAGCGTGCTTAAGGCGGTCGAGCGCTTCGATCTTATGGTCCTGCGGCAGCATGCCTCTAATATGCCCCGGAATCGTCCTTGACGGAAGCTTTTGATTCGACAGGGCCTCCGAAGGCTCGGCGACGGTGTCGGTCAAGGCTCAGTCTCCCGTCTTCAGCCGCTCGACCAGCTCGCCCACGCTCGGCACGAAGCCATTCGAGTAGTAGGGGTCCGACGCGAAGCGATAGGCATTGTGGCCGGCGAACATCAGGTTGAAATCGACCTCGTCGGAATGGACGATCGTCTGCAGCGTCTTCTGGATGCAGAAGCTTCTGGGATCGGCCTTCTTGCCGGTCGTGCCGAGCTCGTTCTGCGCCCAGTTCGAGAAGCCGCAGGCCGACAGGCAGCCCATGCAATTGATCTGATCCGTGCGAATCTCCTCGGCCGAGGCCGGGGTGACGAAGATCAGGGTCGAATCCGGTGTCCGGAGGGCCTCGGTATAACCCTCCGCGACCCAGCGGAGCGCCGCCTCGCGGTCATGCGGCGTCACATAGACGATGCGGCCGCGCGGACCGACCGACAGTTCCGCCGCGTGCTCGCCGACCTGCTCGATCGTGAAGGCGATCTGGCGTTCGGCTCGGCCCTGGAGATCGGCGATGAAGGCGTTGCGCACGGCCGAGGAATAGAATCCGGTCGGGCTGAAGCGGTTGAGATAGACATCGCCTGCCTTCAAGGTCAGCAGCTTGCGCTTCCAGGCGTCGGAGATCGGGCTTTCCCGAGTCAGAAGCGGCCGGGTGCCGAACTGGAACGCCATCGGCCCAAGCTCGGGATTGTCGAGCCAATCCTCCCACTCCTTGAGGCACCAGACGCCGCCCGCCATGAAGATCGGCGTGCCGTCGAGCCCGAACTCGCGCATCTGGTCCCTGCAGCTCGCGCACGCGCGGGTAGGGCGCTTCCGGCTGCTCGGGATCCTCGGAATTGGAGAGGCCGTTATGGCCGCCCGCGAGCCATGGATCCTCATAGACGACGCCGCCCAGCCACTCGCTGAATTTGTGATAGGCCCGTTTCCAGAGCGCCCGGAAGGCGCGGGCAGAGGACACGATCGGATAGTAATGGACGCCGTATTTGGCGCAGATCTCGGCGATGCGATAAGGCATGCCGGCGCCGCAGGTGACGCCGTTGATGAGGCCCTTGGCCCCTTCGAGCACGCCATGCAGGATGGTTTCGGCCGCCCCCATCTCCCACAGCACATTCATATGGATGCGGCCATTGCCGTTCGCGGTCTCGTACGCCACGCGCGCCTGATGGATGCCACCGGCGATCGAGTAGCGGATCAGCTCTTCATGCCGCTCGCGCCTGGTCTTGCCGTGATAGATCTGTGGGATCATCGTGCCGGCGGCATCGAAGGAGTCGGCATTGACGCCGGAGAAGGTGCCGACGCCGCCGGCTGCCGCCCAGGCGCCTGAGCTTTCGCCGTTCGACACGGAGATGCCTTTGCCGCCTTCGACCAGCGGCAACACCTCGCGGCCCGATATGACCAACGATTTCAACGGCCTCACGCTTTCGCTCCCACCCTGCGTCCGATGACGCGACCCTTATATATGATCGTCCTCGGAAAAATGCAACTCAAGCTACCTTGGCGATCTCGTCTGGTACGTCGGTGAAGACCGCGGAGATGCCCCAGCCGAACAATTCTCGCGCTCGCCCCGCATGATTAACCGTGTAGGTCAGCAGCGGATATCCCGCGGCGCGGACTTCGCGCGCGCGCGCGGCCGTCAGATGTGTATGGTCGCAATGGATCGTCGCGGCTTCGATCGCGTCGGCCTGGCGCCGCCAATCCTCTTTGACCCGGCTCGTCAGAACACCGCGCGCAATGCCCGGCGCCACGCGATGGGCGGTCTCGAGCGCTTCGGGCGTAAAGCTCGAGACGAGCGGGGCCGGCAGCGAGGCGGGCCAGCTCGCGGTCAGCACGCGGCAGACGGCTTCCGCCGTCTCGGCCGCCGTGCCCGGATGCGGCTTGATCTCGACATTGGCGCCGAGGCCGAGCTCGGCCAGGAGATCGATGGTCTCCTCAAGCGTGGGGATCGCCTCGCCGGCGAAGCGGGGATCGAACCAGCTGCCGGCATCGAAGCTGGCGAGCTCGTCGAGCGACATCCCCGCTGCCATGCCGGTCCCGTCGGTCGTTCGATCGATCAGATCGTCATGCAGCAGGATGCAGCGCCCGTCGCGGCTCAGCCGCACATCGAACTCGACCCAACGGGCGCCCAGCTCCTTGGCGACGCGGAACGCCGCCAGCGTGTTCTCAGGCGCGCGGCCGGCGGCACCTCGATGGCCGATGATGTGCGGCAGCGATGCTGTCGAGAACGGCGCCATGACGCCCGGTTCTTTCCGGCTCGTGAGTGGCAGCCGGCTTATTGGCCGGCTGCCGCCTCGCGCTTCTGCGACAGATCCTCGCCGGTCTGCTGATCGACCTGCTTCATCGACAGCTTGACCTTGCCGCGATCGTCGAAGCCCAGCACCTTGACCTTGACCGCATCGCCGACCTTGACCACGTCGCTCACCTTGCCGACGCGCTCACGCGCCAGCTCGCTGATATGGACGAGGCCGTCACGCGAGCCCAGGAAGTTCACGAAGGCGCCGAAATCGACGACCTTCACGACCTTGCCAGTATAGACCACGTTGAGCTCCGGCTCGGCCACGATGCCGCGGATCCAGTCGATCGCGGCCTGGCTCGAGGTGGCATCGACCGAGGCCACCTTGATCGTGCCGTCATCCTCGATGTCGATCTTGGCGCCGGTCGTCTCGGTGATCTCGCGGATGACCTTGCCACCGGAGCCGATGACCTCGCGGATCTTGTCCTTCGGAATGGTGATCGTGGTGATACGCGGAGCATTGCCGCTCACACCCTCGCGCGAGCTTTCCAGCGCCTTCGCCATCTCGCCCAGGATGTGCTTGCGCCCGTCATGGGCCTGGGCCAGTGCCTGGCGCATGATCTCCTCGGTGATCGAGGTGATCTTGATGTCCATCTGCAGCGCCGTGATGCCCTGATCGGAGCCGGCTACCTTGAAGTCCATGTCGCCCAAATGATCCTCGTCGCCGAGGATGTCGGTCAGCACGGCGAAGCGGCCGTCAGGCTCCTTGATCAGGCCCATGGCGATGCCGGCGACGGGCCGGGAGAGCGGGACGCCCGCATCCATCAGCGACAGCGAGCCGCCGCAGACGGTGGCCATCGAGGAGGAGCCGTTCGACTCGGTGATCTCCGACACGACGCGCATCGTGTAGGGGAAGCTGTCCTTCGCTGGCAGCATCGGCCGGATCGACCGCCAGGCGAGCTTGCCATGGCCGATCTCGCGCCGTCCGGGCGAGCCCATGCGGCCCGCCTCGCCGACCGAGTAGGGCGGGAAGTTATAATGCAGCATGAAGTTCTCGCGGTACTCGCCCTCGAGCGCATCGATGATCTGCTCGTCCTGGCCGGTGCCGAGCGTGGTCACGACCAATGCCTGGGTCTCGCCGCGGGTGAACAGCGCCGAGCCGTGGGCGCGCGGCAGAATGCCGACCTCCGCCACGATCGGCCGCACGGTCTTGGTGTCGCGCCCGTCAATGCGCATGCCGGTCTCGATGATGGCGCCGCGCACGATGTCCTTCTCGACATCCTTGAACAGCTTCGACGCCTTTTCGAGCTCGGCCGCCTCGGTGAAGACAGTGGCGAGCTTGCCCTTGGCGGCACTGATCTTCTCGTGCCGGGCGGTCTTCTGCCGCTCCTGATATGCTGCCTGCAGATCGCCGGTGATCGCCTCGCGCAGCTTGGCCTCGACCGCGGCGACGGCTGGATCGGTCTCCGGCATGGCCCAGGGCTCCTTGGCCGCACCTTCGGCGAGCTCGATGATCGCGTCGAGCACCGGCTGGAAGCTGCGATGGCCGAACATGACGGCGTTCAGCATCACATCCTCGGGCAGTTCCTTGGCCTCGGACTCGACCATCAGCACGCCTTCCTGCGTGCCGGCGACGACGAGGTCGAGAGCGGAGCCGTCCATCTGATCGGAGAGCGGGTTCAGCACGAACTCGCCATTGATGTAGCCGACGCGGGCGGCGGCGATCGGCCCCATGAACGGGATGCCGGAAATGGTGAGTGCCGCCGACGCGCCGATCATCGCCACGATATCGGGATCGTTCTCGAGGTCATGCGACAGCACGGTGCAGACGACTTGCGTCTCGTTGAGGAAACCTGGCGCGAAGAGTGGCCGGATCGGCCGGTCGATGAGGCGGGAAACCAGCGTCTCCTTCTCGCTCGGCCGGCCTTCGCGCTTGAAGAAGCCGCCGGGGATCTTGCCGGCCGCGAAGGCCTTTTCCTGGTAGTTGACCGTGAGCGGGAAGAAATCCTGCCCCGGCTTCACCTTCCTGGCACCGACGGCCGTGCACAGCACGGTGGTCTCGCCATATGTCGCCAGCACGGCGCCATCGGCCTGACGGGCAATCTTGCCGGTCTCGAGAACGAGGCGGCGGCCGCCCCAGTTGATTTCCTTCCGGAAAATTTCAAACATGCCCTTATTATCCTTTTTGGGTGGTCCCGGCGCCGCTGATGCCAAATCGGCAAGGGCAACGCGCCCAAACAGAGCGCGGCGCAAGGGACATTGCTTTTGGTAATTGCCGCGCCTGGGCGCGGCGCGGAACAGGCGGCCCGATCCACCTTTGGATCGCCGCCGATAACGGAAGACGCCGCAGGCTTGTGGCCGCGGCCGCGCGAAGCGGCCGGGTCCGCGCCTTGAGCGCTTCCGGGTAACGGTGTTTGGGCGCCGACGCGATCAGCGGCGGAGGCCCAGGCGGGAGATCAGCTGCTCGTAGCGCTTCACATCCTTGCGCTTCAGATAGTCGAGCAGGCTGCGCCGCTGATGGACCATGACCAGCAGGCCGCGGCGGCTGTGAAAGTCCTTCTTGTGGCCGCCCAGATGGTCCGTCAGATTGCGGATGCGTTCCGACAGGATGGCGACCTGAACTTCCGGCGAGCCGGTATCGCTTTCGTTGGTGCGATATTCGGTAATGAGCGTCTGCTTGCGCTCGGCCGTGATCGACATCGATATTTCCTTCACTCAGAGGTTCAAGACACGCACCGGCCGAAGCATGCCAGCATCGATCTCCACCAGCGCGACCAGCTTGCCGCTTGCTGAGACGGAGACAATCGACCCGTTGCCGAGTTGATCGATGCACGCCCTATCCTGGGGGCGAAGCGGTTGGACGGATTGTCCGTGCCGCAGGCGAATCGCTTCGGCCTCCGTCAGGGCCAGCGCCGGGATGTCGTCCAGCGCGGTCTCGACCGGAAGCAGATGCTCGGATAGCGGGCGAATATGACCAAACTCGCCGAGCATATCCAGCGAAATCGCACGATCGACGTGAAAACGGCCGACCGAAAGCCGCCGCAGCGCCGTGAGATGCCCGACCGTGCCGAGCATGCGCGCCAGATCGCGGCCGAGGCTGCGCATATAGGCGCCCTTGCCGCAGCCGACCTCGAAGGTGGCGTGCCGGTCGTCATCGCGGGAAACAAGCTCGAACGCATCGATCCGCACCGGGCGCGGGGCGAGCGTCACCGTCTCGCCGGCGCGGGCGAGCTCGTAGGCGCGTTTGCCATTCACCAGGATCGCGGAATAGGTCGCCGGCACTTGCATGATGTCGCCGGTGAAGGCCGGCAACGCAGCGCGGATCGCCGCTTCCGACGGCCGCACATCCGAGCGCGCGACGACCTCGCCCTCGGCATCGTCGGTCGCCGTCGCCTCGCCCCAGCGCACGGTCATGCGGTAGCGTTTCGAT
The DNA here is from genome assembly GCA_963762435.1 of uncultured Alphaproteobacteria bacterium. Taxonomy (GTDB): domain Bacteria; phylum Pseudomonadota; class Alphaproteobacteria; order ATCC43930; family CGMCC-115725; genus JAXDMU01. The sequence goes on along the minus strand of CAVXLN010000010.1, from coordinate 561,158 downwards.
CCCGCCATGGCCCATTGCACGGTCTTGGTCGCTTCGCCCAGCGCCACCGGCAGCATGCCGCTCGCGAGCGGGTCGAGCGTGCCGCCATGCCCCGCCTTCTCGGCATTGGCCGCCCGCCGCACGGCGGCCACGGCCTGAGTTCGAGCTCATCCCCACCGGCTTGTCGAACGCGACCCAGCCATGAACGGGGAGACCGCGCTTACGGGGCATGGACCCTCACCCTCCCGCTATCGCGGGCCCCTCCCTCTCCCGCTGCGCGGCAGAGGGGTATAGCGCGTGCTCTACCAAGCAGGCTAAGTACCTTCCGATGAACAAGTTTGCTCGCACCCTTCGACGCAACGCGACTGACGCCGAACGTGGTCTCTGGAGGCTTTTGCGTTCGCGGCATGTCGCGGGCTTCAAATTCCGTCGGCAACGTCCGATCGGTGCCTATATCGCAGACTTCGCGTGCATCGAACGGAAGCTCATCATCGAGATCGATGGCGGCCAGCATGCGGAAAGCGTTGCCGATATGGCGCGAACACGTTGGCTTGCCCGAGATGGCTGGCGTGTCTTGCGCTTCTGGAACAATGAGGTTCTGACCAATCCAGCCGGAGTGCTGAGCGAGATTCTTAAGGTACTCGGGGGCCAAGAATAAATCCCCTCGCCCGCAATGCGGGAGAGGGAGGGGCCCGCGATAGCGGGAGGGTGAGGGGAGAGACGCGAGGGGTTTAGTCCTCATCGTCACCCTGGCGCAGGTCCCGTTGCACGTCCGGCCGGTGCAGCAGCTCGCTGATGTGCTGCGCCTCGTCGAAGGTGCGGTCGAGCTCGAAGCTGACATAAGGCGCATAGCGCAGTTGCATCCGGTGAGCCAGCACGCCCCGGAGGAAGCCGGCGCAGCGTTTCAGAGCTTCCAGCACCTCGGGCGAATGCTCACCGCCTAGCGGGACGATATAGGCGGTCGCCTTCTTGAGGTCGGGGCTGATCCTGACCTCGGTGACGGTGACCGGCTTGTCGTGAAGGGCCGGGTCGCGCAGCTCGCCGCGGCCGATCACATCGGCCAGGATATGCCGGATCTCCTCGCCGACCCGTAGCCGGCGCTGGCTCGGCGGGCCGACCTCATGCCGGTGGCCGCCGTCTCGCCTGCTCATCTTGATTCTCCTCTCCGGCCCCTCCCGCCGATGCGAAAGGGGCGGGAGGGAAACGGCGTTACAGTGTCCGCGCGATTTCCTCGATCTCGAAGCACTCGATCACGTCGCCGACCTGGATGTCCGTGTAATTCTCGAACGCCATGCCACACTCGTAACCTTCCTTGACCTCGCGGACATCGTCCTTGAAGCGGCGGAGCGTCTTGAGCGCGCCTTCATGGATGACCACGTCGTTGCGCAGCAGCCTGACCTTGGCGCCACGGCGCACCTGCCCTTCGGTGACATAGCAGCCGGCGACCTTGCCGGTCTTGGTGATCTCGAAGATCTCGCGGATCTGCGCATTGCCGAGGAAGTTCTCGCGCAAGGTCGGCGCCAGCATGCCTTCGAGCGTCTTCCGGATATCGTCGATCACGTCATAGATGATCGAATAGTACCGGATCTCGACATTGTCGCGCCGCGCCAAGTCGCGTGCCTGCGGATTGGCCCGGACATTGAAGCCGATGACCGCCGCATTCGACGCGTGCGCCAAGTTGACGTCGCTCTCATTGATGCCGCCGACGCCGCCATGGAGGATGCGGACCGCCACCTCGTCGGTGCCGAGACCCTTGAGCGAGGCGAGGATCGCCTCGAGCGAGCCCTGCACGTCGGATTTGACGACGATCGGCAGCTCCTTGGCGGTGCCCGACGCGATCTGCGCGAACATCTCCTCGAGCGTGCCGCGGCCGCCGGCCGCGATCGCCGCTTCGCGCTTCCTGCGCTGGCGGAACTCGGTAATCTCGCGCGCCCGGCTCTCGGTATCGACGACCGAGAAATCATCGCCCGCGAGCGGTGCACCATTCAGGCCCAGCACCTCGACCGGCGTGCCCGGCGGCGCGTCCTTGATCTGGGCGCCGCGATCATCGACGAGTGCCCGCACACGGCCCCATTCGCCGCCGGCGACGAAGATGTCGCCGACATGGAGCGTGCCGCGTTGCACCAGGACGGTGGCCACGGGACCGCGCCCGCGCTCGAGTTTCGCCTCGATGATGACGCCCTCGGCCGTGCGGTTCGGGTTGGCCTTGAGGTCGAGCAGCTCGGCCTGCAGCAGGATCGCTTCCTCGAGCTTGTCGAGGCCGGTCTTCTGCAGTGCCGAGACCTCGACATCCAGCACGTCGCCGCCCATCGCCTCGACCACGATCTCGTGCTGCAGCAGCTCCTCGCGCACGCGGGTCGGGTTGGCGCCGGGCTTGTCGATCTTGTTGATCGCCACGATCATCGGCGCATTTGCCGCCTTGGCATGGCGGATCGCCTCAACCGTCTGCTCCATGATGCCGTCATCGGCGGCGACCACCAGCACCACGATATCCGTGACATTGGCGCCGCGCGCGCGCATCGCCGTGAAGGCCTGGTGGCCTGGCGTGTCGATGAAGGTGATCTTGTGTCCGCTCGGCAGCGTCACCTGATAGGCGCCGATATGCTGCGTGATGCCGCCGGCCTCGCCCGAGACGACGTCGGTCTGGCGGAGCGCGTCCAAGAGCGAGGTCTTGCCGTGATCGACATGGCCCATGATCGTGACCACGGGCGGTCGCGACTCGAGATGCTCGTCCTCATCGGCCGCACCCTTGAGGCCGATCTCGACATCGGCCTCGGCGACGCGCTTCACATTATGGCCGAACTCGCTGACGATCAGCTCCGCCGTGTCGGCATCGATCACCTGGTTGATCGTCGCCATGACACCGGCGCGCATCAGTGACTTGATCACGTCGACGCCGCGCTCGGCCATGCGCTGGGCCAGCTCCTGGACGGTGATCGTCTCGGGAACGACGACGTCGCGCACGACCTTGGTCTGCTCGACCGGCTGATGGCGCAACAGGCGCTCGCGCTCCTGGCGCCGCCGCGTCGCGGCGAGCGAGCGCATGCGTTCGCCCTCGTCGTCGCTCAAGGCGCGCGAGACGGTCAGCTTGCCGTCGCGCCGGCGCTGATCGCCCCGCACCGGCATGGCCGTGGTCGTCTTGCGCAGCCCGGCTCGCGCCCCGGCACCGCCGCGCTTCGGGCCGTCGTCGGGCTCGGGCTCGGGGGTTACCGCCTTGATCTTGCCGGCCGTGGTCAGCGCCTCGACCTTGGCGGCGGCGTTCCGGCCGGCGCGCTCAGCGACCTGGCGACGGGAATCCTCCTCGGTCTTCTGCTGGCGGCGGCCCTCTTCCTCGGTCTTGCGCTTGGCTTCCTCTTCGTTCTTGCGCTTGGCCTCCTCGGCCATGCGCTGGCGCGCTTCCTCGTCGCTCTTGCGGCGCGCCTCGTCCTCGCGATTGAGCCGGTCGATCTCTTCGCGCGCGCGGCGGGTCTCTTCCTCGCGCTTGGTCTGCTCCTCCGAGCGCATCATGCCCTGCAGCGCCTTGACGCGCTGGGCCCGCTCCTCGTCGGTCAGTGTGCGGGCGGGGCCGCGCCTGAGCGTGCCGGTCATCGCCGGGCGTGCGACCGGACGTTGCGGGCCGCCGCTTCGGCCAGACTCGCCGCGCGCGGCCGGTTGCGGGGCGGCCGAGGGGGGCGTCTCGGGCCGGGCCGAGGCGGCCTTCGTTTCCGCCGCGGGCGTCGGAGGCACTGTGGTTGGCTCGGGCTGCACCGGTGCCGGCTCGACCACGGGCTGCGGCGCCCGGGCCTCGACCGGCAGCTCGGCCGGGCGAACCTCGGACGCCCCGGTCTCGGGTGTCGGTGTCTCGGAAGTGCCAATTTCGGGCGGTGCCGTCTCGGGTGCCGGCGTCTCCGACACCTGCACATCCAGCGTGCGGGCTTCGGGCGCCTCGGTCTCGAGCGGCCGGGCCACCGGCGTGCGGGCCTGGGGGGCTTGCCCTTCAGGTGAACGCGCCTGAATGACCGATGGATGCGGCGAGACCGGCCGGACGGTTGGCCCATGCGTGACCGTGGCCCCGGGTCGCGCGGTCGAACCAGGGGCGGCGGCGGCCGGGGCGGTAGGTGCCGCAGGCGTGCGGCCGGGGATGACCGGCGGGCCGCTCCGGTTCTTCTTGACCTCGACGATCACGGGCTTCGAGCGGCCATGGGTGAACTGCTGCCGAATCTGCTCAGACGAGGCATCGACAGGCTTCTTCAGCTCGAGCCGGCCGCCGGGCCTATTGCCGCCGAGGCTGAGCGGGCGTTTGGTCTCGTGTTCGCTGTTATCCGTCATATCTTCCCGGTGTCATCCTTCACGGATGCCTGAGCGCATCCCTGCCAACCACTCGTCCTCGCCAACCGTTTGTCCTCGATCGACGCAGACGAGAATAACCGGATATGCCCGGATCCCGCCGTCGGAATCCAGGTTATCCGGTCCGCTTCACCCGCTCCCGGGCCTAAGCCCGCGGAGCTATACAATATCCGCCCCACCTGTGTCAGGCGTGCCGTTTACTTTCCGCCGCCAGTGCCGCGGAACCCGGCCAGCCGCGCCCCGTCGAGCCGAAGCCGGTCGGCCAGCGGTCCCGGCCCGATCGCGGCGTGCACGACATGCTCCCGTCCGAAGGCTGCACCCAGCTCGCTCGCGGTCAACATGGCCGACACGACCAGGTCCCGCGCCAGCCAAGTCATCTTCCGGCGGCCATTCTCGGCACCGTCCGACGCTTCGAGCAACAGCCCGACCTCGCCGTTCCGCACGGCCTGCGCCACCTTCTCGAACCCGGCCACGGCCCGGCCGGAACGCCGGGCTAGGCCGATCGCCTCACGGCAGCGCGCTGCCAGCAACCCCTCGATCCTGTCGGGCAGATCCTCCGCCACCTTGACCGGCCGCTTTGCCGCGCGGTCGAAGGCGTGCTTGCGAACCGCCTGCGCCACTATATCCCGCCGGGCCGTCAACCACAAACCGCGACCGGGCAAGGCTGCTGCGACATCGGGGACGATGCTGCCGTCGGGACCGACGACGCACCGCACCATCTCACCTCTCCCATGCCGATCGCCGGTGACGATGCAGCGCCGGATCGGTCCCCGCTCGTCATCCTCATCGGGTCCGGACACGTCCGGCCCGGGCGGCGCATCTGCCGCCATCGGCCGGTCGGTCATGTTGCCTCAGCCCCCCTCGCCGGCGCCGTCTTCCTCGGCGAACCAATGGGCGCGGGCCGCCATGATGATCGTGTTGGCCTGCTCCTCGCTGATCCGGACCGCATCCTTCAGCGTCTCGACCAGCTCGTCGCCGGCGAGATCCGCCAGATCGTCGAGCGTCTTGATGCCGCTCTCGCCCAGCTTGGCGACCATCGCGGGCGACAGGCCCTCAAGCTCGGCCAGCTCGTCCGAAACGCCCAGCTCGCGCCGGCGGCCTTCGAACATCTCATTCTGCTCGTTGAGGAAATTGCGGGCACGCGCTTGCAGTTCGCCCGCCACATCCTCGTCGAAGCCTTCGATCGAGGCCAGATCGTCGAGCGGCACATAGGCCACTTCCTCCACCGAGGTGAAACCTTCGGTGACCAACAGATGGGCAATCACATCGTCGACGTCCAGGGCCTCGATGAACATCGAGCTGCGGGACTTCACCTCCTCGGTGCGCCGTTCGCTTTCCTCGGCCTCGGTCAGGATGTCGATGTCCCAGCCGGTCAGCTGCGAGGCGAGCCGCACATTCTGCCCGCGGCGGCCGATCGCGAGCGACAGCTGATCGTCGGGCACCACCACCTCGATGCGGCGCTGGTCCTCGTCCATCACGACCTTAGCGACCTCGGCCGGGGCCAGCGCATTGACGACGAAGGTCGCAGGGTCGGACGACCAGGGAATGATGTCGATCTTCTCGCCCTGCAACTCGGCCACGACGGCCTGGACACGGCTGCCGCGCATGCCGACGCAGGCACCGACCGGATCGATCGAGCTGTCATGCGAGATGACGCCGATCTTGGCGCGGCTGCCCGGATCGCGTGCCACGGCGCGGATCTCGATGATGCTGTCATAGATTTCCGGCACTTCCTGCGCGAACAGCTTCGCCATGAATTGCGGATGCGTGCGCGACAGGAAGATCTGCGGGCCGCGGATCTCGGGGCGCACGTCATAGATATAGGCGCGCACCCGCTCGCCCTGGCGGAAGATCTCGCGCGGCAGCAGCTCGTCGCGGCGCAGCATCGCCTCGGCGCGGCCGAGATCGACCACGACGTTCGAGAACTCGACGCGCTTGACCAGGCCGTTGACGATCTCGCCGATGCGGTCCTTGAATTCCTTGTACTGACGCTGCCGCTCGGCGTCGCGCACGCGCTGCACGATCACCTGCTTCGCGGTCTGGGCGGCGATGCGGCCGAAATCGATCGGCGGCAGCGGATCGGTGATGAAATCGCCGACCTGCGCCGCCGGATCATGCATGCGCGCCTCGGAGAGGCTCATCTGCGTCGCCTCGTTCTCGATCTCCTCTGCGACCTCGCGGAAGCGCATCAGGCGGATCTCGCCGGACTTCCGGTCGATCTCGGCACGGATGTCGTATTCCTGGCCGTATTTCGAACGGCCAGCCTTCTGAATGGCCTGCTCCATCGCTTCGAGCACCTCGTCGCGCTCGATGCCCTTGTCGCGCGCGACGGTGTCGGCGACTTGGAGCAGTTCGGGACGGGCTGCGAGTGATTGTTCCATGGCGGTTCTCTTGAAATCTAGGCGGCGGGCGGCGCTGCGTGTGCTTGCGTGGCGGCGATCAGCTCGTCAGTCAGGATGAGCTTGGCTTTGACGATATCGGTGAAGGGCACGGCGACGGGGCCGGCCTCATCGAGAATGGTGACGCGATCTTCGGCATCGATCGACTGGATGCGGCCCTTGAAGCGTTTGCGGCCGTCGACGGGCCGGTCGAGCTCGATGCGCGCCTCGAAACCGGCGAAGCGGCGGTAATCCTCGCGCCTCACCAGCGGCCGATCGATGCCGGGCGAGGTGACTTCGAGCAGATAGGCCACCGGGATCGGATCTTCGACATCGAGAATCGCCGACACAGTCCGGCTGATCTCGGCGCAATGGTCGACCGTCATCGAGCTGCCATCGGCCGGCTCGGCCATGATTTGCAGCACGGGCCTGGAGCCGCCGCCGAAGCTGACGCGCACGAGCCGAAAGCCCATGGATTCGAGCGACGGGCCGATCAGGCCTTCGATGATGCTGTTCTCCCGCGACGCCAAGCCGCGTCCCTCCTGCCGGACAAGGTTCCAGAAACAAAAAAGTGGGCCGAAAGGCCCACCGATCGAAAGCTAACCGTCCATCAATGGGATTAGCAATCCGGCACTATACTGCGCAATTCCAGGACTGCAAGAAAACTTAGCGAAGAGCGGCTCAGGCCGGGCCGCGGCACTCGCGGGCGCGCAGCATGGCGCGGTCGAGAAAGCCGGGCCAGCCTTCGATGCCGGCGGCATGCACGGCGTCGGCGAGACGCTGTGCCGCATCGGCCAGCTGCCCGCGATTCCGGGCACGGGCCGCCGCCGCCGCCGCGGCGCGCAAGTGCCGGGCGGGGCGAGCGTCATCCTCGCTGCCGATATAGCGGTGGCGGAACTCGGTGTCGTCGAGTCCGGCCTCCGCATTCCAGCGATCGATCAGCTCGCTCAGCCGCGCGATCATGAGCGGTTCCGGCTGCATGAAAGGCAGGCGATAGGGCTCCGGCAAATGCCGGGCGGCATGGGCCGCGAGTGCGGCGGCCCGCCGGGCGGTCGAGCCGCCGGCGAGCGATCGGGCGCGCCACGCCGGGCGGCGGGGCAGGCGGGATTTCGGGAGGTTCGCGCTCGATACGCTTGCTGGAAATGTGCTGACCGTCACGGCGATCTCCGGAACGAAACAGGATCAGACCTGTTTTGTTCCAGAATTGCGAAAGCTGCAAGGGAAAAATCGCCTCAACCGTGGCTCTATCGGGGACGGCGCCGGAGCCGGAGGAAGGCGGGGCGGCGGCCTTCCGCGATGGCTTTCGCCTCATAGCGCGTCTGGGGCCAATCCTCCGGCCGCTCGCGCCAATCCTGCGGCCGGCGCGCCAGCCACTCAAACGCGGGATGGGTGGGCGCCAGCGCCAGCATCCAGCGCAGATACTCGACATGGTCGGTGGCGAGCCGCAGCTCGGCGCCATCCTTCATGGTGCGCGCCAGCACATCGAGCACCGGCGTCGAAACCACTCGTCTTTTGTGATGGCGTACCTTGCGCCAAGGGTCGGGGAAGAGGATGAAGACACGGCCGAGCGAGGCGTCCGGCATCAGCTCGATGACCCGGCGCGCATCGTCATCGAGGATCCGGATATTGTCGGCGGGCTCTTGCTCGAGGCGTGCCATCAGCGTCGCGATGCCGGTCTGAAAGACTTCGCAGGCGATGAGGCCGATCTCGGGATGGTGGGTCGCCTGCCAGAACGCATGCTCGCCGCCGCCGAAGCCGACCTCGAGCCAGATTTCCGCAGGCGGGTGGGGAAAGATCGCGGCGGGACCGCGCTCGGCAAGCTCGGCGAAGGTGAGGCGCTGCTGCGGCAGCGCCTCGTCGATCAGCCGTTGCTGGCCGAGGCGCAACTTGCGCCCCCGCCGCCTGCCATGCAGCTTGTCGAACCGTCCTTCGGGCGGCCCTGCTTCGTTGCTCAGAACGCTGCCTTCAACTGGTCGACGAGATCGAGCTTCTCCCAGGAGAAGCCGCCATCAGCTTCCGGCTTGCGGCCGAAATGGCCATAGCTTGAGGTGCGCGCATAGATCGGCTTGTTGAGGCCGAGATGGGTGCGGATGCCGCGCGGGGTGAGGTTGACCATCTCCTGCAACACCCGCGACAGCTTGTCCTCATCGACCTGACCGGTCCCGGCGGTGTCGATATAGACGGAGAGCGGGTGCGATACGCCGATCGCATAGGCGAGCTGGATGGTGCAGCGCTCGGCCAGGCCGGCGCCCACGACGTTCTTCGCCAGATATCGGGCGGCATAAGCGGCCGAACGGTCGACCTTGGTCGGATCCTTGCCGGAGAAGGCGCCGCCGCCATGGGGGGCCGCACCGCCATAGGTGTCGACGATGATCTTGCGGCCGGTCAGGCCGGCATCGCCGTCGGGGCCGCCGATGACGAAGCGGCCGGTCGGATTCACATAGAAATGCGGCTCATCGCACATGAAGCCTTCAGGCAGCACCTTCAGGACATAGGGGCGGATGAATTCGCGGATCTCGGCGACATCGGCGGCCGCCGCATGCTGGGTCGAGACGACCACCGAGGTCGCCCGCACCGGCTTGCCGCCGACATATTGCAGGCTGACCTGGCTCTTGGCGTCGGGGCCCAGAATTGACGCCTTATCGGCATGCCGCGCCTCGGCGAGCAAGCGCAGGATGGCGTGGGCGTAATAGATCGGCGCCGGCATCAGATCCTCGGTCTCACGCACGGCATAGCCGAACATGATACCTTGATCACCCGCACCTTCGTCCTTGTTGCCGGCGGCATCGACGCCCTGCGCGATGTCGCTCGACTGCTCATGGACGTAGCATTCGACCTCGGCATGCTTCCAATGGAAGCCGTCCTGCTCGTAGCCGATCTCGCGGATGGCCTTGCGGGCGCCCTCGATCAGCATGTCATGCGTGACTGAGGCCGGCCCGCGCACTTCGCCTGCCAGCACGACACGGTTGGTCGTGGCCAGCGTCTCGACGGCGATGCGCGCATAAGGATCGGCGGCCAGGTAGGTATCGACGATCGTATCCGAGATCCGATCGCAAACCTTGTCTGGATGCCCTTCGGACACGGACTCGCTCGTGAACACATAATCGGTCTTGGCCAAGCTCGATCCTTTCCTCATTCATCGCGCGCCTGCGCGGCGGCGCTCTTCATGCGAGAGGCCGCGCCGTTTCGTCAAGCCTCTTCAGCGCGCCCAGCGGCCCGCCATGAATCCCGCGATGGCGAAGGCCAGTGCCATCATCAGCACGATCTGGTCGCCGAAGCGGCCATAAATCGTCATGTCGGGCAGCGCTACCGGCAGTCCGACATCGAGCACGCCCGTGGTGCCGAGCGGCAGGCCGGCGACCTCGCGCCCATGCGCGTCGATCACACCAGAGATGCCGCCATTGGCGGCGCGGACCAGCGGCAACCCTTCCTCGACCGCCCGCACGCGCGCTTGGGCGAAATGCTGGATCGGGCCCAGGCTGCCGCCGAACCAGGCATCGTTGGTGACATTGACGATCCATTCCGGCCGATGCGCCTCGTCGACCGCCGCGTGCGCGAAGATCGCTTCGTAGCAGATGATCGGCGCCACCGGCGGCAGGCCGGGCAGCGTCAGCGTCACGGCGCCGGGACCAGTCGCGAGACCGGCGCGGCCGGCCACGATCGGCACGAATTTGAGCCACTCATAAAGCGGCACATATTCGCCGAACGGCACCAGATGCGCCTTCTCGTAGCGATCGACCAGCGCGCCCGTGTGATCGATCGCGGCGATGCTGTTCCAGATTTTCCGGCCGCTCTGGTCGGCGAGAAGTGCGCCGGTCAGCACAACGCCGTCGGCCGGAGCAGCACCTGCGATCGCGGCGCGGGCGCCCCGGTCACGGTCGAGAAAGAACTCGGCCGAGGATTCGGGCCAGATCTGCGCCGTGACCTTGTCGGCGCCAAGCCCCTCGGCCGCCGCCAGCACGGTGTTCAGCCGAGCGACGCTGTCTTCGTCGCCGATCTTGTTCGGGATGTCGGTCTGAACGAGCCGCAATGTCAGGTCCGGCACCTCGGGATCGCTGCCGGGGGCCAACCGTGCCGCACCCCAGGCGAGCAGCGTCATCCAGGCCGCGAACGCCAACAGCAGAGGGAGGAGGCGGCGCGTCATCGGGTTGCGGTCGCCGAGGCAGGCGGGCAGCGAAGCGCCCAGCACGGTCAGCAGGCTCAGGCCATAGATGCCGAAGACCGAGGTACTTTGCAGCGTCTCGAGCAGGACCGAGGCGTCGCCCGACCAGGCATAGCCGATCAGCAGCCAGGGAAAGCCGCCGAAGGGGATGTGGCCGCGCAGCCATTCGGCACCGGTCCAGAGTACGGCGAAGATGAGCACGCGGCCGAGCCCGGCGCCGCCGATCCGCTGGGCGATCAGGCACGCTGCCGCGATAAAGAGGCTCAGGAAGGCCGGCAACCCCAGGAGCGTGATCGGGATCATCCACCAGAACTGCGCCAGATCGACGGTCATCGAAATGCAGATCCAGTAAAGGCTCGGGACCAGGAAGCCCATGCCCCAGAGCCAACCGTCGAAGAAGGCGCGACGACGCTGCACGGACCCGTCGAGCAGCCAGAGCAGCCCGGTGAAGGACGGGATCAGCAGCAGCACCAGATTGAAGGGCGGCATGGCCGCCGCGGCGGTGAGCCCGAGCAGCAGCGCCAGCCCGTTGCGCCGCCAGCCAACGCAGAGGGACGTGCGGCGCGCGAGCCGCTGCAGCCGATCGTCCGACCGTCCGTCGACGGTGCGCAGCAGAAGGGCTTCAGCCATCGGCAAGGGATTCACCGCCGTCCGATGGTGTCTGGCGCCGGACCCGGATCCGGCGCACGCGCCGCTGATCCGCCTCGATCACCTCGAAATCGAGACCGGCCTCGTGCGGGATGACCTCGCAGCGCCCCGGCACATGGCCGGCGAGCATGAAGATGAGGCCGCCGACCGTATCGACCTCCTCGGCAGCATCCTTGGTCAGGAGCTTTAGATCGAGCAGCTTTTCCAGTTCCTCGATCGGCGTGCGCGCATCGACGATCAGGCTGCCGTCGGGCCGTTCCATGATATGGGCCGGCTCGGTCTGGTCATGTTCGTCCTCGATCTCGCCGACGATCTCCTCGACCAGATCCTCGATCGTGATAAGGCCGTCGATGCCGCCGAACTCATCGACCACGAAGGCCATATGGACGCGCTGGAGCCGCATCTGCGACAGCAGATCGAGCAGCAGCGTCGAGGGCGCCACGAACAGCACCTTGCGCAGGAGCTTCTGCGGCGTCGTCACGCGCCGGGCGGCGACGAAGGCCAGCACATCCTTTACGTGCACCATGCCGATGATGTGATCGAGATCATCCTTGTAGATCGGCAGGCGCGAATGACCTTCCTCGACCATGAAGCGGACGAGCTCGTCGAACGGCGTCTCGACATCGGCGGCGACGATATCGACGCGCGGCACCATCACGTCGACCGCGGACAAGGTCTTGAGCCGCAACACATTCTCGATCAGCGTGCGCTCATGCTCGTCGATGGTTACCGATGGATCCTCGCCCGACTCCTCGTTGGCCTCGCTGCCGGTGCGCCAGCGCAGCAGCCGGTCCCACAGCGACCGTCCCTCGTTCCGGGAGTTGGAGATGTCAGTCATCGGCCGCAAGCTCCGGTACGGTGGCCGACGACAGATAGGGGTCCGGGATGCCCAGACCGGCCAGGATCTTCACTTCCAGGGGTTCCATGATCGCGGCGTCATGCTCATCGACATGATCATAACCCAAGAGATGCAGGACGCCATGGATCACGAGATGGTCGAAATGATGTTCGAGCAGTTTGCCCTGCTCGCGCGCCTCGCGATCGCAGGTTTCGAAGGCGAGCGAAAGGTCGCCGAGCTCGAGCGGCACGCCGGCGAATTCCGCTTCCGGCACAGTGCCGGCGGCGAGTTCGAGCGTCGGGAAGGACAGCACGTTGGTGGACGCATCCTTGCCGCGCCAGTCGCGATTGAGCTGGCACTGCCGTGCGTCGCCGGTCAGCAGCACGCTCACCGATGCGGCGCCGAGCCCGGGGCAGGCTTCCTTGAGCGCGCGCCGGACGATCTTTGCCACATGGCGGCCCGGTGCTGCGATGGCGCCGGTCCAGCCCGCTTCCTCGATCGTGACAGGCACGGTGACGGCCATCACGAGCCGGTCGTCAGGTCGAACTCGCCACCCTGGCGGCGACGGTCGCGCGCGGCATAGGCGCCGACGATGCGCGCCACCAGCGTATGACGCACGACATCGCTTTCGCTGAAGCGCACGATACCGATGCCCTCGACACCCTCGGCGATCTCGAGCGCGTCCGAGAGGCCCGAGAGCGTTCCGCGCGGCAGGTCGATCTGCGTGAGGTCGCCGGTCACGACCATGCGCGAGCCTTCGCCGAGCCGGGTCAGGAACATCTTCATCTGCACCGGCGTCGTATTCTGCGCTTCGTCCAGGATGACGAAGGCGTGGCTCAAGGTTCGGCCGCGCATGAAGGCCAAGGGGGCGACCTCGATATCGCCATTGGCCAGCCGCTTCACCACCTGGTCGCCCGGCAGCATGTCGTGGAGCGCGTCGTAGAGCGGACGCAGATAAGGATCGACCTTTTCCTTGAGGTCGCCCGGCAGGAAGCCCAGCCGCTCGCCGGCTTCGACGGCGGGGCGCGACAGGATGATGCGCTGGACGCGGCCGGTCATCAGCATATCGACGGCGGCGGCGACCGCGAGATAGGTCTTGCCCGTGCCGGCCGGGCCGAGCCCGAACACGAGCTCATGCTCCCGAAGCGCTTTGATATAGGCGCTCTGCGCCGGCGAGCGGGCCGAGATCTCGCGCTTGCGCGTGCGGATCATCTCCGCTGCTTGCAGCAGCGGCGCCTCGTCGGCGGTCATGGCCGGCAGCAGCCGCAGCACGGCGTCGACCTCGGCCGGATCGACCTCGAGCCCGCGCTGGAGCCGCTCATAGAGCGAGGTCAACACCAGCCGCGTCTGCTCGACGGCCGAGGCCGAGCCGTTGATCGTGACGCGATTGCCGCGCGGCACGATCGTGACGCCGAGCTTGCGCTCGATCCGGTCGAGATGCTGATCTTGGGGACCGAACAGCAGTGCGGCCAGCGCATTGTCGTCGAATTCGAGCTCGATCGTGCTCATGCCGCTCGACCGATTTCGGCCAGAGCGCCGGCCAGGCTTTGGAGCGTCGCACCGGCGATCCTGACCGGCCGAACCGTGCCGATCAGGTCGGCCGCCGCCGTGGCGTGGACGCCCTGCATATAGGGGCTGCGGCCGATCAACTGTCCCGGATGGCGGCCCGGCTTCTCGAACAGCACATCGAGGGTGCGGCCGATCATGCTCGCATAGAATTGCCGCTGCTGCCGCTCGAGCAGATCCTGCAAGGCCAGCAGCCGTTCCTGCGCCACGGCATCGGCGACCGCATTCTCCATCGCGGATGCCGGCGTGCCCGGGCGCGGCGAATAACGGAAGGAGAAGGCGCTGGCGAAAGTGATCTCCTCGACGAGACTCATCGTCGCCGCGAAGTCGGCATCGGTCTCGCCCGGGAAGCCCACGATGAAGTCCGAGGACAGCGCCAGATCCGGCCGTGCCGATTTGAGCCGGTCGATGATGCGGCGATACTCGTCCGCCGTGTGCCGGCGATTCATCTCGGCCAGGATGCGGTCGCTGCCCGACTGCACCGGCAGATGCAGGAACGGCATCAGCTGCGGCAGTTCGCCATGGGCGCGGATGAGTGCCTCATCGACATCGCGCGGATGCGAGGTCATGTAGCGGATGCGGGCGAGGTCCGGGATCTCGGCCAGCGCATAGGCGAGGTCAGCCAAGCCCCAGACGCCGCCATCCTGGGCCTCGCCATGATAGGCGTTGACATTCTGGCCCAGCAGCACGAGCTCGCGGGCGCCAGATGCCACCAAGCGGCGCGCCTCGGCCAGCACCGCGGCGGCGGGCCGGGAATATTCGGCCCCGCGCGTATAGGGGACCACGCAGAAGGTGCAGAATTTGTCGCACCCTTCCTGGATCGAGAGAAAGGCCGAGACGCCGGGAGCGCTCGTTTCCTCAGGCAGGAAGTCGAACTTAGCCTCGGATGGAAAGCTCGTATCGAGGATGCCGGTGCCGGCCTGGCGCGTGGCGCGCGCCACCATCTCCGGCAGGCGGTGATAGGTTTGCGGCCCCAGCACGATGTCGACCATGGGTGCCCGCCGCATGATCTCGGCCCCTTCGGCCTGGGCGACGCAGCCGGCGACGGCCACGATCATCCTTTCGCCCGCCTCGGTCTTGGCATGCTTGAACGGCTTCAGCCGGCCCAAATCGGAGAACAGCTTCTCCTCCGCCTTCTCGCGGACATGGCAGGTGTTGAAGATGACCATGTCGGCACCGTCCGCCGTGTCCGACGGGGCGAATCCCAACGGCGCCAGGACATCGGCCATGCGGGCCGAGTCATAGACATTCATCTGACAGCCATAGGTCTTGATATAGAGCTTCTTGTGCACCGAATGGCCTTAACGCTCGATAGGAATCAGGGGACAGTCAATCAGGTCGCCGTCACGGGGGCCCCGCCGACCGCGGGCTCGGCCACGGCGGCGCTGGCCGGCGGCAGGCGCCCCGCATTGGCCGCGGCCAAGGACTCCGAGATGACCCGCTGGCAATGTTCCGCGAGCTTCTTGCGCGAGCCGAATACGTCGATCGTGACAGGCGGGTGGAAGTCGATCACCACCTCGGTGATGCCGAGGCCGGCGACGGTCCAGAGATGGCCGACCAGCTCCATATCGCCATACCAGGCGAATCGGGGCCGGAGATCGCGGCCGATCGGCATGCCGTTGAGCCGCGTATAGGCGACGGTGACCGGCTGCACGGTGACCGGCTTGCCGCCGACGCGGATCTCGGCCGCCGAGAACAAGGCGCTCTTGAACGGGCGGACATGGTTGCCGTCGTCGCTGGTTCCTTCGGGGAACAGGATGACATTGTCGCCGGCCTGGAGCCGCGAGGTCAGGCTGTCGCGCTGCTCGGCCGAGCTGCGCACGCGCCGGTCGACGAAGACCGTGCGCTGAAGCCGCGCCAGCCAGCCGAACAACGGCCAGCCCTTCACTTCGCTCTTGGCGACGAAGGAGCCCGGTATCACGGCGCCGAACATCTCGATATCGAGATAGGAGCAGTGGTTGGTCACGAACAGGGTCGGGCGCTCGGCCGAGAGCTGGCCGCGGACCTGCAGCTTGAAGCCCAGGATCCAGGCGACCGTGCTGTGATAGAAAACCGGGAAGCTGAGGGCGAACCCACGCCAGCCGAGCAGCAGCGCCAGAGCCTGAACCGGCATGGCACCGAGCGTGAAGAGGAGATAGGCGACGAGCCGTACCGTCCTCAGCACATTCGCGGAAAATCCGTTCACGCCGTCAAGGCGCCCCGGCGCCGCCCTTTGCGCGCAGTTCTTGCCATGGCGATCAGCTCCGGTCGGAGCGGCCGCCATTCAGCGGCACGGCATAGAGTTCCAGCCGATGGCCGACGAGCTTGTAACCCAGCTCCTCGGCGACGCGCCGCTGCAATTCCTCGATCGTCTCGTTCTGAAATTCGATCACGCGTCCGCTCTGCACATCGATGAGGTGGTCGTGATGGTCGGCCGAGCGCTCCTCATAGCGCGCGCGCCCATCGCCGAAATCGTGCCGGTCGAGGATATTGGCCTCCTCGAACAGGCGGACCGTGCGATAGACCGTGGCAATGCTGATGCGTGGATCGACGATGGTCGCCCGGCGATAGACCGCTTCGACATCGGGGTGATCATCCGCTTCCGACAACACGCGCGCGATCACGCGGCGCTGGTCGGTCATCTTCAGCCCCTTGTCGATGCAAATCTGCTCCAGGTGCGAAACCATGCCTTCATCCGCCTATAGAACCGTCGCGATAGACCCGCCGACTATAACGCATCCTCGCGCGCGAGCCTATCCGCATCACTGACCTTACCACAACCGGGCCGGCAGCGCACTTCGCCAGTCGGGACAGGCCCACGCGGTCTTGGCGTGCGCTGCCGAACGGCAGATCAGGCGTCGCGCCGCGCACGGGTGCCGAGCCCGATATCCTTGGCCAGCTTGCTGCGCTGCTTGGCATAGCTGGGCGCCACCATCGGATAGTCGGGCGGCAGGCTCCAGCGCTCGCGATACTCTTCCGGCGTCATGTCGTAGGCAGTCTTGAGATGCCGCTTCAGCATCTTCAGCTTCTTGCCGTCTTCGAGGCAGATGATGTAGTCGGCATGCACGGACTTCTTGATCGGAACGGCAGGCTGAAGCTTTTCCTGCACCGGCTCGGGCGCAGTTCCCATCGAAGCCAGCGACCGGTAGACTTGGCCGATCAGCTGCGGCAGATCCTCGGGCGTCACCGTATTATTGGACACATGTGCTGCCACGATCTCGGTGGTAAGACCCAACAAATCTACTGCCTCGGTCTCTTCAGTCATGCTCGATGATCCTCAATGTAGAATTCAGGTTACAACATAGTTAGGCGATTGGTGCAAAGCAATACGCAAGACTCGGAAATTCTACAAACGATAATGACGCAGGGCATGCCGGGTCCTTGCAGGGGCGGCATTGCCCCTCTCGCAAGATCCACTGGCGCGATTGTGGAAAACAGCGAGAAGATCGCGGGAAAACAGGCAAATCTGCGGATGAAGCGGGTGCGGCCGCGCCCATCCCGCAAGCAACACGAGTTTGCCGATCGCGGATCCCGCACCGACGGCTTCTGCGACGATTTCGCTATTCAGGGCAACGGCCGGCGCAGCAGATGGGCCGCGACTCGCCGATTGCCCGGTCGCAGATAATAATCGCGCCTGACGCCTTCCTTGCGAAAGCCGATTCCGGCATAGAGCCGCTGGGCCGAGGCATTGTCGGCGGCGACCTCGAGAAAGGCGTTGGTGGCGCCGGCACGGAGCGCCTGATGAAAGAAATCCTCGATCAGGGTGGTCGCGACTCCGCGCCGTCGATCAGCGCGCGCGACCGCGATGGTCAGCAGCTCGGCGTCGCTTGCCACCAGCAGGATGAGGGCGAAACCGACCGGCCGCGGCGGGTCGGAGGGGCCCTCGAACGCCATGCGGCCGACAGCGCCCGGCATGGCCAGCACCTCGGTGATGGCTTTCCGGTCCCACGCTTCGGCGCCGAACGCATCCTTGTGAATGTCGGCGGCAAGGTCGAGATAGGCCGGGGTAAGCGGATGGATCTCGATCATGATCGGGGTGGTTTGGGCACGGTCACATCGGGCGGCCTGAGATAGAGCGGTGTCGCCGGCAATCGGCCGAAGGCGGCCGGGCCGAGGGCCGCCGCGTGGCGCGCCAAATCCGTCGCGCGAATCCGGCTGGGCAGAGGACCGATCTCGACCTCGGCACGATGCTGCAATGCAGCAAGCGCCGGGGTGCCGTCGCCCAGGACCAGCACGGGGCCGTCTGGCAGCCAGGCTTCGAACGCATCGGGCTCGACCGAGGCGGCTGAGCCCGATGGCTTCAGGTCAGGGTCGAAAAGCTGGGCGAAAACCGGGCCGCGCCGGCTGTCGATGGCGACCGCGACCGGGCGCTCCAGGCGCTGTTCGTCGCCGAGCCCGGCCAGCACGGCCTCGAAGCTGGTGAAGGCCATGATCTTGAGCTCGGCCGCAAGCGCCAGCCCCTTGGCGGCGGCGAGTCCGATGCGGATGCCGGTGAAGGAGCCGGGCCCGACCGTGGTCGCGACGGCGTCGAGCTCGGTCGGCTTGAGGCCAGCCTCTTCCAGCACCGCCTGGATCTGCGGGATCAGCGCTTCGGCATGGCCGCGCTCCATCGCCTGGAACTTCGCGCCTGCAAGCCGGCCATCGGACCAGATGGCGGCTGAACAGGCCCCGCCCGAGCAGTCGAAGGCGAGGATATGGCCGCGCCGGGCCGTCATGCTATGACCGCCATTCAATTCCGCTGTCGGATTTTGGGATGAGATGCTGATCGAGATCACCGAGGCGCGCCATGATGTGGCGCTCGATATCCGTTACGCCACAGCCGACAATATCACCGGCCAGCCGATATATGCGCGTCCGGGCTGCTATCTCAATGCCGAGGCGGAAACACTGCTATGCCGGGCGATCGAGCTGGCGCGGGCCTTGGGCCTGCGCTTCAAGCTTTTCGATGCGTTCCGGCCGTCGGAGGCGCAATGGCGGCTCTGGAATGCGCGGCCCGATCCGGAATTCCTGGCCGACCCGCGCCGCGGCTCGCCCCACTCGCGCGGTGCCGCCATCGATCTCGGCCTCATCGACCGCGACGGCGCGCTGCTCGAGATGGGCACGGGCTTCGACGAGTTCTCGCCGCTCTCCCATCACGGCGTCACCGCGATCCCGGTGGACGCGCAGCGCAACCGGTTGACGCTCCTCGGCCTGATGACCGCGGCCGGCTGGGATTTCTACCGTAACGAATGGTGGCACTATCAGCTGTTCCAGCCGCGCCGCTACCCAGTGCTGAGCGATACCGTCCTGCCGCAGACGATGATGACGCAAGCTCCCTAAAGGATCTTGCACACCTCGTCGAAGGTGAAGCGCGGGCTGCGCGGGAACAGCTTCGACACGTCGCCATAGCCGATATTGCACAGGAAGTTCGATTTGATCTGACCGTCCGGGAAGAACTCGGCATCGACCTTGGCATTGTCGAAGCCCGACATCGGGCCGCAATCGAGGCCGACCGCGCGCAGCGCCAGGATGAGATATGCCGACTGCAGGGTGCCGTTCCGCATCGCCGTGATCGCCGCTACCTGCTCGTTGCCGGCGAACCAGGGCCGCGCATCGGCATGCGGAAACAGCTTCGGCAGATGGTCGTAGAATTTCGAATCATTGGCCAGGATCGCTGTCGTCGGCGCCGCCAGGGTCTTTTCGAGATTGCCCGCCGAGAGTGCCGGGCGGAGCCGCTCTTTCGCTGCCTTCGAGGTCACGAAGACGACGCGCATCGGGCTGCAATTGGCACTGGTCGGCCCCATCTTGGCGAGATCGAAGGCCTGTCGCAGCAGGGTTTCGTCGACCGGCTTGTCCTGCCAGCCATTATGCGTGCGGGCCTCGTTGAATAGCGCGTTCAGGGCATGCGCATCGATCATCGTGGTTGCTCCGATCGGAAAGTATAGGGCGAGGTAGCACGGATCGCGCCCGCCGCGCCATGCGCACGTTGCACGCGCCGGCCTGTGGATAACCGCAGCACCCGGCTTGACTGCATGAATGGAACATAATAAGAACGAATTCATCATCCAGAAGATGCGAGAAATCGACGATGTTCAATCCCGATGAGCCGCGTGACGCTCGTGGCCGATGGGCCGGTGGCGGGTTGCCGGCGATGAAGGCAGGGTGGCGCGACGAGCAGCATTCCCTTGCCGGCGGCCACGGCCTGGCCCAGGCGCTTCTGACCCATGCACAGCTTTCCATGCCGTCGAGCCGGCGCTTCCGGCAGGGCTGGAACGATCCGGCGGTGGCCGGTCACCTGTCGGGACTGATCGATCATTGGAGCGATGCCGGGTCGCTCGATGACGACGCGTTCCTTGATCGCTATCTGGCTCATGATGCCAGCCTGAAAACGGTGCGCGCCTTGCGCGCCGCAGCGGCGAAGGCGGTTACCGCGCGCACGGCGGGGGATCTTGCGCAAGCGGGCGATCATCTCGCCACGGCCATCGGGGAGGTCGGCGTCGAGGGCTGGCCTAACTTCCTGAAGGCGGCCTATAGGCGTGCCGGCGCTGGGGGAACCAGCGTGCCGAAGGATGTTCCGGCGCATCGCGCGCAGCAGCGCTTGCCGCATCCTGCGGCGGCGCACGCGGCGGGCGATCCGAACGCTCTGACCTACGATCAGATCAAGGAGGTGGTCGCTCATAACAATCGGTCAGGGCTGAGCAATGAGCTGGTTATCGCGATCATCTATAAGGAGAGCAGTTTCGACCCAAGCAAGCATAATAAAAATTCGAATGCGGAAGGGTTGATGCAAATCGTCGATGTGTCGAGGAAATATTTAATCGGGCAGTACCCGAATTTGGGGCAGATCGATTGGCTAAGTCCCGTTCAGAATGTGATAGCGGGTACACTATTGTTGGCCGATAAGCTAAAAGAAACTCATGGCAACGTAGCGGCGGCGATTTGGAAATTTGGTCCCGGGCTGAAGCAAAGCCCTAACTACGTGCCGGAGATATTAGCGGCGGCGGAGGCGCTAAGGCAAAGTCCGGCCGACCCGGTTCCCGTCTTGGAAAGAATTCTACACCGGGGCAGAAAATGAAATTTCCCATACTACTGTTCGCCATAATTCTGACGTCGGGTGGTTTCGCAACCGCGGCGGCTAATGAAAGACATCCGATTGTCGCGTCTCTCAACATCATAAGTGGCCGTCAAATCTTTCGAGTTGAGGTCCACCAGCATAATCCAAATGTGGATTTCACTGAGCCAGGGGGCCCGAAAGCGGTGCCAACGCCGCCGGACGACAACTCATCTCTCGTTGATCACGTTCTTCGGATTCAGTGTATTTATTACTGTCGGCAACCGCTGTCTTTTACAGACCGATTGGAAGATAGAGGTTCGAACGGGCTCTTCGTGCCGGTCGGTTTCGACCGAGATCCTGCCACGCTTGTTGTCGCGTTATGGGTCGGGGCATCATATTATTATGTGACCATTTACGAGCTTGGCGCAAAACGCATTCGGAAGGTGTTCGAGACCAGCTTGGTGGAAATGGCGACGTTTAGTACCGATGATGACGGACGACCGACGATCGTGGCGCCGCCTCCTTTGGCCCATGGCGATTTCATCGGTCACGTAATTCCCCCATGCCGCTGGGTCTGGGATGGTCACGCTTTCCAGCTAAAGAGCAAAGATGACCGCTGTATCCATGGCGATTAGTTCGACCAGTTCCGTGCCTTGACGGCGGCGAGCCGCGGGTCGGCATCTACCGCGTTCGCGATGGCGACGATCCGCGGGCAATGCTCGACGAACCAGGCCCGGCCCGGCCGCCAATGCGACATGGCCCAAAGATAGATGTCGAGGGCGGAGAATTCGGGCCCAAGGAACCACGGGCTGCCGGCCGTTCCTTCGACCTGCAACCACAGCGCCTTGCGCTGATCGTCCGTCGATGTCCGGAACGCCTTCTGCCCGGCCTCGTCGGGCAGGTACCGCGCCGGCACGTCGCCATAGACGAAGGTCGGATAGATCGCGGCGACGAGGAAGACGAGCCAGCGCAGGAAGGCCGCGCGGTTGGCCGATCCCGGCGCCGGTGCCAACCCGGCCTGCGGCGCCAGCTCCGAGAGATGGAGGATGATCGCCGCACTCTCGGTCATCACCGAGCCGTCGGGCAGCAGCAGCGTCGGCAGTTGCCCCAGCGGATTGATCGCGAGCAGGCGATCCCGGTCGGGCTCGCCCTCCATGCTCTCGACCGGATCGAGCTTATAGGGCTGGCCCGACAGCTCCAGCGCTGCTTCGACGATCGTCGATCCCCAACCTATGCGGCTCAGCAGCGTGTACATCGGGCTTCCCGTGTCAGACGGCGCGGACCTCACGCACCTCGGGAATGTAGTGGCGCAGCATATTCTCGATGCCTGCCTTCAAAGTCGCCGTCGAGCTCGGGCAGCCGGCGCAGGAACCCTGCATATGCAGCGAGACGACGCCATCCTCGAAGCCGTGGAAAATGATGTCGCCGCCATCCTGGGCCACGGCCGGGCGCACGCGCGTGTCGATCAGCTCCTTGATCTGGCTGACGATCTCGTCATCCTCTTCGAGTGCTGTCGATTCCGGCGTGGCGGAGGCGTCGGATTCCATCACGGCAAGGCCGCTCGTGAAGGCGTCCATGATCACGCCCAGCACCGAGGGCTTCAGCTGGTACCAGTCGGTCTCAGGCGCCTTGGTGACGGTGACGAAATCATAGCCCAGAAACACGCCGGTGACGCCGTCGAGCGCGAACAGCTTCTGCGCCAGCGGCGAGCGCGCGGCCGAGGTGGCATCGGGGAAGTTCGCCGTTCCCGTGGTCAGCACCGCCTGGCCGGGCAGGAATTTCAGCGTCGCCGGGTTCGGGGTCTGCTCGGTCTGGATAAACATGTCGAGGTGCCTTTGAGAGATAATCGGGCCGGATCATCTCACCTTGGGTGCCGAGGGTCCAGATCAAGTCCCAGAATGAAGGGCACTGTCAGGTCAGGGCCGCGATCTGCTCATCGCTGAGGCTGGCCGGCACGATCGTGATCGGCACGCGCAGCCGGCCGACATACTTGCCCGAGAGTGCGCTCACCAGCGGTCCCGGCCCGCTGTCGGCGACGGCGGCGGCGAGCACCAGGATCGAGATCGACGGATCCTCGTCGATCAGCGTCAGGATCTCGTCGCGGCTGCTGCCTTCGCGGATATGCACGGTCGGCGGCACGCCGGTCACTGCCTGCACCTCGGCGGCATAGCGCTCCATCATCTGCTCGGCCTCTTCGCGCCGTTCCTCGCGCATCAGGCTTTCAAGCGCCATCCAATGCTGCCGATCGGTCGGCTCGACGACGTGGACCAGGGCGACGCGGCCTCCGGTGTGGAGCGCGCGCAGGGACGCGTAGCGCAGCGCCACGCGCAGCTCCGGCGACGCATCGACCACGACCAGGAAGACGCGCTCATGCGATGTGTCCGCGGACGGTGCCGTCATGGGAAAACCGGGATCATGGGGGCTCAGGCGTTCCGGAACAGCTGGCTGCCGAGCCATCCTGCCATTGCCGCCGCCAGCACCGCAACGATGCCGTAGAGCACGGACTGATCCGTCGCGAGCTGATTGATCGCCGCCTCGAGGCCGGTCTGCGAGATGACGAGCGGCGTCGTTTGCGCCGCCACGACGTTGCCGTTGCGCAAAAGATATACGGCGATCCGATAGGCGCCGGGCGGCACGGTACGCGGGAAGCGAAGCGTGGCGCGGAACAGCTTGTCGCCCAGGAAATCGATATGGCCGGGCTCGGCGGAATAGAGGCCGCTCAGCTCCGCATTGTGTAGCAGCGCATCCTGGAAGGTGCCGATCTCGTCATGCCGGATGCGCCCTGGCACCGGCGTCAGCTTCAGCTCGTCGACGCCGATCTCGTTCGATTGGCGCAGGCTCTGAGGCACGGCCTGGGCGATCGGCTTGTTCGAGAAGACGCGATAGAAGGCCGGCGTGTTGGCGAAACTCATGCTCACCGTGTTGAGCCAGATGCCGGCGATCCGGCTCTTGCGGCGCACGACCGTCTCGCGGTCCGGCCCGCGTACCACGACCACGACATCGCCGCCGCCCTCGGTCGCGCCGAAGAGCGTGACCTCGGCGCCGTTGAAGCCGGTCGTGATCGCGATCAGATGGCTGGTGAGATCGGCGACCAGCTGCTGCGCGCGCGCCGGGCCGGCGGGCAGAGTGATCAACAGCACGGCAAGGAGAAGCAGGCGCCGCATCATTCGACCTTGGGCGCCAGCGAATAGATGTTTTCAGGCGGCACGGTCAGGTCGAACAACAGCTTGGCGCCGGCCGCGAGGATCAGAGCGGCCAAGCCCACGCGAAGATACTCGCCGCTCAGCTTGGCGCCGTAGCGCGCGCCATATTGGACGCCGATGACGCTGCCCGCGAGGACGATGAGAGCGAGCAGCCCATCGACCGTCTGGTTCGTCACGGCCTGGAGGATCGTGGCGCTGGCCGCGATGAAGACGGTCTGGAACAGCGAGGTGCCGGGCACCACGCTCGCCGGCATGCCCAGCACATAGATCATCGCCGGCACGATCAGGAAGCCGCCGCCGATGCCGAGGATGGCCGACAGGATGCCGACGGTGAATCCCAGCGTCAGCGGCAGGAGCGCACTGATATAGAGCTTCGAACGGCGGAACCGCATCTTGAAGGGCAGGCGGTGCAGCCAATTATGCTGATGCAGGCGCCGCGGGCGGGCGCCCGGCTGTCGGGCGCGCACGATGGCGCCCACGCTCTCGATCATCATCATGGTGCCGAGCGTGCTGAGCAGGATCACATAGCTCAGCGAGATGACGAGATCGATCTGGCCAAGCCGCCGGAGATAGCTGAAGAGCTGCACCCCGGCGAAGGATCCGACGATGCCGCCGGCGACCAGCACGGTGCCCATCTTGAGATCGATATTGCCGCGCCGCCAATGATTGAGGGCGCCCGAGAGCGAGACACCGATCAGCTGATTGGTCGAGGAGGCGACGGCGACCGGCTGCGGCACGCCGATGAAGATCAGAAGGGGGGTCAGAAGGAAGCCGCCACCGATGCCGAACACGCCCGACAGGAAGCCCATGACGAGGCCGAGCGCGAGCAGGACGAACGCGTCCTGGGTGACCTGGGCGATCGGCAGGTAGATATCCATGGGCCGGCGTGCATCAGACGGGGAGCCCGAAATCGAGCCCGCTCAGGACATTACGCGTCTGAGCCGCACACGGAAGCGATTTGCCGCCGCAGGCGCCGACTTGCCGCACCGCTTGGGCAAAAAAGTCACAGGATCGGGTGGCTCAGTGTGCTGTCAGCACCGGCAGGCGGGCATGGCGCAGCACATGGCTGGTCACGCCCCCGAAGATGAATTCGCGCACCCGGCTGTGCGTATAGGCCCCCATCACCAGGAGGCCGGCCTTGAGCCGTGCCGCCTCGTCGAGGATCGCCTGGCCGGCATTGCCCTCGTCGGGGATGCGGCGAATGGCGGCGGTGACACGATGGCGGGCGAGATATGCCGCGAGCGGATTCAGCATGGCGCTCTCATCGGCCTCGCCGGCATGGAGCAGGGTCACCGTTTCGGCGGCGGCGAGGAAGGGCAGAGCGGCGGTCACCGCGTGGGCCGCCTCGGCGCTGCCATTCCAGGCGATGAGCGCGGGTGACCCGAGGATCGCCGCGGGTGCCTTGTTGCCGGGCACGGCCAGGACCGGGCGCCCCGCATCGAACAGCGCCGCCTCGAGCACGAGCTGATCCGACACCTCATCGTCGCTGGGCAAGGGCAGGATGACGAGATCCGACACGACGCCATGGATCCGGACGAATTCGGCGGCTTCGCCCGTCTCGAGCTTCAGCGCCGCACCCTTGCCGCGCTTGGTCGCGCGCAGCCCGGCCGATTTGCACCAGTCGGTAAAATGTGCCTGCGCCCGGGCGCGGCGCTCGGCGATCTGCTTCTGCACCGTCTCGATCAGCCCTTCGCTCATGGCGAGCCCGGTGCCGTCGGTCAGCATCGCCATCGGGATGGTGCTGGGATCCGCACTCGCGAAGAGGGCCGTGACATGGGCGCTGAGCGCCGTCGCCAGCGCGCCTGCCGCCGCCAGCACGGCCGCGTCGCTCGGCGCCCCCGTGAGCGGCGCCAGGATCGATTTGAAGCTCATCGCCGCCTTCCGTTTCTCAACGCCGACCGCGCGCCGCGACCGGCCAGAGCGCCACCAGCGTGTCGCCCTTCATGACATGATAGACATCGTGCAGATTCACTGTCGGGTCGCAATGGGGCGTGACGACCTCGATCCGATCGCCGAGTTTCGGCTTTGGCCCGGTATAGATCAGCATACCGTGCTCGTCGCCGAAATAATCATAGGTGCCGCCAGAGTCGGCGCCAGTCAGGATGTGAGGGCGCGGTCCCTCGGTCGCGAAGCATTTGAGTCCGGCATCGGTCGTCACCCATTTCGGCGCGTTGGCGCTGACGACGGCCGTCTGCACGAGGAGGGCGGTCTCGAACGGCAGCTCGTTGGTGCCGTCGGCCAGCGCCTGACGGTACTGCACATCCATGAAGACGTAGGATCCCGTCTGCAGCTCGGTGAAGATCCTGTCATCGGGATCGAGATCGAAGGTGCCGGTGCCGCCGCCGGTGACGATGCCGAGCGGCAGGCCTTCGGCCCGCCCTTGGCGGACGATCGCGGCCAGCTCGGCACGCTGCTTGCCCGCCCGCGCGGCGCGTTCGGCCCGCACGGGAATATGCTGCAGATTGCCCGAATAATGCTGGAGGCCGGCGAGCTCGAGATGCTTCGCGCCATGCGCGGCGCGGGCAAGCGCCAGTGCCGCCTCCGGCGTGGCGCAGCCGGTGCGGAAGAGGCCGGCGGCACAATCGACCAGCACCTTGAGCGAATGGCCGAGGGGTTCGGCGGCCTGGTCGAGGGCTGCGAGATTGTCGGGATGGTCGACCACGACCATGAGCCCGTCCGGCCCGGCCTTGGCGGCGAGCGCTATCAGCCGCGCGATCTTGCTTTCGGTCACTTGCGGCGAGGTGATCAGCACGCCGGGCAGTCCCGCCTCGACCATCACCTCCGCCTCGCCCAGCGTAGCGCAGGAGATGCCGATAGCGCCGGCCGCGATCTGGCGGCGCGCGATCTCGTCGGATTTGTGCGTCTTGGCATGGGGGCGCAGCGCCACGCCTCGGGCGCGTGCCGCCTCGGCCATACGCGCGATATTGCGCTCGAGCGCCTCGAGCTCGATCAGCAGCGCCGGCGTGTCGAGCCGTGCCCGGCCGCCGGGCACGCCGATAAGGGCGTCGTTGGGATGACCCGGCATCAGTGTTTCCCTTGCGTGAGGCGATCGAGGTCGGGCACCGGGCGCGCCAGGGCGGGCCGTGCCTCGAACGCCCGCTCGAGGGCCGCGGCGACCGCCAGCACGAAGAGATCGCCGCCACGCGGCCCGACGATCTGCAACCCGAAAGGCAGGCCCTTGTGATCGCGGCCGCACGGCAGCGCCACGACGGGATGGCCGGTCAGCGTGATGCCGTAAGTCAACGCGATCCAATGGAAATAATGTGCGAGCTTCTCGCCATCGATCTCCTCCGGCGCCCATTCGGCGTGCGGGAAGGGGCTGACCGCCGCGACGGGGCAGATCAGCACATCGATCTCGCGGAACAACGTCTGGAAACGGCGATAGAGCTTGGTCTGCTCGAGCTGCGCCTTGGCGCGGTCGGCATAGGTGAAGGTCAGCGCCTGCTCGACATTGGCGATGACGGGCATGTTGAGGAGATCGCGATGGCGCTCGAGCATCTCGACATAGTTGGCGAGGAAGCCCTCGGCGCGCAGCACGGCGAAGGTGCGGTCGGCATCGCCGAGATCGGGATCGCGCTCGACCGACTCCCGGAAGAGATCGGCGATTGCGCCGCAGCGCGCACGGAATACCTTCCGAATGCCCTCATCGACGGGAGCGAAGCCCAGATCCTCGGACACGGCGACGCGCAAATGCGAGAGATCGATTTCGGGCAAGCTCCGGAAGGCGGCCGGATCCACGGGATGCGACAGCGGGTCCAGCATATCATGCCCGGCCATGGCCGACAGCATCAGCCCCAGATCCGGCACGGAACGAGCCATCGGCCCGTCGACCGAGTAGGGCAGCCAGCCGGCCGGCCGACGCTCGTTCGGCACCAAGCCCGGACTCGGCCGCATGCCGAGGACACCACAGAATCCGGCCGGCGTACGCAGGCTGCCGCCCATGTCGGAGCCGCTGGCGAGCGGCACCATGCCGGTTGCGACCGCCGCAGCGGAGCCGCCCGACGAGCCGGCCGAGGTCAAGGCCGGGTCGAACGGGTTGCCAGTGGCGCCATAGACCCGGTTGCGGGTATTGGCGCCGGCGCCGAATTCCGGCGTGTTGGTCTTGCCGAGGATGATGGCGCCGGCCTCGCGCAGGCGTGCCACCGGCCCTTCGTCGGCGGCCGGGACGTGATCCTTGAAAAGGAGCGAGCCGAACGTGGTCCTGAGCCCCGCCGTTTCGGACAGGTCCTTGACGCCGATCGGCAAGCCATGGAGCGGTCCCAGCGCGTCGCCGCGCAGCACCGCCTGCTCGGCCTTGCGGGCCGCGGCTGCGGCACCGTCCGGATCGAGTGCCACTATGGCGTTGATCGCCGGATTGACCGCCTCGATCCGGGCGAGGCATTCATCCAGCAGCTCGACCGGCGAGATCTCCTTGCGCCCGATCAGGCGGCGCAGCTCGACCGCATTTTTATCCACCAGCTGATCCACTCTGCCCCGCTCGCTATTCGATATTGCGCCGACGCCATCCTGGCTTCCAGCCTGCCGCCGCGCAACCGTTGCCAGCTATGCCGCGATGCGATAGCGGCTTCGCAGCCATCTTAATCCGGCATAAATTCGTCAGGTTCTAGCCTAAGGCGATCAATGGTGGGGCAAAGGCGAATGCAGGGTTTAGGAACACCCCATGACGGTTGAGTGGACGATGGCGGATGCTTGGCAGGCTGGCATTCTGAGAGATGATCTTAGTGCCGTGCGGGCGGCGTTCGCAAAGGCCGGCGGCAAGGGCCCCGACGTGATCTGGCGGCCCGAGCCCGCGCAAATTCGCGCCGATGAGAACCGCTTTCTCCTCAGCTTCTGGCATGAAAGCCGGGGCGAGGAGTCGCTCCCGCCGGTCTCGGCCCTCGATCCGCTGCGCATTCAGCCGGCACTCGGCCGTGTCTCCGTCGTCGAGCCGGTCGAAAATGGCCGCGATTTCCGCTATCGCCTGTTCGGCACCATCATGGCGGCGGTGTCGGGTTTCGACCATACCGGCAAGCTGCTGTCCGACCATCCTTCCTCGACCCATGTCGTGACATTCACGCTGGCGGTCTATCGCGCCGCCTTGATCCGGCAAGCGCCGGTGCTGTCGAGCTATGCGCCGGTCGCCCGCTATGCGGCTGCGTGGGAGCGGCTGATGCTGCCCTTTGCCGCCTCCGACGGCAGTGTCACGCGCATCCTGACCGGCAACGCGGCCTTCGATCGGGACGGGCGCCAGCTCAAAAGCTGACGGGGCCGTCATGGCGATGGCAAAGCCGCCGGAAAATCCCTAGTCTCGCTCTCGGGCGGCCTTTAAAGGCATGTCTTTGAGGGAGAGAAGTTGTCGATGGCCAAGTTCACCGGAACCGAGTCCTATGTCGCCACCGAGGATCTGAAGGTTGCGGTCAATGCCGCGATCACGCTCGAGCGCCCACTCCTGATCAAGGGCGAGCCTGGCACCGGCAAGACGATCCTGGCGCAGGAAGTGGCCAAGGCGCTCGGCCGGAACCTCATCGCCTGGCACATCAAATCGACGACCAAGGCGCAGCAGGGACTCTATGAGTACGACGCTGTGTCGCGCCTGCGCGACAGCCAGCTCGGCGACCAGCGCGTTCACGACATCGCCAATTACATCATCCGCGGCAAGCTGTGGGAGGCGTTCACGGCCGATGTCGCCCCGGTCCTCCTGATCGACGAGATCGACAAGGCCGATATCGAGTTCCCGAACGATCTGCTGCTCGAGCTCGACCGCATGGAATTTCATGTCTACGAGACGCGCGAGACGGTGAAGGCCAAGAACCGGCCGATCATCATGATCACGTCCAACAACGAGAAGGAGCTGCCGGACGCGTTCCTGCGCCGGTGCTTCTTTCACTACATCCGCTTCCCCGACCGCGAGACGATGGAGCGGATCGTCGAGGTGCATTATCCCGGCATCAAGAAGCTCCTCCTGCGCGAGGCGCTGACGCTTTTCTACGAGATCCGCGAGGTGAACGGCCTCAAGAAGAAGCCCTCGACCTCCGAGCTGCTCGATTGGCTGAAGCTTCTGATGGCCGAGGATGTCTCGCCCGAGGTGCTGCGCGACAAGGATCCGGCCAAGCTCATCCCGCCGCTGCATGGCGCGCTCCTGAAGAACGAGCAGGATGTGCATCTTTTCGAACGCTTGGCATTCCTTCACCGGCGCAATCCGCGCTAGGCGGCCGGCTGAATGTTCATCCAATTCTTCCTGGCCTTGAGGGCCGCCGGCGTGAAGGTCAGCCTGCGCGAATTCCTGACGCTGCAGGAAGCGATGCAGGCCGGCCTGGCCGAGTTCGATCTCGAGCATTTCTACTATCTCGCCCGCTCGGCGCTGGTGAAGGATGAGCGGTTCATCGATCGGTTCGACCAGGTCTTCGGCCAATGCTTCAAAGGGCTCGAGGCGCCACCCGGCGCCCAGGTGCCGGACGCAGTGCCGCCGATCGAGCTGCCCGAGGAGTGGCTGCGCAAGCTCGCCGAGAACAATCTCACCGACGAAGAAAAGGCGATGATCGAGGCGCTGGGCGGCTGGGACAAGCTGATGGAGACGCTGAAGCAGCGCTTGGCCGAGCAGAAGGGGCGGCATCAGGGCGGCTCGAAATGGATCGGCACGGCCGGGACCTCGCCCTTCGGCGCCAATGGCTACAATCCCGAAGGCGTGCGCATCGGCCAGGAGACCGGCCGCAATCGCCGCGCCGTCAAAGTCTGGGACAAGCGCGAGTTCAAGAATCTCGCCGACAATGTCGAGCTGGGCACGCGCAACATCAAGGTGGCGCTGCGGCGACTGCGCCGATTCGCGCGCGAGGGGGCAGCCGAGGAGCTCGATATGCCCGGCACCATCGGTGCCACGGCCAGGAATGCGGGCTATCTCGACTTGAAGCTGGTGCCGGAGCGGCACAATGCGGTCAAGGTCCTGCTCTGCCTCGATATCGGCGGCTCGATGGACGATCATGTGCGGCTGTGCGAGGAGCTGTTCTCCGCGGCCAAAGCCGAGTTCAAGCACCTCCAGCATTTCTACTTCCACAATTGCCCCTACGACCTGATGTGGAAGAATGCGAACTTCCAGCCGGCCCATCGTATGCCGGTGGCCGAGATCCTGCGCACCTTCGATCAAAGCTGGAAGCTGGTCGTGGTCGGCGATGCCAGCATGAGCCCCTACGAGCTCATCCAGTCGGGCGGTGCCATCGACAGCTTTAACGAGGAGCCGGGGCAGCTCTGGCTGAAGCGCCTCATCGCAGCCTATCCCAAGGCCGTATGGATCAATCCGGTCGCGGAGAAATATTGGGGCGGCACCATGACCATCGGCCTCATCGAGGAGCTGATGGAAGGCCGCATGTTCCCACTGACGCTCGACGGCCTCGACCGGGCCATGCGCCGGCTTATGCACTAAGCCGCACCGTCGCGATCAAAAGCACCGAGCCGAGCCGCCCCCTGGCGGCCCGACCCGATCCCCCGATATCGAGCTCAGGCAGCGTTCGAGCTGTGACCCTTCGGCCGGACATAGGCGAGTGCGGCATGCTCGGGGCAATAAGGCTTGCCCTGCATGGCGCGCGCGCCACAGAAATGGAATCCCTTCTCGCCCGGATGCCCGTGCGGCCAGGAACAGGTCGGCCCGGACAGCTCCACCACCTTGGGCGAAGGCTTCACGCGCGGCTTGCCGGTCAGCTTCACGGGCGAGGGCCGCGGCGTCAGCGCCAGGCGGTGCGCCTTGCCGACGACGGCGTTCTTCGTGATGCCGAGACGACGCCCGATCTCCGCCGTTGACAGGCCCTCGGTCCAGAGTTTGCCGAGCGCGTCGATGCGGTCCTGTGTCCAGATATTATCCATCGAGTCCCCACCAATTCTTAAAGGATCAGACCGTCAAACCCTACCAGATATGGTAGCACAATCGACACGAGACGCAACATATTCGATGACCAAGAACGTCCTTTGACTCCCCTCAGCCGATGCCGCAAAGCCGGTCGGGGCCGATATCGAGATGCAGATGATCGTGATGCAGGTCGTTATAGGAGGGGGTGAGAACGACCGAAAAATAGGCGCAGGCGCCCTTCGCGATCGCATGGAGAAACCTGCCGCGAGCGTCGCCGCGAGTCCAGTCTTTCTCGACGTCGATTCGCGTTCCGTCGCTCAATGTGAAGCCCGAGATGTCGATCGCGCGACCATAAGCGTGCTGACTTAATCGATCGTGCCGGCCGCTCGCCTCGAGCCGGCAGGCATAGGCGCCGAGATGCCGGATGAGGGCCACCTTGAGCCCGAACAGCTGTTGGGCGGTGGGCTGCACTAGATGTTGATCGAAATCCATCAGCCGGTCCGCCATGGCGCAGCTCATCATGGCGGGTGTGGCAAAAGCGCCAGCCAGTCCGTTGGCGACGACCGGCGTGTCGATGGCGCAGGACGAGGCCGCGACCGGGATCGGCAGCGGCTCGACGAAGGCGCCCTTGGCCGCGAGATCGGCAAGACAGAGCTCGCCTGAGGAAATGGAGGGTGGGGCGGCGGGCGGCGGGGGCGGCTTCGGCACGCCACCGCAGGCGGCGATGAGCAGGAGCGACGCCAGGGCGGCGACTCGGCCCGCGAGCGGCACTTGGTGCTTCCCTCCCCGGCACTTCGCCTCTAGGCTCTCGACGCCCGTCGGAACGATCCGCGCCATTCGAACCCCTGAAGCAATGCCATCGAGCGTCCCCTCTGTGAAGCCTTACGGCGCTCTCTTTGCCGGGACCAAGGTCATGATCACCGGTGGGCTCGGATTTATCGGTTCGAATCTGGCACTTCGCCTCGTCGAGCTCGGTGCCGACGTGACGGTCGTCGACTGTCTGGCGCCCGATTACGGGGGCAATCCGGCCAATCTTTCGGGTTTCGAGACCCGACTCGCGATCCACCGCACCGATCTGCGCGACCGGGATGCGATGCGCGCGCTGCTGCCGGGACAGCGCTTCATCTTCAACCTCGCCGGCCAGATCGGCCATCTCGCCTCGATGACCGAGCCGCTGGTCGATCTCGAGATCAATGCGACGGCGCAGCTGGCGCTCCTCGAGGATTGCCGGGCGCTCAATCCCGATGCGGCCATTCTCTACGCCTCGACTCGGCAGATCTATGGCCGGCCCGACTATCTGCCGGTCGATGAGGCGCATCCGGTCCGGCCAGTCGATGTCAATGGCATCCACAAGCTGGCGGCCGAGACCTATCACCTGCTCTATCACCGGGTGTACGGCCTGAACGCCGTGGCACTCCGCCTCACCAACACCTACGGTCCGCGCATGCGCATCAAGGATGCGCGCCAGACCTTTCTCGGCGTTTGGCTGCGCCGCGCGATCGAGGGCCTGGATTTCGAGGTATGGGAAGGGGCGCAGAGGCGCGACTTGACCTATGTCGACGATGCGGTCGAGGCGTTCCTGCTCGCCGCTGCGACACCGTCCTGTTTCGGTGCCGCCTACAATATCGGCGCGCCGCCGCCGGTCACGCTTGACGAACTGGCGCGGCTGGTCGTCGAAATCGGCGGCACCGGCCGGTTCGAGACCAAGAGTTTTCCGGCCGATCGCAAGCGCATCGATATCGGCGACTATTGGGCCGACGACAGCCGCTTCCGGGCCGCGACCGGCTGGGCGCCGACGGTCGAAATAAAAGACGGGCTCGCCCGTTCTTTCGATTATTTCCGGGCGCATCTCGCTGCCTATGTCTGAACTTTAGAGGGTGGGGATGTCGATCCCGCAGATGGATCTTGCGGCCGTCTATCACGCGCAGAAGGCCGAACTCGATGCTGCCGTGGCCCGCGTGCTCGCGAGCGGCTGGTACATATTGGGCGCCGAGGTCGAGGCCTTCGAACGTGAGTTCGCGGCTGCCCTCGAGCTCGGCCATGCGGTCGGCGTCGCGAGCGGCACCGATGCGCTGATTCTGGGTCTTAAGGCCTGCGGCATCAGGCCGGGCGACCGGGTCGCGACCGTCGCTCATACGGCGGTCGCCACCGTCGCCGCGATCGAGCTCATCGGTGCCGAGGCGGTGCTGGTGGACATCGAGCCGGACTACGCGACCATGGATGCGGCCGAGCTCGAACGCACCTTCTCTACCGTTCCCGGTATCAAGGCGGTGATTCCGGTCCATCTCTATGGCCAGGCGGCTGATATCGCTTCAATCACGGCGATATCGCGGCAGCACGGCGCCAGCGTGGTCGAGGATTGCGCGCAATGCCAGGGCGCCACTTTCGAGGGCAAGCCTGTCGGCAGCTTCGGCGACACCGCCACCTTCAGCTTCTATCCGACCAAGAATCTGGGCGCCTTCGGCGATGGCGGCGCCGTGACGGCGAGCGATCCCGCGATCGTCGACCGGCTCAAGGCGCTCAGGCAATATGGCTGGAAGCAGCGCTATGTCAGCGACACGACCGGCTATAACAGTCGGCTCGACGAGCTGCAGGCAGCGATTCTCCGCGTTCGGCTGCCGCGGCTTGCGGCCGAGAATGCACGGCGCGGCGCCATTGCCGCCGCTTATAGCGAAGGGCTGTCGGGCTTGCCGCTCGCCCTGCCCAAAATCCGGCCCGGCGCCAGCCATGTCTGGCATCAATATGTCGTGCGCAGCCGCGAGCGCGATGCGGTGCAGCAGGCGCTCAAGGGGCTGGGCATCGGCACCAACATCCATTACCCGGTGCCGGTCCATCGCCAGCCTGCCTATGAAGGAAGGCTGCTGACCGGCCCGTCGGGCCTCGCCGAGACCGAACGCGCGGCATCGGAGGTGCTGAGCCTGCCAATGTATCCGCAGCTGAGCGACGAGGGCGTCGCCGCCGTGATCGCAGCGCTCCGGGAGGTCCTGGGCTAAGCCTGCCGATATGTGGCCAGCCAGCGGCGCCGGGCGAAGTACGCGACGCCGATGCTGCCGGTGACCGTCGAGACAACGCCGCAGCCGAAGATGACGTTGCGCACTGGGAAGAGCTCGAACAGCGTCGGTGCCGCGAGATAGGCCGCCAGGATGCCGGCGACGGCGAGTGCAATCTGCGCCCGGAAGGTCGGCGCCAGCAGATGCAGCGGGAAGGTCTGCTGCAGCAGATTGAGCATGGCGAGCTCGGTCAGCGGTCCGTTGATCGCGGTGAGCGCGGCGACCAGCATCAGCGTGTGCAGGTTGGGCGCCATGGCCATGCCCATCAGCCCGACGCCGAAGATGACGCGGCCGAAGGTGATGCGCCAGGCCGGGCGGCGGCCCTTCAACCCGACCACGACGAGATTGGCCAGCACATTGCCGACGCCATAGGCGCTCATGACCAAGCCATAGGCTTTGAGCGGCTCGGCCTCGGTCTCGCGCAGCATGAGCGCCAGCCCCAGGATCACGCCGATGCCCCAGCAGCCATTGGTGACGGCGCTGGCGGCGAAGCCGTAGACGATGACCGGATGGCCTTTGACCGCGCGGAAGCCGGCCGTCAGGCTGTCGAGCGTTCCAGCAATGCTGCGCGAGCGTACGACCGGCGGCGCCTGGTCGATCTTGCGGGTAACGGCGCGCACGGCAAGGCCGGATGCCACGAAGGCGCAGGCCGTCACGGTGAAGAATTGCGCGGTCGGCAGGAAGGCGCCCGCGACCGAGATGAGACCCGGTCCGATGATGCGCGCGATCCGCCGCGTCGCATCGAAGAGCCCGTTGGCGCCATAGCGCAGCGCCGGATCCTTGGCCAACACCGGGATCGTCGCCTGGAGGGCCGGATCGAAGGTCGATCCGAGCACCGCCGAAACGATCGCGACCGTCAGCAGCAGCCCGAGCGAGAGCGCGCCCAGCATCCAGGCGATCGGCAGCAGCAGGATTACGGCCGCCCGGCCCAGATCGGCCGAGATCATGGTGCGGCCGTGCGGCCATCGATCCGTGACGATGCCGGCGAAGAGGCTACCCGCCAGGAGGGCGCCGGCCTGCAGCGCCGAGAGATAGCCCGCATCCTTGCCGATCAGATCGACCGCGATCCAGACCAGCGCCACCGTGTAGAATTCGCCGCCCGTAGCCGCCAGCACCTGGCCAAGCCAGATCGTTCGAATCAGCGGATGCCGGAGTGCGCTCAGCACGGACATAGAAACCAGAGCCCTATCGGTCGAGGCGCCAAATTGCCCCGTCTGCCACCGATTTGGGCAGCCCCCAGCTTTCAGGGGCAGGGTTGCAGGAATGCAAGCCGAAGGTTAATGTGCCATGGCATGTACATGGACAAGAGGCGGCAATGACAGCGACGGCCCGGCTAGTGGTGCAGATGAGTCCGGAAGAGAAGCGGTCGCTCGAAGGGCGGGCACGGCGCGCCGGCATTTCCACGGCCGAGTTCGTGCGGCGCCGCGTAGGACCGGACGAGCTCGAGACGCATCGGGACGAGATCGAAGCGTTGTTGACCGCACTCGAGCGTGCATCGCCCGCGATCCTGGCCGCCCTCGATGAGGCGTTGGCGACGGCCGCCGACATGGCGGCTTCGCTCGATAAGCCGGCCGGATCACGATGAGCTTCGGCGACCGGGTCCTAGCCGGACTCCGGACCATTGTGCTGATCGAGGAGCGGACGCGGCAGCTCGACGAAGCGCTGAAATCGATCCGCACGAAGCTCGACACGCAGCTTGCCGATCATGAGAAACGACTGGTCCGGCTTGAGACGATAATCGAGATTGCACGTCCCGATGGTGCTACGCTGCGCATTACTCCACCGCGGGAGCGGCCATGATCATCCGCAGAGACCTCCATGACTGAACAATGGTGGCGCCGGCCGTTGATCAAACCCCGCCGCTTGCGGCCGGGTGATCGGGTCGCCGTCGTGACACCCTGCTGGGGCGGCCCCGCCATGTTTCCCGGCCGGTACGAGGCCGGGAGGTCCTATCTGGCGACCGCGTTCGGTCTCGATGTCGTAGACATGCCCAATGCGCGCCGCGACGCGCATTTTCTATCCGCCAACCCGGCGGCGCGGGCCGATGATCTGGTGCAGGCCTTCGCCGATCCATCGATCTCGGCGATCATAGCCAGCATCGGCGGCGACGATGCCATTCGGCTGATCCCGCATGTCGACCTCGCGATCATTCGCGACAACCCAAAGATCTTCCTTGGCTATTCCGACCCGACGGTTCTGCATTTCGGCTGCCTGAAGGCCGGAATCGGCAGCTTTTACGGTCCGACGATCATGTCCGGCTTCGCCGAAAACGGCGGGATGAGCCCGCTGTCGGAACGCAGTTTCCGGCAGACGGCGTTCGAGGCGGCTCCGATCGGAGAATTGCCGTCCAACTTCGAAGGCTGGACGGTCGAAGTTCTCGATTGGAGCAACTCCGCTCTTCAGGGCCGCCCCCGCCAACGCACCCCATCGCAGGGTGTCCGCACGCTGCGCGGCACCGGAACCGCGCGCGGGCATCTGATCGGCGGCTGTGCCGAAGTGCTCGAGCAGCTCAAGGGCTCGGCCTGGTGGCCGCCGAATGATTATTGGGATGGCGCCATCCTGTTTTACGAGACGTTGGAGGAGGCGCCCTCCGAAACCTATGTCCGCAGCTGGC
Organism: uncultured Alphaproteobacteria bacterium; assembly: GCA_963762435.1. Lineage (GTDB taxonomy): Bacteria > Pseudomonadota > Alphaproteobacteria > ATCC43930 > CGMCC-115725 > JAXDMU01. The sequence continues at coordinate 523,566 of CAVXLN010000010.1, read as the reverse complement.
TCCGCAATTTCGCCGCCCAGGGCATCCTGTCCCGCGTGGCCGGCATCCTGCTGGCCCGGCCGGGCGGCGCCATGAGCCAGCACCAGCGCGAAGCCCAGGGTGCTGTTCTCTTGCAAGTGCTCGATGAAGCCGGGCTCGTCGATTTGCCGGTGCTGGCGGATCTCGATTTCGGGCACACCGATCCGATCGCGACCCTCCCCTATGGCGCGATGGCCGAGATCGATTGCGATGCCGCCAAACTCCGCATCCTGGAGGCGGCGGTCACCGATTAGGGCCCTGCAGCTACGGCGTCGGCAGGCCGTGCAGGCGCAAGAACGACAGCTTGTCCCAATAGCCGCGCTGGAACACGATCTGGCCAGCCACGACGTGGAAGAAGCCGCAGCCCCGGAGCCCCTGCGGATCGCGCCATTCGAGAATGGCCCATTCGCCGTCCTCGAACAAATTCTCGGGGATGCAGACCATGTCGGCGGCGGCAAATCCGGTCGCGAACATCTCGCGAATTGCCTTTTGGCCGACCACCGGCGATTCTGCCACCTGGTGGTTGGTGGCGTCTTCTCTGTAGAGATTGGCCAGCGCCTCGACATCCTTCCGGTTGAACGCGTCGACCCAGCTCTTGACCAACTCGCGCGGTCCCAATATCGCCTCCACTACGATCGATCGGCCTGCTGATAGTAAGGCGGGTTGCACTCCACCCATCCCTATCGCCAGCCGAGGATAGCCATGATCATCCGCAGCGACGAGACCGCCGATCTCACTGTGCCGGATGCGCCGGGTGTCATGCGGATGCATCTCTTCCGGCCGGCCGGAACCGGGCGCTTTCCGGGCGTGCTGTTCTTTTCCGAGATCTATCAGGTGACGGATCCGATCCGCCGGCTCGCTGCGATGGTGGCGGGGCTGGGCTATCTCGTGGCCGTGCCGGAGGTCTATCACGAGTATGAGCCGCCGGGGACGGTGCTGCATTACGACCCGCCCGGCACCGATCGCGGCAATGCGCTCAAGACCACCAAGCCGGTCGCGGGCTTCGATGCCGATGCCAAGGCAGGGTTGGCGTTTCTTCGCGGCCATGCGGCGTGCACCGGGCGGCTCGGCACCATGGGTGTTTGCCTTGGTGGGCATCTGGCTTATCGCGCGGCACTCGATCCGTCGGTTTCAGCCGCCGCCTGCTTCTACGCGACCGACATCCATACCGGCACGCTCGGTGCCGGCAAAACCGATGACAGCCTCGCCCGCATGAGCGAGCTCAAGGCCGAGACGCTCTTCGTCTGGGGCCGGCAGGATCCGCATGTGCCTTTCGCCGGGCGCGAGCTCATTCGCGCCCGGCTCGAGGCGGTCGGCGCCCACTATGAATGGCACGAGGTGAATGCGCAGCATGCCTTCCTGCGCGACGAAGGCCCGCGCTACGATCCCGCCCTCTTCCTGCAATCGATCAGCTGGGCGCTCGCCCTCTTCCAGCGGGTGCTTAGCTCTACTCCTTGAGCGCTGCCACACCGGGCAGCTCGCGGCCTTCGAGCCATTCGAGGAAGGCGCCGCCCGCGGTCGAGACGTAGCTCAACTTGTCCTCGACCTCGGCATGAGCGAGGGCCGAGACGGTATCGCCGCCACCCGCCACCGCCAGCAGCTTGCCGGCCTCCACGAGGGCGGCGACCTCGGCGGCGATGGCGTTGGTGCCGGCATCGAAGGGCGGGAATTCGAAGGCGCCGACCGGGCCGTTCCAGACCAGCGTCTTGGCGCCGGCGAGCTGAGCGGCAATGGCGGCGACACTCTTCGGGCCGATATCGAGGATCATCTTGTCCGCCGGCACGGCATCGATCGCGACAATCTTCGTGGCGACGCCGGCGGCCAGCTTGTCCGCGACCACGGCATCTTCCGGCAGGATGATCGCGCAGCCGGCCTTTTCGGCGGCCGCGAAGATCGCGCGCGCCGTGTCGAGCATGTCGCGCTCGACCAGCGATTTGCCGATTTCGACGCCCTGCGCCAGCAGCATCGTGTTGGCCATGGCGCCGCCGATGATCAGGCGATCGACGTTCGAGACGAGCGAGTTCAGGAGGTCGAGCTTGGTCGAGACCTTGGAGCCGCCGATGAGGGCGGCGAGCGGCCGCTCCGGATGCTCGAGCGCTGCTCCGAGCGCGTCGAGCTCGGCCTGCATGAGGAGGCCGGCCGCTTTCGGCAGCAAACGTGCCACCGCCTCGGTCGAGGCGTGCGCCCGGTGCGAGACCGAGAAGGCGTCGTTGACATACAAATCGGCAAGGCTCGCGAGCGCCTGGGCGAAGCCCGCATCGTTCGCCTCCTCCTCGGCATGGAAGCGGAGATTTTCGAGAAGCGCCACGTCGCCGTCGGCCAACGCATCGACGATCGCGCGGGCCGGCTCGCCGATGGCGATCTCGGCGAAGGCGATCTTCTTGCCGCCCAAGGCCCGGCTCAAGGGCTCGACCAGCTGGATCAGGGACTCCGCCTCGACGCGCTTGCCCTTGGGCCGGCCGAAATGGGAAATGAGGATAAGCCGCGCGCCGGCCTTGGTCAGCGCCTCGATGGTCGGCACCAGCCGCTCGATCCGGGTTGCGTCCGAGACCTTGCCGTCCTGCATCGGTACGTTGAGGTCGACGCGCATCAGCACGCGCTTGCCGGCGACATCAAGCTCGCTCAACGTCCTGTATGCAACCATGGTAATCATCCCCATCCCGAACAATATCTCCGGGGCATAGGGCCGGTGCGGTACGCTGTCAACGAGTCGCCGTTCGGTCTTTGGTCTTGAGTGAGGAGAACGCGCATGACCTATCGTTCCGCTCTCGTCACGGGCGCATCGAGCGGTATCGGGGAGGCGATGGCGGGCTTTCTGCCAGTCGGTACCGATCTGCTGCTGCAGGGGCGGGATCAAGCGCGGCTCTCTGCCGTGGCGGCGAAGGTGGCGCGAACGGGCAGGCGGGTCGAAACCATCGCGATCGACCTGGCCAAGCCGGGTGCTGCTGAAGAGCTGGCCCAGCACGGCAAGGCGTTCGGTGTTGATCTGCTCGTCAATAATGCCGGCATCGGGCGGTCCGGACGCTTCGACGCTCATGCGCTCGAGGCCGAAGCCGAGATGGTTGCGGTCAATGTCTTGGCGCCGGTCGTGCTGACGCATCAGTTGCTGCCGGGCATGCTGGAGCGGGCGCGGGGTGCTGGCGGCCGGGCCGGGCTCATCATCGTCGCCAGCGTGGTGGGGTTCGGCCCGATCCCCTATCTCGCGACATATGCCGCGACCAAGGCGTTCGATCTCTTCTGGGCCGAAGCCTTGGCCGAGGAGCTCAAGGGCGATCCGATCGATGTGCTGGCACTTTGCCCCGGCCTTACCGACACGCGCTTCTCGGAACGGTCCGGCTCCGGCCGGGGCGGCGGCCATACGGCCGAACGGGTCGCGCGCGAAGGGCTGGAGGCGCTCGGGCGCCGTCGCGTTCATGTCGTGGGGGCCGCGAACAATGCTGTCTCTACGGCGTTCAAGCTGCTGCCGGGCCGGTTCATGGCCGGGATGGCGGCACGCACGATGCGGAGTGGAACATGAGCCGGCCGGCCTTGAGTTTGGACAGCCTTGCCTTCGGTGCCGCGCAAGGCGTGCGCTTTTCCTGGTTCTTCGGCCAGGGCTGGCTGGCCGGGCGGATTGTCAGGCCGACGCCCACGCCGCCCGAGCTCAAGGCGCGCATGCCGGCGACACGGCAATTGCTGCAGGATCTGGCCGGGCTTATCCGGCGCGACTACGCCCATATCGCAGCCGGCGACTATGCCCAGCCGGAAGATATGGCCGATAACCCGATCGAGGCGGTGCGGCGCGCCCGCGATTTCTTCCGCGATCTGCGCGTCGTCGATGCGCGCCGGCAGGAGGCACGGCATCAGGAGGTCGGCGAGATCGCTCCTGAAGGGCTCCCGCGCTACTATCTCCAGAATTTCCACTATCAGACCGATGGCTGGCTGTCCCGCGCCTCGGCCGACCGCTACGATCACCAAGTCGAAGTGCTGTTCATGGGCGCGGCCGATGCGATGCGCCGCCAGACGCTGGTGCCGCTCGGCGCCGAGATCGCCCGGATCGGCCAGCGCAAGGCCAAGCTCATCGACATCGCCTGCGGCACCGGCCGGTTCCTGCGCATGGTCAAGACGAATTGGCCGCGCCTCGCCGTTGCCGGCCTCGATCTCAGCCCCTTCTATCTCGAGAAGACGCGCGAGACGCTGGCACCCTGGTCCGGCGTGCGCACGATCGAGGCCCCGGCCGAAGCCGTGCCGGAACCCGATGGCGGCTTCGATATCGCCACCGCGATCTATCTCTTCCACGAGCTGCCTCAGCATGCGCGCCGGCGTGTGGCCGCCGAGCTCGGCCGTCTCGTCAAGCCGGGCGGGCTATTGCTGCTCGTCGATAGCATTCAGCTCGGCGATTTCCCCGATTATGACGCTCTGCTCGAAATATTCCCGGCAAAGTTTCATGAACCTTACTACAGCAGCTATATTCGAACAGATTTGGTTGCGCTATTCGCGGAATCAGGCTTTCAATATCAAGGATTGGAACGCGCTTTTCTATCGAAGGTTATGATATTCCGACGAGACGACACCAATGAATTAAAGGATTGATCGTTTAAATCATCGAAAATTGGTGCTATGTTTGCTTGATTCGACTGGCAAACGGATATCGCCGCTTTCATGGATTATGCTCGGGGGCCGCGCGACGGCCAGCGCCTTACGGCGACCGTAAAATGGTTCAATCGCACCAAGGGCTTCGGCTTCGTGACCGCGACTGACGGGTCGGGCGACGCTTTTCTGCCTGCCGCCGTGTTGGCCCAAGCCGGTTATGACGAGGTCGGCGAAGGGGCGACGCTGACCTGCGAGATGGTCGAGGGGCCGAAGGGCCGCGCCGTGGCGACGATCACCGAAATCGATCCTTCGACGGCGACGCCGCGCGGCTTCGGCCGCGGGCCGCGCGCCGAGCGTGGAGCGGCGGGGCCCGGCGAATTGCTCGATGGGATCGTCAAATGGTTCGATGTCGCGCGCGGCTTCGGCTTCGTCTCGACCGAGGATGGCGGCAAGGATGTCTTCGTCCATATCAGCGCGCTGCGGCGGGCCGGGGTCGAGACCCTCGCGACCGGGCAGCATCTGCGCATGACGGTGCAGGAGGCGCGGCGCGGCCGCGAAGCGATCGCGATCGAGCTTTTGTGATCCGTCGAGCCTGAGGCTTTTCAGCGCTCCGGTTGCGCCGCTGCCGCCGTTTCGGTATCACCGCGTGCGGGGCCGCTGCCACAGCGATTGCGATGACGAGGTTTTTCTGGGCGTTATTGCTGATGGTCGGCACCGCCGTCCCCCAGGCATTCGGGAGCACCGCCGTGAGCGCCTATGATTTTTCGTTCAAGACCATCGATGGCGAGCCCATGCCGCTCGATCAGTATCGCGGCAAGGTGATGCTGGTGGTCAACACCGCCTCCTTCTGCGGCTTGACCCCGCAATATGAAGGGCTCGAGGCGGTCTATCGCGAGTTCGGCGGCAAGGGGCTGGTCGTCATCGGTGTGCCGGCCAACAATTTCGGCGAGCAGGAGCCGGGCTCGAACAGCGAGATCAAGAAGTTCTGCACGACCAAATTCGCTGTCGACTTCCCGATGGCCGCCAAGGAAGATGTCATCGGTGCCGGCGCCCATCCCTTCTATAAATGGGTGGCGGGCGAGCTGGGCGAGGGGGCGGCGCCGAAATGGAACTTCCACAAATATCTAATCGGCAAGGATGGCCAGATCGCGGGCGTGTTCCCGAGCCAGATCGCCCCACAGGCCCATGAACTCACCCAGGCGATCGAGACGGCATTGGCGAAATAGCCTCTGCACGCTGGCCGCACTCTTGATCCTGGCGAGTGCGGCGCGTGCCGACGAGCCGGGTACGGTCGCCAAGATCGGCGACCAGCAGATCGGGGTATCCGGGAATGCCGGCGATGGGGTGCTGCCGATCTTCGCCTCGCGCTCGCTGCTGAAGCCGGCGCCTTCGGTCAAGCGGCTTCTGCTCATGCTGCCGGGCCGCGACCGGGCCGCCGATAAGGCCGAGGCGGCCGGCCTCGCGATCGCGGCGAAGGCGGCCGATATCCTGGTGGCTGCCCCGCAATTCCTGACCGAGGCCGATATTCATCGCTGGGCGCTGCCGGGCGATCGGCTGCGCTGGTCGGAGACTGGCTGGGAAACCGGCGGTCCCGCTGCGGCGCCGGTGCCGCTCAGCAGCTTCACTGCCCTTGATTCAGCCCTCGACTGGCTCGCCGATTCCAGCCTGACGCCTAATCTCAAGACGATCGTCATCGTCGGGTCCGGCGCCGGCGGTGCGCTCGCGGCCCGCTATGCGGCCGTCGGCCGCTCGCCGGCCGTGCTCCAGGCGCGCGGCATCGAGATGCGCTTTGTCGTGGCCGATGCCGACTCCTATCTCTATTTCGACGCAGCGCGGCCGATCCCGACCGACGTAGCGAGCTGTCCCGAGCTCGATCATTGGCCCTATGGGCTGGGCGAGCCGCCGCCTTATGTCGGCAGGCTCGCGCCGGATGATATTGGGACCCATTATCGCGGGCAGGATGTACGTTATCTCTTGAGCAGCGGGATCGATCGCGGCCTGCCGTCGCTCGATGCCGGCTGTGCCGCCGCCGCCGAGGGAGCGACGCGGCTCGATCGCGGCCGGCTCTATCTCGGGTATCTCGCCGCGCGCGCCGGGTCGCCGATCCAGCGTCTGGCGGAGGTCGCCGAGCCAGGCGATGTCCTGGCCACGCCATGCGGACGGGCCGCTCTGCTCGATCAGCCCGGCTGCCCGGCGCTCGAGGTGCCGCCCGCGGTCGCCGTGCCGGTGCTGTCCGTGCCGACGCCTACACCCACGCCGACATCAACTCCGGCGCCGGCCGATGCCGGGGCGGCAGCCGAACCGCCGCCACCGCCACCCCCTCCGCCGCCGCCCTCGACCGGCGTGGTGCCGGAATCGGCGGATCCGCTGGCGCCGGCCGATCCGATCGGGCCGCTGCTCACCCGCCCCCCGACGCCGCCTTCACCGCCCGCAGATCGATCACCGAAGCCCGGATGACATTGTTGTACATCCGGATCGCCCGCTTCAGCTCGGGCTCGCTCAGCGAGCGGTTCTTGAAAGCCGTCGCATAGGGCTCGTCGAGCTCGGAATTGACGGCGACGATCTTGAAATCGACATCGTGATAGAGGGCCAGGGGCGAGTTTGCGGCCCCCATCTCCTGCCAGCGCAGGTTATACTCCTTCGAGAACAGCGTCAGCAGGTCGGGCGTGATCGGCCGCACATGGGTCGGGTCGTTGATGAAATCGTCATGGCGCGGATGCGGGACCGCGATCTTGATCGCGCCATCGGGCTTGGCTACTCGATACAGCTCCTGGATGATGCGAATGAAGGTCGGATAATCCCGTCCCAGATGCTCCAGCACATGGATCATCCAGATCTCGTCGGCGGAATTGTCGGGCCAGGGCCAGGGAAAGCGCTCGAGATCCCATGCGAGATCGGGATCGCCATGGATATCGACATTGATGAAGCCGGGCTTCTTGTTCAGGCCGCAGCCGAGATTGAGCTTCACGCCGCATCCCCGTAACGGATGTCGAGCACCTCGATCGTCTCCGTGCCGCCCGGGCTTCTGAGCTCGACCATATCGCCGACCCGCGCTTTCAAGAGCGCGCGGGCGATCGGCGAGACCCAGCTGACCTGGCCGCGATCGAGATCGGCCTCGTCGACGCCGACGATGGTGATCGTGTTCTCGCCGCCGCGCTCGGTCTCGTAGGTGACGGTGGCGCCGAAAAAGATCTGATCGCGCCGCGTCTGCCGCGCCGGATCGACCACCTCGGCGATCTCCAAGCGCTTGGTCAGGAAACGGATACGCCGGTCGATCTCGCGCAGCCGCTTCTTGCCATAGATATAGTCGCCATTCTCCGAGCGATCGCCATTGCCGGCGGCCCAGGAGACGATCTCGACCACCTTCGGCCGCTCGACCCTGGCGAGCTCCCTCAGCTCGTCGCGCAGGCGCTGGAATCCCACGGGCGTCATATAATTCTTCGAGCCGGCTGGCAGCGGGCTCGCATCTTCCGGCAGATCTTCCTCGGTGCCGCTCTCATCCTCCTTGGTGAAGGCCTTGCTCATCTGAGCGCCGCCATCACGCGGGCGATGAAGCCGTCGAGCGCCGGTGCATCGAGCCAGCGCAGCACCACCACGATATCGTTGGCGGGATCGATCCAGATGTAATTGCCGCCCGCACCCTTGGCGAAATAGCTCTCGGCCGACGCGCTCGGATAGGGTTTCCGGTCCGTGTTCAGCCACCAGAGCAGCCCATAGGCGGGATTGAGGGCGGCCGGTGCCACCGAGCGTCCGATCCAGGCCGGATCGACGAGCTGCCGGCCGTTCCAGCTGCCGCGCTCAAGCATCAATTGGCCGATCCGCACCAGATCCTCGGCATGGATAAACATCCCACCGCCCCAATGGCCGCCGCCCGAGACCGATTGGATTTGCCGTCCGCCGATCTCAACGAAGGAATTCTCATAGCCTTCCCAGCGCCAGTCGGACGAAGCGCCGATCGGGTCCATGATCCGCTCGCGGAATATCGCCGGCAGCGCCCGGCCGAAGCGGCGCAGCAGCGCCAGGCTCAGCCGGTTGATCCGGATGTCGTTATATTCCCAGAACGCGCCTGGGGTCTTCAGCGGGCGCGCTTCGCCTTTCTTGGGATCGGGCCGGTCGCCGCCCAGCGTGCGGTTGCGGTCGATGATGTCGGGCTTGCCCCAGAGCGTGCCTTCCCATTCCGAGGTCTGCTCCAGCAGATGGCGCCAGGTGATGGCACCATTATGCGGCCCGTCGAATCCGCCATCCTCGACCGTGGCTCCCACCGGCTCATCGAGATCGCGGATCAACCCGTCCGCAACGGCGAGGCCGGCAAGGAGGCTGAGGCAGCTCTTGGCGACACTGAACACCATATCGACCTGGCGCGTGTCGCCCCAGCGCGCCGCGACCTTGCCATGCCGCAGCACCAGCCCGTTCGGGCTGCCGCGCGGCGCCGTCGGCCCGATAACCGCGTTCCAGGGCGGCGGCTCGAAGCAGCCGGATTCCAGGTGCGCGCGAATGTCGCGCGGCCAGAGCGTCTCGCGCTCGGCTGCGAAAGCGGTGGCCTCGGCCAGGCGGGCGGGATCGAAGCCCAGTGCTTCCGGGGCGGTGTCAGAGGTTTGCAAGGTGATCGTCATGCTGCTCTAAATCCATCATCGCCCTTACTGGATCACAGGCCAGGGCGGACGGAAAGCCGGATCTCGACCTCTCGTCTTCGCCCTTCCGGCATTGTATGGTCGACCTAACCAAAAGAGAGTCGCGCGACTGGCGACACCAGCAAGGGGAGTAGCGCCATGTCGTGGCAACGCAATCATCGGCCCGTCTATGGCAAGGCCGAGCTCAAGCGCCTAATCGAGCCCAAGACGATCGCCGTGGTGGGATTGTCGCAAAATCCGGCCTCTTTCGGCGCGCGGACGCTGGTCAATCTTCGCCATCTGACCGGGACGCGCATCTATGGCGTCAATCCGCGCGAAAGCGAGCTGCACGGCGTCGCCTGCTATCCCAGCATCGGCGAGATCCCCGACGAGATCGATTGCGCCATCATCGCGACCCCGCGGGACGCAGTCGAGCCGTTGGTCGAGCAATGCGCCGCCGCCAAGGTCGGTGGCTGCGTCATCTATGCGTCCGGCTATGCCGAGACCGGGCGCGAGGACAAGGTCGCGGCCCAGGCACGGCTCGCCGCCATCTCTGAGAGCGCCAATCTGCGCATTGTCGGACCGAATTGCATCGGCATCGTCAACAACATCACCCGCGCCGGCATGCTGTTCCTCGGCACTTACGACACCACGCCGTGGCGGCCGGGGCCGATCGGGCTCATCTCACAATCGGGCGCCTTGGGCTTCACCATCGCCCAGGCCTGCGAGCGCGGCGGCAATTTCAGCCATTACCTGACCGCCGGCAATTCCTGCGACATCGATGTCTGCGACTATATGAGCTACCTCGTCGACGATCCGGATTGCGGGGTCGTCACGTGCCTGGTCGAAGGGCTGCGCGACGGCGAGCGGCTGGTCGAGGTGGGCGAGAAGGCGCGCCGGGCCGACAAGCCGGTCGTCATCTACAAGATGGCGACCGGCGCCGCCGCGGCTCAGGCCGCCATGTCGCATACCGGCTCGATCACCGGCTCCAACGCCGCCTATGAGGCGGCGATCCGGCGTGACGGCATGATCTCGGTCGACAAGCTCGAGCAAGTCTATGAGATGGCGGCGTTCCTCGCCAAGGCGGGGGCGCCCAAAGCCGACGGCGTCGCCGTCATGGCGACCTCGGGCGGCGCCTGCGTGCTCGCGGCCGACAAGGCGGAGCTTCACGGCGTGCCGATGCCGCAGCCGGGGCCTGCCGCCAAGACGCTGCTGGAATTGATCGTGCCGGATTTCGGCTCGCCCCGGAATCCGTGCGACGTGACCGCCCAGGTCATCAACAACCCGACCTACTTCACCGATAGCGTCAAGGCGATGCTGGCCGACCCTGTCTATGGCACGCTCGTGCTTCCCCAGACGGTGGTCGGCGAATTCACGGGCCAGCGGGTCCAGGCCGTATCGGACTTGGCCGGCGAGGCCGGCAAGCCGATCTGCATCGCCTGGATGACCGAATGGCTCGAAGGGCCGGGCTCGCACCTCTACGAGGCCGATCCCAATGTCGCGATCTTCCGCTCGACCGATCGCTGCTTCCTGACGCTGGCCGAATGGCAGCGGCGCGCCCTCCGGCTGGCCGCTCCGGCGGATCGGCCGCGGCAGGCGCCGGGCGGTGCCCCGGCCGGGGCGGCGAGGCTGCTCCTCGCCGCAGCCGGGCCGGAGATTTCCGAGCGCGAGGCCAAGGAAGTGTTGGCCGCCTATGGCGTGCCAGTGACCGGCGAAACGCTCGTGGACTCAGTCGAGGACGCCGTCGCCGCCGCGGCACGGCTGGGCTATCCCGTCGTGCTCAAGGTCGAGGCGCCGGCGGTCGCGCACAAGACCGAGGCCGGCATCGTCCGCCTCGACCTCCGCGATGAGGCAGCGCTGCGCCGTGCCTATGGCGAGATCATGGCGTCAGCGCTCAGGATCGAGCCGCGGCCGGAGATCCGCGGCGTGCTGGTGCAGCCTATGATTCCGCGCGGGCTCGAGCTGGTCGTCGGCGCCCGCATGGACCCGCAATTCGGACCGCTCGTCATCGTCGGCATGGGGGGCGTGCTGATCGAGATTCTGCGCGATACCGCCGCAGATCTGGCGCCGGTCGATCACCGACAGGCGCGCCGCATGATCGACAGCCTGCGCGGGGTGAAGCTCCTCCAAGGATATCGCGGCGCGGCCCCGGTCGATCTCGACCGGCTCACCGAGATCGTTGTGCGCATCTCCGAGCTGGCCGCGGATCTCGCTGATGAAATCGCCGAGATCGATGTCAACCCGCTGATCTGCGCCGAGGGCCGGATCGTCGCGGTTGATGCGCTGCTGGTGCGGCAGGAGGGTGCCTAGGCCCGCGCTATGCCCCGATCTGTTAACAGTTCCGACAGGTTCGCGTAAAATTGGAAGAAATTTTAACAATCTATTAGGGGTTAATATTGCTAACCAGTTGATTCGAAAAGATCCTCGGAGTCGGCACGAAGATTGCTACCTATGAACTACCAGCGGGCCGCGTTAAACCAAGGGCCCAGGCGGGATTTCGATGGGGGAGAATATTCACATGCTTCGGTCTTTCTTTATCGCTTTGGCGGTGGTTGCGGTCAGTGCGGGCGTTGCCCGGGCCGATGAGTATGTCGGCACTGCGTCCTTCACAGACAAGAATTCTGGCGGTGCCGCCAATTTCACGGCGCCGGATGCCAATATCGACTTGACCGATCCGAACGGTATCACGCTCCAGGACTTCCTGGTCGTCAGCACCACCGACACGGCGACCAAGTCGAACACGCAGAACGACAATCTGGTGCTGACCTTCAAGTTCACCGAGCCGAACAAGGTCACGGACAAGGAAACCGGCACGGGCACCGAGATCGTTACGATCTCCGGCAAGACCGACGTGGCGACCGGTGCGATCGATTGGGACAATGACGGCGTCATCGATATCGACTTCACCGACGGCTCGGTGCTGGATATCGCGCTCTCGTTCGATCCGCTCGACTCGATCTTCGTCACGACCGACGGCAACCAGGATTTGACGCTCGCTTACAACGCGACCTTCACGGTGCCGGAGCCGGCGTCGCTGGCGATCATCGGTGGTGGCCTTCTCGGCTTGGCGGCTCTGCGCCGTCGCCGTTCGGTCTGATCCGAACTTAGTACGCATACGTCTGGGAGACGGGGCGGCCCCTGCGGGGGCCGTCTTTTTTGGTTGAATAAATCCGCTACAGGATCTATTCCGACTTCGTTTGAAATAGCGAGGTGAGCATGCGTCCCGAGGATCTATCCCTCAATCGCGCTTGGTGGGACGAGCGCGCCGTGCTCCATGTCCGAAGCGCCTTTTACGACGTGGCCGGCTTCAAGGCCGGCCGTTGCACCCTCGGGCCGCAGGAGGTCGTGGATCTCGGCCCGGTCGCGGGCAAGCGGCTCGTCCATCTGCAATGCCATTTCGGGCTCGACACGCTCAGCTGGGCCCGACGCGGCGCCAGCGTGACCGGCCTCGATTTTTCGGTCCCGGCGATCGAGGCGGCGCGGGCGCTCGCACAGGAGGTCGGGATCGATGCGCGCTTCGTGCTGGGCGATGTGATGGACGCGGGCACGCTCCTCAGTGCCGAGCCGGATTTCGGCCGTGGCTACGACATCGTCTATACCGGGATCGGCGCGCTGTGCTGGCTGCCCGATCCCGATCGCTGGGCGGCGCAGGTGGCCGCCCTGCTGCGGCCGGGCGGCGAGCTCTATCTCGTCGAGATCCATCCGCTCGTCTGGATCTTTGATCCGGACGGAAAGATCGCCTTCGACTATTTCACGCCGCCGGAAGGGCATCTGGAGGGCGGCTCGGGCTCTTATGCCGATCCCGCGGCCGAGACGCAGCACAATGAAACGCGGGTCTGGAACCATAATATGGGCGCGGTTGTGACGGCGCTCATCAAGGCCGGCCTCGCATTGACTAGCGTCACCGAATCCGACCGATGCCATTTCCAGGCGGTGCAGACGATGGTCGCCGACGGCACCGGCTTCTGGACCGTGCCGCCCGGAGAACCCTCCCTGCCATTCAGCTATACGCTAAGGGCGGTCAAGCCGGGCTGAACGCGATCTCGGCCGCCGGCACGATCGCGGCGAAGGAGCCGTTGAGCGTCGTATTGTGATGGGCGACGATGTCGGGCGCCTTCAAGACCGCTGAATCGAAGGTCGTGTGCGCGTCGCCGACAAGCGTTACGCGGAAGCCGCGCTCGACCGCTGCACGGGTCGCGGTATCGACGCAATAATCGCTCTGCATGCCGCAGACGATCAGATGATCGACACCCGCCGTCTTGAGCGCCGCTTCGAGATCGGTCGCCTGGAATGCATTGCAATGCCGCTTGACGGTGACGCGCTCGTCCGGCTGCGGCGTGAGCTCCGGCCGGAACGGAAAGCCGGGACCGGCCGAATCGAGGATGTCGCCTGGCCCGCCATCATGCTGGACGAAGAAGACCGCCGTGCCGGCCTCCCGGGCGCGGTCGAGCAGGCCGCGGATGCGTGCGACGACGGCCTCGCCCTCATGCGGCTTGGCATCCGGCACCAAGAACATGCCTTGCTGCACGTCGATCACGACCAGCGCGTCCATCGCTCATTCCCTCATTTTCATGCAATGGCGATAGTCTTAGGGGATCGGTGATGGCAGGGTCAATCTCATGACCGATCTCGCCCCGCAACGCCGCCAGCCGATCTTCAACATTCCGCCGGTGACGTTGGCGCTGATCCTCGTCAATGTCGGCGTGCAGCTGCTGCGCTCGCTTTTGCCCGACGACCTCGACGAAGCCCTGATGCTGACCTTCGGCTTCGTGCCGGCGCGCTATCTCGGCGACATTGCGGTCGAGCATGCAACCTGGCCGGCCTGGATCGAGCCGCTGACATATCAATTCCTGCATGGCGGCTGGGCGCATCTCGGCATCAATATGCTGAGCCTGCTGGCCTTCGGCGCCGGCGTGGAACAGCGGCTGGGCGCGCTGCGCTACCTCATCTTCTATCTCGGCTGCGGCGTCATTGCGGCCGGTACGGAGCTTGCCGTCGAGGGCCATTCGGTCGATCTGCTGGTGGGCGCCTCGGGTGCCATCAGCGGTCTCTTCGGGGCGATCCTGCGGTTTCGCGTGCATCCGCAGCGGATGTGGGCGGTGGCCGCAGTCTGGCTCGTGCTGAATGTCGTGAGCGGCCAGGGCGCCATCATCGGTCCCGGCGGCGGTGGCGCCATCGCCTGGATCGCCCATATCGGCGGCTTCGTCGCGGGGCTCCTAGCCTTTCCGCTGCTCGATCGCCGCGCCCAACCCAATCTTGAGTGACTCTGGCGTCAAGATCTCTTATTGATGGGCCGGACAAAATACCGTCCAAGGAGGAAAACTAAATGTCGGCAACCGGTTCCTGGAACATCTCGATGGAAACCCCGATGGGGACCCGCAAGGCGGTGCTCACCCTTGCGGCCGAAGGCGCCGAGCTGACCGGCACGATGGCCGTTGACGCCGGCTCGACCGCGATCAAGGACGGCAAGCTCGACGGCAACAAGGTTTCGTGGAAGACCGACATTCAGCAGCCTATGCCGATGACGCTCGAATTCTCCGCCACCGTCGAGGGCGACAGCCTGTCGGGCAGCGTCAAGCTCGGCATGTTCGGCAATGCGCCGCTGAGCGGCACCCGCGCCTAATTCCGAATTTCCGAAGGCTCTCCGTTCATCGAGGGGAGAGCCTTCGCGCGCTTAATCACCGGGCGCCAGATCCTTTAGCGCCACGGCTCCCGCGATGCCGCCGCCGAGGCTGCTTGCCATCTCCGTCGGGATCAGGATGGTGGCGCCCCTATCCTTGTTCATCTCGTAGAGCAGATTCATCTGCCGCAGCTTCATGGCGGCCGGATGGCTCTCATAAAGCTCGGCGGCGCTCACCATCTGCTGGGCGACGGCGATCTCGGCCGAGGCCAGCGTCACGCGCGCCTGCTTCTCGCGCTCGGCCTGGGCCTGGCTGCTCATCGCATCCTGCAATCCTGCCGGGATGGCGATGTCCTTGATCTCGACCGAGGTGACATCGATGCCCCATTCGGCCGTCTTGGTGCCGATCACCCGCTGCAGCTCGATATCGGCGGTCTTGCGGTCGGACAGCAGCGTGGTCAGGTCGTTGGAGCCGATCATCTCGCGCAGCGAGGTCTGCGCCACCCGCTCGATCGCCTGGCGGTAATTGGCGATCTCGAGCGCCGCCTTCTCGGCGTCATGCACCTGCCAGAACACGATCGCATCCATATTGACCGCAACCGTGTCCTTGGTCAGCGCCGCCTCGGCCGTGATCTCGGTCGTCTGGATGCGGTTGTCGATATAGAAAGGCACCGTGTCGATGAAGGGGATGATGAAGAACAGCCCCGGCCCGCGCAGCCCCTGATATTTGCCGAGCCGCAAGAGCACGGCGCGCTCCCACTGATTGGCCATCTTCAGCGACATCGGCAGCAGCAGCCCGACGAGGAAGAGCGGTACGGCGATCCCGAGCGCGTTGCCCCGGGTAACCGTCGCTAACGCGACGGCGGCGGCGAAGCACAGGATCGAGAGCAGGGAAGCGAGAGGAACCACGTTCTTATACATGATGTGTCTTTACATCCCTTTCTGTCTCTGATGATCACGCAAATGCACGGGAAATGCTGAGAAACCCTGCTGTTTTCCGCACCCTACGTAGGTGACTTAAGGCGCTTTCTGGCGATTGTGCCGCAGGTGAAACCGCCGACAAAACCGCCGACAAAATCGACGATATTTGCTGTGAAGAGGGATGCCGAATGATCACTGAAGCTGCCATCAGATCCGCCATCAAGGCGGCCGGCGTGCCAGGCGCCGGCCCGAAGGAGATAAAGGACGATGGCGATCGAGGGGCCGGCCGCCTGGCGCTGGTCGTCCGTCAGATGCGGACCAAGGTATCAGCCGAGTGGTATGCAGTCTATTACTGGGGCGGCAAGCGCAAGATGGACAAGATCGGGTCCTACCCGACCATGGGCCTGGCCGACGCCCGAAAGGTGTTCCGTTCCGATTTCTCTCCCGCCATTACTGCCGGCAAGCTGCCTGAGGCCATGCACGCGCGGAAGCGGCGCGATAAGGAGGAGGGCAACGGTACGGTCAAGGAGCTCTTCGAGGCATATGTCGAGAGCCTCGCAAAGGACGGTAAGCCGCAACCCACAATCGACCAGGTAAGTCGCATCTTGCTCGGCACGCAGTCGAGCAATGTGGAGCGGCGCATGAAGCGTCTCTTCAAATCTGTCGTCGACGCGCTCGGTCCTGATACGCTCGCCCGCGACGTGGATCCCGGTCAGATCTCTGAGCATTTGGCTGAGATCTATCGGCGTGGATCAACCTCCCAGGCCGACAAGACCCGTGCCTATGTCTCGGCTGCTTACACCAACGTGATGCAGGCAAAGTATGACTACACTGGCACGAGCCGGGCCGGCTCATGGGGCCTGAAATCGAATCCGGTAGCCGCCATTCCGGCCGATCCGAACGCCTCCAAGCCGGGCGATCGCCACCTCGGGCCGAAGGAGTTCCGACTTTTCTGGAAATGGCTCGAGGCGCGCGATGCTGAGACCAGGCTTTCTCCGGTTCTTCGATTGCAGCTGGCGACCGGTCAGCGGACAACCGAGATCCTCCGGCTCGGGCCTGCATTCTGGGACCGTGCCCAGCGGATGCTCGAATGGCCCACGACAAAAAATAAGCTGCCTCACTCGGTTCCGATTTGCCAGCACGCCTTCGATATCATTGAGTCGCTTATCCCCAACAAGCACGGCCTATACTTCCCCCACCGTGACTATCCGGACAAGCCTGCTGCCTACATATCGCTTCGGCCGCTCTGCGATCTCTTCGTCGAGCGGGCCGGCATAGAGCGCTTCACGCGCCGGGACATCAGGCGCACATGGAAGACATTGGCGGGGCGGGCCGGGATCGACAAGGACATGCGTGATCGGCTCCCGAACCACGCAATGCGAGACGTGTCAAGCAAGCACTATGACCGGTACGACTATCTCCCAGAACGTCGCGAGGCCGTTGCGAAATGGGAGACGTTCCTGACCCGAATGCTCACCGGCGAGCTCGATGGCGACGCGATTACGACGACCGAGATCGAGCAAGCGATGTTTGAAGACGCGCACGAGGCGCCCGGCGCTTGAGCCTTGAATCAAAACAGTGTTCATCGGACACGATTGTGAACGCCCCGCAGTCTTAAGGAGACGTTCGGCTCCTCGCCAAGATCATCATCCAATCACCATGGGCACGTGCTCTCGCGAGGCGATTGCCGGGTCCGACCAGGGCCAACGCGGTACGTTGTGATCGAACTGAAGCCGATCTAGCCGCGGCCCCTATGCGATCCGACGCTCTGACGCTCGGATACAAACGAGCCTCTATGGATGATCGTTACTTTTCGGTGACTTGCGGGCTCCAGACGATCTGACGCGATCTCGAAGATTGCCCTCCAACTCAAGGTCTTGCGGCAAGGCGCATGAGGCCCCGGAGGCAAAAACGACCTTCCCACTCTGACCTTCTCTTAATGTCTGGAGTTGGCGTCTTATCGTTCTATCTGGTGCTTATGCATTGATTCAGTTCACGAATACGGATGACACCGGCCCTGACGATCAAGCCGCTGAGCGTCATGGCCCACTCTTTAGAAATCCGTGGTCGCCGCACGTCACGATTGTCAGCGTGCGCCAGTGGCCGTGCGGTGCGAAACCGCGCAGGCGTTTGCCCTTCGGCCCCCAGCCTCGCAGCGGAGCCGTGTTGGTCTTGATCCATGCCTCGTCGATAAAGACCAGCCGACGCGGATCGAGCCCGCCTTGTCATGAGCGCCTGCGGGCGACGTTGGCGCGGGCCTGCTCGAGAGCGAACAGCGTTTTTTGGACCGAAGCCCCTCGCGTCGCAGGAACATCCATACCGCGTTGTGCGACACCCGCACCCCACGTGCTGCCGCCAGCTCATCCCTCAGCCCGTGCAGCGTCAGCTGCGGTGCCTCACACAGCCGCTCCACGATGAAGTCCCGGTGCGGCTCCAGCAAACGCTTGCGATGACCGCCGACCTTGCCAGGGGCGACCGAACCCGTTGCCCGATAGCGTTGAGACCACTTAACAACCGAGGAAACCCCGACGCCAAAGCGAGCCGCAACCGACCGACAGCTCTCGCCGGCACCAACCGCCGCCACAACACGCTCCCGAAGATCATTGGATAAAGGACGAGTCATCAGATGCTGGCCTCCGCTCCAGCCAGCATCTTGATCACAAATCCGGCCGAACGGGAATCCCTCTCGATCCACTCAAAATATGAACCGCTCTAGGTTTCCGGACACCTTGCGGAATGGCCGTCAAACGGCCAAATTCCGGACAGATGGGCCGGCTGTCCGTGACTGGCTTCAGACCGTTTGCGGACAGGGCAATCGGTTGGTCCTGCCCTCAGGCAACCAGGCGACTTCGCGCCGGATCCCACGCTTCGATTGGTGGGAAACGATTGACCGGTCGGGGCCGACTGCAGCCGGCTGGTTTCAGACGCGATACCGGCGGAAGCGGCAATGGCCTCCAACCGATCGCCAAGCGGCTCTCGGGGCTGCGCAATCGCGCCCGGCGGTATCAGGCGGACTGCACGGTTGCGCCGGTGACCCGGTCACAGCCCTTCCGGTTTGGGCAGCTCGGCGGTCGACCAGCCACCGCCCAGCGCCCTTATCAGCCCGACGCTCGCCTCCAGCCGGCGCGTGCGTAGATCGAGGCTGGCGCGCTCGGCATCGAGGGCCGCTGTCTGCGCCGTTACGACTTGGAGATAGTTCTCCGCACCGTCGCGATAGAGCGTGAGCGCCAGCTCGACCGAGCGCTTGGCGGCCGCGGTCGCATGGTCCTCGTCGCGCGCCGATTGGCCGAGCCAGTGTAGCAGTGCCAGATTGTCCTCGACGTCCTGAAAAGCGTCGAGCACGGTCGTTCGGTAGCGCGCGCCGGCAGCGACATAGGCGGCCTTGGCGCCGGCCAGCTCGGCCCGGCGCAGGCCGCCCTCGAACAGCGGCAGGGTGGCCGACGGCCCAATCGTCCAGAAGCTCTCCGGCAGGCTCAGCAGATTGAGGCCGGTGCTCTGGAAGCCGCCCAGCAGATTGAGCGAAAGGCTCGGATAGAAGGCTGCCTTGGCGACGCCGATCTCCTCGTTGGCGGCGGCGACATCGCGCTCCGCCGCCGCAATGTCGGGCCGGCGCTCGAGCAGGGTCGAGGGCAGGCCAGCCGGGATCGCGGGCAGTGCCACCGGCGTCGCAGATGGCGGGAGCGAGAAGGCCGGCGCCGGCTCGCCGGTCAGGCCGGCGATAGCATGCTCCAGTAACGCCCGACGCGCCGCCACGTCGGAGATCTCGGCCTTGGCCGAATCGAGTTGGGTTTCCGCCTGGGCCACATCGACCCCGGAGGCGACGGCACCCTTGAACCGGCTTTGCACGAGGTCGAGCGCCTTGCCATAGGCCACGACCGTGTCGTCGAGCAGCTTGGCCTCCTCGTCGAGCCCGCGCAGCGACAGATAGTCGTTGGCAAGCTCGGCATGGAGGCTGAGACGTACGGATTCGAGGTCGGCCGCACTGGCCTGCGCCTCGGCCTTGCCGGCAGCAACGGCGTCATGGATCCTGCCCCAGAGATCGAGCTCGAAGTCGGCTTGGGCATCGATCGTGTTGGACCCGAAATAGCCGGGCTGGCCGCGCGACCGCAGCGGCCGCTGCGCCGACTGCCGATTGCGCTCGATCGTGCCGCCGAGCCCGATCTCGGGATAGAGGCCGGCTTCCGCCTCCCGAGCGAAGGCGCGCGCCTGGTCATAGGCGGCCGCCGCCGCGGCCAGCGTCTGGTTCTGACCGTCGATCTTGGCCTCGAGCGCGTCGAGCGCCGGATCGCCATAGTATTGCCACCAGGGGCCGCGCGGGGCCGCGTCGGCTGGCTTGGCCGGTTGCCAGGGCCCGGTATCTCTCGCTTCCTTGTAGATATCGGGGATGGTGACGGCGGGCGGCGTATAGGGCGGCGCCAGGTCACAACCCGCCAGGGCTAGGGCGCAGATAAGCACCGCGGCAAGCGGCCGGAATCTCATTCGTCGGCGCCGGCCTGCGGCTGGTCCACCTCGGTCTCGGCGGTGTTCTCGATCGTGGGGTCGGCGTTGGCCGCCGGATGCACGGCATCGCCCTCGCCCAGCGAGTCAGATGGGCTTTCGATCACCCGGTCGTTCGGCGACAGGCCGGCGCTGACCTCGACCTCGTTGCCGAGATCGCGGCCGATCGTGATCGGCTTCATCGTGACTTTGTCGTTGGCGCCGACCGTCGCCACCTCCAGCCCATGCGCGCGGAACATGAGCGCGCTTGCCGGCAGCTGATAGACATCGGGGTCGGGCGGCAGCTCGAAGCGTGCCTCGGCGAAGGTGCCGGGCCAGAGCTTGCCGTCCGGATTATCGGCCTCGAACTCGACGAGTGCCGTCCGCGACTCCTTGGCGACCGAGTTCGAGGTCGTTGCCAGCTTGGCCGTGAAAACCTTGTCCGGATATTGCGGCAGATGCAGCTTGGCGACCATGCCGGGCTTGAGCTGGCCGATATAGGCCTGCGGTACCCGCACATAGACCCGCATCTCATGAAGGTCGGCGACCTGGAACAGCTCGATGCCGGAGCCGCTGCCGGGATTGATGAGAGCGCCGATATCGGTCTGCCGGGCCGTCACCACCCCGTCGAAGGGAGCAGTGATGCGCTTGAAACCCTCGAGCGCCTCGAGCCGGTCGACATTGGCCTGTGCGGCGGCAACCAAAGCCTTCTTGGCCAGCGCGTCGCCAGTCTTCTCATCCGCGGTCTGCTGCGAGACCGCCTGCGAGGCGAGCAGGTTGGTCCAGCGTTTCGCCGTCAGCTCGGCCAGTGCCGCACCGGCCTGGACGCTGGCGAAATCATGCTTCGCCTGCTGCAATTGCTGATCGAGCTCGGGCGCATCGATCTCGGCCAGAAGCTCGCCCGCCTTCACATGCGCGCCGATATCCTTGTACCACATCTTGAGATAGCCGCCGACGCGGGCATAGATCGGCGCCTGGTAATAGGCTTCGATATCGGCCGGCAGCACCAGCGCCTGATCCTTCGTGCCGAGCTGGGGCCGGATCACCGCGACGGTCGGGATCGCTTGCGCGTTGGTCCAGTGCGCAAGCTTCGCCTCGCTCCGCTGACGGGAGAGAATGCCGGTCGCGGCCAGCAGGACGGCACCCAGCAGAATGCCGCCCAAGACCAGCGTCAGGCTCCGATGCTTCCGAGGCGGCAGCTTCTGCGCCGTATCGGGCGGTCTGGTCGAGCCGGAGGAGGCACGAGAGTCCAAGAGCTTAAGCATGAGAGCTGGCCTGCTGACTGGGATGAGGGGCCTTCGCATCTCGGCTCGCGCGGGCATGGACGATGCTGAAGACGACAGGGACGAAGAACAGGGTCGCGATCGTGGCGAACATCAGCCCGCCGATCACGGCGCGGCCGAGCGGCGCATTCTGCTCGGCGCTTAAGGCCATCGGCGCCATGCCGATGATCATGGCCAGCGCGGTCATCAGCACCGGGCGAAAGCGGGTGGCACCTGCCTCGATCGCGGCAGCGGCGGCATCGCGCCCCTCCGCCATCAGCTCGCGGGCGAAGCTAATCACCAGGATGCTGTTGGCGGTGGCGACGCCCATGCACAGGATGGCGCCGGTCAAGGCCGGGACCGATAGCGTCGTGTCCGTCACGAACAGCATCCAGACGATT
The DNA here is from genome assembly GCA_963762435.1 of uncultured Alphaproteobacteria bacterium. Lineage (GTDB taxonomy): Bacteria > Pseudomonadota > Alphaproteobacteria > ATCC43930 > CGMCC-115725 > JAXDMU01. The sequence continues at coordinate 501,686 of CAVXLN010000010.1, read as the reverse complement.
CCGGCAAGTGCGGCCGGCAAGGCCGTGACGATGACGAACGGGTCCGTCCAGGACTGGAAATTCACGACGATCAGCAGATAGATGAGCGTCACGGCGAGCGCCAAGCCTTCGATCAGCTGGGCATAAGCGCCATTCATGGTCGTGACTTGGCCGCGCAGCACGATGGTCGAGCCCGGCGGGGCGAGCGGCGCCGTCTTGTCGAGGATCTGCTGGATGTCGCCCGCGACGGCGCCGAGATCCCGCCCATGGGTGGTGGCGTAGATGTCGATCACCGGCTGCACATTGTAGTGCGAGACGACAGCATTGCTGGGGCCGCGTGTCACCGTCGCGAGGCCGCCCAGAAGCTGGGTCTTCCCGGCGGCCGTGATCGGGATGTTGTCGAGATCGCTGACGCTGTCGAGCCCATATTGCGGCATCTGCACGACGATCGGATATGAGACGCCGTTCTTGGGATTGAGCCAGAAGGTGGGTGCCGTCTGGATGCTGCCGGAGAGCGTGTCCTGCATGGTCGTGGCGGCGTCGCGCTCGGTCAGCCCGACCTCGCCGGCCAGCGACCGGTCGAACTTGACGTTGAGCGTGGGCTCGTCGAAGGCCTGCTGAATGCGGGCATCGGCGATGCCGGTGACGCGGTCGATCTTGCGATAGAGCGCATCGGCATAGGCGCGGCTGGCCGCTGGATCGCCGCCGATCACCTGCACATCGATCGGCGCTGGCAGGCCGAAATTCAGGATCTGGGTCACGATGTCGGCCGGCAGGAACGAGAAAACGGTGCCCGGGAACAGGCGCGGCAGCGTCTCGCGCAGCTTGGTGACGAAATCCGCAGTCGGGCCGTGGTCGGGCTTGAGCGTGATCAGGATGTCGGCGTCGCCGACTCCGATCGTGCCGGAGTTGCCATAGGCCAGATTGATGCCGCTGATCGGCAGGCCAATATTGTCGACGATAGTGTCGAGTTGGGATGGCGGGATCGTGCGCCGGACGGATTGCTCGACCTCGTCGCACAGCTTGGCGACCTCCTCGATCCGGGTGCCGGTCTCGGCCCTGAGATGCAGCTTGATTTGGCCGGCATCGATCGAGGGGAAGAAATTGCTGCCGAGATAGGGGACGAGCCCGAACGAGACCAGCACCGCCGCCATGAAGCCCGCGACGAAGATCCAGCGGCGCATGACGGCGAGCTCGAGCAGGCTGCGATAGAGGTTCCGCAGCTGCTCGAACCGGTGCTCGAAGCCACGCTGGAGGCGGACCAGCGGGTTGCGGCTCTCGGTCGTGGCATGGCCAGCCTCGATCGGATGATGCGCCTTCAGCAGATAGGCGGTCAGCGTCGGGACGAGCGTGCGCGAGAGGATGTAGGATCCCACCAGCGCGAACACGACGGCCTCGGCCAGCGGCCGGAACAGAAAGCCCGCGACGCCGCTCAAGCCGAACATCGGCACGAAGACGATGCAGATGCAGAGCAGCGACACGGTCGCGGGTACCACGATCTGCCGCGCGCCATCCATGATGGCGGTCCGGATCTCCTTGCCCTGCTCCAGATGGTAGTTGATGTTCTCGATGGTGACGGTGGCATCGTCGACCAGGATGCCGACCGCAAGCGCCAGCCCACCCAGCGTCATCACATTGATCGTCTCGCCGATCGCGGAGAGCACGGCGATCGAGGCCAGGACGGCGAGCGGAATCGAGATCGTAATGATCAGCGTCGAGCGCCAGCTGCCCAGGAACAGAAGGATCATGAGGCCGGTCAACCCGGCGGCGATGACGCCCTCCCGGATGACGCCCGAGACCGAGTCATTGACAAAGACCGACTGGTCGCCGACGGCATAGAGCTTGAGGCTCTTGGGTAGCGATTCCTGGATCTTCGGCAACAGCGCCTTGACCCCCTTGATGATGTCGAGCGTCGAGGCGGCACCCGCCTTCTGGATCGTCATCAGCACGGCGTGGCTGCCATCGACCCGCACGACATTGGTCTGTGGCGGGCTGCCGTCATGGACAAAGGCCACGTCATGCATGAAGACGAGTGTGTCGTTCACCTTCCTGATGGGCAGCGCATTGAGCTCGGCGATGACCGAGGGCGCGTCGTTCAGCGAGACGACATATTCGAATTTGCCGATCTTTTCAGTGCCGACCGGCGTGATCAGATTCTGGGCGCTCAAGGCCGAGACGACATCCTGGGCCGACAGGCCGTAGGATTGCAGCTTCTGCTGGTCGATATCGACCTGCACCTGGCGCACCTTGCCGCCATAGGGCGACGGGATCGCGGCCCCCGCCACGGTCGCCAGCTGCGGCCGGATGAAATTCTGCGCATAGTCGAAGAGCTGAGACTGCGACAGCGTCTTGCTCGACAGCGCCAGCTGCAGGATCGGCACGCTCGACGCGTTGAAGGCGAGCACATAGGGCGGCGTGATGCCGGGCGGCAGCTGCTTCAGCACGGTCTGCGACGCTGCCGTCACCTGCGCCAGCGCCGCGTCGATATTGACGCTCGGCTGGAAGAAGATCTTCACGACGCCATAGCCGGGCAGCGACTGGGATTCGATGTGCTGGATGTCGTTGACCTGCGAGCTCAGCGTCCGCTCGTAATAATAGACGATGCGGCCCGACACTTCGTCCGGCGGCAGACCGTTATAGCTCCAGACCGCGCTGATCACCGGAATGCCGATATTGGGAAAGATGTCGGTCGGCGTGCGGAACCAGGAGAGCGTGCCGAAGAGTGCGATCAGCATGGCCAGCACGATGAAGGTGTAAGGGCGGCTGAGTGCTACGCGAACGATGGCGATCATCGCAGGCCCCGCCCTCGACGCCGCTTAGCCTGTCTGGCCTTCGCGCAGTATAGGTGGACCGGCTTCTGTGGCCATTTGAGAGAATTCATGAAGATCAACTGGATTTTCACATGATATTTTGCGGCCACTCGCCACCATCATGTATATAGCGGGCACCTTCATCGATAAAATTACAATATGTTTCACAAAATAAAGGAGGGTACAGAATTTAAAAGTTAGTTTAACGAGGATGCCAGGTGGCGGCGGCACAAATTACTCTGGAACGCGCAGGATGTAGCCGATGCCGCGCACATTATAGATCAGCGGCACCTCGGCCTCGGCGTCGACCTTGCGGCGCAGCTTGCCGATATGCACATCGATCAGATTGGTGTGGGACGAAAACCGATAGTTCCAGACATCTTCCAGCAGCATGTCGCGCGTGACGACCCGTGACGGGCGCCGCATGAGATATTCCAGCAGCTTGAACTCGCGCGGCAGCAGCTCGATCTTGCGTGTCTTGCGCTTGGCCTGCCGGTCGATCAGATCGAGCTCCAGCGGTCCCACCCGCAACATGGTCTCGCGGCTGTCGACCGGGCGCCGCAGCAGCGCCTCGACCCGGGCCGCGAGCTCGGTCAAGATGAAGGGCTTGCTCAGATAGTCATCGCCGCCGGCCTTGAGACCGCGAACGCGCTCGTCGGGATGGCCGAGCGCGCTCAGGAACAGTACGGGGACGCGGATCCCCTCGGCACGCAGCATTTCCACGATCGACAGCCCGTCGAGCTCGGGCAGCATCCGATCGACGATCAAGAGATCGTACGTCCCCTCCCGCGCCGAGCCGAGCGCCCGGCGCCCCGCGGCCTCATGAGTAAGGCGGTATCCGCGGTCGGTCAGGTCCATCACGATCTCGCTCGCGGTCTCGTTGTCATCCTCGATCAGCAATATCTGAGCATCCACGATTGCCGGCCTCTTTCTGCTTTGGATTGGCGGCCTGGCCGCCTGCGCCTCAAGCCGCACCGTCACGCTGATCTTCAATATCGCCTCGCTGCCTACCCGCAATTGCCGCAGGGGTGCGAATAATATGAAGATTACTTCAGCTTGATCGCTGCTCTCATCCAAAGTGGTTGTACGTACTATTTAGATTAGATGAATAAAACCACAACTCAAATAAATAGATTTTCAGTTTTTAAATTCAAATTTACTCGATAAATATAATTTCATCTGGAATGAAATCGAGTAGATTTGCATAGAGAGTCGTCATTTGAAATTTAGTCTAGCTGAAAAAAGATTTAATTGACCGGAGCCGGGCCGCCGGCGCGAATATCGTCTGGGTTTTGCTGATTTGACTCGGTCTGAGCGGGCGAGGGCGCGATGAAATTTAGTTCGGCGGTGAGCGAGCTGGGCTCGTTGCTCGAGCAGTCCGAGGCGCCGTTGGAAGTGCGCGCCAGCGCCGCTCGCTTTGTCAGCCGCCTTGATCGATGCCTTGTGATCGTGCCGGAGATGCCGGGATCGATCCCGGAGCAGGATTATTCGGTCCGGCTCGAGCCCTCTGTCCTCTTCAGCCGGTATCTGGATGCGGCGCGCTCGGGCGAATGGCAGCTTCTGCTGGCGCTCGAGACGGCCGAGACGTCCGGTGCGGAACGCGACCGGCAGGCATCCTGACCGTCAACACGGTTTGACGGCTCTACCGGCCGGATGATCCGGCCGCGTTTCATTCTCCAGATCCATTTGCTTCCGAAATCGTCAGCTCTATCGAGCGGCCGATGTGCATGCGTACATCGGATTGCATTGGATTCTCCAAGTAAACTTGGCCGGCGTCTTTGGTGAAATAAAATTCATACAGTAAAAATTTATTTAGTTGGCTTAACTTGACACGACTCGTTGTCATCTGACATATGGTCAACCACATGAAATACTTTAGTGAATCCACAGATTCGCTCGAGAGTCCGAGAGTATTGCTTGGTTAGATCGAATAATTCGAACATATATCCAAAACGATAAAAGCAAATGTCGATTCGTTTGGGCTTTATCTTGAAAGGTCAACGCAATCGCCTCCGCGTCGAAGGCGGTAATTTAGGGGGAATAAGAATATGATTCAGCCGCGGAAGCTATTTTCTGCGACGTCGTGCTTGGCTCTCGCATCCATGCTCTGTGGAACGGCAGCGTTCGGTGATGAGTTGAGCGACCTCAAAGCTCAGTCCGATGCGCTGAAACAGCAGAACGAGCAACTGCTGCACAGAATTGAGCAGATCGAGCAGAAGCAACAGCAGATTCAAGCAATTGCGCCTCCGGCGCCCGGCGTCCAGCTGCCGGCCGCGGATGGTAGCCTCACCTGGCATGGCGTGACACTCTATGGCGGTATCGATCTCGGCGTCGGCTATCAGAACCACGGCACGCCGCTGAATGGCGATTACGGCCCCGGCCTCGAATATCTGGTGTCGAAGAATTCCAATCATTCGAATTTCGGCTTCGCCCCGAACGCGCTCAGCTATACCAATCTCGGCCTGAAGGGCAGCGAGCTGCTGTTCGGCGATGTTTCCGGCATCTTCAACATCCAGACGAGCTTCGTGCCGACCTCGGGCGCGCTCTCGGACGGCACCAAATCGCTGGTCGAGAACAATGGCGTTCCTCTGAACCGGCAAACCTCGAATGGTGATTCGAGCCGCGCCGGCCAACCCTTCAACGCCGCGGCCTATATCGGTTTCTCCTCGCCCACCTATGGCACGATCACGTTCGGCCGGCAGAACTCGCTGACGCTCGACGGCGTCATCGCCTACGACCCGCAGGGCGCTTCGAACGCCTTCTCGGTGATCGGTTATCAGGGCGCCACCGCCGGCATCGGCGATACGGAGGATGCGCGCCTCGACGCGTCGGTGAAATATCGCGTCAATGTCGGGCCGGTTCGGCTGGCGGCTCTCTATCAGCTGAGCAATACCGGCAGCGAATCCCGGACGGCGTACGAATTCGGCATCGGCGGCGATTACGGCCCGCTTTCGGTCGACGCGATCTACAGCCAGGTCTTCGACGCGATCTCGGCCGCGTCGCTCTCGGCGGCACAGGTCCTGACCGAGCCCACCGGCTCGCTGGCCGCGACCGTCTCCGACAATACCAGCTATATGTTCCTGGCCAGCTATACGCTCGATCCGGTGAAATTCCTGTTCGGTGCGGAAAAGATCCAGTTCGACAATCCGGAGAATCCGCTGGCAAACGGCAGCACGGGCCTCGGCGGTTATATCCTGAGCGTCGTCAACAACACGGCCTTCAACGAGAACCGGCAGCTCAACGTCTACTGGACCGGCTTCAAATGGGCGGCGACCCCGGACCTCGACATCAGCGGCGGCTATTATCACGAGTACCAGCCGAGCTTCCATGCCGTGACGAGCTGCTCGAACAACAGTGCCGCCTCCTGCAGCGGCACGCTCGATGCGGTCTCGCTGGTCGCGGACTATCGGCTCACGAAGCGGTTCGATGTCTATGCCGGCGCGATGTATTCGCAGGTGTCGGACGGTCTGGAGAGTGGTTTCTTCCATGCCTCCTCGATCGATCCGACGGTCGGCGCGCGGTTCCGCTTTTAAGCACCGTTGCCGGGGTATAGCCGCGCGGAACCAGGCGTTCCGCGCGGCTTCATTTTTGGGCTGCGGCGATCAGCGGGACCAGCCCTTGGACGCGTTCGAGATCAGCTCGTCGCCCGGCTCGCCGTAATTGGCCTGCTGCTGCCACGGGCTCGGCAGCTCGGCATCATCGAGCCAGTGCCGCGAGTGCAGCCCGTCTCCCGCATAGGCCACGCTGCCGGGCGGCTGTGCCGCACAGCCGGCGAGTGCGATGAGCACAGCACCGGAGAGGAGGCAAAGGGCTGGATTGGTTTTGCGCACGACACAGTTTCCCATGATTCACCTGCCATTTATTGGAGGCCGGCTGTGCTGCCCCGCCCAATTCCAGGCGGGGGGCGCAGTCGCACGTCAAAGTTCTGCGCGATGGGTCAGCGAGGGGCGTTGAGGATGAGCTCGATCGTGCAGCCGGGGCTGCTGTCGGCGATCGCGACAGTGATGTCGTGCAATCGGCTAATTGCCGCGACCAGGCTCAGGCCCAGGCCGACGCCCCGCGTTCCCCTGGCCCGGTCCGAGCGGTAGAAGCGGGAAAACACCTTGCCGCGCTCTTCGGGTGCAATGCCGGGGCCGGTATCTTCGACGCGAATGACCGGCTTGTGGTCGCGCTCCGTCAGCATGAGGCGAATCTCGCCCCCTTCCGGGGTGAATTTGACCGCGTTGTCGACCAGATTGCCGATCGCCTCGATCAGCAGGTCCTGATCGCCGAATACGGGCACGGGCGGGTTTGTCGTCAGCGAAAAAGTGATGTTCTTCTCATCGGCGAGCGGCTGGTAAAGGTCGTGGATGGTGCCGACCAGTTCGCTGAGATCGACCTGAGCAAAGCCGGCGCGCCGGCGTCCGACCTCGAGCTCGCGGATCCGCAGCAGTGCCGTGATGATGGCGAGAGTCTGATCGAGCCCACTCATCGATTTGTCGATCGCGGCCTCGAGCTCCTCGCGCGAGGTCGACCGGCCTCGCGTATTTTCCAGCCGGGCCCGCACGCGGGTCAGCGGGGTGCGCAGATCATGGGCGATTTCGTCGCCGGTCGCCTTCAGCTGATCGAGCAGTCGCTCGATCTCGTCGAGCATGAGATTGACGCTCGACGACAGCTTGTCGAATTCGTCGAAGCTGCCATAGACCGGCAGCCGCTCGCGCAGATGGCCGCGCATGATCCGATCGGCCGCCCGATGCACCGCATTCAGGCGGTTCTCCATGCGCCAGCTCAGGAATAGGCCGGCGGCGAGCGCGGCGATGACGGCCGGTATCAGTCCCAGCTCGAGGGCGCGGACCAGCTCCTTGCGCAGCCTTTCGAGCTCCTCGCTGTTGCGGCCGATGACAAGCAGGCCGCCGCTCGAAAGGCGAACCGCGACGGCACGCACCGCCTCATAGCCCGCGATCGGGATGGCGGCCGGCGTGAGCTGCGCGATATGGACTTTGCCGTCGGCTGGGAGGTCGGCCGGCACGGCTTCGAGATTACCGGCAATCAATTTCCCGTCGGCATCGAAGAGGGCGGCGTAGCTCAGGCGATGGAAATCGCCGGTGACGCGCGTGGTCACGAATTGCCGGACGGCGTCGGTCTCCTGGGCCGCGACGATGTGCGCGTCGCTGGTGATGAGCGCATCGATCCGGCCGATCTCCGAGCCGGCGGTCTGCCAATAGATGAAGCCGAAGAGGCCGAGCGTGCAGGCGCCGAAGAAGCCGGCGAAGGCACAGGCAAGCCTGAAGGCCGTGCTGCGGAAGAGCCTAGTCAGGAACACGGAGAATGAACCCCACGCCGCGGACATTATAGAAAAGCGGAATCTCGCCTGGTGCATCGACCTTTCGCCGCAGCTTGCCGATATGGACATCGACCAGATTAGACCGCGGTGAGAAGCGATAGTTCCAGACTTCCTCCAGCAGCATATCGCGCGTCATCACGCGGGACGGCCGGCGCATCATATATTCCAGGAGCTTGAACTCCCGCGGCAGCAATTCGATGTCGCGCGATTTGCGCCGCGCCACGCGTTCGATCAGATCGAGCTCGAGCGGGCCCACACGCAGCTTGGTTTCCCGCGTCTCGACCGGGCGCCGCAGCAGTGCCTCGATGCGTGCTGCAAGCTCGGTCAGCGCGAAGGGCTTGACCAGATAGTCATCGCCGCCGGATTTGAGGCCGCGCACGCGCTCATCCACGTCGCCGAGCGCGCTGACGACCAGCACGGGCGTGCGGATCGCGTCGTCCCTCAGCGCCTCGATGATCGACAGCCCGTCGAGCTCCGGCAGCATCCGATCGACGATCAGCGTATCGAAACCGCCGGTGCGGGCGGCGTCGAGGCCGCTTCTCCCGTTGGTCTGATGCGTGAGGAGATAGCCGCGCGAAGCAAGCGCGCTCAGAATTTCATTGGCGGTTTCCTGATCGTCTTCGATCAGGAGAATGCGGGCTTCCGAAGTCACTGTATCCCACCCCAAAGTGTCGGTCGGTGTCGGTTCCATACGGCCGCCTCCGGATTGCATCCTTGCCTAGATGCGAGAAGGCGACGCGGTTTGCACCAAGAAAACAACGAGAGCTCCAATCTCCAATTGTGCTTTCGATCTCTATCGGAAGGCTCGCAGCCCGGAATGGGTCGCGATCGAGGGGTCATCCGCCGCCGGCGGGCGGAACCTCCAAGGAAGACGGAAAGAAGGCGAGCCGGTCTTCTACGGTTCGGACCAGTGCCGCGACCGCGGCCGGCGGAACGGTAGATGTATCCGCGGCCGGCAGCTCCAGCGACCCAGTCGCCTGCGTCAGTAAATCGCGGCCATGATAGAGGCTGGCAAACGCCGTGATGCTTGGGCTGTCGCGGCTATCGATCGGCGCCCTGGTGCTGAAGCGCCACTGTACATGATAGGGGAATCCATCGGATGCCTGTGCGTTTTCTGTTGCTGCCGCCCGTACAACCGTCAAGGCGGCAGGCGCCGTGAAGTTTCGATCGGCACCGGCACAACATACGATCGGCGGCGCGGATTTCATGCCCTCTGCTACGCTCTGCCGCAACGCAGCATCGGGCAGGCCCGGCAATTCACCATCGACCTGGGCCAATACCGGCGTGAAGCCGATCATGAAAAGGCTGTCGCCTTCCGAGTAGTCCGGATTTTCGAAGATGGAGCGCGCCGATACGTCGAAGCCGTCGACCTGACTGGTGCAGCCGGAAAGCGTGCTGCCCAAAATCAGTATTGTCGCGGCCAAGCTGCCGCCGGCGAAGCTTCGCTCTTTCCCGTCTGCTGCGACAGATCGTCCAGTCTTCGACGGGGTCGAGCGCCGGCTCGATTGCCGACGGCCGGGTTGGGGCGCTTCATTTTCATTGTATTTGGCTAAGGTGTTCATTTTCTCTCTCGTGAGATTGAGAGAAGCCAAAGATTATATCTCATAGGAGGCCATTCAATTAAATAAGGTTTTGAATTGTAAAACTTATTTTATTGTCGACATCAGGGTCTGGCGACAGACGGCAGAATCGATTACTGAAGCGGTACGGCATTGGAGTCCGCCACCCAACCGAGCGCCGGGAGGGACGCTCGGTCGAGCCTGACACCAATATACTTTGGAATCAGCCGCTTCGCCGGGGAAGGTGACGCGAGACGAAGCGGAGCGGCGGGCTGCCCGGCGACTAAGCAACCACGGGGGTCAGGGGTCTCAGCCCCCGCCTTCCGGCCAGGGATACATGTATTGCGGCCATTGCCCCTGCACGGCAGCTGCGTTCGGCGGCGGCGCGACATTTGAGCATGCTGCCGTGGCACCGAGCACCACGGCCAGAGCGAACAATGTCCAAAGCGTTTTCATCGGCTTGTTTGCCATGACTCCAATCCTTATCGATTAGCGGCTGCCGCCCGGCTGCTGGTGTTCGCGCTTTTGAGTTCTAGAACTGTTGATCGCGCACCGGGCGGCACGGCTGTCGTCTCTTCGACAATATAAGGATTGCGTCTTGCCGCCGTGAAATCCATTAAATAGCGATTTATTCTGTGAAGGAGAATTCATCAACCGGCTCGATTGTACGATATAGTCTTGTCGTCGATTTCGGTCCGACTCTGATTACGGACCATCGAAGTAATCGCACGAAAATATTGAAATAAAATTTATTTTATAGTGCGGGATTGGCGCCTTGGGCTGAGGCTCAACCCAAGGCGGCCTGAGCAGGGGCGGACGCCTTGAGATCAAAGATGGCCGCTATGCTCATCGACATAGAGGGATGCGTCGAGATTGCCGACGCAGCTATTGAAGACGGCGGAGCCGGGCGTCAGACCCAGCTCGGCACAGGCGCGATCCTCGCGCGCCATCTGCCGCGCATTTTCACCGGGTGCCGCGCAAGCGGCAAGGATGACCGCCAGAGCGGCAATGAAGACAGACTTGGTCATGGATTTCTCCACTCATGTTCGTGCCGGATTTAACCGAGGCTCGGTCTAACGATGCGCTTGCTCATGATCGAGCACGCAAAGCGCGAAGGCAGGCGTGCCCTCCGGCCCTGCGGCGGCGCAAGTGGCGCGGCTGGCCGCGAGCGTGCCGTTGGCCGCCATACCTGCGGCGGAGGCGCTTAGGCTGGCCACGCAGTCGGCGTAGTCGAGCGTGCCGGACGATAGGCCCATTGTCGCCGAGCAGACGCGGGGGACCCGGTCAGCCGTTTCAGGATCGGTGCCGCCCGTCGGGGCGGCGTTGGCGCAGGAAGCGGCGGCTAGCAGGACGACCCCGCCGATCAACGCCGCACCGGCATATCTCGCTGGCGTTCTGCTCGTTTTGAAGCGACGGATCATGGAAAACATAGCTCTCTCCTTGAACAATGATGACCGCGTCTTGGCAAGTACGACAGCTGACGGCTGCCCAATGGCGCGTTCGCAGCAGACAATAATCGATGTGAATGGTCGGTCGCTTTAAATTATTGTTCACAGTCAGAACTGAATTCCTCGCGTTGTTTGTTCGTGCCCCATCTCTGTATTGGCGGATCAGGATAGGAATGATAAAAAAGATTTTAAGGTAGTGGTGTTGACTGCCGGCTCTGCGAATGAAATCTGAAGGCGTCGGGATCAGGAGCAGAACGCTATGGACTTCATCGACTTCGCAAATGCTGGCTCCTATACCGGCCCGCTTTCCGACGAGGCGCTCGATGCCGGCGTCGCGGCGCTCGAGGACAATGCCGCCCGTCTCGCGCATGATGCTCGGCTTATGTTGCTGGCGCGGCGGCATCCGACTGCCTCGATGCTGGGCGCCATGTCGATTACCGAACTCGCGCGGATCTCCTCGCTCTTCGATCTGGCGGCACGGGACGAGGGTAAGGTCCTCGCGCGGGCCTGGCGCCGCTTGAGAGGAAGCGATCATGCCTTTCCGTGGCTCATATTCAGGGATGCGTCGTTTCAGGTTCGCGAAGACGACCTCACGCGCATCGTCGGCTCCGCTTTGCGCCTGGTCCGCGGGGTTGACTGCGTCGAGCCTGGCGCATGGGCCTCTCCGGGCGACGTCGTGGATCGGTCCTTGGCCGAAGCGCTCGTGAATACGGCCGGCGTGCTCTGCGCCCAGAAGATCGACCTCAAGGCCATGCGGCTCTGGATCGATGTCGTCCGGTCGCTACCGAAGTCGGCCTCGGACCGGCGGATCTTTGCAGCATATCGTTCCACCCTCGTCGCGGCCGGCCTCGATCGGGAGGCGGCACGGCTCGACACGCTGCTCGGTTCCGTCAATGCCGAGTCGGGAACGGGCAGGCCGGCCCTGCGGCGCTGAGGGCTGCTGGAGCTGATCGTGCGGTGCGGAAGACCGACCGCACCGGCAAGACGATCGAGCAGCGCCTGGCGTCGCGCCAGAAGCAGACCGTCCCGGTCCTTGAGCAGCTGAAGCTCTGGCTCGAGGCGCAGCAACGACGGCTGTCGGCGAAGAGCACGCTTAGTAAGGCGACCGTGTCGACGTGATTTTCGACTCCGATGGCTCCTGCACTGTGCGGGATAATGGACGGGGTTTTCCGACTGCCATCGTCGAAGATCAGGGCATCTCCGGCGCCGAGCTTATCATGACACACCTCTGTGCCGGGGGCCGTTTTTGGCAACGAAGCTCTGACAGCCTGCCCGGGATTGGCGTGTGCGTTGTTAACGCACTTTCCGAATGGCTCCAGTTGCGGATATGGCAGCAAGGGAAGGAATATTCCCTCCGCTTTTTTGAGGGTGAACCACAGCCACCTCTCCGTTTAGTAGGCGATGCGGAGGAAGAACGAGGTACCGAGATTTCGTTTTTGCCCAGCTCGAAGTTCTTTCCGGATACTGTCTTCGATGCCACCGCAATCGAGCAGCGCTTGGCAGAACTCGCCCTCTTAGCTCCAAAGATCAGTATCGTCTTTTCCGACCGCCGCTAGACAAAACTCCGTCTGCGGCGCTCGGCTGACGGTTACCTCGTATAGGTAGATTCCGAAGGTGCAAGAATGGCGAAATCGATAGGAGGCCAGGGAACCAACCGCTAGGTTGAGGAATCGGCGCCTTCATGACGAGACGCGGCACCGACCGAGAGATCGATACGCTCCCGCCTCAGAGCAAGGAAAGGGTGTCGTCATGCCGGCACCGACCGCGTTCAGCGTGCATCTCGAAAGCGGCGGAGCTTCTCTGGGCGAGGCCATGGAAGATTTGCGGGTTTGGCTGGACCGCCACAGGATCGAGCCGGTTGAATTTACGCTGGCGCCAACGCCTAGAAAGACAGTCGCATTTGACATCCGATTCAGGAAGGAACGCGATGCAGTCCTGTTTATGAAACATTTTGTCTAGTGGTGAAAATCTGACACTTGGTACCCGTCGTGGCGGCATCGGCAGTCGGCCCAAAGCGGCCCGCAGTACACCAGCTACGACTTGTCCGAAGTGGACGGCCTAAAGCCAACTCAATGCATGGCTGATAGTCTTCGCAGCATCGCTTCTTTCGCATTTGCCATGCGCGATCAGCAATTGTGTGGGCTTCCAATCCAGCAGCTTCTGACGGGCAATGCGGGCAGGTCCGCGGCGCAGAAAGCTCGCCCGCCATTCGCGTGGCGTCCTGCCGCGTTCACCAGCCAGACCGTCGAGCCTCATCAGCAGGCCTTTCAGACCACGCAGGTATTCCGGCGGAAACCGCTGGATAAGATCGCAAATTATCGCGGTGCTCGACGCGCGGTGATAGAACACGACCTCCTCCGTTGCGAATGAGCCGTGAAAGATCACCTGATCGATGTCCGCCGCCCAGCCGGTGTCGGGAAAATCCAGCAATTCACCGTCGAACTGCAGATCCGACCTTTTGCGTGCAAGTCCCGGGGGCGCAAAGAGCTGCGCATCGGGCCATCGTTCGGCCCATTCCCCAAGAAACAGATGATGGAGCTTGTTGGGCGATACAATGTAACTGACCGGTCCAATCGCTTCCACGGCGTCCGCCAACTCGGTCGTCAGCGCAATCGGCGACCATATCCACACCCTGCCATCTGAAAGACGCGCGACCGCCATGCGGGTTGGATAGGGAAACCCGTAAAACGAAACGACCGGTCCGCCGGCGAGATAGAGCGAAGGCCCAAATTCTTCGAGCATGGAAGAGCATCTCCGAACACTGGGTTTGCGTCGTCTCAGGGTTGCCACAGGCCAGGATACGCGAAAGCTATTCATCCACTTCGACATGTGGGATACCAAACCGGCTAGGTAGCTTACCAGGAGACGCCGTCATTTGGCCGTCGATCAGGGCGGGTACCAAGTGTCAGGATCGTCCGACCGCCAATGGCGGGGACGGACCATTTTCCGGTTGGGGGCGAAGCCGCCTTCACATCGCGGGGCGAATAGTCCTGGATATCCTCTGCCGCCGGTGCGAGTCCGGGCCGCCCACCGCCTTCGCTCCGCGGCACGATCGCAATCACCATCGTGCATGACCAGCTTCCGCCGGACGGTCTTCGTTGAGCGGGTCCGGCGGGAGCTTGTTGTGTTCTATATCGCGATCGATGCCCGCGGCGCGATGCCGGAGGGCGGTGTCCGCACCATCCGGACCCAGAGTGTCCCGGCCAGCGACGGATTGGCCGCCGAGCCTATCCTCGTCCTCGTCGCGGCTACCCGCGGCGGCATGGCGCCCGAGTCCGGCGCTCGAGGGCTCGAATGACATCTTGAAGAAATGCTGTCTGGGCCCTCATCGCGCGCCTGTTTACCAAGACAGAATCTGAGTAATTTCCGATCCTGATCGGGCACGCAGCCGCGTGCTAAATTTCGCCCAATACCACAGCGATTCCACCACCGCTCGACCGGTCTCTAAAGTCGGCGCGGGCGATGAAACCCGGCGGCTCGAATGACCCGTACCGCGATGACACCTCTGCTCGGACCGGAGTTCGACACCTTTCTGTTCGCGCCAGTCGACGAGGAGGGAAAGGGCGCACTGCTCAGTGTCGTTTCAGCGCTGGCGCGGTTGGACGTCGATCCCTGGCTGGAAGCCGCCGAATTGGCACGGATGCCGAGGGAGGCTGCCAATCAAAGATTGACGTCGTTGATTGCAGCGCTCCCCGATGCGCCAGAGACGCAGTTGGCAGCTGCGACGATTGCTGATCGCCTGATCAAGCTGCTGCCGAGCGGGAAGCCTTCCTCCGTTGCATCGCGGGAGAAGGCGCCTCGTGCCGATCCGACGCCGGCAACCGGCACGGCGCGTAATTTGATCCTGATCAATCTGCTCGTGCTGGCCGGCTTGTTGGGTGCCCAATGGGCCTTGGCGAGACTGCAGCCGCCACATCTAGGCAACCTTCCTGCCGTGGCGCCAGGCGCGGTCATCCAGCAGAAGCCGCAAACAGGTCATACCGATTGATGATCGTTCGACCTTGCGCACAAGGAGATGAAATCGTGGGCCAAGACATGCAACCAAATCCAGGCGACCGGTCCGAGCCGACAAAGCGTGACCCGCTCGAGCGACAAGAGCAAGAATTGGAGAGCCAGGCCGGCGCGAGGGCTCGGCCGCGTCCCCCCGTAACGCCCGGGCGCAGGCCACTTTTCCGCGCCGACTGACAATTGGGGAATAGTTGGATCGAGAAAATCAAAATGGGAGCGCGCCCGGTGCAACGGCCTTATTGGAGGCGGCTTCATCATTCGCCGCTGTTCTGGATCGGAGCTTGCTTAGGCTTAGCGGCGATAGCGATCTATGTGCTGTCCTTCGACCTCTCGTGGCGGCCGCGAGGCAGCTGATCGCAGCACACCGCGGCCCGATCGTTCGAATTCCGCATAAGCTGCCCAGCCGCCTCTGTCCGATCCAATGTCGTCCGGGAGATTGCAGAACCTTTTTTGAGTGGCTGTCGCCAAAGACATGGTGACCATCTCCATACCCCGGGGCCGTTATCGGCACAATCTCTGGCCCCGAAGTCGGCCGCGCGGCTGACCAACCCGACGGGCCTCTCATCCGCGTCCCAGCAAGGTCGCCGGCGCCCAATTCGCCAGCGCCTCGCAAGGAGGTGGTTCGGCGTCTGACCGGGAATGCCCTCGCCCGTTCGATTGCCAGCTGGGAGAATTGAAGACGCATTACCTCGCACAGGCCTTGCGGGCTTCATTAAGATCACAGTCTAAGTATTTTCCGAATCTGGCGCTCTCGCGCGGTTATAGATTAGAGTCGATCCTGGAGAGCCTGTCGGAAGAAAACTGATCCAGATTTACAGAGTAGTCCGGTGAGTAAATCTACTTTCTCGGCTGGATTCATTTCATCATTGCGTTACACTATCTTGGTATGGAAGAAAACAGGCTCACAATAGGGAGACAGACCATGAAAAGCGTATCGATAGCTTTTACCGGACTTATGGCGTCAGTCCTTTTCGTTGGAGTTCCCGCGGCGGCGCGTGCCGACAGCGGCGTTCCGCCGAAGGCTGATGCCGGAACAGCAAAGATCGCCGACAAGGATTTCGGCCATCTTTCGACCGATGGCGTCAGCGCTTTCAACGATCTGCACCTCGCACGGATCGCCATTTTTGACGGCAGGACCGACGAAGCGGCCAAGCTGATCACCGACGCGCAAGCCTCGCTTGGTAAGGCGAAGACTGACAGTGCTGTTTTCCTCAAGGCTGAATCGGCGCTCCACCCGCCAGCGCAGGCGACGCCGAAACCCCCGGCATCCCAGACGAATTCGACTACTCCTGTTGCCTGGATACCCATCGATGCTGATATCGTTCTGGGCGAGACGTTCCAGGCGACGCCGGAGAAAGCCGCCGCGGTCGTGACGGCGAAGAAGGATCTCGAAAAGGGCGATAGCGCGAAGTCCCTCGAGGCCATCAAACTCGCTTCAGTGGATGTCAATTATACCCTGGCCGTGGCCCCTCTGGACCAAAGCGTTGCTGACGTTGATGAAGCAAACACGCTTATGACCAAGCGTGATTATTATGCTGCGAGTCAGTCCCTCAAGAAGGCCGAGGACGGAATCCGCTACGACGAAATCGACGACATCGCAAACGTCAAGAACCATCCCGGCGCGGCGAGCGCTAGTGCCAAGTGAATGGAGGCCGCCTTTTGGGTCCCTGCTCTAACTGTGCCGGTTCGTCTTCGGCGCAGTGACCGCGGCACCGGCGCGATCTCGCTTTGGTCGACAGGAGGCCTTCATGAACACGCGTCGTTTCCGGTTCACC
Source organism: uncultured Alphaproteobacteria bacterium (assembly GCA_963762435.1). GTDB lineage: Bacteria > Pseudomonadota > Alphaproteobacteria > ATCC43930 > CGMCC-115725 > JAXDMU01. The sequence continues at coordinate 484,784 of CAVXLN010000010.1, read as the reverse complement.
GGGCTACCCTTTGCGATCGTTGGGCTCTTCCTTTGCTGCTCGGGCGAGCCTGCACAGGCCTATATTTACGCAACGGCGCCATTTTATCCGGCATATCCCGGCGGCTGCTACGATCAAGGCGGTTATGAGGGTGACGGCTACTCTTATGGCGATCCTTACTGTGAGGGATGGGGCTCGGCCTATGGATCGGGCGGCGCCTTCGGCGGCTGGAGCAATGGCGATCGTCGAGGGATGTATGGTCACGGATCATTCGGCCGAGGGAGTCGGGGTGCTGCGGGCCGAGGCGGATTTTCTCGCGGAAGTGGCGGTCACAGCCGCTGAGTCCGGAGGGATCCTGGCTCCGCCCGTTTGACGACGAGGGCGCGTGGAACTTTCCCAATCGACTGGCTCGATCGATGGAGCGATACCCACCACGCTTGCACAGCCGGGTGTAGCGGGGTTCTGGCTGGCGGTGTTGCTCACCGGAGTCGGTGCCGGCATCGCCGCCGCCGTGCTGACTCTGATATTGGGGGTGGTACAGCATCTGATGTGGCCGGGCTCCGGCGCCACTCTACTCGATGCGGCGGCCCAGGCGGGGCCTTGGCGCCATGTCGCGGTGCTGCTCGGCGCCGGTCTCCTGACCGGAGCGGGACAATTGATCCTGGTTCGCCTGACCAGCGGTAATGGCATCGACATCGCCGAAGCGATCTGGTTCAACGCCGGACGGCTGCCGGTACTTCGCACCCTCGGAAGTGCCGTACTGTCGATATTTGTCGTCGGCATGGGCGCGTCACTGGGTCGCGAAGGCGCCCCCAAGCAAGCCGGTGCCGTGATCGCCAACGTATTATCGGATCGCGCGCGACTCTCCGACGAGCAGCGTCGGTTGCTCGTCGCTTGCGGTGCGGGCGCAGGCATGGCGGCCGCCTATGGTGTCCCGCTCGGCGGCGCGCTGTTCGCACTGGAGGTGTTGCGCGGGGTGCTGGCCTTGCGGCTGATTCTGCCGGCCGTGATGGCCTCGCTGATTGCTACCGCGGTTGCCTGGATCGCCTTGCCCGATGCGCCGACCTACCTAGTTCCCGTCTATACCAGTTCCGCCTCGGTCATCTGCTGGGCGCTGCTGGCTGGGCCGATCGCCGGGCTCGCCTCGGTGGGCTATGTCAGGATGGTCGCCTGGGCCGACCGGAACAAACCGCGGGGGTGGCTGCGGTTCGTCGCGCCAGTCTCGGCGTTGGGATTGCTCGGCGTGGTCTCAATCGCCTTCCCGCAGTTGCTCGGCAACGGCAAGGACATCGCCCAACTCGCCTTTGCCGATCAGGTGGCACCGTGGCTGCTGCTGGCGCTGCTGCTGCTGAAGCCCCTGGCGACCCTGCTTTGCTTGGGCAGCGGTACGCCGGGCGGGCTGTTCACGCCCTCGCTGGCGATGGGTGCGCTGCTGGGCGGAGCGCTGGGCCACGCCTGGTCCTGGCTCTGGCCCGGCGTGCCGCCCGGCCTGTTCGCGGTAATCGGTGCCGCCGCTGTGCTGGCGGCGACCACGCAGGGGCCGATATCGGCGGTGGTGCTGCTGATGGAACTGACCGGGCGCGACCGGTCCTTCATCGTGCCGATGCTCCTCGCGGTGGCCACCGCTACGCTGGTTTCGCGCAGCATCGAGCCGCGTTCGATCTATGACGCCCGTCTCACCGATGCAGAGGTGGAAGCCAGGCTGAAATCCCGCGCGCCGTCACCTCATTGACGTGCGATCGCGGACCGATCGCATCCGTTCTCGACGTTTGGGGAGGGCCGGAATGACACCTTTTGCCGAATTGATCTTAGGGATCGCGAGGATACCGGTGATGGTCTCCGCCCCATGGTGGCTCTGAAAATGATACGGCGGACGAAACAGCTAGTGGCGGGCTCGGAAAGTACTCAGCCGTAGAGCTTTTGCGGTGTTCCTGCGTCAAGACTGGCCATTCATCACAAGCCAGCCCCAAGTGGCACGCTCTTGCGGTGGCCGCCTCTAGTAAGTTTCCGAGCCTATCGCCGATGTTCCCGCTCGCTAGAATCGAATGGTCGAAGAATGGGAGTGTCGATTTCCCAGCTGCTAATGTCGATTTGGCACACCGGCGTCGGGCTGGAGGGTGCCGAGAGCGGGCAGCTCGACCGACGTTCGAAAACCGTGGGAGCAGGCGCCGTGGTATCCGGGCACCGGGAAGAGGCGCCCTGCAATCTTCTATCGTTGAGACAGCCCCAGAGGCGTAAGCGATGCCAGAGCCTATCCGAGAAGTCGTCGCCATATTCAATGATGCGAAATCGCTCGATGCCGTGGTCTATGCATTGGAGCTCCAAGGGTTCGACCGCGCTGCTTTCTCGCTTCTGGCGAGCGAGGAGATCGTTATGCAGAAGCTTGGCCATCGCTATCGGCAGGTGGAGGAAGTTGCTGACGATGCGAAAGTGCCGCGGGAGACCTTCTTTTCGCGGATCTCTCGGCTCGAGGCCGAGTATCTACCCGCACCGGCTCTCGCCTCGATTGGCTTTCTCATTTTTGCAGGCGTTGGAACGGGGTTGCCCGCACTGATCGCGGCAGGTGGTGGGGCCTTGATCGGTGGCGCTCTTGGCCGGCTGATCCATCAGCGGCATGCCACGCGCGTCCAAGAGCAGCTAGCGCGCGGTGGTCTGCTGCTGTGGGTGAATGTGCGCAATCCGCATGAAGAAGGAATGGCCTTGGAAACCCTACGGGCGCACTCCGGCCATGAGGTACACGCCCATGAACTGATCGACTAAAGTCGCGTTTCCAGCTGCCCGGGCCCCGCATGCGGGTTTGCGCTCGCGCCCGCGACTTTTTTCTTGCTGAATGGTCCTTCCGTTGCCGGCAAGCTGTGGCCGTTCCAGCCGCAGCTCCGACCGCCGCCGGGCCTCGTAGAAATTCTGATCTTCTAGCAAGATGGCACCGTCTTGGCTCCCACTCCCGATGTTTGCCCGACGGTTCGCACGTCGTTGCAATATCTGGTGACCGCCTGGAGCACGATCGTGGAACTGCTCTCCATCTACAAACGCCTGCGCCGGTTCGAGGATGCCATAGACGACGATGAGCGACCGCAGGCCATCGTTCATGGCGCCCTTGCCGCCTCGACTAAAGGCGGGCCTCAGAGTTCGCGCCAGGGCCTCGTTTCGCTCTTATGAGCGGTAAGTAACGGTTGCACTCGTCTCGTCACCCCAATCTAGTCGTCTTAAGGAATGTGAGCCGGCAACGATGATCTCGCGCTCGTCTCACTTAATTTGCGCTCTGTCGCAGATAGTGTGCGGCGTGGCGTTACGACCGTCTCAGCGAATTCGAGCCGGCCGCACGTGGAATCTTGCGTCGGGACGCCGTCGATTGCAAGCCGCTACAACTAGCGATCGCCGTAGCTGCGTCTCTTGACAATTGCGGCTCGACCTACCGATGTCCGCTTTCGTCAAGCCCGACCTGAGAGCGGACTGACCGCTTCAACACCCTGAGCCGTCGGCAAATCAATACAGCCCTTTGAGCGCGCCGTCCTCGAAGGCCTCGCGCTCCTCGAGGTATTGCGCGAGGGTGGCATAGCTCTTGTGGCGGCCGAGCTGCTTCATCGCCTTGGGCTCGGCACCGTGGTCGTTCGCCGTGTTGAGCGCGCCGCGCTTCAGGCTGTCGCCGGAGATGTTCTGCCAGTCGAGCCCGGCAGCCCGGGCCCGCGCCTTGAGGATGCGCGCGATGGTGCCGTCATCGAGCGCCTGGCTGCCGAGCGTCAGCGCCGGCCGCCGGGTCTCGCCGGCAGCAGTCGGCCGCGGCTGGACACGGATGCGGCGGAACACCGGCCCTTGGGCGATGCCGGCGGCTCGAATCCAGCTTTGGTAGGCCGGGAGGGGACAGAGCTCGGTTTCGCCGGCCGGGATCACGATGGTGGCGCCGAGCCCGGCCCGGTCGCCCTTGCTGCGCGGCAGCTTGAGGCGCAGGCCGCGTCGCTCGAAGCTGTCGAGGAGCTCGATCTGATGCGTCTAGAGGGCCGCGAGCTCTGAGCGGCGCAAGGCACCGGCGAACCCCAAGAGTAGAAGCGCGCGGTCGCGCAGATCGACCAGCGCTTCGGTGCCGATCGGGGCCAACAATTGGCGCAGCAGCTCGAGCCTGAGTGCCAGCTTCGGCCACGGCAGCTCGCTGCTCGAACGCCGGTATCCCGTCAGCGTTTCGATCACCTCGACCGCGCGGGTCGGGGACGGCAGCCGCGCCAGCCGGTGCATATAGCCGATCGCGGCCGCGCGCAGCATAAGGGTCGAGAGCGCCACGGGTTGGGCCGGCGGCAGCGGCTGGCGCTGGTCGACCAGGAACGCCTTGACGTTGTCCGGGTCGGCCGGCAGCGCCGAGACGCCATGGCGAGCGGCATAGGCGCACCAGGCGCTGACGCCGGCGCGGTAGGCGCGGATCGTGTTGGCCGCCTTGGCCCGGCGCCGGACCGCATCGGCGGTGCGGCGCCGGCCCTTGATGGTGCCATCATGGGCCGGGATGGCGAGATCCATGGCCGTGTCGAACCAGGACACGATCCGGGCCGGGGCGGCGCCGACCAGATCCGGGACCGGGAGGGTGGCCGGCAGGGCGAAAAGCATGTCATCGACTTCGGCGGGTAGAACGGTTTCGGCCATGGGCGGGCGGGCTCCGAGGGCGCGGCCGAACGGGTCCGCGCGAGCCCGGAACATGGCCGTTTATCGTACGCCCGACAACAATACGTGTCGAGCGTTCGGGAACGGACATGAGCTCACGAAATCGGTTTGCAACAATCGCTTATTGTTGCCTTTTTGGTGAGAAAACCTTCGCAGCATACGATCTATAGGTTGTCAGTCGGCGCGCAATATTGGCTCTGACGCATCTTTGGGCACTTGGCCTTATGCCGGGCCGATGACGCGGGCCTGAAGCAGAGAGATCTTGCCTCGGCCATACATCAGGCGCTTGACCAGTTTGAGCTTGGTGGGTTGGCATCGGTCTGGCCATCGGGCCGTGGCGAGATAATCGCCGCGCTGACGGCGGCCTTACCCCTGACGATGCCATTAGCGAAGGACGGCTCGATCCCGCTGGCGCGGACCTGCCGCCGTATCCTCGGCAGATGGAGCGAGTAAGCTAATGCTGCCAAAAGCTCGACGCGCTCGATGATCACCGGCTAACCGGACGGTGATCGCCGCGCTGCCGGCGGAGTCGGTAGTGGTGACCGCCCGGGATGCGGCATGATATGCCGTGATGAGCGCGCAATGCTCAGACGAACCGCCTACGGAGCCGCCATCAGAAAAAATATTTTCTGAGAAAGGTGGCTGAAATCCTGGGGTTTCTGAAAAATCAGTTATCCTTATGCATGACGCGCTCACTTTCCTTGGGTGCTCTCGGCCAGCTCCTGAAGGCGGCGGCCGAGGGCGGCAGGATTGAGTCCTTGCGAGAGGGCGGATGCCATGACCTGGTGCGCGAAACTGTCGAGCCGATCCCGCTCGATCAGCGGGTCGAGCGGTGGCGGATGGTCGGCGACGAAGGTGCCGCGCCCGCGCCGGATCGTGATGAACCCGTCGCGCTCGAGCCCGGCATAGGCCTGCTGCACCGTGCTCAGATTGACGCGGAGTGCCACCGCCACCTGGCGCATGGTCGGCAATTGCTCGCCCGACCGCAGCGCCCCGGCGCCAATCGCCCGAAGATATTGCTGGCGGATCTGGATATAGATCGGAACGCCATCCAGCTCGATCCGCAAGCTGTCGAGAAATTCGTCCGGTTCCATCGCTTGCACCAGTGTTACGGATTACCGATGCACCGAAACGGCAAGCTTGTCAAATCTACACGCAGGGGTGGGTTTTTCAGATGCTGACCGGTCTGCTGCTGAAGGCGACCGCGCAGGCTGACAGCTGCATGCTTGCAGACCTCACCGGATGCTAATGCGATGATCCAGAAATTCGGGTGCCGAATTTCAAGGTCTGAATCGCATTAGATTCAATATGTTGGTATGCCGATTCACGGGAAATTCGAGGCATCGAATTTCTCGATCGGAACACTAACGCGCCGCCAACGGGGTTGCGCCTGCCCTTGCCGGGCGCCACCATCTTCCCTGTGTGAAGCGGGAGCAGGGTCATGGCAAGGGCGCCGTTCGAGCTGGTCGAGCCGACCTCGGCACCGGTGCCGCTGCTTTACGATTCACCGCATAGCGGCCGCTTCTATCCCGAGGATTTCCATTATCGCGCAGCACTGACCGATCTTCGTCGCGGCGAGGATGCCTATGTCGACGAGCTGATCGCGGGTGCAGCGGACGAGGGCGTCACGCTGCTGCTGGCCCAATATCCGCGCTGCTATATCGACGCCAATCGCGAGCCCGACGATATCGATGCCGAGCTGCTGTCGGAGCCATGGCCCCATCCGCTGCGCCCGTCCGGCAAGAGCAAGCTCGGTCTGGGACTGATCCGGCGCTTCGTCATTCCCGGCGTCGAGGTCCATCGCGACAAGCTGACGGTCGCCGAAATCCAGGGCCGGCTCGACCGGGTCTATCACCCCTATCATCAGGCGCTCGCCGATCGGATGGCCGCCCTCAAGGCGCGCTTCGGCTTCGTCTGGCATATCGACTGGCATTCGATGAAATCGGTCGGCAATGCGATGACCGAGGATAATGGTCAGCGCCGGCCGGATTTCATCCTCGGCGATCTCGACGGCACCAGCTGCGCGCGGGATCTTACCGACCTCGCCTTCGAGACGCTCGAAGCGCTGGGCTATCGCGTCGCCCGCAACGAGCTTTATAAGGGCGCCACCATCGTGCGTCGCGCCGGTGCGCCCGCCGAGGGGCGCCACTCCCTTCAGATCGAGATCAACCGCGCGCTCTATCTCGACGAACCCAAGGTCGAGAAACATGCGGGCTTCGAGCGCATCAAAGCGGATATCGCGCATTTGACCGGCCGGCTCGTCGCGGCCGTGCGGGAGAAGGGCGGCCATGCCCACTGATCTTCGCCTGAGCGTGCTCGACCAGTCGCCGATCGCCGAAGGGACGAGCCCGGCGTCAGCGCTCGCCAACAGCCTCGATCTGGCGCATCTCGCCGACGCCTTGGGATATCACCGCTATTGGGTGGCCGAGCATCACGGCACGCCGGCGCTCGCCTGTGCGGCACCCGAGGCGCTGATCGGCCCGATCGCGGCGACCACCAGACGGATTCGCGTCGGCAGCGGCGGCATCATGCTGCCGCATTACAGCGCGCTCAAGGTGGCCGAACAGTTCAGCATGTTCGCCGGCCTCTTCCCGGGCCGCATCGATCTCGGCCTCGGCCGGGCGCCCGGCACCGACCAGCTCACCTCGGTAGCGCTCCAGCGGGACCGGCGGCATGCGCTGCCCGACGATTTCCCGGAGCTGCTGGCCGAACTCTTGGCCTATCTCGATAATCGGATCGCGCCCGACCATCCCTTCGCGCGCCTCGCGGCGTTGCCCGGCCTGCCGGAACGGCCCGAGCCCTGGCTCTTGGGCTCCTCGCCGCAAAGCGGGATCTGGGCAGCCGAGCTCGGCCTGCCCTATATGTTCGCCGATTTCATCAGCCCGGCCGGCGCTGAAATCGCGGCACGCTACCGCACCGAGTTCCAGCCTTCGGAGCGCCACGCCGCCCCGATCCTCGGCGTCGCGGCCAGCATCATCTGTGCCGAAACCGACGCGGCGGCCGAGCGGCTCGCGGCCAGCGGGCGCATGCTGCTGACCTTCCTGCGCAGCGGCCGGCTCATTCCCGTGCCGACGATCGAGAAGGCGGAGGCCTTCTTCGCGGCGCAGAACCTGCCGCATCCGGTGCTGCCGCCTGGTCGTCGCGCGATCGTGGGCAACCCCGCCAAGGTTCGTGCCGGGATCGAGGCCATCGCGGCCGAATATGGGGCTGAAGAGGTGATGATCGTGACCGTCACCTGGGATCACGCAGCACGGCGGCGCTCCTACGAGCTCGTCGCCGAGGCGTTCGGTCTCTGACGGCGCGATGTGCGCTTTCTATAACGCCCGGAACTATCTCGTCGAGCTGACGCTGCTGCGCGACAAGGTGCCGTCCTTCGACGAGTACCCTTTCAGCATCCCGGCGATCGGCGGGCTCAGCCGGCTCGAGTTCGATCAGCCGGTCACGTTCTTCGTCGGTGAGAACGGCTCCGGCAAATCGACGCTGCTCGAGGCGATCGCCATCCTGTCCGCCCTCAATCCCGAAGGCGGCAGCCGGAATTTCGATTTCGCGACGCGCGCCTCGCACTCCGACCTCAAGAATTATCTCAGGCTCGCCCGCAGTCCGCAGGGCATCCGCGACGCCTATTTCCTGCGTGCCGAGAGCTATTTCAACGTCGCGACCGAGATCGAGCGGCTGGGTGTCGGCGAGCACTATGGCGGCAAATCGCTCCATGAGCAGTCGCATGGCGAAGCCTTCTTCAAGCTCTTCACCGAGCGGATGGGCGGGCAAGGGCTCTATCTGCTCGACGAGCCGGAGGCCGCCCTGTCGCCGGCACGGCAGCTGGCGCTCCTCTCGCGCATCCACGATCTGATCGAGGCGCGGTCGCAATTCATCATTGCCACTCATTCGCCGATCCTCCTGGCCTATCCGCACGCTACGATCTATGTGCTGGATGACGGCCCGCCGCGCCGCGTGGCCTATCGCGAGACCGAGCATTTCAAGCTGACCCACAGCTTCCTCAACCGGACCGACCAGATGCTGGCGGTGCTGCTCGACCGCTCGGAGCCGCCGGACGAGGAGCTTTAATAGCGCCTGGGATCGGAAGCGGGCAGCGCGCCAGCACCCTCGCCGAGCGCCAGCTGCATCAGCACGACATCGACCCATTGGCCGAATTTGAGACCGACCGCGGCCTCGGTGCCGATCATTGTGAAGCCCAGCCGGGTATGGAGCCCGATCGAGGCGGCATTGCCGCTGTCGCCGATCACCGCCAGTATCTGCCGATATCCGAGATCCGTGCAGATGCCTATGAGATCGCGCATCAGTGCCGCTCCCAGCCCGCGCCCGACCGCGTGCGGCGCCAGATAGACCGAGTTTTCGACCGTGTATCGATAGGCCGAGCGCGGCCGGAACCGGCCGGCATAGGCGTAGCCCAGCAGCGCGCCATCATCGGATGTCGCGGCACGCCAAGGCAGGCCGAGCCCGCGGATGGTTTCGAGCCGCATGCCCATCTCAGCCGGCGTCGGCGGCACCTCCTCGAAGGTGCAGCGGCTGGTCTCAACGTAATGGCCATAAATGGCGGCGATGGCGGGGATATCGCCGATGTCCGCGTCGCGCAGTTGAAAGCTCATGGTCGATCCGACAGCAGCTCGAAAGTCACGGGCTTTCATCGTTTCCCGCCAAACCCACCGGCTGCAAATGGTTTATGATTTATTACTCGAAAAGTGAGAAACGACTGATCTAGATCAACTCATCCGTGCGCGAGATATGCTTTTATCCTGGCCATAATGTTTCGATTTCCTTGAAGGAAGGAATAAACGGACCATGGATGAAGAGCAGAATTATCGCGAATTGGCGAACTGGTATCGGACCTCGGCCGAATTGGCGTCGACGCGGAGCGACCGGCGTGAATGCGTCGAGCTGGCCGAGCTGATGGATGAGCTGGCGGCGACGCAGGAAGGCCAATCAAGCCAGCAGGCCGAGTTCATCTGACGCGAGGCCATTGACCCCGGCCGCCCAGGCGTCCGACAGTACGGTCTGAATCTCCAGTCCGAGCTTTCTTCGCAATGTGCTTGCCCGACGGCTATCTCGATATCCCCACGGGCAAGATCGCCGCGATCGTCACCTCGCTCGAGATGACGGCGCCACCGCAGGTCCGGGCGGAGCGCACGGACGCGCCCTGGCGGCTCGAGCGTTTCGAACACCCTGCGCTCGATTGGTATCGCGACCTCTATCGTCGGGTCGGTCAGGATTGGCTGTGGTTTTCCCGGCTGCGCCTCGCCGACGCGGCGCTGGCGGCGATCCTTCACGACCCGGCAATCGAAATCCATGCGCTGGTCGCCGAGACCGGGCGTGCCGAAGGGTTGCTCGAACTCGATTACCGTGTCGCGGGCGAGTGCGAACTCGTCTTCTTCGGCGTGACCGCACCGCTGATCGGCACCGGCGCCGGCCGCTGGCTGATGAACCGCGCGCTCGAGCGGGCCTGGGCGCGGCCGATCGGGCGGTTCTGGATCCATACCTGCAGCTTCGACCATCCCGATGCGCTGGCCTTCTACCAGCGCTCGGGCTTCGTGCCGTTCCGCCGGCAGATCGAAATCGCCGACGATCCACGGCTTTCGGGATTGGCGCCGGTCACGGCGGCAGCTCATATTCCCATCATCGAGGGCGGGATGTGAAACATGGAAGCACTGATCGAGCAGGCAGCCCTCATCGCGCGATTGCTCAAGGAGCGCGGCGAGCGGCTGGCAGTCGCCGAATCATCGTCCGGCGGCCTGATCTCGGCGGCGCTGCTGGCAATACCGGGTGCGTCCGCCTATTTCCTCGGCGGCGCCGTCATCTACACGCGCCGGGCGCGGCGGGAGCTGCTGGCCATTCCGAACGAGGCGGTCGCCGGCATGCGGGCCGAGACCGAGCCCTTTGCGCTGCTGATGGCGCGCACCGCCCGCGATCGGCTCCATGCCGAGTGGGGCCTCGCCGAGACGGGGGCCGCTGGCCCATCGGGCAGCCCTTATGGCGATCCCCCGGGGCACAGCTGCGTTGCGGTCGTGGGCGCCACGGAACGCGCCCTCACCATCGAGACCGGCCGGACCGATCGCTTCGCCAACATGCAATCCTTCGCAGCGGCCGCGCTCGATCTACTTGCAAGAGAGCTGGCAAGCTAATTCTCTCTTCCACACCTGCGGCGCGACGCTGCACCCGGCTTTCATCTAGATGGAAAGGGTTTTCATTCCCGGCACTTTCTGCTAGTGGAGCGACCACTTTCCTCCTGGCGAGGGTGCCGTGACCCATCTCATTGAAATAAAAGGTCTCGCGAAGCATTTTGGGGCTATCGAGGCGGTTCGCGGCATTAGCTTCACCGTTGATCGTGGTGAAGTTTTAGGCTTTTTGGGCCCAAACGGTGCCGGAAAATCGACCACGATGAAGATGGTCGCGGGCTTCCTGATCCCGTCGGCCGGCACGGCCAGCATCTGCGGCCATGATGTCGTCGAGGAGCCGATCGCGGCCAAGCGGTGCCTGGGCTATCTGCCGGAAGGCGCCCCGGCATACCCTGATATGACCTGCATCGCCTTCCTCGATTTCGTGGCGCAGATCCGCGGCTTTCGGGGGGCCGAGCAGAAGCGGCGCGTCGCCGCCGCGGTCGAGCGGGTCGAGCTGGGCGGCGTGCTGCATCAGCCGATCGAGACGCTGTCCAAGGGCTTCAAGCGCCGTGTCGGCCTGGCCCAGGCGCTGCTGCATGATCCCGAAGTGCTGATCCTCGACGAGCCGACCGACGGCCTGGACCCGATCCAGAAGCATCAGGTGCGCACGCTGATCCAGGGCATGGCCCAGGACAAGGCGATCATCATTTCGACCCATATCCTCGAGGAGGTCGACGCCGTCTGCACCCGCGCCATGGTCATCGCCAAAGGCCGCGTGCTCGCCGACGGCACGCCGGCCGAGCTCGAAGCGCGCTCGCGCTATCACAATGCGCTCTATCTGCGCTCGGCCGGAGGATTCCCGCCGCCGCTCAGGGCGGCGCTTGCAGCTTTGCCCGGTGTCGCCGCGATCGAGGATGCCTCCCGCGCCGAGGACCCGGGTATTTATGTGCTCGCCCAAAACGGCCGGGATCTGGGTCTCTCAGTGCAGGAAGTCGTCGCAGCACACCAGGTCAAGCTCGAGGAAATCCGTCTCGAGCGCGGTCGCCTCGACGGCGTCTTCCGCGACATCACAATCAACGCCGCTTAAGCGGGATCGGGGAGCAGTCTCATGGGCACGATCGGCGTCATCATTCGCCGCGAGCTGACCAGCTATTTCACGATGCCGCTGGCCTATGTCTTCATCATCATCTTCCTCGTCATGCTGGGTGCCTTGACCTATCAGTCGGGCGGCTTCTTCGAGCATGGGCAGGCCGATCTCGAGCCCTTCTTCAATTTCCACCCGTTCCTCTACCTCTTCCTGATTCCGGCGCTGTCGATGCGGCTCTGGGCCGAGGAGCGCAAGACCGGCACGATCGAGCTGTTCCTGACGCTCCCGGTGACGACGACGCAGGCGGTGATCGGCAAGTTCGTGGCCGCCTGGGTCTTCACCGGCATAGCGCTCGCCTTGAGCTTTCCGTTCTGGCTCACCGTCAATTATCTGGGCGACCCGGATAACGGCGTGATCCTGGCCAGCTATATCGGCAGCTTCCTGATGGCGGGCGCCTTTCTCGCGATCGGCGCCGCGATCTCGGCCTTGTGCAAGAACCAGGTGATCGCCTTTGTGCTGAGCGCTGCCGTCTGCTTCATCTTCACGGTCGCCAGTTCGCCGATCGTGCTCGGGCCGGTTGAGAATTGGGTGCCGGGCTGGGTGATCACCACGATCGCCAATATGAGCTTCCTCAGTCACTTCACCGCCATCTCGCGCGGCATGCTCGATCTCCGGGACCTGATCTATTTCGGCTCGGTGATCACCTTCTTCCTCTTCGCCAATACCCTCATCATCGAACGCAAGAAGGCCGATTAACGGCCGCGCGCGCAGGGACCGCACCATGAAACATTCCGCTCCCGGAACGACTGCGGTCGCCATCGTGCTGGCCGCCATTCTGTTCGTCTCGGTCAATGTGCTGGCCGGCCGCTATCTGGCGAATGCGCATTTCGATCTGACCGATCAGCAGCTCTACACGCTGTCGGACGGCACCAGGGCGATCCTGAATCGGATCGACGAGCCGATCTCGCTCAAATTCTACTACTCCGCACAGCTCGGCGAATCCGCACCCGGCTACGGCGTCTATGCCCAGCGCGTGCGCGAGCTGCTGCAGGAATATGCCGCCCTCTCGCATGGCAAGATCGATCTCCAGATCCTCGATCCGACGCCCTTCTCCGAGGTGGAGGATCAAGCGACCGCCGGCGGGCTTCAGGGCGTGCCGCTCGAGGATAATGGCGAGCAGGTCTATTTCGGCCTGGTCGGCAACAACTCGACCGACGATTCCCAGACGATTCCGTTCTTTCAGCTCGAGCGCGAGAAGTTCCTCGAATACGACCTCTCGAAATTCGTGCAGAAGCTGGCCTCGCCGAAGCAGAAGGTGGTCGGGCTGGTGACGGCGCTGCCGGTCGATGGCGATCCGCTGGCCCAGATGCAGGGGCGGCAATCACGCCCGTTGGCGATCATCGACCAGCTCAGGCAGACCTTCGAGGTCCATAATCTGACGGTCAATTTCGACCGCGTGCCGGACGATGTCGATGTGCTGATGGTCGTCCAGCCCGAGAAGATCCCGGCCAAGACCGAATATGCCATCGATCAGTTCGTGCTCGGCGGCGGCCATGCGCTGGTGTTCGTCGATCCCCATTCCGAGCTGCAGCAAATCCATCCCAGCATGCTGACCCCGCCGGGCTCGCCGCTCGGCGCCGAGTTCGATCGGATGCTCAAGGCCTGGGGCGTCGAGCTTGCCAAGGACAAGGTCGTGGGCGACCAGGAATCGGCCCGCCACGTCAATGCCGGCAGCAGCGGCCATCCGGTCTCGGTCGATTATATCGCCTGGCTCAGCCTCAAGGGCGACGACCTCAACAAGGAAGATCCGGTCACGGGCCAGCTGGGCTCGATCAATGTCGCCTCGGCCGGCGCCTTGAGCTCGATCGCCGGTGCCAAGATCAAGTTCGAGCCGCTGATGCAAAGCTCGGCCGATTCCGAGCTTCTCGACGAGAGCCAACTGATCAAGCTGCCCGATCCGGTGGCGCTGCTGCGCGATTTCAAATCGACCAACACGCGCTATGTCATCGCCGCCCGCGTCACCGGTTCGGCCGACACCGCCTTCCCCGACGGCCCGCCGACCGATGAGAAGTCGGACAACAAGGATCAGGGCGACGACAAGAAGGCGCCGCTGCCGCCGCAGCTCAAGACCGCGAAGCAGCCGATCAACCTCATCATCGTGGCCGACAGCGATCTGCTCGATGACCGGTTCTGGATGCGCCCGCAGGATTTCTTCGGTCAGCGCAATCTGATCGCCGAGGCCGGCAATGGCGATTTCGTGCAGAACGCGATCGATAGCTTGAGCGGCACGGGCGATCTCATCAATCTGCGCTCGCGCGGCAGCTCGATCCGGCCCTTCACGGTCGTCGAGCAGATCCAGCATCAGGCCGAGGATCGCTACCAGGCCCAGGAAAAGGAGCTGCAGGACAAGCTCAAGGACACCGAGTCCAAGCTCGCCGGCATCAAGCCGCAGCAGGGGCCGGACGGCAAGGATGTCGTGACGCCGGAAGAGCAGCAGACGATCGACCAGTTCCGCGCCACCATCATCCAGACCCGGCAGCAGCTGCGCCAGGTTCAGCTGGCGCTGCGCCAGGAGATCGACGCACTCAAGGAAAAGCTGGTCATTCTCGATGTCGTCGCCGTGCCGCTGGGCGTCGCGGTCGTGGCACTGATCTTGGGCTACTTGCGGATCCGCCGCCGCAAGCAGCGCGCCGCCTGAGCGCCGGAAGGAGAAGCATCATGCGGCAAATGACTTTGGTGGCGCTCGCCGTCGTAACCGTGCCGGTGTTCCTGGTGGCAGTATTGTCACCGGCGCAGCACGGCACGGCCGCGAAGCCGGTCGAGGCGGGCCCGGTCTTCCCGACGCTCGGCGAATGGCTCGGCAAGGCGACGAAGCTCACCATCACGAGCGGCGGCGCCCATGGCGCCGTCACCATCAACCTCGCGCGCACGGCCGCACCCGCGGACGCCAAGGCGGCGCCGGGCGCCATACCGGCCGATGGCTGGACGCTCGCCGACAAGGGTGGCTATCCGGTGCAGTCGAGCGTCGTCCAGCAGCTGCTGGCGGGCATGTTGCACCTCAAGGAGGTCGAGCCGAAGACCGAGCGGCCGAAACTCTATGGCCGGCTTGACCTCGACGATCCAACGACGAATCCCAGCTCGAAGGCGCATTTCATCGAGCTCAGCGATGCCAACGGTGCCAGCATCGTCAAGCTGATCGTCGGCCGCCGCCGTTACGAGCCGGCGACGGCAGGGGGCGGCGATACGATCTATGTCCGCAAGCCGGACGAGCCGCGCTCCTGGTCGGCGAAACCGGCCTTCGACGTACCCGGCGACCCCTTGAGCTGGATCGATCGCAAAATCGTCGATGTCGACAATATCAATGTAAAGTCCGTCACCTTGACGGCCACCGGCGGCAAGCCGCTCGTGCTGACGCACGAGAAGGCGGCCGACAAGTTCGAGATCAAGGATCTGCCCAAGGATGCCAAGCTCAAGGGCGACAATCCGGGCTCGGAGGCCGCATCGACGCTCCGCTATCTCGACCTCAGCGACGTCCGGCCAGCCGCCCAGGTGACGGCCCCTCCGGTCGCCACGGCCGAGTTCGCCACATTCGACGGGCTGACGGTCGATGTGACGCTGAGCGATCAGGACGGCTCGACCTGGCTGACATTCAAGGCCGCGGGCACCGGCGATGCGGCCAAGGCGGCCGACGAGATCACGTCCCGCACTAAGGGTTGGGCCTATGAGGTGCCGGAAGCGAAATCCAAGGCGCTCGAGACGACCTATAACGATCTCGTCCAGCCGCCGCCTCCGGTGGCGCCGGCCGCGGCCGAGGTCAAGCCCGAAGCGAAGCCGGCCAAGCCGGCTGGGAAAACGGGCAGGTAGCATGATCGCCGATCCCGACCGCTCCTCGCCCCGCGGCTTGGCACCGTGCAGCCTGTCGCCCTGCACCGGTGTCTGCCAGCTCGAGGCAAAGAGCGGGCTGTGCCGCGGCTGTTTCCGCACGATCGAGGAGATCGCGCGGTGGAGTGCGATGAGCCGATCGGAACGCGTGACCGTGGCGAACGCGCTTGCGGCGCGGCGTCATGGCATCGGTTGCGCGGATTAGGGGTAGGAGCCCAGATAGTCGTTGGCGCGCCCAGGCTGCGGCTCGCTGAAGCATTCGGGCTGGGCGAGCGAGCGGTAGCAATAGCGCGCGGGCTTATAAGGCTGTTCCGTGACCGGCTTTTGTGGGCAGTCTTTCGCCGCCGCCTGGCGCGCCTGGGGCGCGGCGAACTCGCTGCAAGGCGTCACGGCATTCTCGCAGCTGCCGAGCAGCAGGGCGAGAAGCACAGGGGCGGCAAGAGTTCTCAAGCTGGACATGCGCGCATGAAGCCTTCGGATCGCTTAATTTTTAGTTGCCTTTGCCGGGCTTTGATTCCGGTTCTGCTGCTTTCGGGCTGCGCCAGTGCCGCCTCGGGCTGGCAGAAGGGCGGCGTCACCGATACCCAGCGCAATGCCGACTATGCCGAGTGCAAGGCCGAGATGCGGGCGACGGTCGGCTCGCGCCTCGGCGTCGATCAGGACATCGAGTTGGCGCGCGGTTCGGATTGGCGGCAGAGCGGCACCTACGACCTGAATGTCTCGTCGAATTCCGGTGCCGACAGGGATTATGCCAACCACGTCCTCTATAGCTGCATGGTCGACAAGGGCTATCATCCGCGCTCGTGAGGCGCTTGACGACTACACATGTAATCGCTATTGATTACATGTGTAGTCGGAGAGCGTCATGACGGAACGAATCAGTGATGCCGAGCTGGCAGTGATGGAGGTGCTGTGGCATCAGGCGCCGCTCACGGCCGTCGAGGTGGTCGAGCGGATCGGTCCTGAACGCGGCTGGAGCGACCGCACCGTCAAGACCATGCTCGGCCGGCTGCTCACCAAAGGCGTGATCGCGAATGAGGAGGAGGGGCGGCGCTATCTCTATCGCCCCACAGTCGAGCGCAACGCCTATGTCGCGGGCGAATCCCGGCGCCTCGTCGATCGGCTGTTCGGCGGGCGGGCCGCCCCGCTGGTCGCCCATCTCGCCGAGGGCGACGGGCTGACGCGGGAGGACATCGCCGAGCTTGAAGCGCTGCTGAAGGAGCTTCGGTCATGACCGGCTGGCTCATCCAGACCCTGGTGGCGACGGACCTGCTGATCCTGCTCGTGCTGCTGCTGCGCGGGCACGTGGCGCGCTGGTTCGGCCCGCGCGCCGCCTATGCGCTATGGCTGCTGCCGGCGCTGCGCCAGATTCTGCCGTCGCTGCCGGGCGCGCGCGGCTTCTATTTTCCTGTGCTGACGGTCGATCTCAGTCACAGCCGGGTCAGCCTCTCCGACCCGATCACCGCCGTGCATGCGATTCTCCCCGCTGTGGCGGCGCATCACGATGCGGTCATCCCACCGGTGCTTCCGCTCGCTCAGATTGCCAGCTCGATCGGACCGATCCTCATCTCGGCCCTGGTCACGATATGGCTGGTGGGCGCCTTGCTCTGCTTCGGCGTGCAGATGCTGCGCTACAAGCGGTTCGTGGATCGAGCGACCCGCTCGGCCTCGCTGCTGACGCGCGTCGACGGCGTCGATTTCCTGATCACTCACACCGTCGACGGTCCGATGGCCGCCGGCATCTTCAAGCGCCGCGTCTTTCTGCCGGCCGATTTCCGGATCCGCTACACGCCTGAGGAGCGCCGGCTGGCGCTGGCGCATGAGGCGGCCCATCATCAGCGGTACGATATCCTGGCCAATCTGTTTGCCCTGGCGGTGGTCGCAGCGCATTGGTCGAATCCGCTGGCCCACCGTGCCTATCGCGCCTTCCGCGCCGACCAGGAGCTCGCCTGCGATGCGACCGTGCTGGCTCGATCGTCCGGCAACGATCGCTACGCCTATGGCTCGGCTCTCCTCAAATCGGCCTCGGTCCAGGTGCCGTCGGCTGCCTGCGCGCTCAATCCCAAGGCCGAACTGACCCAGCGTATCCGCATGATCGCCGCTCGGCCGCCGGGTGCGCCGCGTTTGCTGCTCGGCAGCATGGTCGTGGCCGCGGCGGTGGCGGTCGGCCTGCTCGTCACGGCGTCCAGCACCAGCGGCTGGTCGATGAGCTTCGGCATGCCCGGCTCGATCGATGCCGCGGTCGCCAAGACGGAAGCTCAGCAGCGTCAGCTCGAAGCGCAGCAACGGCAGATGGAGGCGCAACAGCGGCAGATGGAAGCGCAGCAGCGCGCCGCCGAGGCCCAGGAGCGCCAGGCCGAGGAACAAGAGCGCGAGGCCGAAGCGCAGCAACGGCAGGCCGAGGCCCAGGAGCGTCAGGCTGAGGAACAGCAGCGCCAAGCCGAAGCGCAGCAGCGGCAGGTAGAGGCGGCCGACAGGGCGCGGGCACTCCATGCGAGGCTCGAGCAGAAGATTCGGGAAGCGGACGGCTCGATCCGCCGCGCGCTGGCGGAGGAGTGTGCCGCGGCTGGAGCGCCG
Source organism: uncultured Alphaproteobacteria bacterium (assembly GCA_963762435.1). Lineage (GTDB taxonomy): Bacteria > Pseudomonadota > Alphaproteobacteria > ATCC43930 > CGMCC-115725 > JAXDMU01. Next base: position 466,499 of record CAVXLN010000010.1, on the reverse strand, counting down.
ATGCCGGCCGATGCCGATCTCACTGTTCTCCAGGGCTGCGGCGAGCGGCTCAAAACCTTCGTCCGCGACTCGCTTGAGGGCGCCCGGTCTGAAATCGCCTCGCAGGTTGCCGATGAAACCGCGCGGGCCAAAGCGTTGGCGGCGGTCGACCGCGTGATGGCCAAGGCGGCACGGATGTTCTCCGGTGACGATCAGCCGAAGAGCGCTCCGTCCGACTCGCCTTAGCGCAGGATGATTTCAGGTCGATTCGACCTGAAATCTGAATCCTTCGCTAATTTAATACTTAGAGACCGATTCACCGCTTAGGTCGGATCGACCTAAGCGGATCGGGCTCTAACCGCGCTGTAGCGGGCGAGCGGCGTCGAACACGCGCTCGCCGGCGAGATATCGGTCGATCGCGCTCGGATCATCGAGAATGAGGGCGAGTGCGGAGCTCAGCTCGACCAGCCCGCCATCGAGGCCGAGCGCCTCGAGCGCCTGCTGGAAACCCTGCAGCATCTGGGTTGTCGCCACGATCATGGTGGCGTAGATCGGCGGCTGGTGGTCGAACTCGAAACCGAAATAGAAGCGCTCGCAGGCTGCGCGGTCGAAGGAGTAGAGAGAACGGCAAGCGACCGGGCGCACCTCGTAGATGGCGCAGGCATGGTTGCGCAAAAACAGGCACGGCAGACCAGTGCGCACGCGATCGAGATCGGTCAGCGCCGTTGTCGCGTCATGCTGCGCGCGTGCCGCCCGCGCGACTTCGATGATCTCCGCATCGCTGCGGGTGGTAAGCGCCAGCGCGATCGCGATTGCTTGCGGGATCGTGCAGGCGACCCGCTGATGGCAGCAAGCGCTGCAGCCTTCCGTGCAGGCGATGGCGCGCGCGGGCGGCTCCGCCTCTTTCAGGCTCGATTCGATCGCGTCGTAGAATTGCAGCTCGGTCACGGCCGAGCGCAGCAGATTCTCGCGGCTCAGCCCGCTCGCAAAGCAGCCGGCGACCGCCTCTTGCGCCTTTTGCTGCACGAAGGCCAGCGACCGCTCATCCATGTTCGACCTCCGCCCGACGCATTGTCCCATCCTCGGCCTGCCGACGATGCGCCGTCAATCGCCGCTGCTTCTTTGCTATAAGGCCGTGTTCCGAGCAGCGGGAGAGTGCCTATGCCGATTTCGTCCGCCTGGCTGACCGCAGCCGGCCCGCCGATGCTGGCGGCCTTCCTGGCCTCGCTCGTCGAGTTCGTCGAGGCGCTGACGATCGTGCTCGCCGTCGGCACGGTCAGCGGCTGGCGGCCGGCGCTGGGCGGCAGCGCCGCCGCACTCCTTCTGCTGGCCGTGCTGGTGATCGCGATCGGCCCGGCGCTGCAGATGGTGCCGATCGAGACGCTCCAGCTCCTGATCGGCATCCTGTTGCTGCTGTTCGGCGCTCGCTGGCTGCGCAAGGCGATCCTGCGCGCGGCCGGGCTGATCGCCCTTCACGACGAAGAAGCCGCCTTCGCCGATACGGCCGAAAGGCTGCGGCTCGAGCAGGCGCTCGCCTGGGCGACCGCCTTCAAGGCCGTGGCGCTCGAAGGGTTCGAGGTGATCTTCATCGTCATCGCGGTGGGTGCCGCCGGCGATCTCCTTGTCCCGGCCAGCCTCGGTGCAGCGCTGGCGCTCGCGGTGGTCGTGGCACTCGGCCTCGCCTTGCACCGGCCGCTCGCACGCGTGCCGGAAAACGCGCTCAAATTCGTCGTCGGCATCATGCTGTCCTCCTTCGGCGTATTCTGGACCGGCGAAGGGCTCCGGCTCGGCTGGCCGGGCGGCGACTGGGCGATCCCGATCCTCATGGTGGGATGGGGCGTGCTCGCCTATGTGCTGGTGCAGCTCGTCCGACCGCTGCCGGCGGAGGCGAGACGATGAACGCCATCCTTGGCTTCGTGCGCGGCCTCTGGCGGCTCTTCTTCGACGATCCGCTGCTCGGCACAGGCCTCATGGCCTGGGCGGCACTGCTCGGCGTAGCACTCCCGTTGGCCGGGCTCGCGCGTATCGGCGGGCCGCTGCTGTTTGTCGGATGCGGGCTGATCCTGGCGGCGAGCGTTGCTTTTGCGGCGCGGAAACTCAGGCGCTGACGACGAGCTTCAGGAACTTCTTCGGCGCCACCGAGCGCCAATGCTGCTGCAGCAGACGGCGAAGCGTCGCCTCCTCGACCCGGTCGAGCCGCACCAGCATGGCCGGGTAGGGGCGATAATGCTCGGTGATGTAGAAGGTCTCGGGATCGGCCTCCATCAGCATCTCTCGCTCATCCATGCCGACGCGAACGACCAGCGAGACGCCGTCTTCCTTGAGCCTCGTCAGGAACTTGGTGCCGAGCTTGAAGGACGGCGTGCCGTAGGAAGTGGTCTCGACGGTGCCGGGCAGGCTCGCCATGATGCGACGCACATCCGACCATTCAAGGGGCTTCTCGGGCGGGTTAGTCATGCGGTGATTCCGTTTCTGGCAGCACCCCGCCGCACAATAGCCTGCTCTTTCCTATCGATCGAGGAGCTCATCACCATGACCAGCAAGCTGTTCAGCCCCTTGGAGCTCGGTGGCATCACGCTGCCCAACCGGATCGCGGTCGCCCCTATGTGCCAATATAGCGCCGAGGACGGGGTCGCCACTGACTGGCACATGATGCATCTGGGCTCGATGGCGATGAGCGGCGCCGGGCTGGTGGTGCTCGAAGCCTCCAGCGTCGAAGCGATCGGCCGCATCACCCCCGGCGATCTCGGCATCTATAGCGATGCCTGCGAGGCGGCCTTGGCGCGTCTGCTGCCGGCGCTGCGCCGCTGGGGCACCACGCCGGCGATCGGCATCCAGCTCGCCCATGCCGGCCGCAAGGCCTCGGCGCAGCGGCCCTGGGAGGGCGGCGGACCGTTGGGCGCCGATGAGCAGCCCTGGCAGACCGTGGCGCCTTCCGCCATCCCGTTCGGTCCGAAATGGCATACGCCGACGGCGCTCGACCATGCCGGGCTCGCGCGCGTCCGCGATGCCTTCGTGGCGTCGGCCGAGCGGGCCCATCGCGTGGGATTCGATGCGATCGAGCTCCATGGCGCCCATGGCTATCTGCTGCACGAGTTCCTGTCGCCGATCAGCAACCGGCGCGAGGATGACTATGGCGGTACGCGCGAGAAGCGCTGGCGCTTCCCGATCGAGGTGGCCGAGGCCGTGCGCGCCGTCTGGCCGCGCAACAAGATCCTGGGTATCCGCCTGAGCGCCAGCGACTGGGCCGAGCATGGGCTCTCGATCGACGACACGGTCGATTTCCTCAATGCATTGAAGCCCGTCGGCATCGATTACGTGTGCGCGTCGAGCGGCGGCATCGATTCCAGCATCCGCGTGCCGTTCGGGCCCAACTACCAGGTCGGTTTCGCGGCCCGCATCAAGCGCGACACTGGGCTGGTCACGCGCGCGGTCGGCCTCATCGTCGATCCGCACCAGGCGGAGGAGATCATCGCGACCGGCCAGGCCGATCAGGTGGCGCTCGCCCGCGCCTTCCTCGACGAGCCGCGCTGGGGCTGGCGCGCCGCCGAAGCGCTTGGCGCCGACATCGCCTATCCGCCCCAATATGAGCGCACCAAGCCGGCGCTTTGGCCCGGTCATGCCCTGAAGCGGCAGGCGGCCTGATCGATGCGGAATTTCGATGAATCGACCCTGACCGATGCCGTGCTCGCGCGTATGGCCGATGCCGCCGATCCGCGCACTCGGCAGATCAGCGAAGCGCTGATCCGGCACCTCCATGCCTTCGTGCGAGAGATCCAGCCGACCCAGGCGGAATGGGCGGGCGGCATCGAGTTCCTGACCCGGACTGGCCATCTGTGCGACGGCAAGCGGCAGGAGTTCATCCTGCTGTCCGACACGCTCGGCGTGTCGATGCTGGTCGATGCCATCAATCACCGCGACCGCGCCGGTGCCACCGAGACGACCGTGCTGGGGCCGTTCTATGTCACCGACCCGCCGGCCCTTCCGCTCGGTACCGATATCTCGCCGGGCCGGGCTGGCATGCGGCTCTGGGTCGAGGGATCCGTCTCGGATTGCGCGGGCCGTCCGCTCGCCGACGCGGTGGTCGATGTCTGGCACGCCGATCCCGCGGGATATTACGATGTGCAGGGGGAAGGCGGCCCGAGCGGCCGGGCCCGGCTCCGCACGGATGAGAGCGGTCGGTTCCGCTTTTGGACCGTGCGGCCCGTCTCATACCCGGTCCCGCATGACGGGCCGGTCGGCCGGATGCTCAAGGCGCAAGGGCGGCATCCCTATCGGCCCGCCCATGTCCACTTCATGATCGCGGCACCCGGGCACGAGACGCTCGTCACCCACATCTTCGCGGCGGGCGATCCCTATCTCGATTCCGATGCCGTGTTCGGGGTCAAGGACGCGATCATCCGGCCCTATCGGGAACATCCGGCCGGCCAGGCGCCCGACGGGTCCGAGCAGGCCCAGCCCTATGCCAGCCTCAGCTACGATTTCCGGCTGATCTAGCCGACGCTCGAGAAGAAGCGCGAGAACCGGATCGTGCCTGGCCAGTTCCACACCGACTCGTGCCCGGCGGCGAGGTAGTCGTCCGAACCCAGCAGCAGATCGACCCGGCCAACCAGATTCTCGACCGGCACATAGCCCACGCCGCCGGCATCGGGCGCCACACGGCTGTCGAGCGAGAAGTCGCGATTGTCGCCCATCATGAAAAGATGGCCGGGCGGGACGGTGTAGATATCCGTATCATCGAGCGCGAAATTGCGGGCGAGCTTCAGGATCTCGTGCTTCTTGCCGTTCGGCAGGGTCTCGATGAAGCGCGGCACCACCATCGCGCGGCCGTCCTCGAGCTCCATCCGGGCCGAGCCGGCGGGCTCGATCGGCAGCACCGCGCCATTGATGACGAGGCGGCCTTCGCGCATCTGGATCGTGTCGCCGGGCAGACCGATGACACGCTTCACATAGGTCTCGCTGACGTTGCGCGGCAGGTTGAAGACGACGACATCGCCGCGCGCCGGCAGCTTGCCGAGCAGCCGGTGACCGTCGGCGCTCATGCCGTCGGGCCGGCCGACCTCGCCCAGCCCAAGCGGCAAGGAGTAGCGGCTATAGCCATAGGCGTATTTGCTGGCGATGAGCTCGTCGCCGATCTGCAGCGTCGGCTCCATCGAGCCCGACGGCACATAGAAGGGATCGGCCACCGCCGTCCGCGCCGCCATCACCAGCAGCACCGCCAGCAGCGGCTCCCGCACAAATCGCCAGACCTGCCCGATCGTCATCATCGTTCCCCCACCCAATTCAGGTCAGAGGCAGATGGCGATCGGGCGAGCCTGGGACAAGGTTTTCAGCCTGCGACACTGCGCACGAAGCTGCCGAGCTTCGCGATCGCGTCGCGCCCTTCGCGCAGCATCGGATGGAAGAAGTGCCAGACATGGATCATGTCGTGCCACTCCTCATAAAGCGTGGTGACACCCTGCTCGCGCGCCTTGCGCTCGATCCGGCGGGAATCATCGAGCAGAACCTCGGCCGTGCCGACATGGATGAGGAGCGGCGGCAATCCAGCGAGATCGGCGTAGAGCGGCGAGGCGAGCGGTGTCGTGCGGTCGTGCTCGCCCAGATAATTCTGGGCCATGTCGAGCAATCCCACCTTGGTCACCATCGGGTCCTCGCCCGCCAGAACTCTCGAGCGTCTCGCCGGTGCCAGCGAGATCGATCCAGGGCGAGATGAGGGCCGCACCCGCCGGCAGCGGCAGCCCCTCAGCGCGGGCGGCCAGCATGGTGGCGAGCGTCAGGCCGCCACCCGCGGAATCGCCGGCGATGACGATGCCCGCGGCGGGCTGGCCGGCATCCAGCAGCGACCGATAGACCGCGACGGCGTCATCGACGGCGGCCGGGAACGGATGCTCGGGCGCCAGCCGGTAATCGGGCAGCTTGACGGTCGCTTCCGCGGCTTCCGCGATCGCGGCCGCGAGATGGCGATGCGAGGCCGCGGAGCCGATGACATAGCCGCCGCCATGGAGATAGAGCACGGTCCGACCGGGCCGGCTCGAAGCGGCGGTCAGCGTCTCGGTCGGCACGCCCGCGACGTCCCGCCGATCGACCGTGACGCCGGCCGGGAGCGGGAAGAGCGCCGACACGCCGTCATAGCGGGCGCGCAGTTCCGGCAGCGAGGGCGGTGGGCCAGCTTGAAGACTCGCCAGCAGCGCGCGGACGGCCGTGATGTCGTCGCTCGTCCGTTCAACCTTGGTCATCGGGCGTTTCCTTTTATCTTTGGTTGCGTCCCGGGAACGCTACAGTAGCAGCGGACGAGCGCAAGAGGCGGCGCATGAGCACAAATTATTCCGACGCGGAGCGCGCCTACCTGACCGCGGTCGCCGATCGCGCGACGGCGGCGATCGCGGCCGCAGTGGCGAAGCATGGCAAGGCGCCAGGGCTCGGCCTCGCCGTCGCCGAGGCGCGAATCGCGGCGCTGGCGGCCGAGATGGCGCCGATCTTCCCGGCGATGGCCGCCGTCGGCACGCCGGTCGCCTGCGCCAAGGGCTGCGGCTCGTGCTGCACCCTCACCATCGATACGACGCCGGACGAAGTCTTCGGCCTCATCCGCCAGCTCGAGGCGACGCTGACACCCGGGGCGCTCGCCGCCTTGAAGGCGCGTGCCGTCGCGGCCGATGCGCGCGGCCATGGCGTGCCGCCGCTCGACCGGCACCGGCTCAAGATCCCGTGTCCGGTGCTCGATCCCGAGACTCAGGATTGTCTCGGCCATGCTGCCCGCCCGACCGGCTGCCAGGGTTATCTCTCACTCAATCTCGCGCGCTGCATCGCCAACCGCGAGAGCTCGGCCGAGCATATTCCGCAGCCGATGGTGGCGAGCCTGCTGCGCGACATCGTGCTCGAGGCGCGGCGGCGTGTGCTGGCCGAGGCGGGGCTCTCGAGTCCGCACCTCGAGCTCACCTCGGCACTCGTCGCCGCCTGGGCCGACCCCGATGCCGAGCGGCGCTGGCTGGCGGGCGAGGACGTGCTCGCCTAAGCCATGGCGGGGCTCTTCGCCGCCGGCAGGACCACGTTGGAGCGCAGTGAGGCGCCCGCTCGATAGGCCTCAGGCGTGATCTCGGCATCGATTGCCTGGCGGATCGACGCCATCGCCTTGGCGCGCAGCCGCTGCTTGGCGAGCGCGTGGGGCGGCCCGTTGATGCCCTTCAGTGCTGTGACGATCTCGCCGAGGCTTTCGTCGATCGTGTCGGCCGGAACCACACGGTCGAGGAAGCCGGCCGTCAGGGCCTCTTCAGGCTCGTACATTTCGCCCAGGACCGCAGTGCGGCTGAGCCAGGCGGGATGGATTCGGGTTCTCGCCAGCTCGATGGCGAACGTCGGAGGGGCGATGCCGATAGCGACCTCGTTCAGTCCCATGCGGAAGGCGCCGCGCGCGCCCAAGCGGACATCGCAGGCGAGCAGGAGGAAGGTTCCCATCGGAAAGGCGTGGCCCTCCATGACGCCGATCGTCGGATGCGGGAAACCCATCAGCCGGAGCGCGAGCTCGCTGCCCACGCGCACCATCTCGGCGCTCCGCTCGACATCGCCGGCGGCGAAAATCTTCAGGTCGAAGCCGGCCGAGAAGATTCCGGGACGCGCCGACCGCAACACCACCACCGCCTTGTCCGCCTCGGCCCGGTCCAGCGCCGCACCGATGTCCCGCAGCATCGCGGTCGACATCACATTCACTTTTCCGTCGTCCAGGGTGAGGTAAGCCACACCCGCCTCATACCGATAGGTCACACGCTCGCTCATCGGACAGCTCCGTCGTTTCAGAACATATCGACGTTGCTGTCCTCATGTAGACCGGTCAATATAGTTGCCGATTAAAAGCCTATGTCGAGAGCGCCCTTGCCCGCCATCGCCAAGCATCGACAACCGATCATCGATTCCGCCGTCACGCTCTTCCGCCGCCAGGGCTATGGCGGCACGGGCCTGGCCGACGTGGTCGAGCTCAGCGGCGCGCCCAAGGGCTCGCTCTATCACTATTTCCCGGATGGGAAGGCCTCGATCGCGGTGGCGGCGGTCGAGGAGGCCGGGCGCCGGGTCGTTGAAACCGTGGCCAAGCTCGCGAAGCAGACGAGCTGTACCGGCGATCTTCTGAAGGCGCATGCGCGGCTTTTGGCCGGCTGGATGAGCCAATCGGGCTTCCGCGACGGCTGTCCGATCACCACTGTGCTGCTCGAGCTGGCACCCAAGGATCGCGCCGTGGCCAAGGCCGGCCGCGAGGCCTACGCCGCCCGGATCGCACTGCTGACCGAAAAGCTGGTGGCCGACGGCTTTCCGGTGTCCCGCGCCGCCCGGCTTGCCGGGCTTTGCACCTCGGCCATCCAGGGCGCACTGATCCAGGCTAGAGTCGAGCGCAGTGGTGCTCCGCTCGAGCAGGCGGCCGACGAGCTGGCGCAGATGCTGGCGGCGCTGCCGAAGGAATAGGCGATGGGTCGGGCTTAGGAGCCGGCGAGCGGCACTTTCAGCCAGACGAACCAGCCGCCGCCCAGTGCGTGAGACCAGTCGAGCCCGGCGACATCGAAACTCTGGCCCGCCTTGATGGCGCCGACCACGCTGGCGGCAGCGTGGTTGCTGGTGCCGCTATCTGCATGGAGATAGGAGGCCTCGGCGATGGTCACCCTGGGACCAGGTGGATAGCTGCCGGAAACAGCCTTGCGCCCACCCGAGAGCCAATCCGTCTTCGTCTCATCGACCTTGCCGGCGAACACCCAGCCGAAATGCCCGGCGGCGGGTGCCACGCCCTGAGGCACCGCGAGGGCCGGCGCGGGAGCGGGACTGGCCGGCGCCTCGGCGCTTAGTTGCGCTTTCACCGTGTCGTTCGCCGCGTTGAGGTTCTTCAACGCCTGCTGCAGCTTTTCCCGGGCGGGGCCGTCGGTCGCGACCGAGGCGGCATCCTCGATGGCGAAGGTCGCCTCGCTCATGTTGCTGCCGATCGATTTGAGATCGACCTCACCGAACACCATGTCGACCTTGTTGAAGCCGCGCGATAAGAGCAGCTTGGCCATGGTCTGCGGCATAATCAGCATCAGTGCCACGGCGCAAAGCAAAGCTGCATCGCGGATGATGGCGAGTACCGACGCGGTCTTCTCCAACATGACCCCACCCCTGCGGTCCGTTGTAGAAACGCATGGCCACTTTCGTGGAGATGCTATTTTAGCATTGCATGGTGGAGCGCCGTCGCCAAGCTCTCTGGCTACAACAGATCCTGCAGCATCGCGATGAGCGGCAGATCGGCCGGCGGCATCGGATAGTCGCCGAGCCGCGCCGGCCGGACCCAGGCCAGCTCCTGGCCCTCGTGCGCCGAGGGATTGCCGGTCCAGCGCCGGCAGGCGAAGAGCGGCATCAAGAGATGGAAACTCTCATAGGAATGGCTGGCGAAGGTAAGCGGAGCGAGGCAGCTCGTCTTGGTGTCGATGCCCAGCTCTTCGCTCAGCTCGCGTACGAGCGCCGCCTCCGGCGTCTCGCCTGGCTCGACCTTGCCGCCCGGAAATTCCCAGAGCCCGGCCAGGCTCTTGCCTGGCGGCCGCTTCGCCAGCAGCACGCGCCCATCGGCATCGATGAGCGCCACTGCGGCGACCAGCAGCAGCTTCAGAGGCTCGCTAGCTGCGGTAGCTGCCATTGATGTCGATATAGCGATGGGTGAGATCGCAGGTCCACACATTGGCTTTGCCGCGGCCAAGCCCGATGCCGATCTCGATCAGAATCTCACGCCCGGCCATGTGGCGTGCCACCGGCGCCTCGTCATAGCCCGGCACCGGCCCGCCTTCAGCCGCGATGCGCACGCCGCCGACCGAGATCGACAAAAGGTCGCGGTCGACCGCCTCACCGCTGCGCCCGACGGCGGCGACGATGCGGCCCCAATTGGCGTCGCCCGCGGCCAACGCCGTCTTGACCAGCGGCGAGTTGCCGACGGTGAGGCCGATCCGGCGCGCCGCGTTCGAGGATTTGGCGCCGGTGATGCGGATCTCGACCAGCTTTTCCGCGCCTTCGCCGTCGCGCACGATCTGCAGCGCCAGATCGAGCAACAGCGAGTCGAGCTTGCGCCGGAAATCGCCGAGCCGCGGATCGGCGGCATTGGTGATCTCGTCATTGCCGGCCTTGCCGGTGGCGATGAGCAGCACGGTATCGCTGGTCGAGGTGTCGCCATCGACCGTGGTGCAGTTGAAGGACCGATCGACGCCCTTGCTCAGCAGGGCCTGCAGCACGGATGCCGAGATCTTGGCGTCGGTGAAGACATAACCCAGCATCGTCGCCATGTCGGGCGCGATCATGCCCGAGCCTTTGCAGAAGCCGTTGATCGCGATCGCCTTGCCGTCGATCTTGGCCGTGCGCGTCGAGCCTTTCGGGAAGGTATCGGTCGTCATGATGGCGCCGGCGGCAGTGTTCCAGCCGGTCTCGCTCACCCCGGCGACGGCCCCCGGAATGGCGGACAGGATCTTCTCGGCCGGCGGCACCTCGCCGATGACGCCGGTGGAAGAGATATAGACCTCGTCCGGCTTGCAGCCTGCCGCGGCGGCGGCCGCCTTCGCCGTGTCCTCGACGATCTTGCGGCCGGCCTTGCCGGTGAAGACGTTGGAATTGCCCGAATTCACCACCAGCACCCGAGCCTTGCCCTTGGGCAGGATCTCGCGGCACCAAGTGACGGGCGCTCCCGGCGTCTTCGAGCGGGTGAAGACGCCGCCGACCGTGGTGCCGGGCTCGAGCACGGCCACCATCAAATCATGGCGGCCCTTGTAACGGATGCCGGCGCTGAAGCCGCCGAGCCTGACGCCGGCGATCGGCCTGAGCTCGGGAAAAGCCGCTGGAGCCAGCGGTGATTTCGCATCCGCCATGATGCGGCTACTTGCCCGCCGGGGCGAGCGTCGGGGTGGCCGGCTTGTCGGCCGGCGGCGCGTCGTCAGCCGGCAGCGTCGAGCCGTCGGGATTGAACATCTCGATCTTGGTCTTGTCCCGCAGCTTCTTGATCTCGTCCTTGATCGCGTTCTGAGCCAGCTCGTTGCCGAGCTGCGGCTTCAGCTCATCGAAAGTCGGCGGCGGCGCCTGGCGCTTGTCGTCGACCAGGATGACGTGCCAGCCGAACTGGGTGTGCACCGGCGTCTTGGTGTACTCGCCCTTCTTGAGCGCGAAGGCGGCATTGGCGAATTCCGGGACCATCATGTCCTTGGAGAACCAATCGAGATCACCGCCATTGTTCGAGCCCGACTTGTCGGTCGTCTTCTCGTTGGCGAGCTTGTTGAAATCGGCGCCCTTGTCGAGCTCGGCGATGATCGCCTTGGCCTCGTCCTCGGTTGCGACGAGGATGTGGTGCGCGTGCACCTCATCCTTCGGCGGCGTGTTCTTGACTTGCGCGTCATAAAGCTTGTGCAGCGCCTCGTCGTTCTGCGCCTTCTTGGCGACCTGGGCGGCGTAGAATTGCAGCGTCAGCCGGTCCTGCAGGCTCGCCGTCTCGCGCGCCAATGTCTTCTTGTAGTCCGGATCGTCGGTCACCTTGGCGGCCTTGCCGGCATCGACGAACAGCCGCTGATCGACCAGCTCCTTCACCAGGTTCGGATAGATCTGCTGCAGAGGCGCCTTTTGATATTGCGCCGGCAGATTGCGCTGTGCCTGGATCACGTCCGAAAGATGGACGACCGTGGCGCCGACCTTGGCCACGACCGGGTCGTTCGGGGTAGCCGACGCGGTCGGTGTGGGTGTCGCGGCCGGCTTCTGCTTCGGGGCATCGGCTGCCTGCGCCGCGATGGGCAAGGTGAGGGCAAGCGCAAGAAAAGCGGTACGCGGCTTCGCGAAAGGCGACGGCGAGCGGAGCATGAGGGTTCCTTTAGATCGGCGCTGATTAGGAGCGCTTGCCGCATCGCACGGCGAGTGCTCCGGTACGCTGTTCCAGCCGGAACGGGCGTGTGCCGGCCAAGTGCGCGCCATAAAGCACAAGGTCGCGCGCGCGACAAGCGAAGGCTGTGTGACCGCGCGCTCGTGATAGGCTGGGCCAATTGACTTTGCGGCCTTGCCTGCCTATCTGTCAGGCCGTTCCGGGATGCGTCCTGGCTCCCCCTGTTCTGAGGTCTTGATGCTTGGTGCGCTGGCCCGCCGTTTCTTCGGCTCCGCGAATGATCGATTCCTGAAAGGGCTCGACGGCGAGGTCCGGGCGATCAACCGGCTGGAACCGGAACTGGCCGCCCTCGACGATGCGGCGCTTGCCGACCGGACCCGGATCTTCAAGGAGCGGCTGGCCCAGGGCGAGACGCTCGACGACATCCTGCCCGACGCCTTCGCCACCGTGCGCGAGGCTGCCAAGCGCGTCCTCGGCCAGCGCCATTTCGACGTCCAGATGCTGGGCGGCATGGTGCTGCACAAGGGCATGATCGCCGAGATGAAGACCGGCGAAGGCAAGACGCTGGTCTCGACCCTGGCCGTCTATCTCAATGCGCTCACCGGCAAGGGCGTCCATGTCGTCACCGTCAACGACTATCTGGCCAAGCGCGATTCCGAGTGGATGGGCCAGATCCACCAGTTCCTTGGCCTGACGGTCGGCGTCATCCTGCACGACCTCGACGACAATCAGCGCCGGGCCGCCTATGCCGCCGACATCACCTACGGCACCAACAACGAGTTCGGCTTCGACTATCTGCGCGACAATATGAAGTTTCGGCTGGAGGACATGGTCCAGCGGCCCTTCAATTTCGCGATCGTCGACGAGGTGGATTCGATCCTGGTCGACGAGGCGCGCACGCCGCTCATCATCTCCGGCCCGACCGAGGATAATTCCGAGCTTTATATGAAGGTCGACGCGCTGATTCCGCGCCTCGGCCCCGAGGATTTCGAGAAGGACGAGAAGCAGCGCACAGTGACGCTGACTGAGAGCGGCGTCGAGCTGATGGAACAGCTGATGGCCGAAGCCGGGCTGCTGACGGCCGGTACGCTCTACGACATTCACAATGTCTCGCTCGTTCATCACGCCAACCAGGCGCTGAGGGCGCACAAGCTCTTCACGCGCGATGTCGACTACATCGTCAAGGACGACAAAGTCATCATCATCGACGAGTTCACCGGCCGCATGATGGAAGGGCGGCGCTACTCCGAAGGCCTGCACCAGGCGCTCGAGGCCAAGGAACATACCGTTATCCAGAACGAGAACCAGACGCTCGCCTCGATCACTTTCCAGAACTATTTCCGGCTTTATCCCAAGCTCTCCGGCATGACCGGCACGGCGATGACCGAGGCCGGCGAATTCGCCGACATCTACAAGCTCGAGGTCATCGAGATCCCGACCAACATGCCGGTGCTGCGCGCTGATTCCGACGACGAGGTCTATCGGACCCAGAAAGAGAAATTCACCGCGATCCGCATCCAGGTCGAGGAATGCCATGCGCGCCGCCAGCCGGTGCTGGTCGGCACCGTCTCGATCGAGAAGTCGGAAGCGCTGTCGGCCTTCCTGAAACAGGCGAAGATCCCGCACCAGGTGCTGAATGCCCGCTACCACGAAGCCGAGGCCTATATCGTGGCACAGGCGGGCCGCTCGGGGGCGCGTGACCATCGCCACCAACATGGCCGGCCGCGGCACCGACATTCAGCTCGGCGGCAATCTCGAGATGCGGATCAAGCACGAGCTGGGCGATGTGACCGATCCCGACGAGCGGGCGCGCCGTATCGCCACGATCAAGGAGGAGATCGCGGCCGACCGCGAGGTCGTGCTCAAGGCCGGCGGCCTCTTCGTGCTCGGCAGCGAGCGGCATGAGAGCCGCCGCATCGACAATCAGCTGCGCGGCCGCTCGGGCCGCCAGGGCGATCCGGGCGCCTCCAAATTCTTCGTCTCGCTCGAAGACGACCTCATGCGCATCTTCGGCTCGGAGCGCATGGATACCTGGCTGCAGCGCTTCGGCATCAAGGAGAACGAGGCGATCGTCCATCCCTGGATGAACAAGGCGCTCGAGAAGGCGCAGCAGAAGGTCGAGGCCCGCAATTTCGAGATCCGCAAGCATCTCCTGAAATACGACGATGTCATGAATGACCAGCGCAAGGTCGTCTATGAGCAGCGCAAGGAGATCATGACTGCGGAGAATGTCGGCGAGGAAATCGTCGATATGCGTCATGAGACGGTGGACGCGATGGTGCGGCGCGCCATTCCCGAGCATGCCTATGCCGAGCAATGGAACATGGCCGGGCTCCATGACGAATGCCTGTCGGTGCTCGGCCTCGATCTGCCGGTGGCCGATTGGGCCAAGGAAGAGGGCATCGCCGAGGATGCCATCCGCCAGCGCCTGACCGAGGCGGCCGACGCCAAGAATGCCGGCAAGGAAGAGGCGTACGGTGCGGAGACCATGCGGATGGTCGAGAAGAGCCTGCTGCTGCAGATCCTCGACCAGACCTGGAAGGAGCATCTTCTGGCGCTCGAGCATTTGCGCCAAGGCATCAATCTTCGTGCCTATGCCCAGCGCGACCCGCTCAACGAATACAAGCGCGAGGCGTTCGAGCTGTTCGAGGAGATGCTCGTGGGCCTGCGCGAGCAGGTGACGCGTGTGCTTATGCAGATCGAGCTCAGGATCGCGGCGGCGCCCGAGATCCCCCAGCACCAGCCGCTGCCACCGATGCAGGCGAGCCATCCTTCCTTCTCGGAGATGGGGGGCGACGTGGCGCTGGCGGATGGCGACACGATGGTGGCGCCGGCGCCGGGCGAAGGCGGCGGACCGCCAGGCCCGCGCGTCGCGCGCAACGCGCTCTGCCCGTGCGGCTCGGGCAAGAAATACAAGCACTGCCACGGCCGGGTTTAAGCCCGCCCGCCCGTGTCATACGACGGCGCGGCGCATCAAGGATTTGACGATCACCGGATGGATCCGCCCGACCGGCAGCATATAGAGCCGGCCCAGGCGATTATGCGTCTTCACGACGGTGGACATGACGTAGAAGGGCTGGCTGTCCCGGCTGATTTTGAGGATCGAAACTCGCACATCGAGATGAAGGTCGTCGATGCCGAGAACCAGTTCCGTCTCAGTCTTGGCAAAGACCGTGAAGATGCCGAGACGGTCGCCGATCGCATAGGACTCCGCCGGGCGGCCGACCCGATTGCCGAGATTGCCGACATCCTTGAGACCGAGGAGCGACACGGCGCGATTGCGGATCGTCATCAGCATCTCGGCCCAGCCCGGCGTGGCGCGGGCGGCGCGGATGAAGATCTCGGTCGGGGTCAGGTCCCGATCGTTCAATCGGCATTCATAGGCATCGTGGAAATCTACCGCCTCGAGCCACGCATGAAGCTGGCTTTCGACCGGGAAATCCCGCGCGCTGACGTTGCTCATCAAGGCTTCGGCAGATCCTCGCCGCCCAGGAACATGCGGTTCCAGGTCGGCGCGATCAGGATCTCGTTGATCGTGACATGCGGCGGCATCTCGGCGACGAAGCGGATCGTGCGGCCGAGATCGTCGGGCTGCAGCATGCGGCCGATCTCTTCCTCGCTCGGCGGCTTCGGCCGGTGCTTGAGGATCGGCGTCGCGACCTCGCCCGGGCAGATCGCGGTGGCACGGATGCCGTTCTTCCCTTCCTCGATATTGAGCGACATGGTCAGCGCCACCAGCGCATGCTTGCTCGCCGTATAGGCTGGCCCGGTGAAATAAAGGTGATCCTTGCCGGCCCAGGAGGCGATGTTGATGACGAGCCCGCCGCCTCGCGCCCGCATGCCCGGCAGCACCGCATGGATACAGTAGAGGGCGCCGTCGAGATTGACCGTCGTCACCTTGTCCCAGGTCTCGATCGTCAGATTATGGAAGAAGCGCTGCGGCATGTTCATGCCGGCGGAGTTGACCAGGATGTCGATCCGGCCATGCTTCGCCTGGATCGCCTCGGCCGCGGCCGTCACGGCGGCGGCATCGGCGACATCGAGGGCGAGGCATTCGGCCTTGTCCCCGATTTCGGCGGCGGCCTCGGCCAAGAGCTCGGCCCGCCGGCCGGAGAGAATGACTGTGGCACCGGCCTCGGCAAGGGCGAGGGCGCCGGCCCGGCCTATGCCGGTTCCGGCGCCCGTGATCCAGGCGACTTGGCCGTCAAGTCCGGCCATCAGACCGAATCGTCGCTGTCGCTGAAGCTGCTGTCGTCGTCGCTGAGGTCGGAGCTGTCGTCCTGGCTCGAATCGTAACTCGCATCCTGGACATTATCGTCGCTGGAGCGGTCGTCATCGCGATCCGAGACATTGTCGGCGCGCTGGCCCGCATCGTCGTCATAGTAGTTATTGACCACGGTTGTCTCGCTCAGGCTGCCGGTCGGGGCATAGCCGCCGCCGAAGCCGCCGCCAAAGCCGCCGCCAAAGCCCTGGTGGCCGGAGAAGAGCGACTGGATGCCTTCGAACAGCAAGGCACCGCCGGCGACGCCGGCGGCGGTGGTTGCTGCCGAGCGCAGGAAGCCCGATGTCTGCGAGGGCTGCATCACCGGCGCGCCATAGTAAGGCTGAGTCTGGGGCTGCGGCGCATATTGCGGCTGCGGCTGGGGCGCGTATTGCGGCGGTGGGGGTGCGGCACGCTGACCCCACGGCCCGCCGGACTGAGGCTGTGGCGGCTGCGGCGAGCTGCCGAACAGGCTGCCGAGGAAGCTCGTCTGCTGCGGCTGGGCTGGCGGGGCCTGGCGCGCCGCTTCAACCTGCTTCTGCAGATCGGCGATCTGAGCCTGGGCGTTGCGCAGCGCGAAATCCTGCATGATCACGGTCTGCGCCATGAGATAGGCCACGTCGGGCCGAGCCTGCTGCAGCTGGGCGATCATCGCGTCCGCTTCGGGATCGCGCTGCTGCTGAGGCGACGCCTTCAGGCGGTCGGCGAGGGCGGTGAGAAGCTGCCGTTCTTCCGGTGTCATGTGACCTCCGTACTCTGGAGCTGATCGGGAACCTTGATGTGGTGCGCCGGGGCCAGCGTCAAAAGGACTAACCGGCTGATATCGCATTCGTTACAGAAATTTCATCGGCGCTGTAGCCCTGAGCATAGAGCAAGGCAGTCAGATCGGCATGCTCGATCCGCCATTGCGCGCGCTCGGCCACGACCGGCTTGGCATGGAAGGCGATGCCGAGGCCGGCCGCCATGATCATGTCGAGATCATTGGCGCCGTCACCTACTGCCAGCGTCTCGGCGAGCGTGAGGCCGGCGCTTGCCGCCTCATGCATCAGCCGGTCGAACTTGGCCTGCCGGCCGAGGATCGGCTTTGCCACCGTGCCGGCGAGATTGTCGCCCTCGATCACGAGATCGTTGGCGAATTCGGCATCGATGCCGAGCCGCGCGGCCACCAGCCGGGTGAAGAAGCGGAAGCCGCCAGAGACGAGCACGGTGCGCGCGCCATGGGCGCGCATGGTGGCGATGAGCGCTTCGGCACCTGGCATCACCCGGATCCGTTCCGCAGCAATGGCGAGGGTCGTGACCGGCAGCCCCTGGAGCAGCTTGACCCGGGCTTCGATCGCCGCCTCGAAATCGAGCTCGCCGTTCATGGCGCGTGCCGTGATCCCGGCGATCTCATCCTTCAAGCCCACGAAATCGGCCAGCTCGTCGAGCATCTCGTTCCGGATCAGTGTCGATTCCATGTCGGCGACCAGCAGCCGTTTGCGGCGATGCGCCGAGGGCTGGGCCACGACATCGATCGGCTCGCCGCCGATCAGCTGGCGCGCTGCGGCGTCCGCCTGATCCGGATCGAGATCCATGAAGTCGAGATCGCAGGCCTGCCCCGGCGCCAGCCAGCGGGGCCGTCCGGTCTCCGCTCCCAGCCGAATGAGTGCCTCCGCCAGCGCCGCCATGAGTGCCGGGTCGAGCTGACGAGCGATAAGGGTCACGACATGGTCGGTCATGGAGGCCTGTTTATCCGTCCTCGCCAATCGACTGGCAAGCCTGCTATGCCGCCCGCATGAAGAGGCGCATCGTCATCATCGCCGGCCCGACCGCGAGCGGCAAATCGGCGCTTGCCCTTGAGATTGCCGAAAATCTCAACGGCACGGTGATCAATGCGGACAGCATGCAGGTCTATCGCGATCTCGCGATCCTGACGGCACGGCCGGACGCGGCAGCGCTCGCCCGCGCGCCGCACCGGCTCTATGGCGTGCTCGACGGTGCCGAGCTTTCGACTGTGGCGAGCTGGGCCGAATGCGCCCGGGCCGAAATCGCGGCGGCCGAGCTGCCGATCCTCTGCGGTGGCACCGGGCTTTATCTGCGGGCACTCCTCCACGGTATCGCGCCCGTGCCGCCGATCCCGGAGGATATCCGAGCGCAAGCGCGCGCACTTCATGCCGAACTCGGCGGCGAGGCGTTTCGAGCAAGGCTGGCTCTGCTCGATCCCGAGGGTGCGGCACGGCTCAAATCCGGCGACAGCCAGCGCCTCGTCCGCGCCTATGAGGTTGCGGCGGCGACCGGCCGGCCCCTCGGCGAATGGCAGCGCGAGGCCGCCGCCGAAGCGCCCTATGATGCGCTCGCTTTCACGCTCCTGCCGCCGCGCGACGATCTTTATGCCGCGATCGACGGCAGGTTCCAGCACATGGTCGCGGATGGGGCGCTCGAGGAGGTGCGCGCCTTGCTCGAGCGCCGGCTCGATCCCGCCTTGCCGGTGATGAAGGCGCTCGGCGTGCCGGAGCTTGCTCGGCATCTCGAGGGCGATCTCACGCTGGAGGCCGCAATTGCGGCAGCGCAGCAGGCATCACGCCGCTATGCGAAGCGGCAATATACCTGGTTTCGCCACCAGCTGCCGGCAGCTTCGATGCTGGAAGAGAAATATAATGTCAATTTGGCAGGGCAGATTTGTCAGATAATTCGCAATAGCGCTTGACCCGCGATCCGGAGCGCCATTAGGTTCTGCGCAACTGCAGCAAGGAGCCCCCATGTCGTCCGGGACCGAACACCCTTCCCAGCAAGCCCAGCTCAACGGCGCGGAGATCGTGCTGAAGGCGCTTGTCGATCAGGGTGTGGAAGTGATTTTCGGCTATCCCGGCGGTGCCGTGCTGCCGCTCTATGACGCGATCTTCCAGCAGAACCAGATCCGCCACATCCTGGTCCGGCACGAGCAGGCGGCGGTCCACGCTGCCGAGGGTTATGCCCGCTCGACCGGCAAGGTCGGCGTCGTGCTGGTGACGAGCGGGCCGGGGGCGACGAACGCGGTCACCGGCCTCACCGACGCGCTCATGGATTCCATCCCGGTCGTGTGCCTGACCGGTCAGGTGCCCACGCATCTCATCGGCAATGACGCATTCCAGGAGGCGGACACCACCGGCATCACGCGGCCCTGCACGAAGCATAACTACCTGGTGAAAGACCCGACCCGGCTCGCCCGCACCCTGCACGAGGCGTTCTGGGTCGCACGCAACGGCCGGCCCGGCCCGGTCGTGATCGATCTGCCGAAGGACATTCTGGTCGGCCCGGCCCCCTATACCCCGCCCGAGGCGATCGAGCACAAGACCTACCGGCCGCGCACGGCGCCGGACGAGGCCGCGATCGAGGCGGCGGTCGAGCTGTTGGCGTCGGCCAAGAAGCCGATCATCTATGCCGGCGGCGGCGTCATCAATTCCGGACCGGAGGCGAGCCGGCTGCTGACCGAGCTGGTCGAGCGCACCGATTTTCCCTGCACTCTCACCCTCATGGGGCTCGGCGCGCTCTCGGCCGACAACAAGCATTTCCTCGGCATGGTCGGGATGCACGGCACTTACGAGGCGAACAACGCCATGCATGATTGCGACGTCATGCTGGCGGTGGGCGCCCGCTTCGACGACCGCGTGACGGGACGGCTCAACGCCTTCGCGCCCAATTCCAAGAAGATCCAGATCGATATCGACCCATCCTCGATCAACAAGAATGTTCGGGTCGATGTCGCGATCATCGGCGATTGCGGCCTGGCGCTGAAGGCGATCCTGAAGCGGCTCTCCGAGCGCCGCGACCGGCCCGATGCCAAGGCGCTGCAGCGCTGGTGGGGCCAGATCGAGCATTGGCGCTCGCGTCACTGTCTGGCCTACGACCAGGGCGACACGGTGATCAAGCCGCAATATGCGATCGAGCGGCTCTACGCGCTGACGCGGCAGCATCGCGAGGTGTTCATCACCACCGAGGTCGGCCAGCATCAGATGTGGGCGGCCCAGCTCTTCAAGTTCGACCGGCCCAATCACTGGATGACCTCGGGCGGGCTCGGCACCATGGGCTACGGGCTGCCGGCCGCGATGGGGGTGCAGATCGCGCATCCCGACGCCCTCGTCATCGATATCGCCGGCGAGGCCTCGATCCTGATGAACATCCAGGAGATGTCGACGCTGGCCCAATACCGGCTGCCGGTGAAGGCCTTCATCCTCAACAACCAATATATGGGCATGGTCCGCCAGTGGCAGGAGCTGAACCATGGCGGTCGCTATTCCGAAAGCTACTCGGCAGCACTCCCCGATTTCGTCAAGCTGGCGGAGGCGTTCGGTGCCACGGGCTTGCGGGCACGCCGGGTCGATGAGCTCGACAGTGTCATCCGGCGCATGCTCGAGGTGCCGGGGCCGGTCATCGCCGAAATCGAGGTCGATCCTGCCGAGAATTGCTTCCCGATGATTCCGTCCGGTGCGGCACACAATCAGATGCTGCTCGGCCCCAAGGATCAGGCCGCCAAGGACAGCGCGCCCGAAGAAGGGATGGTGCTCGTCTGAGGACGGGCCTGTCTGCTGAGAGCCACACCATGCCTCCCCATCCCGCGATCATCGAGCGCCACACCATCGCCGTCCTGGTCGATAACGAGCCGGGCGTGCTGGCCCGCGTCATCGGCCTCTTCTCCGGCCGCGGCTACAATATCGAAAGCCTGACGGTGGCCGAGATCGACCGCGCCGCCGGCCTCTCGCGCATCACGCTGGTCACGACCGGCACGCAGATGGTGATCGAGCAGATCAAGGCGCAGCTCGACCGGCTGGTGCCGGTCCATTCCGTGCGCGACCTGACCGAGACGGGGCCGCATGTCGAGCGCGAGCTCGCCCTCGTCAAGGTCACGGGCACCGGCGAGCGGCGGGTCGAATCGCTCCGCATCGCCGACATTTTCCGTGCTCGTGTGGTTGATTCCACGATCGATTCCTTCATCTTCGAGCTGACCGGTTCGCCCGAGAAGCTCGAAGCCTTCGTCAAGCTGATGGTGCCGCTTGGCCTTGTCGAGATCGCCCGCACCGGCGTTGCCGCGATGGCCCGCGGCAGCGAGGCGATTTAACTTCCAGCCCTACCTCGAGGACCTAAGATGCGCGTCTATTACGACCACGATGCCGACGTGAATTTGGTGAAGGGCAAGAAGATTGCCGTCATCGGCTATGGCAGCCAGGGTCATGCCCATGCCAACAACCTCAAGGATTCGGGCGTCAAGGACGTGATCGTGGGCCTCCGGCCCGGCTCGCCGACGGCCAAGAAGGCCGAGGCTGCCGGCTTCAAGGTGATGAGTGCTGGCGAAGCCGCCAAGGTTGCCGACGTCGTCATGGTGCTGACGCCGGACGAGCTCCAGGCCGACCTCTGGGAGAACGAGCTCAAGCCGAATATGCGCGAAGGGGCGGCGATCGCCTTCGCCCACGGCCTCAATATCCACTTCAAACTGATCGAGCCCAGGCCCGATATCGATGTCTTCATGATCGCGCCCAAGGGCCCCGGCCACACGGTGCGCTCTGAATATCTGCGCGGTGGCGGGGTGCCCTGCCTCGTCGCGGTCGACCGCAACCCGTCCGGCAACGCGCTCGAGATAGCACTCTCCTATGCTGCCGCGATCGGCGGCGGCCGGGCCGGCGTGATCGAGACCACCTTCAAGGAAGAATGCGAGACCGACCTCTTCGGCGAGCAGGCCGTGCTGTGCGGCGGCCTCTCGGCCCTCATCACGGCGGGATACGAGACGCTGGTCGAGGCGGGCTACGCGCCGGAGATGGCCTATTTCGAGTGCCTGCACGAGGTGAAGCTGATCGTCGACCTCATCTATGAGGGCGGGCTTGCCAATATGCGCTACTCGATCTCGAACACGGCCGAGTATGGCGACTACACGCGCGGCAGCCGGATCGTCGACGATCACGTCAAGGCCGAGATGAAACGCGTGCTGAGCGATATTCAGTCCGGCCGCTTCGCCCGCGACTGGGTTTTGGAGAACCGCGCCGGCCTGCCCAGCTTCAAGGCGATGCGCCGCCAGCAGGCCGAGCATCCCATCGAGCAGATCGGCGAGAAGCTGCGCGCCATGATGCCCTGGATCGCGGCCAACCGGCTCGTCGACAAGACCAAGAACTGACATCCACAACCGGCGCGGTTTCTCATACCGCGCCGGATCTGCCGCGCCACCGAAGCGACCCAAAATCTATTTGCGCCGCCCCGGACGAGTCGCTAGGACTAGCGCTTTCGGCCAGCCTTCCCCGGCTGATTGAGCCGGCGAGTCCCGCGATCGAAGAGCATGCCAAACCGGAACCGGTCATGCGCGACGGCGCATTGCTCCGCCGGCATCTCCACCGGCTTTTTTGGGATCGAGTAGAGACTCATGTTCGGATCACTTCTCGGCTGGATGTCCGCAGACATGGCGATCGATTTGGGCACGGCCAATACGCTCGTCTATGTCAAAGGTCGCGGCATCGTGCTGAACGAGCCTTCGGTCGTCGCCATCGCCAACGTCAAGGGCAAGCGCCATGTGCTGGCAGTCGGCGACGAGGCCAAGCTGATGCTGGGCCGCACGCCCGGCAATATCCAAGCGATCCGGCCGCTGCGCGACGGCGTCATCGCCGATTTCGAAGTCGCGGAAGAGATGATCAAGCATTTCATCCGCAAGGTGCACAACCGCCGCAGCTTCGCCTCGCCCGAGATCATCGTCTGCGTGCCATCCGGATCCACCGCTGTGGAACGCCGCGCCATCCAGGAATCGGCCGAAAGCGCCGGCGCCCGCCGCGTGTTCCTCATCGAGGAGCCGATGGCGGCCGCGATCGGTGCCGGCTTGCCGGTGACCGAGCCCACGGGCTCGATGGTGGTCGATATCGGCGGCGGCACCACCGAGGTGGCCGTGCTGTCGCTAGGCGGCATCGTCTATTCGCGCTCGGTGCGTGTCGGCGGCGACAAGATGGACGAGGCGATCATCGCCTATATCCGCCGCAACCATAATCTGCTCGTCGGCGAAGGCTCGGCCGAGCGGATCAAGAAGGAGATCGGCTCCGCCTGCATGCCTGAGGATGGCGAAGGCCGGGTCATGGAGATCAAGGGCCGCGACCTCATGAACGGCGTGCCCAAGGAGCTTGTCATCTCCGAGCGCCAGATCGCCGAGAGCCTGGCCGAGCCGGTCGGCGCCATCGTCGAAGCGGTCAAGGTGGCGCTCGAGCACACGGCACCCGAGCTTGCCGCCGACATCGTCGACAAGGGCATCGTGCTGACCGGCGGCGGCGCACTCCTCGGCAATCTCGATTTCATCCTCCGGCATGCGACCGGGTTGCCGGTCTCCATCGCCGACGATCCGCTGAGTTGCGTAGCACTCGGCACCGGACGCGCGCTGGAGGAAATGAAAACCCTCAAGAACGTTCTGATCAGCATGTATTGAGCATAAAAGTCGCGCCCGAGGGGAAACTGCACCGAAACCCCCGGGAATGGCTTGGCCTTCCTGGGAAAATGCGCAATAACCCAGCATCTCCTGGCGCGACGTTACGTTTTGTTAACCATTTACGACCTTATTCGAATTTGGACGCTCTCGCCGTCCCCATCTCGTTGGGGGCGGAGCGGGCGTCAGGCGCAAGCCGGCGCCATATCATCTTATTGTGCGGCCGTGGGGGCCCTTCGGTGAAGTCGCACTCGGCACCAGTCCTGCAGTTGGTCGGACCGCTTCGGTCGGTTGCCCAGCGCTTTGCCTATTCGGCCCTGGTCCTGCTCTCGCTCGCCATCATTATCGTCGGCAAGGCCGATGCCAGCCTGGTCGAGCGCGCGCGCAGCGCCGTTGCCGATGCCATGGCACCGATCCTCGGCGTGCTGACCCGGCCTGTCGGTGCCGTCGCCGATGCGGTCGACCGTGTCCATGCCATGGTTGAGATCTATCAGGACAATGATCGGCTGCGGGCGGAGAACGCCACGCTCCTGCAGTGGCAGCAGGCGGCACGCCATCTCGACGATGAGAACCAGCAGCTCCGCTCGCTCCTCAATTATCAGCCGGAACAGGCCTCCTGGTTCGAGACGGCCGAGGTCATCGGCACCTCGGGTGGCGCCTATTCGCGCAATCTGCTGCTCGATCGCGGCCGCGCCGATGGCGTCACCAAAGGCCAAGCCGTGGCCTCAGGCACCGGCCTCGTCGGCCGTGTCGCCGAGGTCGGCGAGCGCGCCTCGCGCGTGCTGCTCTTGACCGACCTCAACAGCCGCATCCCGGTCGCCTTCGAAAGCACGCATGAGCGCGCCATCCTGGCCGGCGACAATAGCGACCGGCCGCAGCTCGTCTATCTGCCGGTCCATGCCAAGATCCAGGTCGGCGACAAGCTGCTGACCTCGGGCGATGGCGGCGTTTTCCCGCCCGGCCTGCCGGTCGGCGTTGTCGCCTCCGTCGATTCGAGCGGCATCCGGGTCGAGCCCTCGGCCGATCTTGCCCGCGTCGATTATCTCCGCATCGTCGATTTCGGCCTGGGCGGCGTGTTGCCGCAAAGTGCCGTGCCGGCTCCGAAGCCCGCCGGCCGCCGGGCCGCGATGGACGCGGCGGCGAAGCCGTGAAGGCAAAGCCAGCGGAGACTGTCGAAGGGCTAGGGCCGAAGCTCGTTCCAGTGGCGCTCACCGTGCTGCTCGCCATTCTTTCGGTGGTACCACTCCAGATCCCGGGCTATGCCGCGGTCACGCCCAGCTTCGTGTTGATGTCGATCTTCCACTGGACGATCTATCGGCCGGAGCACATGCCTTATGTCGCGGTCTTCCTGATCGGGCTTTTCGTCGATCTCCTGACCAGCGCTCCCGGTAGCGTCGTGGGCTTGAGCCCGCTCGTTTTCCTGCTGGTGCGGTCGGTCGTGCTCGATCAGCGCCGCTTCTTCGCGGGCAAGAGCTTTCCGGTCGTCTGGTGGGGCTTCGCGGTCGCCGCCATCGTCACCGACACGGCCTTCTGGGCCGGCGGCAGCGCGCTTAGCGGTGCCGTGCTGGAGCCGCGCAGCTTCGCCTTCCAGGCCGTGCTCACGATCGCCTTCTTCCCGATCCTGACGCTCCTGTTCGCCCGCATCCAACGCGTGACTGCAGCCTGAATCCATGTCCACCCAACGCGAGCAGGATCGCCAGAAAGGCCTGACCCGGCGGGCGGCCTTGCTGGCCGGCGGGGAGCTGCTGCTGCTGAGCGCGCTGGTCGGCCGGGTCTATTATCTGCAGGTGGTCGAGGCCGATCGCTACAAGGTGCTGGCCGAGGAGAACCGGATCAATATCCGCCTGCTGGCGCCGCGGCGCGGCCGCATCCTCGACCGGTTCGGCGTGACCTTGGCGACGAGCGACCAGAATTACCGTGTGGTCCTGGTGGCCGATCAGGCCGGCGAGATCGAATCGACGCTCGACGCGATCGGCACGCTGGTACCGCTCACCGATGCCGACAAAAGGCGCGTGCTGCGCGACATCCATCACAAGCACACTTTCGTGCCGGTGATCGTGCGCGAGAATTTGACCTGGGAGGATGTCTCGCGCATCGAGGTCAATGTGAACGATCTGCCGGGCGTCAATATCGAGGTCGGATCGAGCCGCTTCTATCCGTTCGGCGAGCGTGCCACCCATGTCGTGGGCTATGTCGCTCCGCCGGCCGAGAAGGAGCTGACCGGCGATCCGATCATGGAGCTGCCGGATTTCCGCATCGGCAAGAGCGGCATCGAGAAGAGCGAGGATCTCGATCTGCGCGGCGTCGCCGGCGCCAGCCAGATCGAGGTGAATGCGCTGGGCCGCGTCGTGCGCGAGATCAATCGCGACGAAGGCAAGGTCGGCCAGGAGCTCGTGCTGACCCTCGATATGTGGCTGCAGGATTACACGATGCGGCGCCTCACCGCGGAGGAGAGCGCCAGCTGCGTGCTGATGGACGCGGTCACCGGCGAGGTGCTGGCGATGGGCTCGTCGCCCGGCTATGACGGCAACGCCTTCACCCATGGCCTGCCGGCCAAGCTCTGGCAGGGGCTGAACGAGGATCCGCACGGGCCGCTCAACAACAAGGCGATCCAGGGCATCTATCCGCCCGGCTCGACCTTCAAACCCTGCGTGGCGATGGCCGGGCTCGAGACCGGCGCCATCACGCCCGATACCAGGGTCAGCTGTGGCGGCAAGATCACGGTCGGCAATACCGAGTTCCATTGCTGGCGGCCGCAAGGGCACGGCACGCTCGATCTTCACGGCGCCATAAAGAATTCCTGCGACGTCTTCTTCTACGAGGTCGCCCATCGCCTGGGCGTCGACAAGATAGCGGCCATGGCGCACACGCTCGGCATGGGCAAGCCGACCGGGATCGAGATCCCGAGCGAGCGCAGCGGCCTGATTCCGACCCGCGCCTGGAAGATGGCCACATATGGCGTGCCTTGGCAGAATGGCGAGACCTACAGCGTCGGCATCGGCCAGGGCTATGTGAACACCACGCCCTTGCAGCTCTGTACCATGGTGGCGCGGCTCGTGACTGGCCGCGTGGTCGTGCCGCGGCTGGTGCGCAAGCCCGGCCTCATCCAGCGCGACGTCGCCTTCGATCCGAACGTGGGCGCCGAGGAATTCGCCGCCCTCGAGGTCGACCCCAAGAACCGTGCCATCGTGCTGGCCGGCATGGATGCCGTGGTCAACGAGGCCGGCGGTACCGCCTATGCCATGCGCATCACCGAGGCCGGGTTCTTCATGGGTGGCAAGACTGGCACAGCCCAGGTCCGGCACATCACGCAGGCCGAACGCGATCGCGGCCTGAAGAAATTCGAAGACCAAGTTCCCTGGAAGGATCGCGACCACGCGCTCTTCATCGCCTTCGCGCCGGTCGGCAATCCGCGTTACGTGGCATCCTGCGTGGTCGAGCATGGCAAGCATGCCGGCTCCTCGGCCGGCCCGATCGTGCGCGACATTATGCGCGAATGCCAGAAGCGCGATCCGGCGCGGCAATTCCCGCCCGGGCCGCTGATCCAGCCCGAAAGCATCACGCTCGCCACGGTCGAGCGGCCGAGCCAGACGCCCGCATCCGATGCCGCCGACCCTGAAGGGCCGAGCGATTGAGCCTGAGCTTCGCCCCCAGCCAGGCCGCACCCGGCTTTGTCGACAAGGTCCGCAGCATCAATCTCGGCCTCGTCGTGCTGCTGACGCTCATCTCGGGCATCGGCTTCGCCGTGCTCTATTCGGCCGCCAATGGCAGCCTCGACCCCTGGGCACTCAAATCCATGATCCGCTACGGCGTGGCGCTGGTCATGATGCTGGTGGTCGCCGTCATCGATATCCGCTTCTGGTACCGGGCCGCCTATCCGATCTATCTCGCGGCGGCGGTCCTTTTGGTGCTGGTCGATGTCAAGGGCGTGCGCGGCCTCGGCGCCCAGCGCTGGCTTGAGCTCGGGCCTCTGTCGTTGCAGCCGTCGGAGCTCATGAAGGTCGGGCTCGTCATGGTGCTGGCGCATTATTTCAATTCGCGCACCCATGAGGAGATCGGCCGGCCGCTCCATCTGATATATCCGGTGCTCTTGATCCTGGTGCCGGCCGCCCTCGTCATGAAGCAGCCCGATCTCGGCACCGCGATGATGCTGGTCCTGTGCGGCGGCGGCATGTTCTTTATCGCCGGCGTCCGGCTCTGGAAATTCGCGCTGGTCGCGATCGGCGGTGCGGCATTGGGGCCGATCGCCTGGCAGTTCCTCAAGCCCTATCAGAAGAACCGGATCTATACCTTCATGAATCCGGAGAATGACAGCCTGGGTGCGGGCTATCACATCACCCAGTCCAAGATCGCCTTCGGCTCGGGCGGCATGTGGGGCAAGGGCTTCATGATGGGCACGCAATCCCATCTGAATTTCCTGCCGGAGAAGCAGACCGACTTCATCTTCACCATGTTCGCCGAGGAGTTCGGCATGGCGGGAGCGGTCGTGCTGCTCTGCCTCTACACGCTCGTTTTCGCCTATGGCTTCGCAATCGCGCTTAGATGCCGCAACCAATTCGGGCGGCTGCTGGCGCTCGGCATCACGCTCAATGTCTTCCTCTATGTCTTCATCAACACGGCCATGGTGATGGGCCTGATCCCGGTGGTGGGGGTGCCGCTGCCGCTCATCTCCTATGGCGGCACCGCCATGCTGACGGTGATGTATGGCTTCGGTCTGCTCGTCAGCGTCTATGTCCATCGCGACGTCCGGATCAACCGGCGCGGCGAATCCGAAAGCTGAATGAATGACATGCCGGCCTAGCGTCAGGGCGCTGGACAGGCACCGAGCTTTTTCCTATACAAGCGCTCCTTCGGTTGCCCCGGAGCCCAGGTAGCTCAGTTGGTAGAGCATGCGACTGAAAATCGCAGTGTCGGTGGTTCGATTCCGCCCCTGGGCACCATTTCTGTCCGGCCATGACCGAAACCGAACAAATATCCCCCCAGGAAAGTGCTCGCGCCCGCCCATGGAGCTTGGCGGTGCTCGCAGTCCTGCGGCCGCACCAATGGGTCAAGAACCTGCTCGTGTTCGTGCCCTGGCTTGCAGTGGGGGCACCCCTCGATGATGGGGGATGGCAAGGTTGCCTGATGGCATTAGGCGCCTTTTGCCTGACCGCGTCGGCTGTCTATGTCGGCAACGACATGATCGATCGCGCGGCCGACCGGAATCACCCGCGCAAGCGGAACCGGCCCTTCGCGCGCGGCGACCTGTCTGTGCCGTTCGGGCTGGTGCTGGCGCCGTGCCTGTTGCTGGCCGGTCTCGCCGTCGGCGCCGCCTCGGGCATCGCCGGCCTGCTCCTGCTCTATGCCATTTTGTCCGCCGCCTATTCGCTGGCGCTCAAGAAGCTGCCGCTGGTCGATGTCTTCCTCTTGGGCTCCTTCTATGCGCTGCGTGTGCTCGCGGGCGGTGTCGCCAGCAGCCATCTCGTCTCGCTCTGGCTGCTTGCCTTCTCGAGCTTCGTGTTCCTCAGCCTGGGTCTGGTCAAGCGGGTGGCCGAGCTACGCCAATGGCGCGAGGATTCCTGGGACTTCACGCGCCGCGGCTATTCGGCCGAAGATCTGCAGCTGCTCGAGATCATGGGCATCGCATCGAGCTTCATCTCGGCCATGGTGCTGGCCCTTTATGTGCAGGACATCACCCGTACCGGCTTCTATCGCGATCCGCCGATGCTGTGGCTGGCGGTGCCGCTTCTGCTGTTCTGGCAGTGCCGGCTTTGGCTGGTGGCGCTGCGCGGCATCATGCACGACGATCCGGTCGTCTTCGCGCTCAAGGACCGCGCCTCCTGGCTGGTGGCGATCCTTCTGGGTGTGATCGTGCTGCTGGCGCGCTTTTCGCCGCTCTATGGCGGGCTCGTCGTGTCGAGCACGCCGGGGCTGCCTTAAAGCTTTAGCCGCTTGAAGAGCGGTTCCGGGATCAGCCGGATGATCGTCATGATCAGCCGCCAGACCGGGCGGACATAAATCACGTTGCGCCCCTTCTCGACCGCGACGAAGACGGCTTCCGCGACTTCCTCCGGCTCTGCCGTGAGCGCCGCCGGCAGCGTCATGCCGTCGGTCATACGGGTGCGGACATAGCCGGGCTTGACCGTCACGACCCGCACGCCCGACGCCGCCAGATGCTGGCGCAGGCCGGACAGGAACGCGGTGAAGCCGGCCTTGGCCGAGCCATAGAGATAATTCGACGCCCGGCCCCGATCGCCGGCGACGGAGGAGATGCCGACGATCGTGCCGCTGCCACGCGTGGCCATCCGGTTCGCGATTTCGCCGAGCAGCAATGCTGGGCCGAGATAATTCGTCCGCATGACCGTCTCCGCTTGCGCCGGTTCGGCCGCCGAGCGCGCCTGATCGCCCAACAGGCCCGCCACCATCACCACTGTTCCGGGGAGCGTCGCCAAGACCGCATCGAAGCTGCCGGCATCGAGCAGATCGAACCGCGCAGTCTCGACCGCCGCGCCATGGCGCAATCTGAGATCGACGGCGTCCGGCTCGAGCCGATCGGGATCGCGCGCGGCCAGGATGACGGGTCGGCCCCGCTTGGCCCAAGAGCGCGCGATGGCGCGGCCGATATCGGAGCCGGCGCCCAGCACCAGCACGCCCTTTTCCCAGCCGGTCACAGGCCGAGCCTGATCGATTGCGCCGAGGCGAAGCGGCGGCCGGGATCGACCGCGGCGCGTACGGCACGGAAGCGGTCCAGCTGCGGATAGGTTTGCCGCACCATGTCGGATGACATGCGCGCATCCTTGGCGAGATAGACGCGCCCGCCGGCCGTGGCCACGATCGCGTCGAGCGTGTCGAGCAGCGTCAGGACCGAGCCCCTGACCGGGAAATCGAGCGCCAAGGTATAACCCTCCATGGGAAATGACAGGAAACCCGCATCGGCCGGGCCGAACAGCTTCAGCACGGCGAGAAACGCCCCTTCGCCCGATTGGGCGATCCGGTCGATGAGCGCTTCGAGGGCGCCGCCGTCGTCGGTACGCGGGACCACACATTGATATTGCAGAAAGCCCGCCTGGCCGTAGAGCCGGTTCCAATCGAGGATCCGGTCGAGCGGAAAGAAATATCGGTCATAGGGCAGCAGCGACGATCCGGGCCGACCCATCCGGTGATAGGTCTCGTTGAAGGCACGCGCAGTCCGGCCATTGAGGACGAAACTCGGTAGATCGACCGGCACGCCGATGGACCGCCGCCTCGGCACGCCGAGGCCGCCCGTCTCGGCATGCTCGCCGAGATAGAGGAGCGCCCGGCCGCGCTTCTCGCCGCTTGCCAGGCAGTCGAGCCAGGCGACCGAATAAGTCGCCTGTTCCGAATCGAAAAGTGTCAATAGCTCATCGAGCCGGCCGGTGCGGATCGTGCGCTGCCGGATCATGGCGCTACCGATCGGCATCAGGCGGAAGGCGACAGTGAGAATGACGCCGGTCAGTCCCATGCCGCCGCAAGTGGCGAGGAAAAGCTCGTTCTCCTCGGTCGGGGATGACCGGACGATGCTGCCATCGGCCAGCATCAGCTCGATCGCCTCGATATGCCGGCCAAAGCTGCCGGCGCCGTGATGGTTCTTGCCATGGATGTCGGCCGCTACCATCCCGCCGATCGTGACAAAGCGCGTGCCGGGCACGACAGGCGGAAAGAATCCGCGCGGCACCGCGAAATCGAGGAGATCCGCCAGCAGCAGCCCGGCCTCGCACAGGATGAGGCCGGTCGCGGCATCGAAAGCGAGAATCCGGTCGCTCGGCCGCGTCTCGAGCACGCAAGCCCCATTGAGGGCGGCATCGCCATAGGCCCGGCCATTCCCGCGCGCGATCAGGCTCGGTGTCGTCGTGACGACCGCGCGCGCGTCCTGGCGGTCGCGCATGCGCCGCCGGGCACAATCGATCCGCGGATATCGTCCCCAGCCGGACAGTAGGACCATCGACACTCCTCCAGAGCGCGATGACATTAGGTCGAAACGACCTAGTGTCTGAATCGCCCTCTGATTCATATGTCTAGAGACGGATTCAGCGATCAGGTCGAGCCGACCTGATCCCATCCGGCTCTAAGCCTCGCGCGCCTTCCGCATAGTCCAAAACTCCGGCCCGCGCCAATCGGATACGCGCTGGAAACGCGGATCGGGCTCGGGCATGGTGCCGACGCTCGAGGAGCGAGGGAGTTCGGATGCGGTATTTCTGGCTGTGGCGCTTGCTCGGTTTCGAGGCGGTTGCCGTAGCACTTCATTGGTCGGTTCGCCGCGGCTATTTCCAGGTCGAGGATTTTCTTTGGCTGCGCCTCAATGACTGGCGGAGTCTCGCCGACTCGTTCCATGGCACTTGGGGCTACGGGGCGGCATATCGTCCGATCACGCGGCTCAGCTATTGGCTCGACGGCCTCGCTTTCGCCGATTGGGCACCGGCCTGGCATTTCACCAATGTGTTTCTGCATGGGCTGAACGCCGCCCTGCTGGTAAGGCTGCTCGAGCGTCTGGGCATGCGGCGGGCGCCGGCCACGGCGGCGGCACTCCTGTTCCTGACTGCCCCGCTCACGGCCGAAAGCGTCGCCTTCATCTCCGATCGGACGACGCTCATCTGCTTCCTGTTCATGCTGCTTGCGGCCGATGCCTGGCTCACGGCACTCGAACGGCCGGGCCTCTTCTGGGCAGCCGCGACGGCGGTCTGCGCGATGCTGGCGGCGATGAGCTACGAGGCCGGCTTCATCACGCCGGCCGTTCTCCTTTGCCTCATTCCGATCTCCGGTCGCAGCCCTTCGCCGCGCTGGGTGATCGCGCTGCTCGGCGTCGTTACGGCGGCGCTGGCGCTGCTCTTCGCCGCGCGCGGCCATTTCATCGGGATGCTGACCTCGAATATCGACGGCCAGCGCCCGGATCTCTGGGCAGCGACCACGGTCATTGGGGCCGAGGTCGGTGGCCTGTTCTTGCGTGTTTTCGGCCGTATCGTGCTGGTCTGCTTTGCCGCGGCGGTGCTGCTGGCGCTGGTACAAAGGCGGCTCCGGCTGGCGGCGCTCGCGTCACTGGCGCTCGCAGTCCTGTTCTACTTGCCCTATCTGCCGCTCGAAGGGGTCGGCGACCGGTTCTTCTATATGACGATGGCGCCCTTCTGCGCGCTCATCCTGCTGCCGGCGGATCAGCCGAGCCGGACGGTCCGGCTGGCGGCCGTGGCGCTGGCGCTCGTCCTGTTTCTGCCTTCCTTCGTCGCCGGCACGCGCGCCGAGTTGCTCGCCATCACCAATGCCGGGCAACGGGTCGCGGTGATCCGGCGCAATATTCTGGCCGATCTTCCGCTCGACAATGTTCCCAGCATCATCGACGGCATCCCCTTCTCCGAGGGCGGCGCCCCGCTGTTCGGTGATTTTTTCGAGCTCGCTATCCGCGATGCGGCGAAGCCGGTTGGTCCTTGGGTCGTGCGGTCGGACTATGCCGAGCGCAGCCCGATCGTGGTCTATGATCTGCTCAGCCGGACGACCCGCTTTTGGGCCTTCGACCCGGCGACCCAGCATTTGATTTCACTCACCAAGGAGGAATGGCTCGCCCGCCATCCCGAGATCCCGGGCCTGTTGGCCAAGCTCGGTGCGGATCGCAATCTCGGCCTGGTGTCGCAATCGAAGGATTGCGGCTTCGCCGGCAATCCGGGTGAGGCGTCCACCAACCGGCAGGACGTCGCAACCATTTCGGACCTCGAAATCAAGGCTGCGACGCAAAGCGGCGACGGCATCGTGGTCGCCCCGCTCGTCGACGGCTTCGCGACCTTCGCCGTCGCCCTTCACAGCCTGGCGCAGGCGCCCTTGGCGCTCAGCATGTCGACGGGGCCGAGCCGGCCCGGCCTGCCGCTCGGCCTGTCCCTTTGCGAATCCGATCCGACGACCGGCCAATGCCGGGCGCCCGCGGGTGCCGCGCTCAAGTTCCAGCTCGATCCCGGCGTGCTTCGAACCTTCAATGTCTTCCTTAAAGCCTGCGCCGAGATCCAGCCCGACCGGGAGCATAGCCGCGTCTTCGTCGATTTCACGGACGAGGCGGGCAAGCCGCTCGCCTCGACCAGCGTCGCCGTGCAGACGACGCCGCGAGACGTGTCGAACTGACCTACTCCTCGCCGAAACCCTTCCGTCCCGGCATCGGGAGCAGCATGCCGACCTGGTGCCGATAGCGGCGATACTGGTCGCCGAAGAGCTGGATCAGATCGCGCTCCTCGAGCTGGATCGCGATCAGGATGTAGCCGGTGGTCGCGAGCGCGAACAGCAGATGACCGATGCTCATCGCGGGGGTCGCCCAGAAGGCGATGAGGAAGCTCGTATAGATCGGGTGCCGCATATGCCGGTAGAGCAGCGGCGTGTGGAATTTGTGCTGCGGCAAGGCCTTGCCGTGCCAATGGGCGAAGACTTGGGCGAGGCCGAACAGCTCGAAATGATTGATGAGGAAGGTGCTCAGCACCAGCATGCCCCAGCCGAGCCAGAAGGCGGTGTCGATAAGTGTGACCGGGAATGGCTCCTCGATGGTCCAGACCGGCATCGGGACCGGGCGCCATTGCCAATAGAGCAGCATCAGCACGAGGCTCGCGGCCATCACGTAGGTGCTGCGCTCGACCGGGCACGGCACGATCTTCTGCCACCAGCGCTTGAAACCCTGCCGTGCCATGATGCTGTGCTGGAGCGCGAAGAGGCCGAGTAACAGCGTATCGATGGCGAGGCTGTCGAGCATCGGTCCGGCCGTCCCTAAATCGATGGTCTTGGGGACGGCGAAGTTGCCGACGAAGCCGATCGCGTAAAGCAAGGCGCCAAGAAAGAGGGCGTAGGCGATTACCCCATAGATTACTGAGATTTTGCCGGTCATATGCCGTCTCCTGAAATGATCGCTCAGAGCCCGACGTGATCAGGTCTGCTCGACCTGATCGCTGAACCGGTCTCTAGCTATTTAATTTAGCGAAGGATTCAGATTTCAGGTCGGGCAGACCTGAAATCATCCTGCGCTAGAGCGAGCGCAAGTAATTGAGAATGGCCTGCTTCTGGCGGTCGTTCAGGCTGTCGAAAGTGCCGATCACGCCATTGGCTTCGGAGCCGGCACTCTTGTGCGCGTCGACCGCCTCGACGAGGTCGTTGGTGCGCCCGTCATGGAGGAAGAAGAGCCGCTGGCCTAGTCCCCAGAGCGGAGCCGTGCGGAACTCGCTGCCTGACGCCGCACCCTGGACCACGCCGTCGGCCAGGTTCTTGCCCATGTCGTGCAGCGCGAAGTCGGAATAGGGGTGGTAGGACGCGTTGCTCAGGGATTCGAAGGGTGAGGGACCTGTCGTCAGCGTCTCGGTATGGCAGAGCGCGCAGCCGACGGACCGGAACAGCGACTGGCCGAGCGCGATGCTGCTGGCGCTGGGGCTTTGGGTGAAGGGCACGCAGCGTGCATTCGCCGAGCTGTCGAGCCCGCTGTCGAAGGCGCATTGGCTGGGGGCCGCGTTGAGCCGCATGAAGATCCCGAAATTGACGATATCCGAGGCTTCGAGCGACGCCTTCTCGCCCTGCGACAGGTTGATGTTATCCAGCGTGTCCTGCTGGACGACGTTGGTATTGTCCTCGGGTGACGTATGGATGTCGCAATTCCGGCCGGTCAGACGCTCGGTCGGGAACAGCTCATTGGTCTCGCCCATCTCGACATTGGCGGCCTCGCCGGAGAACAGGAGCAGCGACCGGTTCTGCGCCTTCCAGCCGAAGCGGGTGATGGTCTGGTCGTTGCCGTTGGTATTGAAATGGCCGGCGATGCCGATCCCGGCTCGTGCTGCTGCCGTGGCCGCGAACGAGGCCTCGAGGGTGGCATCCGGCGTTGCTTCGACAAAACCCAGGCCGAAGGTCGGCGTTGGAATGCGGAACGAGACATTGCCGCGATTGAGCTGTTTCTTGAAATCCGGCTGGGCCATGGTGCAGCCCGCGGGCGCGTCGCTGCGGCCCTGAATGGAGAAGAGCGGACGCACGGCACCGTCCGGCAGCCCGTCGCCGGGCGAATGAATGAACCGCGCCTCGCGCACCGGTCCGC
The DNA here is from genome assembly GCA_963762435.1 of uncultured Alphaproteobacteria bacterium. GTDB lineage: Bacteria > Pseudomonadota > Alphaproteobacteria > ATCC43930 > CGMCC-115725 > JAXDMU01. Next base: position 430,972 of record CAVXLN010000010.1, on the reverse strand, counting down.
CGCTCGTGATGAAGGAGGGCAGGGTATTGACCGCACCCTTGGCATTGGCGCCCGCGACCTGCGGGTTGACCGGCGGGCTCGTGCCGCCGATTGCCGGGTAGGAATGGCAGCTGAAGCAGCTAGCGGCATTGAAGCTCGGGCCGAGGCCGAAGATCGTTGGATTGTCGGTCGACGGATCCTTGGCGCCATCGACGCTGGCCGTCAGGCCGAATACGGTGAGCGAGGCGAACCAGAACGCCGTCTGGTCCGGCGTCATCTTGGCCAGCTGGCGTCCGGCGCCGTTGCCATCGGCATCGAGCGGCTGCTCGAAGTCGGGAATGCCAGTACCCGGGAGGGAGCCCTTGACTGGAATGAATTGAGCGCCGACCGGCCGGGGGCCCGGATCGAAGATGCGTGGCGGCTGGATCGAGCTCGGCTGCTCGGCCCCCTGGGCGAGCGCCGGCCCGTCCCAGAGAGCCGCGCCCAGCAGGCCTAGAACAAGGCTGCTCGCATAGGCGCAGGCAATGCGTCGCACGACGCATGAATCGTTCATGTCGTTGATCTCCGTAATATTTGGAATAGTAAGACGCGGCGGATATTGAAATGGCGCGCAATATCAATCAGTCACGATGAACCTGCTGTTCCGTCGATTTCCGATAAAGCGTCAGAGATAGAAGTATGGATCGAGCACGCGGACTTCGATGATGCGCTCGATCGGCAAGCCGTTGCGGTCGGCAACTTTGCGGATCGCTTCGGGTGATGGCGCGTCGTAGATGCAGAAGCTGCGCTTCTTGTCGTGCGACACATAGGAAAGAATCCAGGTGACGCCGTTCAGCGTGTTGTTGCTGATGATGCCGGTGACCGCGTTGCGGCCCTGCTCATTGGGGACCAGCGCCAGCCCGTCGGGCAGATTGCGTTCGATCAGATAGCGCGGCATGGCGGTTGTTCCTTCTGTCGGTGTTGAAGCGAGCCAACACCCTGAAACTACCGGTCGAACGCCGCTCCCGCATCGGGAGGTGTCCCCTATTTTGCTCCGATATATTCCCCATTTTGCGGCAGCAGCTGCTGCTCGCGCGCGATCCGCACGGCCTCGCCGCGCGTGCCGGCCCCGAGCTTGGCGAGCACCGACGAGACATGGTGATCGACCGTCTTCGGCGAGATGTGGAGGCGGGTGCCGATCCGCCCGTTGCTCTGCCCCTCGGCCAGGCAGCCCAGGATCTGCATCTCGCGCACCGTCAGCCCGAAGGAGTTCTGCCGCGTCGTCGCCCGTGGCCCGCGCGGAATCCGCCGCATGCCGTCGCCGCGCATCCGCTGGCGCAGCGTTGCCGCGGCCGGCCCGGCGCCGACCGCGTCGAAGATCTCGAGGGCGGCCAGCTGTGCCGGCACATCGCCCTCGGCCAGCGCGCGCGCCTGCTCATAAGGGCAGCCCAGCTGTTTCCAGGCCTGTGCCGCCTTCTGCCAATCGCCCTTGACCTGGAGCATGAAGGGAACGGCACTCCAGGTCGGGGCTTCGTTCAGCACCCCCATGCAGGCCAGCCAGAAGGCGAATTCGCCGGCGTGCCACGGATGCTTGTGCCGGACCGACAGCTCATAGCCCGCCTGCGCCTCGGCCAGCGCCCGGTCGCGATCCTGGGACAGCCACGCCGCTTCGGCGCGGGCGGCGTGAACGGGGGCCAGCCGCTGCAACGTATCCGCCTCGCGCGCCAGCATCAGCGCCTCGTCGAGCGCCTCCCACACGCCGGGATCGCCGCGCCGGGCGCGCAACCGGCCGAGCGCCACCAGCGACATGATCCTTGTGATGTGCGAGACATGGCAGCGGCCGACCAGAAGGGATGCCGCGAGGTCGCTCGCCTCGGTCCAGCGTCCCTGATAGACGCGGATCAGCGCCAGCCAGGCATACATATAGCCGCTCGCATGGTCGAGATCGCGGTCGGCGGTATAATCGATGCCAGCCTGCAGCCAACATTCGGCCTCCTCGAAGCGATAAAGCTCGCCCAGGATGCAGCCGAGATTGGAGTAGCCGAGGCCGACCAGCGCATCGAGCCCGGCGTCGCGGGCCAAGCTCAGGCTGCGGGTCAGGTGCACGCAGCCCGTTTCGTCGCTGAAGAGCAGCTTGGCCGAGCCGATGACGATCTCGGCTGCCGCGATGATCGCGGTGTCCTGGAACTGTGTCGCCAGCGCCAGCGCCTTCTGGCCCCATTCGATCGCGATGTTGCCGTCTCGATTGAGCATGCGCAGATGCGCCTGGATCCGGTAGGCCGACGCCAGCTGGGGGCCGGGCGGCAGCGATTCCAGAACCTCGATCGAGCGCCGGCTCGCCTCCTCGCCGGCCACCCTTTTGCCGCTGACCAGCAGCGGCCGGGCCATGGCGGCCAGCGTTTCGCCTTCCTTCAGCCGGTCGCCGGCTTGCCGCCACAGCGCGATCGCCTCGGCGCGCGCCCGGTTCGCCTCCGCCATCTCGTCGACGATGGCGCATTCCTCGGCATAGGATTCGAGCAGCTGCGCCCGTTCGGCGAGCGGGCGGCCATCCACATAGTCGAGCACGCGGCGATATTGCGCCGCTGCCGCATGGTGTGCTCCGACCGATGCTGCGGCGCGGGCGGCGGCGGGCCCGAACTCGAGCACGGCGGCACCATCGCCGGCGCCGGCCGCGAAATGCGCCAGCTGGGCCAAGTCGCCGCGTCCGATGCCGGAGGCCTTGAAACCGTCGAGCGCCAGCCGGTTGAGCTCGCGGCAGCGCCGGGGATCGAGGTCGGTCAGGATCGCTTGGCGCACCAGCTCGTGCCGGAAGGCGACGCCGTTCTCGGTCGCTTCCAGCATGCCGACCGTGATGCAGTCGGCGAGGCCATCGGCCGCACGGTCGTGGATCCGCTCCAGCATGGCGTGATCGATCCGGCTGCCGATCACGGCCGCCGTTTCCAACACATTTCGGCCAAGCGGGCACAGTTTGGCTGCCCGCGCCAGCACGGCGCCGCGCACCGTCGTCGGAATGCCGCGACCTTCGCTCGACAGGATCTCGGTGACGAAAAAGGGATTTCCGGAGGTCTGGCCGTGCAAGGCCGCCGGATCGAGCGGCTGATCGGCGACCAGGATGCGCACTGCCTCTACGGTCAGGCGCGGCAGCTCGATATGGACGGTGGCCCGGCACGAGATGAGATCGCCCAGCAGCATATGCAACGGATGCTGCGGCCCGATCTCGTCGTCGCGATATGTCAGGATCAGCAGCACATGCGTCTGCACGATCCGGCGCCTGAGGAAGCGGATGAGGTCGAGCGTCGCCTCGTCGGCCCAATGGATATCCTCGAAGATCAGCAACGTCGGCTCGTCCGAGCCATGAAGCTCGTCGAGCATGGTCGAGAAGAGGGCCGCGCGCGGCGTCTCGCTGTCGAGCTGTGCCTGCAGCCTGCCGCCGGTCTGGCGCGAGATGTCGTAGAGCGGCCCGAGCGGCGACGGCGTGAAGAGCGCGTCGCAATTGCCCTTCAAGGCCCTGATGCCGCGGCGACAGGAGGCAGCGAAATAATCGACGAAGCAGGTTTTGCCGATGCCGGCTTCGCCGCTGACGAGGGCGATGCGCCCGCCGCTCGCGATCGCATCGTCGAAGGCCGCCGACAGCACGCGCAGCGGATGATCGCGCTCAAGCAGATGAGACAGGCTGCGATCGGACAAAGACGGGCTGGCGTTCATCGGGGCAGCACTCTTCGACAAGACTAAGGGAAGCGAAGGCAGTACTTGATGATCGAATTGGCAATGGGATCTAGGCACCGAAAAGGGCGCCGGTTTATAGCCGGCGCCGGTGCGCTCCCAACTCATAAATGTTCTTAAATTTTCCGCCCGATCATTTCAGAAGTCCGGGCGACGAATATTCGTGCGGTCAGACGACCAAAGCACCGCCGCTGATCAGCAGCAGCACGAGAATGAGGCGCCGGAACCAGGCGTCGTCAAGATGCCGGAAGAGATTGAGACCGAGCCAGGTTCCGACGATGACGCCTGGCAGGCACAGCACATAGAGCGACGATAGGCCGTGCGTGAGCATGCCGAGCCGGGAGAAATAGGCAAGCGTCGCGATCTGCATCAGCAGGATGAAAGGCTGGATCGTGCCGCGCTGGATGTCCTTGGGCAGGCCGCGCAGATTGTACCAGATCGTCGGCAACGCCCCTGGAAAGGCGATGGCGCCGCCCAGCACGCCGCCGCCGAGGCCCACCGCCGCCTCGATCCAGCGGCTGTCCTGTTGGATCGCGAGACGGGGCTTGAACAGCATGTAGCTGCTGTAGCCGGCGAGGAAGACCCCGAATCCAGTCGCGAACAGGTGCGGATCGAGCGTCCGCAGCAGCATCGCCCCAAGCGGGATGCCGGCGAGTCCGCCGGCCAGGAACGGCAGGCAGCGGCGCCACTGCATGCTGCGCCAGAGTTTCGCGATGCTGACCAGCTGGGTCGTGATGCTGCAGGCGAGCAGCAGCGGCACGGCGACGGCGGGGTCGAGCCAATGCAGCAGCAAGGCGCCGGCGATGGCCGAGAAGGCGAAGCCTGCGAGCCCTGCCGCCAGCGCGCCGATGAAGATCGCGCCGACCGTGAGAAGGGTCGCCTGGTCGATGCCGATCGGCAACTGCCGGGCCGCCCCCGCGATCAGCAGCGCCAGAATGGCGCAGAAGGCGAGGGAGATGGCCCAAAACGCTGCTTGCGGCCGAAGTCTCAGCTCCATGACAAGGCTCCATAAGCCAGCATGGCGGCGTGCGCCTGATGGGAGGCCGCAAGGCCGAGTGCGGCTGCGGCCAGCACCACCTTGGTCAGCTGCAGGGTCAGGTTTATCCAAGCCGGCGAGGACAGGCAGTGGAACGTGGCGGCCGATGCGGTGGCGCGCACCGGCTCGCTCGGAGCGGTCGCCCGCTCGCCGAGATCGGCGTCGAGGGCGGGCGGGGTGCCATGCGCCCAGACGCAGATGAGCTCGCCTTGAGGCGCGCGGCACCAGGTGCAAAGAATGGCCGCCGGCGTCGGCGAGGGAAGGGGCTCGGGTTGCGCCCGCGCGTGGCGGCTGCCGTCATAGATGCGGAATATCCGCCGCTTTTCGATGATCGCCCGCGGCAGCAATTCGCCAAATTCGGTCCGCGCGCAGCGGCTGGCGCTGTCATAATTGCGCATGGTGTCTTGGATCCTTCACGAAACGTTAACCAAACGAATGCGCGGACCCTATGCGCCGGAAGCCCTCCCGCGCATCGGGAGATCCTCCCTATTTTACGGTTCTATCCTCCCCATCTTGCGTTGAGCCGGTGTCCGGTGAGACGATCCAAATGCGAGCGCCAAGGCCTTGCCGGATATGGCGGCATCCGGTCCGAAAAGGCGGCGATGAAGGAGATCGCGCACCCCGCGGCCCTCGGGCTCGGCCGTTCTGCCGGCGCGGCGTCGGCCCTCCTGCCGCCGCTTGCCGCTGCCATCTATCCGCTGCTGCTGGACCGATTTCATGCCTCGATCGGCGGGGTGGCACCGATCACCTTGTTGGCGGCGTGCTGGCTCGTGCTGGCGCGCAAGCCGTTCCGGGTCTTTCAGCTCGCTTCCGGGCTCTATCTGTCGCTTTTCATCCTCGGCCACATGAACTCGGTTTTCCTGTTCGCCCGCACATATCTCGGCATCGATACGGGCTGGGATTTCGCCGCCGGAGCACCGGCCGGCCTTATCGCCGACGCCTGGAACATCAGGCTCGTGCCGCATTATTGGCTGGGCGTGTTCTTCGTGCTCTCGCACCTGGCGTCCGGTCTGCGCGTGGTACTGGAGGCGCATGGCGCCAGGCGGGCGCTGACGGTGCCGTTCTGGCTCGCCGCTCTGGGCGCCAGCGCGCTGATCGCAACGCTCATCCTCGCCGGCATGTGCGGCCTGCGTTTGACGAGCTAGCGGTTCAGCGCGCCGCCCCCGGCTCGTTGAGGCAGGGCAGGACCTCGTGGCCTACAAGCCGCGTCTCCATCGCGCGCCGGCATTCCTCGGCGGCGATCGGGATCTGCGCCGCGATCGCGCGTGCTTGCGGCAGATCGCCGGTGCGGCACGCCCGCACCAGCTGCTCGGCCAGCCGCTCGAGCCGGCGGGCACCGAGATTGCCGGACGTGCTCTTGAGGTCATGCGCCTCGCCGGCGAGTGCTTCAATATCGCCGGCGCCGCTCGCCGCCGCGATCTTGCTCGTCCGCTCGCCCTCGCCCTCGATATAGGCGTGCAGGATGGCGACGACCTCGGACGGCTCGATGATCATGGCCAGCTGATCGAGATAGGTCTCGTCGAGCACCGGCGGCTCGGCATCCTCGACGGGGGCCGAGGCTTCGGGTTCCTCGGGCGGTTCGTTCGCGACCTTCGAGTGCTCGACCCAACGCGCCACCGTCTTCAGGAACGAGACCACCTCGAACGGCTTCGAGACATAATCGTCCATGCCGGCAGTAAGACAGGCCTCCTGATCGCCGCTCATGGCGTTCGCGGTCATCGCGATGATCGGGATACGGCCGGTTTGGCCCTCGATCTGCCGAATGGCGCGAGTCGCCTGCAGCCCGTCGATCACCGGCATCTGCACATCCATCAGGATCGCGTCATAGCAGTTGCGCCGCCACGCCTCGATCGCCTGTCGTCCGTCCGAGGCGATATCGACCGTATGGCCGGCGGCGGAGAGCAGCGTCAGCGCCACCTGCTGATTGATGACATTGTCGTCGACCAGCAGAATCCGGCCGATGGCGTCCTCGGCCGCCTCGTCTGGCGATGCCGCCGGCTTTCCTTCGTCAGCCCGGTTCGTGCCCAGCACGCGCAGCAGGCAATCGATCAATGCCTTCTGCCGCACCGGCTTGGTCAGGATCGCATCGAATAATCCGACCGCCGTGGCCTTCTCGCCTGGTGCCGGCAGGCCGGCGGAGGTGGCGAGCACCAGCTTCGGCTGCGGCCAGCCTCTGGTGGCGCGGATCATGGCGGCCAGATCCTCGCCCGAAAGCACCGGCATCATCTGGTCCGTCAGTACGATGTCGAATGGCGTGTTGGCCTGGGCGGCGGCCAGCAGCGAGCCCAAGGCGGCGATACCGCTGGGCGCTTCCTCGACCAGCATGCCGTGGGATGCCAGCTGCCGGCTGAAAATCGTCCGATTCATGGCGAGGTCGTCGACCACCAGCACGCGCAGCCCGACCAGCTGCTTCGGCTTCAGCGGCACGAGCTGGGTCAGCCCGTCGGCCACCGGCAGCACAAGCTCGATCCAGAAGGTGGTGCCGCCGCCCGGCCGATCGCCGACGCCGATCCGGCCGCTCATAAGCTCGATCAGCTGCTTGCTGATCGCCAGCCCCAGGCCGGTGCCGCCGAAGCGCCGATTGATCGAACCGTCGGCCTGCTCGAACTTCTGGAACAGCTTGGCTTTTACCTCGTCCCTCATGCCGATGCCAGTGTCATGCACCTCGATGCGGATCTTGAGGCGGTCGGGACCCACCCGCCCGCTGCGCGTCTCGACCGCTACGAAGCCGCGATCCGTGAATTTGATGGCGTTGGAGACGAGATTGAGGATGATCTGCCTGAGCCGGGTCGGGTCGCCGCGCAGCGGTGTGCGCGTCGCCTCGTCGAGCCAGACGGTGAGCTCGAGCGCCTTCTCCTGCGCCTTCGGGCCCAGCAGCTCGACGGCATCCTCGATGACGGAGGCTAGGCTGAAATCGATCGACTCGAGCTCGACCTTGCCGGCTTCGAGCTTCGAGATGTCGAGAATATCGTTGATGATGCCGAGCAGCGCCTCGGCCGAGGAGGCCACGGCCTCGGCATATTTGCGCTGCTCCGGCGTCAGATCCGTGCGCATCAGCAGCGCGTTCATGCCCATGATGCCGTTCATCGGCGTCCGCACTTCATGGCTCATATTGGCCAGGAACTCGGATTTCGCCCGATTGGCGGCATCGGCACTCCTGCGCGCCTCGCTCAGCTCTTTCTCATGCTGCCGGAGCTCGGTCATGTCGGTCGATGTGGCAACGGTCATGCCGTTGCGCATCTTGCGATAGACGGTTTGGGTGATCCGGCCGTTTTCCGTGACGAGGTCGGTTGGCTTGCCGGATTGCAGCCGCGTTGCGATCTTCTCGGACACTTCGCGACAGCGCGCCTCGTCCCAATTGGGGTAGGTCCGCTTAACACCGAACAAGACGCCGTCGAACAATGTGGCACCCTGCTCGTAAAGTTCGTAAGAGTCACCATGATGCCGCTTCGACGGGGCGTTGGCATAGATCACGCGATGCTCGGGCGACAGGATGGCGAAGCCCTCGGTGAGCGTGTCGACCGCCTCGCGGATCAGGGCCGCTAGGTCGTATCCTTGGTCCGGCGATGAAGGCGTCGATGTCATTCCAAGCTCGGTCCGGTAAAACGCGCAGCCTATTCTCGCTCCCGATGCTAAAGGCCGCCTTAAAGCCCGCACGATCATGTGATGCTCACTGTAATTAGCGTCCGGCTTGATAAAGTCTGGTGAGGGATCAACGCTGAATTGTCGAGTTCTGCTTGGCTCGATCGGGCAGGGCGGCTTACTCGATCGACACCGTCGCAAGGAAATCGATGAAAGTCCGGATTCTCAGCGGAACATGCCGGCGCGATATATGGAGCGCGTAGATTCCGGAACCGGGCAGTTCGAAATCCTCAAGCAGAGGCTGAAGCCGGCCCGTCGCAAGCGCCTCTCGGGCCAGGAAATCCGGCAGAATCGCCAGGCCACGGCCGGCGAGCGCCAGCTGCTGGACCAATTCGATATCGTTCGTCCTGAACATTTCGCGCGGCAGACCGGTTTCCACGGCACCTCCACGTGAGAAAGCCCAGGCGGCGGCATCGCCATAGCCCTCGAAGAAAAGCCCGTCGAGCGCTGAAAGTTCGGATGGCAGGCGCGGCATGCCATGGACTGCGAGATAGGCGGGTGCGGCACAGAGATGGCGCCGATTGTCGGCGAGCTTGCGCGCGATGAGGCCGGAATTGGCAAGGCTCGACATGCGGATCGCGACATCGATGCCGCGCTCGATGATGTCGATGCGCTCGTCCGTCAGCGTGACATCGAGCCGGATCGCCGGATAGGCCGCCGCGAAACGGACGAGATGCCCGGCCAGATGGCGCCGCCCGAAGGCGCCGGGTGCGGTCACGCGCAGGCGGCCGCTCGGGCGCGCGTCGCGCTCCTCGGCTACCGAAAGATCCGCCTCTTCGAGTGCAGCCAGCACAGCCTCGCAGCGTTCGAGATAGTTTCGCCCGGCATCGGTCAGTGCCAGGCGGCGCGTGGTGCGGACGAGTAGACGGACGCCCAGCTGATCCTCGAGCCGGCTGATGCGCCGGCTGATCGTCGCGGCTGAGGCGTTCATCGCCTGCGCGGCGCGGCGGACGCTGAGATGGCGGGCGGCCTGGACGAAGGCCGCGATCGAGTTCGAACCGGTCGTCGCGCATCGATTACACCTATATCCGCAACAGATCCGTACGAGTGCGGCTATTTCAGCCGGATTGTTGCATCGATATATAAGATCATCGAAACCAGGAGAGCCAGCATGATTGCCAAGCAATACTCGATTGCCCTTCCGGCCGACTACGACATGGGCATCATCCGGCGCCGTGTGGATGAGCGCGGCGGCCGGTTCGACCGGTTTCCGGGCCTCTATCTCAAGGCGTTCCTGATCCGTGAGCGCGGCCGCGCCGGTGCCGTCGGCAATGAGTATTCGCCTTTCTATCTCTGGCCCGAGACCGAGGCGCTCTGGGATTTCGTCGCCGGCGACGGCTTCCGCGCGATCATCGACGGCTTCGGCCGCCCCGCGATCCGGAATTGGTTGACGCTCGGCGTCGAGACCAAGCCCGGCCTTCGCTCCGCCGAGGTGCAGTCCGCCACACGGTCGGAGCGCGCGCTCGCGCCCGCCACCGACCTCATCGCCCTTCGCCGCGACGAGATCGCCGCCAACAAGGCTGCCCTCGCGGACGATCCGCGCATCGCCGCCCGCGCGGCGGCGGTCGATGTCGAGCGCTGGCAGCTGGTGCGCTTCACGCTCTGGACCAGTCCCGTCGCCGATCTCCTGATCGTCCCGGGCACCGACAATTTCGAGGCGCTACGCTTGTCCGCGCCGGGGTTGGCCGCAGCCTAGTCCTACTTACGATAAACCCAGTCCGGCAAAGCTGTCGCAATGCCCGGCATCAGGCACATCAGCACGACTGCCACCATGATGAGCCCGACGAAGGGCAGGGTGCCGAAGATGATGTCCTTCAGCGGGATGTCGGGCGCGATCTTGTTGATGACGAAGATGTTGAGCCCGACCGGCGGGTGGATCAGCCCCATCTCCATCACGACGGACATGATGACGCCGAACCAGACGAGGTCAAATCCCGCGGCCCTGAGCGGCGGCAGGATGATCGGCGCCGTCATCAGGATGATCGAGACCGGCGGCAGGAAGAAGCCCAACACCACGACCAGCAGCAGCACGGCCGAGAGCAGCACCCATTTCGACAGATGCTGCGCCACGATCCATTCGGCGCCCCCCTGGCTGATATGGAGGTAGCTCATCACGTAGGAATAAAGCAGGCTCATGCCGATGATCATCATCAGCATGGTGCTCTCGCCTAGCGTCGAGCCGAAGATCGGGGCCAGATCCTTCCAGTGCCAGGCACCGTAGAGGACGGCGATCAGGCTGAGCGCCATGACGGCGCCGAGACCGGCCGTCTCGGACGGCGTGGCAATGCCGCCGTAAAGACAGGCCATGACGCCGGTCAGCAGCAGGATGAAGGGCAGCACGCGCGGCAGTGCGCGCACCTTCTCGCTCCAGCTGAAGCGCTCCTCGCTCAGGATCTGCAGTCTCGGGCCGCCGGCCGCGGCTGCGCGCTGCGCCTGATGGAATTCCTGCCGGTGGCGCAGCATGGCGTAGATCGCATAGAGCACGACCAGCAGGATGCCCGGCCCGATGCCGGCCAAGAACAGCCGTCCGAGCGACTGCTCGGCGGCGACCGCATAGAGAATGAGCGTGATCGAGGGCGGCAAGAGGATGCCGAGCGTGCCGCCGGCGGCAACGAGACCAGCGGCGAATCCTGGCGAATAGCCGCGCCGGCGCATCTCGGGAATGCCTGAGCTGCCGATCGCCGAGCAGGTCGCCGGGCTCGATCCCGCCATCGCCGCGAAGAGACCGCAGGCGACCACGATGGCGACGCCGAGCCCGCCCGGAATCCGGCCGAGCCAGGCATGCAGAGCCGAATAGAGATCGGTGCCGGCCTTGGATTTGCCGATCGCCGCCCCCTTCAGAATGAAGAGCGGGATGGTGAGGAGCGTGATGCTCGACATCTCCTCGAAGACATTCTGGGCGACCGTATCGAGCGAGGCGTGCGGCATGAACCCCAGCATGAAGGCGATCGCCACCGTGCCGAGCGCGAAGGCGATGGGCATGCCGCTGAAGAGGGCTGCGAGCGTCGCCGCGCCATACAGCAATCCGATATCGAGGGGAGTCACCGGCGGGTTCGCGCTCCGTCGCGCAGAAGAAGCTGCAGGGCGAGCTGCAGCACCAGGATGCTCATGCCGACCGCCATCAGGCCGTAGGGGATCCAGAGCGGCGGTCCCCAGGCGGAATCGCTGGTCTGCCCGTCCTCGACCGCCTCCTGCAGCAGCGTCCAGCATTTCCAGCAGAAGAAGCTGCAAAAGGCGAAGGTCAGGAAATCGGCGACGAGCCGCCGGATATTGTCGATACCGGGCGGCAGGACATGGGCCAGCGCATCGATGCCGACATGGCCGCGCCGGCGCTGGACCCAGCCGGCACTCAGGAAGGTGGCGCCGAGCAGCAGGAAGGTCGACAGCTCGTCCTGCCATTCCGATGGGATCTTGAGGAAATAGCGGCCGATCACTTCCCAGGTCAGCACCAGGCCAGCCGCCCCCATGGCGAGGCTGCCGGCTATGGCCGTCACGGTGTTGAGATGGTCGAGCAGACGCTGGGCGAGCCCCAGCGCCCCGGGCGGCGTCGAGAGTGACGCCGTGGCCGGGTCGACGAAACCGGTCATGCCCGGCTGCGCGTGCAGTGACGTTGCCTCACGCGACGGCCGTCGCGAGCTTCAACAGCTTGTCGCAATCCGGGCTGCGGGCCGCAAAATCCTTCCAGGCCGCCTCCTCGGCGATCGCCTTCCACTTCTCGACCGTCGCCTCATCCATATCGGCGACCGGGATGCCGGCCTTCTTGTAGAGCACGGCCACCGCCTCGTCGTCGGCCTTGGCCGCCTTGACCGCGAAATCCTCGAGCGAGGTGCCGACCTCGGTGATCGCCTTCTGCTGGTCGGGCGTCAGCGAATCATAGACGGTTTTCGACATCAGCAAGGGCTCGAGCATGTACCAGAAGCTCTTGCCGCGCCCGGTCGTGAGGTTCTTGGCGATCTCCTCGAGCCGGAACGAGATGAGGCTGGTCGAGGAGGTCACGGCCGCATCGAGCGTGCCGGTCTGCATCGCCGCATAGATCTCGTTCGACGGCACGGAGGAGATGATGGCGCCGGCCGCCTTCAGCATCAGGTCCATCTCGCGGCTGCCGCCGCGGAATTTGAGGCCCTTGGTGTCGTCCGGGGCGACCACGGCATTGGCGCGCGAGGCGATACCGCCGGCCTGCCAGATCCAGGTGACGATCTTGATGCCCTTGTCGTCGAGCAGCGAGGTCAGGGCCGTGCCGATCTCGTTCTTCTTCCAGGCCAGGCCCTGCGCGTAGCTCGTCACCAGGCACGGCATCAGCCCGATATTGACCTCCTGGATCTCGCCGCCAGCATAGGCCAGGGGATAAAGGCTCATATCGAGCGCGCCCTTGCGCATGGCCGAGAATTGCGCGTTCGTCTTCATCAGCGACGAGCCGGGATAGATCTCGAACTTCAGCTCGCCATTCGTCTTCTTCTCGACCTCGGCAGCGAACATCCGCACCAGCCGGTCGCGGAAATCGCCCTCCTCGAGCGTGCCGCCGGGGAATTGATGGCTGATCTTCAGCACCTTGGCGTCGGCCGCGAATCCCTTGCCCGCGGCAGAGAGGATGGCGGGTGCGGCGATGAGGCCGGTCAGCAGCGAACGACGTGCAATCTGCATAATCTTTCTCCCCCTTTATGCAGCAGGATATACAGGACAAGCCTCTTTTCGAAGCGACGAATATCTGACGGCTTGTTGCACTGCACAGTCAAAGCCGGATTTGGCACCGGCGCGAAACTGCGTCAGAAAGTTCGCCCCAGATTTCCCGGAAGCTCTCCCACCCCAGACGCGCCCCTTATAGCGCCTATTCCGATATGCCGCCCAGCTCCTCGAGGATCGGGCAGTCCGGGCGCTGATCGCCGTGGCAGCGTTCGGCGAGCGACGCGATCGTATCGCGGATTCGGGTGAGCTCCAGCAGCTTGCGGTCGAGCTCGGCGACATGCCGGAGCGCCATCTGCTTCACGTCATGGCTCGCCCGATGCGGATCGCGATAGAGCTCCAGCAATCCTCCGATGTCCTTGAGCGGAAAGCCCAGCGCCCGGGCGCGCTGGATGAAGCGCAATGTCTCGATATCGGCATCGCTATAGGCGCGATAGCGATTCTCGCCGCGGGGTGCCACGCGCATCACGCCCGATTCTTCATAGAAGCGGATGGTCTTAGTCGGCACGCCCGAACGTGCCGCTGCTTCGCCGATCGTCGCCATCTTACTCTCCCCTCGCCGCTTCCGCGCGCCAGCGCCGCAAGAGCAGCGCGTTCGCCACCACGCTGACCGAGCTGAACGCCATGGCGCCGCCTGCGATCATCGGGTTCAACAGGCCGGCGGCCGCGAGCCGCAGCCCGACCAGATTGTAGATAAAGGCCCAGAACAGGCCTTGCCTGATCTTGGCATATGTCGCCCGGCTGATTCCGATCGCATCGGCGACGAGCCGCAGATCCGGCCGCATCAGCGTGATCCCCGCGGTGGCGACGGCAAGGTCGCTGCCGGTTGCGATCGCGATGCCGAGATCGGCGGCCGCCAGCGCCGGCGCGTCATTGACGCCGTCGCCGATCATCGCCACGGCCATGCCCTCCGCCTTCAGCCGGGCGATCTCGGCCGCCTTGCCGTCCGGCAGCACGCCGGCCTTGACCCGATCGATGCCGGCCGCCGCCGCGATCGCCTCGGCCGGTGCGGCACTGTCGCCGCTCAGCAGCATGGACTGGATGCCGAGTGCGTGGAGAGCTGCAACGCCATCCCGCGCCGTCGGCCGGATCGCGTCATCGAGCCGGATGAGGCCGAGCAGGACCGGTGCCGGCTCCAATGCGGCGACGCGAACGACCGTCCCGCCCGACGCATCGAGCCGCCGTGCCGCCGCACCCGCATCGTCGATGCCGAGCTCCGCCATCAGGCGGTGATTGCCGATCGCCACGCGCCGGCCGCCGACGCGCGCCAAAATGCCGCTCCCGGTCCGGCTCGCGAACTCGTCGAGCGTGGTCAGCGTCAGGCCGCGCGCTCTATCGAGGATCGCCCGCGCCAGCGGGTGCTCGCTGCCGCGCTGGGCGGAGGCGGCGAGCGTCAGCAGCTCAGTCTCCTCGATGCCGATTGGCACCAGTTCGGTCACCGTGGGCTTGCCTTCGGTCAGCGTGCCGGTCTTGTCAAAAATGGCGAGATCGATCTTGCGGGCACGTTCGAGCGCATCCGCATCGCGGATCAGGATGCCGGCGCGCGCGGCCGCTCCCATGCCGGCGGTCAGCGCCGCGGGTGTCGCAAGGCCGAGCGCGCACGGGCACGCGATGACCAGCACCGAGACGGCGGCCATCAGCCCGCCGGCCGGATCGCCGGCGCTAATCCACCAGCCGATGAAGGTGAGGGCGGATATCACCAGCACCACCGGCACGAACACGGCCGCCGCGCGATCGACCAGCCGCTGTACTGGCGCCTTGGCCGCCTGTGCGCTTTCCACCAGCGCCACGATGCGCGCCAGCATCGATTGCGGCCCGATCGCATTCACCTCGATCCTCAGCAGCCCGGCGCCATTGAGCGCACCGCCGGTCACCGCATCGCCCGTCGCTTTCGCGATGGGCCGGCTTTCGCCCGTCAGCAAGCTTTCATCGACCTCGCTCTCGCCCCACACGACCGTGCCGTCGGCCGGGATCGTCTCGCCCGGCCGGACGATCGCGATATCGCCAAGCGTGAGTGCAGCGGCCGGGATCTCGATCTCGGCGCCGTCGTGGAAGAGACGCGCGCGATCGGGCCTGAGCGCCGACAGCGCCTTCACGGTCGCCAGCGTCGAGCGCTTGGCCCGTGTCTCGAGCCATTTGCCGAGCAGCACCAGCGTGATGACGGTGGCAGCCGATTCGAAATAGAAGGGTTGGCCCAGCCCCAGCACCAGCCGCGCCAGGCTGTAGAAATAGGCGGCCGAAGTGCCGAGCGCCACCAGCAGATCCATCGTGCCGGCGCCGGCGCGGAGCGCCTTCCAGGCGGCACGGTAGAAGCGGGCGCCGATGAAGAACTGCACCGGTGTTGCGAGCGCCAGCCCGATCCAAGGCGACAAACCCAGCCCCGCCATCGGCGCCAGCAGCGGCAAGGTGAGCGCTGCCGACAGGGCAAGCTGGCGCTGCGCCCGCCGGTCGCGCGCGGTCTCGGCCGCCACGATCTGCCGCGCTTGCTCGGCATCGCCGGTCAGGATCTCGCTGCCATAGCCCGCGCCGGCGATGGCAGCCATCAGATCGGACGGCCGCATGATGCCCGCGAGGCCGGTGACGCGCGCGGTCTCGCTATTGAGATCGACGCTCGCCTCGGCCACGCCCGGCACAGCGGCCAGCGCCGCCTCAACTCGGCCGGCGCAGCTGGCGCAGCTCATGCCCGTGATCTTCAGCCGGTAATCGTCCCGCCGGATGCCGAAGCCTGCCCGCTCGACGGCCGCGGCCAGCGCCGCCGGCTCGGTCGTTGCAAGATCGAAATGAATATCCGCCCGCTCGCTCGCGAGATTGACCGAGGCGGAGACGGTAGGCAGCGCTTCGAGCGCCTTGGTCACGCGCCCAGCACAGCTGGCGCAGCTCATGCCCTCGATCGGCAGGATAAGATGGGCGACACTCATGTCAGAATTCCTATATGGCGCCGTAGCCGGCCGCCTTGACGGCCTCGGCGAGAGCCGCGCGCGGCGCGGTGCCGGTCACCTCGGCCTTGCCCTGCGCCAGATCGACTGTCGCGCCCGTGACACCCGGCACGGCACTCAGCACCCGCGTCACCGATTTGACGCAGCCGGCGCAATGCATGCCCGCGATCGTCAGGCTCATCCTGGTCGGGGTCACTTGTTCGCTCAACTCAGCCTCCTAACCTTCCAGTGCGCTGGACACCATGTAGGGTTTCCAGCCGGTGGAAGGTCAAGGGGCTCTTTGTGCGGCCGCGCACCGCACTGGATTACCCCATTTTTATAAAGTATTAAGTAAAGAGTGCGCAGGCTTAATCTCTATCTTTGCGTTCGTGTTCTCCGGGGACTCTGCAGGTGTGGCAAGTAGATTGCGTCGAAATTGAGCACACCGGGCGGCGAAATCATCAGCACGTCGGTGCGACCGGGCCGAAACCGGGCGAGTCGATGGGTGAGTTTGACAGGGTTTGCCAGGGGAGGTTGAGTTGAGCGACAATTGGACAGTGATCCCCCGGATTTTGGAACGGATGCACCGGCTGTTCCTCGATCTCCTGCAAACGGAGATGACCAGCATGGGCATCCAGGACCTCGCGGCGGTCCAGATGTTCCTATTGCTCGATATTGGCGAGGATGAGATCAGCCTCAAGGATCTCCTGATGCGCGGCCATTACCAGCGCTCGGCCGTGCTGAATCAGGTGCGCAAGCTGGCCGAGAGCGGCCATATCGAGCAGAGCCGCGCCGGCCATGATCGGCGCGCCGTCCGCCTCAAGCTGACGCCCGAGGTGTCGAAGATCTGCAGCCAGGTGCGCCAGCGGCTGGCGCAGGTCGAGGAGACCTACGGCAGCCATCTGCAGGGCGACGACATCGCCCAGGCGCTCCGCACGCTGCGCCGGATCGAGCGCAGCTGGGAAGATACGATCCGCGAGCACGGGGTCTGACCCCGGCGCGTCTGTCTCAAGCGCGGTCGATGCGCGCGGCGTAGCAGCCGGGTGCTGCGAAATGCACATGCAGGAAGGCCGCGTTCGGGTCGGCGAAAAGCCGCTCGATCGTCCCTTCGATCTCGCGCCCATCGACCAGCTCGCGCCCGACCATCATTCCGGCCTCATCGAAAGACCGCACGGCCAGCACGCGCTTGCGCAGCTGGTCCGGCACCTGGTCGACCGCGTCATAGGTCTCGTCGCCGCGCCGGACATAGATCGCGAAGCGCATCCGATAGGGCGAATCGACCGGCAGATGTTCGTAGCTGGTCAGGATCAGCTCGTCGCCCGGCTCCGAGTCGCTGAGGCCGACCCGGCAGGGATAGGCGCCGTCGGCAATGCGGCGCACCGCACCGCGCTCTTTCAGTGCCTCGTCCGAGAGATCGAAGAGGGGAGCGAATGTCTCGGCCGATAGGCCGGTGATACGGAAGCTCATGGGTTCCTCCATTAAATGGTGGAGGAACTATCCGCTTCTGCGAGGTGGCCCGCGCTCCGCTCCTTGCGGTGAGATTCGACAATCATCCCCTCTACCGCTTGCGGGCGAGGGTTTATTCTCCCAGGAACCGATCCAGCACGTTGCGTGTGATCCGGTCGACGAACGGATTGCCGGCTGCCAGCCCATAGGCCCATTCGGTGGTGCCGGCATTAAAGACCTCGCCCTGTCCGCGCCGGAAGGCGGCCATCACGGCGTGGCCGCGGCGGAGGCGCGCGCGGAGCTCGGGCCCGTCGGTACCGCCGACCGCCCGCACCAGCACATCCTCGGGCTCGGGCGGGACGCGGCCGGAGAATTCCGACTGCGCTGGCTCGAAGAGCGTGCAGGGTGCCGTGGCAATGATCTCGAGATCCGCAGGCGTGCCGCCCAATCCCAGCGGCTGCGGCAGCCCGTCGGCGCCGGTCGAGAAAAGACAACCGTCATTCTCATAGCCCACCAGCCGGCAGTCATCGCCGAACACATCGCCCCAATAGAGATCGGTGCCGGCAAGCGCCCAGTGGTCCTCGCGGGCGATCGTATATCCCGCGATGCCGCGCGACACGCACATGCCGAAGCGGTGATAGCCGCCATAGAGAAAGGAAAGGCCGGTCAAACCCGCTTCGGGCTTGCCGACCGGTGGCCCGGCCCAAAGGCCGGATGCGAGATGCCTTCGCTCGGGATCGGCCACGACCGGATCCTCCTCGGCTGCGAAGCGCTTGTAGAGCGCCAGCGCCTTGCCGCCCTGCTCGGGGCGGCACTGCCAATAGCAGGTATTGCCGGAAAGGATCGCGATCTTCCCGCCTGCATCGACGAAGCGCTCGACCGTCTCCCGTTCGCCCCAGCTCCAATATTCGCTATGCCCGACAAAAAGGGCGAGGCGATAGGGCGCCAGATCCTCCGTCTCGAGATCGGTATCGGTCAGATAATCGAGCGCATAGCCCGCATCCTCGGCCCAGGCCGCGAAGGCATGCTCCCATTTGTCGGTGAAGCCCGCCGGGCAGTCCCAGCCTTGGCCGCCGGCGCGCACCTCCTGCGACACCTCGCCGGCGGCCGCGCGCTGCCGGAAACCGCGGCGCGCCGGATTGACGATCCGGTGCTGCGGGCTCGAAGGCTGCAGAATACCGGGCGAGAAGGGTCGTTCGAGCGAGACTTGCCGAGCCACCTGATGCTCGGCCGGATCTGCCGGGATGGGCGCAGGATCCGGGCCGCCGACCCAGGCATAGGAATTGGCGCCGCCCCAGGAATTATAGGCGTGATAGGTGTTGGTCGCGAGCACCAGCACGGCCCGTGCCGTGGGTTCTGCCGCCTTGACGCAGAGCATGTGGCGGCCGACGGCGCCGTCGGCCCCGGTGAAAAGAAGCTCGTAATAGCCGCTCCGCCAGTGGGATTCGACCTCGAAGCTGAAGGCCTCGGGCCATCGGCAGCCGACCTCATGCGGCCGGTCGGGCGTGCCGTGCCGTCCGACTGCGATCCTGTCCCGCCGCCAGAGCGTCTCGCGTGCGCGGCCGAGGCGAATGGCCTCGACCGAGCAGCTGCCGCCCGTGGCGCTCATGAAGATCCGGACCCGCTCGCCGGGCCGGGCGCTCAGCCGGTCGCTATAGGCCCAGATCCAGGTCTCGGTCATTTCGCCAGATAATCATGCACGACTCGGCCCAGGCCGAGCGTCAGATCGGCCAGGATGTGGGTGCCCGACACCACCTCCAGCACCGGCAGCTCCGCGATCGGCGCCAGCGCATGGGGCAGGAGGGAGAGTGCGGCCGGCCCGGTCCAGGCGCCCTTGAGCGTGATCTCCTCGAGATAATATTCGACCAGCTCGCAGATCCGGGGCGTGCCGTCGACATGCGGGATGATCTTCAGGAGGAAATTGGGCGCCTTCAGCGAGGCGAGCACCGCATCATGATCGGCGGCGCGGTGCTTGTAGCCCATGCTGGCATTGGCGATGCGGGTCGAGCCGTAATCGAGCGTGCCGACCAGCGTGTCGATATCGGCGCGCAGGACAGGATTGCCGAGCTTCTTCGGGAAGCCCCAGAGCTCCCGCCCGCCCGCGATCGGCGGATGGTCGTTCAGGAACATGGCATGCGTGTAGCCGCCCTTGCGGCCCTCGAAACTCACCGGAATGACCTGGCCGCTTTCGGTATAGTCGCCGAAGCCCGTCGAATCCGGCATGCGGATGAACTCGTACTTGACCAGCGGCTCGTCGATCTGGAGTGGTTCCGGCACCAGTTCCCGAAGCCGCTCCGGATCGGTCCGGTAGGTGATGATCAGATACTCGCGATTGACGAAGCGATAGGGCCCGATCGGAAAGGCCGGGCTGGTCAAGGGCATGGCGAAGGCTTGCTCGACGACATCACGCTCTTTCATGGCGAGAACTCCGCAATGGGGTTGATGGCAAATCACTCATTCGCGGCCTTGCACGGCGAGGTCGAAGGTGAAGACGCCGAGCAGCCCTTCCGGCCGCTCCAGCACCTCCTTGTGCCTGAGCGTGCGGACGGCATCGTGATATCCCGCCATCCAATGCTCTTCCATGGTCTGGCGCGAGAATTCGTAATCCTTGGAATTGCCCTCGTAGCTCTGCGCGCGGTAGATCAGCTGGACGAGGTTGTAGATCTTCGGATCGGCCTCCTCGGCGAGCAGCGCATATTCCGGCGTCTGCCTGAGCTCGGGCGGCAGCTTCGGCAGCAGGGACGCGAGCGCACAGCGCAGCTGCTGCTTGCGCTTGAAGGCGTCGGAATTGGCGCGCGTCCGGCTCGAAAACTGGATCTCCTTCTGGCGCACGCCGACGGCGGCGATGTCTCGCGGGAAGTCGCCGCGCGCATTCCAGAGATCGATCTGGAAAGCGAGCGTGTCCTGGCGGGGTTCGCTGTCCATGACCCAGCTCAAGGGCGTGTTAGAGACCAGGCCGCCATCCCAGTAATACTCGCCTTCGATCTCAACGGCCGGGAAGCCTGGCGGGAGTGCCCCGCTCGCCATGATGTGCTCGGGCCGGATGAGGTGGGTGGTCGTGTCGAAATAGACGAAATTGCCGGTCCGCACATTGACCGCACCGACGCTCAGCCTTGTGCCGTCATGATTGATCCGGTCGAAATCGACCAGATTTTCCAGTGTCGTCTTCAAGGCCGAGGTGTCGTAATAGCTGGTGGCGCCGATCGAGCCCGGCGGCATCAGCTGCGGCGGCGGCACGCGCGGGGCGAAGAAGCCGTTGGCGCCTGCGATGAGCGCCCGGCCGGCGCTCAGCTGGTTGACGAAACGATGCGTCGGATCGCCGCCCTCGGCCGTGAACGGCCGGATCAGATCGGTGAAGCCCGGAAACGGGTCGGCGGTGACCAACTCCCAGAATTGCCGGAGGCGCGTCACGCGTTGCTCCGGCGGGTTGCCCACGATGATTGCGGAGTTGATGGCGCCGATCGAGATGCCGGCGACCCAGGTCGGATGCAGATCGGCCTCGGCCAGCGCCTGATAGACTCCGCCCTGATAGGCGCCGAGCGCACCGCCGCCCTGGAGCAGCAGCGCCACGCAATCGAACGGCACATCACCACGCCGGTGATGGGTCCTCGTCTTTCCTCTCATGCGCTGGGTCCTCGATGTCGCGTTCAAATCGTGCGGCAACAATGTTACAGAACCGCCGCGTCCGAAAGCCATCGTCCCGACGCCGCATCGAGAAAGGTCCAGCGCCCGTGATCCGTCTGTTCCCCTGCTTTTCCGCTGCCTTCCTGCTGCTTGCCGGCTGCTCGATGTTCGACGAGCGGAGTGAAGCGCAGATCGGCTATGATTTCTTCAAGGACGGCGATGCGGCACACGCGATGCTTCATCTTGAGGCGGCCGACCGGGAAACGCCCGGCGATCCCCGCATCCAGTATAATCTCGCCGCTTCTTACAACCGGCTCGGCCGTTTCGCGGAAGCCAAGTCGACCTACCAAAAAGTGCTGACCAGCGGCAAGGACGTGCCGGCCGGCGACGGCAGCGGCAAGACGCTTGCCGATCTCGCCACCGCCGATCTCGCCCGGCTGCCGAAATAGCGCTGCCTCACCCGGCCGGAGGCACCGTCGCCATGACTCGGACGATATCGCCGACCGCGGCGTTGGCGACGGCCATGGCGATGTCGCCCCAATTGCCGTCGAGCGAGCCATGCGGGATGTTGTTCTCCTGCTTCACTTGGCCAACCTCGCCGCCGCCGGGCCGCAGCACATGCCAGGCGATCACGACATGGTCGGTGCCGGCATTGCCCTGCGTCAGCGCCACCGTGCCGACGACCGTGGTGGCATTGGCCGCCTGCACGTCGGCCGTGACCGTGACGCCGGCGCGCTTCAGAAGATAGACGAGTGCCCGGGGCAGCGATTTGTTGCCGTCGCCGGGTGCGCCTTCGACGGGACGGACGAAGACCTGCTGCTCCGCGTCATGCTCGGGCCCGATCTTCTCCTGGACGAAGGCGGCGAGCTTCGGCGCCTCGCGCTTCATCGCATCGGCAAGGCGTTCGCCGCTACCGACGGCCCATTCGGCCGACGGGATCTGCTCCCGCATCTCGTCGGCAGCGATCTCGCTGCCGTCGGTGGCTTGCAAACTCCAGCGGATCTTGACCGCCATGATCCCGGGACCAGCGGCAACGGCCTCGGATGTGCCGACGAGATGGAGGCTTTGGGCATTGCCTTGTGTGGCGCTCGCCAGCACCTCCCGGTCCTGGAGCGCGGCTGCCATGCCTTCGGCCAGCGCCTGGCCCTTGTCGCTCGTTGCCCCGCGCACCGGCTCGACCACGATGCCATTCATGTCGGCGAGCGTGAGGATCGGCGCCTTGGGCGGCAGCTTGTCATCCTCGAAGGTGCGCGGCCGCTCCCAGCAGCCGGCAAGCGAGAGAAGCAGGAGCGGAAGCAGCAGGCGAAGGATCATCGGCACTCGACTCAGAAGAAACAGGTCGTCAGCAGCCCGAGCAGCAATATCAGCACGAACATGGCGAGGTACGGCATGGCTCAGGCTGCAAGCGTGATGGCGGCCAGCAGGCGGCCATAATCGGGCTCGCCCTGGAGCGTGGCGCGGCGATAGCTGAAGAAACGATCGGCATCGGCGCAGGTGTCGAGCCGCGAATTTTCGACCGCGGCGAGGCCCAGAGCCTGGAGCCGATGCTCCGCGAAGCCTGGCAGGTCGAACATGAAATGGCCGTTGCGTTGGGAGGGCTTGAAGAAGCGGCCGCTCGCGGCATCGCGCTCGGCGAAGCGGCCGGGAAATTCCGGTCCGACCTCATAGGATGCCTGCTGGATCGCCGGGCCGATCGCGGCGCGGATGCAGTGCCTGGCCGCGCCCAGCCTCGTCATCGCCTCGACCGTCGCTTCGAGCACGCCGGTAAGCGCACCCTTCCAGCCGGCATGGGCGGCGCCGATCACGTGGGCCTCGGCATCGGCGAAGAGAACCGGCACGCAATCGGCGGTCAGGATGCCGAGGCAGAGGCCGGGCGCCTTCGTCACCAGCGCATCGGCCTTGGGATTGCGCTCGCGCGGCCAGGCGGTCTCGGCGACGACCACCTCGGGCGAATGGATCTGATGGACCGTGACGAGCGCCGCCGCCGGCAAGCCCAGCATCGCCATGGCGCGCGCCCGGTTCGCCTCGACCACGTCGGCACTGTCGGCCGAGCCGAAGCCGCAATTGAGCGAGGCATAGAGCCCTTCGCCGACGCCGCCCGCGCGGGTGAAGAAGGCATGGCGGAGGCCGGGCTGGTCGAGGACGGAGAGCGTGATCAAAGGGCGCGTTCCGGCGAGGTAGCGATAAGGACCTTGAAGAGTCTGCCCATTTTCGCCGGGTCGAGCAAGCGCCGGAGCCCTTGGGCGATGCCGGAAGCCGTAGCGGCATCCTTGCCGCGCATCAGCCGCTCGGCCCTGAGCTCCGCA
Source organism: uncultured Alphaproteobacteria bacterium (assembly GCA_963762435.1). Classification (GTDB taxonomy): domain Bacteria; phylum Pseudomonadota; class Alphaproteobacteria; order ATCC43930; family CGMCC-115725; genus JAXDMU01. Next base: position 407,642 of record CAVXLN010000010.1, on the reverse strand, counting down.
CCGTGCATGCTGAGGAAATGCCCCTGCGTTGCGAGCGGCGCCACCTTGGCGCCTGCGCTATGGAGTGCCAGCCCAAGGGCTTCGAAATCGACATGGGCCGTGAGATCGGCCTCGCCCGGAGCCTCGAGCGGATCGGCGTAGCGATGCGCGCGGACGGCCTGCAGCGTCTCGCCGCAGGATGTGGCGCCATGACCGTAATCGATCAGCAGGGCGGCGCCGGGAGCGGCAGCGAGGCGGCGTCCGATCTCGGCGGCGACGGCGAGCGCCGGCTCGCATGTCTCGAAGATTGCCCCACCGGCCGGCTCGGGTGGCTCGACGGGTGGTGTCGCGGGCGGGCCGGCGGTGAAGGCGAAGCGGCCCTCCGCATCGAGCGTCACCTGGCGCTCGCGCCAACCGCCGTCCTGGAACAGGAATTGCCGGATCGGCAGAGCGTCGAAGAACTCGTTGGCGACGAGCAGCATCGGTCCCGCGGGCACTGTCTCGAGCGCGTGGTGCCAGGCGGGTGCTGAATCGGCGAGCAGCGTTTGCTGGCGCGCGCGCAGCACCGGGCTCGTCTCGACCAGGTGCACCCGGACGGCGCGGCGGCAATCGGGCAGCACTTTGATCGCCCGCAGCAGGTCGGCCATGAGCGTGCCGCGGCCGGGGCCGAGCTCGACGAGGGCGATCTCCGACGGCGCGCCCAGGCGCTGCCATTCATGGGCGCACCAGAGGCCCAGTATCTCGCCGAAGATCTGGCTGATCTCGGGCGCGGTGATGAAATCGCCGGCAATCCCAAGCGGGTCGCGGCTCCGGTAATAGCCATGCTCGGGATCGCCCAGGGCGGCCGCCATGAAGGCGTCGATGCCGATCGGGCCGTCGCGGCGGATCCGCTCGGCGAGCTTGGTCCCGAGCGGCGTCACACTTCGATCGAGCGGGTGACCGGCCTGGCCCGCAGGATCATCCAGATGCCCGCGATCAGCATGGGCAGCGACAGGAGCTGGCCCATGGTGATGCCCTCGAACAGTCCGGCGAGCGGATGGAGGAAGGCCGGCACCTGGTCGCTGCGCAGGAAATCGCCGAGAAAGCCCAGCTGCTGGTCGGGCTCCCGGAACAGCTCGCCGATGCTGCGCGCGATCGCGTAGCCGATGAGGAAGGAGCCGCCGATGATGCCCGGCCGTCGGCGCGCGCCGGCTCGCTCGAGCACGAACAGCACGATCAGCAGGACGAGCCCTTCCAGGCCGGCCTGATAGAGCTGGCTCGGGTGGCGCGGTTCCGGCCCGCCATTGGGGAACACCATAGCCCAGGGCACGTCGGTCGGGCGGCCCCACAGCTCGCCATTCACGAAATTGGCGAGGCGGCCGAAGAAGAGTCCGATCGGTGTCGCGCAGCAGACGATGTCGCCGAGGGCGAACATCGGGATGTTGCGCCGATGGGCGAACAGGATGATCGCCAGGATCACGCCGGCGCAGCCGCCATGGAAGGACATGCCGCCATGCCAGAGCTGGAAGATCTCGAGCGGATTCTCGAAATAGAAGCCCGGGCGATAGAACAGCACATAGGCGGTCCGGCCGCCGAGCACGACGCCGATCGTGGCCCAGACCAGGAAATCATCGATATCGATGGTCTTCATGAAGATCGGCGGCCGCTTGGCCAGCGCCACGCAATAGCGCCAGCCCAGCACCAGCCCGGCGATATAGGCCAGCGCATACCAGCGGATCGCCAGCGGGCCGATCGCCAATGCGATCGGATCGAAGTGCGGATAGGGAATGACGAGGATCATCGATAGCGATCCGATCTCACAAGGAAGCCTTGGACATACTGCCTGATCCCGTCCTCGAGACTGGTCGGCGGCTTGGCATAACCCGCCTTGCGCAGCCGGTCCATGCGGGCCTGCGTGAAATATTGGTAATTGGCGCGGATCGCTTCCGGCGTGTCGACGAAGTCGATCTCGGCTTCGCGTCCCATCGCGGCAGCGGTCGCCTTGGCGAGATCGAGGAAGCTGCGCGCGGTGCCCGTGCCGGCATTGAAGAGGCCGCCCACCTTCGGATTGTCGTAAAGGAACAGCATCATCTCGACGACATCGTCGACCCACACGAAGTCGCGCTGCTGCTGGCCGTCGGCGACATCCGGGCGATGCGAGCGGAAGAGGGTGACGGGCTTATCCTCCGCAAGCGTACGCCAGATCTGGAACGGCACGCTCAGCTGGGCGCCCTTGTGGTACTCGTTCGGCCCATAGACGTTGAAGAATTTGAGCCCGGCCCATTGCGGCGGACAGGGGTAGGAGCGCTCGGCCTGGCGCACGACCCAGCGATCGAACAGATGCTTCGACCAGCCATAGACATTGAGCGGCTGAAGGCGGGCCAGTGCAGCACTCGACGCATCGTCGTCGAAGCCGCCCGTGCCGTCGCCATATGTGGCACCCGAGGAGGCATAGATCAGCCGCACGCGATTGTCGGCGCACCAGCGCCAGATTCGCTGCGACAGGGTGAAATTGTTCGAGACGACGAGATCGGCGTCGGCCTCCATGGTCGAGGAGATCGCTCCCAGATGAAATACGCCATCGATAACGGAGCGATGATCGTCGAGATACTCGAACATCAAGTCGGGCGGCACGATCTCGAGCAGCTCGCGCTTGCCGAGATTGCGCCATTTCTCGGTCGTGCGCAGCCGATCCACGACCACAAGACCGGGACCGCCGCGTGCTTCGAGGCATGCCACGAGATTCGATCCGATGAAACCGGCGCCGCCGGTGATGACGATCATGATGGCCGAGCTTATAGGCGCAAGCCTTGGCGGCCGGCAAGCGCGGGGCTTTCCCGGTGCCGCTGGGCGATCATGGGTTTAACGGGTTTTGCCGGCAATTTCGCAGCAAACGATGCGGTAGCCCAGGTCCAGCGCATCCAGGGTCAAGAGATGGCCGTTGCGCTCGGCCCAGCGCCCGCTTGACAGGTCGGCATGCAGCCTGGCCAGGCCCGGTTCGGCGTCGATCCGGGCGAAGCTGGATATGGCGCTTCGGACTTCGGCGTTGAGATAGGCTTCCGGCCGGCGCCAATAGGCGCAGAGGAAGCCATCCGTGCAGTCATGCGGAACGGGAACCGTCACCATGCGCGCCGGCCCGATCGCGCGCTCCAGCATCGCCAGAAGGCCGGGGGAATTCGGAAAGATCTTGCGGTCAAAGGCCGCTATCTCGGGGAAATAGTCCTCGGTCAGCCAAAATGGCGGGGCATCGGGAACCCATGTCAGCACGACCGCGCGCTTGCGCGCCACCCGCGCCATCTCAGCCAAACCGCACGCGAGATCCGGCCAATGATGGGCGCTGAGTACCGTCATGGCCGCATCGACGGAGCCCGTCTCCAGAGGCAGCGCCTCCGCCGACCCCTGCAGGCATCGCGCGGCCCCGGGGGGGCGTTGCTGGATCATCACGTCGGACGGCTCGACGGCGAGCACGGCTCGGCCGGGCGGTTCATAGGAGCCGGACCCGGCGCCGATATTCACCACGCTCGCGGCATCCCCGAGTGCCAACTCGATGGCTGCCGCGATCCGCCGGTCCGGCCGGCGGAACCCCGCGTAGTTTCGCCCGATATCGTCGTAGAGAGCCATGCGCCCATCAGTCGAAAGAGCAATGGTTTGTACTATTCTCGTTGATGTTCCGTCCATCACCGCTTGGATTTGGCACGGCTCAGCTGTGCCGCCGCTAATGAGGCAGGCGTTGCGGGCAAGGTCCATAATTCTTTCGCCGTTCATCGATTTCGTGCTAGCGCTGCCCATATACGGCGATCTGGCTAGATGGGAGTTCCGCCATGCAGACCGATAATCGCCTGCTCGATGACCTGGCGCGGGTTGCGACCGGTGCCTTCACCGCCTTGAGCGGCGTGCGCGACGAGGTCGAGCAACGCATGCGCGAGCAGTTCGAGCGTATTCTGGCACGCATGGATGTGGTGACGCGCGAGGAGTTCGATGCCGTCCAGGCCATGGCCGCCAAGGCCCGGGCGGAGCAGGAAGCGTTGGCGGCCCGCCTGGCCGAGCTGGAGTTGCGGCTGGCATCCATGGCGCCGCCGGCGCATGCCGCACCCAAACCGGCACGGAAACGTGCCAAGCCGGCAACACAGGATTGACTGAGCGGGAACGTATGGTTGAGCGATTTGATCGGAGCTTGCGCGTTCGGGCCGGGTTTGGCAGGCTCTACTATATGAAGTGTGAGTCACGGGTCGCTCACACCAGGCTCGGTGGTGGCATGTGGGGATGCCATCGCCAAGCAGCCCCGTATGGAGGGTAGCGATGACCGCTTTATCGACTGACCACAGCATCGTCGGGGGCAATCCGATCGATATCGTCGAGGAGATCGTGCTGGCCAATGAATGGGCCCATGATCGTGCCAGCGACGAGGAGATGGTGGTCGAGATTTCCGGGCGCTGGTGCGATTACCGCCTGCTGTTCGTGTGGCAGGAGGAGATCAGTGCCATGCATTTCTCCTGCAGCTTCGACATGAAGGTCCCGAAGGCGCGCCGGCAGCAGGTTTATGAGCTGCTCGCGATCATCAATGAGAAGATGTGGCTGGGCCATTTCGATGTCTGCTCGGACACGAACCTGCCGATGTTCCGCCATGCGATTCTGCTGCGCGGCGCCTCCGGCGCCTCGGTCGAGCAGCTCGAGGATCTGGTCGATATGGCGTTGAGCGAGTGCGAGCGCTTCTATCCGGCGTTCCAGCTCGTCATCTGGGGTGGGAAGACGCCCGACGACGCCATGACCTCGGCCATGATCGAGCCGATGGGCGAGGCGTGAGTGCCGCAGCTGCCGCGGAGGTCCTGCTCATCGGTTGCGGCAAGATGGGCCAGGCGCTTGTCCGGGGCTGGCTCGAGGGTGGCGTCGTCGGCCATGTGACCGCCGTCGATCCAGCCGGAATCGCGGGTTTCACGGGCGAGGCCCATGTCACGTTGCTGAGCGATGCCGCGTCACTGCCGGCCGGTTACCGGCCCGACATCACGGTCGTCGCGGTGAAGCCGCAATATATGGATGCGGCCCTGCCGCCCTATCGGTCGGTGGTGGCGCTGGGGGCACCCGTGCTGTCGATCGTCGCCGGCAAGGGCTTCGCGAGCTTCGCCGGGCATTTCGGCCCTGAAACGCCGGTGCTGCGCGCCATGCCGAACACGCCGGCCGCGGTCGGGCGCGGCATCTCGGTCATTGTGCCGAACCCCCATGTCGATGCCGCCGGCAAGGCGTTGGGCTTCAGGCTGCTCGAGGCGGTGGGGGCGGTCGAATGGGCCGATGACGAGCGGCTTCTCGATGCCGTGACGGCGGTCTCGGGCAGCGGACCCGCCTATATCTTCCTGATGATCGAGGCGCTCGCGGCCGCTGGTGCCAGGGAAGGGTTGGCGCCCGAGCTCGCGATGCGGCTGGCCCGCGCCACGGTATCGGGAGCGGGCGAGCTCGCGCGCCTCTCGCCGGAAAGTGCCGAGCAATTGCGCAAGAATGTGACGAGCCCGGCCGGCACGACGCAGGCCGCCCTCAATATCCTGATGGCCGAGGATGGGCTGCAGCATCTCATGGATCGCGCGGTCGCAGCAGCCGCGGCGCGGTCGCGGGAACTGGCCGGATGAGCGAGCTGCCGGCACCGGTTCAGCGCGTCCTCGCCGTCTTGCGCGGAAATGGTTATCAGGGCGAGGTGCGCATGCTGCCCGATGCCACCCATAGCGCCCCTCAGGCCGCGGCGGCGCTCGGTTGCGGGCTTGGACAGATCGCCAAATCGATCATCTTCAAGGCGTCGTCGGGCCGGCATGTGCTGGTCGTGACCAGCGGCGCCAACCGGGTCGACGAGTGCAAAGTCGAGGCCCTCTTGGGTGAAAAGCTCGGCAAGGCCGACGCCGATTTCGTGCGCGAGCGGACCGGTTTCGCGATCGGCGGGGTGGCCCCCGTCGGCCATGCGATGGAAGGGGTCGTGTTCATCGATCGCGATCTTGCCGCCCATGACGAGATCTGGGCGGCGGCCGGCCATCCGAAATCACTCTTTCCCGTGAGCTTCGCCGAGCTTCAGCGCCTGACCGGCGGGCGGGTCGCAACCGTCGCATAAAGTCGTTGAAATTTCGGACCTTTCACCCCATCTCCGAGGCAGGATTGGAGGGAAGCCATGGCCCGAAAAACGGTTCCGCCACCTGAGGATTTGAAGCTCCAGATCGTCGACGCAGCGATGCGGCTGGCGGCCGAGCGGAGCTGGTCCGAGATCTCGCTCGCCGATATCGCGGCGGCGGCCGAGCTTGGCATCACCGAGCTTTATCGCCTGTTGCCGTCGAAGCCCGCGATCCTCGAGGAATTCGTCCGCCGGATCGATCTCGCCAGCTTGGCCGAGCCGGTAGATCCCAAGGAGCGGCCGCGCGACCGGCTGTTCGACGTGCTGATGCGGCGCTTCGACGCGCTTACTCCCTATAAGCCGTCACTCGCCCGCATGGCCGGCGAGGCGCGGCGGCTGGTGCCGGAGATGCTGCCGGTCGCCCTCACGCTGCCGCATTCGATGCGCTGGATGCTGGAAGCGGCCCATATTCCGGCCGGCGGCCTCATCGGCGCCGTGCGCGTGCCGACGCTGTGTGCGGCATATCTGTCGGCCGTGCGGACCTTCCGCGACGATGATTCGCCCGATCTCAGCCGCACTATGGCGGCGCTCGACAAGGCGCTCCGGCGAGCCGAGCCGTTCATGCGGCTCGAGCAGGAAACATCCGCCCAGGACGAAGCGGCGGCCTCTTGACGCGTGCCGCTCGCGCGGCGGAAGATCTCTTTTATTCCGGCGAATAACCCGACCTTTTTCTCTTGATGCGAGAAGGATGCGGATCATGACCAAGACGCCGAACCCGCTGTTCGACATGGATGTGACCAAGCTGCTGGGCGAGTTCAAGGTGCCTGGCATGGATGTCGAAGCCGTCATGTCCTCGCAGCGCAAGAATGTCGAGGCGCTGACCAAGGCCAATCAGCTTGTGATCGAAGGCATGCAGGCGCTGGCGCGACGCCAGGCCGAGATCGTGCGCGGCGGCATCGAGGAAGCGCAGACGCTGATGCGCGACATGTCGCAGGCGCACAGCCCGGAAGAGCGCGTCGCCAAGCATGCGGAGGCCGCGAAGGCGGCGCTCGAGAAGGCGCTCGCCAACGCGCGCGAGCTGGCCGAGATCATGGCGCGCTCGGGCAACGAGGCGGTCGATGTCATCAATCGCCGGATCGGCGAGGGGCTGGACGAGGTCAAGCATCTCGCCAAGAAAGGCAAATAGCGCCGCTCCATGGACATCAGTTTCGAGCAGTTCCTTCAGGTCGAAATCCGCGTCGGTACGGTCGTGGCCGCCGAGCCTTATCCCGAGGCGCGGAAGCCGGCGATCAAGCTCGCCATCGATTTCGGGGCCGAGCTGGGCGTGAAGCGATCCTCCGCCCAGCTCACGGTCCATTACCAGCCCGAGACGTTGATTGGACGGCAGGTGGCGGCGGTGGTGAATTTCCCGCCGCGGCAGATCGGCAAATTCATGTCCGAGGTGCTGGTGCTGGGCTTTCCGGACGAGGCAGGTGCGGTGGTGCTGATCGCACCGGACCATGCCGTGCCGAACGGCGTGCGGCTGTTCTAAGACACTGCCCCCGCCCCACTTCGCTGAGTAGTGGTATAGCCGCTTAATCCGGTTTCAGCACAGAGCCCGTGCCGCGCGCGAAGCGGCCGCGGGCCGGATCCGCACCGAATCTTAACGATAGACGCAGATATTCAGGGTTCCAGGACCCACTTGGCGCCAAGATACCGGTGCATTGCGACCGAGCGCGGCACGACCATGACTTCCCGCGACGCCCCCTTTGGCCTCGATCTATCGACGGCGGTTTTCGATCGCGCGGCGCGTCTGGCCCGCGGCATGTTCGCCTCGGCCGGTGCATCCATCATCCTCGTTCACGAAGGCGAGATATGGCGCAGCCGGTATGCCGAGGCCTTGCCGGTGGAAGATCCCGTGACCCAGTCGGTTCTGGATGGCGGCAAGCTGTTCTGGGTCGAGGACGGGCGGCTGGACCCGCACTTCGCCAACCATCCCCTGGTCACCGGTCCGCCGTTTCTGCGGTTCACGGTGGCGGTCCCGATCCGTTTGCTCGACGGCTCCACGCCGGGCGTGCTCAGCGTCTCCGGGCTGGAGCCGCAGGCTTTCGATGCGACCAAGGCGGCGCGCCTGCAAGACATCGCGGATTTCCTCGCTGACGAGTGGGTCAGGGCGCAGGCCGTGGCGGCGCTGGCCAAGACGCTGCGCGAGCGCGACCTGGCGCTCGAACGTAGCGAGCGCTCCGAGGAGCGGTTGAAGCTGGCCCTCGCATTGTCGGACATCCATGTCTGGGAGCTCGACTATGTCGGGCGAGAATTGACCAAGAGCGGCGCCGAAGACACGTTCTTCGATCAACAGCAGACTTTCGAGAGCCTGTACGAAGACCTTTATGTCGCCGTCGACCCGCGCGACCGTGCCGTCGTCCGGGCGGCCTGGCAGGCGCATGTCGAGACGGGCGCGCCGTATCGGCCGGAACACCGGATGAACCGTGCCGATGGCCGGGAGGTCTGGGCGCAGTCCGCTGCCAAGATGTTCGTCGACGATCAGGGACGGTTGGTGCGGGTGGTGGGCGCGATCCAGAACATCACCACGCGCAAGCTGGCCGAGCGCGCCTTGCTGGCCGCGAAGGAAGAAGCGGATATCGCCAATAAGGCCAAAAGCACGTTCCTGGCGACAATGAGCCACGAATTGCGGACGCCGCTGACCGCTATTCTAGGCTTTGCGGAGATGATCAAGGATCAGGTCATGGGTCCAGCACCCGACCATTATGTCGGCTACGCCCGCGATATCTTCTCGAGCGGCCGTCATCTGCTCGACCTGGTCGACGACATTCTGGACCTGGCCAAGCTCGAGGCCGGGAAGGTCGAGTTGCGGGAAACCGATCTCGATGTGCGGGAACAGATCGCGGGGGTCGTCGGCTTGTTCGGCAAACAAGCCGAAGCGGCGCAGATTTCGATGCAGTTGCAGCTCGCCGAGCCGTCGATCCTGCGGGCCGATCAGCGCCTCGTGCAGCAGGTCATGCTCAATGTGTTGTCGAATGCGCTCAAATTCACGGCGAGCGGCGGCACCGTGACGGTCGCGGCTCAGCGAATCCTGGGGACGGGATTGGAGATATCGGTGTCCGACACCGGCATCGGCATGTCCAGCGCCGACATCGAGACCGCGCTGACGCCCTTCGGGCAAGTCGACTCCACCATCGCTCGACGGTTCAAGGGTACGGGTCTCGGGCTTCCCATCTCGCGATCGCTGATGCGTCTCCATGGCGGCGATTTGCGCGTGGAGAGCGTGCTCGGAACAGGCACGCGCGTGATCATCTCGCTGCCCGAAAGCCGCCTTGCCGATCCGCACACCTTCGCGTCCGTCCGTCGAGCCGGCACGCGTCGCGGCGCGCGGAAATAATCGGCGCCCTAATCGGGCTTCAGCACATAGCCCGTGCCGCGCACGGTCTGGAGATAGCGCGGGAATTTCTGGTCGCGCTCGATCTTGCGCCGGAGCCGGGTGATCTGGACGTCGACGGTGCGTTCATTGCCGCTGAACTGGCTGTAGGCCGACAGCGCCTCGCGCGACAGCGGTACGCCGGGCTTGGCCGCGAGTGCCCCCAGAAGTGCCGCCTCGCCGGCGGTCAGATGCACCGGCTGATCGCCGCGCAAGAGCTCGCCGCGGGCGAGATCGAAACGGCATTCGCCGAGGCTCAGCTGACGGGCCGGCTCGGGCGAGGGTGCCGCCGGCGGCACGCGCGCCAGGATGTTCTTGAGCCGCAGGACCAGCTCGCGTGGCTCGAACGGCTTGACGAGGTAGTCATTCGCACCGCGCTCGAGTCCTTTGACCCGGTCGCCCGCCTCGCTCATCGCGGTCAGCATCAGCACGGGCACGCGGTCGGTGCGGCGGATGCTCGACAAGAGGTCGAAGCCGTTCTCGCCCGGCATCATGACATCGAGCACAATCAAGTCGAACTCGAAGGAGATGAGCTTGGCGCGGGTCTCCTCGGCATTGCCGGCCTCGGACACGCGGAAGCCGTTGCGCTGCAGGTAACGGCGCAGCACGGCGCGCAGCCGGCTGTCGTCATCGACGATGAGGAGATGCGGCGGCTCCTCGATCTCCTCGGCCGTGAGGACAGGATCGCTCATCCGCGGCCTCCGGCAGAGCTGGGCGGCGGCGCCGTGCCGCTCAGCCCCATGAGGACGCGGCGGAATCCTTCCACTGCCTGAGGTCCCGAATCGCGAAAGGCGCGGGCGATGCGAAGCCGCTGCTGCTCCCACAGCTGGCGCTCGAGCGCCCGGCCGGCCTCGGTGAGCGAGAGAAGCTTCTGGCGCCGGTCGCGGGTGCCCTGGCGCTCGCGGACGAGATCCTGGGAAGCGAGCTCGGCCAGGAGCCGGCCCAGACTCTGCTTGGTCAATCCCAAGAGCGACAGGAGCTCCGTCACGGTGATCTCGGGCTGGCGGGCGAGGAAATGGATGGCGCGCCGATGGCCGCCATGGAGCCCGAGCGGCGCCAGCAGCGTCAGGCCCGCGGCTTCCAGGTCGCGCTGGGCGAAATAGAGCAGATCGAAACCCTGGCGCAGCTCCTCGTCGCGCAGAAACAGCAGGGCATTGGCCGGCGACTGATCGGGCATGGGCAGGGGTGCTTCACCCTCGGATGGTATTGCCGTCGCGGTCAGGGTAGAGCTTCGCCTCATGTCCTTCAAGCGAGCCACAGAATGACCAGTGCCCAGGCGCTTGTGGTCGGCGGCGGGCCGGCCGGGCTCATGGCGGCCGAACGGCTTGCCGCTGCCGGCCTTGCCGTCGATCTTTATGACGCGATGCCGAGCGTCGGGCGCAAGCTGCTGATGGCCGGCCGCGGTGGGCTCAACCTCACCCATAGCGAGCCGCTCGACCAATTCCTCAAGCACTATGGCCCGGCCGAGGCGACACTGGCGCCGGCGATCCATGCCTTCGGTCCGGACGAGCTCCGTGCTTGGGCCCGCGGGCTCGGCATCGAAAGTTTCGTGGGCTCGAGCGGCCGGGTCTTTCCCGTGCAGCTCAAGGCCTCGCCGCTGCTGCGCGCTTGGCTGGGCAGGCTGGCCGAGCTTGGCGTCCGGATCCATCCGCGCCATCGTTGGAGCGGCTTCGATCCGGCAGGCGGGCTGCGCTTCGAGACGCCGGCGGGGCCGGTCGTGCGCACGGCCGATGTCGTGATCCTGGCACTGGGCGGCGCCAGCTGGCCACGCCTCGGCGCCGACGGCGGCTGGGCGCCGATCCTGGCGGCGCTCGGGATCGAGCTCGCCCCCTTCCGTCCGGCCAATTGCGGCTTGGCTGTCGCCTGGTCCGAGCCCTTCGCCGCGCGCTGGGCCGGCACGCCGCTCAAGACTGTAACACTCCGCCATGACGGTCGGTCCGTTCCCGGCGAGGCGGTCGTGACGCGCTACGGCATCGAGGGCGGGGCCATCTACGCGCTGGGATCGGCCGCGCGCGATGCGGCGCTCAGGCCCGGCGGCACGCGCATCTTTCTCGATCTCAAGCCGGGCTGGACGGAGGCGAAGCTCGGGGAGCGGCTGGCGCTGCCGCGGCGCGGCGCCAGCTTCAGCAACTTCCTGCGCAAGGCGACCGGACTGCCGCCAATTGCTGCAGCTTTGCTGCGCGAAATGGGCGTCGAGGCCGCCGTACCCGCGGCCCTTGCGCGTCAGGTGAAAAGCCTCGCCCTCCCCGTCACCGGCACCGCGCCGATCGAGCGCGCGATCTCGACTGCCGGCGGCGTCCCGTTCAGCGAGCTCGATCAGGGCCTGATGCTCCGGCGCCGCCCCGGTCTCTTCCTCGCGGGCGAGATGCTCGATTGGGAGGCGCCGACCGGCGGCTACCTGCTGCAGGCCTGCTTTGCGACTGGGCAGGCCACAGCCACTGCGGCCCTCAACTGGCTCGCGGTACGCGCGCACCGCTAGCGCAACCACCCCTTGCCTGTTTCGAGCGCTCAGGGCCTACGGGGACAGCGAAAAGCCGGTCTCCTTCGCCTCATTTGTGGCGTAACGGCAACAGCTGAAAACTCTGTCCGTGCTGCCGGACCATCACAGTTGTCTTTGCGCGCGCAATTAGGAACAAGATGTAACAGCGAGGTTACACGTTGGTCACTGGGCGCGCTGGACTCGCGGTCACGGCGCGTTCGCTACAGGGGGTGTTCATGAGGGAATTCAAGAAGGGGGCAGGGCCTTTGGCGCTTCCCGCTCGGCTCGCGGGTTCGGTTGCAATTGTAGCCCTGATGCCGTGGCTGGCCGTGGCGCCGGCGATGGCGCAGAGCGCTCAGACGGCGCAGGCGGCACCACAGACCGAGACGATCGAAGTGACCGGCACGCGCATCAAGAATGCCGACGCCGCGAGCGCCAACCCGATCACGGTGGTGTCGAGCGACGACATTGCCAAGACTAGTGCGACCACGGTCGAAGAAGTGCTGAAGAAGCTGCCGGCCGTCGATTTCTCCGGTGGTGTCTCCTCGGCCGCGACCAACGGCGGTAACGGCGATTCTGTCGTGGGATTGCGCAACCTCGGCGCCCAGCGCACGCTGGTCCTGGTCGATGGCCTGCGCATGGTGTCGACCGACAATGAGACCAGCCAGGCCAATGTCGACCTGAACAGCATCCCGGTCTCGATGATCGACCATATCGACGTGCTGCGCGACGGCGCCTCGTCGATCTATGGTGCGGATGCCATCGGCGGCGTCATCAACATCATCCTCAAGAAGCACTTCAACGGCCTCGAGTTCGACGGCGATTTCGGCATCACCTCCCATGATGACGGCCTGCATTACGGCGTGTCGTCGACGATCGGTTCCGACTTCGATCGCGGCAACGTGATCTTGAATGTCACCCACGACCACACTGATCCAGTCTTCCAGCGCGATCGCCAATACTCATCGGATCAGCATGTCGACAATGAGGACCTGGGTTTCCCGGCGATCTCGTCGCGCGTGCCCGGCGTCGATGCCGTCATCGGCGGTGTGCGGACCTATTTCGGCAATAACGGCCAGTTCTTCCAGACCAACAACCCGCCGGCCAACGTCAACTCGATCCTGCCTCCGGGCCTGATCTTCGAGCCGAACATCCTTGGCACCGAGCCGTTCTTCGACATCACCCAGCAGCAGCTGCTGCAGGGCGAGCAGGACCGCAACCAGATCAATCTCGCGGCCCATTACGATATCCTGCCGCATGTGACCGCCGTGGTGGACGCGTTCTACACCAACCGGACCTCGCAGCAGCAGCTCAACCCCGAGCCGCTTGGCAACAACGTCGCCACCACCAAGTTCCCGAACGGCCTGTTCGTGCCGGAGTTCTTGCAGAATGGCGGCGTCCCGCTGTTCGGCGCCGACGGCAACCCGATCCCGAACCTCGCCAACCCGACCAATCCCGGCAATATCGTCCTGCCGGGCGGCGCCACGCTGGGCACCGGGCCGCAGGACATCACCTCGTTCCTGACCCGCCGCTTCGAGGCCGGCGACCGCATCTTCACCCAGGATGTCGACACCTATCGCCTGCACTTCGCATTGCAGGGCGAGCTGCTCGACAAGTATGACTGGGAAACGGGCTACGTCTACGGCAAGTCGGACGTGACCTCGCGCGTCTTCAACGAGGTCAATTTCGAGCACGCCGCCGAAGAGCTTGGCGAAGCGTCCTGTAATCCGACCGAGGCTAAGATTGCTGGCCTGAACGGCCCTGCCTCCGATCCGTGCTTGGCCAATTTCTTCGGCTTCAACTCGCTGTCGCCGGCGCAGGCCCAATATCTGCTGTTCACGAACACGCGCACCAGCGATCTCGAGGAAGCTTATTACTACGGCAACATCACCGGCCCGATCTATCAGCTGCCGGCGGGCCCGCTCCAGGCCTCGATCGGCTTCGAGTATCGTAACGAAAGCGCGTTCAGCGATCCGGACTCGACTGAAGTCCAGGGCGACGCCAACTCGAACGCCTCGCCGACCTCCGGCTCCTACAATGTGGGATCCGGCTATATCGAGTTGAACGTGCCGGTCTTGAAGGATCTGCCCTTCGCCAAGTCGCTGACCCTCGATCTCTCGAGCCGGTATGATTACTACTCCAACTTCGGTCGGGCGCTCACCTACAAGTTCGGCGTCGATTACGCGGTCACGGAAGATTTCCGCTTCCGCGGCTCGAACTCGACCGGCTTCCGCGCGCCGCAGGCCGAGGAGCTGTTCGGCGGTTCGTTCCTCAACAACCCATCGGGCACCGATCCTTGCGATACCGCCGGCGGCGCTAATACGCCGTCCGCGCAATGCGTCGCCGATCTGAAGAAGGCCGGCTTGACGGCGGCCCAGATCGCCAATTTCTCCGACACGATCAACCAGGTTCAGACCGTCCAGGGCGGAAACCCGGGCCTGAAGCCGGAACGGTCGCAGGAATGGACCTTCGGCGGCGTGGTCACGCCGCGCTGGGTTCCGGGCCTGTCGGCAACGATCGACTATTATAGCGTGCTGGTCCGCAACTCGATCGCGCTGGCCAACGATCCGCTCGACGCGTGCTACGTTCCAGGGGCGCCGCCGTCCGGCCTGGCCGATCCGTGTGCCGGCGTCGTCCGCGCCCCGGGTACCGGCATCCTGGTCTCGGTCGCCGATCCGCTCATCAACTTCGGGGCGGAGAACACCGACGGCATCGATCTGGGTCTGAGCTATGCCTTCGGCACCGACAAGATCGGCCTGCCGCAGCTGGGCGGCCGGATCTCGCTCGACGGTCAGGCGACATATCTCCTGTCCGACAACATCATCACAGGCGGTGTCGTGACGCAGCAGGCCGGTACCTACGATCTCGGCGGCGACAGTGCCGAGCCGCGTTGGAAGGCCCAGCTTGGCGCCACCTACAGCCAGGACAATTGGTCGACGACGCTGACCGAGCGCTACTATGGCGGCGTCAAGGCGGATGCGGCGACCCAGTCTTCCGAATGCAACCCGTCCTTTTTCGGGCTTACTGCGGCACAGGTGGACGCGCTCAATGGCTGCCACGCGGCGGGGCAGTTCTTCACCGATGTGTCGGCGACCTACAGCTACAAGAACATGACAGCGACAGTCGGCGTCGACGATCTGTTCGACAAGCAGCCGCCGTTCCTGGCGGGTGGCGTGTCGGTCTCGCAGACCGTCACCGGCGCCGGCTACGACTATACCGGCCGGTTCATCTACACCAAGATTTCGATCAAGTTCTGATCGACATCTCGGTCGACTGCAGAAGACAAGCGGCGCGGGGGCAACCCCGCGCCGTTCTTGCTTTGGGCCTTCCACCGCAGGGGCTGCGTCACAGGGCCTCTGCCACAGCACGGTAATAATCTTGCTGGCACCTGATGAGTCCTGCTAGAGACGGGCCCTTCCATCAGCGCCGACAAGGGAGGTTTGGGCGGCACGATGCTGAGATACTTCCTGCGCCGCTTGCTGGTCGCGATTCCAACACTCTTCGCGATCATCGCGATCTCGTTCTTCATGATCCGGATCGCACCCGGTGGGCCGTTCGATTCCAATCGCAAGGCGACACCGGAAGTGATGGCCAACCTCAACAAGGCCTATCATTTGGACGAGCCGCTCTATGAGCAGTTCGGCCGCTATGTCTGGGGCGTGCTGCATCTCGATTTCGGCCCGTCCTTCAAATATCGCGACTACACCGTGTCCGAGCTCATCCTGCGCGGCTTCCCGATCTCGGCCGAGATCGGCCTCTGGGCGCTGCTGGTGGCGACCACGGTTGGAATCTTCATCGGCACGCTGGCGGCCCTCCGACAAAATTCCATCACCGACTATTCCGTGATGGCGGTCGGCATGATCGGCGTCGCGGTGCCCACCTTCATTACCGCACCGATCTTCCAGCTCGTCTTCGCGCTCGGCCTCCATCTGCTGCCGGTCGCGAGCTGGGATGGCGGCTGGCAGCACAAGGTGCTGCCGGTGCTGGCGCTGTCGCTGCCGCCGATCGCGACGATCTCGCGGCTGACACGGGGCAGCATGATCGAATCGCTCCGCTCCAACCATGTCCGC
Source organism: uncultured Alphaproteobacteria bacterium (assembly GCA_963762435.1). Lineage (GTDB taxonomy): Bacteria > Pseudomonadota > Alphaproteobacteria > ATCC43930 > CGMCC-115725 > JAXDMU01. The sequence goes on along the minus strand of CAVXLN010000010.1, from coordinate 391,635 downwards.
ACGGCGCGCGCCAAAGGCCTCGGCGTCCGTCTCACGGTCTGGCGCCATGCGCTCTTGGGCGGGCTCCTGCCGACCATCGCCTATCTCGGCCCGGCCACGGCCGGCATCGTCACCGGCTCGGTCGTGATCGAGCGCGCCTTTTCGATCCCCGGCATCGGGCGCTATTTCGTCGAGGCGGCGTCCAATCGCGATTACACGCTGGTGATGGGCACGGTGATCTTCTACGGCGCCCTGATCATCTTCGCCAATCTGGTGGTCGATCTCGCCTATTCGCTGCTCGATCCCAAGGTGCGCTATGAGTGACGCGAGCCTCGTCGCGGGCCAGGAGCTCGCAGGATCTCCCGGCCGCAGCAAGCTCAAGGACGGCTTCGCCCGGCTCCGCCGCAATCATGCCGCCGTCGTCGGCATCTTCATCATCCTCTTCATCATCATCGCCTGCCTCGTCGGGCCGTTGCTGCTGCCCTTCGATCCGACCCAGGCCGATTTCGGCGCCATCAACCTGCCGCCTTCCTTCAGCTCGGGCCATTATTTCGGCACCGACGATCTCGGCCGCGATCTCTTGACGCGCGTTCTCATCGGCGGCCGCACCTCGCTCGCGATCGGCGTGCTCGCAACGATCGTGGCCGTCGTGATCGGCGTCAGCTACGGCTCGATCGCCGGATATTTCGGCGGCGCCATCGACCAATTGATGATGCGCATCGTCGATATCCTCTACGGCCTGCCGTTCCTGTTCTTCGTGATCATGCTGACCATGGTGTTGGGCCGCGGCATGCTGGCGATCTTCATCGCCATCGGCTCGCTCATCTGGCTCACCATCGCGGTCATCGTGCGCGGCCAGACGCTGAGCCTGAAGCAGAAGGAATTCATCGAGGCGGCGCGCGCCGGCGGCATGCGGCCGCTCGCGATCGTGCGCCACCACATCATCCCCAACGCGATCGGGCCGGTGATCGTCTTTGCCAGCCTGCTCATTCCGGAGGTGATTATCGGCGAGTCGTTCTTGTCATATCTCGGCCTCGGCATTCAGGAGCCGCAATCGAGCTGGGGCACGCTTATCAGCACGGGGGCGGAGGCGATGGACACCTCGCCCTGGCAGATCGAGTTTCCCGGGGCGGCGCTGGCGCTCACGCTCTTCAGCCTCAATTTCGTCGCCGACGGCTTACGCGACGCCTTCGATCCCAAGGATCGCTGAGATGTCGCTGCCCCTCGTGACGCCGCTGCCAGCATCTGGCGCGGCTCTCGCCGAACCGATCCTGGCCGTGCGCGACCTCAAGGTGAAGTTCCGCGTCGATGCCGGAACGGTCGCCGCCGTGAATGAGGTGAGCTTCGATCTCAGGCCCGGCGAGACGGTCGGCATCGTCGGTGAATCGGGCTCCGGCAAGAGCCAGATCCTGCTCGCGATAATGGGCCTGCTGGCCAAGAACGGTGGTGCCGAAGGCAGCGTCAAGCTGCGCGGCAAGGAGATCTTGGGCCTCAAGGATAATGATCTCGACGAGCTGCGCGGCTCGGCGATGTCGATGATCTTTCAGGACCCGATGACCTCGCTCAACCCGTTCCTCAAGATCTCGACCCAGCTGACCGAGGTGCTGGTGAAGCATCGCGGCATGGCCAAGGCCGAGGCGCTCCGGCTTGCCACCGAGATGCTGGACCAGGTGCGCATTCCCGATGCCAAGAAGCGGATCCGGCAATATCCGCACGAATTCTCGGGCGGCATGCGCCAGCGCGTGATGATCTCGATGGCGCTCCTGTGCCAGCCCGCGATCCTCTTCGCCGACGAGCCGACGACGGCACTCGATGTCACCGTGCAGGCGCAGATCCTCGATCTCATCAAGGATCTCACGGCCAAGATGGGTACCACGGTCGTGCTGGTGACGCATGATCTGGGCGTCGTGGCCTCCATCTGCGATCGCGTTGTCGTGCTCTATGGCGGCAGGATCATGGAAAGCGGGTCGGCCGAGCAGCTCTTCGCCGATCCGCGGCATCCCTATACCAAGGGCCTGCTCGATTCCATGCCGCGCCTCGACGAGGTGATGCACGCCACGCTCCACACCATCCCGGGCCAGCCGCCGTCGCTGGCGCTGCCGACGCCGGGCTGCCCGTTCGAGCCGCGCTGCGAGCGCCGCCAGCCGCATTGCAAGACGGTTCAGCCCGCCTATCAGCAATCCCACGGCCGCACGCTCGCCTGCCACGAGTCCTCGCTATGAGCCCGTCCTCGATATGAGCACAGCGCTGCTCAAGGTCTCCGACCTTCAGGTCCATTTCGCCCAGCGCCGGCAATGGTTCGGGCCGCCGGCCAAGGTCATCCGCGCGGTCGACGGCGTCAGCTTCGAGCTCAAGCCGGGCGAGACGCTCGGCATCGTCGGTGAATCCGGCTGCGGGAAATCGACGCTGTGCCGCGGCATCCTGCGGCTGGTCGAGCCGACCGGCGGCAAGACCGTCTGGCTCGGCGAGGATTTCTCCGAGCTCGATGGCGAGAAGCTCCGGCTCGAGCGGCGCAACATGCAGATCATCTTCCAGGATCCGCTGGCCTCGCTCGATCCGCGCATGACCGTGCGCCAGATCATCGAGCGGCCGCTTCTCAATTTCCCCAGCGACGAGACGTCGGAGGAACGGCGCGCCCGCATCGCCGAGATGATCCAGCTGGTCGGCGGTCATCGCCATTGGCTCGACCGCTATCCGCATGAATTCTCGGGCGGGCAATGCCAGCGCATCGGCATCGCGCGCGCCCTCGTCCTCAAGCCCAAGCTCTTGGTCTGCGACGAGCCGGTCTCGGCCCTCGATGTCTCGGTCCAGGCGCAGATCATCAATCTGCTGATGGATCTGCAGCAGAAGCTCGGCCTTTCCTACCTCTTCATCTCGCACAATCTCTCGGTCGTCCGGCATATCAGCCACCGGGTGATGGTGCTCTATCTCGGCAAGGTGATGGAGATCGCCGAACGCGACGATTTCTATCGCCGGCCGCTGCATCCTTACAGCCAGGCGCTGATCTCGGCCGTGCCGTTGCCCGATCCCAAGCTCGAGCGGGCGAAGCCGCATGTCCGGCTGCAGGGCGATCTGCCGTCGCCGTCCAACCCGCCCTCGGGCTGCCGCTTCCGCACGCGCTGCCCCAAGGCGACCGAGATCTGCGCGCTGGAGGAGCCGGCGCTCAGGGATTACGGTGCCGGCCATATCGCTGCCTGCCACCATATCGACGGCCCGTCTGTGTGAGGGATCATGAGCGAGGAATTGACCGCCGGCTTCGTCGAGCTGATGGGGCGGCACCGCTCGATCCGGCGCTATAAGCCCGATCCGATCGATCCGCAACTGGTCGAGGATGTCTGCCGCCAGGCGATCGCCGGCACCTCCTCCTCGGGCAATCTCAACATGGTCTCGATCGTGCTGACCGAGGATCCGAAGCGGAAGGAAGAGCTTTACAAGCTCCATTTCGAGCAGCCGATGATCCTGCAAGCGCCACTGCTGGTCACATTTTGCGCCGACACGCAGCGTACGCGCCGTTGGCTCAAGCTCCGGGGCGCTCGGGATAATTTCAACAACTTCAAGAGCTTCATGGTAGGTGCCGTCGATACGGCGATCACGGCGCAGAGTGCCGCGTTGGGATTCCAGGCGCGCGGGCTCGGCATCTGCTACATGGGCACCACGCTCATGTCCTGCACCGAGATCGCGACGTTCCTCGAGCTGCCGGAAACCTGCTTTCCGATCACCACGCTGGTGGTGGGCTATCCGGACGAGGCGCCGGCGGCACGCGATCGCCTGCCGCTCGAAAGCTTCATTCATCGCGAGCGCTATCAGCCGCCGTCGGACGAGGCGCTGCTGACGCGCTATGCCGACCGGGAGGTCAAGGGCTGGCAACGCTACCGCACGCTGATGCCCGATCTCATCGAGGAGATGGAGAAACAGGGCATCACCTCGCTGGCGCAATTCTATACGAGCGACCTCAAATACGCGCCCGGGCCGTTCCGCGAATTCTCGGTGAAGCTGGAGAAGCTGCTGGCCGAGAAGTCATTCATGGACCCACGGACAGAATAAACCCTTCTCCGCCTTCGGGGGAGAAGGGTTTGGGATGAAGTGGTGCTTGCGGCTAATCCGCCGGCGCCCTGGAATCTCCCACCTCACCCGACCTCTCCGCCCCCAAGGGCGGAGAGGAGAAATCGATCAACCCCCGATCAGCCCGTGCTTGCGCAGATAGTTGCGCAGCTGGTGATAGGTCAGGCCCAGGAACTTGGCCGTGTTCTTCTGGTGATGGGCATTGAGCTCGAGCGCCTTCTTCAGCAGGTCGTGCTCGCACGTGCGCATATGTTCCGCGAAATCATAGGGGTCGCAGCCCGGCGCCGGGATCGCGGCCGGGGCTGTCGGTGCGGACGCTTGCGGTGCGGGTGTCGCGGCGGCCGTCTTATAGAGGGCCGCCCGCGGGCGCCAGGGCGAGGCGAAAGGGTCGAACACGATCTCGTCGATCGGCTGCTCGGGATCGGGGGCGCGATAGACCGCACGCTCGACGACATTCTTGAGCTCGCGCACATTGCCGGGCCAATTATGCTCGCGCATTTGTTCGAGGGCCCGGGGCGTGAAGCCCGAAAACACCTCGCGCTTCAGCTCCTTGGTCATCTGCAGCGCCATATGCTCGGCTAGCACCTCGATATCACCGGGCCGCTCGCGCAGCGGCGGCAAGGTCACGACATCGAAAGCCAAGCGGTCGAGGAGATCGGCGCGGAACTTGCCCGCTTCGGCGAGTGCCGGCAGATCGACATTGGTGGCGGCGACGAGCCGGACATCGACCGTGACCGTTTCCGAGCCGCCGACGCGCTCGAAGGTGCCGTACTCGACCACGCGCAGGATCGTCTCCTGTACATTCATCGGCGCATTGGCGATTTCGTCGAGGAAGAGCGTGCCGCGATGGGCGAGCTCGAACCGGCCGATGCGCCGTCTCTGCGCGCCGGTGAAGGAGCCCGCCTCATGGCCGAACAGCTCGGCCTCGAGCAGGCTCTCGCTCAAGGCCACGCAATTCAATTTGACGAAAGGCTGGTTCCAGCGCTGCGAGAGATAGTGCAGGCGCGCGGCCGCCAGCTCCTTGCCGGTGCCGCGCTCGCCGATCACCAGCACCGGCTTCGAAAGCGGGGCTACCAGCGAGATCAGCGACAGGCATTCGAGAAAGGCCGGGGAGCGTCCGATAGGGGTCGGCAGCTCCGGCGTGTCGAGGGGCATCGGCTCCGCGGCTCCGTAGTGAATTCCGCCAAAAAGTGACGAGTTACGCTATCGGCCACGAGCCTGGCTCGCAAGCTCTAGGTTTTATCTTTTCAGATCAATGGGTTAATTTTCCACATCGGGTTGGCACGCGGCGTGAATTAGAGAAGCCAAGTTCTGAATTGAGGAGTACGGACTATGGGTGTGTTCTCGCGCATTAGCGACATCGTCAATTCCAATCTGAATTCCATTCTCGACCGCGCGCAGGACCCCGAGAAGATCATCCGGCTGATCATCCAGGAGATGGAGGATACGCTGGTTGAGGTGCGGTCCTCGGCGGTGAAGACCATCGCCGAGAAAAAGGAGCTGGAGCGCAAGCTTGGCAACCTGACGCGCGACCGCGAGGAATGGCAGGCCAAGGCCGAGCTGGCGCTCACCAAGGAGCGCGAGGATCTGGCCAAGGGCGCCTTGCAGATCAAGGCGCGGCTGGGCCAGGAGATCGAGGCGCTGACCAAGCAGCATGAGCAGATCGAGGAAGGTCTTCGCCACCAGAGCGAAGATGTCGTCAAGCTGCAGCAGAAGCTGGCCGACGCCAAGGCGCGCGAAGCGACCATGGTCGCCCGGCACCAGACCGCGACCAATCGCCTGAAGCTGCGCTCGAGCCTCTATGACGAGCGCGTCACCGACGCCTTCACCCGCTTCGAGCAGGTGGAGCGTGCGCTTGACGAGCTCGAAGGCCGCGTCGATGTCTATGACATCAGGCCGAAGGGCGTCGCCGAGGAGATCGCCGAGCTCGAGGCGGCCCACGAGGTCGATAGCGAGCTTGCCGCCCTCAAGGCCAAGATGGCCGCGAAGCACGAGGATAAATAATGCACGTCATCCCCGGCGGACCGGTCACCCTCGACCTCGGCGGGTTCTGGGCGGTCCTGATCATCTTCATGACGATCGTGGTACCGGTCTGGCTGTTCCTGCATTACGGCACGCGCTGGCGGCAGGCCAAGATGCTGACATCCGATAGCGAGCGCACGCTCGCCGATCTCAGCGATCAGGCCGACCAGATGCAGAGCCGGATCGACAATCTCGAGCGCCTGCTCGATGCGGCGGCGCCCGACTGGCGGAGGCGGCCATGAGCCCCGGTCAATATCACTGGTCCAACAACCCGATCCGATTCTATCGCGACACCAAGCGCGGCAAGATCGCGGGCGTATGCGCGGGGCTGGCGAACTATCTCGATGTGCGGGTGCGCTACATCCGGTTGGCGCTGATCCTGGGCATGATCTTCGGCTTCTTCCTGCCGATCGTGATCGCCTACATCATCCTGGCGCTGGCACTGAAGCCGATGCCCGACAAGATCTTCGACTCGCCGAAGGAAGAGCAGTTCTGGCGCGGCGTCACGGCCTCGCCGAACCGGGCGACATCGGAGCTCCGGGGCCGGTTCAAGACCCTCGATCGGCGGCTTTCGGAGATCGAGCGCAAGGTGACTTCCGAAGAGTTTGATCTCAGGCAGAAGTTCCGCGACCTGAAAGCTTGAGACGGTCGGGTTTTACTTAAAAGACGCGTAGCAATCCTGTGAGACCTGGGCGGACGGCCCTAGCGCCGTCCGTCAGTGGCGGCGGCTTGCCCGGTGCCGGCTCCAGCGCCCCGGAGCGCGATCATTTCGGATTGGATCAATCCGAAATGTGAATCGCTCTCCAGATTTGATGCTTAGAGCCTGATTCACGCTTCGGAACGAAGCGATCAGGCTCTCGGGAGATGCGAAGATGCCCAAGGGTTCGATCATCATCGCCGGCGCGATCCTGGTCTTCGGGCTCTGCCTGTCGGCCCGGCCGGCCGCGATTGCCGACCAGCCCGCCGCCGAGCCCCCGCCGGGCTGCCGCTTCACGCTCGAGCGCGCAGCACCGGGTGCGGATGGCAACGAGGTCTGGGTCCTGACCTGCCATCATCAGAGCTGCGACCAGGCGGCGCCCGAAGCAGGTGCTGTGAAGCGGGTCGATTCGATCAGAACCCGGCCAGTGGCACTGCAGGTTGCTGACTGATCAGGCGGCGCGCACGCCCGCGAGGAAGCTGTCGACCTCGGCGCGCAGCCGGTCGGCCTCGCGCGAGAGGGTCCCGGCCGCGGCGAGCACGGTCGAGGCAGCGGCACCCGTTTCCGACGCGGCCTGCTGAGCGCCGGCGACATTGACCGAGACATCGCGCGTGCCGGTCGCCGCCTGTTGAACGCTGTTCGCGATCTCGCCGGTGGCGGCACCCTGCTCCTCGACCGCGGCCGCGACCGCCGTCGTGATCTCGCTCATCTCCGACACGGTCTTGCCGATGCCTTCGATCGCGGTGACGGCGTTGCCGGTCATCGACTGGATCTCCTGCACCTTGGCCTGGATCTCCTCGGTCGCCCGCGCGGTCTGGGTCGCCAGCGCCTTCACTTCCGACGCCACGACGGCGAAGCCCTTGCCAGCCTCGCCGGCCCGCGCCGCCTCGATCGTGGCGTTCAAGGCCAGAAGGTTTGTCTGGCTCGCAATGCCGCTGATGAGGGCCACGATGTCGCCGACTCGCTTTGCCAACTCGTTGAGCTCGGCCATCATTGCGTTGGTCCGTCCTGTCTCTTGCGCCGCACCGGCGGCGATCGCCGAGGATTGCGTCACCTGGCGCGAGATTTCGCTGATCGACGCGCTGAGCTCGTCGGTCGCGGCCGCGACGGTGCTCACATTGGCGCTCGTCTCCTCGGCGGCGGACGCGGCTGAGTTGGTCCGTCCGGCGGCCTCGCTGGCGGCCGCACTCAGGCTGTTGGCGGAGGTCTCCATGGCGCCGGCGGATGCCGCGATGCCGTCGACCACACGCTTCACCGAGGCGTCGAACCCATCGGCCAACGTCTGCATCGCCCGATGCCGCTCGGCCGCGGACTCGGCCTTCAGCCGATCCTGCTCGTCGCGCAGCCGGGCCGCTTCCGCCGACTTCTCGCGCAGCACGCCGATTGCCTGAGCCAGCACGCCGATCTCGTCCTGGCGCGCTTGGCTCGGGATCTCGACCGCGAGATCGCCCTCGGCGAGCCGGTGGGTCGCCTTGGTCAGCGCCTGGATCGGCTTCGCGATGCGCCGGCCCAGGAAGAAGGCGAGGCCGAAGGTGACGAGGGCCAGCGCCACGACCGCACCCATGGTCAGGAGCGCATTCGCCTGGCTCGCGGCATCGACATCGTCGAGATAGACGCCGGACGAGATCGCCCAATTCCAGCCTGGCACCAGCAGCGAGTAGGCAGCCTTGCGCACGGCCGGGCCGCCGGCAACCTTCGGATAGATATAATAGCTGAAGCCGCCGCCGGCCTCGGCCTGCGCGCGCATGTCGCGTGCGTAATAGGCGCCGTTGGCATCCTTCATATCGTGCGAGGCCTTGCCTTCCGCGTCCGGGAAGCGGCCGTTGACGACGGTGACATCGTCCTTGTCATGGATGGAGAGATATTCGTCGCCATCATAGCGGAGAGCCCGGAGAGCCGCCTTGGCCAGCTCCTGGGCGTCCTGCTGGGTCATCTGACCAGCATCGGCCTTGGCCTTGAACATGACCGCCATCTTGGTCGCGGCCTCGACCGCGATGCGGGCGTGATCCTGCTGGTCCTTGAGCGTCAGCGCGCCGATCGCTTGGACCGAGACGACGCCCAGAATGGCGAGGGCCACGAGTGCCACGATCGGGATCAGCATGATGCGGCCATTTATGCCGCGCAACAAACCGGCCATGTTCGGTGTCTCCAAGGGTGGGCAAATGCGGCCCGATCCTCGGAAGTTCTGGTTGAGATTTGGTTGCGGCCGCCCGCCCGCCGACGCGCAGGTGTAACGCAAAGGATGCACGGCTTAAGGAACCGGATCGAGCCAGCCGAGCGCCCGAATCTTTGCGACGGAAGCGCGGCTGACCGGCACTTCCAGGCCGTTCACGAGCTGCAGCGAATAATTTCGGCCTTTGACCGTCGCCTTCGCGACGGCGCGCCGCGCCACCCACCAGGATCGATGCACCTGGGCACCTTCGACATGCTCGAGCTCGGCCATCGCCTCCTTGAGCGGCGTCAGCACCAGGTCGGATCCGAGCTCGGTATGGACCCGGACATAATGATCCTCCATCTGGAGGCATACGAGGTCCCGGCCAAGATGCGGGGGCAGCCGGTCGAGAAAGCCGATGCCGTTCCGGGTGGTTGACGGGGCCGCCGGCCGCGCGGCGGGTGCCAGCGAGTTGGGCGTGAAGAAATAGAAGCCGAAGGCGATGGGCTCGGCAATCGCCAGCGCCTGCGCATACCAATCGATGAACGTGCCGTCCAGGCCATGCCCGTTGTTCCAGTAATAGAGCGCGAAGAGCCGCGAGACGATCGCGAGCGGCACGGTGCCGACCGCGATGCCCACTGCCAGCACGAACCAGATCGGCAGGTCGAAGCGGGGGGTCGCCACCATGATCGCCCGTACCATGATCGAGAGCACCACGAGCCCGATCCAGGTATTGACGACCCAGTAGAGGACACGCACCTCGAGCGGCCCGCCATTGAAGCTGCCGAAGGGGCCGATGATGCCGAGGAACACGCCGATGCCGGTCGCGATGGCGAGATCGATCGCCCATTCGCGCGGCGCGCCGATAATGATGCGGAACGTGCTCATGCGAGGGTTATACCGTCGCCGGGAAAGCCTCCGCAATCGCATGCCCATTCGCCCATTCGCGAAGCGGCTCGCCCAAAGCCGCAGGAAAGCTGGCGGGCGAGCGGGCGGCGTGGTGTCTCGAGACATCGCCAGGGAGGTTGCCTTGTCCACCATCGAGAGTGCCTATACCGACGTTCCCGCCGCTACCACCGAGTTCCCGGTCGAGCGCCGGGTGCATCCGTTGCTTTACGCGGGCAAATGGCTCTTGGCCGACTTGCTCTCGACGCTCGTCTTCGTCGGGCTCTTCGCGCTGACCCATAACGTTTATGCCTCGACCGGCCTTGCGATCGCGATCGGCATCGGCCAGATCGCCTATCTCAAGCATCGCGCCACGCCGATCGACGCGATCCAGTGGCTCAGCCTCGGCCTCGTCACGGTGCTGGGCGGCGCCTCGCTGGTGATGCAGGATCCACGCTTCATCATGGTGAAGCCGACGCTCATCTATTGCGCCATCGGCGCCGTGATGTTGCGGCGCGGCTGGCTCAACCGCTATATGCCGCCCGTGGCGCTGCAATGGAGCGGCGATGTCGCGATCGTCTTCGGCTATGCCTGGGCCGGCATGATGTTCACGACGGCCGCCCTCAACCTGCTGCTGCTCGCCTATGGCACGCCGGCGCTTTGGGCCTTGTTCCTCAGCACCTTCCCGCTTGCCTCCAAGCTCGGCCTCTTCGGGGTCCAATATGTAACGACACGCTTCATCACGATCCGCCGGATGCGCGCGGCGGGGGTGCGCTGAGGGAGCGCCATTCCCTGCGGACTCCTCAGTCCGCCGGCTATTCTCCCCGCGCCAGGACGTGACATTGGCGCTTACTCTCGGTTCCGGTATGGACGCCGGTGATCATGTCGATGCTTTCCCTGAGCGGCCCCGCGGCGGCGGCCTTCAGCGCGAAAGGTCCGGCGACCTCGACCCCCCAATACACCACATTGCCATGGACCGAGACCGTTGCATGAACCGGCATCGTGTTTTGCACGATATCGGAGAATGGCACTTTACATTGATCTTCGTTGAATATCGGCTTCCCATCCACGTCCTCGCGAAAGGCGCTTATGCAACGACTCCCCATCAGCGGTATGTTGTCGAGAACAACCAGGTTGCGTTTATCGACGCTGATCCGGTCTCCCACTGGTTCGCACATGAATGTCACAAAATCAGATGTCTGGATGTTGTAGCTCTTGCGATCTTGAGACAATTTCTCTCGGGCTTCTCTAATGCCGTTCGCCGCACGAGTTAGCATATTCTGGGCGTCCGTCGACCCGTCACCATATTTCTGCAGTGCTTGTTGGGCCCAGGTCAGATCCTCGAGGGCGTATCGGTAGTAGCCTTCACTGACATACACTTCGCCGCGCCGCAGCAAGGCCCCGGTCCTCATGCCCATCGTGTGCGGGTCATGCTGGTCAAGCAAATCGATGTTCTCAAGATTTTTGTTTATTTCAGACAAGGCGGGGAGATCTCCCGTCGCTGCCGATACGACAGAGGGAGCGGTGCTTTCCGGCTTATTCGACTGGCTTGAGATGGCTTTCTTTAGCTGAAGAAATTCGTCATCTTGCGGAAAAAGGCGGAGCGCTTTGTCCAGATCAAGGGACGCATTGTGCCAGTCCTTGATGTTCGCATACGCCTTTGCTCTCCCAAAATAAAAGTTTGCAGACCGCTGATCATTTTCACGGTGCTTCTGCTCAACGATTGCAATGAGTTTTGAGCAGGACGCGATAATCGTCTGGTCCGGATAATGTTCCGGGACGCCAAGCGACGGGATGATCGACGCACAAATATAGAGATCAGGGTTGCTTTGCTTAACGGCGGCCCAGTTCGTTTCCTCTGCGGAGACGGTCGAAGAAAAACCAATCGCCGCAATCGGGTACAGTAGCTTGAGGTAAGTCTCCATGCGTCTGCATCCCTATAATTTGCTGATCTGTGTAGGGATTTAGGTAAGCGTGCAGAAGCTGTGCGGGGCAATTCAGCATGGCATCCGGTGCGGCTACGTCAACGTCGTGACATCGGCGAACTGGTTTCCAATCGATCAGAGTAAACTGTAAGTGAAGGCTCTGATGACGAGTTTGTCAATCGGCCTCCATTCGGCCTAATACCGGATCCCGGTGAGCGAGACTCATCGGGATCCGGTATCGCGAGCAAGTGCGAGTGCTGAGCTGTATGGCGCGAAAGCCAAGCCCACGGATGTGGGCGCCCGGCGACAGAGGCCTCGGCATCGGTCCCGTTCACCGAGATTCGGCTTAAGCCCGGATCGCCTGGGCGCGGCCCTTCCATTGGCCGCCCTTGCCGCGCCAGTAATTGACCGCCGATCCCAGCGTCGCCGCCGCATAGAAGGCGGCGATCGCCGGCATGGCGGCGGCCCAGAGGATGTTGAGGCGGTAGAAGCGCACGGTCGGCCAGAAGGCGCCGGTCATGGCGAGCCAGGCGGCCAATCCCAGCCAGCGCGCGGTGCCGTCGCCGAAGATTGTGAGCAGCGGCGGGGCGAGGTATGTGAGCGCCAGCCCCAGGATCGTGCCGGCCAGCATCAGCGTCGAGTAATGCAGCTGCGTGAAGGCGGTACGGGCGACCATGCGCCAGATCTCCTGCCAGCCGGCATAGTCGCGGGTCGAGTGCGCATCCTCGGTCACGTCGAGGCTGATGCGGCCGCCACTCTTCTTCACCGCCGCTGCCAGCGCGCAATCATCGATCAGCGCGCCGCGAATGGCGGCGATGCCGCCGATCCGGTCCAGCGCCTGCGGCCGGATCAGCATGCAACCGCCGGCGGCGCCGGCGGTCTTCGATGCGGAATCGGCCGCCCAGCGCGGCGGGTAGAGCATGAAGAAGAAGAAGATGAAGGCCGGGATGAAGGCGCGCTCGGCCAGTGACTGGCATCTGAGCTTCACCATCAGCGAGACGAGGTCGCGATTCTCCGCCTCGGCCCGGCGCGCCAGCGTCGCCAGGTTCGATGTCCCATGCGTGATGTCGGCATCGGTCAGCAGCAGGAAATCGGACGGGATCGTGCGCGCATGCGCCAGGCCCTCGCTCACCGCCCAAAGCTTGCCGGTCCAGCCGGGTGGCAGGTCGCGCGCCTCGAGCACGGTGAGCCGGTCGGCCCCGCCCGCCGCTTCGGCCGCCGCTCGGGCGAGATCGGCGGTGCCGTCGGTCGAATGATCATCGACCAGCACGATTCGGATCGGGCCGGCATGGTCCTGCGTCAAGAGCGAGGCGATCGTGGCCTGGATGCCCTCCGCCTCGTCGCGCGCCGGGATCACGACCGTGATGCGAGCCTGGCTCGGCGCACCCGCCGGCACCGGCGGCAACCGGATCTGCCAGAACCGCCCGCGTGCCAGCAACAGCACCAGCCAGATAGCCAGACTCAGGCCGCCGATCGCAACCCCGATGCTCACCTTTCGGTCAGTCCTGGGTCGTCAGCCGCAGCGCATCCAGAGGGCGTGATCGGGACAGCGCATGTCCGCTCGCGCGATCGCCGCCGGCATCGGCACCACGCCCTCCGGCACCAGCCCGAGGCTGATCCGCGCACCCTTCACCACGCGGCACAGCGTCTCGCGGCTGACCCCGTCGCGCCGCATCACCGCATGGATGATCGGGTCGGCGAAGACTTCATCGAGGCTCGGCTCCTGGCCGGCGCTTCTATAGAGCGTTGGCATGGGCGGGCTCCCTTCCCGTGGTTTCGAGCGTGACGGCGACCGGCGGCGGCTGCCGCAGGGTCTGGTAGATGACGCAATAGCGCTCGGTCAGCTTCAAGAGGCTCGCGAGCTGCTCGGGCGAGGCGTCGGTGTCGAGATCGAAGCTCAGGCGGATATCCTTGAAGCCCACCGGCGCCTGCTTGTCGACGCCGAGCGTGCCGCGGAAATCGAGATCGCCCTCCGCATGGACGGTCCCACCATGGAGCTCGATGCCGAGTGCCGTCGATACCGCGCGCACGGTGACGCCGGCGCAGGCGACGAGCGCCTCCAGCAGCATGTCGCCCGAGCAGGCCGACAGGCCGTCGCCGCCGGTCGCGGGATGAAGGCCGGCCTCGACCATCGCCTTGCCGGTCTCGACCTTGCAGGTCAGGCCCAGTGAATCGAGTGTGCCGCGCGCCTCGAGCGTGATGAGTGCGGATTCCGGCGCGCTGCGGTACTGGTCCTTGAGCGGGGCCTGGAGGGCGCGAAGTTCTTCAGACTGCATGCTTCATCTCCGGAAAATCCGTGCGCTGAGGCCCGGCGCCGACGCCGAGCATCGCGATCAGCCGATCGCGCCAGCGCTGGAAGCCGGGACCGCCGCGCCGCCGCGGTTGCGACAGGTCGGGGCTGAACTCGGCTATGACACGACCCGGCGGACCGTCGAGCACGACGATCCGATCGGCCAGCACCAGCGCCTCGTCCATATCGTGGCTGATCAGCACCACGGTCGGTCCGTAATGCCGCCAGATCTCCAGAAGATGATCCTGCATCGAGAGCCGCGTCAACGGGTCGAGTGCGCTGAAGGGCTCGTCGAGCAGCAAAAGCCGCGGCCGGATCGCCAGCGCGCGGGCCAGCGCCGTGCGCTGCGCCATGCCGCCGGAGAGCTGTTTCGGCAGCTTTTCCGCGGCATCGGCGAGGCCCACCACCTCGAGCGCCTCGGCCACCGCCGCCCGGCGCTCGGCGCGCGGCAGGTGCTTCAGGCCGAAGCCCACATTGCCCGCGACATTGAGCCACGGCATCAGCCGCGGCTCCTGGAACACGACGCCGACATCATTGGGCCGAATCGGCTTGCCATCGAGCCGGATCGAGCCGGCGCTCGGGCTTTCGAGCCCGGCGAGCAGCCGCAGCAGCGTGCTCTTGCCGGTGCCGCTGCGCCCGATGATGGCGGCGATGCGGCCGCCTTCGAGCGTCAGATCGACCGGCCCCAGGACCGGGCTGTCCGTTTCGAAGCCTTTGACCAGGCCGCCGATTTCGAGAAGCTCGTCCATCATCACCTCTCGACTGCAACATCTTGCCAGGCGATGAGACGTTCGCCGAGCAAGGCCACCACCACATCCGTCAGCTTGCCCAGAAGCGCGAAGATCAGGATGGCGCCGATCACGATCGCCGGACGGCCGGTCTGCTGACCGTCGATGAGCAGGAAGCCCACCCCTTCGGAGGCCCCCATCAGCTCGGCCGCGATCACGAACATCCAGCCCAAGCCCAGGCCGCCGCGCAGCCCGGTGACATAGGCGGGCAGGCTCGCCGGCAGCAGGATGCGCCAGAGCCGTTCGATCCCGCCCAGCCGATGCACCTGGCCGACCTCGATCAGCTTGCGGTCGACCTGGGCGATGCCGGTCATCAGGCTCAGATAGACCGGAAAGAACACGCCGACCGCGATCAGCGTCACCTTGGATGCCTCGAAGATGCCGAGCCACAGAATGAAGAGCGGGACCCAGGCGATGGACGGCACCGCGCGCAGGCCTTGGACCATCGGATCGACGAGCGCGCGCGCAAGCGGCGAGGCGCCGGTCAAGGCACCGAGCAGCGTGCCCGCGATGGCGCCGAAAATGAATCCCAAGGCCAGCCGCAAGCAGGTCGCCTCGAGATGTATCGCGAGATCGCCATTCAGCGCCAGCGTATAGAGCGCCTTGAAGATGGCGCTCGGCGCCGGCAGCAGGTTGGGCGCCACAAGCCCGGTCCGGCAGACATATTCCCACAGGGCGGCGATCAGCGCCGGCAGGATCAGGCCCAAGGGCCAGGTGGGCACGCGCAGCCGGGCCCTGGGCTTGGCGAGAAGGATTGCGGGAGGCCGGCCGATGAAGGCGAGGTTGGCCATAGCTGCGCCTCAGCGTTCCGCCAGCTGGCGCGTGAAGCGCGGCTCGATCAAGGCTGCCAGCACGCTGTCCGTGTCGGTATCTTCGGGCACGATGCCGCTCGCCTTCAGCACGGATCCTGCGGCGGCGATCGATTGCCGCGGCCCGTCGCCCAGCACCGGGTTCGACAGATCCGTGCGCTCGAGCTGGCGTGCCGCGACCTCGGGCGTGAGCTTGGCGGCCGAGGCCAGCGTCAGGGCCAGCTCGGCGCGATGATCGAGCGCCCAATGCCGGCCGCGCTCATAGGCCGTCACGACCTTCTCGACGATGTCGGCATGCTCGGCCGCGAAGGCCTCGCGCACATTCAGTACGCCATAGGTGTTGAGATCGGGATTGCGGAAGAACAGCCGGTCGTGGCTTTCGAGCTCGGCCTGCGCCATGAAGGGGTCAAGGCCCGACCAGGCATCGACATCGCCCTTGTCGAGCGCCAGCCGGCCATCGACATGCTGCAGCGGCACGATCTTGACATCATGCTCGGTCAGGCCGGCACCGGCCAAGGCGCGGAGCAGGAAGATGTGCGGATCGGTGCCGCGCGTCACCGCGATGCGCTTGCCCTTGAGGTCGGCAACGCTCTGGATCGGTGAATCGGCGCGCGTGACGAGGGCCGTCCATTCGGGCTTCGAATAAACATAGATCGCCTTCATCGGATTGCCGTTGGCGCGGCCGAGCAGCGCCGCGGCACCGGCGGTCGAGCCGAAATCGAGGCTGCGGGCATTCAGGAACTCGAGCGCCTTGTTGCTGCCGGCCGTGTAGATCCACTGCACCGTCACGTCGGGACCGAGCGCTTCCTCGACCCAATGCTTGTCCTTCAGCACCAGGCTGACCGGGTTGTAATAGGCATAGTCGAGCGAGACGGTGAGCTTCTCCGCATGGGCGCTGGCCATGAGCGCCGCACCGAGAAGCGTGCCCAGAAAGAAGCGCCCGAACCTGCCTGAAACTGCCATCGTCGTCCCCTTGTCCTGCCGGCATCGGGCGATCCCGATGCCGTCGTTGAAATGGGGCGGTTTTCGCGAGAGACGAAAAAACCGCCGCAGCTGTTGCCGGGGCGGTTGTCGCCTCGCTTTAGCTGCATTTGTAAAGCGCCCGCAAGCTGTTGCTCAAATCGGCGCTGTGAACGGAAAATTAGTACGGTCACCGATCGGAGTCAATCGGTAATTATACCATTTCGATTTGGATATCTAGAGAGATCTACCGGTCAATAGGGTCCGACCGGCGGTGCCGGACGCGGGATCTGCGGGCCGAGCCGGCTGTCGACATCATGCGCGTCATAGGCGTTCGGCAGGCTTACCGGCTTCGGCCCTTTGAACAGCTGAATCTCGGCGAACACGTCATAGGCGCTATAGGGCGTGGTGTAGGCGGTATCGAAACCGCCGCCGAAGCCGCGCCGGCGCCCGAAGAAGCCGCCGCCGAAGCCGGTGTCATAGGTCTCGTAATTCGTTGTCTTGTCGAAGCTCTTGCCGTTCAGCACGAAATAGTCGAAGCCGTTCTTGAGCGTGATCTGCGAGGCCAGATACAGCAGATAGGTCTCGTTCGTCTGGCGCGGCGTCGAGGTGTTGCCGGCGAAGCCGATCATGAAGCGATTGGCCTCGAGCTGCTGCACGGAATAGCCGTTGCCGCCGTCGGGATCGGCCGGCTTGAACGGCGTCGGCATGGCGCAGGCGGCGAGGAACAGCATGAGCGCCGCCGAGACAAGAACAGAACGCATCGAAGGCTCCGCGAGGTTGCGAGCGCCGGCATGATACTGCCACCGGGTGGCGACAGCGAATCCGGTCTTGGGGACCGCCTCAATGACGGGCCCGCGGCGAAGTTTATTCCGCCGCGCCTCGTGGCGGAAGCGCGCAACCTCGCTTCGAAGCCTTTTAAAATTAACCCGTTACTTGGCCGCGAGCTTGGCCGCGATACCGGCGACGTGGCTGCCCTGGAAATGGGCGATCGCAAGCTCGTTCTCGGTCGGCTGGCGCTTGCCGTCGGGGCCGGCAATGGTCGTGGCGCCATAGGGCGTGCCGCCGCTGACCTGGTCGAGCTTCATCAGACGCTGCTCGGAAAAGGGCACGCCCACGATGACCATGCCGTGATGCAAGAGCGTGGTGTGGAACGACGTGATCGTCGTCTCCTGCCCGCCATGCTGCACGCCGGTCGAGGCGAACACGCTGCCGACCTTGCCGATCAGCTTGCCCTGCATCCAGAGCGGGCCGGTCTGGTCGAGGAAATTGCGCATCTGTGCCGCCATGTTGCCGAAGCGGGTCGGCGTGCCGAAGATGATGGCGTCGTAATCGGCCAGCTCCTCGACGGTTGCGATCGGGGCGGCCTGGTCGACCTTGAAATACGCCTTCTCGGCGGCCTCGCGCGACATCAGCTCGGGCACGCGCTTCAGGGTCACCTCGGTGCCCGGCACCGACTTGGCGCCTTCGGCGACGGCATTGGCCATCGTCTCGATATGGCCGTAGCTGCTGTAATAGAGGACGAGAACCTTGGACATGGTTGAGCTCCCTGTGCCCGGCGCCTGCTTGGCCGGGAAATGACAGGATAGATCTAGACTGTTCCGACTGATCGGATAACCTCACCCAATCGGGAAACACCGTTCTGGGAAGCCGATCAATCGATGGGCCGGTTCGAGGAGATGCAGGCATTTCAGGCGGTCGCCACGCTCTCGAGCTTCACGGCGGCGGCGCAGCGGCTCGGCCTGTCGAAATCGATCGTCAGCCAGCGCATTGCCGATCTCGAGGCGCGGCTGGGCGTGAGGCTGATCAACCGGACGACGCGGCGCTTGAGCCTGACCGAGGCGGGCCAGGCCTTTCTCGACGGTGCCGCCCGGGCGCTGCGCGAGGCCGAGGTGGCGGAGGAAGCGGCGAGCCGCCACGGCAGCACGGTCGGCGGCATCCTTCGGGTGGCAGCGCCCTTGAGCTTCGGCGTGCTGCATCTGACTTCAGCAGTGCTCGATTTCATGGCGGCCCATCCCGACCTCGATGTCCGCCTCGAGATGGATGACCGGGTCGTCGATCTGGTGCAGGGCGGCTACGATATGGCGATCCGCATCATGCCGCGGCTGCCCGACAGCACGCTGGTGGCGCGGCGCCTCGCCCGCTCGCGCCTCGTCGCCTGCGCCAGCCCGGCCTATCTCGCGGCCCATGGCAGGCCGACGCATCCGTCCGAGCTCGGCGGCCGGGAGTGCCTGATCTATACCGGCTCACCGCGGCCTGATCTCTGGTCGTTCCGAATCGGTGCGGAATGGGAGGCGATCCCGGTGCGCGGCCGGATGCACGCCAATAATGGCGATCTGCTGCTCGCCGCCGCGATCGCCGGCAACGGCATCGCGCGGCTGCCGAGCTTCATGGTCGGGGCCGCACTCGAAAGCGGCAAGCTGGTCAGCCTTTTCGATGAGTTTCCAATCCAGGACGGCGCCATCCATGCGGTCTATCCGCAGGGCCGGCATCTGCCGCACCGGGTGCGCGTCTTCACGGATTTCCTGGCGGCGCGCTTTGGCCCGGAACCTTATTGGGATCGAGCGCTGCCGCCAGCCTAGGCAATACGCCGAGCGCATTCAACCGCCGCTCGACCAGCCGGGCGGCCAGCGCGTGGCCGACCGTCGACCAGTGCGTATCGTCGGGCAGATAGAGATCGACATTTTGGGCCGGATCGAAATCCCGGTCGAACCGGACGAGATGGAGGGCGGGATATGCCGCCAGCAGATCGAGCCGGCTCAGCCCATGGAAGCTTTGATCGGCCAGGAACGGCCCATATGTCGAGAGCTTGTCAGGCGCCACCATGGCCAGGAACAAGGTCTTGCCATTGGCCTCGACCCGCGCCTGAAGGGCCAGCAGGCTGCAGGCGGCGCCGCGCCATTGCGCTTCCTGCCAGCCCATCTTGTTGAAATCCTCGCCATAGACGAGCAGCGTGCGATCCTGCCGGCTCGAGAACAGCCCGCCACGCGTGAGCTCGAGGGCGACCGAATTGGTCGTCTCATGACCCATGACGAACCGCCGCGCATTCTGGATGAGATATTGCAGCCCATAGCTCACCGGCAACTCGGTCCAGGGGCGCGTCCGCGGGCGCAGATCGGCGACCGGCGGGGCTCCGAGCGGTCCGGGCTCGAGCGTCACGGCGGGTGCGGCACCGCCGGCAGGGCAGGGCGCATCGGCGGGCCAGGGCTGGGCGGGGACCAGATTGCGCTCGACGATCTCGTAGATCACGACTGCCGGCGGATCGGCGGCGAATTCGGCGCTTTGGAGCAGCCGGCCGATCAAATCGTCGTCGCTGTCGAAGATCGCGACCTTGAGGCCGGTGTCATGCGCCAGAAAATGCGGCCAGGTGGTGCCCGGCCGCCAGGGTGATTCACCGGTGAAGCTGTCGCCGATCGCGACGATGTCGTAATGGCGGTCGAGCCGGCCAAGCTCGGCCGCGAGCGGTGCGAACCGCTCCTTCGGCAAGGTCCAGCCGAAATCATTCTCGCTGCGCCAGCCGATGCGGGTGAGATCGCCCCAGAGCGGCTCGAACCCTTTCGCCCACAGCCCGAAGCCCAGCGTCGAGAGGAGGATCAGACCGATGAGCGTGAGCGCGTAGCGGCGATGCATGGCGGGTTAGCGTCCGTTTGAAAATGCGCGGAGACGCATTTTCGGTTCCGGCGCCAGCCCGCTCCCCCACCCGGCCACCCATTCCAGGATACTGACGTGGGTGGCCGGGTGGGGGAGCGGGCCGGTGCAGCGCATTTCCAAACGGACTCTCAGAACCGGTAATAAAGGAACGGGCTGACGTCCGACATCTGCCCGACCGCGACGAGAAAGCCCAAGGCCAAGGCCGCCGCCCAGGCGAGGTTCGGGCGCCATTGGAAGAAGCGCGACGCCTCCGGCCCGCCCAGCACGAGGCTCTGGCTGTTCGGTGCCAGGAACGCGATGGCGCCGAGGATGCCAAGCTCCGCCCACATCTCGGGGCCGGGCGTGAAGGCGGCGAAACCGCCTTTCGTTCCGGCCATCGCGGCGAACATCCGGCCTGCGGCCGGGAAGCCCTCGGCGCGGAAGACGACCCATCCCAAGAGCACGCAGAACCAGGTCACGGCCCAGCCCAAAAGCCGCGCCGGCCCGCTCGCCATCAACGCCTCGAGCCCGAGCCGAGCGAAGACGGCGCGCAGCCCGTGATTGACCGCCAGCAGCAGGCCGTGCCAGGCACCCCAGGCAACGAAATTCCAGGCGGCGCCATGCCAGAGTCCGCCCAAAAGCATCGTGATGAAGAGGTTGAGATAGCGCCGGAAGCGTCCATGCCGGTTGCCGCCCAAGGGAATGTAGAGATAGTCGCGCAGGAAGCGCGACAGCGTCATATGCCAGCGCCGCCAGAACTCGATGATGCTGGCGGCCTGATAGGGCGAGGCGAAGTTCAAGGGCAGCACGATGCCAAAGAGGCGTGCGGCCCCCAGCGCCATGTCGCTATAGCCCGAGAAATCGAAATAGAGCTCGAAGCTGTAGGCCAGCGCCGCCGCCCAGCTTTCGGCGACGCCGGGCAGCGTGCCGCGCGCCGCCGCATCGAAGACGAGCGTCGCCACGGGGGCAATGCCGTCGGCCAGCACGGTCTTCTTGATGAGGCCGATGAGGAAGAGGGTAAGGCCGGTCGAGATCATCTCGGCGTCGGGCCGCCCGACCTTGGGATCGGCGAATTGCGGCATCATCTCGCCGTGATGCAGCACTGGCCCGGCCAGGAGATGCGGGAAGAAGGTCACGAACAACCCGTAATCGAGCGGGTCCGCCTCGCGGGCCTTCCCTTGGGCAGTGTCGACCAGGAACGCGATCTGCGTGAAGGTGAAGAAGGAGATGCCGAGCGGCAGCGCCACATGCAGTGCCGTCCAATCGGCTCCGGCGAGGGAAGCAAGAGAGCTCCCGAGGAAATCGGCATATTTGAACCAGCCGAGCAGCCCGAGATCGATCGCGATGGCACCGGCCAGCACCCAATTTCGCCGCACCGCGGGCGCCTTCAGGATCAGCTGGGCGGCCAGGTAATTGAACAGGATCGAGCCCGTGAGCAGCGCCAGATAGCGCCAATCCCACCAGCCATAGAAAAAGAGCGAGGCGGCGGTCAGCCACGCGCGCGAGGCCCGGCGCGACCGGCCCGCCAAAATCCACCATCCCGCCAGCACGACCGGCAGGAAGGCGAAGATATAGGCGAGCGAATTGAAGAGCATGCCCCAGATAGCAAGACGCCGGGGCGTTTGTCGCGCCTTTCCGTGCCGCCCATGAAGTTTCTGTCATGTTCTTGCGCTGTTGCCGCCATAATCCCAGTTGATGTGTGAGGGGATCGCATTGTGGAGACTCCGATGCGGCTGATTCTGAATATTCTCTGGCTGATCTTCGGCGGCCTGATCGCGGGCGGCCTGTGGCTACTGGCAGCGCTGTTCTTCGCGATCACCATCATCGGCTTGCCCTGGGCGGGTGCCGCGGCCAAGATCGGGCTCTTCACGCTCTGGCCGTTCGGCCAGACGGCGGTGCCGCGCGCCGAGCTCACCGGGCGCGAGGATCTCGGCACCGGCCCCGTGGGCGCGATCGGCAATCTCGTCTGGCTGCTGCTGGTGGGCTGGTGGCTGGCCTTGGGCCATTTGAGTGCGGCCATTGCGCTCGCCATCACCATCATCGGCATTCCCTTCGCCTGGCAGCATCTGAAGCTCGCCGGCATGGCGCTCTGGCCGATCGGCACCGAGATCGTGCCTTACGCGGTGGCGGATGCCGTTTATCGCCGGTTTTGACTAGGTCAGAGACGTGGGGCGCCGTAAGCTCGGTCGGGGCAGTTGGCATCATCTTGCGATTGCGCGATCGGGACCTAGCCGAGCCTTTTTCCTCTCGCCATTGAGCTACTCGCAGTGGGGCATCCTGCCCGCCGGCGGGCGAGACGCCCGCCCCACTTTTTTCGCAGTAAGCGCAATCGAGGAGGGATGCCCTGACACTGCTCGGAGGCGCCCGCGCGCTCATGCGCTCTCGTCGGAACGGAAGGGTCGCGCTATGCTCCCCGCCCATGCGCGATGACGCCCCCGCCGTTCCTCGGCCGCTGCTTGCTGCCGGCCTAGCGATCCTGCTGTCGCCCTTCCGCCGGCTGAGCCGCAGCATCAAGCAGCTGCTGCCGCACGGGCTCTTTGCGCGCGTCGTGCTGCTGCTGGTGTTGCCGCTGGTGGTGAGCGAGCTGGTCGGCACCAAGGTGTTCTATGACCGGTTCTGGTCGACCGTGATGCGGCGGCTGGCGGTCGGGGTCACGACCAATATCGCGCTCGTGGTCGATCGCGGGCCGTTCCATAAATCAGACGAGGACCCGCATGTCTTCGCCGCCGTCGACCGCAAGACCGGGCTGCAATTTCATTTCATCTATCACGGCACGCTCGGTGAGCGGCCACCGATCGAGGATGACGGCTCGATCGCGCGCTTCCTCGATTCGGCCATGTCCGACCAGGATTTTAGCGCATACACGATCGATGCCTCGACTTTGCCCGTCTCGCTCAATGTCGAGATCCAGCTGCCCGAGGGGCTGATGCAGGTCGTGGTGCCGCGCGACCGGATCTATACCTCGTTGACATATGTCTTCCTGCTCTGGATGACCGGCACGGCGGTCCTGGCGCTCGGCATCGCCACCAGGTTCCTGCGCAACCAGGTGCGCTCGGTCCAGCGCCTCGCCATCGCGGCCGAGGCTTTCGGCAAGGGGCGCGATGTCGAGCCGTTCCGGCCGGAAGGGGCGACCGAGGTGCGTCAGGCGGCGGCGGCCTTCCTGATCATGCGCGAGCGCATCCAGCGCCAGATCACCCAGCGCACCGAGATGCTGGCCGGCGTCTCGCACGATTTGCGGACGCCCTTGACCCGCATGAAGCTCGAGCTCGAGCTGCTCGACGAGACGGAGGAGATCATCGGCCTCAAATCCGACGTGGCCGAGATGCAGCAGATGGTCGAGGGCTATCTGAGCTTCGCCCGCGGCGAAGGCAACGAGGCGCCGCAAGTCACCAACATCGTCGAGCTCCTGGAGGAGGTCGTGTCGGCGGCGCGGCGCGGCGGCACCGAGATCACGCTCGCGACGCCGGAGGAGCTCTATGTTCCGGTCCGGCGCGACGGGTTCCGGCGCTGCATCACCAATCTCGTCGGCAATGCCGCGCGCTATGCCGGCCATGTCTGGATCACGCTCGTGGCCGACCGCACGGCGGTCGAGGTCATGATCGATGATGACGGGCCGGGCATCCCCGTCGATCAGCGCGAGGCGGTGTTCCGGCCGTTCTATCGCCTCGAGAGCTCGCGCAACCCGTCCACCGGCGGCGTCGGCCTCGGCCTTACCATCGCCAAGGACGTCATGCGCAGCCATGGCGGCGACATCCATCTCGAGACTTCGCCGCAAGGCGGGCTGCGTGCGCATCTGGTATTGCCGCGCTAGTTAAGAGGCGGTCGCCACCGCGACGCTCGTCGCCCCGTGCGAGATGCCGTTGCCGTCGAGGAACCTGAGGAAGATCCGTGCCGTCGCCGGCGCCAGCGGGATCGCCGCACTGGTCGTCACGAAGACCGAGAAGGTCGGCGTGGCGCCGGACGCATAGGCGATCGGCAGCGAGGCCGAAGGCGGCGCCATGCATTGGCCGTTGGCGGCGGTCTCGCACACCGTGGCACTGAGCGGCAGGCGGGCATTGCCGGTATCGACCGCGACGGTGAGATTGGCGGCGACGCCGATATTGATCGAGGCGACGGCGAAGGCACCCGCATTGCCGGCCGGCACATGAACGATGCCATCCTGTTGCGCTGTCGCCGCGAGTGCGATGACATCGGCGACCGGACTGGCCGAGAACATGAGATCGACCGTGTTGACGCCGTCGGCCAGCGTCGCCGGGGCCACGCCGTCGCAGGCGAATTCGAGCGGCTGGCCGGTTTCGGCGAAGCTCGCCGGGCTGTTGAAGGTAAGAACGAAGCTCTGGTCGGTCGGGCTGCCGACGGGGGCGGCCGCGAGTGCGGCCGGCGCGTTCTTGGTACCCGTCAGCGTGTTGGTCGCCGGGTTCGTCGTCTGATAGCTCACGGCCAGGCCCGATGGCGCCGAGGCAGGCAGCGCCACGCCGCAATTGCTGAGCGCCGTGCCGCCGGCATTGAGCATGGTGGCGAAGATGGTCGGCGTGGCGCCCAGTGCCACCGAGCGCGCGCCCGGCAGCACGCTGGCCACGAGCGGCGAGGGGATCGCGGCGAAGGCCTGCACGCGGCTATTCTGCTGATCGACGACGAACAGGCGACCATTTATGGGGTCGGCGCTGGCCCCGATCGGTCCCGTGAAATGGCCGTCGGCGACGCCGGCGACAAGGACGCCCAGTGTGCCGAGATAGCGATATGTGGCGGCACTGAAGACCTGGACCCGGTTGCTGGTGCCGCTGTCCGCCACCAGCACCAGGCCGCTGGTCGGATCGAAGCTGGCCGAGATCGGCAGGTTGAAATGTGCATTGTCGGCGCCGGGCTCGCCGGTGACGCCGATCTGACCGCGCGGCGCCAGCGTCAGCGCGTCATAGAGCTGGATGCGGGCATTATCGAGGTCGGCCACCATGATCTGGTTGGTCGCGGCATCATATTCGGCATCGGCCGGATTGCTGAGATGGCTGGAATCCGCCCCCGAGACGCCGGCCGTGCCGAGTGTCGCGAGATAGCTCGCATCCTTGGCACTGAAGATCTGCACACGATCCTCAGCTGAATCGGCGACATAGACCTGGCCGAACGCTTCGTTCACCTTGACCGAGACGGGCAGGCCGAAATGAGCATTGTCGCCACCCGGCACGCCGGTGACGCCGATCGTCGCGACATAGGCGAGGCTGGCGGCGTCGAACAGCTGAATTCGGAAATTGCCCTGATCGGCGACCAGGATGCGGTCGTTCGCCGCGTCGAACCCGACATCGACCGGATCGTCGAGATGGGCATCGTCGCTGCCCGGCACGCCCGAGACGCCGATCGTGCCGACATAGGCGAGCGTGGCGCTGTCGAAGATCTGGACCCGCGCATTGCCGGAATCGGCGACGAGCAGCCTGCCATGGACCGTATCGACGGTGCTGCGGCCCGGCAGATCGAGCTGGGTATTGCTGCCGCCGACCGAACCCACCACGCTGCTGAAATCATAGAGATCGGCGTGGGCGGTGCCGGAGACGAGACCAAGAAGCAGGCAAGCGCCCAGGGATCGAGACGCGGCGATGCCGCAGCGCCTGATAGTCGCAATCATGATTTAATCACTCAAAAGTTGCATGCGAATCCGGCGAGAGGTTTCTGTCGCCGTCGTTTTTGCTTCTTGCTTGGGTTGGGGCATTATAGGGGCGCAATCCTTAACGGAGTGCATATCGGCGCGCCTTTTACCCTGCCTCTTGCCGATCCGGGGGCAGTCGTGGTCTATTAAGGGGTCCGTGGTGATTTGGCCGGCCGGCTTGCGACCACGTAAAAAACCGCTAAAAGGTCGGATGCCCAATCCGGGTATTTCCACCTTCCTTCGGCCGGCAATTGTGGCGAGAGGGCAAGTGGTGGAAACGAGCTTCAGTCCGGAAACGATTCTGGTTCGCGGCGGCCTCGACCGATCCGATTTCGGCGAGACGGCGGAAGCGATATATCTGACCTCCGGCTTCGTCTATGAGAGCGCCGAGGCAGCCGAGGCCCGCTTCAAGGGCGAAGAGCCGGGCTTCATCTATTCGCGCTACGGCAACCCGACCGTACGCATGTTCGAGGCGCGGCTCTCAGCCTTCGAAGGGGCCGAGGCCTGTTACGGCACGGCGAGCGGCATGGCGGCGGTCTGGGCCGGGCTGCTGGCGCATCTCAAGGCCGGCGACCATCTCGTCGCGAGCCGGGTGCTGTTCGGCTCCTGCATCTATATCGTGCAGCAGCTGCTGCCCCGTTTCGGCATC
The DNA here is from genome assembly GCA_963762435.1 of uncultured Alphaproteobacteria bacterium. Taxonomy (GTDB): domain Bacteria; phylum Pseudomonadota; class Alphaproteobacteria; order ATCC43930; family CGMCC-115725; genus JAXDMU01. The sequence goes on along the minus strand of CAVXLN010000010.1, from coordinate 365,152 downwards.
GAAACGACGCTGGTCGACGGGGCCGATCTCGCGGCTTGGGAGAATGCCGTCCGGCCGAACACGAAAGTCTTCTTCCTCGAGACGCCGGCCAACCCGACGCTCGCCCTCATCGATATCGCGGCCGTGGCCGAGATCGCGCATGCTCATGGCGCGCGCCTCGTCGTCGACAATGCGCTGGCCAGCCCGATCGTGCAGCAGCCGATGAAGCTCGGCGCGGATGTCGTGATCTATTCCGCGACCAAGCATATCGACGGGCAGGGCAGGGCGCTCGGCGGCGCCATCCTCGCCTCGGCGGAATGGCTCACCAAGGAATTCCAGCCCTTCCTCCGCCATACCGGCCCGGCGCTCAGCCCGTTCAATGCCTGGGTGCTCTTGAAGGGGCTCGAGACGCTGTCGCTCCGCGTCGAACGCGCGAGCGAGACGGCGCTGACACTCGCGCGACAGATCGCCGCGCACCCTGCCGTCGGCCGCGCCTTCCATCCCTTCCTCGAGGGATTTCCGCAAGCCGAGCTGGCACGGCGCCAGATGAAGAATGGCGGCACTTTGGTCTCGTTCGATCTAGGCACTAAGCGCGCCGCCTTCGCCTTCCTGAACGCGCTCGAGATCATCGATATCTCGAACAATCTGGGCGATGCGAAATCGCTTGCCACCCACCCGGCGACGACAACCCACCGTACGCTATCAGAGGCGGATCGTGCTACCGCTGGAATTACCGAGGGGCTGGTGCGGCTCTCCATCGGGCTCGAAAGTGTCACGGACCTTTCCCGCGATGTCGGCCGGGCGCTCGACGCTGCCCGCGCCGTGAAGGAGTGATACGGAAATGACTGAAACCTATGCCGGCGACATAAGCCCTGCCGAGGCCTGGAAGCTGTTGGCTGAGGATCAAGGGGCAGTCCTGGTCGATGTCCGGACCAAGCCGGAATGGTCCTATGTCGGGCTGCCCGACCTGTCGAGCCTGGGCAAGCCGGTGGTGAAAATCGAATGGCAGAGCTGGCCGGACGGCACGCTCAATCGCGACTTTCCGCAGGAGCTCGCGGCGGCCGGGATCGGCAAGGACCAGAAGGTGCTGCTGCTGTGCCGCTCGGGCGTGCGCAGCAAGGCCGCGGCCGAGCTGCTGACCGCTCAGGGCTGGCGGCAGGCCTACAATATCTCCTACGGCTTCGAAGGCCCGCACGACACGGCCAAGCATCGCGGCTTGGTCGCAGGCTGGCAGCATGACGGGCTGCCCTGGACCCAGGGCTGAGCCATGAAAGCGCGCGCCACCTGGGTCGACGGCCGGATGTTCGTCGGCGAATCCGGCAGCGGCCACTCCGTCGTCATGGACGGCGCCCCCGATTCGGGTGGGCGCAATGCCGGCATCCGGCCGATGGAGATGCTGCTGATCGGGCTCGCCGGCTGCACCGCCTTCGATGTCGTGCATATCCTCGAGAAAGGGCGGCAGCCGGTGACGGGTTGCGTCGTCGATGTCGACGCCGACCGGGCCGAGACCGATCCGAAGGTCTTCACGCGCATCCGGCTGCTGTTTCGAGTGAGCGGCCATGGCCTCGCCCATGACAAGGTCGAGCGTGCGGTCCAGCTCTCGGCCGAGAAATATTGCTCGGCCTCGATCATGCTCGGCAAGACGGCCGAGATCTGCCATGAGATCGAGGTGGTGGACGCGTGAGCGCCGTCTACGAGGTCGTCGACATGCATACGGCGGGCGAGCCGGTGCGCATCGTCGTGTCGGGCTATCCAGCACTCGAGGGGGCAACGCTCCTCGACCAGCGGCGGGATGCGCGGGCTCGCTTCGACCATATCCGCCGCACGCTGATGCTGGAGCCGCGCGGCCATGCCGGCATGTATGGCGTGATCCCGCTGCCGCCCAGCGATCCCAAGGCCGATCTCGCCGTGCTGTTCACCCACAATGAGGGCTACAGCACCATGTGCGGCCACGCCACGATCGCGATCGGCCGCTGGGCGGTCGAGAGCGGCCGCGTGCGTGCCCGGCAGTTCGGCCTCGAGACGCCGTGCGGTGTGGTGCGGGTGAGCGTGGCCGAGGATGGGCGCGTCAGCTTCGACAGCGTGCCCGCCTTCGCCTACCGGTTGGATCAGCGTGTGACGGTCGAGGGCTTCGGCGAGGTCCGTTTCGACATCGCGTTCGGTGGCGCCTATTACGCGATCCTCCCGGCCTCCCGGCTCGGCCTCGATCTCGGCACGACGCCGCTCGCGGCGCTGGTCTCGGCCGGGGCGCAGCTCACATCGGCGATCCGCGCTGCCATCCCGATCGCGCACCCGGCCGAACCCGATCTGGGCTTTCTCTACGGCACGATCCTGACCGACGATGCCGCCGGGCTCGAGCCCAGCCGGAATCTCTGCGTCTTCGCCGAAGGCCAGATCGACCGCTCGCCGACCGGCAGCGGCGTCACCGCCCGGCTGGCGCTGGATTGGACGCTCGGGCAGGCCGCATTGGGCCAGATGCGGGAGTTCCGCGGTATATCGGGCCAGCCTTTCACCGGCGAGATCGTCGCCGCCGAAGGGCAGGGGCTCGATGCCCGCGCCACCGTCCGGGTGTCGGGTGCTGCATATCACACCGGCACGGCGCGGTTCGTGGTGGAGGCGGACGACCCGCTCGGCGAGGGCTTCGCGCTGCCGGAACGGTTCGGATGACCGACCCTCGCTACCAGTAGAGCCGCGCATAGATCACGGTCATGACCGTGCCCGCCGCGATTACGAACCATCTGACATAGGCCGCCGGCAGCACGCGGATCAGGGAACCGCCGCCATAGCCGCCGACAAGCGCGCCCAGCAGCATCGCGCTCGTCTCCGGCCAGCGGACGGCGCCCTCCACGATGAAGATGGCAGTCGATGCGAGGGCCACGCAGCTCGCCATCAGATTCTTGAGCGCCTTGATCGCCCGGAGGTTATTCGGCTCGGTGATGGACAGGACCGCGGTCAGGATGACGCCGAGGCCGGCGCCGAAGAAGCCGCCATAGATCGAGGCCAGCGTCAGGAAACCGAGGTTGAACCGCTGCGAAAGTCGCGTGTGCAACGCGCTGGCCTGAATTCGCGGGGCGAAGGCGAAGAGCAGCGTCGCGAAGCCGATGAGCGCCGGTACCGGCAGGATGAAGAGACGCTCCGGCAGCATCAGCAGGATCGCCGCCCCCACAGCCCCGCCGATGAGCGCCGCGCCGATGAAGGACCAGGTGCGTCCAGTCCAGGCGGGCCATTTCTCCCGGTCGGCAAGGGCGGCGATCAGATGCCCGGGCGAGATCGCCACCGCATTGGACGCATTGGCCGTGATCGGCGGCAATCCGGCCGCGAGCATCGCCGGAAAGGTGATCAGCGTCGCACCACCGGCCAGCGCATTGACGAGGCCGCCGGCGATGCCGGCCACGGCCAGGATGAAAACAGTATCGAGCTGCATGCCATCCCTTCCAAAAGGCTCTGGCGTTCATACATCTTATTGTGGCGTTTCAATGAGATGCTCTTACCTCACCGTCATCACCGGGCTGGTCCCGGTGATCCACGTCGGGCCGACGCCGATTTTGCTTGAAGACGATGTTCCCCACGTCCCGACGTGGATGGCCGGGACAAGCCCGGCCATGACGAAAACTGATGATCTCTCTGATTTTCCTAAATGAATTGTGTGAACGCCGGTGGCCGGAAGGGAGGATTACCGCTCCGGATAGCGCGTGTCTGGAATGATTGTGACCTGGCTATCCTGCCGATAGCACCAATTACCAGGACCATGCCAAAAGTTGCTCCACATATAATCATATGCTATCGACGGTTGTTTGGTCTTCTTATCCGGATGCAATCGATGAATTGGAAATCCTTCCTGCCCGTCGCGACAGGCGCGGCGCTGGCATTGCTGTTTGCCGACCAGGCCGTTGCGGCAAGTGCGACCGAGCAGGAGCTCGTGAAACTGGAGCGGGCCTGGAGCGATGCCGAGATCAACCACGATACCGCGGCCTTGCAGCATATCCTGGACGATAATTTCATCGGCACCTATGACGGCGGCGCGCCGGTCCGCAAGCAGGATTTCATCCACAACGTCACCAGCGAGTCGCTGCAGACGATGGAGCCGTCCGATGCGACCATCATCGTCGAGGGCGACGTCGCCGTGATCGCCGACAAGTTTGTCGTGCACGGAACGGCCGGGGATAAATCTTTCGCCTTCACCGTCCGCTGCACCGCGACCTACGTAAAGCGCCACGGCCATTGGGCAGTCCTCGCCGAGCAGGTGCAGACCCTCCGTCAATAGCGCGTCACCCGCCAGGCCACGGCGGCCACATCGAGCAGATCGACGAGCCGCGCCACATAATGGTCGCGCAACGCGAGCCCCGGCCCTTCGGGATCGGCCCATTGCCGCTCGAGCGCATCGATGAGCCGATTGAGCCGGCGCTCATGCAGGCCGAGCCGCCTTTGCAGCGGATCGGCGAGCAATCCTGCGAAAGCGGCGAACACCGCGGTGCCCGTCATCAGGCCACCGGTGACGCCGAGGGTGAGCGCCAGCGGCGCACTCGCCGGGAAGAGCCCGTACCAGACCGAGCCGAGCGTCGTGCCGAGCGGGAAATTGCCGATCGCGATGGTCTGGGCCAGCGAGCCCGCCAGCGCCGGACCCAAGGTGAGGGCACCCGGCGTCAGTCGCTCGAACGCAAGCGCCCCGGCGCCGAGCGAGATCATGGCGACGGCGAGTTCCGAGGCGGCCGGGCGGCTCGCGACATAATGCGCGAGATCGCTTTCGAGCCGGGCGCGGAAGGCGGCATCGCCGGCCTTCGCACCCGCTGGGGCCAACAGTCGCAGAAGCGCCGCCTCGATCACCGGATCCTGGAGGATGGCGTCCGCCAGCGCGTCGCGGCCTTCGCCCTTCCAGGGCAGTTCCAGAAGCTCTGTCTGGATCAGCCGGGCGAGCTCGCGCGCCACCGCGGTCTCGAGCAGCAGCGACCGGCTCCGGAGCTTGCGGCCGAAGCGGCGGGCACCCAGTGCTGCGGCACCGGCACCGGCCAGCTGCAAGCCCGCATGCGGCAAGCCCAGGAAAAGATTGGCGGGTGCCCGCACCATGTCCCAGCCAAGGGCGCGGCGATGCAGCCTGGCGCTGCCCTTCAGCGAGAAGTGCCGATCGATGAAGGGCCGCACGCGCTCGCGCCGGGACGCGAGATAGCGGCCGATCCCATCCCGCACCGCCTGCTCGATGGCGGCGGGATCGGGCGGTGCGGGCGCCGGCAAGTCCGGTTCGCTGCTCATCCGGCCTCTTTCATGGGGTGCCGAATCACGCCCGATCGCCTGGTGCTACGCAAGCAGTTCTTAACCGCGCGTGATTTTGCTGACGCGACCGGGGCTCTTGCCGTAATGAGGGGCCGGAGTTGCAGCGGGTACGATTGAGGAGGCGTTTTTGGCGAGCAAGGCCGGCGTGATGGCAGCGATAGCGGAATCCGACCCGCCGGTCGTGACCGGGCCGGAGCTGGCCGTGATCGTGCCGACGCGGAACGAGCGCGACAATATCGAGCCGCTCTTCGCCAAGCTCGACCAGGTGCTCGCCGGCCTCGTTTGGGAAGCCATCTTCGTCGATGACGATTCGACCGACGGCACGATCGCGGCTCTCCGGGCGCTGACGCGGCGCGACCGGCGCGCGCGGCTCGTGCACCGGATCGGCCGGCGCGGACTGGCCTCGGCCTGCATCGAGGGCATCCAGGCGAGCACCGCCCCCTTCATCGCCGTGATGGACGCCGATCTGCAGCATGACGAGACGCTGCTGCCGAAGATGCTGGCGAGCTTGAAGGGTGAGCCGATCGACCTCGTCGTCGGCAGCCGCTATATCGAAGGCGGCGGCATCGAAGGGCTCGACGCCAAGCGCGCCAATATCAGCGATGTCGCAACACGCCTCGGCCAGCTGGCACTGCGCGTCGAGGTCGCGGATCCGATGAGCGGCTTCTTCATGCTCAGGCGCGAGGCGTTCGATGGTGCTGTGCGTGGCATGTCGGCCTTGGGCTTCAAGATCCTTATCGATCTCCTGGCCTCCTCGCCCGTGCCGCTCCGCGTGCGCGAGCTGCCTTATCATTTCCGCCCGCGTGTCGCCGGCGAGAGCAAGCTCGATAGCCAGGTCGCCTGGGAATATCTGATGCTGCTGGCCGACAAGCTGGTCGGCCGCTTCATCCCGATCCGCTTCCTGCTCTTCTCCTTCGTCGGGCTGATCGGCCTGGCCTTCCATCTCGCCGTGCTCTCGATCGCCTATGGGCCGGTGGAGCTCAGCTTCCAGACCAGCCAGATCATCGCCACGCTCGCCGCCATGATCGGCAATTTCTCGCTCAATAATTTCCTGACCTACGCCGATCGGCGGCTCACCGGCTGGGGCTTCGTGCGCGGCCTCCTCTCCTTCGTCCTCATCTGCAGCGTGGGCGCTGTCGGCAATCTCGGCATCGCCTCCTTCCTGCTCGGCACCGAGCACACCTCCTGGTGGCTCGCCGGCGTGGCGGGGGCGGCGATGAGCACGGTCTGGAACTACGCCGTCAGCTCCGTGATTACCTGGAAGAGGCGGTGACGCGCGGAAGATTGGTCGCACTCGGCTTTCTGCTGCTGTTCGCGATCGCGAGTTTGCCGGTCCTGACGGCGAGCCTGCCGCCGCTCTTCGACTATCCCAACCACCTGGCGCGCATGCATATCCTGGCCGAGGCCGGCCAGGGCACGAAGCTCGATCTCTATTACGCGCTCAATTGGGCCTGGCAGCCCAATCTGGCGATGGATCTCATCGTGCCGCCGCTGGCGCATCTGATCCCGCTCGAGCTCGCTTCTCGCCTCTTCCTGCTCCTCACCCTGGCCATGCTGGCCGGCGGGCCGCTGCTGCTGCACCGGGTCGTTGCCGGACGGTGGACGCCCTGGCCGTTGGTGGCGTTCCTCTTTCTCTACAGCCGCGTCCTGCTGTGGGGCTTTCTCAACTACCTCTTCGGCGTGGGCCTGGCCTTCCTGGCGCTGACACTTTGGTTGGTGCTCGAAAACCGGCCGGCCTGGCTGCGCGCCGCCATCGCCTCGGTCCTGGCGCTCGCCCTCTATTTCAGCCATATCGCCGCCTTCGGCGCTTATGGGCTGATGGTGGCGGGGCTCGAGCTGGCGCCGCTCGCCGGCTTGTTGCGAGTGCGGCAATGGCGCGGGTTTTGGCTGCGCCTGACGGCGCTTGGCGTGCAGTTCCTCGCACCGTTCATCATCTTCATCCTGACCTGGCAAGGCTCGGGCGACGACAGCCCGGTCCCGGCGCATTTTTGGCGCAAGGCGGATCTGCTGTTCAGCGTGTTCGACAATTACGACCGCGCCTTCGACGTGATCTGCTTTGCACTCCTTGCCGGCCTCATCATCGGGCTCGCGGTCACCCGGCGCCTGGGTCTGGCCGCCCGCCCCGCCGGTGCCTTGGCGCTGCTGGGGGCAGGATATCTCCTGCTGCCGAGCCAGCTGCTCGGCGGCTCGGGGGCGGATCACAGGATCCCCGTCGTGCTGTTCCTGCTGCTCGCGGCTTCCGCCTCACCACGCCTCGGCCGACGCGCAGCGATGAGCGTGGCGGGTTTTCTCGGCATCCTGTTCCTCGCCCGGATGGCTGTCGTCGCCGAGGTTTGGCATGCGGCCGAGCCGGTCTATGACGAGGCGCGCGCCGCGCTCGACACGCTGCCCGAAGGCACCCGGCTCGCAGTCGGCTACTCGAACGCCGACGTCCATTCTGTGGAAGCGCCGGAGATTCACCTGCCTTTGCTCGCGGTCGTCGATCGCGATGCCTTCGTGTCGACCATCTTCGCCTATCCGACCCAGCAGCCGATCCTGCGCGTGCCCTTCTTCGACGGGCTCGCCGATCTGACGCGGCCGGAGGATGTCTGGGGTGCCTATGTCACCAATGACGGCGACCATGCGGAGGTGCTGAAGCAGCTCAATTTCTATGATTTCGTGGCGCTGGTCGGAACGGGCGACTTCACCGTCACGGTCGAGGGTTGCCTCAGCCCGCGCTTCAAGGCACCCGGCTTTCAGCTCTGGGCAATGGACCATACGCGACCAGGCTGCGCCAAGCCGTATTGAGAATAGGGCTCACGCCACAAATCTTTGCGCCGCCATTGGCGTGAGAGAGCGGGAAGCGATCCCATCGGAGCGGAGCGACGTGGCATAAACTATCGCTGGAGCAGGTTAGGGACTTCGCTGGAGAACGCACCTTGGGCCGTACACCGTGGAAACGCCGCTGGAGAATCGCGCGCCGGGCCGCTGGGTCCCTGCTTTTGATGGGCGTGCTTTATCTCGGCGCCTTGACGTACCCACAGCCCGCTTTCGCCTACCACATGACCTATCGGCAGTTCGAGGTCTGGTCCGACCGACCCATCGATAGCGCGATCACCGGCGTGCTCGACGACGCGACGCGACGCCTGCAAACTTCGGAGATCTACACGCGGGATCAGGAGTTTCGGATCTTCTTTTGCAATTCGACCTGGCGGCTCGGTCTCTACGGGCTGTTTCAAACCAAGGCAGGGGGCATCGTATATTCCTGGCTTACATCGAACGCCTATATCCGGGCGGCCAACATCGCCGAGAACCGGATTATATCGCCGCACAGCGGGCCGATCGCCGATGCTGAGCATCGGCCTCTTTCCTACTTCATCGCCCACGAAGCCACCCATGTGATGCAGTCCAGGGCTTTTGGACGTCTGTTCGCGCTTCGCTATCCGGCGTGGCTGAACGAAGGCTATGCCGACTATGTCGGTAAGGGCGGCGATTTCGACCTCGACGAGAATGCACGCCTCTTGCGGGCCGACAGCCCGGCCCTCGACTATAAGCGAAGCGGGATGTACCGCGGCTACCAGCTGGAGGTGGCCTGGTTGCTGGACAAGGATGGAATGTCCATCCGCTCCGTCTATGCCAATCCACCGCTCGAGGCAGATCTGCTCGACCGGCTGAAGCGGGGATGACACCGGCATTGCTTCGCTCCTGACCAAGACCGGCCGAATCGCGATGGGGGATCGACGCTGTCGAGCCCTTTCATCACCAGGTGTGGATCAGCGGGCCCTAACCGGATAAGCCTTTGAGAATTTCCGCGAACCACTGTGCGGCTCTGTAAATGCTGTGATTTCGCTCTTGCGAAACAGTATATATTTTGTATTTTCTTTCAGACTTTTCCCTAGATTCCAGTCTTTGACAGCGCTATCTGAATATGAGATGCAGTGAAATCTGCAAATGACGCTTCGTCAGAGGATTCGATGTTGCGCTTATTTACCGAGCATCCGAAGTCGGTCGGCGAAACCTATTGGCAGCATTTCGGCTTCGCGACGCGCACCGGGGCGACGATGGTGCTGGCGGGCCTTGCCTGCATGGTCCATGGCATGCTCCCCTTCCTGTGCACCACGACCGGCAGCCGGACGATCCGCAAGCTCGCGGCCCGGCTCAGCGGTGCTCAGCCGCGCCGGACGGCGACCGTGTTGCGCTTCAATCCGCGCCCGGCCGCTTCCATGGAAGAGCGCGGCCCGGCCGTGATCGAAAGCCTGAACAGCGCGGCGCTATAGGGCTTCCACCGGGATCGCCAGCACCGTCCCGCCGCCGGTGATCGCGGGCAGGCTCGCCGCGGCCGGGGCCAGGAACTGCTCGGCATAGAAGCGGGCACCCAGGAGCTTCGCTTCGTTATAGGCGGGATCGCCCTCGCGACTGGCGAGCCGCCGTTGCGCCGCCAGCGCCTCCTTGGCCAGCACCCAGCCGCCCGCCGTCACGGCGAAGAGGTTGAGATAGGGCACGGCACCGCCGGCGGCCCGTGCCGCATCCTCCGCGAAGCCCGCTGCCATGGCGCGCGTGGCCGTCTCGACCGTGTTCAAGGCATGGGTCAGCGCCGACCGGATCTCGGCCAGATCGTCGCCCGGCTCGCTTTCGAGCGCTGCCGCCGTCTCGCGCATCCGGGCGATGAAACGGGCGGCGGCGGCACCCTGGTCGCGCGCCACCTTGCGGCCGAGTAGGTCGAGCGCCTGGATGCCGTTGGTGCCCTCATAGATCGGTGCGATCCGCGCATCGCGATAATGCTGGGCCGCCCCCGTCTCCTCGATGAAGCCCATGCCGCCATGGATCTGGACGGCGAGCGACGCATTCTCGACGCCGAGATCGGTCGACCACGCCTTGACCAACGGGATCAGGAGATCGGTTTCGGCCTGCGCCTCGGCGCGTGCCGCCTCGTCGGGCAGGTGGCGGGCGCGGTCGGTCGAGGCGGCTGCGACATAGGCCAGGCCGCGCGCCGCCGAAATCCGCGTCTTGATCGCCAGCAGCATGCGCCGGACATCGGGATGGTGGATGATCGGCAGCGCGCCGTCGCCGCCGGCACCCAGCGGCTTGCCCTGCACCCGGTTCTGCGCATAGTCGCGCGCCTGCTGATAGGCGCGCTCGGAAATGGCGATGCCTTGCAGCCCGACATTGAGGCGGGCGCTGTTCATCATGGTGAACATGCATTCCATGCCGCGATTCTCGGTGCCGATCAGATAGCCCACCGCCCCGCCGTCATCGCCATAAGAGAGCACCGCCGTCGGGCTCGCATGGATGCCGAGCTTGTGCTCCAGGCTGACGGTGCGGACATCGTTGCGCGCGCCCAGCGAACCATCCTCCTTCACCAGGAATTTCGGCACCAGGAACAGCGAGATGCCGCGCGTGCCGGCGGGCGAACCCGGCGTGCGCGCCAGCACCAGATGGATGATGTTGTCGGCGAAATCATGGTCGCCATAGGTGATGAAGATCTTCTGCCCTGTGATCCGCCAATGGTCACCCTCGGGGACCGCGCGGGTCCTGAGCGCGCCGACATCCGAACCCGCCTGCGGCTCGGTCAGATTCATCGTGCCGGTCCATTCGCCCGAGACAAGCTTCGGCAGGTAGGTTTGCTGCAATTCCGGGCTGCCATGGGCCTGAAGCGCCTCGACCGCGCCGAAATTGAGGAGCGGACAAAGCGCGAAGCCCATATTGGCCGAATTCCACATCTCGCTGACGGCGAGCGCCACCACGGCCGGCAACGCCTGGCCACCCCATTCCTCCTCGAAAGGCAGGCTGTTCCAGCCGCCCTCGACATATATGCGATAGGCGTGGCGGAACCCCGGAGGCGTCACGACGGCGCCATTCTCGAGCTTGGCCCCCTGCCGGTCGCCGACCCGGTTCAAGGGCGCCAGCACGTCGCGCGCGACTTTCGCCGCCTCCTCGAGCACGGCATAGACCGTCTCGGGCGCGGCCGCCTCGCAGCCGGGCAAGGCTGCGATCTCGTCGATCCCCACGACAGTCTCGAGCGTGAAGCGCATATCGGCGAGCGGCGGATTATAGGCACTCATGGCTTGGCACCCTTATCCTTGGGCAAGATCTTGCCGGGATTTATCAGGTTTTCGGGGTCGAGGGCGGTCTTGATCCGCGCCATCAGCTCGAGCTCGATCGCCGATTTATAGTGCGGCAGCTCGTCCCGCTTCATCACGCCGACACCATGCTCGGCACTGATCGAGCCATGGAGCTCGGCCACGATGCCATGGACGATGTCGTTGAATTCCTGCCAGCGATCAAGGAAAGCCTCAGGGTTAGCGCCGACCGGCTGGCTCAGATTGAAATGGATGTTGCCGTCGCCGAGATGGCCGAACGCGACGGGCCGGATGCCGGGCAGCCGAGCCTCGACGGCCGCCGTGGCATCGCGGAGGAACTGCGGCACCGAGGCGACCGGCACGGCGATATCGTGCTTGATCGAGGCGCCCTCATGCTTCTGGCCTTCGACGATGCCCTCGCGCAGCTTCCAGAAGCTCAGGCGCTGGGCCTCGCTCGCCGCGATCGTGCCGTCGACGATCTCGCCATCCTCCAGGGCGGCGGCCAGCATCGCCTCCATGACGGCGTTGAGATCGGCGGCACGGTTGGACGAGCTGAGCTCGATCAGCGCATAGGTCTCGTGCTTGGTTTCGAGCGGATCGGTGACGCCGGGCACATGCTTGGCCGAGATCTCGACGCCGATGCGCGGGATGAGCTCGAAGGCGGTCACCTGATCGCCGCTCGCCTCGCGCGCCCGCGCGAAAAGCCGCATGACCGCGTCGAGATCGGGCACCGCCACGAAGGCGGCGGCCTTCTGCCAGGGCTTGGGATAGAGCCGCAGCGTGGCGGCCGTGATGATGCCGAGCGTGCCTTCGCCGCCGATGAAGAGGTGCTTCAAATCGTAGCCGGTATTGTCCTTGCGCAGCGTGCGGAGCCCGTTCCAGACGCGCCCGTCGGCCAGTACGACTTCGAGCCCCAGCACAAGCTCGCGCATATTGCCGTAGCGCAGCACCTGGATGCCGCCGGCGTTGGTCGAGATGTTGCCGCCGATCTGGCACGAGCCTTCGGCACCGAGGCTCAGCGGGAACAGCCGGTCCGCTTCATCGGCGGCCTTCTGGATGTCGGCCAGGATGCAGCCGGCCTCGGCCGTGAGCGTGAAATTCGCCGGGTCGATGGCGCGGATGCGGTTCATCCTTCCGAGCGAGACCAGCACGTTGCGGTCGTCGTCATCGCCCTCGCCGAGCCCGTGCGGCGCCGGCAGACCGCCGCCGACAAGGCCGGTATTGCCGCCTTGCGGAACGATCGGCAGATGGGCCTCGGCACAGATCTTCACGATCTCGACGATCTCGGCAGTGTTCGCCGGCCGCAGGATCAGCTGCGTGCGCCCCCGATAAAGCCCGCGCGATTCGACAAGATAGGGCTCGGCCCGGTCGGCGTCCGCGATCCAGCCATTGGGACCGACGACCGCCTTCAGCCGATCGAAAACGGGTTCAGACATATCGATCTTCCATTCCTGGCCGGCACGATAGCACGGAACTTCGCCGCGTTAAGGGCGCGGCGCCGCGGCCCGGCGCAACCGGTCATTGATCGCGGCACCCAGCCCGTCCTCGGGGATCGGCATGATTGCGATGCCGGTGAAAGGGGCGCGATCGAGCGCGCGCAGGCTCGCGAACAGCTTCGCCGCCGCCTCGTTCGGATCCGCACTTGCCGAGAGCTGCAGGTCGGGCGCGCGAATACCGGCGGGCGGCGGCCCGAAGCCCAGAAACGCCTCACCCGGCTGGGGATCGAGGGCATCCATGCGGACCGGCAGGCCTGGCGCATAATGGCTGGCCAGCATGCCCGGCCCGGGCCGGGCCGTATCTTCCGCCATGGGTGCCGCCATGGCGAGCGGGCCGATGACGCCTTCGAGTGCTGCCGTCGCGGCCCCGCCGGGACGCAGCAGCCGAGGCGGCTCATGGCTCATATCGAGCACCGTCGATTCGACGCCGATCCGGCACGGGCCGCCATCGAGGATGAGGGCGACGGCATCGCCCAGCTCCTCGCGCACGTGCTCGGCACGGGTCGGGCTGATCCGGCCGGAGCGGTTGGCGCTGGGGCCCACCAGCGGCCGCATCACGGCGCGCAGCAGCGCCTGGGCCAGTGGATGGCCGGGTACCCGCACGGCCAGCGTGTCGAGCCCGGCGCTCGCCAGCAGGCTGACCCGGCAATCCGGCCGGCGCGGCAGCACCAGCGTCAGCGGGCCGGGCCAGAACAGCTCGGCCAGGCGCCGTGCCGCCGGCGTGAACTCGACCAGCTGTGCCGCCGCGGCCAGATCCGGCACATGGGTGATGAGCGGGTTGAAGCGGGGCCGCCCCTTGGCCGCGAACACCTTGGCGACGGCCCGGTCGTCGGTGGCATCGGCACCCAGCCCATAGACCGTCTCGGTCGGAAACGCGACCAGGCGCCCGGCCTTGAGATGCGCCGCCGCCTCGGCGATCGGCGGCGGCTGGTGGTCGGCGGCGCCTGGCAAGCTGGCCGCGATCAGCGTGCCGGGGGCTGCGGGACGGCGGGTGCCGCACCCGGCTGCGGGACCGGGGCACCCGCGGGCTCGGGCTCGACCTGGTCCCAATGCTCGGCGATCAGCCCGCCCTGGATGCGGAACATGTCCAAGCCATTGCCCTCGAACGGCCGTCCTTCCGGGGTCGTGCCGCTGAAGCGGTTGTAGGTCACGACCAGATCGCCTTCGGCCACGGTCTTCACGATCTCCAGCTTGAAGCCCTGCGGCGTATGCTGGAACACCTCGCGGAAGAAATTCTGGAAGCCGATCAAGCCCTGCGGCTCACGCGGGTTGTGCTGCACATAATCGGGCCGGATGTATTTTGGGGCGGCATCGACGTTCCGGGCGATCAGCACGTCGCGCCAGAAGCCCTCGACGATCGACTTGTTCCTGGCGAGATCCGTGTCGGCGTTCGGTGCGGCTGTGGCCGGACCGAGGGCGAGGATCAGCGCGGTGCCGGCGGCGAGCGCTAGAAGGGGGCGAGAGGATCGGTGCAGCATGATCATTTCCTTGCGCGAATGACGGGTGGAGTGTGGCCTAACGCGGGCGAGAGTGCCAAGTCCCGCTTTAAGGGCCTGGCTTGCATAACGCGGACGGCCCAAGCGAGAATGCCATTCCCTAACTTTGTTGCGGGCTCGCGTCCCGCGCCCCGATGCCGCAGGAGCGAGCGATGAAACGATCCGCCGGATGCCTCTTGGGCCTCCTCTGGCTGGGCACCGCCATGGCGGCCGACCCTCCGAAACCCGCGACTCCGGTTCCCGTTCCAGCGCCGAGCCCGGCACCCGCACCGGCGCCGTCTGCTGCAGCCGCCGCACCCACGCTCGTGCATCTGAGCGAGTCGGCCGAGCGTCAGGTGCCGCGCGACGAGTTCGTCGCCGTGCTGGCGGCCGAAGCGACCGATGCCGATTCCTACAAGGTGCAGGACAGCGTCAACCAGGCCATGACCAAGGCGCTGGCCGCAGTGAAGGAAATGAAGAGCGTTGCGGCCGAGACCTCGACCTATCTGGTCCACGGGGCGCCGGGCGACAAGGGCGGCTGGGAGGGCAGCCAGCAGCTCGATCTGACCAGCCGGGACGGGCCCACGCTTATGATCCTGGTCGCGAGCCTGCAGGATCAGGGGCTGGTGGTGAAGCAGTTGAACGCGCGCCTCTCGCGCGAGGCCCAGCGTCGGCTGCGCGACGAGCTGGCCGACGAGGCGCTCCGCCGTCTGCGGCTCAGAGCGGAACATATCTCCCAGACGCTCGACGCCAGGATCGTGCGCTACAGCGAGATCCAGGTCGGTGGCGACAATGTGGGGGTGGAACCGCGCATGTTCGCGGCCAGCATCGCGGCGCCGGCCCTCGAAGCGGGCGACAGCACGGTGAGCATCACCGTCAGCGCGACGGTCGAGATGGCTCTTCGCCGGCCTTAGACTGTTTTGAAAATGCGCGTCTGGCGCATTTACGGTGCCGGTGCCAGCCCGCTCCCCCACCCGGCCACCCATGCATTGATACTGACGTGGGTGGCCGGGTGGGGGAGCAGGCCGGTGCAGCGCATTTTCAAAACAGTCTCTTAACTCGAACGGTCGCCGGGCGCGCGTTCGATCTTGATCTGCCCGTGCGCCTCGTCCTTGGCCGCGAACAGGGCCGAATCGGCGCGGCGGACGAAATCGTCGAGCTTCTCGGTCAGCACATAGCTGGCAAGGCCGCCCGAGACCGAGATCTGGCCGATCGAGGCGCCGGTTGCCGCATCCCTGAGGCGCTTGTTGCCGATGACGCCGCGGATCTCATCGGCGAGGAGATACGCTTCCGCGATCGAGAGGCCGGGCAGGAGGGCGGCGAACTCGTCGCTGCCATAGCGCGCCGCCGTGTCGCCCGGGCGCAGCTTCTCCTTGATGGCGCCGGCCACGAGCTGGAGGATCGCATCGCCGACCATATGGCCCCAATCAGAATTGAGCTTCTTGAAGCCGTCGATATCGGCCAGCAGCAGGCTGAGCTCGCCGTCGGTCTCGACCGCCTGGCTTGCTGCCTCCTTGAGCCGCTCCTCGAACGCCCGGCGATTATAGAGCCCGGTCAGCGGGTCCATCGAGGCTTCGCGCTTGAACGCTTCCAGCCCCTGGCGCAGCGTGCGGATCTCGGCCGACGAGCGTTCGAGCTCGGCCTCGAGCCGGCGCGTGCGCGCCTCCATATGGCGGGTCGCCAGCACCACCGTCTCGACGATCTTGCGCAGGTCGCTGTCGGGCACCAGCTTGCTCGCGACTTTCTCGAGTGCCGTGGCGAAGCTCGACGTGTCGCGGCCGGCGCTCTCCAGCACCTTCAGCATGCGGCCGAGCTCGGCGGTCAGTTTGTCGCCCGTGGCGCGGACGAGAGCCCCCTCCTGCTCGCGCACGAAATATTCGGCATAGATATCCTTGATCAGCTTGACCGGCAGTCCCTCGGCGTTTGAGACCAGCGCGCGCTCGACCCGGTCGACCAGGAACAGATCCTCGCGCTGCGCATAGGCGTACCAGACGGCATAAATGTCGGGGTCCGGCGGGTGGCCGTGCCGGACCATGAGCTCCCGCGCCATCTCGAAGCACCGCCAGCGGCGCTCGCTGTCTTCGACTTCCACTGCCATGCCGATCCGTTCGCGCCGCCGCGGCGAGACTGCGCCGCCGACGCATAAATTCTTAGGTTCACAATGTGCTTGTTAAAACCCCAAATCGAATAAGATTTGGTAAAGCAATTATTGAAATTCACGGGGATTGGATCATTCCTTGACCGTTCTGTGAGAGAGGAGCGGGCAGCACATGGCACGCGTGATCACGATCGCCCAGCAGAAGGGCGGAGCCGGCAAGACGACGCTCGCGGTCCAGCTGGCGCTCGCCTGGCAGGCCATCGGCAAGCGCGTGACGCTCATCGACATCGATCCGCAAGGCAGCCTCGATCGCTGGTTCGCCTTGCGCGCCCGCATGCTGGGCGAGGCCAATGTCGGCGTGGGCTTCGCCGCCGTCACGGGCTGGCGTGCCGCGGCCGAGATCGACCGGCATGCGCGGGGTGCGGATCTCATCGTGGTCGACAGCCCGCCCCATGCCCAGACCGACGCCAAGGCCGCGATCCGGGCGGCCCATCTCGTCGTGATACCCGTGCAGCCAAGCCCGCTTGACCTCTGGGCGACGGCCCCCACGCTGGCGCTGGCGGCCGAGGCGCGCCGGCCGGTGCTGCTGGTGCTGAACCGGGTGCCGGCGCGCAGCGGCATCGCCGAGACCATGGCGCGCGAGGCGGCTTCCCTCGATGTCAGGCTGGCCGCGACCCGGCTCGGCAACCGCGCCGCCTTCGCCGCCAGCATGGCGGAAGGGAAGGGGATCCTCGAGACGGCGCCAAACTCGCTCGCCGCTCGCGAAGTGACGACGCTCGCCGACGAGATCCTGTCGGCCGCGGGTTAGTCAAGCCAGCAGAGTAGAGGAAGTCCTTCTCCGCCCTTCAGGGGGGAGAAGGATTTAGGATGAGGTGGGTGGCGGCGCCACTCAAGATATTGGAATGAAACCACTTTTGAGCGTTCCCCGCCTCACCCCGGCCCTCTCCACCCCAATGGGGCGGAGAGGGGGCGCTGCTCGAATGGAAAACGTTCTAACGCTTGGCGAACACCTTGATCTCGCCGACGGAATCGGCGGGGCCGGTGGTCGTCACGGTCTGGATGCGCGCCATTGGCAGGCCGAACGCCACAAGCGAGCGGGCGATGTCCTGAGCCTGGCGCTGGGCCTTGGCGGCGTCGAGCACGGCCTGGCCGCGATTATGGTTGCGCGGCGTGGCGGCGACGACCAGGAACTTCGAGGTGGGCGCCGTCTCGAGCGCGCCCGAGACGGCGGTATAGAGCTGCCGCTGATAGGAATCATCCTCGCTCGCGACGGGAATGACGATGAGCGGCCGGCCCTTGATCGATGTTGCCGCGACCATGTGGGTATGGATGCGCGTGGCGTGGCGCGACGGCTTCGCAGGCGTGCCGGGCGCCACCTCGGTCGGGGGCGGCGCCACTGAATTATCGGTCGGCGCCACGGCGCCGTCGGGCGGTGCTGCCGGGGTGGTGGTCGTATCTGGCGTCGGCTTGCCGTGATGGCGGGAACGCCGCGCCGGCTGCTCGCCGGGCGCCGGCAAGGCCACGCCGCTCTGATGCAGCCGGGCCGGGGCGCCGACCGACCCTCCGCCGCCGACCGGGCCGGCGGGCTGGCTCAGCTTCGGCGGGGCGGGCGGCGGCGTGGTGGTCCAGCGCGGCAGCGGGCCTGCGGCAATGCCGAGATTGCTGCCCAGCAGCTGGCCGACATCGACGGCGCGCGCCAGCGTCACGAGATTGCGGTGCTCGACCGCCAGCATCTCGTTCTGGCGATTGAGCTCGTCGAGCACGGTGCTCAGCGTCTGCTCGAGGGCCGCACCCGTCGAGGCGACGCGCCCGGCGAGCTTGCGCAAGGCCGCATGATCGGCATCGACGGCGCCGCGCAGCGTGAAGGCCGCCCGGATCGATTGCGAGAGATATGTTGCCTGCGCCGTGTCGTCGGTGAATTTGGTCGAGATGTCGGTCAACTGGGCGGCCGCACTGTCGAGATTGGAGAGCGAGGTGCGCGCGCCCTGCCACTGTGCCACCAGCTCCGGATTGCCGGGCGTGGTGCCGGCCTCGAGCCGCGAATTGATCTGCGCCACTTGGGTGAAATATTGCTGCGACAGCTGCGCGCGCTCGCCCGTGATGTCGTTGTGCGAATTGGTGTGTTCCGCCGTCGCCGCTTCCAGCCGGTCGGTCTCGGCCTCGAGCTCCCGCGCCTTCTGGCCGACCGCCGTATTGCTGACGGTGCCGATGGACGAGGATGAGCTCGAGCTCACAGCCAAGGCACTTTGAGCGGGTGCTGAATTGGGTGTGCTCGAATCCCCACTCGTCGGGCGGCCCGACCCTTGCGGCGTCGTGCAGCCGGCGACCAAGCCAACCATGACAAAGGTGGGAATGAGCCGGGAGAAACTCATAGTCGAAGATGCTCCAGTGCACGCTGCACCTGTGCAGGAATGCCCCGCCTCAGCCACGGCTGTCAAACGATAAAGTCGTCAGCGAGCTTTGCCTTTGCCAGCGTGGCACCAAGTCCACGCTGGCCTAGGGTCGAGTAGCGTCTAGAACTGGCCGGCGACTGTCAGCGCGGATATTGCGGCCTGCTGTAACCCGCCCGTATCGCCAGGGTGCGAGCCCTCGATTCGCAGGCGCTCGATTGCGCCGGCAAGAGGGGAAATCTCTTGCCGGCCGTCGTGCCGGCGCAGCGTGATCGTGCCGTCTCGCACCTCGCGCGCGCCGATGATGGCGACGACGGGAATGCCCGCCTCGTGCGCACGCACGATCTTGCGGGCGAGCGTATCGGCGCCGTCGTCGAGCACTGCCCGCAAGCCCGCCGCCTCGAACGACGCGAGGGCTTCGGCGGCGGCCGGCTCCGCCCCGGCGCCGCCGGCCGTGGCAATCATGATCTGCTCGGGTGCCAGCCAGAAGGGCAGGCGGCCTTCATGCTGTTCCAGCAGGAATCCCACGAATTGTTCGAGGCTGCCGAGCACGGCATGGTGCAGGATGACCGGCACGGCCTTGCCGTTGGCCTCGTCGCGGTAGGCCGCGTCGAGCCGCTCCGGCAGCACGAAATCGAGCTGGATCGTGCCGCATTGCCAGCGCCGGCCGAGCCGGTCCTCGAGATGGAACTCGAGCTTCGGGCCATAGAAGGCGCCTTCACCCGGCTGCAGGATCGGGTCGAGCCCGGCGGCGCGCGCCGCCGCCTCGAGCTGCGCCTCGGCCCGGTCCCACAGCTCGTCCGATCCGGCGCGGCGTTCGGGCCGCGTCGAGAATCGAACCTCGAAACCGGCGAAGCCGAATTCGCGATAGATCCGGCCGAGCAGCCGGCAGAACCGCTCGACCTCGGCCCCGATCTGCGGCTCCGTGCAGAAGACATGGGCGTCGTCCTGCGTCATCTGCCGCACGCGGAACAGCCCATGCATGGCGCCCGAGGGCTCGTCGCGATGGCAATTGCCGAACTCGGCATAACGGATCGGCAGCTCGCGGAACGAGCGGAGCCGCTGATTGAAGATCTGGATATGGCAGGGGCAGCTCATCGGCTTGACCGCCCAGGCCCGGCCATCGGCCTGTTCGAACGTGAACATGGCGTCGCCGAATTTCTCGACGTGCCCGCTCCGCTCCCACAGCTTGCGCGCCAGGATCTGCGGCGTGCGCACCTCGCGATAGCCGGCCGCGCGCATATGCCGGCGGATGTGCTCCTCGATCAAATGATAGAGCGTGAAGCCGCGCGGGTGCCAGAACACCATGCCCGGCCCTTCCTCCTGCTGGTGGAAAAGTTCGAGCCGGTTGCCCAGGCTGCGGTGGTCATTGTCGTCCATGATGTCTCTCTCCGTCATGTGTGGATGAGGCGGCGGAGAGGCAGTCGCTGACATGAAAAAAGCCCCGTCCGTCGCCGGGCGGGGCCTTGAGGGTCGGTCTTGAAAACGCGGCTAATGCCGCACGACACCCATCGGCCCGCCAAGGCGGATCGTCAGGGTGGTAGTGAGCTGGGCCGCGTAGAACCGGTTCATGGCACTATTCTAGCGCGGCGCGGAGCGCTTATCCACAGGCTATTTTCGCACGCTCTTGACCGGCCCGGCCTCGGCATGTTCCTTATTCGTTCGATGCCACGAATTGGAGAGGTGAAGCGGTGGAAACGGCGCGGGATCGCGAGATCCTCGAAACATTGACCGAGCTGGCGCTCGAAGTCGCGACTGCGCTGAAGGCGCAGATCGTGACGGAAGCCGCTGCCGGCAGTGCCGAGAACGCCGACCGCCTGAGCCTCGCCTTCACGCGCGTCGCCCGTTCGATCCGCCAGACCCTGGCCTTCAAGGCGAAGCTTGCCGATATCTCGGCGAAGGCTGTCGAGAAACGCCACGCGAAAGAGCGCGAGCAGGCGATCGAGAACGTCACGTCTCCGCGTCAAGAAGCATCAGGTCGCCCGCGATGTCGCCCTGATGGTCGAGGCCACATCGGAACCCGAGAGCCTGTTGACCGACTTGCACGAGCGTCTCATGGATCCGGACATCGAGGACGAGCTCCTCACCATCCGGGTCGGCGATGTCATCATCGGCCTCTGCGACGAGCTCGGCATCCCTGTCGAGTTGTCGGTCTGGCAGGACAAGGGCTGGTTCATCAACGAGGGCAGGGAACCGCCGGAGCCGCCGCCTCGGCCAAAGCCTCAGCCGGGGCCGCAGCCGTTCCGAGGCCAAGGCATGCCGCTCTATGAATGGAACCGGCGGCACTATCACACGCCGCCGGACGGATAGCTGAGCGCGTCACCCTCACCCCGACCCTCTCCCGCCGGGCGGGAGAGGGAGTAGCGCGATTCAACCCCCCTACCGCTTGCGGGAGAGGGAGGGGCCCATCGCGCCAGCGATGGGAGAGTGAGGGCTGCGCGCGGCTAAATCTAAGCGTTCCCAGCTTCTCCACCCCATTGAGCCCCCCTGGGGCGGAGCGGAAAATACCCATTTCGAGCTCCTAGAACTTTGGGTGGCGCCGGGCGGTCAGGCCGATCAATCCAAGGCCGGTGAGCAGGAAAGCCAGACTTCCCGGCTCCGGCACCGGCGTCGGCGGCGTGCTGCTGCTGACGCATTGCAGAGTCACGTCCGAGCTGACCGCCAGGGAAAAGCCGGGGTTGGCTGCGAGAAAGGTGGGGTCGATCTCGAGGCACACGCCGCTCGCTTCCGCGAAGCCGGTGGACAGGCCGTTGCTGGCGTCCTGGCCGCCGTTAGAATCGGTGAGAATGGTGATATCCTGTTGAATTCCCGAGTTGACCTCGAAGGACTTGTCGATGGCGATCGCGGCAGGATTTCCGAAGCAGGTCGTTACCAGCAGGCTGGAGCAGGCCTGGAAGGCGCCGAAACTGCCTTCGATGTCGGAGTTCGCCGTGTCGAACGGGCCGCCGGTCACCGAAGTCGTCAGATTGGCGATCAGAATGAGCGGCACCTCGACGGGGATCTGCAGGCTGCTCGGTCCATTGATCGCGTAAAAGAATGTTGCCGTGGACTTGCCGAATTCTCCGAAAAACTGACCTGGCAAATTGCCGGCAATGGTATCGCCGGTCGCCATGAATGTGAGGCTCGACGTGGCAGAGGCACTGCTGCCGTTGCCGCCGAGCGCGCCGTAGCTGTTGAGAATCTGGCTGCCGCTCCGCACCTCGACCACGGAATCCTGCGGCACGACGTCCGCGCGGGCGGTGCCCATCAATGCGAGCGCGGTCATAGCCGCCAACAAAAGGGATTTCATAAAAGACTCCATAAAATGTAAGCAACCGAAGATGTTCTTGGCGGCGCTCGGTTGTCTTGAAGCGGTTCTGAAAACTTCTCAAACGCACCGGCAGGTTGCAGTTGGTCGGGCGCCGGTTCCGGGCTAGCATTCCGCCGATCGGCTAAGTGCGGGGTCGAGATGCCGGCCAGTCGCCAGAGCAAGAACTTTCGTTTCGGTCCCTACCGTCTCGACCTCGATCGAGGGCTGATGAGCGGGGACGACATGCTGCTGCCGATCGGCCAGCGCGGTCTCGATTTGCTGGCGTTTCTGCTCAAGAATCCGGGCCGGCTGATCACTAAGAACGAATTGATGGAAGCCGTCTGGCCCGGCATCGCGGTCGAGGACAGCAACCTGACGAGCCAGATCTGGGCGCTGCGCAAAGCGCTCGGCGATCACGAGCGGCCGCATCGATGGATCATCACCGTGCCGGGACGCGGCTATCGCTTCGTCGGCGCGGTCGAAGCCGATATGCCGGATGTGGCGGTCGAGGCGATGGCTCGCCCCTTGGTTGCCAACAGCAACCTGCCAACCTTCCTCACGCGGCTGTTCGGCCGCGAGCACGATATCGACGCTGTGTGCGCAGCGTTGGCACAGGATCGGCTGATCACCCTGCAGGGGCCGGGAGGGATCGGCAAGACGCGGCTCGCCGTCGAAGCGGCGCTCCGCCTCGAGGCGGCTTTCCCCGACGGCGCCGTGTTCGTCGATCTCGCGGTCGTGCGTGAGGGTGGCGGCGTGGCCGTGGCCGCAGCCCGTGCGCTCGGTGTCGACCTCAACGGCTATGTGCCGCCGCTCGAAGCGGTGACCCGCCATCTTGCCGGCATGCGGCTGCTGATCTTGCTCGACAATTGCGAGCATGTTGCCGATGCCGCCGCCGAGCTCGCGGAGGCGGTATTGGCCGCGGCGCCATCGGCCGGCATCCTGGCGACGAGTCGGGAGCGGTTGGCCTGCGCCGGCGAGAGGCTGTTGCCGGTCGCACCGTTGAGCGTCCCCGCTGGTGCCGTCGTCGGTGCTGCGACCGCGCTCGAAGCGGCCGCGGTTGCGTTGCTGGTCGATCGGGTTCAGGCCATCGATCGCCATTTCGTCCTGACCGACGATCAGGCGGATGCCGCCGTTGCGATCAGCCGAAAGCTCGATGGGCTACCGCTCGCGATCGAGATGGTCGGCGCGTGGGTCCCGGTCTTCGGCCTCGCCGGTGTCGCCGGTCGGCTGGAGGTGTCGTTGCCGAACGCCGGGGCGCGAACCGCGGCACCGCGTCATCGGTCGCTCGATGCGGCACTCGACTGGAGCCACGGGCTGCTCGGCTATGAAGAACGTTTGGCGCTGCGTCGGCTCGCCGTCTTTCCGGCCGGCTTCACGCTCGAGGCGGCGGAGATCGTGATCGGCGATGCCGAGATCCCGGTTCGTCGGGTCGCCGACATCCTGGTCGCCCTGCACGGCAAGGCGCTTGTGACGGTGGTCGCGATCGGGGCGGCGCCGGCCTTTCGCCTGCTCGAAACCACGCGCGTCTATGCCTATGGCAAGCTCGCGGCGGCGGGTGAGGCCGACGCGCTGCAGAAAGCCCATGCGCGCCACGTCGCGATGCTGCTGCAACGAGCCGAACGCGATTGGGAAGCGACCGCCGATCAGGTCTGGGTCGATCGGTACGCGCCGGCGCTGGACGATGTACGAGCGGCACTCGACTGGGCCCTCGGCCCGTCGGGCGATCGGGAGCTGGGGCTGATCCTGCTCGGCCGCTCCTGGCCGCTCTGGGGCATGCTCAGCCTCTATTCGGAAGGGCGGCGGCGGATCATGGCGGCACTTCCCCTGCTGGAGCCGGGCCTGGCGGCGGCGATCGAGGCGCCGATTCAGCTGTCGCTCGGCATGCTGACCATGGAGCGCGCCTTCGATATCGGCCGAGCGGCGTTCGCGCGGGCGGCCGAGCTCTATAAGGCGATCGGCGAGCAGGCCATGGCCGGTTTTGCGCTCGGCGGGCTGGGACAGATGCTGGCGCTTCATCAGCGCACCGAGGAAGCCATCGCCGCTCTCGCCGAGGCGCGCGCGCTCCTGGCGGGAAGCGGGCGTCACAAGCCGTTGGGGACCAGCGCGCTCGGTTTCGCCCTCATCCATGCCGAGGCGCAGCGCTGGGCCGAGGCGCGGCAGGAATACGAGACCGCGGCAATGCTCTATGGCTCGGTCGGCGCCGAGCGGCTGCTGACGGCGACCCTCATCAATCTCGCGGACGCCATCTGGAGCGAGGGCGATCTCGATGCCGCGATCGACGCCGCCCGGCGCGCCGTGGCCCAGGGTCGGCAAAGCGGCAGCAAGCAGCGGCTGGGCCGGGCCCTGGCCAACCTCGCCGGCATGCTGATCGAGCGCGGCGATCTGGCGGACGCGCTGCCGATCGCCCAGGAAGCCGCACCCTTGAACCGGGATGACGGCTTTTTCGTCCCGTTGCTCGACCATCTGGCGGCACTGGCGGGGAAGGCCGGGCGCCCTGAGGCGGCGGCGCGGCTCTGGGGCTATACCGACGCCGAGCTCAAACGGCTCGGCAATCTTCGTCAGCCGAACGAGCGCCGCGCCATCGACGATCTGGCGCTGCGCCTGGCGGATCGTCTCGCTCCGGCGGAGCTGGCGCGACTCAAGGGCTTGGGCGCGCTGATGACCGAAGATCAGGCGTCGGCCCTCGCCTTCGCGTGACTGTTATCGGCCGAGTGCCGCCATCCGTGCCAGGATCGCGGCGTGGCACAGGATGCCGTTCTTCAGGCATTTCAGCTCGAACTTCTCATTCGGGCTGTGGATCCGGTCATCGTCGAGACCGAAGCCCACCATGATCGATTGCAATCCCAGATAATCCTGCATCCACCCTACGACCGGGATCGAGCCGCCGATGCCGGTCAGCACGGCGTCGCGCCGATAGACATCTTTGAGGCCGGCGCGGGCGGCGGTCATATAGGGGCTCGATGTCTCGACCCGGATGCCGGGCGAGGCGCCGAAGCGCTTGAACTCCCAGCGGCAATCGGGCGGCGTGCGGGATTCGAGGAAGTTCTTGAGCCCGGCGAAGACCCGCTCGGCATCCTGCGCGACCGCGAGGCGGCAGCTGATCTTGGCCGATGCGTGGGCGGCGATGACGGTCTTGGCGCCGGGGCCGGTATAGCCGCCCCAGATGCCGTTGATGTCGCAGGTCGGGCGCGACCAGAGCCGCTCGAGCATGGTGCGGCCGGACTCGCCGACGGAGCTGTTGAGGCCGATCTCGCCGAGGAAGCGCTTCTCGTCGAAATCGAGCGCCCGCCACGCCTTAGCCTCCGCCGGGTCGATCTCGCGCACATCGTCGTAGAAGCCCGGGATCTGGATCCGGCCATGATCGTCATGGAGCTGCCCCAGGATCCGGGTCAGCGCATTGATCGGGTTGACCACGGCGCCGCCATAGAGGCCGGAATGGAGGTCGCGCGACGGCCCGTGCAGCGTCACCTCAGCATACATCATGCCGCGCAGCATGTAGGTGATCGCCGGCGTGTCGATATCCCAGGAATTGGTGTCGGTGACGATCGCGACATCGGCCTTGAGGTCGGCGCGATGCGTCTCGAGGAACGGTGGCAGCGATGGGCTGCCCGACTCCTCCTCGCCTTCGAGCAGCACGGTGATGCGGGCCGGGATCTCGCCATGGACTGTCTTCCAGCCGCGGAACGCCTCCATGAAGGTGCGGACCTGGCCTTTGTCGTCGACGGCACCCCGCGCCACCATGCGCGGGCCGTGCTCGGCCTCGACCACGACCGGCTCGAAAGGCGGGCTATGCCAGAGCTCCAGCGGCTCCGGCGGCTGCACGTCGTAATGACCGTAATAGAGGAGATGCGGGCCGGTGGCGTCCTTCGGGCCCGGATAGTGGGCGACGATGATCGGATGGCCGGGCGTGTCGTGGAGAGTCGCGGCGAAGCCCAACGCGGCCAGCTCGTCGGTCAGCGACTGGCCGGCGCGCCGCGTCTCGTCCTTATAAGCGGGGTCGGTCGAGATCGATGGGATGCGCAGCAGCGCCTTGTAGCGCTCGACGGCATTGCCGAAATCCTGTTCGAGATGGCGCAGGACGGGATCGACCGGGAACATGGCGGGACAGGGCCTCGACTAAAGAAAGGGAGCGCACAATGCCGAAGCCTGCGGCACTCGGGAAGGCTCAATCGAAATAGGGGTAGCTCGGCGGCGGCTCGAGGCTGGCCGGCACGCCGGCGCCGATATCGATGAAGCCGTGATCTTGCGTGGGGTTGAGCTGGGTGATCGGGCCGCGATTGAGCCAATGTTCGCCGGCCACGGGCGCGAACAGGCCGAACAGCAGCGCCGGCGCATGCGCCTGCTCCGGCCGGAGCGGCAGCGAGAAGCCTTCATGCATGCTGACCATGTCGTGCGGGAAAGTGACGGGCATGTGGAAATAGTGGCCGCACGGCTGGGTGGCCGCACTCCAGAAACGCCAGCTGCGGCCGCGCCGGACTTCGGCCGGGCTGAGGGCGAACAGATTCTGGCCGGTGATCTCGCGGCCCAGCATGTCGCGGACGGCGGTGCCGACGAGGCGGAACAGGCATTCCGTCGGCGAGCGCGGCTCGTAGATGACGAGATAGGGCAGGGCACGCTTGATCGGCCCCAGATCAATCTCGGATCGGAGCGGCATCAGCCGGTCGCCGCGCAGCTCGTCCCAGTAGCGCATGAGGCTCAGGCCGAGCTCGGTCTTCAAAGGTGCGTAGAGTGACACGCCATTCTTGCCCCGTTTTAGGCAAAGGCCGGGACCGTCAAAGGCCGCCGCCGTCCTCAGCCCTGAAGTGCCCGATATTAGAGCGCAAATATTAAGCAGCCAAATATATTGAATTGGTCGCCCGGTACGCGCCCTCAAATGACGGCGAGCAGACGGTTGTATGATCAACTATCAGTGGTGGGGTGTCGTTTATTGGTCGGGGCGATAGCTCTCGGGGGCCGTCGTCGTGGCGGGCACGCCGGCGCCGATATCGATGAAGTTGAAGCGCGAGGCGATCTCAAGCTGCTGGACGCGTTCCCGGCTGAGCCAGGGCTCGCCCTGGATCGGGGCGAACAGGCCGAGAAGCTGCGGCGGGGCATCTGCGCGATCCGGCTGCAGCGGCAGCGAGATGCCCTCATGCAGCCGGGCGTTGCCGCTCGGTGCTGCGACCGGGATCTCGTAGGAATTGCCGCAGGGGTGCGTGGCCGAGGCCCAAAAGCGCCAGCTGCGCGTCCGGCGGATCGCATCGGGCGTGAAATCGAACAGGTTTCTGCCGGTCAGCTCGACGCCCAGCATGTCGCGCACCGCCGTGCCGGCCAGCCGGAACACGAACTGATCGGGCGAGCGCAGCTCGAAAATCACGAGATAGGGGAGGGCGCGCTTGAGCCTCCCTGGGTCGAGCTCGGAACGATACGGCATCAGCCGATCGCCGCGCAGCGCATCCCAATGGTGCAAAAGGCTCAGGCACAGCTCTGTCTTCAAAGGTGCGTAGATCGCCACGCGGTGCGTGCCCTTAACTGCCGGCAGGAACCAAAACGTTACAGAATGTAGCCGTATTCAACCCCGGCTCCTTATAGTGTCACGTTTGCCCGAAATGGCGTGACTAAATATGGACGAGCCGACCGTCTCAGCTAGAGGATGTAGCTGTCCGGCGGCGGCATCTGGGGCGGCAGGCCGGCGCCGATTTCGAAGAACTCGAAGGACGGCGCCAGATCGATCGGCGCCACCTGGCTGGCATTGAGCCAATGGCTGCCGGCCATGGGCCCGAAGATGCCGACCAGCATCGGCGGCCCGTCGGCGCGATCGGCCTTTATCGGCAGAGACAAGCCTTCATGCCAGCCGGAGGCGCCATGCGCGAAGGTGAGCGGCATGCGGTAGAAACTGCCGCAAGGATGCGTCGCCGTCTGCCAGAAGCGCCAGCCGCGCTCGCGCCGATCCTCGGGCGCACTGATATCGAGCAGATTCCGTCCGGTCAGCTCCACGCCCAGCATATCGCGCAATGCCGTACCGGCGAGCCGGACGATCAGCTCGCTCGGCGTGCGGAACTCGCCGATCGCAAGGAAGGGCAGGATCGGCTTGATCGAGGCCGGATCGAGCTCGGAGCGGGCAGGCATCAGCCTGTCGCCGCGCAGATCGTCCCAATAGGAGAGGAAACGGAGATTGGTCTCGGATTTCAGTGTTACGGAAAGGGGCACTCGACGCAAACCCTCGGCAGAAGCGGCGGTCGGAACCGCCGGCGAGCGTCTGCGGTCCGCCTCCAAGCAAAAGATAGCACCGGATGACGGAAATCGCGTGACCAAATCGATCTGATTCGATAGGTATCTAATTTGATAAATATCGAAATAGATGGGGTTGGGATGACCAAGGATCTCCCGGTGCTGCTCAATTTCTTCAAGGCGCTCGCCCATGACAGCCGGCTCAAGCTCCTGGGGCTGCTGGCCCAGCGCGAGCACAGTGTGCAGGAGCTGGCGGGTTTGCTCGAGCTCAAGGAGCCGACGATCTCCCATCATCTGGCGCTGCTCCGCGCGCTTGGGCTGGTGCGGCTGCGGCAGGATGGGAACATCCATTGGTATGCGTTCGAGGCTCCCGTGATGACCGAGCTCGCCAAATCGATCCTGAGCCGGGAGCAGATCTTGGCATTCGCCGACAAGGTGGCACCCAATGTCGCCAAAACGAGCATTCTGGATAATTTCGTGCTGCCGGACGGCCGGCTCAAGGAGATCCCGGCCAGCCGCAAGAAGCGGCGCGTGATCCTCGCCTGGCTGATGCAGGATTTCGCGCCCGATCGGCGCTATCAGGAGGCTGAGGTGAATACGCTGATCCAGCAGCATCATTGGGACAGCGCCACGCTTCGGCGCGAGCTGATCGGCTATCGCATGCTGGCGCGCGAGCGCGGCATCTATTGGCGGCTCGACGAGAGCGAATGGCGCAGCGAGGCGGAAGGCAGCGTCGAGGCGGCGTAAGCCGCGCGCGGTTCGCGGCCCTGGCCGAGCCCGTCTCAGCGTGCGAGTAAATCACTTCTCTTATCGATATCAAGGATTGCCGTCAGAATAGGCATCCTGACCGAATTCGTGCCGATAGGGCGGCGCGGTCCGGTGGGCTGCTCGCTGATGGGGCATTTCGTTCCGGAACCGACACTTGCCGACGCGCTGGCGGCCGCCCGCCGGTGCCTGATATCGACCCATCGATACGCAATGCGTGGCATTGATGCCACTATTGCGGGAATAGCGTCTGAATGCCGTGCGACCGGCCTCCGGCTCCCACAGACGCACGTGCTGCTGGCATCGAATCTGCTTTAAGCCCGCCGCACGCGAAGGGGCCAGCTTCCGTCCAGCAGGCCGCTCGTCCCATCATCAATAGGGGAGTTCCGGCCAGTGATCTCACGCCGTCACCTTTTGTCCTTGCTCGCTTTCGTGCCGGCACTGTTTGGAGGGCCGGCCTTAGCCCAGCAGGCGCCGGCCCAGACCGAGACGATCGAGGTCACCGGTTCCCGCCTGACGCCGACCAATGCCGCGAGCGACAACCCCATCACGGTTGTGACATCCGAGGACATTGCGCGCTCGAGTGCCACCACGATCGAGGATGTGCTGCAGAAGCTGCCATCGGCCGGCACCAGTGGCATCTATGGCACGACCAATAATGGCGGCGAGGGCATCAGCTGCACCGATCTCCGGAATCTCGGCACCTCGCGCGTGCTGGTGCTGGTGAATGGCCGCCGCTTCGTCCATTCCGGCATCTTCGGCGTCGATTGCGTCGATCTGAATAATATTCCGCTGGGGCTGATCGACCGGATCGAGGTGCTGAAGGACGGTGCTTCCTCGGTTTACGGCGCCGACGCGGTCTCGGGCGTGATCAACATCATCCTCAAGAAGAATTACAGCGGCAACGAGGTCGATATCGATGCCGGCATCAGCGGCCACGGCGATGACCAGCAGGGCGGCATCACCGGCACGACCGGCTATAATTTCGACAATGGCAATGTCGTGCTGAACGCCGGCTACTCGAACCATTTCCCGGTGAAGCAAGGCGATCGCAGCTTCGCCTTGAAGCCGTTGCAGGACAACGCCTTCATCCCGGATCCCAATGGCAGCGGCAAGCTGATCCCGGATCCCACCTTCGGCGAGCCGTTCATTCCGGGCGGCCAGGTGTTCGACGGGCCGAACGTGCCGCCGGGCACCGGCGTGATCGATCCGAACGGCGTCGGGCGCACCTTGCTGGGGCTCGGCAACGGCCAGTTCCGGCCGTTCAACGCCTTCACCGACGATTTCGATTTCAGCGAAGGGCAGTTCCTGGTCGGCACGCTCGAGAAGGAAAGCCTGAACGCGGTGGCACACTACGATTTCCTGCCGAGCGTCACCGGCTTCCTCGAGGCCTACTACACACATAAGGAAACGACCCAGTCGCTGGCGCCGCAGCCGATCGTCGGCGGCCTCGGCGCCAACCTGCCGAATTTCTTCATCATCCCGCAGGGCAACCCGTTCAACCCGTTCGGCGAGGATGTCTCGGAATTCCGTCTCGCCACGGAGTTGGGCGATCGCTCCACGGTCGTCGATACCAGCACGGTGCAGGCGACGACCGGTTTCGAAGGCACGCTGCCGGGCAATTTCGACTGGTCGACCCACGTCACATATGGCGTTTCCAACAACAAGATCATCAATGCCGGTGAGGTCAACTTCGCCAAGCTCGAGGAGGAGGTGGGCTTCCAGCAGACCGATCCGGTCAACAATCCCAATACCGGCGTGTTCAATCCGAACGTCTGCGTGGCGGCACAGGGCTGCTCTCTCCTCAACCCGTTCGGCCCCGGCTCGATCACGCCGGCCCAGGCGAAGTTCTTCACCTTCACCGAGATTGATAAGTCCGAATTCTCGCTGACTCAGTTCGGCGGCGACATCAAGAAGGACGATATCTATGATCTGCCCTACGGTCCGATCGGTCTCGATCTCGGTGCGGAGTTCCGGCGCGAGGCCGGCGCCTACAACCCCGACCGGACGGTGAGCAGCGGCGTCACGCTCGAAAACCCGCAGCAGCCGACCAATGGCAGCTTCAACGTGACCGAGGTCTATACCGAGGCGCGCGTGCCGATCCTGGCCGATTTGCCGTTCGCCAAGGAGCTGACGGCGACCGCGTCCGGCCGCTTCTACGACTATAATACCTTCGGCACGGGAGCGACCTGGAAGGCCGGCGCTACCTGGGCGCCGATCGAGGATATCCGTTTCCGCTTCAGCGACGGCACGGCCTTCCGCCAGCCCGAGATCAATGAGCTGTTCGGCGGCCAGGCCTTGAGCTTCAACACCGCGATCGACCCATGCGACATCACTCAGCGCGGTAATTTCAACGGCTCGCAGCTCGCCAATCTCAATGCCAACTGCGCCGCCCTCGGCCTGTCCCCCGCGACTTTCCGTGACCTCAATGGCGGGCAGATCAAGACAGTGGTGGGGGGCAATCCGGCGCTCCAGCCGGAGAATGCCCAGTCGATCAATGCCGGCGTCGTCATCCAGCCGCGCTTCGTGCCCAACCTGTCCTTCTCGGCCGATTACTACCGGACCAAGATCCAGCACACGATCGGCTCGGTCGATACCCAGACAATCCTCAACCAGTGCTTGACCAGCGCCGGCTTCAGCGACCCGCTCTGTAGCGATATCGGGCCGCGGCTCAGCAACGGCCAGCTCAACCTCGTCACCGCGATCAACCAGAATCTGGGCGTCACCCGCACGGACGGGCTCGATCTCGGCTTTACATATCATTACGAGGTGCCCGGCATCGGCACCTTCGGCCTCGATTCCCAATCCGAGATCCTGTTCAACTACAAGCAGCAGAATTTCGAGAATGGCCCGTTCGAAGGGCTGGCTGGCCTGCTCAACAGCGGGCTCGAGGAGCCCGCTTATCCGCGCCTCAAGAGCAATGAGACGCTCAGCTGGAGCAAGGACTTCCTGAACCTCAGCACGACGATGCGGTACATCAGCGGCATGGCCCTGTTCCCGCTGACCAACCCGCAGAACAATCCAGCCACCCATGTGCCGGAGATCTTCTACTTCGATGCCGCGGCGACCTTCACCTACGACAAATTCACGGTGACGGGCGGCATCGACAACCTCTTCGACAAGCAGCCGCCCTTCGTGCCCGACGGGTCGTCGAACACCTCGGTTCAGGTCTATGACCTGATCGGACGGTTCTTCTATCTGAAGGCCGAGGTGAAGTTCTAAGCGATCCGATGCAACGGTTCCGTATCTCCCTGGCCGGTCTGGTGGCTCTCGCCGCCGGGCCGGCTTCCGCGGCGCCTTTCTGTGTGGCCGAGGCGTCACTCGACGCGCTGCGCGCCGCACTCGATGGGGGCCAGGTCACCTCGCTCGAGCTTGTCGATCAATATGAGGCGCGGATCGCCGCGCTCGACCGCGCCGGGCCGCATCTCAATGCGGTGCGCTCGCTCAATCCGGACGCGGCGTCCCTCGCTGCCGCGCGCGATGCCGCCCGGGCGCGCGGCGAGGCGCCGCGCGGGCCGCTGGACGGCATCCCGGTGCTGATCAAGGACAATATCGCGACCGGCGACCGCGAGCCGACGACGGCCGGCTCGCTCGCCCTTGCCGGTGTGCTGGCCCAGCGCGACGCTTTCGTCACCCGGCAGCTCCGCCGCGCTGGGGCGATCATTCTCGGCAAGGCCAATCTCACCGAATTCGCCAATTTCATCGCGGTCGACATGCCCTCGGGCTATAGCGCGCTGGGCGGCCAGGTTCTCAACCCCTATGCGCCGGGCCTCGACGAGAAGGGACTGCCGCTCGCCGATCCGGGCGGCTCGAGCTCCGGCTCGGCCGTGGCCGCCGCCGCGAGCCTCGCCGCCGTCACGGTCGGCACCGAGACCTCGGGCTCGCTGCTCGATCCCGCCAGCAACAACAGCCTTGTCACGATCAAGCCGACCTTGGGCCTCATCAGCCGCGCCGGCATCGTGCCGATCGCTGCCAGCCAGGACACGGCCGGCCCGATGGCGCGCAGCGTGCGCGATGCGGCACTCCTCCTGGGCGTGCTCGCGGGCTTCGATCCCGACGATCCGGCGACCCGCCCGAGCCGGCAACATCGGGTCGCCGACTATGCGAAATTCCTCGATGCGGCATCGCTCAAGGGGTCCCGCATCGGCGTGCCGCGAAATGCCGCCGATAAAGCCAATGATCTCTTCTACGGTCCGCTGGACGAGAGCCAGAAGGTGCTCATGGACAAGGTGATATCGAGGCTCAAGGCGGCCGGCGCCACGATCGTCGAGGCCGCGATCCCGACGGCCGCTGTCCTCGATGCCGGTGCTGGGTCGAGCATCGAGATCGATGTCACCAATCCTTCGAGCGAGGCCAAGGGCAAGACCGAACCTTATCCAGCCGTCCTCGTCTATGAATTCAAGGCCGGCCTGAACGCCTATCTCAAGGATTACATGCCCGGTGCGCCGGTCCGTTCGCTGGCCGACATCATCGCCTTCGACAAGCTACATGCCGACCGGGCGCTGCGTTTCGGGCAGGACGTCCTGGTCGCCGCAGAGGCCACGCGTGGCGATCTTTCGGAGCCGCTCTACCGCACGGCCCGCTTGCTCGATCTCGACGATAGCCGGACGAACGGCATCGATGCTTATCTCGCACGCTATCGGCTCGACGCGATCCTGTTCCCAGCCGCGCAAGGGGCGGATATCGCGGCGCGCGCCGGGTATCCCAGCGTCTCCGTGCCGGCCGGATTTGTGACGGAGATGAAGGGTAAGCCGATCCCGCCCTTCCCGATGGGCGTGGCCTTCACCGGCCCGGCCTGGAGCGAGACGCAGCTTTTGGGATTGGCCTATGCCTTCGAGCAGGCGACGAGCGCGCGGCGTCCGCCGCCGTTGGCTCAGGACTGCAAATGAAAGAGGACGCATAGCCGTCCTGTCTCAGGACGGCTATGCGAAGCGATAGAGGTCAGCCGCCACCCTCGGGGGGGATGTAATCCAGCAAGGCCTGGATCATCATCTTTCCGCTGGGCATCTTGTGATCTTCGGTCAGGTAAGTCTTGCCATTGGCGACGAAGACGACGACGCCGGCCGAAAGTTGCTTGGTGTTCGGACTCGCAAGCAGCTCTTTAGCCATTTTAGTGTCGATCGGAACAATGGACGTTTTTCCGTCCATCGCATGCACGACAATCGAAGTGGGAAGCCCGGCAGGAGCCGGATCCGCCGCCCAAGTCGAGGTCGTCAAAGCCACAGTACCAAGCAGAGCGATTGAGGCAAAGCTGCGCAACTTCATCTGATTCTCCCGAATGTGAAGTGCTCCTGGCCTGCAATGTGCTGAAAGGAAGCTGTCGATACGGCAAGGAGCCGCTTATTGGTCAGATCAGGCAGTGCAAGTATCCAGTAGCATGCGCGTCGAATCGCTTCAATAGCATTTAATGCCTTGACAACATGGTGATCTGTATATTACCACGAGAACAGAAAAAAAGCAGAATGTGGAAATATTTTTGTCACGAATTCTGCGGGTAGAATAAATAAATTTCGCCGATGCCGGTTGTCATATTCGAGCGCGGGCTCGGCAGATTTTCATATATATCCGAAGGTTAGCTTGAAGTCTGCGTGAGTGACGGGATTCTCGATCAATAATTGTATTAAATGTGCCGTATGCAATGTATAGATGCATCTTAACTGTCAGTACAGTTATAATTATATAACCTCAGAGTAGAGAAGTCCGGCAGCGGCGTTTTGAGATTGAGTTGGCTATCTGCTGTGCGGGGCAGGGCCTTGCTCAAAGCGACCGGCCGTGCTTGAAATCCATCCTCCCCGAAACATAGTGCTTCGCCGGCCGGCGATCCTCGCGGCAGGTTGGAAGCAGGGCGTTTCCGCGCCGGGAGATGAGGTCGAGGGCGTTGCGTGATTATCAAGGGATTTCAATAAGATGGCGAGCTACCAGTACATCTATGTGATGAAGGGGCTGAACAAGTCCTATCCGGGCGGCCGCGAGATCCTGAAGGATGTGTGGCTGAGCTTCCTGCCTGGCGTGAAGATCGGCGTGCTCGGCCCTAACGGCGCCGGCAAATCGACCCTGCTCAGGATCATGGCCGGGGTCGACAAGGTCTATAATGGTGAGGCCTGGTCGGCCGAGGGCGTCACGGTGGGCTATCTCGCGCAGGAGCCGACGCTCGACGCGACCCTCGATGTGCGCGGCAATGTGCTCGTCGGGCTGGCCGAGACCAAGGCGCTGCTCGACCGGTTCGAGGTCGTGAGCGCCCGCTTCGGCGAAGAACTTTCCGACGACGAGATGAATGCGCTCATATCCGAGCAAGGCGAGCTGCAGGAGAAGATTGACGCGGTCAATGGCTGGGAGCTCGAGCGCACGGTCGAGATCGCCATGGACGCGCTCAACTGCCCGCCCGGCGACAGTGCCGTCGACAAGCTCTCGGGTGGCGAGCGCCGGCGCGTGGCGCTGTGCCAGCTGCTCTTGCAGAAGCCTGACCTCTTGCTGCTCGACGAGCCGACCAACCATCTCGACGCCGCCTCGGTCGCGTGGCTCCAGCGCTACTTGAAGGATTACAAAGGCACCGTCATCACGGTGACCCATGACCGCTATTTCCTCGACGAGGTGGCGAGCTGGATTCTCGAGGTCGATCGCGGCCAGACCTTCCCGCACGAGGGCAACTACTCCTCCTGGCTGGTCGAGAAGCAGAAGCGGCTGGAGCTCGAGAACCGCACGGAGGTGGCACGCCAGCGCACCATCGCGCGCGAGCTTGAATGGGTGCGCGCCAGCCCGCGCGCACGCCAGGCGAAATCCAAGGCGCGTATCCAGGCCTATGATGAATTGGTGGCGCAGTCCAAGGAGAAGGCGCCCGATACGTCGCAGATCGTGCTGCCGCCCGGCCCGCGCCTGGGTGGTCTCGTGATCGAGGCGGTCGGCGTCAACAAGAGCTTCGGCGACAAGATGCTGATGGAGAATCTGAGCTTCCGCCTACCGCCCGGCGGCATCGTCGGCGTGATCGGCCCGAACGGGGCCGGCAAAACCACGCTTTTCCGCATGATCACCGGCCAGGACAAGCCCGACAGTGGCGATTTCCGGGTCGGCGACACGGTGAAGCTGGGCTATGTCGACCAGTCGCGCGACGCGCTGCCGGCCGACAAGAATGTCTGGGAGGTGGTGTCGGACGGGTTCGACGAGATCGATCTCGGCCGGCGCAAGATGAACAGCCGCTCCTATGTGGCGCTCTTCAACTTCAAGGGCACCGACCAGCAGAAGAAGGTCGGACAGCTCTCGGGCGGTGAGCGCAACCGCGTTCACATCGCCCGCATGCTGAAGACCGGCGCCAATGTGCTGCTGCTCGACGAGCCGACCAACGATCTCGATGTCGATACGCTGAGGGCACTCGAGGATGCGCTCGAGGAATATCCCGGCTGTGCCGTGGTCATCACCCATGATCGCTGGTTCCTCGACCGGCTCGCCACCCACATCCTGGCCTTCGAAGGCGAGGCGCAAATCGTCTGGTTCGAAGGCAATTACCAGATGTACGAGGCCGATCGGAAACGCCGCCTCGGCGTCGACGCCAACGAGCCGCACCGGTTCAAGTTCAAGCCGCTGATGCGGTAAAGACTTCTCCTCTCCGCCGGAGGGGCGGAGAGGCCGGGTGAGGTGGGGCGTTGCCGCTCGCGAGGTCTCGCGTTCCCCACCTCTCCTAGCCTCTCCGCCCCAATTGGGCAGAGAGGAACTCGATCTACGACACCGCCAGCTCCTGCAGCACTTTGCGCTTCATCGCCTCGGCGAAGCTGTCGAGGCTTTCGGCCGGGATGACGAAGGCGCCGGGGCCGCCGACGACATATTCATTATAATAGGTCTCGAGCCACGGCTCCTCGCTGAGGATCGGCAGGCCGTTGATGGTGATGCCGGCATCGACCAGCCGGTCGCGGGCGTCGATGATGGGCGTGCCGATATTGCTCATCCCGTCGCCCGAGACATCGACGATCTTGCGCGCCGCTTCATAGGGTGCGTCGGCGAGGGCCTCCCCAGCCGCGATCAGCGCATCGGCAAGCCCGGTCAGGCCCGACGAGCTGCGCCGGACCGCGCGGATGCGGGTGGCGAAGGCGCGGGCGTCATCGGCGGATGCGATGCGCGTCCAGCCCACGACCGGGATCTGCCGGTCGGGATCGGAGAATTCCAGGATCTCGACCGCGACCGCTCCTTCGGCCCCGGTCGCGATCGCCTTGGCCAGATCCGGGTTTTCGAACGCCTCGGCAATGCCCTGCTTCTGCAGCTGATAGCGCTCGTCATTGACGCTCAGACTGACATCGACCATCAGCACGAGGGCGGCATCGACCCGTTCGGCCGCCCGTGCCGAACCGCCGAGCGCGAGGCCGAGACACCCCGCCAGGAAAGCGCATCTACCAATCGACCGCATACCGCCTCACTTGTTGCGGGCGATCTCGTAAAGCGCAATTGCGGCAGCATTGGAGACGTTCAAGCTCGCGATCGGGCCGCCGGTCGGCAGCCGCGCCATCAGATCGCAGGATTCGCGCGTCAGGCGCCGCAGCCCGTGCCCTTCCGCCCCCAGCACCAGGCAGACCCGGCCGTCGAGCTTCAGCTCCGACAGCTTCTTCTCCGCCTCGCCGTCGAGCCCGACGATCCAGAAACCCTTCGCCTTGAGCTGGTCGAGCGACCGGTTGAGATTGATGACGCGGATGAGCGGCAGATGCTCGACCGCACCCGAGGCGGATTTCGCGAGCGTGCCCGAGATGTCGGGCGCATTGCGGTCCGGCAGCATGAGGCCGGCGGCGCCAAAGCCCGCGGCCGAGCGCATGATGGCGCCGATATTGTGCGGGTCGGTCACCTGGTCGAGCGCCACCAGCACCACATCCGCTCGATCCTCGAACCCGTCGAGGAGATCCTCGAGCTGGGGCTGCCTCAGCGCCTTCGCCAAGAGCGCCAGCCCCTGATGCACGGCGCCGGGCGGCAGCAGCCGCTGCAGCTCCTCCTTGGGCAGAATCTGGAGGCGGGCTTCCTGCTCGGTGCCGGCAAGTTCGGCCGCGGTCTCGGCCGTGGCGACCAGGCGCAACAGCTTGCGTTCGGGATTGGCAAGCGCGGCCAGCACGGCATGCCGGCCCCAGAGCCAGGGCCCGCTCTCGCCGGCCGGAGGAGGGGCGGCAGCGCGCGGCTGTGCGGGGGTTTGCGCGCGCGCCTGAACGGCGGGGCGCACCGGGTGATGGGGGGACGGTCGTTTCGGCATCTCGAGCGCTTTCAGGTCAGCCGCTTGCGGCGCGTGTCCGGGGCGACGCCACCTTGTCCAAACACCGATTGACAAGCTACGGGAAATTTACATAGTGCGCCTCTCCGTTGCGCCGGAAGCGGCAGCGGCGCGGGAGGGGTGGCCGAGCGGTCAATGGCAGCAGACTGTAAATCTGCCGACGGAAGTCTACGTTGGTTCAAATCCAACCCCCTCCACCAACCGCGCGTCGAGGTGGATGGCATCCGGGCGGATGAGGGCGGGTGTAGCTCAATGGTAGAGCAGAAGCCTTCCAAGCTTACGACGAGGGTTCGATTCCCTTCACCCGCTCCAGCATCCGCCGCGGCCAGCCCGGTGCGCGCACCTGGTGACACGAACTGATCGATGAGACGAGGCGTCTGATATGGCGAAGGCGAAGTTTGAGCGGACGAAGCCGCATTGCAACATTGGAACGATTGGTCATGTCGATCACGGCAAGACGTCGTTGACGGCGGCGATCACGAAGGTGTTGGCGGAGACGGGTGGTGCGACCTACACGGCGTACGACCAGATTGACAAGGCGCCTGAGGAGCGTGCGCGCGGGATCACGATCTCGACGGCGCATGTCGAGTACGAGACGGCGAACCGCCATTACGCGCATGTCGACTGCCCTGGCCATGCCGACTATGTGAAGAACATGATCACGGGTGCCGCACAGATGGATGGCGCGATTCTGGTGGTGTCGGCGGCGGATGGTCCGATGCCGCAGACGCGCGAGCACATCCTGCTGGCGCGCCAGGTCGGCGTGCCGTCGCTGGTGGTGTTCATGAACAAGGTCGACATGGTCGACGATCCCGAGCTTCTGGAGCTGGTCGAGCTCGAGGTTCGCGAGCTTTTGTCGAGCTATCAGTTCCCGGGCGACGACATTCCGATCGTGAAGGGTTCGGCACTGATGGCGCTTGAGGGCAAGAGCCCGGAGATCGGCCATGCGGCGATCCTCGAGCTGATGAAGGCGGTGGATGCCTACATCCCGCAGCCGGATCGTCCGATCGACCGTCCGTTCCTGATGCCGATCGAGGATGTGTTCTCGATCTCGGGCCGCGGCACGGTGGTGACGGGCCGGGTCGAGCGCGGCATCGTGAAGGTCGGCGAGGAAGTCGAGATCGTGGGCTTGCGCCCGACGGTGAAGACGACGGTGACCGGTGTGGAGATGTTCCGCAAGCTTCTGGACCAGGGCCAGGCGGGCGACAATATCGGTGCGCTTCTCCGTGGCACGAAGCGCGAGGATGTCGAGCGCGGCCAGGTCCTGGCGGCCCCGGGCAGCATCACGCCGCACACCGGGTTCAAGGCCGAAGCCTACATCCTGACGAAGGAAGAGGGCGGGCGGCACACGCCGTTCTTCACGAACTACCGTCCGCAATTCTATTTCCGGACGACGGACGTGACCGGGATGGTGACGCTGCCGGAAGGGACGGAGATGGTGATGCCGGGCGACAATGTCGCGATGGATGTCGAGCTCATAGCACCCATCGCCATGGATGAAGGCCTGCGCTTCGCGATCCGCGAAGGCGGCCGCACCGTCGGCGCCGGCGTCGTCTCCAAGATCACCAAGTAAGGGTGCCGTTAAGGGCTTCCGGAACCGCGCAAGTTCTGGTAGCCAAGTGAATGGAAACCGCATATAACGACCGGCCGATCGGCGACCGGGGCTAGCCCCGGCCGCCGTCGGCGTTTGGTTGCCTTTAGGAGTGTAGCTCAATTGGTAGAGCACCGGTCTCCAAAACCGGGGGCTGGGGGTTCGAAGCCCTCCACTCCTGCCAAGGCAGGGCCGGATTTCGGCACCCCCTTTCGGACCGGCGGGATCGTCACCATATGAGCGGGCTTCGTTAAAAAGCCGAGCTCTTGGCACAGCGTTTTAAGCGAGTTTGATCAGGTAACATGGCACGAACGAGCCCGGCAGAGTTTGCGCGCCAGGTGCGCCAGGAAGTCGCGAAGGTTACATGGCCGTCCCGCCGGGAAACCGCGGTGACGACAGCCATGGTCTTCGTCATGGTGTTCATCGCCGCCATCTTCTTTTTTGTGGCCGACCAGATCCTGGCGCAGATCGTGCGCTGGGTCCTTACCCTGGGGGCCTGACGCCATGCATAGATGGTATGTGCTGCACGTCTATTCGGGATTCGAGAAAAAAGTCGCGCAATCGATCCGCGAGCAGGCTGAGCAGAAGGGCATGGCCGACATGTTCTCGGAGATCCTGGTCCCGACCGAAGAGGTGGTCGAGGTTCGGCGCGGCTCCAAGGTCGCGGCCGAGCGCAAATTCTTCCCGGGCTACGTGCTCTTGAAGATGGAGCTGACGGACGAGACTTGGCACATCGTCAAGAACACGCCAAAGGTCACGGGTTTTCTCGGCGGCAAGGGCCTGCGCCCGTCGCCGATCACCGAGGCCGAAGCGACCCGGATCATGCGCCAGGTGCAGGAAGGGATCGATCGGCCAAAGCCGTCCATCACTTTCGAGGTCGGCGAGCAGGTGCGGGTGTGCGACGGGCCATTCACCTCGTTCAACGGCCTGGTCGAGGAGGTCGACGAAGAAAAGGCGCGGCTCAAGGTCGCGGTGTCGATCTTCGGCCGGGCGACTCCGGTCGATCTGGAATACAGCCAAGTCGAGAAGGTCTGATCCGCTCGGCTTTTGTCGGAAATGAGCGTCGCGTCTTCGCGGCGTTTCGAGTGCGGGAGGCTCGCCATGGCCGTGACCGCGCAGTGCCCAAGGAAGGGAGCTGAAGAATGGCAAAGAAGATTGTGGGTTACATCAAGCTGCAGGTGCCGGCCGGCAAAGCCAACCCGTCGCCGCCGATCGGGCCGGCGTTGGGTCAGCGCGGCCTCAACATCATGCAGTTCTGCAAGGATTTCAACGCGAAGACGCAGGGCCTCGAGCCCGGCATGCCGATTCCCGTGGTGATCACGGCCTATGCTGACCGGTCCTTCACCTTCGAGACCAAGACGCCGCCCAACACCTACTTCCTCAAGAAGGCGGCGGGCATCACCAAGGGCACGACCACGCCCGGCAAGGGCGCCATGGTCGGCAAGGTGACGATGGAGCAGATCCGCGAGATCGCGCAGAAGAAGATGCCCGACCTCAACGCCAAGGATCTCGACGGCGCCTGCAACATGCTGGTGGGATCGGCCCGCTCGATGGGCCTCGAAGTGGTGGGGGAGTAACGCGCCATGGGCTTCACCGGAAAGCGTCTCGCCGACGCCGAAAAGAATGTCGATCGCGCCCAGTCCTATGAGCTGGCCAAGGCGGTCGATCTCGTCAAGCAGAACGCCAAAGCCAAGTTCGACGAGACCATCGAGATCTCGATGAACCTCAATATCGACACGCGCAAGGCCGACCAGAATCTGCGCGGCACCGTGCTGCTGCCGCACGGCACCGGCAAGACCCTGCGCGTCGCGGTCTTCGCCCGCGGCGATCGCGCCAAGGAGGCCGAGGCCGCCGGTGCGGACATCGTCGGTGCCGAGGATCTGATGGAGAAGGTGCAGGCGGGCGAGCTTAATTTCGACCGCTGCATCGCCACGCCGGACATGATGGCCCTCGTCGGCCGCCTCGGTAAGATCCTCGGGCCCCGCGGCCTGATGCCGAACCCGAAGCTCGGCACGGTCACGATGAATGTCGGCGAGGCGGTCAAGGCGGCCAAGGGCGGCCAGGTCGAGTTCCGCGCCGAGAAGTCGGGCATCGTCCATGCCGGCGTCGGCAAGGCGAGCTTCCCGGCCGATCTGCTGCTCGAGAACGTCAAGGCGTTCGTCGGCGCCATCACCCGCGCCAAGCCGTCGGGCGCCAAAGGCGTCTATATCAAGAAGGTTTCGCTGAGCTCGACCATGGGGCCGGGCATCAAGCTGGAATTGTCGAGCCTCGCCGGCGAATAGCCGGCGGGTTCGAAGGAGTACCGGAGCTTTCCAACGAATGCTCCGGGCGCCGGAAGGCCGGTTCGCCGGCCTTCCACCTGTCCGAGATTGCGGGTGGATCGCAGCATTAGCGGCGAACCCTAAGTGCTCCTCCGGGAGCTGCCGGCATGAGACGGGAGTTCGACGACCGCGCCCGGAACCGTCCACCAAGGACGGAACCGAGAACGGCCAAGACTTCTGGGACAGGCGAACCGGGTTCGCCGATCGCGAGATCGACGCACCCTCGTGCAACGCCCCGGGCAACCGGGGCAAGGTCGGAGAGAAGAGTGGACCGGTCATCGAAAGAAGAGCTGGTCGGCGATCTGCATAAGGCCATGTTGGCCACCTCCTGCCTCATCGTCACGCACCAGACCGGCTTGAACGCCGCCGAGGTGACGGCTTTGAGGCGGCAGATGCGGGACGCCGGCTGCAGCTACAAGGTGACGAAAAACCGGCTCATGCGTCTCGCCCTCGCAGGCACGAAGTTCGAGCACCTGTCGCCGCTGTTCACGGGTCCTACGGCAATCGCCTATTCGAAGGACCCTGTGGCAGCGGCGAAAGTGGCGGTCGAGTTCGCCGGAAAGAACGACAAGCTGACGATCATCGGGGGCGGCCTCGATGCGGTTCAGCTGGACGTGAACGGTGTTAAAGCGCTCGCCACCATGCCGTCGCTCGATACTTTGCGCGGCAAGCTTCTCGGTCTCCTGCAGACCCCCGCGGCACGGATTGCCTCGGTCCTGCAGGCGCCCGCTGGCCAGCTTGCTCGTGTCATAAATGCCTATGCGACCAAGGACGAAGCTGCCTGAGCACCGTCGTCGTATCCAATCCCAGGAGTAAGAAATGGCTGATCTCGGTAAGTTGGTTGATGAGTTGTCGAGCCTGACCGTCATCGAAGCGGCAGAGCTCTCGAAGTTGCTGGAAGAGAAGTGGGGCGTCAGCGCCGCCGCACCGGTCGCCGTCGCGGCGGCCGCGGGCGGTGCTGCGGCCCCGGCCGCGGTCGTCGAGGAGCAGACGGAGTTCACCGTCATCCTCGCCGAAGCCGGCGAGAAGAAGATCAACGTCATCAAGGAAGTCCGCGCCATCACGGCTCTGGGCCTCAAGGAGGCGAAGGATCTCGTCGAGGCGGCGCCGAAGCCGGTCAAGGAAGGCGTGTCCAAGGACGAAGCTGCCAAGATCAAGAAGCAGCTCGAGGACGCCGGCGCCAAGGTGGAGGTCAAGTAAGCGACCTTGCTTACGCGAAGCGAGCGTATCACCCGGGACGGTCGGCCTTTGGGCTGCCCGCTTCCGGCGCGTTAGAACGAAGT
This sequence comes from uncultured Alphaproteobacteria bacterium, assembly GCA_963762435.1. Taxonomy (GTDB): domain Bacteria; phylum Pseudomonadota; class Alphaproteobacteria; order ATCC43930; family CGMCC-115725; genus JAXDMU01. Next base: position 321,693 of record CAVXLN010000010.1, on the reverse strand, counting down.
GTTCGAGCCGGGCGTCGCCGAGGGGTGGCGGCCGGCTTGAGCCGTTTCTTCTGTGAAACGGCGACGAGCGAGATGTTCCGATGCTGACGGACGGCACGTTCCGTCCGTCAGCATCGGAACATGGACGAGAGCGCCGGCCATCTCAGGATGGCCAAAAGACGAGAGGCATGCATGGCTAAATCCTTCACCGGTCGCAAGCGCATCCGCAAGAGCTTCGGGCGTATTCCCGAGGTCGCCCCGATGCCTAACCTGATCGAGGTGCAGAAAAGCTCCTACGATCATTTCTTGCAGATGGGTGTGGCGCCTGAGGACCGGACCGGCCTGGGAATCCAGGAAGTCTTCAAATCGGTCTTCCCGATCAAGGACTTCTCCGACCGCGCCCAGCTCGAGTTCGTGCGCTACGAGCTCGAGACGCCGAAATACGACGTCGAGGAGTGCCAGCAGCGCGGCATCACCTTCGCGGCCCCGCTGAAGGTGACGCTCCGGCTCGTCGTCTGGGATGTCGACGAGGATACAGGTGCCCGCTCGATCCGCGACATCAAGGAGCAGGATGTCTACATGGGCGACATGCCGCTCATGACCAAGAACGGCACCTTCATCATCAACGGCACCGAGCGCGTCATCGTCTCGCAGATGCATCGCAGCCCCGGCGTGTTCTTCGATCACGACAAGGGCAAGACGCATTCCTCGGGCAAGTATCTGTTCGCCGCGCGCGTCATCCCCTATCGCGGCTCCTGGCTCGATTTCGAGTTCGATGCCAAGGACCATGTCTATGTCCGCATCGACCGCCGCCGCAAGCTGCCGGCGACGACGCTGCTGCTCGCCCTCTACGACCACGCGACCGAGGCGTATCTCGCCGAGTGCGAAGCGGAGAGCAAGACGCCCGACCGCTCTCATGTCAGCGGCATGGGCAAGGAAGAGATCCTCGCCAATTTCTACGACACCAACCTCTTCACCCGCACGGCGAATGGCTGGTCCACCGCCTTCGACCCCAATCGCTACAAGAGCGGCGGCAAGCTCGTGCTCGATCTGCGCGACGCGCGCACCGGCGAGATCAAGGCCGAGGCCGGCGCCAAGATGACGCCGCGGCTCGCCCGCAAGCTCAAGGAGGACGGGCTCGAGGAGGTGCTGGTCGCCGATGACGAGCTGGTCGGCCAGTATCTCGCCGAGGACGTCATCAACCCGGCGACGGGCGAGATTCATGCCGAGGCCGGCGACGAGCTGAGCCAGGCGCTGCTCGACAAGCTGGACGATCTCGGCACGGACCAGTTGCCGGTGCTGGCGGTCGATCACTTGAATGTCGGCGCCTATATCCGCAACACGATCATGATCGACAAGAATCAGACGCGGGAAGACGCGCTGATCGACATCTATCGCGTCATGCGCCCGGGCGAGCCGCCCACGCTCGAGACCGCGGAAGCCTTGTTCAAGGGCCTGTTCTTCGACAGCGAGCGCTACGACCTCTCGGCCGTCGGCCGCGTCAAGATGAACTCGCGCCTCAACCAGGTGACCGAGGACACGATCCGCGTGCTCAGGAAGCAGGATGTGATCGCGATCCTCAAGGTGCTGGTCGACCTCAAGGACGGCCGCGGCGAGATCGACGATATCGACCATCTCGGCAATCGCCGCGTCCGCTCGGTCGGCGAGCTGATGGAGAACCAGTATCGCGTGGGATTGCTGCGCATGGAGCGTGCGATCCGCGAGCGCATGAGCTCGGTCGAGATCGACACGGTCATGCCGCATGACCTCATCAACGCGAAGCCGGCGGCGGCGGCCGTGCGCGAGTTCTTCGGCTCGTCGCAGCTCAGCCAGTTCATGGACCAGACCAACCCGCTTTCCGAGATCACGCACAAGCGGCGTCTCTCGGCACTTGGGCCGGGCGGTCTCACCCGCGAGCGTGCCGGCTTCGAGGTGCGCGACGTGCATCCGACCCATTACGGCCGGATCTGCCCGATCGAGACGCCGGAAGGCCCGAATATCGGCCTCATCAACTCGCTCGCCACTTACGCCCGCGTCAACCAGTACGGCTTCATCGAGAGCCCGTATCGCAAGGTCGTCGACGGCCAGGTGACGGACGAGGTGATCTACCTCTCCGCCATGGAGGAGGGCCGCTACGCGATCGCCCAGGCGAATACCGAGGTCGATGCCGATAACCGCGTGGTCGCGGATCTCACGAACTGCCGCAAGAACGGCGATTTCGTGATGGCCCGGCCGCAGGATATCGATTTCATCGATGTCTCGCCGAAGCAGCTCGTGTCCGTCGCGGCAGCACTCATCCCGTTCCTCGAGAATGACGACGCCAACCGCGCGCTCATGGGCTCGAACATGCAGCGTCAAGCCGTGCCGCTCATCCGCGCCGAGGCGCCGCTCGTCGGCACCGGCATGGAGGAGACGGTGGCGCGCGATTCCGGCGTGACCATCATCGCCAAGCGCGCCGGCGTCATCGACCAGGTCGACGCCACGCGTATCGTCATCCGCGCCTATGAGAGCTCGGCGGCCGCCCCGGGCGTCGATATCTACAACCTCTTGAAGTTCCAGCGCTCGAACCAGAATACCTGCATCACGCAGCGGCCGCTGGTGAAGGTGGGCGATTCGGTCAAGGCCGGCGACATCATCGCCGACGGCCCCTCGACCCAGCTCGGCGAGCTGGCGCTCGGCCGGAATGTGCTCGTCGCCTTCATGCCGTGGAACGGCTACAACTTCGAAGATTCGATCCTCATCAACGAGCGGATCGTGTCCGAAGACGTCTTCACCTCGATCCATATCGAAGAGTTCGAGGTGATGGCGCGCGACACCAAGCTCGGCCAGGAAGAGATCACGCGCGACATCCCGAATGTCGGCGAGGAAGCGCTCAAGAACCTGGACGAGGCCGGCATCGTCTATATCGGTGCCGAGGTGAAGCCGGGCGACATCCTGGTCGGCAAGGTGACGCCGAAGGGCGAAAGCCCGATGACGCCGGAAGAGAAGCTGCTGCGCGCGATCTTCGGCGAAAAGGCGTCCGACGTGCGCGACACCTCGCTCCGCCTGCCGCCCGGCGTCTCGGGCACGGTCGTCGAGGTCCGCGTCTTCTCTCGCCGCGGCGTCGACAAGGACGAGCGTGCGCTCGCGATCGAGCGTGCGGAGATCGAGCGTCTGGCCAAGGACCGCGATGACGAGCGGCACATCCTGGAGCGGAGCTTCTATGCCCGCCTCAAGGAGCTGCTGCTCGGCCAGGAGGCGGTGAGCGGCCCCAAGGGGATGAAGTCGGGCTCGATGATCGACGAGGCGCTCCTCGCCGAGCATTCGCACGGCCTGTGGCGCCAGTTCACGGTGCGCGACGATGCCCGCATGGCCGATATCGAGGCCCTGAAGAAGCAGATGGATTTCGGCATCCAGATCCTGCAGGACCGGTTCGAATCCAAGGTCGAGAAGCTGCAGCGCGGCGACGAGCTGCCGCCCGGCGTCATGAAGATGGTCAAGGTGTTCGTGGCGGTGAAGCGCAAGCTGCAACCGGGCGACAAGATGGCCGGACGGCATGGCAACAAGGGCGTCATCTCGAAGATCATGCCGGGCGAGGACATGCCCTATCTCGAGGACGGCACGCCGGTCGATATCGTGCTGAACCCGCTGGGCGTGCCGTCGCGCATGAATGTCGGGCAGATCCTGGAGACCCATCTGGGCTGGGCCTCGGCCGGCCTCGGCCGGCAGATCTCGGCCATGCTGACGAGCATCCAGAAGTCGAACGAGATCAATGATCTCAAGAAGCTTTTGGACGGCATCTATCCGCGGCCGGAAGATAGCCAGGCGATCGCCGAGATGAGCGACGGTCAGCTGCTCGAGCTCGCGCGCAACTTGAAGCCCGGCGTGCCGATGGCCACACCGGTCTTCGACGGTGCTCGCGAGGACGACATCGTCGCCATGCTGGAGCAGGCCGGTCTCGACTCGTCGGGACAGGTGACGCTGGTCGACGGCCGCACGGGCGAGTCGTTCGATCGCAAGGTCACGGTCGGCTACATCTACATGCTGAAGCTGCACCATCTGGTCGACGACAAGATCCACGCCCGCTCGATCGGCCCCTACAGCCTCGTCACCCAGCAGCCGCTGGGCGGCAAGGCGCAGTTCGGCGGCCAGCGTTTCGGCGAAATGGAGGTGTGGGCGCTCGAAGCCTATGGCGCCGCCTATACGCTCCAGGAAATGCTGACGGTGAAGTCGGACGACGTGTCCGGCCGCACCAAGGTCTACGAAGCGATCGTCCGTGGCGACGACAATTTCGAGGCCGGCATTCCCGAATCCTTCAACGTGCTCGTCAAGGAGCTCCGTTCGCTCGGACTCAATGTCGAGCTCGATGAGCGCGATAATTAAGCGTTCGGCCAGAGATACCAGGAGACATCGTTCATGAACGAGTTGATGAACATCTTCGGCCAGGTCACCGGTCCGCAGAGTTTCGATCAGATCCGCATCTCGATCGCCAGCCCGGAGCGCATCCGCTCCTGGTCCTTCGGCGAGATCAAGAAGCCCGAGACGATCAATTACCGCACCTTCAAGCCGGAGCGGGACGGGCTGTTCTGCGCCCGCATCTTCGGGCCGATCAAGGACTATGAGTGCCTGTGCGGCAAGTACAAGCGCATGAAGTATCGCGGCATCATCTGCGAGAAGTGCGGCGTCGAGGTCACCTTGTCCAAGGTGCGCCGCGACCGCATGGGCCATATCGAGCTGGCCTCGCCGGTCGCCCATATCTGGTTCCTGAAGTCGCTGCCGAGCCGCATCGGCTTGCTGCTCGACATGACGCTCAAGGATCTCGAGCGCGTGCTCTATTTCGAGAACTATGTCGTGGTCGAGCCGGGCCTGACCCCGCTCAAAATGCACCAGCTGCTCAGCGAGGAAGAGCATTTCCGCGCGCAGGAGGAGTATGGCGACGACAGCTTCACCGCCAAGATCGGCGCTGAGGCGATGAAGGACATGCTAGCGCAGATCAATCTCGAAGAGGAGCTGGAGAAGCTTCGCACCGAGCTCAAGGAGACCTCGTCCGAGGCGCGCCGCAAGAAGCTGGTGAAGCGTCTCAAGCTGATCGAGGCCTTCGTCGAGTCGAACAGCCGGCCGGAATGGATGATCCTCGAGGTCGTCCCGGTCATCCCGCCCGAGCTGCGTCCGCTCGTCCCCTTGGATGGCGGCCGGTTCGCGACTTCGGACCTCAATGACCTCTATCGCCGCGTCATCAACCGCAACAACCGACTGAAGCGGCTGATCGAGCTTCGGGCGCCCGACATCATCGTGCGCAACGAGAAGCGCATGCTGCAGGAGGCGGTCGACGCCCTCTTCGACAATGGCCGCCGCGGCCGCGTCATCACCGGCGCCAACAAGCGCCCGCTGAAGTCGCTCTCGGACATGCTCAAAGGCAAGCAGGGCCGGTTCCGCCAGAACCTGCTCGGCAAGCGCGTCGACTACTCGGGCCGTTCGGTCATCGTGGTGGGCCCGGAGCTCAAGCTCCATCAGTGCGGCCTGCCGAAGAAGATGGCGCTCGAGCTCTTCAAGCCCTTCATCTACTCGAAGCTGGAGCTTTACGGCCTCGCTTCGACGATCAAGGCGGCGAAGCGCATGGTCGAGAAGGAGCGGCCGGAGGTCTGGGACATCCTCGAGGAGGTCATCCGCGAGCATCCGGTCCTGCTGAACCGCGCGCCGACGCTCCATCGCCTGGGCATCCAGGCGTTCGAGCCGACGCTCATCGAAGGCAAGGCGATCCAGCTCCATCCGCTCGTCTGCACGGCGTTCAACGCCGATTTCGACGGCGACCAGATGGCGGTGCATGTGCCTTTGTCGCTCGAGGCGCAGCTCGAAGCCCGCGTCCTCATGATGTCGACCAACAACATCCTGTCGCCCGCGAACGGCAAGCCGATCATCGTGCCGTCGCAGGACATCGTGCTGGGGCTCTACTACATCAGCCTGATGCGCGACGGCGAGAAGGGCGAGAACATGGTCTTCCGCGACCTGCAGGAGGTCCAGCAGGCGCTGGAGTTCAAGCAGGTCGGCATCCACGCCAAGGTCAGGGCGCGTGTCCGCGTCGTGCGTGACGGCAAGCCGCAGATCGCCATCATCGAGACGACCCCCGGCCGCCTCTTGATGACCGATGTGCTGCCCAAGACCGACAAGCTCGGCTTCGAGCTGGTGAACAAGGTGCTCACCAAGAAGGAGATCACCAACGTCATCGATCAGGTCTACCGCCATTGCGGCCAGAAAGAGACGGTCATCTTCTGCGACCGCCTCATGGGCCTGGGCTTCCATCAGGCCTTCAAGGCCGGCATCTCGTTCGGCAAGGACGATCTCATCGTTCCGGCGGCGAAGCACGACCTCGTCCATGCCGCCCAGGAGAAGGTGAAGGAGTTCGAGCAGCAATATCTCGACGGCCTCATCACCCAGGGCGAGAAGTACAACAAGGTCGTCGACGTGTGGTCCAACTGCACGGAGAAGGTCGCCGACGAGATGATGAAGGTCATCAAGGAGACGCATGTCGGCAAGCCGATCAACGCCGTCTGGATGATGTCCGATTCCGGCGCCCGCGGCTCGGCGGCGCAGATCAAGCAGCTGGCCGGCATGCGCGGCCTCATGGCCAAGCCGTCGGGCGAGATCATCGAGACGCCGATCATCTCGAACTTCAAGGAAGGCCTGACCGTGCTCGAGTATTTCAACTCGACCCACGGCGCCCGCAAGGGCTTGGCCGATACCGCCTTGAAGACGGCGAACTCGGGCTATCTCACCCGTCGTCTCGTCGACGTGGCGCAGGACGCGATCATCGTCGAGCATGATTGCGGCACCACGCGCGGCCTTTCGATGCGCTCCGTGGTCGAGGGCGGCGAGGTCATCTCGCCCTTGGCCGAGCGTATCCTCGGCCGCACGACGGCAACCGACATCATCGATCCGCTCTCGGGCGAGAAGGTGGTTCCGGCCGGCGAGCTCATCACCGAGGCGCTGGTCGATCGCATCGACCGGTCGGGCATCGACGAGGTCATGATCCGCTCGGTCCTGACCTGCGAGGCGCGGGTCGGCGTCTGCGCGCTCTGCTACGGGCGCGATCTCGCCCGCGGCACGATCGTCAATATCGGCGAGGCCGTCGGCGTCATCGCGGCGCAGTCGATCGGCGAGCCCGGCACCCAGCTTACCATGCGCACCTTCCATATCGGCGGTGCGGTGCAGCGCGGTGCCGAGCAAAGCTCGGTCGAGGCGGCGTTCACGGCCAAGGTCAGGGTCAAGAACCGCAATGTCGTCATCAACTCGACCGGTATCCCGGTCGTGATGGGGCGGAATTGCGAAGTAACCTTGCTCGATGACCTCGGCCGCGAGAAGGCGCGCCACCGTGTGCCGTACGGTGCCAAGCTCCTTTCCGATGATGGGGCCATGGTCGAGAAGGGCCAGCGCCTGGCCGAATGGGATCCCTATACCATTCCAATCATCACCGAGAAGGATGGTATTGCCCATTACATCGACCTGGTCGAGGGCGTCTCGGTGCGCGAAGTCGTCGACGAGGCGACCGGCATCGCGTCCAAGGTGGTCATCGACTGGAAGCAGCAGCCGCGCGGCAATGATCTGAAGCCCCGTATCACGCTCCGCGACGAAGCGGGCGAGGTGCTGCTTCTGACCAACGGCATCGAGGCCCGCTACTTCATGTCGGTCGACGCGATCCTGTCGGTCGAGAACGGTTCGGCGGTCCGGGCCGGCGACGTGCTCGCCCGTATCCCGCGCGAATCCTCCAAGACCCGCGACATCACGGGCGGTCTGCCGCGCGTGGCGGAGCTGTTCGAGGCCCGCAAGCCCAAGGACTTCGCCATCATCAGCGAGTGCGACGGCCGGGTCGAGTTCGGCAAGGACTACAAGACCAAGCGGCGCGTTCTCGTCGTGCCGACCGAGGAGGGTGCCCAGCCCGTCGAGTATCTGATCCCGAAGGGCAAGCATCTCTCGGTCACGGAAGGCGATTTCGTCATGAAGGGCGACCTTCTGATGGACGGCAACCCGGTGCCGCACGACATCCTCAGCATCCTGGGTGTCGAGGCGCTGGCGAGCTATCTCATCAACGAGATCCAGGAGGTCTATCGGCTGCAGGGCGTCAAGATCAACGACAAGCACATCGAGGTGATCGTTCGCCAGATGCTGCAGAAGATCGAGATCGACGAGCCCGGCGACACGACCTTCCTCGTGGGCGAGCAGATCGACCGCAGCGACTTCGAGGTGGAGAACCGCAAGGCCGAAGGCCATGGCGGCCGTATCGCTCAGGGCCGCCCGGTGCTGCAGGGCATCACCAAGGCGAGCCTGCAGACGAAGTCCTTCATCTCCGCGGCATCCTTCCAGGAGACGACGCGCGTGCTGACCGAGGCCGCGGTCAGCGGCCGGGTCGACGGGCTGGTGGGCTTGAAGGAAAACGTCATTGTCGGCCGCCTCATCCCGGCCGGCACGGGCAGCGTCATGGCAAGGTGGCGCGAAATCGCCGCCGAGCGCGACCGCGAGCTTCAAGGCGAGTCCGGCGCTACGCCGGCGCTCGAGGAGAAGATCGCCTAAGCGCTGGTACAGCGTTGCGAACGAAAGGCCCGGCCGAGCGATCGGCCGGGCTTTTTCTTTCGAATTGAATATGCTGTCTTGCCGGCAGACCTCAGTCCGAAGGAGCCCGAACCATGTATGTCGCCGGTCTCGTCATCCCCGTGCCCGAGGACAAGATGGAGGCCTATCGGCAATGGGCCGAGAACGGGGCGAAGATCTTCAAGGATTATGGCTGTCTGGAGATCGTCGAATCCTGGGAGGATTACGTGCCCGACGGCAAGCAGACCGACTTCCGCCGCGCTGTCGCCGCGAAAGAAGGGGAGAAGATCGTCTTCTCCTGGCAGGTCTGGCCCGACAAGGCGAGCTTCTACGCCGCTGAAGCGAAGCTGCATGAGGACCCACGTCTGGATAATTCCGGGACGCCGCCTTTCGATGCAAAGCGCCTGATCCTCGGCTGCTTCGCGCCGATCTTCTCGATGGGCCGGGATTGATCGCGCTACTTCGCCTTGATCCAGTCGGCGATCGCGGCCACCACATTGTCCTCGATGCCGAGATAGCCGTGGCGCGAGAGCGCGTCGCAAGGACCGCTGATCGGCGGCGCACCACCCTCGAACACGATCAGTTGCTTGCGCGGTGATGCGACGAAGCGAGAAAGCAGCGGATCGGTGGCTCCGAACGGGCAGACCGGGCAGGCATCCTCGCGGTTATGGACCACCAGCGTCGGAATCCGCACGCGGCCGAGATCGTTGCTATAGACCGAGCCGGGATTGCGCGGGCTGCCCAGCATGACGCTCGAGGTCAGCACCAGCCCGTCGGCGCGCCCCGTCTCGAGCGTGGCGCCGTTCGCGGCCGAGATCGTGCCCCGGCTGGTGCCCACGAGCCAGACCGGTACCGGATAGGCGTGCCTGAGATACGCCACCACAGCGGCGATGTCGCCGCGATGTGCCGCGCCGCTGCGGAAGGAATCCTCCATGCCGCCGGCTTCGTCCGAGGGCACGTCAATCACCGCCACGACGAAGCCCTGTGCGGCGAAGAGATCGCGCGAGCGGACCAGGAAATTGCCATGCTGCAGGTCGGTCGGAAGGGAGGCGCCGATGGCGCCGTTGCCGCCGGGAAAAAGGATCAGGCTGGCGGCCGGCTTGCCGGCCGGAACGGTCAGATAGAAGGGCTGGGTAACGCCGGGCCTGGTCTCGAGCGAGACCCGCTCGTCCGCTCGGCCGGGCCGCGCCGCGAAGATCGCGCCGACCGTGACAAGCACGGCTAGTCCGCGAAAGATGAAGCGTATCATTCGCTTACTGCCGCAGACTTGGTCAGCGCCGTCCAGGCAGCCAATGAATCCATATAATCACGCCAGCGGATGATCTTGCGGTCGGCGATCGTGGCGATCGAGACGAACCGGTTGTGATAAGGCAGGCCGGTCGCGAGGGCCGTCCCATGCACCGCATATTCGAGCGTCACGACGCGGCCATCGCCGGACGGATGCACCTGCAATGAATCGCCGCGATCGAGCCGGATATTGCGGCCATAGCCCGAATAGAGCGCCATCAGATTGTCGCGGCCGCGCACTTCCCGCGGGTAGCCAGGGAATTCATAGAGAAATTCGACCAGAACATCGTCGGCCAGCGTGTCGAAATAATGCTCGCCATCGACGAATGCCGACAATCCTTCCATGACGACGGCGAAGAACGGATCGAGCGCCTGGAAGGATAGGTAATCGCTCCTGGACATCTCCGGCTCCTGGAAGGCGGGGCGAGGCTAGCATAATCGGCCTTGCGGCTCTGTGCTCCTGACATATCCTGTCAGTGGCGGTCACTACCATCCGGCCTTCTCAGGAGAGTTCCGTGAGCCGTTCCACCCGACTTCTCGATCTGCTGCAGGCCTTGCGGTGCCGGCGTCATCCGGTCACCGCGGCCACGCTGGCGCGCGAGCTCGGCGTGTCGGAGCGCACCATCTATCGCGATCTCTCGGCGCTGGCATCTCAGGGCGCCCCGGTCGAGGGCGAGGCCGGTATCGGCTATGTACTGCGTCCCGGCCTGTTCCTGCCGCCGCTGATGCTGACCGAGGATGAGACCGAGGCCATCCTGCTCGGCCTGCGCTATGTTGATCAGCGCGGCGACGAGGTGCTGACCAAAGCCGCGGCGCAAGCCCGGGCCAAGATCACTTCCGTATTGTCCCGCGAGATGCAGGCCGTTCCGGACGCGCCGATGACGATCCCGGGCCCTGGCGGCACGGCGTTTCCGGAGAACAAGGTGCCGCTTACCCTGCTGCGTTCTGCCATCCGGATGCAGAAACGCCTCGCAATCGACTATGTCGATGGGACGGAACGCCAGACCGGGCGCGTCATCTGGCCGATCCAGCTGGGTTTCACGGACAGTGCCCGCGTGGTGACCGGCTGGTGCGAGCTGCGCCAGGCCTTCCGCTTCTTTCGCACCGACCGGATACTGTCGGCCGAGATTCGCGACCGCTACCCGGCGCGGCGGGCCGATCTGGTGCGCGACTTCCTCGTCCAGATCCGCCGCGAGCAGGTTGCCCGAGCAACACTCCTGACAGAATCTGACAGGGGCGGCGGTTAACATCCTTCCATCACGACGGAGATGGAAGCCATGTACAAAATTTCAGCCGCGTCCTTGCCCCGAATCGTTCTTGATCATGTCGCTGCCCATAAGGACCATGACCTCGACGCCTTCATGGCGACATTGGCGCCCGACGCCCTCGTCAACGACATCCAGCGCGAATTCCTCGGCCATGCGGCGATCCGCGCCTGGGCCGCGGAGGAAATCTTCGGCGCCAACGTCACGCTCCAGATCGAGGCGGCGTTTCAGCATGGGCCGGGCCTGATCCTGCGCTGCCGCGTGGAGGGCGATTTCGATAAGACGAACCTGCCGGATCCACTGATCCTGACTTATTACGTCACCGTCCAGGACGGTCTGATCGCCCAGCTGATCATCCAGCGCGTCAAAGCTGTGGCACTCTGAGCGGAAGGAGGCGGCAATGATGCAGGGAGAATTCACAGGCAAGGCGGCGCTCGTGACAGGTGCCTCCAAAGGAATCGGCGCCGGCATCGCCCTCGCGCTCGGCCGGGTCGGCGCCCATGTCGCGGTCGCCTATGGGCGCGACCGGGACGGTGCCGAGCGGGTCGCGGCCGAGATCGAGGCGGCCGGTGGCCGGGCACTCATCGTGCAGGGCGACCTGGCGCAAAGCGCCGACATCGAGCGGATGGTCGCCACGAGCGTCGCGGCCTTCGGGCCGCTCCGCATCCTGGTCAACAATGCCGGGGCGTTCGAGTACAAGCCGCTCGAGGCGATCACCGAGGCGCATTTCCACCGTCTCTTCGACACCAATGTACTGGGCCTTCTGCTGGCGACCCAGCGCGCCGTCGCTGCTTTCGACCCGGCCGGTGGCAGCGTGATCAATATCAGCTCGCTCGCGGCCCAGGGCGATGCGCCCGGCCGCGCGGTCTATACCGCCAGCAAGGCGGCGGTGAACGCCATCACCAAGGTGCTGGCGCTCGAGCTCGCCGGGCGTCGGATCCGCGTCAACGCCATCATGCCCGGCTATGTCGACACGGAGGGTGCGCGCGCCTTCGGCCTGCCCGGATCCGAGGTGGAAGCGCGGCTGATCGCCGCCACGCCGCTGGGCCGGGCCGGTCGCCCGTCGGATCTCGCCGATGTGGCGCTCTTTCTCGCCTCGGCTGCGTCCCAATGGATGACCGGGGAGATTCTCACCGTCTCCGGCGGCTTGCGGTGAGGACGTGAAACAGTGCCATAGTACGCTTCGATCCGGCGCTCGGGCCGGGGTCCGGAGGATCGATATGGTGCGTTGGATACTGCCGCTCTTTGCCCTGCTCGTGCCCCTGACCGCCGCCGCGGAACCGGAGCGGGCGCTGCATCGGCCGATGGTCGCGGAGCCGGAATCGCTTGATCCAGAAAAATTCTCCGGCCAGCCCGAAGCGATCGTGGCGGAGGATCTGTTCGAAGGACTCCTGACGAGGTCGCCCACCGGCGATCCGATTCCGGGCGTTGCGCTCAGTTGGGAAACTTCGTCCGACGGGCGCGCCTGGACCTTCCATCTCCGACCCGATGAAGCATGGTCGAACGGGGACCGGCTCACGGCCGAGGATTTCGTCTACAGCTTCCGCCGTCAGGTCGATCCCAAGACCGCCTCGCCCTATGCAGCGGCCCTCCTGCCGCTCGCGGGTGCCGATGCCATCATCGCCGGCAAGGTGCCGCCTCCGACGCTCGGCGTCGAGGCGGTCGACCCCGCGACACTCCGCATCACGCTCGCAGAGCCGACGCCCTGGCTCCTGGCGCTCCTCACCCATCACAGCTTCTATCCCGTGCCGCGCAAGGCGATCGAGGCGGCCGGCGACCAATGGACGCGCCCAGGCAATATGCTGAGCAACGGCGCCTATATGATGTCGGCGTGGGTCCCGCACGGCGAGATCACGCTGGTCCGCAACCCGCATTTTCATAATGCCGCCTCGGTCAAGTTCGCGACCGTGCAGCATATCCTGACCGACGACCTCAATGCCGGATTGCGCCGCTACGAGGCGGGCGAGCTCGACATGGCGACCGTGCCCGGCCGCGAATTCGACCGGGTCAAGGCCACATATCCCGATCAGCTCCGGGTCACGCCGGTCCTGGCCACGGGCTATCTCGCGATCAATAGCGGGCGGGAGGAGCTCAAGGATGTGCGCGTGCGCCGTGCGCTCTCCATGGTGCTCGATCGCGATACGCTGATGCAGCGCGTGCTGAAAGGCGCGCAGATCCCGGCCCTCGGGCTAATCCCGCCGGGCGGGATCCCAGGCTACGAGCCGCCGCAGCCGGATTGGGCGACGCTGCCGCTTCCGGTACGGATCGAGGCGGCCAAGAAGCTCTTGGCGGAGGCGCGCGGCCCTGACGCCCCGCCGCTCCAGCTCATGCTGCGCACGACCAAGACCGATCAGACCGTGCTGCTCTGCTCGGCCGTCGTTCAGATGTGGAAATCGTCGCTCGGCATCGACGCCACGCTCGACACCTCGGAATGGAGCGTGCTGGAGCAGGATATCCATCACAAGAACTTCCAGCTCGCGATCTATGGCTGGATCGGCGACTACATCGATCCCTGGACCTATCTGTCGCTCTTCCGGGCCGATTCAGGCCAGATCAATCCGAGCGGTTATCTCAATCCCAAATACGAGGCGCTGCTCGATCGGAGCCGCCTCGAGCCTGACACGGAGCGGCGCTTCGCCATGCTCGAAGAGGCCGAGGCGATGCTGATGGCGGATCAGCCGATCATTCCGCTCGACTTCCAGGTGACCCAGTCCCTGGTCAGCCCACATCTCGCGGGCTTCGCGCCGAACCCGCTCAACCTGCATCCAAGCCAGTATCTGAGCTGGAAGGACTAGCTCACGCCCGCGCCGGAACCGGCGGGGCTTGCGGTGCGGCGTCGTCGATCGGGAAGTGGAGGAATGCCGCCACGAGGCCCGCCACCGCCGTCGCGGCCCAGATCGGCGTGTAGGAACCGGTGAGGTCGAATACGAAGCCGCCCAACCAGGCGCCCAGGAACGAGCCGATCTGGTGGCTGAGGAAGCAGACGCCGAACAGCGTGCCCAGATGCCGCGTGCCGAACACCTTCGCCACCAGCCCGCTGGTCAGCGGCACGGTGCCCAACCAGGCGAGGCCCATCACGGCCGCGAACAGCAGGACCGAAAGCTCGGTCTTGGGCGCCAGAAAGAACACAGCGATGGCGACGCCGCGGATGAGATAGAGCCAGCCCAGCACATGCTGATGGCGGAACCGCCCACCGAGCCAGCCGCAGCTCCAGCTGCCGATCATGTTGAAGAGCCCGACGACCGCGAGTGCCGTGGCGCCCAAGCCGACCGGCATGTGGCAGAGCGTCAGATAGCCCGGCAGATGGGTCGCGATGAAGGCGAGCTGAAAGCCGCAGGTGAAAAACCCAAGCGTCAGCAGCTGAAAGCTGCGATGCCGGGCCGCTTGGGCAAGTGCCACGCGGAGCGGCGGGGCCGGGGGCTCCGGCATCGGTGCTGCGGCCGCTCCCCGGCGGTCGAGCAGCAGGCCGAAAGGCGTCGTCGTCAGCATGATCAGCGCCAAGATGGCAAAGGCCACGGCGAGGCCGGCATGCTCGGTCACCCCTTGCGCCAGCGGCAGCATCAGCGCCTGGCCGAGTGAGCCGCCGGCGCTCACGACGCCCATCGCCATGCTGCGCGTCTCGGCCGATGCCGCGCGGCCGACGGCGGTCAGCACGACGCCGAAGCTGGTGCAGCTGATCCCGATGCCGACCAGCAGTCCGAGCCCCACCACCAGCATGGCGCCGGACGGCATCAGCGCCACCAGCGCCAGCCCGGCCGCGAATGCCATGGCCCCGAAGGCTACAACTGGCGCCGGGCCGTAACGATCGGCGGCCGCCCCCGCGAAAGGCTGGGCGACGCCCCAGACGAGATTGTGGAGCGCGATGGCGAAGGCGGTCAGCGTCACCGCGATGCCGCGATCGAAGGCGAGCGGGCTGATGAAAAGGCCGAAAGTCTGCCTGATGCCGAGGGCGGCACTCAGGATGAACGCGCCGGCCAGAATCATCAGGATCGCTTTGCGCCGATCGCCCACCGTTGCCACCATTGTCCGATCCTCCCACCGAGGGACCATGGCAGTGCCGGCGCTTCGCCGCAAAAGAGAAGCTGTCCGCTATAAGTGACGGAAATTCATCCGCTTCTCTCGCCCGCCTCGGCCTCCGCGATGATCCAGCGCTTGAAGGCAACGAGGTCGGACCGGCGTTCCGCCCCCTCGGTGCTCACCAGCCAATAGGCCGTCTCGGCCTCGACGGGTGCTAAGCCGAGCTCGACCAGGCTGCCTTCGGCGAGATCCCGGTCGACCAGCGGCCGTCGCCCGAGTGCTACGCCCAGCCCCGCGGCGGCGGCCTCGAAGGCGAGCTGGATGGTGTCGAAACGCAGGCCGGCGGTGGAATCAGCCCGCGCGATGCCGCATCGTTCAAGCCATTCCGGCCAATCCTCGCTCGCGGAGAGCACATGCAGCAGCGTCGCCCGGCCGAGATCGATCCGGCCGTCGGCATCGGCCAGCTCCTTGCGGTAGGCCGGGCTCGCGACCGGCACCAGCCGCTCGCCGAACAGCCTGGTCCAGGCCGCACCCGCGGATGTGGCACGGCTCATCCGGATCGCGAAATCGAAACCGTCGACCGGGAACCCGACCTGCCGATGCGAGGTGTCGATGGTGACGCCGATGGCCGGCCAGCGCGCCTTGAAGCGGCCGAGCCGCGGCAGCAGCCAGCGTGAAGCAAGCGTGGGCGCGCAGCTCACCGTGATGCCCCGGTCGGTCCGCCGGCTTGCGAGCCGCTGTGTGCCGATCGCGATCAGGGACAGGGCTTCCGACACATAAGGCAGATATTCGACCCCCTCTGCCGTCAGCGTCAGGCTTCTCGGCTGGCGCACGAAGAGTGCCACGCCCAGGATCTCCTCCAGCCCGACGACGCCGTGGCTGACGGCACTCGGCGTCACATTCAGCTCCTCGGCGGCAAGCTTGAAGCTCTGATGCCGCCCCGCCGCCTCGAAGAAGCGCAGCGGCGACAGCGGGGGCAGACGAAGCGGCATCTCATTCCATCCATGGCGGCTTGGCCGACGGCGGCAGAAAGCGTATCCCTGTCAGGCCGAGGAGTTGTCAAGTCCCCAGGAGATGAGCGATGGCTGACGCCACGACCGTACGCGCGCATTACGGCGAGCCGAGCCCGCGGGCGCTCGCCAAGCAGCTGGTCAAGCTCGACCAGCATGCGCGCGCCTTCATCGCGCTGTCGCCCTTTCTCGTCATCTCCTCCTCGGATCGGGCGGGCCGCAACGATGCCTCGCCGCGCGGGGACGCGCCGGGCTTCGTCGCCGTGCTCGACGACAGGAGGCTGCTCGTTCCCGACCGCCCCGGCAACCGGCGGGTCGACACCATGCTGAATCTCGCCGAGAACCCGCATGTGGGATTGCTCTTCCTGGTGCCTGGCATCAACGAGACCTTGCGCATCAACGGGCCGGCACATTTCACCAAGGATGCCGATCTGCTGGCGCCGCTCTCGGTCGATGGCAAGGCGCCGGTCGCCGGCCTCATCGTCGAGACCGAGGAGGTCTATTTCCATTGCGGCAAGGCGCTCATCCGCTCGCGCCTGTGGGATCCCGAGACCAAGATCGAGCGCACGCGGTTCCCGACGCTCGGCCGCATCCTGGCCGATCAGATCGCCGGGACGGATGCGGCCGAGTCAGAGAAGTCGATCGAGGAATCCTACCGCACGCGGCTCTACTGACCCTTGATCTCGTAGAGGCAAAGCCGGGTGCCGTCGGGATCGGCGAAGTCGGCGAGCAGGATCGCGCTGCCGCCTTCCGAGAGCGGAAATTCCCGGATGGCGCCGATCTCGATTCCGCGGCTGCGCAGCCGCGCGCCGGCTGCGGCGAGATCATCGACGCCCAGGCGCAGCACCGATGCTTGCTCCGCTGCCATCAATTGCAGCCAGGCCGTGGCCGGCAGCGCATATTCGATGATGCCAGGCACCGGATCGATGCGTTCGGGTTCGCCGGCCAGTGTCTCGAGCAGCCTGCGATACCAATCGGCCGATCTTTCGGCATCCGAGACAGGCAGGCCGATGGTAATCGAGGTGATACGCATGATAGGGTTGCTCCAGGCGAGACCCCGAGCCTCGCTCACCCCTGCCAGCGCTGGCAAGTGACGGATCGGCTTGGCTTTGCTGCAGCGGTATCGGGGCGTTCGGATCGGGAAAATCCTACGCATTCCGCTTGACTGCGCCAGGCCCCGAGTATAGGTTCCGCCGGTTTTCCGAGCTGGCTGTAGGCGCGCCAACCTAAACGCAGCTCAAAGTGACTATCGGTTGTTGGCGCTGCCGGCCCTCTGGGTCGGCGTTTTCGTCCGAGGGCTGGTGGTTTCGCGCATGGTTTGCCTGCGACGTGGTTCGCGTCGTCGGGCTGTTTTGTTTTCGACGGTTGGGTTTTGGGACAGGGATAGGTCTGAATGCCGACAATCAATCAGTTGATCCGGAGCCCCCGGGTGCCGCAGACGGCCCGTAACAAGGTCCCGGCGCTCGAGGCGTGCCCGCAGAAGCGCGGAGTTTGCACCCGGGTCTACACGACGACCCCGAAGAAGCCGAACTCGGCGCTGCGCAAGGTTGCGCGCGTCCGGCTCACCAACGGGTTCGAGGTGACGAGCTACATCCCCGGTGAGGGCCATAATCTGCAGGAACATTCGGTCGTCATGATCCGTGGCGGCCGCGTGAAGGATCTGCCGGGCGTGCGCTATCACATCATCCGCGGCACGCTCGACACCCAGGGCGTCAAGGATCGCCGTCAGCGCCGGTCGAAGTACGGCGCGAAGCGGCCCAAGTAAGAAGCGAAAGAGGAAGGACCGAGCATGTCGCGTCGTCGCGCTGCAGAAAAACGGGAAGTCCTGCCGGACGCGAAGTTCGGCGATATGGTGCTGACCAAATTCATCAACTGCCTGATGTACGAAGGCAAGAAGTCGATCGCCGAGACGATCGTCTATACCGCGTTCGAGCGCATCAGCAAGCGCACGGGCCAGGACCCGGTGAAGGTGTTCCACGATGCGCTGGCGAATGTGCGCCCGGCCATCGAGGTGCGCTCGCGCCGTGTCGGCGGTGCCACATACCAGGTGCCGGTCGAGGTGCGGACCGATCGCGGTCAGGCGCTTGCCATTCGCTGGCTGATCGGCTCGTCGCGCTCGCGCAGCGAGAACAGCATGGAGGAGCGGCTTTCGGGCGAGCTTCTCGATGCGTCCAACAATCGCGGCGCCGCGGTCAAGAAGCGTGAAGATACCCATCGTATGGCGGACGCCAATAAGGCGTTCTCCCATTACCGGTGGTAACGGCTTGATCTGACCCAGCCATGACCCGCACAATTTCCCTCGATCGGTACCGGAATATCGGCATCTTGGCGAGCCTCGATGCCGGCCGGACCACGACGACCGAGCGTCTGCTCTCGGTCGCCGGCACCGGCGACATGCCGGCGCCGAGGGATCGGCGCGTGGCCGGCTGGGTCGACCAGGACAATGATCGCGACATCACCCAGACCTCGGCGGCGACCAGCTGCTTCTGGCGTGATTGCCGCATCAACATCGTCGAGCTGCCGGTCGCCCAGCACCTGGATGCGCATAACGCCCTGTCGGTGCTCGACGGTACCGTGCTGGTGATCGATGGGGCGACGGGTCTGACGCCGGCGGTGCTGGCAGCCCTCGATGAAGTCGAGGCGCGCGGCATCGCCGCCCTCGTCTTCGTCAACAAGCTCGATCGCGCCGATGCCGATCTGTCGGCTGTCGTCGAGCAGATCGCGGCCCGCGGCCGCGCCCTGCCGCTCTTGGTGCAGCTGCCGATCGGGCCCGATCTGCAGGGCCTGGTCGATGTCATCGAGGGCGAGGCGACGCATTGGCCCGCGGAATTCGCGGCCCCGTCCATCGACGGCCCGATCCCGGCCGCGATGCAGGCCGAAACCGCCGAGGCGCGCGCCCGTCTCATCGCCGCCGTGGCGCCCGATGCCAAGGATCTGCCGGCCGCGGCGCTGAAGCAGCATCTGCGCGCCGCCCTCAAGGCAAGGCGCGTGGTACCGGTGCTGTGCGGCTCGGCCTTCCGCAATCGCGGCATCCGCCGGCTCCTTGACGCGATCGTCGATTACCTGCCGGCGCCGGATGATCTCGATTTGAACGCGGTTGCCGCCGACGGGCAGAAGGTCGAGCGGCGGGCCGCCGATGACGAGCCCTTCGCGGGCCTGGCCTTCGAGACGGTCGAGGACCCGACTTCGGGGACCCTCACTTTCGTGCGGATCTATTCCGGCATCATGGCGACGGGCGGCCAGATGCTGAATTCAATCACCTTGAGCCCGGAGCGCATCGGCCGGATGGTTCGCATGCATGCGAACCACACGGAAGAGATCGAGGAAGCCCGTGCGGGCGACATCGTGGCGCTTGCGGGCCTTACCCATACCACCACCGGGGATACACTTTGCGATCCCGCCGCTCCAGTGATCCTGGACCGGATGCCGGCCTCGGCCGGCCGGGCAAAGCACTGACGCAGCGGAGACACGGCCATGGCGAAGGCGAAGTTTGAGCGGACGAAGCCGCATTGCAACATTGGAACGATTGGTCATGTCGATCACGGCAAGACGTCGTTGACGGCGGCGATCACGAAGGTGTTGGCGGAGACGGGTGGTGCGACCTACACGGCGTACGACCAGATTGACAAGGCGCCTGAGGAGCGTGCGCGCGGGATCACGATCTCGACGGCGCATGTCGAGTACGAGACGGCGAACCGCCATTACGCGCATGTCGACTGCCCTGGCCATGCCGACTATGTGAAGAACATGATCACGGGTGCCGCACAGATGGATGGCGCGATTCTGGTGGTGTCGGCGGCGGATGGTCCGATGCCGCAGACGCGCGAGCACATCCTGCTGGCGCGCCAGGTCGGCGTGCCGTCGCTGGTGGTGTTCATGAACAAGGTCGACATGGTCGACGATCCCGAGCTTCTGGAGCTGGTCGAGCTCGAGGTTCGCGAGCTTTTGTCGAGCTATCAGTTCCCGGGCGACGACATTCCGATCGTGAAGGGTTCGGCACTGATGGCGCTTGAGGGCAAGAGCCCGGAGATCGGCCATGCGGCGATCCTCGAGCTGATGAAGGCGGTGGATGCCTACATCCCGCAGCCGGATCGTCCGATCGACCGTCCGTTCCTGATGCCGATCGAGGATGTGTTCTCGATCTCGGGCCGCGGCACGGTGGTGACGGGCCGGGTCGAGCGCGGCATCGTGAAGGTCGGCGAGGAAGTCGAGATCGTGGGCTTGCGCCCGACGGTGAAGACGACGGTGACCGGTGTGGAGATGTTCCGCAAGCTTCTGGACCAGGGCCAGGCGGGCGACAATATCGGTGCGCTTCTCCGTGGCACGAAGCGCGAGGATGTCGAGCGCGGCCAGGTCCTGGCGGCCCCGGGCAGCATCACGCCGCACACCGGGTTCAAGGCCGAAGCCTACATCCTGACGAAGGAAGAGGGCGGGCGGCACACGCCGTTCTTCACGAACTACCGTCCGCAATTCTATTTCCGGACGACGGACGTGACCGGGATGGTGACGCTGCCGGAAGGGACGGAGATGGTGATGCCGGGCGACAATGTCGCGATGGATGTCGAGCTCATAGCACCCATCGCCATGGATGAAGGCCTGCGCTTCGCGATCCGCGAAGGCGGCCGCACCGTCGGCGCCGGCGTCGTCTCCAAGATCACCAAGTAAAGACGAGGCCAGGTAAGGCGAACGACAAGAAACAGGGTCCCGGCGGCACCGTCCCCTCTCTCGGGGTGAACGTCGCCAGATGATGGATCGGGATGGAGGCGGCGTCGAGCGGCGCCGTCCTCCCTCTCCCAATTGGACGGAATGGTTATGGACAGCCAAAGCATTCGCATCCGCCTCAGGGCGTATGATCATCGCGTGCTCGATCAATCGACGAGCGAGATCGTGAACACGGCGAAGCGGACCGGCGCGCGGGTGCGCGGCCCGATTCCGCTGCCGACCAAGATCGAGAAGTTCACGGTCAACCGTTCGCCGCATATCGACAAGAAGTCGCGCGAGCAGTTCGAGATCCGCACGCACAAGCGCGTGCTCGATATCGTCGACCCGACGCCCCAGACGGTGGACGCGCTGATGAAGCTCGACCTCGCCGCGGGCGTCGATGTCGAGATCAAGATCTGATCATGCGTACCGGTCTCCTGGCCCAGAAGGTGGGCATGACCCGCATCTTCACCGAGGAAGGCACGCATGTGCCGGTGACGGTGCTCAAGGTCGACAATTGCCAGGTCGTGGCTGTCCGCACCGTCGAGAATGACGGCTATGCAGCGCTGCAGGTCGGCGTCGGCAAAGCCAAGGTCAAGAACGTGACCAAGGCGCAGCGCGAGCATTTCGCCAAGGCGAAGGTCGAGCCGAAGCGCAAGCTGGTCGAGTTCCGCGTGTCCGAGGATGCGCTGGTCGATGTCGGTGCGGAGCTGTCGGCGGAGCATTTCGTCGTCGGCCAGTTCGTCGATGTCACCGGCACCACGATCGGCAAGGGCTTCGCCGGCGTCATGAAGCGCCATAATTTCGGCGGTCTTCGCGCAACGCACGGCGTGTCCGTCTCGCATCGAAGCCACGGCTCGACCGGCCAGCGCCAGGATCCGGGCAAAGTCTTCAAGAACAAGAAGATGGCCGGCCATATGGGCGTCGATCGGGTGACCACGCTGAACCTGAAGGTCGTCTCGACCGATGCGGCGCGTGGCCTCATCCTGGTCAAGGGTGCCGTGCCTGGCAGCGAAGGCGGCTATGTGACGATCCGCGACGCGGTGAAGCGCAAGCAGCCGAAGGACCTGCCGTTCCCGGCCGCGATCAAGGCCGCAGCTGCTGCTGCCGAAACGCCGGCTCCTGCCGCCGAGGCGCCTGCGCCTGAAGCGAACGCCGAGCCGAGGGGCGAATGACCATGAAGCTTTCGATTACCAATCTCGAGGCCAAGGAAGTGGGCTCGATCGAGCTCGACGAGGCGGTGTTCGGCCTGCCGGTGCGCAAGGACATCCTGGCCCGCATGGTGAACTACCAGCTCGCCAAGCGCCGCGCCGGCACGCACAAGACCAAGCAGATCGGCGACATCTCCGGCACCACCAAGAAGCCGTGGAAGCAGAAGGGCACCGGCCGCGCCCGCCAGGGCAGCCTGCGCTCGCCGCAATTCCGCGGCGGTGCGGTGATCTTCGGGCCGGTCGTGCGCAGCCACGCGTTCGACCTGCAGAAGAAGGTCCGCAAGCTGGCGCTCAAGACCGCGCTCTCGACCAAGCAGGCCGAGGGCAAGCTGGTCGTGATCGACGAGGCGGCGGTCAGCGAGCCCAAGACCAAGATCCTGGCTCAGCATTTCGAGAAGCTGGGCTGGTCGAGCGTCCTCATCATCGATGGCGCCGAGGTCAATGAGGGCTTCGCCCGCGCCGCTCGCAACATACCGCGCGTCGATGTCCTGCCGCAGCAGGGTGCCAACGTCTACGACATCCTGCGCCGCGACACGCTGGTCCTGACCAAGGCCGCCGTCGAACTTCTGGAGGCTCGGCTGAAATGAGCAGGTTCCGCGTCACTCCGAACGTGCCGACCAAGCTGTCGGCCGAGCGGGTCTACGACCTGGTGCTCTCGCCCGTCATCACCGAGAAGGCGACGATGGCGTCGGAGCATAATCAGGTGACCTTCCGCGTGCCGCTCGACGCCACCAAGCGCGAGATCAAGGCCGCGGTCGAGACCCTGTTCAAGGTCAAGGTCACGGCCGTCAACACGCTGCGCGTGCTCGGCAAGACCAAGCGTTTCCGCGGCCGCATCGGCAAGCGTGAGGACGTGAAGAAAGCGATGGTGACCCTCGCCGAGGGCTCCAAGATCGACGTGACCACGGGAATCTGAGGCCATGGCACTTAAGACTTACAAGCCGACCACCCCGTCGCAGCGGCAGCTGGTCATCGTCGACCGCAGCGAGCTGTGGAAGGGTGATCCGGTCAAGGCGCTGACGGAAGGGCTCAGGAGCCATGGCGGCCGCAACAATAGCGGCCGGATCACCATGTTCCACCGCGGCGGCGGCCATAAGCGGCGCTACCGCATCGTCGATTTCAAGCGGCGCAAGTACGACATGCCGGCCGTCGTCGAGCGGCTCGAGTACGACCCGAACCGCACGGCCTTCCTGGCACTGGTCAAGTATCAGGATGGCGAGTTGGCCTACATCCTGGCGCCGCAGCGCTTGAAGGTCGGCGACAGCGTCGTCGCCGGCGAGAAGGTCGATGTGAAGCCCGGCAATGCGATGCCGATGAAGAACATGCCGGTCGGCACCATCATCCACAATGTGGAGATGAAGCCAGGCAAGGGTGGCCAGATGGCCCGCGCCGGCGGCACCTATGCCCAGCTGGTCGGCCGCGATGCCGGCTACGCGTTGCTCAAGCTCGCCTCGGGCGAGGTGCGCATGGTCCGGTCGGAATGCATGGCCACCGTCGGTGCCGTGTCGAACCCGGATCAGCAGAACATCGTGATCGCCAAGGCCGGCCGCTCGCGTTGGCTCGGCATTCGCCCGACCACGCGCGGTGTCGCCATGAACCCGATTGACCATCCGCATGGCGGCGGCGAAGGCCGCACCTCGGGCGGCCGCCATCCGGTTACACCGTGGGGCAAGCCGACCAAGGGCAAGAAGACGCGCCAAAACAAGGCGACCGATCGTCTGATCGTCCGTCGTCGCAACGCCAAGTAACGGAGACAAGCTCGTGTCACGTTCCGTTTGGAAAGGCCCGTTCGTCGACGGCTATCTTTTGAAGAAAGCCGAGAAGTCGCGCGCCTCCACCCGTAATGAAATCATCAAGACCTGGTCACGCCGCTCGACCATTTTCCCGCAATTCGTCGGGCTGACGTTCGGCGTCTATAATGGGCACAAATTCATCCCGGTGCTGGTGACCGAGAATATGGTCGGCCACAAGCTCGGCGAGTTTGCGCCGACCCGCACCTTCTACGGCCACGCCGCCGACAAGAAAGCGAAGAGGGGCTGAGCACCATGAGCAAGCCAGAAGCGGAGCGCCGGGTCGGCGAGACGGAGGCGATGGCCTTCGTCAAGGCCATCCGCATCACCCCGCGCAAGCTCAATTTGGTTGCGCAGCTGATCCGCGGCAAGTCGGCCCAGGCGGCCCTCGCCGAGCTCACCTTCTCGCATCGGCGCGTCGCTGCCGACGTCAAGAAGGCGCTGCAGTCGGCCATCGCCAATGCCGAGAACAATCATCAGCTCGATGTCGACAAGCTGGTGGTGAAGGAGGCGACGGTTGGGCGCGCGCTCGTTATGAAGCGCTTCCACACCCGCGGTCGCGGCCGTTCGGCCAAGGTGCAGAAATTCTTCAGCAATCTGACCGTTGTCGTGCGCGAGCGCGATGAGGAGACCGCGTAATGGGTCAAAAGATCAATCCGATCGGGCTCCGGCTCGGCATCAATCGGACCTGGGACAGCCGCTGGTTCTCGCGCAAGGGCTATGCCGACCTGCTGCATGAGGATCTGAAGCTGCGCGGCCATCTGATGACCCGCCTCAGCCAGGCCGGCATCAGCAAGGTGGTGATCGAGCGCGCCGCCAAGAAGGCGCGGGTCACGATCCACACTGCACGCCCAGGCGTCGTCATCGGCAAGAAGGGCGTCGATATCGAGAAGCTGCGCGTCGAAGTCGGCAAGATGACCGGCAGCGAGGTCAGCCTCAACATCGTCGAGATCCGCAAGCCTGAGCTCGATGCCAAGCTGATCGCCGAGGGCATCGCCCAGCAGCTCGAGCGCCGTGTCGCTTTCCGCCGCGCCATGAAGCGCGCGGTGCAGTCGGCGATGCGCTTGGGTGCCCAGGGCATCCGCATCAACTGCTCCGGGCGTCTCGGCGGCGCCGAGATCGCGCGCATGGAATGGTACCGCGAAGGGCGCGTGCCGCTGCATACGCTCCGCGCCGATGTCGATTACGGCGTCGGTACGGCCAAGACCACCTATGGCACCTGCGGCGTCAAGGTCTGGGTTTTCAAGGGCGAGATCCTGACCCATGACCCGATGGCGTCGGAGCGGCGGGCCGAGCAGCTGGGCGGCAACGAGCCGCGCGGCGACCGGCCGGAGCCCCGTGGCGATCGTCCCGACCGTCCCGGCCGGGGCGACCGGGCGCCTCGGAACTAGTGGATTCTAATAGAGGTCGATGACCCATCATGCTTAGTCCAAAGCGGACCAAATACCGCAAGGCGTTCAAGGGACGCATCCACGGTATGGCCAAGGGCGGAACGGCGCTGAATTTCGGCTCCTTCGGGCTCAAGGCGGTCGAGCCGGGCCGCGTGACCGCGCGCCAGATCGAGGCGGCGCGCCGCGCGATCAGCCGTCACATCCGCCGCGTCGGCCGCGTCTGGATCCGCATCTTCCCGGATGTGCCCGTCTCGTCGAAGCCGGCCGAGGTCCGCATGGGCTCCGGCAAGGGCTCGCCCGAATTCTGGATCTGCCGGGTGAAGCCGGGCCGGATCATGTTCGAGCTCGATGGCGTCCCGGCCGATACGGCCAAGGTCGCGTTCGAGCTCGCGGCGGCCAAGCTGCCGATCAGCACGCGTTTCGTGCAGCGCGTCGGCGAGGAGGCCGCACAATGAAGGGTGCCGATGTCAGGGCTAAGACCCCGGACGAGCTGAAGACCGATCTCGTCGGCCTCAAGAAGGAGCAGTTCAACCTGCGCTTCCAGCGGGCGTCGGGTCAGCTCGAGAATACGGCGCGGGTGCGCCAGGTTCGCCGCGACATCGCGCGGATCAAGACCGTCTTGGCCCAGCGTTCCGCTGGGACGGAGTAAGGAAGATGCCGAAGCGGATTCTGCAAGGGCTGGTCGTCAGCGACAAGCAGGACAAGACCGTGGTGGTGAGCGTCGAGCGGCGCGTCATGCACCCCGTCTACAAGAAGTTCGTCGTGCGCTCGAAGAAATACGCGGCACATGACGAGACCAACCAGATCAAGACCGGCGACGTCGTCCGTATCCAGGAATGCCGTCCGATCTCGAAGAACAAATGCTGGGTCGTGCTAGTCGATCAGCCGGCCGAGACGGCAGGAGCGTAAACCATGATTCAGATGCAAACCAACCTGGATGTGGCCGACAATTCAGGCGCGCGCCGGGTGCAGTGCATCAAGGTGCTGGGCGGTTCCAAGCGCAAGACGGCGATCGTCGGTGACGTGATCGTGGTCAGCGTCAAGGAGGCGATCCCCCGCGGCCGCGTGAAGAAGGGCGATGTCCATCGCGCCGTCATCGTGCGGACCGCCAAGGAGATCCGCCGCATCGACGGCAGCTCGATCCGCTTTGACCGCAATGCGGCCGTGCTCATCAACAAGCAGGGCGAGCCGATCGGCACCCGCATCTTCGGGCCGGTGACGCGCGAGCTCAGGGCCAAGAAGTTCATGAAGATCGTGTCCTTGGCCCCGGAGGTGCTCTGACCATGGCCGCTAAGATCAAGAAGGGCGACAAGGTCGTCGTCATCACCGGGTCCGACAAGGGCCGTACCGGCGAGGTGCTGAAGGTGCTCGCGGCCGAGAACCGCGTCATCGTCCAGGGCATCAAGATGGTGAAGCGCCATACCCGCCCGTCGCAGGCGAGCCAGGGCGGCATCATCGAGAAGGAGGCGGCGATTCATGTTTCGAACGTCGCCCATGTGGATCCCAAGAGCAATGGACCGACCCGTGTCGGTTTCAAGCTGATCGAAGGTGACCGCAAGGTCCGCTACGCCAAGCGGTCCGGCGAAGTCATCGACCGGTGAGGTGAGCGATGGTTGCCCGTTTCCGTGAGCACTACAATTCCAAGGTCCGCCAGGCGCTGATCTCGGAGTTCGGCTACAAGAACCCGATGGAAGTGCCCCGCCTCGAGAAGATCGTCATCAATATGGGTGTCGGCGAGGCAGTGCAGGATTCCAAGAAGATCGAGGCCGCGGTCAAGGACATGACCGCGATCGCCGGTCAGAAGCCGGTCGTGACCCGCGCCAAGACCTCGATCGCCACCTTCAAGGTGCGCGAGAACATGCCGATCGGCTGCAAGGTGACCTTGCGCGCCGACCGCATGTACGAGTTTCTCGATCGGCTCATCACCATCGCACTGCCGCGCGTCCGCGACTTCCGCGGCGTCAATGGCAAGAGCTTCGATGGGCGCGGCAATTACGCGCTCGGCCTCAAGGAGCAGCTCGTGTTCCCGGAGGTCGATTACGACAAGATCGACGTGGTGCGCGGCATGGACATCGTGATCTGCACGACGGCCAAGACCGACGCCGAGGCCAAGGCCCTGCTCAAGGGTTTTGAAATGCCGTTCGTCAACTGAGCCGGCGGGGAACAGAAAGATGGCAAAGACCAGTTCGGTCGAAAAGAACAGGCGCCGGCAGAAGCTTTCGGCGCAGCAAGCGCCCAAGCGCGCCAAGCTGAAGGCGATCCTGCACGACAAGGATGTCGCCGGCGAGGAGCGTTTCGTGGCGCAGCTGAAGCTGGCGGCCATGCCGCGCAACGGCGCCAAGACGCGCGTGCGCAACCGCTGCGAGCTGACGGGCCGTCCGCGCTCCTTCTATCGCAAATTCAAGCTGTCGCGCATCGCGTTGCGCGAACTCGCCTCGACCGGCCAGATCCCTGGCATGGTCAAGTCGAGCTGGTAAGGGAGTCGAGCGAATGACGATGAGCGATCCCTTGGGGGATATGCTGACCCGGATCCGGAATGGCCAGCGCGCGCGCTCCTCGAGCGTGGTGTCGCCGGCGTCGCGGGTTCGCGCCAACGTGCTCGAGGTGCTGCAGCGCGAGGGTTATATCCGCGGCTACAGCAAGTCGGACATCCGTGCCGGCATCTCGGAATTCACGATCGAGCTGAAGTATCTCGACGGCGAGCCGGTGATCAAGGAGATCTCCCGCGTCTCGAAGCCGGGACGGCGGATCTATTCCAAGATCGCCGATTTGCCGAAGGTCTATAACGGCCTGGGCATCGCCATCCTGTCGACGCCGCGCGGCGTCATGTCGGATGGCGAGGCACGCGCTGCCAATGTTGGCGGCGAAGTGCTCTGCCGGGTCTTTTGAGGTGGCATGCCATGTCGCGCGTCGGTAAATATCCCATCCCGCTTCCGGCCGGCGTCGATGTTCGCATCGCCGACCAGATCCTGACTGCCAAGGGCAAGCTGGGTCAGCTCTCGATGCCGCTCTCGGCCGAGATCTTGGCCGAGATCGCCGAGGGCAAGATCACGATCAAGCCCGCCAATGACGGCAATCGCGCCCGCATGATGTGGGGCACCACGCGCGCGCTTGTGAACAATATGGTGACGGGCGTCGCCAAGGGCTTCTCGGTCGGGCTCGAGATCAATGGCGTGGGCTATCGCGCCGCGGTCAACGGCAAGGTGCTGAACCTGCAGCTGGGCTACAGCCACGACATCGAGTTCCCGATCCCGTCGGACGTGACCATCGTCTGCGAGAAGCCGACCGCGATCACGGTCTCCGGGGCCGACAAGCAGCGCGTCGGTGCGGTCGCCGCCGAGATCCGCTCGTTCCGCGGTCCCGAGCCTTACAAGGGCAAGGGCGTCAAGTACGTCCACGAGACCATCCGCCGCAAAGAAGGCAAGAAGAAGTAAGGATCAGAGAGATGTTGACCTCGAAAGACCTATTTCTGCGCCGGCAGCAGCGGGTGCGGACCAAGCTCCGGCAGGCTGCGGGCGGCCGTCTCCGGCTCTCGGTGTTCCGCTCCTCGAAGCATATCTATGCCCAGGTGATCGACGACACGCAGCGCGTGACGCTGGTCGCAGCCTCCAGCATGGACAAGTCGCTCAAGGACGAGCTCAAGACCGGCTCCGACAAGGCGGCGGCCGAGGCCGTGGGCAAGCTGCTCGCCCAGCGCGCCGTCGAGAAGGGCATCACTGCCGTCGTGTTCGATCGCGGCGGCTATCTTTTCCATGGCCGGGTCAAGGCCCTGGCCGACGCGGCCCGCGCGGCCGGTCTGACTTTCTGACGAAGGGCCCAAGAGTATGGCACGTACACCGGGCGAAGGCCGCGGACGCGGACGCGGCGAGGATCGGCAGCCACGCGATCGCGAGGAGAGCGAGTTCGTCGAGCGGCTCGTCGGCATCAACCGCGTCGCTAAGGTCGTGAAGGGCGGCCGGCGCTTCGGCTTTGCCGCGATCGTGGTCGTCGGCGACGGCAAGGGCCGCGTCGGGCACGGCACGGGCAAGGCGCGCGAGGTGCCGGAAGCGATCCGCAAGGCGACCGAGGCGGCGCGCCGGGCACTCATCCGCGTGCCGCTGCGCGAGGGCCGCACGCTCCATCACGACATGCAGGGCCATTACGGGGCGGGACGCGTCGTCGTCCGCGCCGCGAAGCCGGGTACCGGCATCATCGCCGGCGGTCCGATGCGCGCGATCTTCGAGGCGCTGGGCGTTCATGACGTCGTCGCCAAGTCGGTCGGCACCTCGAACCCCCACAACATGATCCGCGCCACCTTCGAGGCGCTCGGCCGGGCGACCAATCCGCGCGCCGTCGCCGCCCGCCGCGGCAAGAAGGTCTCGGATCTCATCGGCCGTCGCGGCGAAGCCGAGGCGCGGGAGACCGCAGTATGAACGCCAAGAAGAAGGTAGAGGCCGCACCCGAGAAGAAGACGCTCGTGGTCACCCAGATCGCGTCGCCGATCGGCCGCCGCAAGGACCAGGAGGCGACGCTGAAGGGCCTCGGCCTCAACAAGATCAACCGGACGCGCGAGCTCGAGGATACACCCTCGGTGCGCGGCATGCTGACCAAGGTGCATCATCTGGTGCGCGTTGAAGCCAGCGAGTAATACCATTCGCCATGGGCGGATGGTATCGCGAGCAAGGGCGAGTGCGCGCCGTATGGCGCGAGAGCCTCAGGACCGCGGAGGCGGTCCGCGCGGCGATTGAGCGACCGCACGAAATTCGGAAGAGTCCGAATTTTGGGCGCTTGGTATAGGATGGAATTCGAGGCTGCGGTCCCCATATTGGGATCGGGCCGGGGGATGAGAGATGAAGCTTAACGAGATCGCCGATAACAAAGGCGCGAATTACAAGTTCAAGCGCCTCGGCCGCGGCATCGGCTCCGGCAAGGGCAAGACCAGCGCCCGCGGCGGCAAGGGCCAGACGGCGCGCTCGGGCGTGTTCATCAACGGCTTCGAGGGCGGCCAGACGCCGCTGCATCGGCGTCTGCCGAAGCGCGGCTTCACCAATATCTTCAAGCCGGAGTATCAGGTCATCAATATCGGCCGGCTCGAGGCCGCCGTGGTATCCGGCAAGCTCAAGGCCGGCGCCACCGTGACGCCCGAGTCGCTGATCGAGCTCGGCATGCTGTCGAAGCTCGGCGACGGCCTGCGCCTGCTCGCCAAGGGCGAGATCAAGACCGCGCTCACAGTCGAGTGCGACGGTGCTTCGGCCGCGGCCATCGCCGCCATCGAGGCGGCCGGCGGCAAGGTCATCGTCCGTGCCGGCAAGGCGGGTAAGGAAAAGCCGGCCGCTTGATGCACCCTGGTCACTCGCGCAGGAACCGTTAAATGGCGTCAGCTGCCGAACAACTCGCCGCGAACATCAATTTCGGCGCCTTCGCCAAGGCGACGGAGCTCAAGCAGCGCCTCTGGTTCACCTTGGGCGCGCTGCTCGTCTATCGCCTCGGCACCTATATTCCGATCCCGGGCATCGATCCGGCGGCGCTGCAGCAGATCTTCCAGCAGAATGCCGGCGGCATTCTCGGCATCTTCGACATGTTCTCGGGCGGAGCACTCGGGCGCATGACGATCCTGGCGCTCAACATCACGCCCTATATCTCGGCCTCCATCATCGTCCAGCTCTTGACCGCAGTCTCGCCGACGCTCGAGGCCTTGAAGAAGGAAGGCGAGTCGGGGCGCAAGAAGCTCAATCAATATACCCGCTTCGGCACGGTGGCCCTGGCCCTGGTCCAGGCCTACGGCATCGCCGTCGGGCTCGAAAGCGCCCATTCGGCCTCGGTCTCGGCGGTGCTCGATCCGGGCCTTTCCTTCCGCCTCGTCACCATGATCACGCTGGTCGGCGGCACCGTCTTCCTGATGTGGCTTGGCGAGCAGATCACGGCGCGCGGTGTCGGCAACGGCATCTCGCTCATCATCATGTCGGGCATCGTCGCCAACCTGCCGCATGCGCTGGCGAGCCTGCTCGAGCTTGGGCGCACGGGTGCCATCTCGACGCCGGCGATCGTCTTCTTCTTCCTGATGGCGATCGCCGTCATCGCCTTCATCGTGTTCATGGAGCGCGCTCAGCGCCGTATCCTGGTGCAGTATCCGAAGCGCCAGATGGGCACCAAGGTCTATGGTGGCGAATCCTCGCATCTGCCCTTGAAGATGAACACCTCGGGCGTCATCCCGCCGATCTTCGCCTCGTCGCTGCTCTTGCTGCCGGCGACGGTGGCGAGCTTCCAGACCGCCAATGGCGGCGACGGCATCCTGGCCACGATCGCGGGCTATGTCGGCCACGGCAAGCCGCTCTACATGGCGCTCTATGTGGCGCTGATCGTGTTCTTCTCGTTCTTCTACACGGCCGTCGTCTTCAATCCGGTCGAGACGGCCGACAATCTCAGGAAATATGGCGGCTTCATCCCGGGCATCCGACCCGGCAAGAACACGGCGGATTATCTCGACACGGTGCTGACGCGGCTGACCGTGGTCGGTGCGGCGTATCTCTCCGCCGTCTGCATCCTGCCGGAGTTTCTGATATCCAACTATAATGTGCCGTTCTACTTCGGCGGCACAAGCCTACTTATTGTGGTCAGCGTCACTATGGACACGGTGGCGCAAATCCATTCTCATCTCCTGGCGCATCAATATGAAGGCTTGATCAAAAAGTCGAAGTTGCGCGGGAGACGCGATAGATGAAGTTAATCCTCCTGGGACCGCCAGGAGCCGGTAAGGGAACGCAAGCCAAACGTCTCGAAGCAAAACGCGGCCTGGTCCAATTGTCGACCGGCGATATGCTGCGTGCGGAGATCAAGGCGGGGAGCCCGGTCGGCATCAAGGCCAAGGCGGTGATGGATGCCGGCCAACTCGTGTCGGACGGTGTTATCGTCGAGATGATCCGCGACCGGATCCAGCGGCAGGATTGCCGCAAGGGCTTCATCCTCGACGGCTTCCCGCGCACGGTCCCGCAGGCCGAGGCGCTCGACGAGATGCTTTCGGTGCTGGGCTGGAAGCTCGATGTCGTGATCGAGATGGCGGTCGACGAGGCGGCACTGGTCGAACGCATTTCCGGCCGCTTCACTTGCGCCGGCTGCGGTCACGGCTATCACGACAAGTTCGCGCCGACCAAGGTGCGGGGCGTCTGCGATGTCGTGCGGCTGCACCGAGTTCGTGCGGCGCGACGACGACAAGCCGGAGACGGTTCATAAAAGGTTCGAGGCCTATCGCGCCCAGACCGTGCCGATCCTGCCCTATTACGAGGCACGCGGGATCCTTCGGCAGGTCGACGGCATGGCCGATATCGATACGGTAGCGCGCGCGATCGACGCTATCTTGGACGGTCTGTGAGGGGCGCAGACCAGCGGTGACCGGGTTGCGCGACGAAATGTCGCGCGGTCCTGGTTGACCGCGTAACAAAAATTCATATACTGCGCGGCCTCGGTCGACCTGCCCCAGGTCGGCCGCTGCCATTCTTGTCTTAAGGAGTCGCCACGTGGCGCGAATTGCTGGCGTCAATATCCCGAATCAAAAGCGGGTTCCGATCGGGTTGACCTACATCCATGGCATCGGCCGGACTTCCGCGGACGCGATCTGCCAGAAGGTCGGCATTCCCGCCGAGCGCCGTGTGCATGAGCTCACCGACGACGAGGTGCTGCGCATCCGCGAGTTGATCGACCGGGAATATTCGGTCGAAGGCGATTTGCGGCGTACCGTCGCCATGAACATCAAGCGGCTGATGGATCTCGGCTGCTATCGCGGCCTCCGGCACCGCAAGGGCCTGCCCGTCCGCGGCCAGCGGACTCATACCAATGCGCGCACGCGCAAGGGCCCGGCTCGTCCGATCGCCGGCAAGAAGAAGTAGCAGGGATTCGATATGGCCAAAGCCGTCGCCAACGCGCCGCGTCTCCGTCGCCGCGAGCGCAAGAACATCACATCGGGCGTGGCGCATGTGAATGCGTCCTTCAACAACACGGTGGTTACCATCACCGACGCCCAGGGCAACACCATCGCCTGGTCCTCTTCGGGCGCCCAGGGTTTCAAGGGCTCGCGCAAATCGACGCCCTATGCCGCCCAGGTCGCTGCCGAGGATGCCGGCCGCAAGGCGATGGAGCACGGCATGCGCACGCTCGAGATCGAGGTCAAGGGGCCGGGCTCGGGTCGTGAATCGGCACTACGCGCTTTGCAGGCAGTGGGTTTCGCCGTCACCTCGATCCGCGATGTGACGTCGATCCCGCATAATGGCTGCCGGCCGCCGAAGCGGCGCCGGGTCTGAGGGGTACCGGTCGGGGATTTCTTGCCGGGAGCCGCGGGGATAGGGCTCCTGCGGATGTTCCCGGTTTTCAACAGTCGGTCGGTCGGTGGTGCGATCTTCGCCCATCTGACGCGGCATGATTCGACATGAGGTTCCGCTCGTGATTCAGAAAAACTGGCAAGCGTTGATCAAGCCGAAGCAGCTCCAGGTGGAGCCGGGCGACGATCCGTCGCGCTTTGCGACCGCGGTCGCCGAGCCGCTGGAGCGGGGTTTCGGCCTGACGCTCGGCAATGCGCTGCGCCGGGTGCTGCTGTCCTCGCTGCAGGGCGCCGCCGTTACCTCGGTGCAGATCGAGGGCGTGCTGCACGAGTTCTCCTCGATCCCCGGCGTGCTCGAGGATGTGACCGACATCGTGCTGAACATCAAGGGGCTCGGGCTCCGGATGGGCGGCGAGGGGCCGAAGCGCATGCGGCTCCGGGCCAACGGCCCGGGCGAGGTGCGCGCCAGCCAGATCGAGACCGGCCACGATATCGAGATCATGAATCCCGACCTGATCATCTGCACGCTCGACCAGGGCGCCAAGATCAGCATGGAATTCACGGTCGAGAGCGGCAAGGGCTATGTGGCCGCCACGCAGAACCGGCCGGAAGACGCGCCGATCGGGCTGATCCCGGTCGATGCCCTGTTCAGCCCGGTGCGCAAGGTTTCGTACAAGGTCGAGAACACCCGCGTCGGCCAGGTCACCGACTATGACAAGCTGGCGATGCAGATCGAGACCAACGGTGCGGTGACGCCCGAGGACGCGGTGGCGCTCGCTGCCCGCATCCTGCAGGACCAGCTGCAGCTCTTCATCAATTTCGACGAGCCGCAGGCTCGCGACCGAGGAGAGCCGCCCGGCCGAGCTGCCGTTCAACAAGAATCTGCTGCGCAAGGTCGACGAGCTCGAACTCTCGGTCCGCTCGGCGAATTGCCTGAAGAACGACAATATCGTCTATATCGGCGACCTCGTGCAGAAGACCGAGGCGGAGATGCTGCGGACGCCGAATTTCGGCCGCAAGTCGCTGAACGAGATCAAGGAAGTTCTGGCCCATATGGGGCTCCATCTGGGCATGGAGATCCCGAATTGGCCGCCGGAGAATATCGAAGAGCTGGCCAAGCGGCTGGACGAACCCTACTGAGCCGCTGAACCGGCAAGGAGTTTCTGATGCGTCATGGTATGCGCGGCCGCAAATTCAGCCGCACCTCCTCGCACCGCGAGGCCATGTTCGACAATATGGCGGCGGCACTTCTGAAGCATGAGCAGATCACGACGACGCTGCCGAAGGCCAAGGACCTCCGGCCGATCGTCGAGAAGCTGATCACGCTCGGCAAGCGCGGTGGGCTCCATTGCCGGCGCCAGGCGCTGGCCGTGCTGCAGGACACCGTCATCACCGAGAAGCTGTTCTCGACCATCGCCACCCGCTATGCGGAGCGCAAGGGCGGCTATATCCGCATCGTCAAGGCGGGCTTCCGCTATGGCGACAATGCGGCGATGGCGCTCATCGAGCTGGTCGATCGCGACCCGGCGGCCAAAGGCCTGGACAGCGGCCCGGTCGAGACCGGAGAGACCGAGGAAGAGGCTGCCTGAGCCTCTACTTCAGATTGCAAGAGTGGGCCGGTGCGGGTGGAATCCCGCACCGGCTTTTGCATTTTGGAGCGGCTTGGTGGCCTATCTGCAACTCCCCGGTCAGATCGCATCGGCGGCCTCCGGTTGGCCCGAAAATCGGTGGTCCCGAACTGGTACATTGCACGAACGCAGCCTAAATTAGTTCGTCATGCGCCGCGCCCTCATTCTGCCGTTGCTTCTGCTCATTCTGCTGCCCGGTGCCGGGCGGGCGGTCGACACCAAGGCCGTGCCGGCCGGCTCGCTGCCGATCATGCTCAGCTTCGCCCCCGTGGTCCGGCGAGCGGCCCCCGCCGTGGTCAATATCTTCACGCGCCGGGCGCCGCCCTCCCGCTCGGTCGGTGTGACACCCAGCGATCCCGCCTATCGCCGCTATTTCAGCGAGGATGACGACCGCCAGCAGCAATCGCTGGGCTCCGGCGTCATCGTCGATCCGAGCGGCCTCATCGTCACCAACCGTCATGTCATCGAAGGGGCGGACGGCATCACCGTGGTGCTGACCGACCGGCGCGAGTTCGACGCCAAGCTCGTCACATCCGACGACCGGACCGATCTCGCCCTTCTGCGCGTCGATGCCGGCAAGGATGCGCTGCCTTATCTCGAGATCCGCGATTCGGACGAGCTCGAGGTCGGCGATATCGTGCTGGCGATCGGTAATCCTTTCGGCGTCGGCCAGACCGTGACCTCGGGCATCGTCTCGGCGCTGGCCCGCGCCGTCGCCGGCATCAACGACTACCGGACCTTCATTCAGACCGACGCCGCGATCAATCCGGGCAATTCGGGCGGCGCGCTCGTCAGCCTCGACGGCAAGCTCGTCGGCATCAACACGGCACTCTTCTCCGAAGGCGGCGGCTCGGTCGGCATCGGCTTCGCCATTCCGA
Organism: uncultured Alphaproteobacteria bacterium; assembly: GCA_963762435.1. Lineage (GTDB taxonomy): Bacteria > Pseudomonadota > Alphaproteobacteria > ATCC43930 > CGMCC-115725 > JAXDMU01. The sequence continues at coordinate 285,684 of CAVXLN010000010.1, read as the reverse complement.
CCGCCCTCGTGCGCGGGCTTCTGGCGCTGACCGGCACGGGCCAGTCGATCGTCCGGCCCTGGCTCGGCGCCACCGGTCACACGGTCAGCGCCGCCACCGCCCGCCGCCTCGGCCTTGCCAAGCCGGCCGGCATGCTGGTCGATGACGTCATGCCGTCGAGCCCGTCGGCCGATGCCGGCCTCAAGCCCGGCGATGTCATCCAGTCGGTCGATGGCAAACCGGTCGATGACGAGAATGCCGTGCGCTTCCGCTTCGCCACATTGCCGGTCGGATTGACCTGCCGGCTCGGCATCTGGCGCAGCGGCGAGATCGCGCAGCTCGAGGTCAAGCTGATGCCGCCGCCCGAGCAGCCGAAGCGCAACGTGACCTTGCTGAAACCGCCATCGCCGCTCGCCGGCGCCTCGGTCGCGAACCTCTCGCCAGCCTTGGCCGACGAGCTCCAGACCGACATCGCCCGCGGCGTGATCGTGCTCGAATCGCCGAAAGGCTCGGCGGCCGCGCGCTTCGGTCTCGCCACCGGCGACATTCTCGTCACGGCCGACGGCGTCGATCTCACCCTCATCGATCAGCTTCAGGCGCTGATGGCGGGCAACGCATCTTTGCATCTGACGGTTCGCCGCGACGGCCGCCTCGTCCATCTCGCGAAAGGGTAGGGCCCGGTGCCGACCCTGTTCGAGGCCCAGGCGCCGCGGCCACTCGCCGATCGGCTGAGGCCGACCACGCTTGCCGATGTGGTCGGTCAAGATCATCTCCTTGCCCCTGCATCCGCCATCGGCCGCATGGTGGCGCAGCATCGCTTGGCCTCCATGGTGCTGTGGGGTCCGCCCGGCTGCGGCAAGACCACGATCGCGCGGCTCCTCGCCGATCAGACCGATCTTGCCTTCGAGCCGCTTTCGGCCGTCTTCTCCGGTGTCGCCGATCTCCGCAAAGTGTTCGAGACTGCCAAGCGCCGGCGCGAGGCGGGGCAGGGCACGCTGCTCTTCATCGACGAGATCCACCGCTTCAACCGCGCCCAGCAGGATAGTTTCCTGCCTTATGTCGAGGACGGCACGATCATCCTGGTGGGCGCCACCACCGAGAATCCGAGTTTCGAGCTGAACGGCGCGCTGCTGTCGCGCTGCCAGGTCTTCGTGCTGAAGCGGCTCGACGAGAAGGCGCTCGAGACTCTGATCGAACGGGCCGAGGCGCTCTTGGGGCGCACGCTGCCGCTCGATCCCGATGCGCGTCAGGCGCTGTTGGCGCTCGCCGATGGCGACGGCCGCTATCTCCTCAATCTCGTCGAGGAGCTCGCGGCACTCCCCGCCGATACCAAGCCGCTCGATCCGGCCCGGCTGGCCGAGCTGATCCAGCGCCGCGCACCGCTCTACGACAAGGCGCAGGAAGGCCATTACAACCTCATCTCGGCGCTGCACAAATCGCTGCGCGGCTCGGATCCCGATGCCGCCCTCTATTGGCTCGCCCGCATGCTGGCCGGCGGCGAGGATCCGCTTTATATCGTGCGCCGGCTCGTCCGCTTTGCGTCGGAGGATATCGGCATGGCCGACCCCAATGCGCTGGTCCAGGCGCTGGCGGCCTGGGACGCCTATGAGCGCCTGGGATCTCCCGAAGGCGAGCTCACCATCGCCCAGGCCGTGATCTATCTCGGCACGGCGCCCAAATCGGTCGCCGTCTACCGCGCCATGGGGGCGGCCAACCGATCGGCCAAGCAGACCGGCTCGCTGATGCCGCCCGCACATATCCTGAACGCACCGACCAAGCTCATGAAGAACCTCGGCTACGGCTCGGGCTATAGCTACGATCCCGATGCCGAGGACGGGTTTTCCGGGCAGAATTACTTCCCGGACGGGATGGATCGCGAGCGCTTCTATCAGCCGGTCGAGCGCGGCTTCGAGCGCGAGATCCAAAAGCGGCTCGATTACTGGGACCGGCTGCGCCGGGAGAGGAACAACGACGAATGAGCGCTGTGCAGCAGATACCGGTGGCGGCCGAGGATGCGGATCTCCGGCTCGACCGCTGGTTCCGCCGGCATTTCCCGGGGCTCCATCACGTCCAGCTGGAAAAGCTTCTGCGCACCGGCCAGGTCCGCGTCGATGGCGGCCGGGTCAAGGCGGCCCATCGCCTCAGCGAAGGCATGGTCGTGCGCGTGCCGCCGCTCGACGACCGCGCCGCCGCGACGGCGGAAGAGAAGGCGGCGCAGGCGCAGCCGCGCCCGGTGCGCGCCGAGGATGCCCAAGCGCTCCAGGCCCGCGTGCTCTATCGCGACGCCGATATCCTGGCGATCGACAAGCCGGCCGGCCTCGCCGTCCAGGGCGGCACCAACCAGACGAAGCATGTCGACGGCATGCTCGACGCGCTCAGGTTCGACGCCAAGGAGCGGCCGCGCCTTGTCCATCGGCTCGACAAGGATACCAGCGGCGTGCTGCTGCTCGCCCGCTCGGCCAAGGCCGCGACCTGGCTCACGGCGGCCTTCCGCGACAAGGCGGCGCGCAAGACCTATTGGGCCGTGGTCGCCGGCGTGCCGAAGCCCCGGCGCGGACGGATCGACATTCCGGTCGGCAAGGCCGAGACCGGCAATCGCGAGAAGGTCGTGGCCGACGAGGAAGGCGGCCGCGACGCCGTCACCTACTATACGGTGGTCGAGAATGCCGCACAGAAGGCGGCCTGGCTCGCGCTCTTGCCACTCACCGGCCGGACGCACCAGCTGCGCGTCCATTGCGCCGAACTCGGCACGCCCATCCTGGGCGACGGCAAGTATGGCGGCGAGAAATCGCGCCTCGCCGGGCTCGAGAGCAGCCGCTTGCTCCATCTCCATGCCCGCTCGATCACGATCGAGCGCCCGAACGGCAAACCCATCACCGTGACCGCTCCGCTGCCAGCCCACATGGCGCCGACCTGGCGCTTCTTCGGCTTCGATCCCGAGCCCGATGGCGACCCCTTCGCCGAGCTCGAGCTGTGAAACGCTTCTACAAGGAAGTGACAGCCGCCGAAATCGAAGGCGGCTTCGGCATCAAGCTCGACCAGCGTAATCTGCGCACGCCGGCAAAGCGGCCGCTCATCTTGCCAACCGCGCCCCTGGCCGAGGCTCTGGCCGAGGAATGGGCGGCCCAAGCGGACGAGATCCGGCCCGACACCATGCCGCTCATGAAGCTCGTCGGCACGGCCCTCGACCTTGTCGCCGACCGGCCGGACGCGGTGATCGACGAGGCCGCGAACTATGCCGGCACCGACATGCTGTGCTACCGCGCCGACGCCCCGGCCAAGCTCGTCGCGCGCCAGGCGCGGCTCTGGCAGCCTCATCTCGATTGGGCCGCCCTCCGCTTCGATGCACCCTTGCGCGTGACCACCGGCATCGTCCCGGTCGCCCAGCCCGGAGCAAGCCTCAAGGCGCTCCGTGCGGCCCTCGCCGCCTACGACACCCTGCCGCTCACGGCGGTGGCCGATCTCACGGCCCTCTGCGGCTCGCTCGTCCTGGCGCTCGCCATCACGGAAGGCAGGCTCGATGCCGACGCCGCCTTCGAGGCCGCCATGCTCGATGAAAGCTTCGAGATCGAGCAATGGGGCGAGGATGCGGAGGCCAGCCGGCGCCGGGCTCGGCAGCGGCGGGATATCGCGGCGGCGGCGCGGCTGCTGGCGCTGCTCGGCTGACTGTCAAAATTCGAGACTTCGATCGTCTGAAAGGCATCGCTCCCGATCGTCGGGAGCGAGGTCGGAAAGACGATAAGAGGAGCTCGAACCATGCAGCAGCCCAAGTTCATCCTGGCCGCGATCCCCGCTCTCATGCTGACCCAGGCGGCGGCGCACCCCGCCCGGGCGCAGGCCTATGCCGGCGCGCCGGCGCTGGCCGTCGAAAAGATATCCGGCATGCTCGACCAGACGACGCAGCACAATGGCCGCAACTATTGCGTCGCCTTCACCGTGGGAGCGACCCAGCAGCCGCCGGCACCGAGCTATGGCTTCACCTCACCGATCATGCCCAAGCCGGCGTTTTCACTTGCGTCCGGCGGCGTCCTGCGCATCGAGACGGACGGCGCTCCGGAGGCGATGGGATCGTTCGGCGCGCTGGGGACGGCTTGGAGCGGCATGGTGACGGCCCACGTCACCGGCTATAGCCAGCGCACAGCACAAGGGTGGAAGAGTCTCGCCGTGGCGGGAAATTATCTGCGCTGGACCGTCACGGTGAACGGGACGGAGGTCGCCTACAGCGTCCGCCCGCAATATCAGGCGGCGCGCGACGGGATCAGCGATGCCGGTCCGCGCGAGCTCGTGGCGCGGCTCATGAGCCTCGCTCCGTCCGACATCACGATCAGTCGGCCGACGGGCCTCCCGGACTGCTGATCGGTCCGGTAAGATCGCACCGGTAGCCGAGAACCGCTCTGTCGCAGGAAATACTATACGGCGTTCAAAGCAAAGCTGAACGGGCTCCTGGCTACAAGCCGCCCTGGCGCCGCCCGCCGGTTGATGTTATCCGAATTCGAGCAGTTCTGCGGCACCGCACCCATTCGGATGGCATCACCACCATGCAGCACATCTTTCGCCGGCTCGAGGAGAAGCGCGAGGCTGCCCGCCAGGGCGGCGGCGAGCGCCGGATCGAGGCGCACCATGCCAAGGGCAAGCTGACCGCGCGCGAGCGGCTCGAGGTCCTGCTCGACGAAGGGAGCTTCGAGGAATGGGGCATGTTCGTCGAGCACCGCAGCCACGATTTCGGCATGGGTGCGCAGACCATCCCGGGCGATGGCGTCGTCACCGGCTTCGGCACGATCAACGGCCGGCTCGTCTTCGTCTTCAGCCAGGATTTCACCGTCTTCGGCGGCTCGCTGTCGGAAGCCCATGCCGAGAAGATCTGCCGGATCATGGACCAGGCGATGAAGGTCGGCGCCCCGGTCATCGGCCTCAATGATTCGGGCGGCGCCCGCATCCAGGAGGGTGTGGCGAGCCTCGGCGGCTATGCCGAGGTGTTCCAGCGCAATGTGCTGGCGTCCGGCGTCATCCCGCAGATCTCGCTGATCATGGGGCCGTGCGCCGGCGGGGCGGTCTATTCCCCGGCCATGACCGACTTCATCTTCATGGTGAAGGATTCCTCCTACATGTTCGTGACCGGCCCCGATGTGGTGAAGACGGTCACGCATGAGAGTGTGACCCAGGAGGAGCTGGGCGGCGCCGTCACCCACACGACCAAGTCCGGCGTGGCCGATCTGGCCTTCGAGGATGATGTCGAGGCGCTGCTCGAGCTCCGCCGTTTCATGGATTTCCTGCCGCCCTCCAACCGGACGAAGGCGCCGGTGCGGCCGACATCCGACCCCGCCGACCGGATCGAGACCTCGCTCGACACGCTGGTCCCGGCCAATCCCAACAAGCCCTACGACATGGAAGAGCTGATCCTCAAGATGGTCGATGAGGGCGAGTTCTTCGAGCTGCAGCCGAGCTTCGCGCGCAATATCATCATCGGTTTCGGGCGCCTCGACGGCCAGACGGTCGGCATCGTGGCCAATCAGCCGATGGTGCTGGCCGGCTGCCTCGACATCGATTCCTCGCGCAAGGCGGCGCGCTTCGTGCGTTTCTGCGATTGTTTCGAGATCCCCATCGTCACCTTCGTCGATGTGCCGGGCTTCCTGCCCGGCACGGCGCAGGAATATGGCGGCATCATCAAGCATGGCGCCAAGCTGCTCTATGCCTATGCCGAGGCGACCGTGCCCAAGGTCACGGTCATCACGCGCAAGGCCTATGGCGGCGCCTATGACGTGATGAGCTCGAAGCATCTGCGCGGCGACGTGAATTATGCCTGGCCGACGGCCGAGATCGCCGTGATGGGGCCGAAGGGGGCGGTCGAGATCATCTTCCGCAGCGATCTCGGCGATCCCGCCAAGATCGAGGCCAGGACCGAGGAATATCGCGAGAAATTCGCCAATCCCTTCGTCGCCGCCTCGCGCGGCTATATCGACGAGGTGATCCAGCCGCATTCGACCCGCCGCCGCATCGTCCGCGCACTCGCCATGCTGCGCGACAAGGAGTTGGCGAACCCGCCCAAGAAGCACGACAACATTCCCCTGTGAGACCGAGCGGCCCACCTCTCACGTTGCTCCCTCTCCGCCCTTCAGGGGGGAGAGGGTCGGGGTGAGGTGGGTCGCCTCCAAGGACAACGGACCATGTTCAAGAAGATCCTGATCGCCAACCGAGGCGAGATCGCCTGCCGGGTCATCCGCACCGCTAAGCACATGGGCATCAAGACGGTCGCGGTCTATTCCGAGGCCGATGCCGGCGCCCTCCATGTCCAGGAGGCCGACGAGGCGGTGGCGATCGGCGGCTCGGCCGCTGCCGAAAGCTATCTTCGCATCGACCGCATCGTCGACGCCTGCAAATCGACCGGGGCGGAGGCGGTCCATCCCGGCTACGGCTTCCTCTCCGAGCGCGAGGCCTTCGCCGAGGCGCTCGAAGCCGCCGGCATCGCCTTCATCGGCCCCAATATCCGCGCCATCGCCGCCATGGGCGACAAGATCGAATCGAAGAAGCTGGCCGCGGCGGCCGGCGTCTCGACCGTGCCCGGCCATCTGGGCGTCATTCCCGATGCGGAGGCGGCGGTCGAGATCGCCCAAGGCATCGGCTATCCGGTCATGATCAAGGCGTCCGCCGGCGGCGGCGGCAAGGGCATGCGGCTCGCCAAGAGCGACGCCGAGGTGCGCGAGGGTTTCCGCTCCGCCAGCAACGAGGCGCGCGCCTCCTTCGGCGACGACCGCGTCTTCATCGAGAAATACATCGTCGAGCCGCGCCATATCGAGATCCAGGTGATGGGCGACAGCCATGGCAACGTCATCTTCCTGGGCGAGCGCGAATGCTCGATCCAGCGCCGGCATCAGAAGGTGATCGAGGAGGCGCCGTCACCCTTCCTCGACGAAGCGACCCGTCAGGCCATGGGCGCCCAGGCCGTGGCGCTCGCCAAGGCGGTCGAGTATCGCTCGGCCGGCACCGTCGAGTTCATCGTCGATCGCGACCGCAATTTCTATCTTCCTCGAGATGAACACCCGGCTTCAGGTCGAGCATCCGGTGACCGAGATGGTGACCGGCCTCGATCTCGTCGAGCTGATGATCCGCGTCGCAGCCGGCGAGAAGCTGCCGCTGACCCAAGCCGATGTGACGCTGACGGGTGCCGCGATCGAGGCGCGCGTCTATGCCGAGGACCCCTTGCGCAACTTCCTGCCCTCGATCGGGCGCCTCACCCGCTATCGGCCACCGGCGGGCGAGGGGGTGCGCGTCGATACCGGGGTGTTCGAGGGTGCGGAGATCTCGATGTTCTACGACCCGATGATCGCGAAGCTCATCACCTACGGCCCGACCCGGCCGGAGGCCACGAAGCGCATGGCGGCCGCGTTGGACGGCTTCGCCATCCGCGGCGTCAACCACAATATCGGCTTCCTCGCGGCCATCATGGGCCGGCAGCGCTTCCTCGACGGCAAGCTCTCGACCGACTTCATCCCGACCGAGTTCCCGGACGGGTTCCACGGCAGCGATCTCTCAAGCGATGCTCTCGACCTGCTGGTCTCGATCGCGGGTTTCGCCCATCACCGCATGGCCGTGCGCGACGCCGAAGGGAGCCGGGTCTCGGCCGACTGGACGGTGCTGGTCGGAGCCCCGCCGCGGCAGGCGCGCGAAGTCAATGTGGCAGGCGATATCGTGACGCTCGACGGCCATGCCCGCCATCTCGAAACCGCCTGGCAGCCAGGCGAGACGCTGTTCGAGGCCAAGATCGACGGCCTGCCGGTGACGGTGCAGATCGACCGCAAGGGTATCGTCTGGGAAGTGAGCCGGGCCGGGGCCGCGATCGAGATGCGCGTGGTCACCCGCCGCACCGGCGCGCTTGCCGCACTGATGCCGGTCAAAGAGGCGGCCGACCTCTCGAAATACCTGCTCTCGCCGATGCCGGGCCTGCTCGTCTCGATTGCTGTCAGCGAAGGCCAGCAGGTCAAGGCCGGCGACGAGCTCGCCGTGGTCGAGGCGATGAAGATGGAGAATGTGCTCCGCGCCGAGCGCGACGGCACGGTCAAGAAGATCCACGCCGCCGCACGCGACAGTTTGGCCGTCGACCAGATGATCCTGGAGTTCCAGTAGCCCGGCGACGTTTGGCGGCATGCTCAGCTTGTTGAACCGGCTGCGCTGCTGGGCACTGATCCGGCTTGTCTGCTACCTGGCCCCGCTCGTCGCCCTCTCTGTTCCCCAGGGCTACCTGGTTGAGGAAATCCTCGGATCTCATTCGCTGGCGAGGCTTCAGCCCTGGATACCGGCCACCCTGCTGATCAGTGCTGTCGCCATGCTCGGGGCCTATGCGCTGCTGGTCCGGGCGATGGAGCGACGGCCCGTGCAGGAGCTCAGCCTTCGCCGCGCCCCGCTCGGCTTGGCCGGCGGATTGGCTCTCGGAATCTCGCTCATTGCGTCGATCCCGCTGCTGCTTTGGCTATCGGGTGCTGCGCGATGGGGGCCGGGCCGGCAGCTTAACGGGCTGTTCGCCGAGCTGGCGGCGTTCCTTGCCGCTGCGACCTATGAGGAGCTGGCGATGCGCGCCGTGCTCTTCCGCATCACGGAGCAGGTGACCGGCACGACTGGCGCGGTCCTATTGTCCTCGATCGCTTTTGGGCTGCTGCATGGGGCCAACCCCGAGGCGAGCCTGCTCTCGCTGCTGGCGATTGCGGTCGAGGCGGGCATCGCGTTCGCGCTTATCTATGCGCTCACGCGCAATCTGTGGCTGGTGATCGGGTTTCACGCCGGCTGGAATTTCGCCGAGGGCTGCCTCTTCGGCGGCGGCGTGTCCGGCTTCTGGTTGCCGGGCACCCTTCTGACGACGCGATTGTCCGGGCCCGCTTGGCTCACCGGCGGCAGCTTCGGGCTGGAGGCGTCGGTCGTGACGATCCTCGTCTGCCTTGCCGTCAGCCTCGTCCTCGCCCGCCTCATCCTGCGCAAAGGCGCATGGGAGCCATGGCGCTTCCGGCTCAGCCTGCCCTAGCCGCAGGCCTTCGCGAGTGCCAAGATTGGCAGATCATCGGGTCAACCGGGACGGAGGAACGGTAATGGACGGCTCACGCGTGTCGATGAATCAGGTGCGGGGACTGGTGTCGCCCGAGGAATGGCAGCTCCGGGTCGATCTCGCGGCCTGCTATCGGCTGGTGGCGCACTATCGTTGGGACGATCTCATCTTCACCCACGTCTCGGCGCGCGTGCCCGGGCCCGAGCATCATTTCCTGATCAATCCCTACGGCATGATGTTCGACGAGATCACGGCGTCGAGCCTGGTCAAGATCGATCTCGAGGGGAGGGTCGTGCTCGACAATGGCTATCCGGTGAATGGGGCCGGATTCGTCATCCACAGCGCCATCCATGCCGCGCGCGAGGATGCGCAATGCGTGCTCCATACCCACACCCAGAACGGCGTCGCAGTCTCGGCCCAGCCCGCGGGCGTGCTGCCGATCTCGCAGCAATCGATGCTGGTGCTGTCGGATCTGGGCTATCACGATTACGAAGGCATCGCGACCAATGAGGAGGAAAAGCCGCGCCTCGTCGCCGATCTGGGATCGCACCGCTTCCTGATGCTGCGCAATCACGGTCTACTGACCTGCGGCGGCTCCGTCCCCGAAGCCTTCCTCAGCATGTACACCTTCGAATCGACCTGTGCCATCCAGATCAAGGCGCAGGCCGGCGGCGAGCTGCTGCGCGTGCCGGACGCGGTCCTGAAGGGCATCCGTGCTCAGGCCGCTGCCGTCAGCAGCGTCCCCAGCTACCAGCTCGCCTGGCCGGCGCTGCTTCGGAAGCTCGACAAGATCGACCCCTCCTTCCGCGAGTAGATCTCGTGGGACCCCCTCTCCCGCTCTGCGGGAGAGGGTAGGGTGCGGCTAAAATTCAAGAACTCAACCCTTCATTACCAGACAAATTATCGCATCCGCCGGCCTCGGAACCTCTTCTCGCGCCATCTGTTCGTTCGGCTTAACAGAAGAGCCTTCGAACCAGCCAAATCCGTTCATTGAATACTTGATCTGAACGTGACTTGGCGACGGCGCAATGGGAATCACCGGCTGCGCCTCTCCCTGATATTTGACTGGACGGAGGGGCCTTTATGGTCAACCGCCTTCTCGGCATCGGCGCGCGTGAAAGCGTGGGCCAGGCGCTTCAGCGCCATCGCGGCATCGGCCCAGGTTTCGATCTGCTGCGCGTGCTCTTGTCGCTCTACATCTTCTACGGCCATGCGCTCTGGATCGCCGGCACCGGCCCGGCGACATCCGATCCGGGCAGCGGCTTCAACGGCTGGACCCGGCCCTTTCATGTCGCGGCCGTGCCGGTCTTCTTCGCGCTGAGCGGCTTCCTCGTGACATCGAGCGCCATGCGGCTGCGGGCGACCTCGACCTTCTTGGCATTCCGGGTTCTGCGCATCTTTCCGGCCTTGCTGGTCGAGGTCTCGCTCTGTGCCCTGGTGCTGGGTCCGCTCCTCTCGACCGATCCGCCCGACCATTATTTCGCGGACCCCGCCACCGGCCGCTATCTCGGCAATATGCTGGGCATCATCACCTTCCACCTGCCGGGCCTGTTTCTCGCCAACCCGGTCTCGGGCGTCGTCAACGTCAATCTCTGGACGCTGCCGTCGGAGTTCGATTGCTACGCCATCACGGCGGCGCTGATGCTGACCGGCCTGGTCTATCGCCGCACGATCTTCACGATCTTGTTCCTCGCCGTGACGATCCTCTGCGCCGCCCTCAACCTCATGAGCGATTTCGTTGTGACGCCGGGCATCTATCCGGCCTTCGCCGTCACCTTCTGCTTCTTCACCGGCATCTTCCTCTACCACTGGCAGGACCGGATTCCGGCCCATTGGGCGCTGTTCCTGGTGGCCGGCGCCTTGGCATACGCGCTCCTCATGACCGAGCGCGCCGTCTTCATCGCTCCCTTTTTCCTGGGGTATTGCACCATCTTCCTGGGCCTCGTCGCCGTGCCGAAATTGCCGCTCCTCCGCACCGGCGATTATTCCTACGGGATCTATCTCTACGGCTTTCCGATCAGCCAGGCGCTCGCCGCGTCCTTGCCGGCGCTCTTCGTCGGCCATCGCTTCCGGCTGCTCGCCTGCTCGGTGCTGATCACCTGCAGCTTCGCGGCGGCATCCTGGCATCTGGTCGAGAAGCGCGTGCTGGGCTGGAAGCGGCATCTGCCGGCGGCCTGGTTCCCGGTGCCGAGGAAGCGCGTCATCGCCGAGACGCCCGAGGCCCGTGCCGCGCAGGCGGGCGTCTCCTCGCAAGCCAAACTGCGGCCGACGCGCTATAATCGGCTCCGAAATTCTCTCGGGGGCTGAAAATTGACGATGGCGGACGGACGCTCGTGGCGCAATGCGATCGGGCTGGAGCTGGCGGCGATCCTTCGGATTGCCGCCTTTCCGCTCGCGCTGACCTTCATCGTCGTGCTCGTTCTTCCCTTCACCGCGGATACGAGCGTTCTCCTCCTCTTCTCGTGGTTCGCCACCATCTTGGTTTGGGCGGCCCTGATGCTCGCCTATATCGGCTTCGCCGCGTCCGACCGGTCCTGGCGGAAGGTTCTGCGCGGGCTCTTCGTCCTGGGAGTCATCGGATCCCTGCTCTTCGCCCTTCTTCTGATCCCAGCGGCTTTATCCATGAGAGCGTGATGATCTTCGCCGAGCCGGCATAGGCGGACGCTGCTATCCGCGCTGCAACAAGCGCAAGGCTTTCGGCAATGCTTCGGCCTATAATGCTGCCCGTCGATTGTTCAGGGAGCGCATGCATGTCCGTCCCCTTCCCGCATTCGCGCTTGCGCCGCCTGCGCGCAAGCGAGACCTTGCGGGATCTCTTCCAGGAAACCACCGTCTCGCTCAACGATCTGATCTACCCGATCTTTATCGAGGAAGAGCTCGAGGAGGCGGCCCCGATCTCGAGCATGCCGGGCGTCGACCGGATTCCCGAGAAGCAGGCGGCCAAGGTCGCGCGCGAGATCGCGGCCGCCGGCATCAAGGCGGTCATGCTGTTCGGCGTCTCGCACCGCAAGGACGAGACCGGCAGCGATTCCTGGAATGCCGACGGGCTGCTGGCGCGCATGGTGAAGCGGGTCAAGGATGCGGCCCCTGGCCTCGTCGTCATCGCCGACACCTGCTTCTGCGAATATACGACCCATGGCCATTGCGGCATCATCACCGACGGCCATGTCCATAACGACCAGACGATCGAGAATCTCGGCCGCCAGGCCGTCACGGCCGCGCGCGCGGGTGCCGACATGGTGGCCCCCTCGGCCATGATGGACGGCCAGGTCTCAGCCATTCGCCAGGCCTTGAACGGCGACGGCTTCGACAATCTGCCGATCATGGCCTATTCGACCAAATTCGCCTCGGCCTTCTATGGGCCCTTCCGGGCGGCCGCCGGCTGCGACCTCCAGGGCGACCGAAAATCCTATCAGATGAACCCGATGAATGGCCGCGAGGCGATCCGGGAATCCTTGGCCGACGAGGCCGAGGGTGCCGACATCCTGATGGTGAAGCCGAGCCTGCCCTATCTCGACGTGCTGAGCGAGATCCGCCGCCATTCGCTGCTGCCGATCGCCGCTTACCAGGTGAGCGGCGAGTACGCGATGATCAAGTTCGCGGCGCAAGCGGGCGCCCTCGACGAGCACCGCACCGTGCGCGAGACGCTGGGGGCGATCAAGCGTGCCGGGGCCGATCTGATCCTGACCTACTTCGCGATGGACATCGCGCGGCAAGGGTTCTGAGGGGTCCTGCTCGTCATGGCCGGGCTTGTCCCGGCCATCCACGTCGGGCCGATAAATGTATTTTCAGGACAGAGGCAGCTTCCCGACGTGGATCACCGGGACAAGCCCGGTGATGACAGAGAAGAACAGCGTTCACCCGAACACTTCCCCAAACGCCCCCTTCAGCGCCAGATCCGCCTCGCTCATCCCGACATGGATGCCCTGCGCCGCCAGCGAGGTGACGCCGTGCTCGCGGATGCCGCAGGGCACGATGCCGCTGAAATGGGCGAGGTCGGGGTCGACATTGAGCGACACGCCATGGAAGCTCACCCAATGGCGTATGCGCACGCCGATCGCGGCGATCTTGTTCTCGCTGCCGTCGCGCTCGGCGACCCAGATGCCGACGCGGCCCTCGCGCCGCTCGCCCTTGATGTTGAAGCGGCCCAGCGTCCGGATCAGCCACTCCTCGAGATCATGGACATAGCGCCGCACATCGCCGCCGCGCGGCTTCAGATCCAGCATGACATAGCCGACGCGCTGGCCCGGCCCGTGATACGTCATCTGCCCGCCGCGCCCGGTCTGATAGACCGGAAACCCCATCGCATCGACGAGATCGCTCTCCTTGGCGCTGGTGCCGGCCGTGTAAAGCGGCGGATGCTCCAGCAGCCACACCAGATCCGGCGCCGTGCCCGCGCGGATCGCGGCCACCCGTTCCTCCATCGCCGCCACCGCGTCCGGATAGGCTACCGCCGCATCGCTCACCCGCCATTCCCGTTCCGTCATGTCCTGCTCGATACCGACCCTTGCGTGACCATGCCCCATCATGTGGCGCGACAGGCTTGCAGCACCAACCCCGATTTGCTATTCCCCACCATCCAATCGGGCGGCCGGTCTTTCGGCCGCCTTTCATGATCGTGCGGTCGTGGCGGAATTGGTAGACGCGCAGCGTTGAGGTCGCTGTGGGGGAAACCCTGTGGAAGTTCGAGTCTTCTCGACCGCACCAACAAAAAGACAGACAGTATCGGCTTCGGTAACCCGGCCAGATTGGCCCGGCGGGGAGGACGCATCTTGACCGAGGATCTGCGCGAGGCAGCGCTCGAATATCACCGCCTGCCGACCCCCGGAAAGATCTCGGTCGTGGCGACGAAGCCGCTCGGGACCCAGCGCGACCTGGCGCTGGCCTACTCGCCCGGCGTCGCCGAAGCCTGCCTCGCCATCGTCGCCGATCCGGCCGAGGCGGCCAACATGACCTCGCGCGCCAATCTCGTCGCCGTCATCACCAACGGCACCGCCGTATTGGGATTGGGCAATATCGGCCCGCTCGCCGCCAAGCCGGTGATGGAAGGCAAAGGCGTGCTCTTCAAGAAATTCGCCGGCATCGATGTCTTCGATATCGAGGTGGCGGCCCTCGACCCGGACAAGTTCGTCGAGGTTGTGGCCGCGCTGGAGCCCACCTTCGGCGGCATCAATCTCGAGGACATCAAGGCGCCCGAATGCTTCGAGATCGAGGCGAAGCTCAGGGCGCGCATGAAGATCCCGGTGCTGCATGACGATCAGCACGGCACGGCGATCATCGTCGCGGCCGCGATCCGCAATGCGCTCCGCATCACCGGCAAGTCGCTCTCGGAGGTCAAGCTCGTGGCCTCCGGCGCCGGCGCCGCGGCCCTCGCCTGCCTCGATCTCCTTGTCGATATGGGGCTCGACGTTGCCAACACCTGGGTCACCGACCGCTATGGCGTCGTTTACAAGGGCCGGGTCGAGGAGATGGACCCGCGCAAGGATCGCTACGTCAAGGAAACCAACGCGCGCACGCTCGCCGACGTGATCGACGGCGCCGACATCTTCCTGGGCTTGTCCGCCCCCAATGTGCTGAAGCCCGAGCTGCTGACGCGCATGGCGAATGGCCCGATCATCATGGCGCTCGCCAATCCCAATCCCGAGATCTCGCCGGAGCTCGCGCGTGAGCATCGGCCGGATGCCATCATCGCCACCGGCCGCTCGGATTATCCGAACCAGGTCAACAACGTCCTCTGCTTCCCCTATCTTTTCCGGGGTGCGCTCGATTGCGGCGCCACCGTCATCAACGAGGCGATGAAGATCGCCTGCGTCGAGGCGCTGGCCGATCTGGCGCTGGCCGAGCCGTCGGACGTGGTGGCGGCCGCCTATGGCGACCAGTCGCTGCTGTTCGGTCCGGATTATATCATCCCGAAACCATTCGATCCGCGCCTCATCACCACGCTCGCCCCCGCCGTCGCCAAGGCCGCGATGGATTCCGGCGTCGCCACCCGCCCGATCGAGGATTTCGCCGCTTACCGCCAGCGCCTGTCGCAATTCGTCTTTCGCTCGGGGCTGGTCATGAAGCCGGTGTTCGACCGCGCCCGCCAGGATCCGCGCCGGCTCGTCTATGCCGAGGGCGAAGATGAGCGCGTGCTGCGCGCGGTCCAGACCGTGATCGATGAAGGCCTCGCCAAGCCGATTGTGATCGGGCGCAGGGAGGTGGTCGAGCGCCGGATCGAGAAGCTCAGCCTCCATATCAAGGCGGGCAAGCATTTCGAGCTGGTCGATCCCGAGGATGATCCGCGCTACCACGAATACTGGACGCATTATCATCGCTTGATGGAGCGCAAGGGCGTTTCGCCCGACCATGCGCGCAACCTCGTGCGCACGCGCACCACGGTGATCGCCGCCCTCATGGTGGCGCGCGGCGAGGCCGATGCCATGCTGTGCGGCGCCGTCGGCCAGTTCGATCGGCATCTCCGGCACACGGTCGATGTGCTGGGCCTCAAGCCCGGCCTCACCTCGCCTTACACCTTCTCGGTGCTGATCCTGCCGACCGGCACCTATTTCATGGCCGATCCCTATGTCATCGAGAATCCGACGGCGGAGGAGATCGCCGAGATGACGGTGCAGGCGGCGGCCGCCGTGCGCCGCTTCGGCATCGAGCCCAAGGTGGCGCTGCTCTCGCATTCGAATTTCGGCTCGTCCGAGGCGCCGTCCGCGCAGAAGATGCGCGATGCCCTCACCCTCATCAACGAGCGCGCGCCGGAGCTCGAGGTCGAAGGCGAGATGCAGGCCGATGTCGCCTTCTCGCCCGAGATCCGCAAGCGCATCTTCCCGAACTCGCATCTTCAGGGCAGTGCCAACCTGCTCATCATGCCGACGCTCGACGCCGCCAACATCGCCTTCAACCTGGTGAAGGCCTTGGGCGACGGCCTCGCCATCGGCCCCGCACTCCTCGGCGTCGCCAAGCCGGCGCATATCGTGACGCCGTCGATCACCGTGCGCGGGCTCGTGAATATGAGCGCCGTCGCGGTCTATGACGCGCAGGTAGGCGAGGGGTAAAGTCCTTCTCCGCCCTTCAGGGGGGAGAAGGATTTAGGATGAGGTGGGTCTCGCCGCGTAATCGGTCGAAGCCCTGGAATCCCTCACCTCACCCAACCTCTCCGCTCCCAGGAGCGGAGAGGAGTTTCTTAAAGTCCCTCTTCGCTCCACGTGCATTGCTATCGGCATTCCCTACATAGGATGTTTAGCACCTCAGAATTGCACGCACTGAGAAGAAGGCGATCAAGCCGTAGACAAAATTGACCCTTCGTCAATCAATTTGCCGATAATTCTTTAAACGAGAGAGATCGCGGCAGAACTACCGTCAATACGACCATTCGGGCCGCGTCGAACTTTAAGGAGCGTCCCCGTATGGCTGCCTCGATTCCCGGTCCTTACGCCGTGTCTGCCGCCGTTCCCGGTTCCTACTCCAAAGTCGCGATTGGTCTGCACTGGATCATCGCCCTGCTGATCTTCACGAATGTCGCGGTCGGCCTGCGCATGGAGGGCTTCGCCAAGGACGCGCCCGAGCACGATACGGCGCTCTTTTATCACGCCTCGATCGGCAGCCTGATCTTCATGACCGCAATCCTTCGCCTGGTCTGGCGCATCACGCACAAGCCGCCGGCCTTGCCGGCGACAGTGGTGCCTTGGCAGCAAACCGCGTCGCATATCCTGCACTGGCTGCTCTATGTGCTGATGCTGTTGGTACCCTTCATCGGCTATCTCCATCGATCGGCCGGCGGGCATCCGGTCAGCTTCTTCGGCCTCGGAAATCTTCCCGTCTTCATCGGCAAGGATGAGCCGCTGCGGCTTTTGACCGACACCTTGCATGTCAGCCTCGTCTACCTCCTGTGCTTCCTGCTCGTCGGGCATATCGCGGCCGCGCTGAAGCACCGTTTCATCGATCGCGACGGTGTCGCTCAGCGCATGCTGCCGATTTAAGGCTTCAGTATTCGCCGAGATGCGCCAGCAGCAGCTCGGTCACCCGCTCCGGCGCCTCGTCGCTGGCGAAATGGCCGATTCCGGGCAGCGCCTCGAACCGGTAGGGGGCCGTGACGAAAGCGCCGGTACCTTCGGCGGCGACGCGGCCCACCGTCGCGTCGGCATCGCCCCAGAGGTAGAGCACCGGCACCGTGATCGGCCCGAGCGTCGCCCGCAAGCCGCCTTGCGCGCGATACCAGGCGAGGGCGGCCTCCATCGCGGGCTCGGACCCCAGCACCGAGACGTAATGCTCGACCGCATCGGCCGGCACGCCGCCCTCAGAGAGATTGCGCCGGAGCCGTCTCGCCCCGTCCGCCAGCAGCAGCTGCGCCGTTGCCGGATCGAGGAACGCCTTGTGGTGGCGCGAGCGATGTTGCTGCTCGGGATCCGCCTCGAGCGCCTGCACGAACGCAGCGGGATGCGGCCGAGATAGAATCGCGAGCGAGCGCAGCCGCTCGGGATGGCGATAAGCGACGCCCCACGAAACCTGCCCACCCCAATCATGGCCGACGAGATGGAAGCGCCGCTCCGACGATCCGGCGGCATCGGCAAGTTCCAGCGCGTCGCCGACCAGCCGGTCATACTGATAATTCGTGAGCTCTGCGGGATCGGGCCGCGCACCCGGCGAATAGCCCCGCTGATCGGGCGCCACGGCCCGGTATCCTGCCTCCGCCAAGGCGGGCAGCTGTGCCCGCCAGCTATGCCGGCTTTGCGGATAGCCGTGCAGCATGAGAACGAGCGGCCCGTCCGAGGGCCCAGCGGCAAAGGCGTCGAAGACAAGGCCCGATGCGGTTTTGAGCCGGACGAAATCGATGCTCATGCGAAGCCTCCGGAGGTGGCGTACCAGCGTCCCCATCATCGCGGCCCAGGCTCCGATCGCAAGACCGATCCTCTCGCGCGCATGAGGAGATCTCGTTTGTTCCGCCTCATTGCCGGGCCTAGCTCAAGGAAAGCCGAAACCAGCGGAACCACCCCATGTCCGATCTCATTCTCGTCGAGCGCCAGGACCCCATCGTGATCCTGCGCCTCAACCGGCCGGAGAAGCTCAATGCGCTCGATTACGCGCTCATCGACCGGCTGCAGGCCGTGCTCGACGCGGTCGAGACGGACGAGGCGTTGCGCGTCGTCATCCTGACCGGTGCCGGCGATCGCGCCTTCTGCGCCGGGGCCGATATCGCCGGGTTCGCGCCGAGCATTGCTGCCGGCGCCGCCGTGGCCTTGAGGGATTTCGTCCGGCGCGGCCAGCGCCTGACGGCGCGGATCGAGAATTTTCCGAAGCCGATCATCGTCGCGGTCAACGGGCTGGCCTATGGCGGCGGCTCGGAGATCACTGAGGCCGCACCGCTCGCCATCGCGAGCGAGCGGGCGGAATTCTGCAAGGCCGAGATCAGGCTCGGCTTCGCCCCGCCCTTCGGCGGTTCGCAGCGCCTGCCGCGCCTCATCGGCCGCAAGCGTGCCCTCAAGATGCTGCTGACGGCCGAGCCGATCGGCGCCGACGAGGCCAAGGCCATCGGCCTCGTGAACGATGTGGTGCCGCACGAGCGGCTGATCCCCGCGGCGCTCGATCTCGCCCGCCGGATCGCCGCCATGCCGCCGCTCGCGGTCGCCGCCTGCCTCGGCAGCGTCACGCGCGGCCTCAATCTTCCGATCGATGAAGCGCTCGCGGTCGAGGCCGGATATTTCGCGCAAATGGTGCCGACACGCGACATTGCCGAAGGAATTGCCGCCTGGCTCGACAAGCGTCCACCTGAATTCACCGGCCGTTGATGCCACCATCGCGGTGCGTCGACCTCGAACATTGTCTTAACGCCTTGCGGCTACAGTGATCGCGATTTTAGAATAACAACGTTGCCGGCACCCGCATGGACGACAAGACCCTTTTCCTCGCCGCCACGCCGCTCACGCTGCTTCTTGCCATTGGGATGCTGTTTCTCGCCTGGTCCCGGGCCGATCGGCGCTATGTGCTTTATTGGGCCGGCACCAACATCACCGGGCTCCTGGGGGCCGTCGCCAGCCGGTTCGCCGGTGAGTCGCCGCATCTGTTCATCTTCACGATGAGCGGCCCGGTCTATTTCCTCAGCGTCTA
Organism: uncultured Alphaproteobacteria bacterium; assembly: GCA_963762435.1. GTDB lineage: Bacteria > Pseudomonadota > Alphaproteobacteria > ATCC43930 > CGMCC-115725 > JAXDMU01. The sequence continues at coordinate 266,579 of CAVXLN010000010.1, read as the reverse complement.
TTGCACCTTCGCCGGGTTCGCCGTGCTCGGCGATGCCGAGCGATTCCGCCGGCCGGTTTCCATCCTGCTTCTGATCGGCACGGTCGTGACCGCAATCATGTGGCGGTACGGCTTCAATCAACCCCAATATCAGGGCCTGGTCTCGGCCTTCGGCGCACCCGTCCAGCTGCTCACGGCTTTCATAGCACTCCGCTCGCAGCGTCCCGATCTGCGCGAACCGATGATCGCGGCCGGCATGCTGCACGGCGTCTATGCGCTCGTTTCCGCTGTCCGAGGCACCCTCGTCGTGGGCGGGCTCTTTCTGCCGTCCTTCCCGTGGCCGTCGCAGTATCAGGGCTTCATTCTCATGCTCATTGGCGTCCTTTGGGTCGCCGCCAACTTCAATTTCGTCTGGCTGATTCTGGCCGACGATGCCGCCCGGCATGCGGCGGCCCTCAACCAGCTGCTGGGCCGGCTCGAAAGCCAGGCGGTCGAGCTCAAATCCGCCAAGGCCGAGGCCGAGGCGGCGAGTGCCGCCAAATCGACCTTCCTCGCCACCATGAGCCACGAGATCCGGACACCCTTGAACGGCGTCATCGGCTTCGCCGAGGTTCTGCTCACGACCAAGCTCACCCCGGAGCAGCAGCGCTATGTGCGGCTTCAGAAGGAGTCCGGCAACGGCCTCCTGACCGTGCTCAACGACATCCTCGATTTCTCCAAGCTCGAGGCCGGCGAGATCCAGGTCGAGGCGCTCCGGGTCGAGCTGCCTTCCTTGTTCGAAAGCTGTGCGGCACTCTTCCGCGCCCAGGCGGTCGAGAAGGCGCTCGATCTGGCACTCGAGCTCGATGGCACCGTGCCGCGCTGGGTCAAGATCGACGGGCACCGGCTGCGCCAGGTGCTCAACAATCTCCTTTCGAACGCGGTCAAGTTCACCCGCCACGGCAGAGTGACGATCGGGGTCCGTGCGATCGGCGGCGGCGCCTATCCGCGCCTCCGGATCGAGGTCCGGGATACCGGCATTGGCATTCCGGCCGATAAGCTCGACCGGCTGTTCCGCCAGTTCAGCCAGATCGACGGCTCGATCTCGCGCGAGTTCGGCGGCACCGGCCTCGGCCTCGCGATCAGCCGGCGGATCGTGACACTCATGGGCGGCGAGCTCGGCGTCGAGAGCGAGGCGGAGATCGGTTCGATTTTCTGGGTCGAGGTGCCGTGCGAGGTCTGCCTCGGCGAGCCCGCGAAATCGGTGCCCGAGCAACAGCGCCCCAGCGGCGCCGGCCTGCGCATTCTGGTGGCCGAGGATATCGAGATGAACCGGCTCCTGATCGAGGCGATGCTCACCGGCGACGGGCACGAGGTCGCCATGGTCTCGAACGGGGCCGCCGCCGTCGATGCGGTGGCGCGCGAGGCGTTCGACCTCGTCCTCATGGATGTACGCATGCCGGTGATGGACGGGATCGCGGCCACGCGCCTCATCCGCAGCCTGCCGTCCGGCCGCAACAACGTACCGATCACGGCACTCACCGCCAATGTCATGGCCGAGGAGATCGCGGAATGCCGCGCCGCCGGCATGCAGAGCCATCTCGCCAAGCCGATCGAGCTCGACAAGCTCCGCGCGGTGCTGGCCCGCAGCATGGCCGAGGTCGCGGCGTAAAGGTTCTTTCGGCGGGTGCGCTGCACCGGCCCGCTCCCCCACCCGGCCACCCACGTCAGTATCATGGCATGGGTGGCCGGGTGGGGGAGCGGGCTGGCCCCGGCAAACCGGCGCCGATGCCCCTTGGAATATGTTGTAACGCGATTACGTCTTGTCTCTATACTCTATCGGTCGGACAATCGTTCGACTGGATGACTCCCGATGGAGGGGAAGATGCGTTTCGCCATGTTGCCTTTGCTGGCCTTGGGAGTGCTCGTCACCGGTTGCGCCGATCAGGGCACGTTGTCGCCCGATCAACAGGCCAAGTTGACGCCGCAGCTCGGCGCTCCGGGGGGCGACCCGTTCACCTGCCAGGTGACCTCGTATGATATCAACAAGGCGCCGCAGAATCTGACCGGCCCGTCGCTCCTGACCTCGAGCAACTGCGCGCCGTTCCTGTCGCGCCGCTAAGCCTCGACCCCTTCCGGTTTCTTCCCTGGCTCGCGCCGCCGTTCGGCGCTACATAGGGAAAAACCGGAGGTCGCCTGCCCATGTTGGCCAATCAGTTGCCGTCGCTGAATTTCGATCTCGGCGAAACGGCGGATATGTTGCGGGATTCGGTGCGCTCCTTCGCCGCCCACGAGGTAGCACCCCGTGCGGCCGAGATTGACCGCGACAATGAATTCCCGATGGATCTGTGGAAGAAGCTCGGCGATCTGGGCGTCCTCGGCGTCACCGTGCCCGAGGAATATGGCGGTTCGGGCCTGGGCTATCTCGAGCATGTGGTCGCGATGGAGGAGATCTCCCGCGCCTCCGCCTCGGTCGGGCTGTCCTACGGCGCCCATTCCAATCTCTGCGTCAACCAGATCAAGCTGAACGGCACCGAGGCGCAGAAGCGCCGCTACCTGCCGAAGCTGGTCTCGGGCGATCATGTCGGTGCCTTGGCCATGTCGGAGCCGGGTGCGGGCTCGGACGTAGTCTCGATGAAGCTCCGTGCCGAGAAGCGCGGCGACCGCTTCGTCCTGAACGGCACCAAGATGTGGATCACCAACGGCCCCGATGCCGACACGCTCGTGGTCTATGCCAAGACCGAGCCTGCCTTGGGCTCCAAAGGCATCACCGCCTTCCTCATCGAGAAGGGCTGGAAGGGCTTCAGCCGCGCCCAGAAGCTCGACAAGCTCGGCATGCGCGGCTCCAATACCTGCGAGCTGGTGTTCGAGGATTGCGAGGTGCCCGAGGAGAATGTGCTGGGCGGCCTCAACAGCGGCGTGCGCGTGCTGATGAGCGGGCTCGATTACGAGCGCTCGGTGCTGGCCGGCGGCCCGCTCGGCATCATGCAGGCCTGCCTCGACGTCGTGCTCCCCTATGTCCATGAGCGCAACCAGTTCGGCCAGGCGATCGGCGAGTTCCAGCTGATGCAGGGCAAGCTCGCCGACATGTACACGGTGATGAACGCGGCCAAGGCCTATGTCTACGCCGTCGACAAGGCGTGCGACCGCGGCGAGACCGCGCGCAAGGACGCCGCCGGCGCCATCCTCTATGCCGCCGAGAAGGCGACCTGGATGGCGCTCGAGGCGATCCAGTGCCTGGGCGGCAATGGCTACATCAACGAATACCCGACCGGCCGCCTGCTGCGCGACGCCAAGCTCTACGAGATCGGCGCCGGCACCAGCGAGATCCGCCGCATGCTGATCGGCCGCGAGCTGTTCCGGGAGAGTGCATAAGGAAATACTCCTCTCCGCCCCTTTGGGGGCGGAGAGGAGAACTGTTTCAGGAGGCAACGACACGATGCCGACCGTTTTGATTTCCGGCGCCAATCGCGGCCTCGGCCTTGAATTCGCCCGCCAATATGCGGCGGCGGGCTGGCGCGTCCATGCGACCGCGCGCGAGCCGGCCAAGGCGCATGAGCTGAAGGCGCTCGGACCCGGCGTCTCGGTCCATGCGCTTGACGTGGTCGACAAGGACTCGCTTGCGGCCCTGGCACTCGAGCTGCAAGGGGCGGCGATCGATCTCCTGATCGCCAATGCCGGCGTTTCCGGCCCGCGCGGCATGAATGTCGAGATGGTCGATCGCGACAGCTGGATCGAGACGCTCGCCGTCAACACGGTGGCGCCCGTGGCCTTCGCCGGCGCCTTCAAGCGCCAGCTCGACAAGGGCCAGGGCAAGAAGGTGATAGCGCTCTCGAGCCGCCTCGGCTCGATGGGCGCCAATGTCAATGGCGGCCTCCATGTCTATCGCTCCTCCAAGGCCGGCCTCAATGCCGCCTGGCGCTCGCTGGCGCTCGACTGGCATGGTGCCGGCCTCATCTGCGTGGTGCTGCATCCGGGCTGGGTCGCGACCGACATGGGCGGCGCCGGTGCCGATCTCCAGCCGCCGGAGAGTGTGACCGGCATGTGCCGGGTCATCGACGGGCTGACGCTCGACTCCTCCGGCCGCTTCTTCGATTATTCGGGGGCGGAGCTGCCCTGGTAGCGATGATCCTCTCCGAACAACAGCTTCTCGTGCGCGACACGGCGCGCGCCTTCGCCCGGGACCGGCTGGCGCCCTTCGCGGCGGAGTGGGACCGCGACCACATTTTCCCCAAGGACGCCATCAAGGAACTGGGCGCACTGGGATTCCTCGGCATGCTGGTGCCGGAGGAATGGGGCGGGGCGGCCTCTGACCATGTCAGCTACGCGCTCGCGCTCGAGGAAGTGGCGGCCGGCTGCGGCGCCGTCTCCACCATCATGAGCGTGCACAATTCGGTCGCCTGCATGCCGATCCTCAAATTCGGCAGCGACGCGCAGAAGGAGCAATATCTGAAGCCGCTGGCCTCGGGCGAGAAGCTCGGCGCCTTCTGCCTGACCGAGCCCGAGGCGGGCTCCGACGCGGCATCCATCCGCACCCGCGCCCGGCGCGTCGGCCAAAAATGGGTGCTCGACGGCACCAAGCAGTTCGTGACCTCGGGCAAGCACGCCGATATCGCCATCCTCTTCGCCGTCAGCGATGCCGAGGCCGGCAAGAAGGGCATCAGCGCCTTCATCGTGCCGACCTCCACGCCCGGCTACCAGGTGGCGCGGATCGAGGAGAAGCTCGGCCAGCACGCCTCCGACACGGCGCAGATCCGCCTGGACGGGCTCGAGCTCGATGACAGCCACCTCCTGGGCCAGGAAGGGGAAGGTTACCGCATCGCGCTTGCCAATCTCGAAGGCGGCCGCATCGGCATCGCCTCGCAATCGGTCGGCATGGCGCGCTCGGCCTTCGCCGCCGCCAAATCCTATGCGGGCGAGCGGAAAAGCTTCGGCCGCCCGATCATCGAGCATCAGGCGGTGGCCTTCCGCCTCGCCGACATGTCGGTCAAGCTTGAGGCCGCCCGGCTTCTGGTGCTGCAGGCGGCTGCCTTGCGCGACGCGGGCCTGCCCTGCCTCAGGCAGGCGGCGTCCGCCAAGCTTTTCGCGTCCGAGATGGCGGAGGAGGTCTGCTCAGCCGCGATCCAGATTCATGGCGGCTACGGCTATCTCAAGGATTTCCCGGTCGAGCGGATCTATCGCGATGTCCGCGTCTGCCAGATCTATGAAGGCACCAGCGACATCCAGCGCCTGATCATCGCCCGCCATCTCGACGAGATCGACGGCACCTGATGGCCAACCGCCAGGCCTGCGAGCGCCGTGGCGAGACCTATCACGAGGACAATCTCGACGATTGCGACGCGTGCCGGCGGACGGTCTGCCCGCGCTGCGCGTCGATGCAGCGCCGGGCGGACGGCAGCCATCGCTGGCTCTGCGATGTGTGCCGAGATGCCGAGACCGGGGCGATCTAAAAGATCCCGTACCCGCCATCGATCAGGAAGCTGTCGCCCGTGTGAAAGGCCGAGGCGTCTGAAGCCAGATAGACCGCCAAGCCGCCGAAATCCGCCGGCTGGCCCCAGCGGCGCATGGGCACGCGCCGGATCACGGCGTCGTTGAACTTCTCCGACCCTTGGGCACCCGCGGTCATGTCGGTGGCGATCCAGCCCGGCAGGATCGCGTTGGCGCGCACGCCATAGCGCGCATGCTCGACCGCGATGGCGCGGATCATGGAGATCACCGCCCCTTTTGTAGCCGCATAAGCCTCGTTGCGGGGTGCGCCGTCGAGTGCCGAGAGGGAGGAGATCGCGACCAGGGAGCCGCCGGCCCGATCGCCGCGTCCGGCCCGCTCGACCATGTGCCGGCAGGCCGCGCGGAAGGTGAAGAACACCCCGTCCAGATTGACCGACAGCACCTTGCGATAGGTCTCGGTCGAGAAGTCGGCAAAGCTGGGCGCCCCGCCGCCGATCCCGGCATTGGCGATCACCGTGTCGACCCGCCCCATCCGGCCGATCGCCTCTGCCATGCCGGCCGCTACGGCGGTCTCGTCGGCCACATTCACCAATTGGGTGAGGATTCGGACGCCAGTAGGCATCAGCTTCTCGGCCGCGTCGGCGTTCTTCTCGGCGTGCGTCCCCCAGATCACGATGTCGGCGCCGGCCTGGGCCAAGGCCTCGACCATGCCGAAGCCGATGCCGCCATTGCCGCCCGTGACCAGCGCCACCTTGCCGCGAGATCGAATGGCTTATAGGCCATGCAAGTGCCTCCCAGATCAGACTGTCGCCGGGAGGCTACATCTTGCACGCCGGATTGGCGATCTCGACTCGCCGGTTCTGGGCGCGGCCTTCGTCGGTGGCGTTGGTCGCGATCGGCCGCGTCTTGCCGTAGCCGCGCGCGATCAGCCGGGCCGAGGCGATATCGTGCAAATTCAGCCAGGTCACGACCGAATGCGCCCGCGCCTCCGACAGCGGCTGGTTGTAGGCGTCGCTGCCGACATTGTCGGTGTGCCCCTGGATCTCCAGCTTGAGGGCGGGGTCCCGGGTCAGAAGGGCGGCCACCTGGCGCAGCACCGCGTCGGATTCCGGCTTCAGCGTCGATTTGTTGAAATCGAACAGCACGCCGGTCAGCGCCAGATGGCATTTGCTGCCGAGATCGGCGGCCAGCTGGTTCTGGGCGATGGTCGCATCGGCCACGCTGATCGTGTAGCCGCCGTCGGTCATGTGGATCGTCGCCCAGATATTGCGGCCATTCTCGCCGTAATGGGCCGAGAGCGTGACACCGTTCCCTTTGAGCTCGCTGACGATGGTCCATTGCGCCTTGAGCAGGGCCGGATGGTAGAGGCCGAGCAGCTGGATGAGGCCCATGCCCGGCGGCGGCTGGTATTCCTTCACGATCGAGCCGTTGGCGACCAGCTCCGGCTGCTTCGCATCGTTCGGCTGGACATAGAAAGGCGCCAGATCCGCCCGGCCGCCGACGAGATTGGAGCCGGGGACGGAGGGCAGATAGGGAAAGTCGCCCTGGCCCGGCTGGATCGGTTCGGGCGTGGCCGCTGGTGCGGGCAGCGCCAGCACGGGCACGGCCGGGGGCGGCGGCGGAGGCGGTGGTGCCGGCGGCGGGGGCGGCGGCTCCTCGACCATTTGTGCCGCCTTCAGGCTCGATTTGAAGGGCGCGATCTCGAGCAGCTGCACATGCAGGCTGTTGCCGTTGGACGGCCAGACATGGACCCAGGATTCGGTACCGTCCTTGGTCATCGTCGCAAAGATCTCGTCATCCTCGCCCCGTTTCGGGTTGGTGACGGTCCAGCCTTCCGCCGGCAGCGCCTCGCCATAATTCTTGATCATCTCGAGGTCGGTCTTGTTGGGGAGGCCGCTCTTCAGATCGTAATCCTGCCGGCAGGTCTTGCCGGTCTTGGTGATGGTCTTGGCCTGGCCGTCCTCGACCGTGCGGAACTCGAGCGAATCAAAGGGCTTCTGCTGCGGCGGCCGACCGGCGGCGAAATCGCGCAGACCCCGGATCGGCGCGCAATCCTGTGCCGTCAGCGGCACCAGGCTCGACTGGAACGGCTCGATCTGCAGCAGCAGCACATGCGCGCCGTCACCGTTGGACGGCCAGACATGGACCCAGGATTCGACGCCATCCTTGGTCTCCGTCGCATAGACCTCGTCACCCTCGCCCCGGTTCGTGTTGGTGACGGTCCAGCCTTCCGTCGGCAAGGCCAGCGCGTAGTTCTTGATGATCTCGAGATCGGTCTTTTTGGCGACACCGCTCTTGATCGCGTAATGCTGCAGGCAGGTCTTGCCCGTCTTCACGATCGCCTTGGCATGGCCGTCCTCGACCACACCGAACTGCTCGGCGGCAAAGGTGCGGGTCTGTGGTGGATTGCCGGCGGCGAAATCCTGCAATCCGCGGATCGGCGCGCAGTCCAGTGCCGTCAGCGGCGCCAGGCTCGGCTGGAACGGCTGGATCTGCAGCAGCAGCACATGCAGCCCGTCGCCATTGGACGCCCAGACATGGACCCAGGATTCGACGCCATCCTTGGTCTCCGTCGCATAGATCTCGCCATCCTCGGCCCGGTTCGTGTTGGTGATGGTCCAGCCCTCTTGCGGCAGGGCCTGGGCGTAATTCTGGACGATATCGAGATCGGTCTTGTGCGCCACGCCGCTCTTCAGCGAGTAGTGTTGCAAGCAGGTCTTGCCCGTTTTCTCGATCGCCTTGGCAGCGCGGTCCTCGACCACGACGAACTCCTCCGCCGCGAAGGTCCGGGTCTGCGGCGGGTTGCCGGACGCGAAATCCTGCAAGCCCCGGATCGGCGCGCAATCGCTCGCCGTGGCGGCCGGGTTGAGCGTCGGCTGGAACGGCATCACCTGCAAGACCATGATATGCAGCCCGTCGCCGTTCGACGGCCAGACATGGGCCCACAGCTCGGCGCCGCCCTTGGTCATGGTGGCGAAGATCTCGTCGTCCGGCGCGCGCTTCGGGTTGGTGATGCGGAACCCCAGGCCCGGCAGGCCGTCCGCATAGTTGCTCATGATCTCGAGATTGGTCGTGCGCGGCGCGCCGCTCTTGAGCGAATAATGCTGTAGGCAGGTCTTGCCCTTTTTCTGGATGACCTTGTAGTCGTCGCCCTCGAGCGAGCGGAACTCCTCGGCCGCGAAAACCCAATTCTGCGGCGGTGCGCCGGCTTCGAAATTCTCCAGCGTGCCGATCGGCGCGCAATCGCCGAAGGCGGCGGCATCGGCTGGCCTGCCGCCGACCAGCAATGCCAAAGCGAGACACGACCAGGCAAGAAGAAGTCCCCGCACGCGCATGTTCTGCACTCCCCGAACGGTGATGCCCGCTCCGCCCGCGGCAAAACCGGTCATTACTATAGTACAGAGCTGATAATTCGCGCAGTGGTTACTGACCATCGGCCAGTACCGTTCCCGATGGTGCCGGCCGCTGAAGAATCCTTTTCAACCAGCGAATGAGGGGTCATCATCTGATCGGTCACTGCGACACGGGGAGATTTGGACATGCCGACGGCGCTCGAGATCAACGGTAAAACCGTGACCGTCAAGGCAGCACCCGAGACGCCCTTGCTTTGGGTGCTCCGCGACGAATTGCAGATGACCGGCACCAAATACGGCTGCGGCATCGCTCAGTGCGGCGCCTGCACAGTCCACATCGATGGTGTGGCGACACGATCCTGCATCACGCAAATCGGCGATGTCGCGGGTGCCCGGGTCACCACGATCGAGGGGCTGGGCGGCAGCCACCCGCTTCAAGCCGCCTGGCTCCGGCATGACGTGCCGCAATGCGGCTATTGCCAATCGGGCCAGATCATGTCGGCGGCAGCCCTCCTCGCCGCGACACCAAACCCGAACGACAAGGACATCGACGACGCGATGACCGGCAATATCTGTCGATGCGGGACCTATCAACGGATTCGAGCGGCGATCAAGGATGCCGCCGCGGTCTCGGGTTAGGGGGCGCGCGATGTCCAGAAAACGCCCCGTCCTGACCCGGCGCCGTTTCATCGTCGGCGCCACCGTCGTCGTCGGCGCCACCCTCGTCGGTGGTACCCTCGTGGTCGGCACCTCGGTGCCGGACATCCTCAGCTACGGTGCCGATACGCCGGTCGGTCCGTTCGGCGCCTTCATCAAGGTGGCACCCGACGGCATCGTCACGCTGGTATCGAAGCATCTGGAAATGGGCCAGGGCAATCATGCCGGCCTCGCCGCTATCGTGGCGGAAGAGCTCGACGCCGACTGGTCCAAGATGCGCTTCGAGCAGGCCCCGGCCAACGCCAAGCTCTATGGCAATGCCATGATGCAAGGGCTTCAGGGCACGGGCGGTTCGAGCGCCATCGCGAATTCCTGGGACCAGCTGCGCCGGGCCGCGGCCGCTGCGCGCGCGATGTTCGTCGAGGCAGCCGCCCAGCGCTGGAGCGTCTTGCCGGCGGAGATCACGGTGAAGGACGGGATCGTCAGCCACGCCTCGGGCAAAAGCGCCGGCTTCGGCGAGCTTCTGACCGCCGCCGCCAAGATCGCGCCGCCGCAGAATCCCGCGCTCAAGGATCCGGCACATTTCACGCTGATCGGCACCGATCGCGTGCGCCGCAAGGACAGTCCCGGCAAGGTCGACGGCACGGCGCGCTTCACGCAGGATGTGCATTTGTCCGACATGCTGGTGGCCGTGGTGGCGCATCCGCCCTTGTTCGGCGCCACGGTCAAATCCTTCGACGCCACCGAGGCGCGCAAGATCCCGGGCGTGGTCGACATCATCCAAGTGGCGAAGGGGGTGGCTGTCGTGGCGAGCGACACCTACACCGCCAAGCGCGGCCGCGATGCGCTCAAGATCATCTGGGATGACGGCAAGGCCGAAAAGCGCGGCAGCGCCGAGCTGCTCGCCTTCTACAAGGATTTGGCATCGGGCAAACGGACCGATGTCAAACCTCAACCCTTCGAGACCAAGGGCGATGCCGGCGGGCTCGGCAATGACGCGATCACCGTCGCCTATGATTTCCCCTATCTCGCCCACGCCACGATGGAACCGATGAATTGCGTGGCCGAGGTCGATGGCCACCATTGCAAGCTGACCTTCGGCTCGCAGGTTCAGACGCTCGATCAGATGAATTCCGCCTTCATCGTCTTCTCGCTGCCGGGCAAGGTCGAGATCGAGACTTTGCCGGCCGGCGGCTCGTTCGGGCGGCGGGCCAACCCGTCATCGGACTATGTCGTCGAGTGCGTCGAAATCGCCAAGAAGCTAGGGTCCGGCCGGCCGGTGAAGCTGGTCTGGACCCGCGAAGACGACATGACCTCCGGGCGCTACCGGCCGTTGACGCATCACGCCATCCAGATCAAGACCGATGCGGAGGGCATGCCCGCGATCTGGCGTCATCGCATCGTGACGCAGTCGATCCTCAAGGAAATCCCGACGGCACCCAGCTTCGACGACACGACCGTCGAGGGCACCAAGGGCTCGCCCTATTTGAAGGCGACCCCGATCGTCGATGCAGCGGTTTATATGCCCGATATCGGCGTCCCGGTTCTGTGGTGGCGTTCGGTCGGTGCCACGCATACGGCGATGGCCATGGAGCACACCATCGATCAGCTGGCGCGCCGCGCTAAACGCGATCCCGTCGAGTATCGCCGGGCGCTCTATGCCAAGGCCGGCGACGCGGGGGCCCGCCACCTCGCGGTCCTCAATTTGGCCGTCGAGAAATCGGGCTATGGCCAGCCGCTCGAGACCGGGTGGGCCCATGGTGTCGCCGTGCATGAGAGCTTCGGCTCGGTCGTGGCCCAAATCGCCGAGGTCAGCATCGACAAGGGCGGGCCGCGCGTGCGCCGCGTCGTCACCGCCATCGATTGCGGCATCGCCATCGCCCCCAACCAGATCGCGGCCCAGATGGAAGGCGGCACCTGCTACGGATTATCGGCAGCCCTCTACGGCAAGATCAGCCTGAAGGACGGCGCCGTCGAGCAGAGCAATTTCGACGCCTACCGGGTCCTGCGCATGAATGAGGCGCCCCATGTCGAGACCTATATCGTGCCCTCGACCAGGCCGCCGAGCGGGGTCGGCGAACCCGGCACGCCGGTGATCGCACCGGCGGTCGCCAACGCGATCCTGGCATTGACGGGAAAGCCCACGACGAGCCTGCCCTTCGTGTCGGCCTAGATCAGGATCTCACACGTTCCGGGTACCAGCCGGTGAATTTGACGGCACCGATGAGGGCCAGGATGATGGCGATGACGCCCGCCCGCGGCGGCAATCCCGGCACATAGAGAAGCGCCAGCTCGGCCGCCACCATCACCGCGAAGGCCAAGGCCCACACACCGGTGATGACATAGTTGGTACGGATGAATTCGGGCCGGTCCCAGAATTCCGCGGCGACCTGCTCGCGCGCATATTGCAGCGTGAAGGGGCGGCCGACCAGCATCGAGAGGAGGACGATCAGCAGCAATCCTGCATCCACGCACAGCCTGACGCCGATCACGGACCCGGTCGGGCCGCCCAGGACGGCGTAAAGCGCCAGCCCGCCGAACAGGATCGCCGTGCCGATTTCGAGAAGCTTGAGAGCCCTGCGCCGGATCATACCGTCTCGCACGATCAGGGCCGCGGCCGTGAGCGCGCCGCCGATCAGCCCCTCCATCGGCCCGATCAGCCGATCGAGCACCGCGAAGACGATAAAGGGCGCGAACGCCAGCAAAATTCCCATGATCGAGCTCCTTCACTCGCCGCTATCATGGCGGACTCGCCGCTGAATATCCATTGACCCGCTCCCCGCCGCTTCCGTAGAACCGTCGCGACGGTTCCCTTCGGGGATCAAAAGGGAACGCGGGTCTGGGCCAAGCCCTGAAGCCGCGGCTGCCCCCGCAACTGTAAGCGGCGAGCTGCGCATCACGAAAGCCACTGGGCAACCGGGAAGGCGATGCGCGTGCCGAGACCCGCGAGCCAGGAGACCTGCCGTCGAACGTGGTCACGCACGGACACGCTGGGCGGGGTGCACCAGTGGGGATCGACGACTGCCCATGATCAAGTCCAGGGCGGGGATCGGACTTTGGTTCGTGGTGACGTCGACGTTGCCACGAGGTCCCGAAGCTCATGTCCCGACCCTTGTCCCGCGCGCTCCGCGGCACTCTTTTTCTCGTTCCCGTCCTTCCCGCCAGTGCCGCCCTCGCAGACGATCAGCCGCCGCCGCCCGCCATCATCCTGCCGCCGCTGGTGGTCAGCGCCTCCCATTTGCCGACGCCCGAGGACGAGGTCGCGAGCGCCGTCACCATCATCACCGCCGACGATATCGCCCAGAAGCAGCTGCGCACCTTGCCGGACGCCCTCAACGACGTGCCGGGCTTGAATGTCGTCCAGAGCGGCGGGGCTGGCGGCCAGACCTCGGTCTTCATCCGCGGCACCAACTCGAACCACACCAAGATCCTGGTCGATGGCATCGATGTCAGCGATCCGAGCACGCCCAACGGCACCTTCGACCTCTCGAACCTGCTCCTGGGCGATGTCGAGCGGATCGAGGTGCTGCGCGGGCCGCAGAGCGGCCTTTACGGCTCGGACGCGATCGGCGGCGTCATCAGCATCACGACCAAGGGCGGCGAGGGGCCGCTCAAAGTGACCGGCAGCCTCGAGGGCGGCTCCTTCGGCACCGTGAATGAGTCAGCCTCTGCGAGCGGCTCGATCGACCGCTATTCCTATGATGTCGAGATCGGCCATTTCCATTCGGACGACACGCCGGTGACGCCGCTGGCGCTTCTGGCGCCCGGCGAGCAGCGCAACGACGACAGCTACGACAACCTCACCCTCTCGGGCAAATTCGGCGCCGAGCTCACCAGCAATATCGATGTCGGCCTGGTCGCGCGCTACATCGAGACGACGCTCGATTTCACCGGCGATAATTTCAACGTCTTCCCGAGCGTGCCCGACGCGTCGCAAAGCCAGGAGGATACGCGCCAGATCTATACGCGCGGCTTCGCCCATCTGGCCCTGCTCGACGGCAGGCTCGATCAGACCATAGGCCTCGCCTATACCGAGAACCGGACCGACAATCTCGCACCCGGCAACTCGAACGAGAACACGCTGGGCCAGCGCGTGAAGCTCGATTATCTGGGCAGCTACAAGCTGATCGAGGGCGAGATCCTGAGCGTCGGTGCCGAGCATTACACCGATGAGATCAAGAACAGCCCGATCTCGGCCGACACGACGACCAATGCGGGATTCATCCAGCTGCAATCGAGCCTCGACGACAGGTTCTTCGACAACGCCAATCTGCGCTACGATTCGAACGACCGGTTCGGCGGCAAACTGACTTATCGCGTCGCCCCGGAATATGTCGTGCTCGAGACCGGCACCACGCTCAAGGGCAGCGTCGGCACCGGCTTCAAGGCGCCGTCGCTCGAGGATCTGTACGTCAGCTTCCCCTCATTCGATTTCTTCGCCAACCCGAACTTGAAGCCCGAGACCAGCATCGGCTGGGATCTGGGCTTCGAGCAGGCGTTCCTCGACAAGCGCGTCCAGTTCGGCGCGACCTATTTTCACAACGACATCGACAATCTGATCGACACCAACGAAGCCGGCACGACCGAGATCAATATCGACAAGGCGACGACCTATGGCGTCGAAAGCTTCGCCCAATGGAAGCCGACCGACGCGCTGATGTTCCGCGCCGACTACACCTACACGATCGCCAAGGATGATTTGACGGACGAGGCGCTGCTGCGCCGGCCGAAGCACAAGGCCAGCCTAAACGGCGCCTGGCAGGTGACGGACCGGTGGTCGGTCAATTCGACGCTGCTCTATGTCGGCCCGTGGCTCGATGTGAACCGGTCGGGCTCGGAAACAGGCCTGCACGCCAATGGCTATGTCACGGTCAATCTCGCCACGACCTACGAGATCGACCAGAATTGGACCGTGTATGGCCGGATCGACAATCTGTTCGACCGCCAATACCAGGATCCGATCGGCTTCATGCATCCGGGCATCGGCGCCTTCGCCGGCGTCAAGGCCAGCTTCTGATGCGGCGCGGCATGATGCGGGCCGGCGCGTTCGCGGGTTTGCTGCTGGCTTTGCCGGCGGCGGCGGAAGCTCCCGCGCGCATCATGTCGCTCAATCTCTGTGCCGATCAGCTGGTCCTGGCGCTGGTGCCGCCGGAACGGATCGTCTCGGTGACCTATCTCGCCCGCGATTGCCGCACCTCGGTCGCGTGCGAGGCGGCACAGCATGTGCCGATCAATCACGGCTCGGCCGAGGAGATGGTGGCGGCACAACCCGACCTCATCGTCTCCGGCCGCTACACCACGCGCAACACCGTGGCGGTGGCGCGGCATTTCGGCTTCAAGGTGCTCGATCTCGACGTGCCGACCACGATCGAGGGCGTGCGCGCCCAGATCCGCGAGGTGGCGGATGCCGTCGGCAGGACGGAGGCGGGGGCGGCCTTGCTGGCGGATCTCGACCGCGATCTCGCTGCCCTGCCGCCGCCCGCACCGCGCGCGCATCGGCCGGTCGCCGCCGTCTATGAGCCGCGCGGCTTCACCGTCGGCAAGGGTTCGCTGATCGACACGCTGCTCGATCGCGCCGGTTTCGACAATCTGGCGGCCCGGCTCGGCATCGACAATTACCCGTCGCTGCCGCTCGAGGATCTCGTCTGGGCCCAGCCTGACCTGCTGATCGTCGAGGGCCGGCAGCAGGAGCGCCCGTCGCTCGGCAGCGTGCTGCTCGATCACCCGATCCTCAAGGCGGGCTTCCCATCCGACCGGCAATTCACCATGCCGCAGAAACTCTGGCTGTGTGCCGCCCCATCGATCGCCGACGCGCTCAAGCTGCTGACCGAGGCGCGCCAGCGGATCGAGGCGGGGCCGTCATGAGCCGGCTTGCCTTGGCGCTTTCGCTTCTGGCGCTCTCGCTGCTCGTGGTCTCCGCCCTCATCGGCCGCGTGCCGTTGCCGCTCGGCCAGACCTTCGCCGATCTCTGGCAGGGGCGCTCATCGCCGGCCGCTCTCATCCTCACCGATCTGCGCCTGCCGCGCGCCCTGCTGGGCCTGCTGGTCGGGGCCAGCCTCGGCCTTGCCGGGGCCGCCATGCAGGGGCTCTTGCGCAATCCGCTGGCCGAACCCGGCATCATGGGCGTCTCGGGCCTTGCCGCCTTCGGCGCCGTGCTCGCCTTCTATACCGGCCTCTCGGCGATCTTCCCGCTGGCATTGCCCTTGGGCGGCATCGCCGGCGCCGGCCTGGCCGTCCTGCTGCTCTATGCGCTGGCCGGGCGCGACGGCAGCGTGCTGACGCTGCTGCTGGCCGGGGCCGCCATCACCAGCCTTGCCGGCGCGCTCACGGCCCTCGCGCTCAACCTTTCGCCCAACCCCTACGCCTCCTTCGAGATCCTGTTCTGGCTGATGGGCTCGCTGGCCGACCGCAGCCTCGACCATGTCTGGCTTGCCGGCCCGCCGATGGTGCTGGGCTGGCTGCTGCTCGGCACGGCCGGCCCGGCGCTCGACGCGCTGACGCTGGGCGAGGAAACGGCGCAGAGCCTGGGCTTCGATCTGCGCCTGGTCAGGCTGCGGCTGGTCGTGGGCGCCGCCCTCTCGGTCGGATCCGCCGTCGCGGTCAGCGGCGCCATCGGCTTCGTGGGATTGGTGGTGCCGCATCTCATCCGCCCGCTGGTCGGCCACCAGCCGAGCCGCCTGCTGCTGCCGAGCGGGCTCGGCGGTGCCTCCCTGGTGCTGGCCGCCGATATCGGCGTGCGCCTCATCGGGATCGGGCCGGAGCTGCAGCTCGGCGTGCTGACGGCGCTCATCGGGGCACCCTTCTTCCTGGCGCTCGTCCTGCGCCTCCGGCGGGAGGGCGCATGACCATGCTCGAAGCGCGCGGAATCGGCGTCGAGCTCGGCGGCAAACTGATCCTCGACGCGGTCGATGTCACCGCCGCACCGGGCGAGCTCCTGGGATTGGTCGGCCCGAACGGGGCCGGCAAGACGACGCTGCTGCGCGTGCTGGCCCGCCTCATCCCGGCGCTGCGCGGCACGGTGCTGATCGACGGCAAGGCGCTCGCCGAGTATTCGACCCGCGAGCTTGCCCGACAGATGGCCTATCTCGCCCAGAACGGCACCGCGCATTGGCCGCTCACGGTCGAGCGGCTGGTCCGGCTCGGCCACCTGCCGCATCGCCAGAGCTGGCGCGGCCCCGATCCGCAAGACGATGCCGTCGTGGCGCGCGTGCTGGCCGCCACCGATGTGACGCATCTGCGCGACCGCACCATCGGCACGCTGTCGGGCGGCGAGCGTGTGCGCGCCCTCATGGCCCGCGCCCTCGCCGTCGAGGCGCCGATCCTGCTGGTCGACGAGCCGGTGGCGGCCCTCGATCCCTATCACCAGCTCGAAGTGATGGAGCTGTTGCGGCGCACCGCCCATGGCGGCACCGCCGTGGTGGCCGTGCTGCACGACCTCACGCTGGCGGCACGCTTCTGCGACCGGCTGATGCTGCTCCGCGCCGGCCATGTCCTGGTCGAGGGCGTGCCCGCCGCGGTGCTGACGGCCCCCAATCTCGCCGCCGCCTTCCAGGTGGCCACCATCCAGGGCCAGCACGAGGGCGAGACCTACATCCTGCCCTGGTCGCGCCAGCCTTCGGTGGATGATGATGCACGCTGAACTCCCGGGAGAGGCGCCCATGCTGCCGATCGATTCGCTCCTGAAACAACACATCCGCGATGTCGAGACCGGCTGGAGCTGCGGCAGTTTCGGCGCCATCGCCGAATTCATCCGGACGCCGGGCGAACCTGTCCGGCTCGAGGATGCGGAGGGATTCACCGCCGTCACCGCGCGCGGCGCCATCCGCATCGATCCCACGCCGGCCCTCCGGCCGATCGCCTACGAGCTGACCAGCCGCGACCCGGAGACCTGGCAGCATGGCGTGGCGCTGTGCCTGCCCGAGGCAGCCTGCGCCATGTCGGGCCGCAAGGTCCTGACCGAACTCGGCCCCGACAAGGAAGCGCTCCGGCCCGGGGATCAGGGCGCGATCCTCTTCGATATGGGCCTCGGCGTGCTGCAGGCCGATATCTGCGTGCGGACGGCCGATCCCGCCACGATCGCGCGTCTGCGCACCGGTGCCGGCCGCTCGCTGTTCGAGCCCGGCAATCCGCTGGCGGGCGAGATCCCGGGTTTGAGCCCGCATCGCGTCTTCCGCTGCCGCTTCGGCCGGATCGAGGTCTATCAGCCGATCCCCTTGCCGGGCGGCCAGAGCCCCGACGGCCCGCACACCCATGTCCTGCCGAAGCTGTTGGCCAGTGGCCTCAGCCACGCCGCGAACCTGCCGATCCCGGAAGGTTGGGTCCCGTGCATGACGCTCTTCCCGGCCAATCCCTTGCGCGACCGCATGGGCCAGCGCAAGCCGTTCGAGCGCGCCGAATTCGAGGCCTTCCAGGCACTCTGGCGAAACTTCGGCACATCGGAGCTGGTGGCGCTCAAGGGTGCTGCCCTGGTCGCCGCGGCATCCGGCCAGGATTTCGCGGAGCCGGCAACGCGGGCCGGCCGCATGGCTGCCCAGGTGGCCTTGCGCCAGGCCGTCTGGCTCACAGCCCAAGGAGCCGCGTGATGAGCACGACCGAACCGGCGCGGGTGATCGACGAGGACGGCGCGCCCCTCGATGTCTGGGCATTGCCGATCGACCAGGCGAGCCTCGAAGAGCTGCTGGGCGGCCTCTTCAAGGAACATTGGCACGAGATCACCTTCGGCCCGATCATCCAGGGTGCCGCGTGGGAGATGCATGCGACCGAGCCGCCGACCCGGGTCAAGATGTTCGACGGCTACCTCACCGTGGCCTTCGGCGTGCCGCATTTCCATATCTGCATCGGCGAGCACAAGGGACCGCACAATAATCCCGTGGCGCCGGCCCTGGCCCAGCTCCGCCGCACCGGCCGCGCCGAGCTCTATCGGCGCTTGAGCCGCGCCGGCACGCCGACCTCCTGGGGCCTCCGCCTCTTCAACGGCAAGGGCGAGCAGCAGATCACCGTGCTGCTGCCGAACCCGTTCCTCGATCCCGAGACCGACAAGGTGCTGAAGGTGCCGGACTGGTCGCGGCTGGCGTTATGGGACCGGCTCAGGGCGCGGTGGTTGGGGCTGGAGGCGCCGGATCCGGTGGATCGGTCGGGGCGGGGGTTTCGGCATGATTAGGGGTGGGGGTGAGCAGGTGAGCGTTAGGGCGCCGCCGCGGCTTCGTCCGAGGCGCCGGCTTCATCCGCCAAGTGAAGTACGGCACGACGCACCACCTGGAGGATTTGCTCGGATCGGGGGGTGTCGCCCATCACACGGGCCACGGCGAGCGCCCCAATCATGGCGCACAGCGCCGTCGTCGCAGCGTCCTTGGCGTCGGCGCCACCGCCTATGGCACTGGCCATCCACGCGAAGCTCCTTTCGACCTGATCGGCCATCCGCTCGCGCACAGCGGGATCCTCGGACCGCGCCGCATCCGCCAATAGCGCGGACATTGCACAACCCTCGGCCGGGTTGTCCCGATGCGCCTTGCTCAGATACTTCCGCACCACGGTCTCAAAGGCGACCGCCCTGTTGGGAGCCGTGTCGAAATCGACCTTGCTGGACTCCAGCGCTCGATCGAGCGCGGCGGCGATCAAGGCCGTGCGTGAGGGAAAGTGCCCATAGAAGCCGCCATGAGTGAGATCGGCGGCCTTCATCAATTCGGCCACGCCGACGCTTTCCAAGCCGCCCTCTCGGACCTTTCGGGCAGCCGCCGCCAGGATCCGTTCTCGGCTCTTCGCCTTTTCCGCCTGTGAGTGACCCAAGCTCGCTCCGTGTCATCCAGCCGGTCGGCCTGCCGCTGCAGCAGATCCGACATCAAAAACAGCAGGAAGGATATCATGCAGATCGGGCGGCGCACAGCCGCCGGCATCTCCGCCGCGCTAATCTGCATGACAATCATCATACAGATGGGCTATGAGTCGCGCTACGCGGCTCGCTTGGCCGCCCCAGAGTGTCGCTCCGGAGGAAGCTGCCATGACCGCGCGCCTCGAATTCTTTTTCGACTTTCTGAGCCCCTATTCTTATCTCGCCAGCACCCAGCTCGGCAGCCTCGGCGTCGAGGCAAAGCTTCGGCCAGTGACGATCGTGGAGGTGATGGCGCGGGTGAACAACCAGCCCTCGCCGCGCTGTCCGCCCAAGGCGCGCTATGCAGCACTCGATGCCGGCCGCTGGGCGAAGCTCTACGGCGTGCCGCTTGCAACGAACGAACCGCTCTGGGCGGCACTGCGTACCCGCGCGCTCAGTCCCGACACCCTGGTGCGGGGAGCGCTGGCGGCCAAGGCGCTCGGAATCTCGCCGGCCTACACCGAAGCGATGTTCCGGGCCGTCTGGGCGGCACCCGCGGATGTCTTCACCGACGAGGGCCGCAGTATCTTTGCGGCGGCTCACGGGCTCCCCGCTGAGCTCTGGGAGCAGGCGGCCGGGCCGGAGATCGGTATGCTGCTGGCGGCGGACGTCGCCGAGGCGGTCGAGCGCGGCATCTTCGGCGTGCCCACCTTCTTCGTCGATAACGAGATGTTCTTCGGCAACGACCGGCTCGACTTCGTCCGTCGCCGGCTGGAAGCATTCGAGGGAGCCGCGGCATGAGCGTCGCTCTCATCACCGGCGTCGGGCCCGGCACGGGTGCAGCACTCGCCCGGCGCTTCGCCGAAGGCGGCTACCAGGTGGCGATGCTGGCCCGGAACGCCGAGCGCCTGGACAAGCTCGCCGCCGAGATCGACGGCGCCCATGCCTTCCCGGTGGATGTCGCCGACCCCACAGCGCTCGATGCGGCGATCGGCCGAGTCGAGGCGGAGCTCGGTGCGCCGAAGATCGTGGTGCATAACGCCGTGGGCGGCGCCTTCGGCAGCTTCCGGGACATCGACCCCGCGGTACTGGCCCGCAATTTCGAGGTCAATGTCATGGCCTTGCTGCATCTGGCCCGTCGCGTGGCGCCTGCCATGGTTGCGGTGGGGGAAGGTGCCATCATCGCCTCGGGCAATACCTCGGCCTTGCGCGGCCGAGCCAATTTCGCCGGGTTCGCTCCCACCAAGGCGGCCCAGCGGATCCTCGCCGAAGCCATCGCCCGCGATCTCGGTCCGAAAGGCGTGCATGTCGCTTATGTGGTGATCGATGCCGTGATCGATTTGGCATGGACGCGCAAGCGTTGGCCGGAGGCGCCCGACGATTTCTTCATCAAGCCGGCGGACATTGCCGCCGAGATCTTCCACGTCGCCCACCAGCCGAGATCGGCCTGGTCGTTCAATGTCGAGGTCCGCCCGTTCGGCGAGACCTGGTGATGCCGGCGCTGCGCATCTTCTCCTACCTGCCCAATCCGCGGATCTGGAAGGCGACGATCGCAGGCCGGCTGGCCGGCGTCGAGATCGAGATCCGGGGTGCGGCACCTGACGCACTCAAGGACTGGCTGTGGGATTTCGACGCCCGGCCCCTGACATCGGCGGATCGCGCCGATGCCGGCCTCGCCCGCACGCCGCGAGCCGGCTTTCAGGAGACGCTCTACAAGACCGACGATTTTCTGAAGGCGCACCCTTTCGGCACCGTGCCGGCTGCCTTCAGCCCGGACGGTGCCGTCGGCATCTTCGAATCCAACAGCATCATGCGCGCCGTGGCGCGGCTGGCCGGGCCGGGCTCGGGCCTCTACGGCGAGGGGGCCTACGAAGCCTCACGGATCGACGGCTTCCTGGATGCCGCTCTGGTCTTCGCCTGCGACGCGCAGCTCTACCTCTTCGCGCTCCGCGAGACCCCGGTCGATGCGGCCGTGCACGGCCGCGCCGCGGCGGCTTTCGCTGCCTTTCTGGGCGGCGTCGAGCGTGCTCTGGCGCCGGACCGGCCGTTCATCGTCGGCGACCGGCTGACGCTCGCGGACATCTGTTTCGCCGCCGAGCTGTGCCTGTTTTCCAACGAGCGCACCCGGCACGCAGTGCTGCGCGAGACGGGCTTGGCGCCCATCCTCGGCCCTGCGCTGGCCGGGCATTATCCACTGGCGGCGGCGCATTTCGCGGGGCTGGTGCGCCACCCGGCTTTCGCGCCCGACATGGCGCCGTATCTGGCCAAGCTGGAGGCGGCCGCCGGACCTGACAATCCACGATAAGATCGATGATGATCATGCCGTTGCGGTGCCGCGGCGCTTGAAGGAGAGAACCGATGTCGAGCGAAGAGACAGGGCTGGAAGTGCGGTCGCTGGTGACCGCGGAGGGGACGCTCGAGCTGTCGCTCGCCCGTGTGCCGCGGCCCGTGCCGGCGACCGACGAGGTCGTCGTGCGGATCGAGGCGAGCCCGATCAACCCGTCCGATCTCGGGCTGCTGCTCGCCGGCGCCGATGTCGCGACCGCCGAGGCCAAGGGCTCCGGCGCCGAGGCTAAGGTCACCGCTCCCATCGCCGCCGCGGCGCTGCGGGGAATGGCGGGGCGGATCGGCCGCT
Organism: uncultured Alphaproteobacteria bacterium; assembly: GCA_963762435.1. Taxonomy (GTDB): domain Bacteria; phylum Pseudomonadota; class Alphaproteobacteria; order ATCC43930; family CGMCC-115725; genus JAXDMU01. The sequence continues at coordinate 244,720 of CAVXLN010000010.1, read as the reverse complement.
CGATGCCGGTCGGCAATGAGGGTGCCGGTGTGGTCGTTGCCGCCGGTGACTCGGCCGCAGCGCAGGCGCTGCTCGGCCGCACGGTCGCGATGCTGGGCGGGGCGATGTATGCGCAGTTCCGCAAGCTCAAGGCGGCCGATTGCCTGGCGCTGCCGCAGGGTGTGGCACCGGAGGCCGGCGCCTCGGCCTTCGTCAATCCGCTCACAGCACTCGGCATGGTCGAGACCATGCGGCGCGAGGGGCACAAGGCGCTCGTCCATACCGCGGCCGCGTCGAATCTCGGCCAGATGCTGAACCGACTGTGCCAGGCCGAAGGTGTCCCGCTGGTCAATATCGTCCGTAGCCCGGCCCAGGCCGCGATCCTCGCTGGTCTGGGTGCTGAGCACATCGTCGATTCGTCGCAGCCGAGCTTCCGGGACGATCTGCTGGCGGCTTTGAAGGCGACGGGTGCCACGCTCGCCTTCGACGCCATCGGCGGCGGCAAGCTGGTCAGTCAGATCCTGAACGGCATGGAAGCGGTCGCCAGTGCCGCGGCGCAGAATTACAGCCGTTACGGCTCGGCGGTCCACAAACAGGTTTATATCTATGGCGGCCTCGACACCGGGCCGACCGAATTGACCCGCGGCTTCGGCATGTCCTGGGGCATCGGCGGCTGGCTGGTGACGGATTTCCTGGGCAAGGTCGGTGCCGAGACGGTCGCGCGCCTCAGGGCACAGGTCGCAGCCGAGATCACGACCACCTTCGCCAGCCAGTACACGAGCACCCTGTCCTTGGCGGATCTGCTCAAGCCTGAGATCATGGCGGCCTACAACCGCAAGGCCACGGGCGAGAAATACCTGCTCAATCCCAGCCTGCCCATCGGCTGAGACAAAGGGCCGAGACGTGAAGCTGGCGAAACCCTGCATCGATGTCGGCCTCAACACCGCCAATGGCGAGGCGATGCTGCAATTCTGGCGCGACGCGGTCGGCCTCGCCTATGAAGGCCCGCTGCCGATCCGTCGCGGCGTGGTCCAGCATCGCTTCGAGTGCGGCGGCTCGATCGTGAAGATCAATGTCCACGCTTCCGGTCTCGCCGCCGAACCGGCCGGCGGATACCGGGAAGTCCTGGTGGCGCGGCCGGGTCTGGCATACCCGGTACATCTCAAGGACCCGGACGGGAACGCGGTCTGCCTGTGGCCGGCGGGCGAGGCCGGCATCGATCAGATGGGCGTCCGGATGGCCGTCCGCGATGTGGCGCGCCATGGTTGGTTTCTCCGCACGGCTCTCGGCCTCGACGAGCAAGCATCGGCCCGCCCGGGTTCGGCATGCTTTGCCGCGGGACGCTCCCGCTTGATCGTGGAACCGGATCCGGCCGTGCCGGTCGATACGGGCTTCAATGGACCCGGCTGGCGCTATATCACCTTTCAGGTCTTCAAGGTCGACGAGATCCATGCGCGGGTGCTCGCCAGCGGGGCCCGCGAAGCCAGGGCGCCCATAACGCTGGGAACGACGGCGCGCATCTCGATGGTGCTCGATCCGGACGGCAACTGGATCGAGCTATCGCAACGGGCGTCGCTCGTGGGCTCGCTCGGCTGATCGCCATGGCGCACGGCGTCGCTACGGGCGGATCCCGATCAGGTTGATCACTGGAATGGATGGTGAGCGGACACAACATCCGCCCCGCCGATTATTCCCACCCCCTAAGCCGCACTCGTCATCTCCCGTCGCCGCGACGGCGGCAGATGGATCGACACCGTCGTCCCGACATCGACCTCGCTCTCGATCCGGAAGGCGCCGCCATGGAGCTCGACCAGGCCCTTGGCCAGCGGCAGGCCCAGGCCGGTGCCCTCATATTTCCGGTCGAGCTTGTTGTCGAGCTGGCGGAACGGGGCGAGTGCGGCCGGCAGATCCTCGGCCGCGATGCCGATGCCGGTATCGGCGATCGACAGCAGGATGCCGCCGCCGATCTCGTCGGGGCCGAGATCGCGGATCGTCACCGTCACCGTGCCGCCCGTGCGCGTGAACTTGACCGCGTTCGAGAGAAGATTCAGCAGGATCTGCCGCAGCTTCACCTCGTCGGCCCAGATCTCGGGCAGATCGGGCGGGAAGCGGGATTCGATCCGGATGTCGGCCGCACCGGCACGCTCGGACACCAGCCGCTCGCAGCGCACGACGATCGTCGGCAGATTGCACAGGCTCTCGGTCAGCCCGACCTGGCCGGCCTCGAGCTTCGACATGTCGAGGATGGCGTTGATCACTTCGAGGAGATGCAGCCCGCTCTCATGGATGTCCTCGGCATATTCATGATAGCGCGCCGAGATCGGGCCCAGCATCTGGGTGCGCATGATCTCGGAGAAGCCGATGACGGCGTTCAAGGGCGTCCTGAGCTCGTGGCTCATCATGGCGAGGAAGGTGGATTTGGCGCGGTTGGCCTTCTCGGCCTCCTCCATGGCGCGCCTGAGCTCGGCCTCGGTGCGCTTGAGGTCCGTCACGTCCGATTCGATCCGCACGCGGTTGCCCGACGCCGTGATCGATTCATGCACCTGCAGCCAGCGGCCGTCTTCGGTCTCGGTGCGCTGCACGGTCTTGGGCGCGTCCGCCTTGCCGCCCGGGCTCGCCAGGATCAGCTGCCCGTCCGGGCCATAGAGGCTGAAATGGTCCTTGAGGCTCGCCACCGCCTCGGCGAGGCGCGCATAGGAGCGCTGCTCGAGCTCGCGCGCCGAACGGCGATGGGCCAGCATCAGCGCCTGGAAGGCGGAAAAGGCGCAGCCGAAGAAGGCCAGCAGCCCGATCGCCACGGCGCGCAGCCGGAAATCGGCGAGCGCCGCCGCCGCCGGCACGTCGAGCACCAGGGCGCCCATCACATCGTTGAGGTGCCAGGCCGGCCCGTCCGACTGCAGCTGGTTATGGCAATCGACGCAGGTCTGGCTGCTCGCCAGCTGCGGGAACACGCCGCGCAGCATCGGCTGGCCGTCGCGGCCGGTCATGAAATAATCCCGCGTCTCGGGCGGGGACTCGCGCGCCAGGCGGCTGAGCGAGGCCGCGGCGTCGGCATCGGCCCGGATCTGCCCGATCTCGCGGCCGGGCAATCCCAGCAGCTGCATCTGCAGCTGGTCGCCGGCGGCGCGGCTCTGGTTGAAGCGATTGACCACATCGACGCCGAAGCTGCGCGGAATCGGCGGCCCGCCGGCATGCTGCAGATCGCCGGCATGAGGCTGGTCGCTGCGCGAGGCATAGATCTCGATCGCGGCATCGACCAGCTCGACCGCCGTGCGGTTCTCCTCGAGCTTGTCGCGCCGGAAGCTCTCGAGCGAGGCGCGGTACCAGAGGAAGGCGAGGCCGAGCGAAAGGATCGCGAGCGTGGCACAGAAGCCGAAGAACATCCGCCCTTCGGTTGAGCGGGCGAAGCCCTTCGGCGGCTGGAAGACCAGGCGCAGGAGGGCGGCGAGGCGTGCCACCTGCCCGCGCGGCCGGGGAGGGGAATCGAGCAAGAGCATTACCCGATCCTAGGTGCCGCGGGGTTAACTCGCGGTTTAGAAGAGCCCATTTTCGGACCGTCCGGTGCCATGGACAAGACGGCGCCGCTGTGGAACTGTGCCGCCCGTCAGAGGGAGGATTCCTTGCTTCGTCAGATCCTGGCGCCGGCGCTGATCGGCCTGATTTTCTCGTCCGTTGCCGCTTCCGCCGCCGATGCCGATGCCGCCTCGGCCGAGCATCTGCTGCGCGCGATCTACCAGCCCTATATCGGCGTCCATGCCGACGAATCGGCCCCGCCCGACTTCATGCGCGACAAGAAGTTCCTCGAGAATTACGAGCCGGCGCTGCTTGCCCTGGTCAAGGAGCATTCTGCACTGGAGGACAAGCTCGCCGAGCCCATGGGCCTCGAATCCGACATCTTCGCCCATGGCCAGGATTGGGACATCAGCAAGATCGATGTCGCGGTCAAGCTCGAGACCGGCGGCCACGCCGCCGCCACCGTCTCGTTCCAGAGTGCCGGCGAAGCGGATGCGGTCGATTTCGATCTCGTCTGGCAGAAGGGCCGCTGGCACATCGCCGATGTGCTGTGGAAAGACCAGGATTGGTCCTTCAAGAAGCAGCTCGCCGACGACATCGCGGAAGGCAAGGAGGAGCTCGCCCATCCCCAGAAGGATGGCGACTGAGCATGGTGGATCCGAGCCTGCTGACCGAAACCGGCCGCGACCTCCTCGCCAGCGCCGCCCAATTCCGGCGCGAGATGGTGGCGCCCAACGCGGCCGCCTGGGAGCGCGCCCGCGCCGTGCCGGCCGACGCGATCCGCGCTGCCGCGGCCCTCGGTCTCACCGGCATCGAAGTGCCGCGTGCGGCCGGTGGGCAGGAGGCCGGATACGCCGCCAAGGCGCTGATATCCGAGGAGCTGGCGCGCGGCTGCATGGGCTTCGCCTTCAGCCTCGTCAACAGCCAGAATCTCGCCAACAGCATCGCCCGCGCCGGGACGAAGGCGCAGATCGAGCGCTATCTGCCGCGCCTGCTCGCGGGCGAGATCACCGGCGGCATCTCGCTCACCGAGCCTCATGCCGGCAGCGATTTCCCGGCGATCTCGACTCGGGCCATCCGCGACGGCGATGATTGGGTGCTGACCGGCGAGAAGGCCTGGCTCACCAACGCCGCCACGGCCGAGGTGATGCTGGTCTATGCCAAGGTCGGCGACACGGATTCGAGCGAGGCCATCGGCGGCTTCATCATCGATGCCTCCGGCCCAGGCTTCGAGCGGCTGCCGCCGTTCCAGCTCATGGGTGGCCACGCCATCGGCGTCGGCGGCATCCGGCTCTCGGGCTATCGGGCATCCGCCAACTCGCTGCGCTACCCGCCCGGCCAAGGCTTCAAGAACGCGCTCGCCGGCATCAATGGGGCGCGCACCTACGTCGCCGCCATGTGCTGCGGCATGGTCGACGAGGCGCTCCGGATTGCCGTCCAGTACGCGACCCGGCGGCAAAGCTTCGGCCGCCGCCTGCTCGATCATCAAGGGCTGCGCTGGAGCCTGGCCGAGGTCGCGACCGATCTCGAGGCGGCCCGGCTGCTGACATATCGCGCGATCGAGACGCTGGCGCGCGGCGAGAACGCCATGCTGCATGCGGCTTATGCCAAGAAATTCGCGGTGCGCATGGCGCAGCAGCGCCTGGGCGATTGTCTGCAGGCGATGGGGGCGGAGGGGCTGCGCGAGCATTATCCGTTCGGCCGGCACATCGCGTGCGCCCGCATCGCGGGCTTCGTCGACGGCTCGACCGAGATGCAGAATGAGCGGATCGGTGCGGCGCTTCAGAAGGTTTTCGGCTGACACTCCCTCTCTGCTCCATTGGGGCGGAGAGGGTCGGGGTGAGGTGGGGAACGCTCGCCTGGGTACCGCGACCCGCCTCACCCTAAATCCCTCTCCCCCCAAAGGGCGGAGAGGGACTTTCCCGCTCGACCGGTGCGGCGCTGGCGAAGGTTTTCGGCTAGCGGAAATACGCAACCGAATCTTTGCCAGAAGGTTTTCGCGCGCCCGCGTTTTCGGCTAAACTCCGTTCCGGAGGCGCCGGAGATGGGCGAGCTGATCGAATTCCGCAAGGACCGCAAGGAGGTCTGGAGCGATTCGGGTGAGGATTTGCCCGAAGAGGAATCGGTCGATTCGCCGCGCCTCAGGCTGCTCATGCTGCCGATTCTGCTCTTCCTCGATGTGCTGGCGGCCTTCCTCGCGCTCATGTGCCGGCCGATCTCGGGCTGTATCGCGCTCTTCGGCGGGCTGGCACTCTGGGTGGGATTGCGCGACCTCATCCGGCTCGACCCGTTCTGGTCGCTCATCGCCGGCCTCGGCATCTGGCTGTTGGCCCATGCGCTCGATTACGATCTCGATTGGCTGATCCGCTATCTCGAGACCGAGGAGGCCGAGCTGATGCGCTCGATCTCAGCCCGCAGCAAGGCGCTGGGCCGGGTGCTGCACCTCACTCTCTATCTCTATGTAGCACTGGCGCCGGGGCTGGTGCTGGCGCTTGCCACCGGCGTGCTCCGGCTGCCCAACTGGGTCCCGCCTTCGCTCCATGGCAATCTGGCGCCCGATGCCGGCTTGCCCGTGCTGCTGGCCGCCCTCCCCTTGGCCGTGACGGCGATCGCGATGCGCTATCGCTGGCATCCGATCGCCCGCCACGCCACGCTCGACGGCCGCCGGCGCAAGCTGACGCTCGCGGCCTGAAGAGCGTCAGTCGGCGACCATCAGCCGATAAAGATGCCAGGTCGCATGGCCCAGCACCGGCATCACCACGGCCAGCCCCACCAGCGCCGGCAGGCTGCCCAGCGCCAACAGCACCGCCACGATCAGGCCCCAGGCCGCCATCGGGATCGGGTTGCGCATGACCGCGCGGATCGAGGTCACGATCGCGGTGGTGGCGCCGACGCGCCGATCGAGCAGCATCGGGAACGAGACGACGCTGATCGTCAGCACCAATGCTGCGAACAGGAATCCGATGAAATTCCCGGCCACGATCATCACCAGGCCTTCATGGGTGTTGAGCACCTGATAGGCGAAGCCGTCGACCGTCATGTTCGGATCGACCGGGCCGAAGCCCCGGACATAGAGCGCCTCGGCCACATCGAGCCAGGCGCCGAAGATCACCAGCAGCAGGATGCCGAGCGTCACGATGCCGCCCAGCGACGGCGAGCGCCGCACGGAGAGCGCCTCGCCCCAGCCCGTCGGCAGACCCTTCTCGCGCCGGCGCGAGAGCTCATAGAGGCCGAGCGCCGCGACGGGTCCCACCAGCGCGAAGCCGCCGATCAGCGGGAAGATGATCGGCAGCAGATCGTAGCCGGAGGCGAGCTTGCCCAGCACGAGCCCTGCCACCGCATAGATCAGCCCGATGAACACGACATGGCTCGGCATCGCCTTGAAATCGTCGAAGCCGCGGGCGAGCGCGATCCTAAGATCTGCCAGGTGAATGCGGCGGACCTCAGGGAGCGCATATTCTCCCGTCAAATTAGTATGCAGACTTTCAATGGCCATAGCGGTGCCTCCGTCGCGAGTGCAGCGGGCGGCAGGCGCCAGGACAGGCGCGATGCGCCCCGTCACGGCCATGACCGAACCGGTCAGGCCGGTTGTAGCGAGGAAGCATACGCCCGGGCGGGGCGAATGTCTCGGCCGGAGAAACTCACCCGAAGCTACAAGGGTAACGCAAGCATCGGCGTTAGACATCGCCGCGTAACAGGTGGGGCCGTAAGCCTTTCAACGAGCAAGAACTTCGGGGCAAATCATGACCGCAGACCATGCCGATCGCGCCGTCGATGCCTGGTGCCGCGTGATGAGCAAGTTGGCGAGAGCCCAGCCCCGCTCGACCTTCGAGCGGCGTGAGGATGGCGTCCTTCTCATCATCACGGGCATCTCGGTTTCCAACGTCAACGGCGTCTTCAGCACGGCGCGCGAGGCTGATGCCCGCATCATCGCCGCGACCGCGCATGCGGCGGCAAGTGCCGGGGTGCCGTGGAGCATCCAGGTTCGTGGTGACAGCCCTTCGGCCGAAATCGTCACTATTGCCGGGTGCCATGGTCTGAACGGCCGGAAGGCGCTGCCCTTCATGCTGAAGGCCCTGGATTCCTCGATTGCGGCAGTGGCTGAGGACGGGTTGGCGCAGGTGCGTCCGGTTTCGCCGGAGGAAAGCTCCACCTATGTCGGCGTTCTGGCGAACGGTTTTGGCGGGCCCAAGGAACTGTTTCAATCGTTCGGCTCACCCGCTGTTTTAGGCACGGCCGGGTTCACGGGTTATCTTGTCGAAGTGGATGGTGTACCGGTCGCCTCCGGTCTTACGGCCGTCGAAGGCGATTGGGTCGGCATTTTCAACATCGCGACACTCCCCGCAGCCCGGCGGCGCGGCTACGGGCGGGCCGTCATGAGCAAGCTCCTCCGCGACGCTTATGCCGCCGGCGCGCGCCACGCCTTTCTCCACAGCTCGTCGGACGGGCTGGAGCTCTATAAGGGGATGGGCTTCCGGGTGGCGGAAAGCTGGACGGTGTTCAGCTAGGTGGCCAGCTCTCGCATGGCGCTGCCGCTTAACGCCGCCACCGGGCGAATCTTCGCTCGCTTCTTCGAGGGTGCCGGCAACCACGTATCGGCTTGCTCGTAATGGAGGAGCTGCGTCAGCGATACTACCGGATTACTGTAAGGCAGCAGTAGGTTGCAGGTTGGTCGTGCCGGTCATCGTGCCTCCTTGGCCGCTGGCGGCGGCTCGAACCATGCTCCGCGTTCGACCACGGCGATGAGATGGGTGACGGTGAGGGTTTTCCGCCGGCGATCACGAAACCCAAAGCGAGAGGCGAGATAATGAAACATTGCAGACGTCTCGTCCGGGAAATACTCGGCGAATTGGAAGCCTTGGAACGAGACACCATAGACTTCGGCGATTCCATTGAGCAGCTCACGAGCATCATCGCCCGCGATCTGCAGATCTTGATATAGCGCGGCGGTCATCGGGACGGCCCGCTTTGATGCGAGCAGCTTCTGAAGCCGGCGCCCGATATCGACCTCGATGGCGCTCATGTAATTCTCCCTAGGGAAGAATCCTAACCGGTTCTTTCCACGCGACAAACCGGATTATCACTTAGATTACAGTGCGAACTGTGAAGCGCCTACCGACCCTGTTGTCGGTTGACGCCAACGGCCCTGTTGGCGCATGATGCCAACATGAAAGCCGAGCTTGTCATCCGTCGCCGGATCGCATTCGGCGATCGGGATTTCGCCGAGATGGTGGTCTGGCGGGTTCCCAGTGCCGTGCCGCCCACGAAACACGGCCTCAAATATCGCCTGGCATACATCGTGGGCGGCACCCGTGTATTGGGTTTCGATAACGAGCGCGGCAAGGGTGACCATCGGCATGAGGATGGCGAAGAACACGCCTATCATTTCAGCTCGATCGACGCACTCCTGGCGGATTTCATCGATGCAGTGACGCGTTGGAGGGTGAAGAATGGACGAGCGTGAGATCGAGGTGACGGAGAGGGCGCTCACCCAAGCAGCAGCCGAGGTGGCGGCCGCCTGGAAGGCCGCAGCTGCCGGCGAACCGATCGCAACGTCGGACCGCCTGTATTTCGCGGATTGGGCGGCGCTCTGCGCGGTTCTGACCCCGAAGCGGGTCGAGCTGCTGCGGCATCTCCGGGCGACGCCGGCGCCGAGCGTGCGGTCCCTGGCGCGCGCTCTCGGCCGAGACGTGAAGCGGGTCCATGCCGATGTGGTCGCGCTTGAAGAGCTGAGCTTGCTGACCCGCGATCCGTCTACCGGCGGAATCGCAACCAGCATCGACGAGATCGCGTCGACGATCCACATCGCAGCGTGACGTCGCCTCCTTCTCCCGCCTGGCGGGAGCGCGCGCCAAAGCGCGGCGCTCCGATTGCGAAGCAAGCCGTGCGCTAAGCGCACGGAAGGGGGCGGGATGAGGGTGGATGCGAGGATCTTGCGCACACCCTCACCCGCTCGCTGGCGCTCGCCGCCCTCCCCCGCCCGGCGGGCGAGGGCACTTACCCACAGCCTCCGATCCATCCCATCTTGACCCGATACCGGTCGTGGTGTTCCTGTTTTGTCCATGAAGTTGGAGCAAAACATAGCCGCCCCGATTGCGGCAGACCGACATCGCGATCCCGAAAAGGGTAGCGAGGGTTCGGCTGCCCGATCGGCGGAGACGATGGCGGAGCGGCATCAGCGCATGCTGAAGAAGCTTGCCGAGATGGCGATGGAACTGTCCGAGGCCGCCCATGAAGAGGCGATGGCCGAGATCGCCGCCCTCAAAGCCGATCCTGCCAAGCCCGAGCCGGCGCGCGATCCGATGCTTAGCTTCTCCCGGATGGCCCGCACCGTGCGCCAGACCGTGGCGCTCGAGGCCAAGCTCGAGAAGGAGTGCCGAACCGAATCCCAGGGCAATGTCTGGGCCGATTATTATTGCCGCTACGCCCTGGCCAGTTTTGCCTCGAACGAACAGAAGCGGCGCGTGCGCCGGGTCGTGAAGAGGGAGATCGAGCGCAGCGCCCACCGGGACAGCGAGCGCGAGATCCTGAACGAGCATCTCGCCGAGCACCTCGACGACGATGGCGACTGGCGGGATCTCACCAACGGCCGCTCGACCGGCGAGATCATCGAAGCGCTCTGCGAGGTGCTCGGCCTCGATCCGAACTGGAACGAGATCAGGCCCGAGGTCCAGGCGATCGAGGCAGAGGTCGAGGCGAGCCTCCAAACCGTGCTCGATCCCGAGCGATGGCGCCGAAGTCGCGCGCCGCCGTGAAGCGGCGACTTTGACTTTCGGATCTGCTACCAAGCCGTCAAGATGGCCTTTCGATCAGGAAGGGCAGCCGGACGGGCACGGGTAAGGCATGGATTTCGAGTTATCCGAGGATCAGGCGGCGTTCCGCGATACCGCGCGCGGTTTCGCGCAAGATGTGCTGCTGCCGGATGCGGCGCTCTGGGACGAGCGCAAGATCTTCCCCGAGGCGGCCCTGCGTCAGGCGGCGGCCTTGGGCTTTGCCGGCATCTATGTGCGCGAGGCGTCCGGTGGGTCGGGCTTGGCACGGCTCGATGCGGCCCTCATTTTCGAGGAGCTGGCGGCGGCCGATCCGTCGACGGCCGCCTATCTCTCGATCCACAATATGGCGTGCTGGATGATCGACCGGTTCGGCTCGGCCGAGCAGCATGCCCGGTTTCTGCCGCCGCTCATGAGCATGGATCACTTCGCCAGCTACTGCCTGACCGAGGCGGGGGCGGGGTCGGATGCGGCCAGCCTTGCCACCAAGGCGGTGCTGGATGGCGACCATTACGTGCTGAACGGCGCCAAGGCCTTCATCTCGGGCGGCGGGCGCAGCGATATCTATGTCACGATGGTCCGCACGGGTGGTGCTGGTGCCGCCGGCATCTCCTGCCTCGCCATCCCGTCCTCGACGCCGGGCCTCAGTTTCGGCAAGCAGGAATCGAAGCTCGGCTGGAACAGCCAGCCGACATCCGCCGTGATCTTCGAGGATGCGCGCGTGCCGGTCGCGAACCGGATCGGCGCGGAGGGCGAGGGCTTCAAGATCGCCATGGCCGGGCTCGATGGCGGCCGCATCAATATCGGTGCCTGCTCGCTCGGCGGGGCGCGCGCCTGCCTCGAGGCATCGACGCGCTATCTCCAGGAGCGCCGCCAATTCGGCCGGCCGCTCGCCGATTTTCAGGCGCTGCAATTCCGCCTGGCCGACATGGCGACCGAGCTCGAGGCGTCGCGCCTCATGATCCATCGCGCCGCCGCGTCGTTGGATGCCAAGGCGCCCGACGCCACGCTGCGCTGCGCCATGGCCAAGCGCTTCGCCACCGACGCCTGCTTCCGCATCTGCGACGAGGCGCTGCAGCTCCATGGCGGCTATGGCTATCTCAAGGATTTTCCGATCGAGCGGTACTTACGCGATCTGCGGGTGCATCGGATCCTCGAAGGCACCAACGAGATCATGCGCGTGATCATCGCGCGCCGGCTGCTGGAGACATGAGTTGAGCGACAGCGTGACAGCGGAGCCCGAGATCCTGACCGAGCGGCGCGGCGCCCTCGGCATCCTCACCTTGAACCGGCCGAAGGCGCTGAACGCGCTCAATCTCGGCATGATCGACCTCATCGAGGCGGCGATGCGGCCCTGGGCCGAGGATCCGCGGATCGGTGGCGTGCTCATCCGCGGTGCCGGCGGCCGCGCCTTCTGCGCCGGCGGCGATGTGCGCCGGATCGGCACGGCGCCACGCGAAGAGGCGGAGCCCGCAACCCGCAGCTTCTTCGCCCGCGAATACCGGCTCAATCACCGCATCCACACCTATCCCAAACCCTTCGTGGCCTTGATCGACGGCATCACCATGGGGGGAGGATGCGGCCTTTCGCTCCATGGCAGCCATGTGGTGGCGACCGAGCGCACGATGCTGGCCATGCCGGAAACCGTGCTCGGCCTCTTCCCCGATGTCGGCGCCAGCTGGTTCTTGAACCAGCTCGATGGCGAGATGGGCGTCTATCTCGGCCTGTCGGGCGTCCGTCTCCATGCCAACGACCTGACCGCGCTCGGCCTCGCCTCGCATCATGTGACATCCGACCGGCTCGATACCGTGATCGAGGATCTGGCCGCCGAGCGGATGCTCGACTCCGAGAGCATCGAGGCGGTGCTCGACCGCCATGCCACAGCGCCGGGCGATGCCCTCGTCGCCGACCGGTTCGAGCGGATCGACACGCTCTTCGCCGGCGCCACGGTCGAGGCCGTGGCCGGCGCGCTCGAATCCGCCCCCGAGGATTGGGCGCAGGAGGCGCTCGCCACCATCCGCCGCGCCTCGCCTTCGAGCCTCAAGGTGACGCTGCGCGAGCTCAGGCAAGGCCGCGGCAAGGGGCTGGCGGAGCTTTTACGCATCGAGTACCGCCTCGCCGTCCGCTCGGCCTTGAGCCATGATTTCCGCGAAGGGGTGCGTGCCATCCTGGTCGACAAGGACAACAAGCCGCGCTGGCAGCCGGACCGTCTCGATGCCGTCGATGACGCCGCGGTCGAGCGCTATTTCGCCCCCTTCGCCGATCCCGGCGAAGAGCTGGTGCTGTAAGAGAAAAGGGAGAGACATCATGGCGACGATCGCGGTACTCGGGCTCGGCAATATGGGCCGGCCGATGGCCGAGAATCTGGTCAAGGCGGGCCATCGCGTGCTGGGCTTCGATCTCTCGGATGCGGCACGCGCGGCCTTCGCGGCGGCCGGCGGAGTCGAGTCGGGCAGTGCCGCCGACGCGGTCGCCGATGCCGAAATCGTCATCACCATGCTGCCCGCTGGTCCGCATGTCCGCTCGGCCTATACCGAGTCGGGCGGGGTGCTCGACCGCGCCAAGGCCGGGGCGCTGCTGATCGATTGCTCGACCATCGATGTCGAAAGCGCCCGCGCCGTGGCCGCCGCGGCCAAGGCGAAGGGCTTCGCCATGCTGGACGCGCCCGTCTCGGGCGGTACCGGCGGGGCCGCGGCCGGCAGCTTGACATTCATGGTCGGCGGCGAGTCGGACGCGTTCGAGCGGGCGAAGCCGATCCTCGAAAAGATGGGCAAGACCATCGTCCATTGCGGCGCCGCCGGCACTGGCCAGGCGGCCAAGATCTGCAACAACATGATCCTCGGCATCAGCATGATCGCGGTCAGCGAGGCGTTTGCGCTGGCGGGAAAGCTCGGCCTCGATGCGCAGAAGCTGTTCGATGTGAGCTCGAAATCCTCGGGCCAATGCTGGTCGATGACGAATTACTGCCCGGTGCCGGGGCCGGTGCCGACCTCGCCGGCCAACCGCGACTATCAGCCGGGCTTCACCGTCGACATGATGCTGAAGGATTTGAAGCTGGCGCAGCAGGCGGCTCAAGCCGCGGGAGCAGCCACGCCGATGGGGGCGGAGGCGGCCTCGATCTACCAGCTCCTCGCCATCGCCGGCAGCGGATCCCGGGATTTCTCCTCGGTCTTCCCCTGGCTTGCGGGGGCGGTGGCCAAGTAGCTCAGAGGCAACGGCTTTTCGGTCGGTGTTATTCGTGGGTCATTTAAGCGAAAATTAACATAACCGGGGTCTACTCATCAGAAGGTTATACCTCGGCAGGCGGACATGAAAGATTCCTACCTTAACACGATCGCCCTCGTGGAGCGGCTGCATCGGCAGTTTCTTGAACTGGTTCGGACCGAGCTCGACAGCTTGGGTATCCAGGACATCAACAACGTGCAGGCTCTGATCCTGTTCAATATCGGCACGGCCGAGTTGACGGTAGGCGAGCTGACGCTCCGCGGCTGCTATCTGGGCTCCAACGTCTCTTACAATGTGAAGAAGATGGTCGAAAACGGCTATCTCGTGCAGGAGCGCTCGGCGCACGATCGCCGCTCGATCCGCGTGCGGCTCTCGTCCAAGGGGCTCGACCTCTGCGCCAAGCTCGACGCGATGCATGATCGGCATGTGAGCAATCTCGCCCAGACGCCGGTCGACAGCCAGGCGCTGACCGATGCCAATGTGACCTTGCGGCGCGTCGATCGTTTCTGGACCCAGATCGTCGATCGCGGCGTGCGCATCATGCCGCGCATGGCGAACTCCGCCGCCTGAGTTGCCGTCGGGCGGCCCGGCGCCAATCGTCGCAGGGCCGCCCGATATCTCGTATTTCGCCAGGGCGTCCGCGGCCGGACGCTGTCTCCGCGCGCATACGGTCGTCACGATCTATCCGTTGTAGCTCCGCCCCACATGTTATAATGTTGCACTTGGCAGCCTCGCGGGGCGCCAGGGCAGGGGGCTTGGTCGCGGATGTTGCAGGGTAGGAAGCAGCGGCTTTGGCGCGGCAACCTCGCCCTCTTTGCCTTCCTGCTGCAGCTCGTCCTGTCGACCGGGCATATGCATCCCGAGGATCTGTTCGGTCCCCAGGGATATCCGGTCGTTGCCGGCCATGGCGTCGATGCGCTTGAGGCCGATCGCGGCGACCGTGGTAACCAATCTCCGAGCGATCCTGTTTCAGGGGCCGATGTCGATGGCTGCGCCATCTGCGCCGCGATGCATATGGTCGCCGCCTCGGTACCGCCGCTGCCGTTCCTGCTCCACCGGCAGCTTGAGCTCTATGCCGTGTTGGCGCCGTCGCTCCAGCGCAAGCTCTCGACCAGCCCCGACTACCGGCTCTTCCAGTCCCGAGCACCGCCCCTCTCCGTCTGACATCGATCTGACCTCAGAAGCCCGGCCCGCCTGCCATCGCGGGCCCGGCATCGTCTCGATTCATTCGACGGAGCATCCTTATGCGTCGCAAATTCGCCGCAGGCCGCTATCCTGCCTTGCTCTGCCTCGCCGTGCCGATGGCAGCACAGGCGCAGCAGGCGCCGACACCCACACCGACACCGAGCCCCACCCCCACTTCCGTATCCGCCGCGACGCAGGCGCCGGCAACCGAGGAGATCTCGGTCATCGCCAAGCGCCTGAACCAGGCGCGCGACACGATCGAGCCCAGCATCGGCGCCTCGTCCTACAGCTTCACGAACCAGACCATCCAGGCGATACCGGGCAGCGATAACAACTCGATCGACCAGATCACGCTGCAGGCGCCGGGCGTCGATCAGGACAATCTCGCCAATGGCGGCCTGCATGTCCGCAACGAGCACCTGAATGTGCAATATCGCATCGACGGCGTGGTGCTGCCCGACGGCGTCAGCTTCTTCGGCCAGAGCATCAGCCCGCGCTTCGTCGAAACCGAGCAGCTCGTGACCGGCGCGTTGCCGGCCGAATATGGGCTGCGCACCGCGGGCATCATCGACATCACCAGCAAGTCCGACGAATTTCAGGATGGCGGCACGGTCGGGCTCTATGGCGGCAGCTACGGCACGATCAATCCCAGCGCCACCTATGCCGGCTCGGCCGACGGCTACAGCTATTTCTTCTCGGGCGACTATCTGCAGAGCAATCACGGCGTCGACGCCGTCACGCCGGCCTACAACCAGATTCATGACAACAATCTGCAAGACCACGCCTTCGCCTATATCGACAAGGTGCTCGACGCGTCGGACAAGGTCAGCCTGATCCTCAGCAGCTTCAACAGCCAGTTCCAGATCCCGAACACGCCCGACCAGGCGCCGCTCGCCGGCATCACGGCGATCAACGGCACGCCGATCTCGGCCCTCAACTCGGCGGATCTGAGCGAGCACCAGATCGAGACCAGCCAGTTCGGCGCCTTGTCTCTGTTGCATTCGGCCGGCGATCTCAGCTTTCAGGTCACCGCCTTCACCAAATACAGCTCGCTGCACTACCACCCCGACGAGATCGGCGATCTGGCCTTCACCGGCATTGCCCAGGATGCGCTACGCACCAGCTTCGCCTCCGGCCTGCAGGCCGATGGCAGCTATCAGCTCGGCGCCGACCACACGCTGCGGGCTGGCCTGCTCATCAATGTGGAGCATGTGACGGCCGACACGAACTCCAACGTCCTGGAGCAGACGGGCACGGACGCGTCGGGCAATCCGATCTTCGCCACCACGACCACGAACATCGTCGCCGACACGGAGAAGACCGGCTACACCTACAGCTTCTATCTCCAGGATGAATGGAAGATCCTGAAGGATGTGACGCTGAATTACGGCGGCCGGTTCGACGTTATAAACGGCTTCACCGAGGGCAATCAGATCAGCCCGCGCGTCAATGCGGTCTGGCAGGCCACGCCCTCGACCGTGGTGCATGGCGGCTATGCCAGCTATTTCACGCCGCCGCCGCTCGAGCTGGTGTCCAACAGGAACGTGGATCTGTTCGCCAACACCTCTGGCGCGCCGCTCAACACGCTCAACTCGCCGATCAAGAACGAGCGCGCGCAATATCTCGATGCCGGTGTTATCCAGGATGTCACGCCCAACCTCAAGGTCGGCATCGACATCTACTATAAGTACTCGCGCAATCTGCTCGATGAAGGGCAGTTCGGCTCGCCGGTGATCCTGACGCCGTTCAACTACAATGTCGGCTACAACCGCGGTGTCGAGCTGACGACCTCCTATCAGCAGGGCGGCTTCACCTATTACGGCAATCTGGCGATTGCCGAGCAGAAGGCCGAAGGCATCAATTCGGCGCAGTTCAGCTTCGATCCCGCTGATCTCGCCTTCGCCGCCGATCACCTGATCAACACCGACCACAGCCAGCGCATGACCGCGTCGGCCGGTGTTTCCTATCGCTTGGAGGGGACCACCTACAGTGCCGACATCGTCGCCGGCACCGGCCTCAGAAGCCAGCCGCCGGGCGACAATATCAATGAAGGCACCGTGCCCTCCTACGAGCAGGTCAATCTCGGCGTTTCGCACCGCTTCGACGAGGTCGCCGGCGGCCCGCTCACGGTCAGCCTGAACCTGGTCAATGCGCTCGACGAGACCTACCTGCTGCGCAGCCAGACCGGGATCGGCGAATTCTCCAATCAGTTCGGGCCACGCCGCAGCATCTATTTCGGCATCACCAAGGAGTTCTGAACCCGCGAGCGGAGGGAGCGAGCTTGATAGTCGGGCCCTCCGCTTTCCATTATATCTCGATCCAACGGGCCATCCGACAGAGCGGTGAGGAAGAATGAAGCGAGTGCGCATCCTGCTGGTGCTCATGGCCCTCGCCGGGGCGGTCGCGGTGTTCCTTCTGATCGAGTCGCCGGCACGCTCCTATGTGCTCTTCGCCCCCTTCGTCTCGTTCGATGCCGCGACCGCGCCGCCGGCGCCCAACTATGCCGAGGATACTGCCTGGGCGGCGTTGCCGGGGCAGCCGAACAATGCCCTGCAACGGCCTCCTGGCGTTGCGGGCCGGACCGATCCGGCGCCGCCCGGCATGGATGTGTTCTTCGTACCGCCGACCACCTTCTTCGGTCGCGGCAACTGGAATGCGCGTTTCGACGAGGACGGTTTGACTCGGCGGCTGCTCGAGGATGGCGTGCTGCGCCATCAAGCGAGCGTCTTCAACGAATGCTGCCGAATCTTCGTGCCGCGCTATCGGCAGGCGACGTTCTATGCCTTTCTCGGCCGGGGCGGCGACGAGGAAGCAGCACTCGATCTGGCCTATCGCGATGTCGAGCGTGCCTTCGACGAGTTCATCGCCCGGCGCAATGACGGTCGCCCCTTCATCCTGGCCGGCCACAGCCAGGGCTCGCTCCACGGCATGCGCCTGCTGCAGGAGCGGATCGCCGGCACGCCCTTGGCGCGGCGCATGGTGGCGGCGTATCTGGTGGGGTATTCGATCCCGAGCGATCTTGGCCTGCCCGGCGGCATAGCACCCTGCCGCGCGGCGACTGATACGCACTGCTATATCAGCTGGAACTCGGTGGCGCCCGGCAAGGGGCGGAACTGGCGCCAATCCAGCATCATCTGGTTAGATCACCACTATCAGCCGATCGGAGGCCGGCGGCTCACCTGCATGAATCCGCTGAGCTGGCAGCTCGACGGCTCGGCACCGGCAGAGGCCGATCGCGGCAGCATCCCCTTCGGCCAGCCCGGTGCTCCGATCGCCGCCCCCATGCCGCATGCGACCGGGGCCAATTGCGTCGATGGTGTGCTCGAAGTGACGCCGCCCGGCGATGCCGGGTTCAATTTCGGCACTTTCGGCGGCCTCTATCATCTTTATGACTACAATCTCTTCTATCTCAATCTCAGGGACAATCTGGCGGCCCGCACGGCCGCCCCCGATATCCGGTGAGGGAGACGAAGTGATGCGCATCCTGCTGGCGACCGACAGCCATCTCGATCCGGACGATCGCGCGGCCGAGGCCAATTGGCAGGCCGTGCGCGATTTCGCCGGCCGATGCGGCGCCGATCTCACGATCCATCTCGGCGATGTCGTCGCCGACGGGTTCGGCGCGCCCGCGCAGCTCGCCTACGCCCAGACGCTGATGGCCGATTGGCCGACGACGCTGCGCTTCCTGCCCGGCAACCATGATATCGGCGACAATCCGCCGGGCCCTGACGTGCCGAGCAAGCATCCGTTGCGGCTGGAACGCCTCGCGGATTACAGCGCCTCATTCGGGCCCGATCATTGGGCCTTCGGCGAGGCGGGCTGGTGGCTGATCGGCCTCAATGCGCAGCTGTTCGGGACCGGTTTGGTGCTCGAGGCGGCGCAATGGGACTGGCTCGAGGCGCGCCTTGCCGAGGCCGAGGGCCGCCCGGTCGCGTTCTTCCTGCACAAGCCGCTGTTCCAGGATGGCCCGGAGGATGCCGAACCCCATATCCGCTATGTGCCGCTGATGGAACGCCGCCGGCTGATGGCGCTGCTGGCAAGGGTCGATCTCCGCTGCGTGCTGAGCGGCCATACGCATCAATATCGCGACCGCTCGCTCGCGGGCGTACGGCACCTCTGGCTGCCCGCGACCTGCTATTGCTTTCCGGAAAGCCTGCAGCAGACGATCGGCGAGAAGATCCTCGGCCTCGGCCTGCTCGAGCTCACCCCCGATGCATACCGGTTCGATCTCATTCGGCCCGAAGGCATGACGGCACGGCTATACCGGCACTGAAGCTCAGTCCCACACGGCCGGCTTGAAACCCCGCCACGGGCACTCTTTCTCGAGCTGACCAGCGAGCCGGAACAAGGTCGCCTCGTCGGCATAGCGGCCGGAGAACATCATGCCGATCGGCAGCCCGCTCTTCGAGCGATGGAGCGGCAGCGACAGCGAGGGCTGGCCGGTGAAGTTGAAGGGCGGCGTGAAGGGAAAAGCTTCGCGCTGGCGCCGATTGATCTCCTTGACCTCGACCGCGACCGGATCGATATGGCCGATCTGCGGTGGCAGGGTGCCCATTACCGGCGACAGATAGACATCGAATTCCTCGAACAGAGCCAGCACTTGGCGGTTCAGCATGCGCAGCTGCTGCATCGCCCACATCGCCTCCGCGCCGGTGACCTTGCGGCCGCCTTCGAGCGCTGCCCAGGTCAGGGGCTCCAGTTCATGCGGCTCCGGCTCACGCCCGATCTCGTCGATGAGGCGTTTCATGCCGGCGGCGAAGTTGGCGCCGGACATATAAGCGCGGGCGCCATAGAGCGCCCGGTAATCGATGCCGAGACCGCGGGGCACGACCTCGTGGCCGAGCTTTTCGAGAAGATCGGCGGTCGCTTCGAGTGCCGCCTGCACCTCGGGATCGATCGGCCGGCCGCTCGGCGTTTCGGACGACCAGGCGATGCGCAGCCGGCCGGGGTTCCGCTCGATCTCTTGGAGATAGGGGCCGGATTTGGGGGGCACCGCGTAGGGCGAGGCGGGCTCGGGATATCCGGTCGCATCGAGCATGGCCGCACTGTCGCGCACGGTGCGGGTGACGACATGGTCGACGACGAGGCCGGCAGCATAGTCGTAACCGTCCGGCAGGTTCGGGTTGCGGTCGCGCGTCACCTTCATGCCGACGAGGCCGCAGCAGGCCGCCGGGATGCGGATCGAGCCGAGCCCGTCGCTCGCATGCGCCATGGGCACGATGCCGGCGGCCACTGCTGAAGCCGAGCCGCCTGACGAGCCGCCGGCGATATGGTCAATGTTCCAGGGATTGCGGCACGGGCCGAGCAGCGCCGATTCGGTGGTGCCGGTGATGCCGAACTCGGGCGTGTTGGTCTTGCCCAGCGGGATCACGCCGGCGGCACGGAACCGGCGGATGAGCCCGCTGTCGACCGTGTCGACCATATGGGCGGTGAAGCGGCTGCCGGAGCTGCGCGGCCAGCCCGCCACCGTGACGCCGAGATCCTTGATCAGGAACGGTACGCCGGTGAAAGGGCCGGCCGGCAAGGGCACCTGGGCCGCGGCGCGAGCCTCGTCATAGGCCTTGTAGACGATCGCGTTGAGGGCTGGATTGTGCCGCTCCGCGCGCTCGATCGCGGCCTCGACGAGCTCGGCCGGCGTCACTTCGCGCTTGGCGACAAGCTCGGCGAGGCCCAGCCCATCGTAGGAAGCGTAGTCGGAGAACCCCATCAGCTGAAGGCCTGGATGCCGGTCTGGGCGCGGCCGAGAATCAGCGCGTGGATGTCGTGCGTGCCCTCGTAAGTGTTGACCGCCTCGAGATTCAGGACATGGCGGATGACGCCGAACTCGTCCGAGACGCCGTTGCCGCCATGCATGTCGCGGGCAACGCGGGCGATATCGAGCGCCTTGCCGCAATTGTTGCGCTTCAGGAGCGAGATCATCTCGGGCGTGGCCCGCTCCTGATCCTTCAAGCGGCCAAGGCGCAGGCAGGCGGTCAGGCCGAGCGCGATCTCGGTCTGCATATTGGCAAGCTTCAGCTGGATGATCTGGTTGGCCGCGAGCGGCCGGCCGAACTGCTTGCGGTCGAGCACATATTGCCGTGCGGCGTGCCAGCAGAACTCGGCCGCCCCCATGGCTCCCCACGCGATGCCGTAGCGCGCACTGTTGAGGCAGGAGAACGGGCCTTTGAGCCCATGCACGTTCGGCAGCATGTTCTCCTCGGGCACGAACACCTCATCCATCACGATCTCGCCCGTGATGGAAGCGCGCAGCGAGAACTTGCCTTCGATCTTGGGTGCCGAGAGGCCCTTCATGCCCTTCTCCAGCACGAAGCCGCGGATGATGCCGTCGTCGGTTTTGGCCCAGACGACGAAGACGGTCGCGACCGGCGCATTGGTGATCCACATCTTGGCGCCGGAGAGGAGATAGCCGCCATCGACCGTGCGTGCCCGCGTCACCATGCTGCCGGGATCGGAACCGTGATCGGGCTCGGTCAGGCCGAAGCAGCCGATCCATTCGCCGGTCGCGAGCTTCGGCAGGTATTTCTGGCGCAGCACCTCGGTGCCGAAAGCGTAGATCGGATACATGACGAGCGAGGATTGCACGCTCATCATCGAGCGATAGCCGCTATCGACCCGCTCGACCTCGCGCGCGATGAGGCCGTAGCTCACATAGTTGGTGCCGGCGCAGCCATAGCCATCGATCGTCGAACCCAGGAACCCGAGCTCGCCCATCTCGGTGAAGACGGCGGGATCGAAGCTCTCGTCGCGGAACGCCTTCTGCACGCGCGGCAGCAGCCGCTCCTGGCAATAGCTGTGAGCGCTGTCGCGGATCAGCCGCTCATCCTCGTCGAGCTCGGCATCGAGCAGGAGCGGATCGGCCCAATCGAAGCTGGCTTTTCCACCGGTTGACGCAGTGCCGGCTGGGAAAGGTGCGGCGGTCGAGGGCATATCCGTCTCCTTGGTCAATCTGTCGGCCCGGGTTCTAGCATAGTGCCGCCGTGCCGCGAATGGCGCACGAGGATTTGCTATTCCTTAAGCTTCCGCTGGCAAAATTAACCATTGTCAGTAGTTGGTTTTGGGAAAAGGAAGCAGGCATGGAAACTCGCGCCGTGTTGCGCGATGTGACCTATGAGATCCATCGGCGCACGGATGCCGGCTGGGAGATCATGGGTGTCCATGATGAGGCGCGAACCGCCATCCTCGAGGCGCAGCGCATCTTCGAGGAATTGGCCGGCACGCTGTCCGTGCGGGTCATCCGCGATGTCTATGATCAGGCGACCAATACCTCGCGCGTGAACACCGTATTCCGCGCCGTCCAACCGCTGCCCGAGGATGCCGCCGAGGGCTATCAGGCGCGCCGCCAGGCGCGTCGCGGCGACATGGCCTCCGCTCTCGAGCCCGTGCTTGCCGACGAGCTGATGGGCGGGCTGCTGACGGCGATCCTGCCGATCCGACTGATCCAGATGCTGGCGCCGCGGCCCAATACGACGCGCAGCCTCGCCATCTTCATCCTGGCGTCATTCGGCTTCGTCATCGGTACTGCAGCCGGCCTGCTGATCAGACACTAAAGTTTCCGCCGCAGCCACAGCTCGGTGATCGCATGATCGGCGCGCTTCTTCAGCACGAGATCGGCGCGCTCACGCGTCGGCAGAATATGCTCCGCTAGATTGACGAGATTGATCTCGCGCCAGGCGGCCGCGGCGAAGGCGAGGGCCGCCTCCGCGGTCACGTCGCGATAGCGGTAGAAATAGGAGGCCGGATCCTGGAACGCCGTCTGCTGCAGCAGACGGAAGCGGTGCATGAACCAGGCCTCGATATCGGCCGCTTCGGCATCGAGATAGATCGAGAAATCGACGAAGTCGGAGGCGAGGCCGAGCGGGCTCATGGTCGGCTGCAGCACATTCAGCCCCTCCAGCACGACGATGTCCGGCCGTTCGATCGCTTGCCTCTGGTCCGGCAGAATGTCGTAGGCCAGATGCGAATAGATCGGCGCCTCCACGGTCGGGGCACCGGCTTTGAGGGCGGCCAGCAAAGCCACCAGGCTCGGCAAATCGTAGCTTTCGGGAAAGCCCTTGCGCTGTATCAGCCCGCGCGCCTCGAGCACGTCGTTGGAATGGAGGAAGCTGTCGGTGGTGATGAGCGCCACATTCGGGCGCCGCCCATTGCCGGCGAGTACCGCTTGAAGCACGCGCGCGAAGCTGCTCTTGCCGACCGCGACGCTGCCGGCGACGGCGATGATGAAGGGCGAGGGGCGATAGGGCCGGTCGAGAAAATCGCCCGCCGCCCGCGCCAGCGCGCGCTGTGCCGCGATGCGGATCTCGAGCAGGCGGGCCAGTGGCAGATAGATCTCGGCGACCTCGGCGGGCATCACCGGCTGGTCGATGCCGCGCAGGCCCAGCAGCTCCTCGCCGGAAAAGGGCAAGGGCATGCGGGGCGAGAGGGCCGCCCATTCGGCGCGGTCGAAGCGAAGATAGTCCCGTTCATTCATGGCGTGGCTGAAGCCTCAGGGTCTCGGCCGATCCGGCGGGCGGTCACGACGAGCAGGACGAGCAGCACCAGTGGTGCTATCGGCAGGCCGAGATAGTGGAGTGGCATCATGATGGCCGGCAAGGCCCAGCCGAGCGCGATCAGCAGCCGGGTTCCGGCCGGCAGATCGACATGAGCGGGATCGCGAACGAAATAGAGCAGGCCGACGGCGGTGATCGTCATGTCGTAATTATGGATATAAGGCGGAATGAGGCAGGTTCCGATCAGCAGAAGCGGGATCGCCCGCTCGAACGGTGCGCGCCGGAACAGAATCCAGACGATGGCCGCGGTGGCAGCCGCGACGGCAATCTGTACCGCAAGACCGAGCGAGGGCGGGACGCCGAGCAGCATGAGCGCCCGCATGGTCGACGGCTCGATATAGAGCAGCGGCCCCGTGCCGTGGAGCTCAAGATCGGCGGTGGCGGGCGCGTTATAGGCGAGATAGCCCGGCCAGTCGCGCGCATCGAGCAGGAGAAAGCTTGCCCCCGCGATGACAGCGGCGGTGAGTGCGGCACTTGCGATGACGCGCCATCGGCACGTCGCGGCGAGCGCCACGGGCAGCAGCAATGTCGTCTGCGGCTTGAACGCCATGAGGCCGAACAGCAGCCCGGCGAGATGCGGCCTGCGGTCGATCTGGCGCAATCCGGCCAGTAGGAAGCCTGCCGCCAGCAGGCCGGTCTGGCACATCAAGACGCAGATGATGGTCGCAGGCGACAGCAGCAAGGCCGCGAGATCCCGGCGGTCGGGATGGCGGCCGAGGGCGGCGACCAGATAGAAACCTACCGATGCGGCGATCCAGAGCAGGAGCGCCGGCAGGTAGGGCAGGAGCCCGAGCGGCAATAGATAGAACAGGAAATATGGCGGGTAGCTCAGAAAATAGTCGCCATGAAGCTGCCCGAACGTCGCACGATAGAATTGCTGGACGAGGTCGCGGGCATAGATGACGGCCGATTGACCGGAGAGTGTCAGATGGCCGGCCGCCCAGAAATTCGCGAAATCGCGGCCGAGCGGATCGCCGGTCGCGTCGTTCAAGCCGTGGCCGCTGAGGAAATAGACGAGCGTCGCCAGCCAGAGGCTGAAACCCAGCCCGGCCAGGATCGGGGTCGTTAGCCGGTCGGGAAATTCGGTCGCCGCCAGAATCGGCGGCAGGGACGCCTTGCGGTCAACCCGATTGGCGCTGGAGGATGTGCGGACCCACATGCCGGACTCTATAGCAGCAATCATTCCGGACTGTCAGATGCCGGCTTCAGGCCGCCTCGGCAACCAGCCAATCGCAGGCGCGGCCCGCACACGGTCTCGATGACCGAGCTTACAAAGCGGGTGCGGGCCGCACCTGAATGACGATCGGGAGTGGAGGGCGCTCAATTCCCTTACTTTTCCGGCACAGCGCCAGCAGCGCGTCCGTCAATCGCAAGAGATAGTTACGGATCCTCGCATAATGGCTAACTCGCGCTAATCATCATTTCCCGAACGCCAATATAGGTTGGGTTTGGCATCGTTGACGATCGATTTTTCTACCGATCGCCTGGGTGCACACAGTTCTGGCGGAATTTAATCGCCGGAAATGCGATCAGACTAATAGCGGTAGTAGTAATGGTACGGATGATAATACGGACCCGGCGCCGGCTCGACCACGCAGCCGCTGACAACAACCGCGACGACTGCCAATAGCGCGCCGGAAATCAGGCGGCGGATGGAGGTCGTGGACATTTTAATTTCTCCTTCTCATCGCAGCTATTGGAAGCTGCATGAAGGAAATACGCTCAGGAGGCCCGAAAGCTTCCCCGCATTAAATTAATTTAAAGATGGAACTTCGGCGGGGATGAAATGCCCGTTCGGTGCTTATCACGCTGCCGGCAGAGTCGGGGCGAGCAGCCAAATCGCCTCGCGCCAACGGTGACAGGCGACGAGATGCCCGTCCGCTGCTGCTTCGAGCGCCGGCACCTCGCGAGCGCAAACCTCGATGGCCAGCGGACAGCGCGTGCGGAAGACGCAGCCCGAGGGCGGGTTGATCGGCGAGGGCAAATCGCCGGTCAGGCTCACCCGCCGCCTTTGCCGCTCGAAATCGGGATCCGGCACCGGCACGGCCGAGAGCAGCGCCTGCGTATAAGGATGCCGGGGATTGCGATAGATCTCGTCGCGCTCGGCCAGCTCCATGACTTTGCCGAGATAGAGCACCATCACCCTGTTGCTGATGATGCGCACGACCGAGAGATTGTGCGAGATGAAGATGAGGGCGAGGTTCTCCTCGCGCTGCAGCCGGCGCAGCAGATTGATGATCTGGGCCTGGATCGACACGTCGAGGGCCGAGACCGGCTCGTCACAGACGATCAGCTTCGGCTTCAGCACCATGGCGCGCGCGATGCCGATGCGCTGGCACTGGCCGCCGGAAAATTCATGCGGATAGCGGTTGATGAGGGCAGGCGACAGGCCGACCCGCTCCATCGTCTCGGCGACGCGCCGCTGTTTCGCCTCCTTGGGCAGGCTCGGCTCGAACGTGTCGATCGGCTCGGCGATGATCGATCCCACCGTCATGCGCGGATCGAGGGCGGCCAGCGGATCCTGGAAGATGATCTGCATCTCCTGGCGCAGCGCCCTCAAGCCGCTCTTGCCTTCGGCTTCGAGATCGCGGCCGAGCCAGACGACGCGGCCCGCGGTTGCCGGCAAGAGCTTGAGCGCGGCGCGGCCCAAGGTCGACTTGCCGCATCCCGACTCGCCGACGATGCCGAGCGTCTCGCCCGGATAGAGGTCGAAGCTGACGCCGTCGACGGCCTTCACCACGCGCTTCTCGGCGAACATGGCGCCGGGGATCGGGAAATGCACACGCAGGTCGCGCACGCTCAGCAGCGGGGCACGGTTGTTCATGGGATCAGTCCAGATGCTCGAGCGTGCAAGCCTTGCGGCGGCCAGGCGCGATCTCGCGCAGCGGCGGCCAGGCGCCGAGGCATTGCTCATTGACATAGGCGCAGCGCTCGGCGAAGGCGCAGCCCAGCGGCAGCTGAGCGAGATTGGGTGGCTGGCCGGCGATCGTCGGCAGATCCTGTGCCGGATCGTCATCGAGCCGCGGCATGGAGAGCAGCAGAGCCTTGGTATAGGGATGCTGCGGATCATAGAAGATCTCGCGCACCGAGCCCTGCTCGACGATCCGTCCGCCATACATCACCAGGATGCGGTCGCACAGCTGCGCCACCACGCCCAGATCATGCGTCACCAGGATGATCGCGCTGCCGCTTGCCGATTGCTGCTCGGCCAGCAGGTCGAGGATCTCGGCCTGGATCGTCACATCGAGTGCCGTCGTCGGCTCGTCCGCGATCAGGAGGTCGGGCCGGCACAGCATGCCCATCGCGATCATGACGCGCTGACGCATCCCGCCCGACAGCTCGTGCGGATACATGTTGAGGCGCTTGGCGGGCTCCGGGATATGGACCTGCTCCAGCACCTCGCGTGCCTGTTCGCGCGCCGTCGCGTCGTCGAGATGCTGGTGGAAGGTCAGGACCTCGGTCAACTGCCTGCCGACCGTGAGATACGGGTTCAGTGCCGTCATCGGGTCCTGGAAGATCATCGCCATCCGCGTGCCGCGGATCTTGTTGAGCTCGTCGCGCGGCAAGCCCAGGATCTCGCGGCCATTGAGCTTGACGCTGCCGGTCGAGCGGCCGTTCTGAGGCAGCAATCCCATGATCGACATCAACACCTGGCTCTTGCCCGAGCCGGATTCGCCGACGATGCCGATCGTCTCGCCCTTGCTCACGGTGAAGGAGACGGAATTGACCGCGTTCACGGTCCCGTCAGGTGTGGAAAAACGAGTCTCCAACCTGTCGACGGAAAGAAGCGGAGCGGCACCGGCGACCGGCCGGTGCGACTCAACTGAAACATCAAGGGACATCAACGATCTTTCGGGTCGAGGGCGTCTCTAAGCCCATCCCCCAGGAAATTGAGCGAGAAGAGTGTCACGGCGAGGAAGCCCGCCGGGAACAGCAGCGCCCAGGGAGCCGTCTCCATGTCGCGCGCACCGTCGCTGATCAGCACGCCCCAGCTGGTCATCGGCTCCTGCACGCCGAGGCCGAGGAAGGACAGGAAGGATTTCGACCAGGATGACCTTGGGCACGGTCAGCGTCACGAACACCATGACCGGGCCCAGCACGTTCGGGATGATGTGGCGGCGGATGATGTTGGGGCTCGAGACGCCGAAAGCGTGGGCCGCCTCGATGAATTCGCGATGTTTGAGCGCCAGCGTCTGGCCGCGCACGATGCGCGCCATGTCGAGCCACTCGACGGCGCCGATCGCGATGAAGATCAGGAAGATGTTCCGGCCGAAGAACACGGTCAGCAGGATCACGAAGAACATGAAGGGCAGCGAATAGATGATGTCGACGACGCGCATCATCAGATTGTCGACCCGGCCGCCGATGAAGCCAGCGGCGGAGCCGTAGAGCACGCCGATGCAGAGGCTGACGATCGAGGCGAGGATGCCGACCATGAGCGAGATCCGCGCGCCATAAAGCGTACGGGCGAAGAGGTCGCGGCCATTGCTGTCCGTGCCGAAATAGAAGCCTTCGGCGATGTCGGGCGGTGCCCCGATCCGGTCCCAGAAGATGTCATCCATCGCGTGCCGGCTCAACACCGGCGCCAGGATCGCCATCAGCGAGATGATGACGAGCAGGATGAGGCCGCCCATCGCCGCCTTGTTGCGGACCAGGCGGCGGCGCGCGCTGCGCCACAGGCTGACGCCTTGGACCGGCGCCTGCGGCGGGCGGGGAATCGTCTCGAAGGAGGTGACGGCCATTTCGCTACCCTCGGCCTCTCAGCGGTGGGCCAGTTTCGGATCGAGAACGCCATACAGCACGTCGACGATCAAATTGAACAAAATTATGAGCACGCCATAGAAGATCACCACGCCCATGACCAGCGTGTAATCGCGGTTGAGCGCGCCCTGGATGAAATAGCGGCCGATGCCGGGGATCGAAAAGATCTGCTCGATCACGACCGAGCCGGTGAGTACGCCGGCGGATGCCGGGCCGAGATAGGAGACGACGGGCAGAAGGGCAGCCCGCGCCGCGTGGCGCGTCACCGTGATCCATTCCGACAGACCCTTGGCCCGCGCCGTGCGGATGTAGTTCGAGCGCAGCACCTCGATCATGCTGCCGCGCGTCAGCCGCGCCACATAGGCGATCTGCGGCAGCGCCAGCGCCACGATCGGCAGGATCTTGTATTGCAGCTGGAATCCGTCGCCCCAGCCGCCGACCGGCAGCACATGCAGATAGACGCCCAAGACCAGCGTCAAGAGCGGTGCCATGACGAAATTCGGCACCGTGATCCCGGTCATGGCGACCGCCATCACCGAATAGTCGGCGGCACGGTTCTGGCGCAAGGCGGCCAGCGTGCCGAGGGCGGATCCCACGATCACGGCCAGGAACACGGCGGTGAAGCCCAGCTGCATCGAGACCGGGAAACCGTCCCAGATCAGCTCGGTGACGCTGTAATCCTTGTAGGAGAAGGACGGGCCGAAATCGCCGACGAGCACGCTCCTGAGATAGTGCCAGTACTGCACGACCAGCGGCTGGTCGAGGTGATAGACGCGATTGAGATTGGCCTGGATCTCCGGCGGCACGGCGCGCTCGCTCGAGAACGGACCGCCCGGCGCCAGCCGGATCATGAAGAACGCCAGCGTGATGATCGCGAGCAATGTCGGGATGGCGCCAAGCAAGCGTTTCGAAATAAAGGAAAACATGGCCGCTCAGTCCTTGGCGATCGAAATGTCTTTGGAGTAGTAATAGCCAAGAATGTTCGGGTTGAAGCCCACGATATACGGCTTGACCATCTGCTTCTTGACATAGTCGTAAAGGGGAATGACCGGCAGATCAACCAGGACCAGCCGTTCGGCCTCTTCGAGCAGGTGCATCCGCTGAACGGGATCGACGGTCTGGGCCGCGGTTTTGACCAGCTTGTCATAGGCTGGGCTCGCATAACCCGTGTCGTTCAAGCCGGAATCCGACAGCAGAATCTGGGCGAAGCTGTTGGGGTCGGCATAGTCGGCGATCCAGCCGCCGCGGAACATCTGGGTCAGCTTCTTCTCGTTGCGGTTCTGCAGGAAGACCTTGAACTCCTCGTTCACGAGCGTGGTCTCGATGCCGAGCGTCTGGCGCAGCATGGCGGCCACCGCGATCATGATCTTCTTGTGGTTCTCGGAAGTGTTGTAGCGGAGCTCGATCCTGAGCGGATTGGCGGGCCCGTATCCTGCCTCCTGATAGAGCTGCTTGGCGCGTGCCACCCGGTCCGCCATGGCCATTTCCTTCCAGGGCAGATATTGCGGCTCGTAGCCCGGCAGGCCCGGCGGGACCCAGCTATAGGCCGGCAGCTCGCCGGTCCTCAGGATCTTGTTCACGATCGCCTCGCGATCGATCACCAGATTGACCGCCTCGCGCAGCTTCGGATTGTCCCTGAAGGGCGGCCGGGAGAGGTTGAGGCCGAGATAGTAGGAGCCCAGATAGGGGGCGAGATGCAGCTCGGCCCCCAGCGTCTGGCGGATGAACTCGACCTGATCACCGGGCACATCGGCGGTGATGTCGAGCTCGTCGGCGCGGTAGCGCTTGAACTCCTCGTTCTGGTTCTCGATCGGAAGATAGGTAACCTCGCCGAGCTTGACCGCGGTGGCACCCCAGTAATTGGGGTTGCGGACGAGCACGATGCGCGATTGCGGCGTCCATTCCTTGAGCATGTAGGCGCCGTTCGAGACGAGATTGCCGGCCCGCGTAAATTGGGGGCCGAACTTCTCGACCACGGGACGATAGAGCGGCCCGAAGATCGGGTGCGCCAGCTGGGCCAGGAAATAGCCGGTCGGGCTTTCCAGCGTCACCTCGAGCGTCTCGGCATCGAGCGCCTTGACGCCGAGTGCCGCCGGATCGGCGATGCGATGATCCGTGATCGCATCCGCGTTCTTGATCGGCGAATAGAGGAATGCGTAGTTCGAGCCGGTCGCCGGATCGATCGCACGGCGCCAGGTCCAAGCGAAATCCTCGGCCGTCAGCTTCTCGCCGTTGGACCATTTCAGGCCCGGCCTGAGCTTGAAGGTATAGACCAGCCCGTCGGGGCTGATCGTCCAGCTCGCCGCCGCGGCAGCGACCACGCGGCCTTCCTTGTCGAGGGATGTCAGCCCCTCGAACAGGTCGCGCTCGATATTGGCGTCCTGCACATTCTCTGACTTCGCCGGATCGAGCGATTGCGGCTCCGAGCTGTTGCCGATCCGCAGCGTGCTGGCGGCCGCCGGCTCCGCCGCGGCGACCGGGCCGGGCATCGGAGTCAGCAAAACGCAGAGGATCCCGAAACCGATGGCGCGGGACTTCAGCATCGGGGTGGCCATCCTCTCGGTTACAGCTTTCGGATGTTGAAGAGAGGCTGATATGCAATGGACGGGCCGCGATGCGCAATCTTTTTGCGCGGCCTGCGGCGGCACCTTCCCGACGTGATGCCCCGGCGAACAAGGCCGGGCAAACCAAAGGTACTTCAAGACCGATCCTTTCGACGGTGCCGCCTTCCAGGGCGGCATATCCGGGTCCTCAATGCTTGGCGATGGAGACTTCCTTGGAATAAGCCTCGCCCAGGATGTTGGGCTCGTATCCCAGGACATAGGGCTTCACCATCTGCTTCCTGACATAGTCATAGAGCGGAACGATCGGCAGATCGACCATCAGCTGCCGCTCGGCCGCTTCGAGCAGGTGCATCCGCTGAACGGGATCGACGGTCTGGGCCGCGGTCTTGACCAGCTTGTCATAGGCCGGGCTGGCGTAACCCGTGTCGTTTAGGCCGGAATCCGACAACATCAGCTCGGCGAAGGTGTTGGGATCGGCATAATTGGCGATCCAGCCGGCCCGGAACAGCTGGGTCAGCTTCTTCTCGTTGCGGGTCTGCAGGAAGACCTTGAACTCCTCGTTCACGAGCGTGGTCTCGATCCCGAGCGTCTGGCGCAGCATCGAAGCGACCGCGATCATGATCTTCTTGTGGTTCTCGGAGGTGTTGTAGCGGAGCTCGATCTTGAGCGGATTGGCGGGCCCGTATCCCGCCTCCTGATAGAGCTGCTTCGCGCGCGCCACCCGTTCCGCCATGGCCATTTCCTTCCAGGGCAGATATTGCGGCTCGTAGCCCGGCAGGCCCGGCGGGACCCAGCTATAGGCCGGCAGCTCGCCGGTCCTCAGGATCTTGTTCACGATCGCCTCGCGATCGATCACCAGATTGACCGCCTCGCGCAGCTTCGGATTGTCCTTGAAGGGCGGGCGCGACAAATTCATGCCGAGATAGTAGGCGCCTAGATAGGGCGAGGTGTGCAGCTCGTCCCCCATCGTCTGGCGGATGAACTCGATCTGGCTGCCGGGCACGTCGGAAGTGACATCGAGCTCGCCGGCGCGGTAGCGCTTGAACTCCTCGTTCGGGTCCTCGATCGGCAGGTAGCGGATCTCGTCGAGCTTGACCGAGGTGGCACCCCAATAATTGAGGTTGCGGACGAGCACGATGCGCGATTGCGGCGTCCATTCCTTCAGCATGTAGGCGCCGTTCGAGACGAGATTGCCCGGCCGGGTGAATTGCGCGCCGAACGCCTCGACCGAATGGTGCTCGACCGGCAGGAACACGAAATGCGACATCAGCGCCAGGAAATAGCCGCAAGGGCTCGCCAGCGTGACCTCGAGCGTGCCCGGGTCGAGCGCTTTCACGCCCAAGGATCGCGGTGGCGCGTGGCGGCCGACGATCGCCTCGGCATTCTTGAGCGGATAGAAGAGGAAGGCCGAGTTGGAGCCGGTGGCCGGATCGACCACGCGGCGCCAGCTCCAGGCGAAATCCTCGGCGATCACCGGACCGCCATCCGACCAGCGCGCATCCGGCCGCAGCTTGAAAGTATAGATCAGCCCATCGTCGCTGATCGTCCAGCTCGCAGCAGCCGCGGCAACGACACGACCATCCTTGTCGATCGCCGTCAGGCCTTCGAAGAGATCGCGCTCGATATTCGCGTCCTCGACATTCTCGGTCATGGCCGGGTCGAGCGATTGCGGCTCCGAGCCATTGCCGATCCGGAGCGTCTCGTCGGCGGGGCGCTCGTCACCGAGCGCCGGGGCCGCCAGCAGCATCAAGGCGGCCGCATAGGCGTGGAGCACTGCCCACCGTTCAGCGAGACGCCGCGTGGTCGACCCTGCCTCCGATGATGCAGGCGCTCGGATGAGACGAAGGTTCCTCAGCTTGGCCGGCCCGCACCCTAGAGCGCGATGACATTAGGTCGAATCGACCTAATGTCTGAATCACTCTCTAGTTTATATGTTTAGAGACGGATTCAGCGATCAGGTCCGCGCGACCTGATCGCATCCGGCTCTAGTGTTTCGCGATCGACATATCCTTGGAGAAGGCCTCGCCCAGGATGTTCGGCGCATAGCCGATCACATAGGGCTTCACCATCTCCTTCTTGACGTAATGATAGAGCGGAATCATGGGCAAATCCTGAAGCATCATCCGCTCGGCCTGCTCCAGGAGAGCGGCGCGCTGCTCGATATCGACCGTCAGCGAGGCCTGTGCCACCAGCTTGTCATAGTCGGGATTCGAATAGCCGGGATCATTGAGGCCGGCGCCGGATTGCAGCAGCTCCGCGAAGGTATTGGGATCGGAATAGTCACCGATCCAGCCGTCGCGAAACAGCTCGGTCACCTTCTTCTCCTTGCGCGTCTCGAGGAAGACCTTGAATTCCTCGTTGACGAGCGAGCATTGGGCGCCCAGCCGCTGCTTGATCATGGCGGCGACGGCAATCATGATTTTCTTGTGGTTTTCCGAGGTGTTGTAGCGGCAATCGATGGTCAGCGGGTGATCCGGGCCATAGCCCGCTTCCTGATAGAGCTGCTTCGCCTTCTCGATCCGGTCGTTCATCGGCATGCTCTTCCAGCTGACCGGCTGCGGCTCATAGGCGTCGAGCCCGGGCGGAACCCATTCATAGGCCGGGATCTCGCCGGTCCGGACGATCTTCTCGACGATCGCCTCGCGATCGATGACCAGATTGATCGCCTCGCGCAGCTTCGGATTATCCTTGAACGGCGCCTTGGTCATGTTGAAGCCAAGGTAATAGGTGCCGAGATAGGGCGAGGTGTGGAATTCGGTCGGCAGCGTCTGCTTGATGAAGTCGATCTGGTCGCTCGGCACCTCGTTGGTGACGTCGATCTCGCCGGCGCGATAGCGCTTCAGCTCCTCGTTCTGATTCTCGATCGGGTAGTAATCGACTTCGGTGATTTTGACGTTGGCGGCATCATGATAGTCCGGATTCTTGACTAGCACGACGCGCGATTGCGGTGTCCATTCCTTGAGCGTGAAGGCGCCGTTCGAGACCAGATTCCCCGGCCGCGTGAATTGGTTGTGGAACTTCTCGACATTGGCCTTCTGCACCGGCAGGAAGCGCGGATGGGCGACGAGGCTCAGGAAATAGCCGGTCGGCGATTTGAGCGTCACCTCGAAGGTGTGGGCATCGACCGCCTTGACGCCAAGCGCCGTCACATCCTTTTCATGGCCGGTGGCGATCGCCTCGGCGTTCTTGATCGGATAATAGAGGAACGAGTATTTCGAGCCGGTCGCCGGATCGACCGTGCGCCGCCAGCTCCAGACGAAATCTTCCGCCGTGACCGGGCTGCCGTCCGACCATTTCGCATCCGCGCGAAGCTTGAAGGTATAGACGGCCCCGTCCTTGCTCAGGGTCCAGCTCTCGGCCGCCGCCGGCACCACCTTGTTGTGGGAGTCGATCAGCGTCAGCCCTTCGAACAGGTCGCGCTGGATGGTGGAATCCGGCACGGCCTCGGCGATCGCGGGGTCGAGCGAAGCCGGCTCGCTGCCATTGCCGAGGCGCAGGATCTGGTCGGCCGCGAGATCCTCGCCCATCGCCGGAAGACTCAACGCCGGCGCCGAAATCGCCAGCAGGACGGCCATCGTCCGGCTCAATAGAGCCTGGCTCCCGAGGCCGAGGCGGGGGCGGTCAAACTGCATTTCGGCACATTCCTTTTTTGACGCCGAGCTTTTCCTCACGTCGGCGGCGGGCACTATACAGGGATAGGGAAAGCGGCGCACGGGCGGTTGATCGACGCGGTGCTCATTCCGCGGCGACGGCGGCGGGCGCTGGCGTGCGCAGGCTGGCCAGCAGCTGAGCCTCGGCCTTCTTGGCGGCGGCGAGCGCCTCCTCCTTGACATGGCCATAGCCGCGGATGCGTTCGGGAATCCGCGCCAGCTCGATCGCGGTGGCGTAGTTCTCGCGCGTGAGCCGCTGCAGGATCTCCTCGATCACCGCGATATATTCGCCGATCAGCCGGCGCTCCGCCCGCCGCTCCGCGGTGCGGCCGAACGGGTCGAACGTCCCGCCGCGCAGGAATTTGAGGCGGGCGAGCAGCGTGAACGCCTTCAGCATGAAGGGGCCATAGGCGCGCTTTTTGAGATGGCCCTTGGCGTCCTTGTCGGCGAGCAGCGGCGGCGCCAGGTGGAATTCCAGCCGATAATCGCCCTCGAACAGATCGGCCAGCTGGGCGGTGAACCGCCCGTCGGTGTAGAGCCGGGCGACCTCATACTCGTCCTTGTAGGCCATGAGCTTGTAGAGTGCCCGCGCGATCGCATCGGTGAGGCCGGTCTGGCCCGGCATGCGCTGGGCCTCGACGGCGCGGACCCGGTCGACCAGCCCGCGATAGCGGTCGGCATAGGCCTGATCCTGATATTCCAACAGCTGTGCCGAGCGCCGCTCGATCACCTCGTCCAGGCTCTCGGACAGGCGCCGGTCGCTGCCCGGCTTCGCCGGCGGCCGTGCGGCGCCGCGCACGGAATCGAGATCGACCGCGGCGCGCCGGCCCCACAGGAACGACGCCTTGTTGAACTCGATGGACACGCCATTGAGCTCGACTGCCCGCTCGATCGCCTCGGCCGAAAGCGGCACCAGCCCCTTCTGCCAGGCATAGCCCAGCATGAAGAGATTGGCCGCGATCGAGTCGCCGAGCAGGCCCACGGCCAGGGCTGAGGCATCGACGAAATCGATGCCCTCGGGGCCGGCCGCCTCGATGAGTGCGGCGTGGGTGGCGTTCGTCGGGAAGCGCAGATCGGGGTTCTGGGTGAAGCCGCCTGTGATCGTCTCGGCCTGATTGACGATGGCGCGCGTGGTGCCCTTGCCGATCTTGCTGAGCCCGTCGGCGCTGGCCGCGACCAGGAGATCGCAGCCCAGCAGCAGGTCGGCACCGCCCGCGGCGATGCGGACTGCGGCCAGATCCTCCGGTTGTTGGGCGATCCGGATATGGCTGAAGACGGCACCGCCCTTTTGCGCCAAACCCGTCATGTCGAGCACCGACACGCCTTTGCCCTCGAGATGGGCGGCCATGCCGAGGAGCGCCCCGATCGTCACCACGCCGGTGCCGCCGACGCCGGTGACGAGAATGCCGTACGGCCGGTCGAGGCTCGGCAGAGCCGGCATCGGCAAGGGCGCGAAAACTTGCGCCGCCGTCGCCTTGCGCTTCTTCAGCGTGCCGCCATGGACCGATACGAAGCTCGGGCAGAACCCATTGATGCAGCTGAAATCCTTGTTGCAGGAGGATTGGTCGATCTCGCGCTTGCGGCCGAACTCGGTCTCGACCGGTACGACCGAGAGACAGTTCGACACTTTCGAGCAATCGCCGCAGCCTTCGCACACCGCGTCATTGATGATCACGCGCTTCGGCGGGTCGACCATCTGGCCGCGCTTGCGCCGGCGGCGCTTCTCGGCGGCACAAATCTGGTCATAGATCAGCACGGTGACGCCCGGTGTCTCGCGCAGCGTCTGCTGCACCTCGTCCAGCTGCTCGCGCGGATAGATCGGCGTATGCGGCGGCAGGCCGGTATCGACCGGATACTTGCCGGGATCGTCGGCCACGACGACGATGCGGGCGACCCCTTCGGCCGCGACCTGGCGCGCGATCGAGGACACGCTCAGAACGCCGCCATCATGATGCTGGCCGCCGGTCATGGCGACCGCGTCGTTGAACAGGATCTTGTAGGTGATATTGACCTTGGCCGCGACCGCGGCGCGGATCGCCAAGGCGCCCGAATGGTTGTAGGTGCCGTCGCCCAGATTGGCGAAGATATGCGGCGTATCGGTGAAGGGCGCCTGGCCGATCCAAGGCACGCCTTCGCCGCCCATCTGGGTGAAGGTCTCGGTATGTCGTTCCGGCATCCAGGTCGCCATGTAATGGCAGCCGATGCCGCCGACGGCGCGGCTGCCCTCCGGCACGCGCGTGGACGTGTTGTGCGGGCAGCCCGAGCAGAAATAGGGGATGCGCGCCACGGCCGGCGTGAGGCGGGCGAGCTGGTCTTCCTTGGCGGCGAGGAATTTCAGCCGCTCCTCGATGCGCGGGCTGGTGTGGTAGCGGGCGATGCGGGCTGCGATCACCTTGGCGATCGTCGCCGGCGTCAGCTCCGAGACCGAGGGCAGGATCCATTCGCGCTGCTCGTCGAACTTGCCGACGACGCGCGGGCGCACATCCTCGCGCCAATTATAGAGCTGCTCCTTGAGCTGGTTCTCGATGACGGCGCGCTTTTCCTCGACCACCAGAATCTCGTCGAGCCCTTCGGCGAAATGGCGGATGCCCTCGCGCTCGAGGGGCCAGGACATCGCGACCTTGTAGACGGTGATGCCGATATCGGCGGCATATTGCTCGTCGATGCCCAGATCCTCGAGCGCCTGGCGGACATCGAGATAGGATTTGCCGGTCGTGACGATGCCGAAGCGCGGCTTCGGGCTGGCGATCATCACCTTGTCGAGCC
Source organism: uncultured Alphaproteobacteria bacterium (assembly GCA_963762435.1). Classification (GTDB taxonomy): domain Bacteria; phylum Pseudomonadota; class Alphaproteobacteria; order ATCC43930; family CGMCC-115725; genus JAXDMU01. The sequence goes on along the minus strand of CAVXLN010000010.1, from coordinate 207,761 downwards.
GGTTGGCGCGGGCGAATGCCAAGGCCGCGTAGAGCTTATGCCTGTGAAGCCGGAACTCCTGGTCGAGCGGCGCGTCGGGCCAGCGGATATTGAGCCCGTCCGGCGGCATCTGGAAATCGGTCGGATAGGCGAGCTTGACCCGGTCCGGCGCCACATTGACCGAGGCCGAGCTGTCGACCGTCTCGGCGATCGTCTTCATGGCGATCCAGCAGCCGGAATAGCGGCTCATGGCCCAGCCGATCAGGCCGTAATCCAGGATCTCCTGCACGCCCGACGGGTTCAGCACCGGGATGCTGGCGTCCATGAACGCGTATTCCGACTGGTGCGGCAGGGTGGAGGATTTGCAGGCATGGTCGTCGCCGGCCAGCAGCAGCACGCCGCCATGGGGCGAGGTGCCGGCGGCATTGCCATGCTTGAACACATCGCCGCTGCGATCGACGCCGGGGCCCTTGCCGTACCACATCGCGAAGACGCCGTCATAGCGGGCGCCCTCATACATGTTGACCTGCTGGCTGCCCCAGACGGATGTCGCTGCCAGATCCTCATTCAGGCCCGGGACGAAATTGATATGGTCCTGCTTGAGGTACTTGGCGGCACCCCACAAGGTCTGGTCGAGGGCACCCAGCGGCGAGCCACGATATCCTGAGATGAAACCAGCCGTGTTGAGGCCGGCGGCCAGGTCGCGCTGCCGCTGCATCAGCGGAAGCCGAGTCAGCGCCTGCGTGCCATTGAGATAGATCCGCCCTTGTTCGAGCGTATATTTGTCGTCGAGAGCGACGGCTGCGAGCGCCATGCACAGGCCCTTCCGAGAAGCTCGTCAATGCAGTTTTCTGAGCGCAAAACCTAGACGAACGGCCCCGCCTTCTCAATTGCCGTCGGGCGGCCGTAAAAAAACGCAATGAACCGGCCTCGCGGCTGGCCCGCTCATCGCATTCCGCTGCATGCGGGCGCGCGGCGGGTAATTTAATTACAAAGCTGTGACGTTCAATCCGACGAGGCGCTGGTGAGTGCCGGACTCCGCCGCTCTGCCACTGCGGTGCGCAGAGGCGCCTCGGCGCGGCGGAATGCCGCCCGGGTCGCTTCTGCCTCGGCGCGCGCGGTCTCGACATCGTTGGCACGGCAGGCGGCCAGCACCCGGCGCGCGCCCTGCTCGGCCTCGACCAGCCCGTAATTGCCGGCGATGCCGGCGAGATCGTGGGACACGCGTTTCAAGGCTGCAAGGTCGCTCGTCTCGACCGCCGTGGCGAGCTCGGCGAGACGCATCTCGGCATCGGCGAAGAAGGCGTCGAGCATGGCGGCCAGCCGTCCGGCCGGGATCAACTCGGCCAGCTCGTCGAGACGGGCGGCGTCGATGATGGCGCCATCGACCTCGGATGGTGCTGAGGGCTTCGGCGCCTCGGCCGCCTCGACCGTTTCCGGCCTGTCCTCGCCGCCGCTCCAGCGCTGCAGCACGCGGCCGAGTTTGGCGGGGTCGAGCGGCTTCGACAGATAGTCGCTCATGCCGGCGGCGAGATACTCCTCGCGCTGACCGGTCATGGCATGCGCGGTCAGCGCCACGATCGGCAGCTGCGCATAGCGTCCGCCCAGCTCGCGAATCGCCTGGGTCGCCGCCAGCCCATCCATCTTCGGCATCTGGATGTCCATGATGACGAGATCGAACTCGCGGCTGGTCACCGCCTTGACCGCCGCCTCGCCATCCTCGACCACCTCGACTTCGTGGTTGTAGGGATCGAGCATCGCGGTCACGACAGCCTGGTTCACGGGATTATCCTCGGCGACCAGAATCCTCAGCCGGCGCATCGGCGCCTCGGACCGCGCCGTCTCGGGCTCGAGTGCGGGAGCCGGCGCCTCGGCGGCGCGGCAGGGGAGTGCCAGGCGGAAATTGCTGCCACGGCCGGGCTCGGTCTCGACGGCGATGGCGCCGCCCATGAGCTCGATCAGCTGCTTGGAGATGGCGAGCCCGAGGCCCGTGCCGCCGAATTTGCGCGAGATCGAGCTGTCGGCCTGCGTGAAGCGGGTGAAGAGGTTGGGCAGCACGTCGGCCGCGATGCCCGGGCCGGTATCCTGCACCTCGATCGAGAGGGTGAGGGCGTCGCCCTCCAGGCGCGCCACCGAGACGCTCAGCGTCACGGTGCCATGCTCGGTGAACTTGACCGCATTGCCGACGAGATTGAGCAGGATCTGCCGAAGCCGCGGCCCATCGCCTTCGATCCAGCGCGGCACGTCCGGGGCGCGGCTGATCTTGAGCGCCAAGCCCTTCTCCCGGGTGCGCGGGCGGGACAGCGCCACGACATTCTCCGTGAGATCCTCGAGATCGAAGGCCAGGATCTCGAGCACGAGCCGGTTCGCCTCGAGCTTCGAGAAATCGAGGATGTCGTCGAGGATCGACAGCAGCGCCTCGGCCGAGCCGCGTGCGGTATTGGCGAATTTCCATTGATGCGGCTTGAGCTCCGTGCCGAGCAGCAGCCGCAGCATGCCGAGCACGCCATTCATCGGCGTGCGGATCTCGTGGCTCATCATCGAGAGGAACTCGGACTTCGCCTTGTTCGCGGCCTCCGCCTCCTCCTTGGCGACGCGCAGGATCTCGTCGGCGGCGCGCGCGATCGTGACGTCGCTGAAGGTCACGACGCCGCCGCCTTCATCGAGCGGCTCGTGCATGATCTCGATGATGCGGCCGTCGACGAGCCGCCGCTCGACGACCTGCCGGCCGCTTTCGGCCGCACCCAAGGCCAGCAGCAAGGCGATGCCTTCCTCGACGGCGCCGCCGCCCAGCTCGACGCTGCGCCGGCGCACGGCGGCATGGCTCAATCCGGCGCGGAGGAAGCCCGGGGGATAGCCGATCAGCCGCTCATATTGCCGGTTGAAGGCGCGCAGCCGGCCGTTGCCGTCATACAGCACCAGGCCCTGCGCCATATTGTTGAGGGCGACATCGAGCACGCGGTTCTTGTCGTCGAGCTGGCGCTGGCTGTCTTCGAGCGCATGGCCGTGCTCCTGCGCCAGCCTTTCGCGCTCGACCAGCAGCTTGGCGAGCGGCCTGACCCGGCTCGCCAGCAGCACCGAGCCAAAGGTGATGAGCCAGATGAGCACCGGCACCGCCACGCGGATCCGCTCGCGGATCGGCGCGAACATATCGAAGATGTCGACCTTGAGGCCGATCGCGATATGGAAGCGTGGCAGCGGCTCGAATCCAGCGATCTCGCGCCGCCCGCCGAGATCGAAATCGTCGATCGTGCCGGTCTGGCCCAGCAGCCCGCGTGCGACCGGCAGCGTATGGCCGTTCTGGCGCAGGATCGTTTCGAACGGCACGGGATGATGCCGGTTCGGCAAGCATTCCATGATGTCCGGGTCGTCCTGCTTGAGCGCGCAGACGATGCTGTCGCCGCTCGAGCCGAACGAGGCCGCTTGGCTCTCCAGCCGGTCGAGCACCGGCAGCTCATGCTCGACCACGACGCGGCCGAAGACGCGGCCGTCGCTGACCAGATCCTTCGGCACGTCGAGCAGCAGCTGATCGCGCCAGACGAGCGTGGCGCCGTCGGTGCCGTCGAGCACGCGGATAAGCTGCGGTTCCGCATCGATCATGCCGGCGGTGGCGACCGTCTTGCCGTCGAGCGTCTCGATGCGCAGGCCGCGCACCGAGCGATCGGCCGCGGCCTCGATCAGAGCTTGAAGATGTGCCCGGCCCTGAGCGTCGTCGGGCGACCGTATCAGCGCTCGGGCAGCGTCGATCAGATCGGGGCGGGTGGCAATGAGGCGGGTCGAGATCAGCCTTTCGTCGACCGATGATTCGAACTCCGTTCCGAAGCTCTTGAGCGTTGCCAGCAGATTGTTCCGCAGCGTCGATTCGACGCCGCCGCGCATCGAGACGAGGCCGGTGCCGCCGGCCAGCAGGCTGACGGCCACCAGCAGCAGCGTGCCGATCCGGATCAGCGAGACGGCGGGGTCGGCGGATGGCCGGGCGGGTTCGTTCGGCAGGTGGCGGACCGCCCAAAGCGCAAGCGACAGCAGCGTCAGCTGCAGCGACACCGGGCCGGACAGCCGGTTGATGCCGACCCAGTCATAAATGGCGGCGACATCGAGCAGGCGATCGGCAAGGCAGAGGCCGGCGAGCACGCCGACGCCGAGTGCCAGCGCCTCGACCAGGCGGCGGCGCAAGCTGTCGCGCGGCGCTGGCGACAGGGCGAGGCCGATGCCGATAAGCACGAGACCGGCGAGCGTCTCGGCCACATTGATCCGATCGATGATCCCGTCCGGTCGCGGGATCGGCACGGCCAATCCCGCAAGGGGGAAGGCGAGCAGGATGATCAGCAGGCCGGCGGCGCCGGCGACGAGCCGCCGGCAGCCCGGCCATTCGACCGGCAGCAGGGCGGCCGCAGCCAGGAGTGCCGTGGCGACGGCGTAGAGCGGCGCCAGCGGCTGATAGCCCATCAGCAGCAGGCTGACCGGCTCCTTGCCGACCGCGCGGCTGCCGAGCGCGGCAAGACAGCTGGCTAAGCAGAGCAAAGCCGGCAGGCGAACGGTCGCCTTCAACCAAAGATCTTGCTTCGACATGCCGCTTCAACGAGTGATGGACGAGGCCAATCGGCTAGGAGTTATCACGATTGGCACTGCAAGATAAGGTTCCAGCTAGCGCGATCACGGTCAAGCGGCGGTTTTTCCGTCGTAAAGACTTTCCAGGAGCGCGCCATGCGCCTGGCGGATGATGTGGCGCTTGATCTTGAGCGTCGGCGTCATCTGGCCGTTCGCGACGGTGAAGGGCTCACCGATCACGGCGTAGCGGCGAATGCGCTCGACCGGCGCCAGCTGTCGGTTGACCTCGGTCACCGCCGCATTGAGGCGCTCGGCCAGCTCGGGGTGCGGCTTCAACGGATCGCCGCTCGGCGGATAATGCGCCAGCAGGCTCTCCTCGGGCACCAGCAAGGCCACGACATAGGGCTTGCGATCGCCATAGACCATCGCCTGGCCGATGCACTCATGCTGCGTGAGGAAGCCTTCGAGGCGCTGCGGCGAGATCATCTCGCCGCCGGAATTCTTGATGAAATCGCGCTTGCGGTCGGTGATCTTGAGATAGCCGTCGGCATCGAGCTCGCCGACATCGCCGGTGTGGAGCCAGCCGTCATGGATCGCCCGCGATGTGGATTCCGGATCGTTCCAATAGCCCTTCATCACATTCGGGCCGCGCACCAACACCTCGCCGTCGGGTGCTATCTGCACCTCGATGCCGTCGAGCGGCGGCCCGACGGTGTCGATCTTGATGCGCTTCGGCGGATTGACCGCGATCACCGGCGCCGCTTCGGTCTGGCCATAGCCCTGGATCAGGCTGATGCCGAGCGATACGAAGAAGAGGCCGACGTCGCGATTGAGCGGCGCCCCACCGCTGACGAAGGCCTTGAGCCGGCCGCCGAAGCGCTTGCGGATCTGCGCCCGCACCAGCCGCTCGGCGACGAAGTCGAGCAGCCGGTCGACGAGCGTTATCGCGTGGGGCGTCTCATAGCGCTTGGCGCCGAGCCTCAGCGCCATTCGGAAGAGGGTGAGGCGAAAGCCGCCCGAGCGCTCGGCCGCCTGCAGGATGCGCCGCTGCAACATTTCGCACAGGCGCGGCACGGCGGTCATGATGGTCGGACGCACCGAACCCATCTCGCCGGCCAGGCTTTCGGGCTGGGTGAAATAGATCTGCGCCCCGATCATCAGCGGAAACACGAAGCCCGCCGTGTGCTCGTAGGAATGGGTCATCGGCAGGAAGGACAGGAACACCTCATCGTCATTGAGGCCGAAGCCGTCCTCCAGCAGGATCAGGGCGCCGCGGGCATTCGCCATCATGTTGCGATGGCTGAGCATGACGCCCTTGGGCACGCCGCCGGTGCCGGAGGTGTAGATCAGGCAGGCGGTATCGTCGGGGCCGATGGCGGCCACGATGGCATCGAGATCCTCGGCCGACTCGGCACCCTTGGCCAGGATCTCGTCCCAGCCATAAACGTGCGCGTTGGACTGGGTCTTGAGCGGCTCGACCGCGACGATGAGCGACAGGTAACTCACTTGGTCGGCCGCCGGCAGGACGCGTTGGGCTAGGGTGGCGGAGGAGAGGATCAGGCCCTTGGTATTGCTGTTGGCCAGCACATGCCGGTAATCCTCGACCGTGTAGTTGGTATAGGCCGGCACGCTGATGGCGCCCGCAGCCATGATCGCGAGATCGGCGATCGCCCATTCGGGGCGGTTTTCGGCCACGATGGCGACACGGTCGCCCGCCGCCACGCCGAGTGCCCTGAGGCCGAGCGCCAGCCGGCGGACCATCGAGGCCGCCTCGTGCCAGCTGATCGCCCGCCAGTCCTTGCTGGACTTCGACCAGAGGAAGGGCCGGTCGCCTTTGCGGGCGGCCCAGTCGAAGAACATGGCTGGCAGGCTCTGCCATTCGCGGTTTTCCACCCGGGCCTCGCTTTCTTGTTTTCGGCTCGCGCGATGGGGGAATACTAAGACGCAGCTTTCTTGTCCATGTCCCGCTTGGCGAGGCCGCGGCACTCGCCTATATGCGTTCAGCACCGATTCCAGGAGACACCATGGCCGTTATGCCGTCGACCAGCCCCGCCCAATCCCTGGGCGATCTGCCGAGCTGGAATCTAGAGGACCTCTATCCCGGTCCCGGCTCGGCGGAACTCCTGAGCGACCTCGAGCGCACGACTCGCGAGGCCACGTCATTTCACGAGGCGCACGAAGGCAAGGTCGCAGCACTGCCCGGCGCCGAGCTCGGCCGGGCCATCGCGGAGTATGAGCGGCTGCAGGAAGCGCTTGGCCGAATCGGTTCCTATGCAGGCCTGCTCTATGCCGGCGATGTCGGCGACGCCGAGATCGGGCAGTTTTACCAGACGATGCAGGAGCGCACGAACGCGGTCGGCAGCGAGCTGCTGTTCTTCGCACTCGAGCTCAATCGAATCGAGGATGCCGCCCTCGAGGAGAAGCTCGCCGCCCCGGAGCTGGCCCATTATCAGAGCTGGCTGCGCGATGTGCGCGCTTTCCGGCCGCATCAGCTGTCGGACGAGGTCGAGAAGCTGCTGTTCGAGAAATACGTCACTGGCCGTGCCGCCTGGTCGCGGCTCTTCGACGAGACGCTCGCGGCCTTGCGCTTCCCGATCGGCGGCAAGGATCTCACCAACGCCGAGGCGTTCGATCTTCTGAGCAATCCCGACGGCGTGGTGCGCAAGGAGGCGGCTTGCGTCATCGCCACCGTGCTGGGCGGGGCCGCACGCACCTTCGCGCTTATCCACAACACGCTCGCCAAGGACAAGGAGATCGAGGATCGCTGGCGCAGCTTCGCGCGGCCGATCTCGTCCCGCAACCTGTCGAATTTTGTCGAGGACGAGGTCGTCGACGCGCTCATCGGGGCGGTCAAGGCAGCCTATCCCCGGCTCTCGCACCGCTATTACCGGCTCAAGGCCAAGTGGCTCGGCGTCGATAAGCTCGACTATTGGGATCGCAACGCGCCGCTGCCGGAGGATGAGGACCGGATGATCCCTTGGGCCGAGGCCGAGCGGATCGTGCTCGACAGCTATCGCGCCTTCTCGCCCAAGCTTGCTGAGATCGGCAGCCGCTTCTTTGCCGAGCGCTGGATCGACGCGCCGGTGCGGCCCGGCAAGGCGCCGGGCGCCTTCGCGCATCCGACCGTGCCGAGCGCCCACCCCTACATCCTCGTCAATTATCTCGGCCGCAGCCACGATGTGATGACGCTTGCTCATGAGCTCGGCCATGGCGTGCATCAGGTGCTTGCCGGTAAGCGCGGCGCCCTCATGGCCGACACGCCGCTGACGCTCGCGGAGACCGCCTCGGTTTTCGGCGAGATGCTGACGTTTCGCCGGCTGCTCGCCGGCGAAAGCGATCCCAGCCGGCGCCGGCTGATGCTCGCGCGCAAGGTCGAGGATATGCTGAATACGGTGGTGCGCCAGATCGCCTTCGTCGAGTTCGAGCGGCGGCTCCATGACGAGCGGCGGCAAGGCGAGGTGATGCAGGAGCGGATCGGCGAGATCTGGCTCGAGGTGCAGCGGGAGAGCCTGGGCGACGCCTTTAATTTCGCGCCCGGCTACGATGTCTACTGGACCTATATCCCGCACTTCATCCACACGCCCTTCTATGTCTATGCCTATGCCTTCGGCGATTGCCTGGTGAACTCGCTCTATGCCGTCTATCAGACCGCGTCGGCGGGCTTCGCCACGCGCTATGTCGAGATGCTGGCGGCCGGCGGCACGCTGCGCCATCAGGAGCTGCTGCGGCCCTTCGGCCTCGATGCGTCCGATCCGAAATTCTGGGACAAAGGGCTGGGCGTCATCAGCGGCTTCATCGACGAGCTCGAGGCGATGGGGTGAGCCGAGCCGCCTGTCGTGAATGACAATAACAGCCTGACCGGCCGGGTGCGGCGTTACGCCCAGGTCGGTGGTGCCGTCGGCGGGCTGGCGGCCCGTCTCGCCGGCGAGCGCCTGTTCGGGATCGAGGGCGATCGCGCGCGCCATGCGGCCGAGCTCAAGCAAGTGCTGGGCAGCCTCAAGGGGCCGCTGATGAAGGTGGCACAGATCCTCGCCACCATCCCCGATGCGCTGCCGCAGGAATATGTGCAGGAGCTGACCCAGCTTCAGGCCAATGCCCCCTCCATGGCGGGACCTTTCGTCAAGCGCCGCCTGGCCAGCGAGCTCGGGCGGGACTGGCAGCAGCGCTTCGCCGCTTTCGACATGAAGGCGGCGCGCGCCGCCTCGCTCGGCCAGGTCCATCGCGCCACGGCCCATGACGGGAGGGATCTTGCCTGCAAGCTGCAATATCCCGACATGCAGTCGGCGGTGGAGGCCGATCTCGGTCAGCTCAAGCTGCTCTTCTCGGTCTATGCCCGCTACGACAAGGCGATCGACACCCGCCATATCCATGACGAGATGGCGGCACGCCTGCGCGAGGAGCTCGATTACGAGCGCGAGGCGCAGCATATGGAGCTATATCGCCGGATGCTGGCCGAGGAGCCTGGCGTCGCCGTGCCGGGGGTGCTGGCGGAGCTCTCGACCAAGCGGCTCCTGACCATGACCTGGCTCGAGGGCGACTCCATCCTCGATCGGGTCGAGCACCCGGCCGAGGTGCGCAATGCCATCGCCTACAACATGTTCCGCGCCTGGTATGTGCCCTTCTATCGCTATGGCGTGATCCATGGCGATCCGCATCTCGGCAACTACACAGTGCGGCCGGATTGCCGGGTCAATCTCCTGGATTTCGGCTGCATTCGTGTGTTCGCGCCGCGCTTCGTCGGCGGTGTGATCGATCTCTATCGCGCCCTTCAGACCGGCGACGAGGCGCTCGCGATCCATGCCTATGAGAGCTGGGGCTTCGTCAATCTCCAGCGCGAGATGATCGATGTGCTCAATCTCTGGGCGCGGTTCCTCTATGCGCCGCTGCTCGATGATCGCTCGCGCCGGATCCAGGAGGTGCCGACCGGCCAATATGGCCGCGAGACGGCAGAGAAGGTCCATCGCGAGCTCCGACGTTTGGGCGGCGTCGCCCCGCCGCGCGAGTTCGTGTTCATGGACCGGGCGGCGATCGGGCTCGGCTCGGTGTTCCTGCGCCTCGATGCTGAGTTCAATTGGTACGAGCTGTTCCACGACCTGATCGCGGGATTCGACCGCGATGCGCTGGCGATGCGCCAGACGGAGCTTTTGACGGCCGTCGGCGTGCCGCTGCCGGCCTGATCCGGCGCTTGGCGTTGTATTTCTGCACTGCTGGCAAATAGTCGCAGCGAGGGTCTCGACCATTGGTCTGGCCGGCGTTAATACATCGCTCGCCGGCGTCTCCGAGCCGGTCGGCTGGGCGTCATTTCCAGCGGGGCGAGCCGCGAGCACATGGCAATCTTCGAACCGGAGCCTGAGCCGAGCCGGGGGCTTTCGATTCCCAGGGCCGCGATTGCGGTCCTGATCGTGATCGGCTTCGGTATCGGCATGTTCGTCGGCTGGATGAGCTCCTCGGAGTCCGATCCAGCTGCCGGTGCCGCGCCCGGCCAGCAGGCGGCCGCGACGATCATGCACAACCCGGCGCCGCTGATTACCAACATGGCTCCGCTGTCCGAGGCGGGCGAGCCGCCGGCCACGGATCTGGTAACCGATCGCGCCGTGGCGAGCGAGACGCCGTCGCCCAGCCCCCCTCTTCAACAAGCGGCGTTGCCCTCGGCGCTCCCCAATCCGGTTCCCCCCGCCAAGCCGGTGGCGCCGCCTCCGGCACTGCCCATCCAACAGATCTCGGCGCCGAGCGTGCCGGAGCCGCCCAAGCCGATGCCGGTCGTCTCGGCCGCGGCAACGGCCAGCCCGCCGCCCCGCGCGCCGAGCAAGCCGCGCGCTGTCCCCACGGCCCATGAAGCGCCGGCCGAAAGCAGCAGCGGGTCAGGGCCCTGGGTCGTGCAGCTGGGCATGTTCCGGGTCGAGGGGCATGCCAAGGAGCTGCTCGCCGAAGCGGCCGGGCACGGAATTCCCGCCGAGATCGCCAACGAGCCGGACGCCTCCGGCGAGGCGCGTTTTTGCGTGCGGACCGGGCATTATCCGAGCCGCGAGGCAGCGCTCGCCGCCGCCCATGATCTCGCCAAGCGGGACGGGTTCGACACCTATGTGCTGAAGCCTCACTCGGCCGGTGCTGAGTGAAGCTCGGGCGCCATCGGCGCCATCCAGCTTCGCCGCATCGGCTTCAAGGCGATGAGCGCCAGCACGCCGGTCAGGATGTCCATGACGATGATGACGCCGAAGACCGGCAGCCAACTGCCTTCGGCCGCATGGATCGCCGCTGCGACCGGGCCGCCCAGGACCGAGCCGATGCCTTGCGCCATATAGAGGAAGCCGTAATTGGTCGTGGCGTGGCGCGTGCCGAACGTGTCGGTCAGCACTGAGGGGAAGAGCGAGAAGATCTCGCCCCAGCCGAAGAAGACGAGGCCCGAGAGGGCGACATAAGCCAAGGGCACGTCGCGCAGATAGAGCATCCCGGCGATGGCCACGGCCTCGCCGATGAAGGCGATGGCCATGGTGTTCTCACGGCCGATATGGTCCGAGACCCAGCCGAAGAAGGGGCGCGTGAGCCCGTTGGTGATGCGGTCGACAGTGAGGGCCAGCGGCAGGGCCGCCACGCCCAGCACCGTGAGGTCGGCGACGCCGAAATCGCGGCTGAAGGCGGCGAATTGCGAGATCACCATCAGGCCGCCGGTCGACATCATGGTCATCATGACGAAGAGCAGCCAGAAGATCGGCGTGCGCAGCATGCGCGCCGGCGGGGTGCCGACGAGATTGCTCACGGGCACGGGCAGCGACGCCTCTTCGCTCAGGCTCGGCTCGCGGAGGAAGATCGAGGCGGCCACGCCGACGGCACCCAGGATCAGCCCATAGACGATTAGCGTGTGCTGGTAGCCATCGGCCTTGAGCGAATCCGTGATCGGGAAGGTCGTGAGCATTGCGCCGAAGCCGTAGCCCGCCGCCGCCATGCCGCAGGCGAAGCCGCGCCGCTCCGGGAACCAGCGCGCCATCAGCCCGACCACGCCGACATAGACGATGCCGGTGCCGATGCCGCCCAAGACGCCATAGGTGAGGTAGAGCGTGGCGGTGCTGCTGGCCATGGCGGCGAGCACCCAGCTCAGCCCCGACAGCGCGCAGCCGAGCGTCACGAGCAGCCGAATGCCGAAGCGCTCGATCAGGAAGCCCTGGAGCGGCGACAGCCAGGTCTGCAGCACGATCAGGATCGAGAAGGTGATCTGGATCGTCGCAAGATCGGCGCCGGTGGCGCCCTGCAGCGGTTTGGTGAAGAGTGTCCAGACATATTGCGGGCTGGAGATCGCCATCATCGCGATCACGCCCAGCGCCAGCTGGAGCCAGCGGCGTCCTGCCGCACTCTCGCGGCCCGATATCGATGCCATGCCGATCCTCTCCCGCCCCGGGTTGCCCACCGCTTGGGCCATTGCAACCGGTATGCCGAGGTATCTGGCGGATCAGGGCCGTCATTGCCTGGTCTTTTGCGCAGGACGGCGGCGCTCTGCCTATCTTTTGAGCAGGGCGCGCAGTTGAGATTCAGCCTTGGGCGGCACGCAGCCGGTCATAAGCCTCGAGCACGCGCTCCATATCCTTGCGGCGGTCGACCTTGTCGGCGCCGCCTTCGCGCGTCAGCGCCAGCTCGAGCGCCTGGATCAGATGGGCGGCCACCTCGGCGGCTTCCTGCTGGATCGCCTGATCGAATGCCCACAGGATCTTGTCGCTCAACCGCCGCGTATGGATCGGCTCGTCCATCGAGATGCTCCTCTGCCATGGCTCTGGACATTTGAATCAGAGTGCGATTCAGACACCAACTCAATTCGACCTAATGTCATCGCGCTCTAGCCGCCGGAACAAAGACTTACCGCGATGTGAATGCCGACAGCCCGCTTGTATCTCCTGCCAGAAGAGAATAACTGAGCCGTTAAGACCGAAGGGGATGACATGCGGAACTATCGGATCGCGGCCGTGCCGGCCGACGGCATCGGCGTCGAGGTGATCGAGGCAGGGCTCGAGGTGCTGCGCGTGCTCGAGGCGCGGGTCGGCGGCTTCACGCTTGCTGTCGAGAGCTTCCCCTGGGGCTCGGATTACTATCATCGCCACGGCGTGCTGATGCCGGCCGACGGGCTCGCCACGCTCAAGGGTTTCGATGCCATTTATTTCGGCGCCGTCGGCGCCCCCGACGTGCCGGACCATGTCTCGCTCTGGGGTCTCAGGCTGCCGATCTGCCAGGGCTTCGACCAGTATGCCAACCTCCGGCCGACCCGGATCCTGCCTGGTGTCACGAGCCCGCTCCGGGGCGTCGAGCGCGGCGACATCGACTGGCTCATCGTCCGCGAGAACAGCGAGGGCGAATATGCCGGCCATGGCGGCCGCGCCCATCGCGGCCTGCCGGAGGAGGTCGCGACCGAAGTCGCGATCTTCACCCGTACCGGCGTCAGCCGGATCATGAAGGTCGCGTTCGAGGCGGCGCGCACCCGGCGCAAGCACCTCACCGTCGTCACAAAATCCAACGCCCAGCGCCATGGCATGGTGCTGTGGGACGAAATCGCGGAGGAAGTCGGCGCCGGGTACCCGGATGTGGCGACCGACCGCATGCTGGTCGACGCCATGACCACGCGCATGGTGCTGAAGCCACGCTCGATCGATGTCGTGGTCGCGACCAATCTTCATGCCGACATCCTGTCGGACCTGGCGGCTGCATTGGCCGGCAGCCTCGGCATCGCGCCCACGGGCAATGTCAATCCGGAGCGGAACTTCCCTTCGATGTTCGAGCCGATCCACGGCTCGGCCTTCGACATCGCCGGCAAGGGCATCGCCAACCCGGTGGCGTCCTTCTGGACCGCGTCGATGATGCTCGATCATCTGGGCGAGCCCACGGCCGCCAAGCTGCTGATGGACGCGGTCGAGCGCGTGACCGGAGCCGGCGTGCTGACGCCCGATCTTGGCGGCAAGGCGACCACGCGCGAGGTGACGGATGCGGTCTGCGGGGCGATCAAGGGGGCGAATCTCTAACCCCGCCACCGCGCCGCAGCGTCATCGTCGCTCGCCTTGGCCTCGACCCAGCGCTCGCCCTCTTCGGTTTCCTCGAGTTTCCAGAACGGCGCCTTGGTCTTGAGCCAGTCCATCAGGAAGGCGCAGGCCTCGAAGGCGGCGCTGCGGTGGCTGGACGCGGCCGCGACCAGCACGATCGGCTCGCCCGGCAGCATGCGGCCGTAGCGATGGATGATCAGGCTGGCGGCGAGGGGCCAGCGCGCCTGCGCCTCGGCTTCGATCTCGGCCAGCTTGCGCTCGGTCATGCCGGGATAATGCTCAAGCGTCATGGTGTGGACGGCGCGGCCTTCGTGGCTGTCGCGGACGAGCCCGACGAAGCTCGCAATGCCGCCCGTGTCGGTGCCGCAGGCGGCCTGGAAGCGGCCGAGCTCCAGGCCCGAATCGAAGGGCTCTGCCTGGACGCGGATCATGGCACTCAGCCTCCGGTCACGGGGGGGAAGAGCGCCACCTCGTCGCCATCCTCGATCGGATGGTCAGGGCCGACATAATCCTGATTGACCGCGACGCGGATCACGCTGCGATTGGCCAGCGCCTCCGCGTAGTTGGCGCCACGGCTTTCGAGCCAGCCCAAGAGATCGGCGACGGTGGCGACGCCGGCCGGCTTGGCGACCCGCTCCTCGGCGGTGCCGATGCGGGTTCTGAGCCAGGCGAAATAGATGAGCTTCATGATATCGGTCCCGCATTCGCCAGCACGAACTCGGCGACGCCGGCGATGTCCGGCTCCTCATAGATGGGGAGCGGGATCGAGGCCCGCACGGCGGCCGAGAGCGGCTCGGACGCGTAGATCGCCCGGATCAGCGGGTCCTCCAGGTGGAGCGGCGGCTTGCCGAGGCTCGGTCGCAGGATCTCGAGTTTCGGGTGCGCGTGGCGCTTGAAGCCTTCGACCAGTAGCAGATCGACCGGGCTCATATGCGCGACGAGGTCCTCGAGGGTCGGTTCAGGAGCACCGCGCAGCTCATGCATCAGCGCCCAGCGCACGGCTGACGAGATCACCACCTCGGTGGCGCCGGCCTGACGGTGCTGCCAGCTATCCTTGCCGGGCTGGTCGAGGTCGAACTCGTGATGCGCGTGCTTCACGGTCGATACCGTCACGCCGCGCGCGATGAGGGCGGGCACCAGCTTGACGAGGAGCGTGGTCTTGCCGCTGCCGCTCCAGGCGGCGAGGCCGAAGATGCGCATGGGCTCAATCGCCGGCGGCCTTCGCCGCCGAATCCTCGGTCGCCATGTGCTTGAGGCCGGCCCTCAGATAATCGTAGCCGGTGACCATGGTGAGCAAGGCTGCCAGCCAGAGCAGCGCTTCGCCGATATCGAGCATGGGCAGCGCCGCCGGGCCTTCGGCGCCGACCAGCAGCACGCCGATCGCGACCATCTGGATGCCGGTCTTCCATTTCGCCAGCCGGCTGACCGGCACGCTGACGCGCAAGCCCGCCAGGAACTCGCGCAGGCCCGAGACCAGGATCTCGCGCGCCAGGATGACGAGGGCCGGGAAGAGGGCGGCGCGGCCGAGGCGGTCGAACGCCACCAGCATCATGAGAATGACCGAAACCAAGAGCTTATCGGCGATCGGGTCGAGGAAGCGGCCGAAGGCGGAGGATTGCTGCCACAGGCGCGCGAGATGCCCGTCGAGCCAGTCGGTGATGCAGGCGGCCGCGAACAGCCCGCCGCCGAGCCAGGCCGACCAGGGCTGGGCCAGATAGAAGGTGCCGACCACCAGCGGAATCACGGCGATCCGCGACAGGGTGAGGATGTTCGGCAAATTCATCAGCATGAGGACTGTCCCATCGGCCCGCGGCGCATCCTAGTCGTCGGAATGAAAATGGTCGTAGATTTTTTTCGCGACCGTCGAGCTGATGCCGGGCGCCTGCTCGAGGTCGTTGAGGCCGGCGCGGGCGACCTCGCGGGCCGAGCCGAAATGGTGGAGCAGCGCCTTCTTGCGCGCGGGCCCGATGCCGGCGACCTCGTCCAAGGGCGACTGGCCGATCGCCTTCTGCCGCCTGGCGCGGTGCGTGCCGATGGCGAAGCGGTGCGCCTCGTCGCGCAGACGCTGCAGGAAATAGAGCACCGGATCGCGCGGCTCGAGCGAGAAGGGCGGCTTGCCCGGCACGAAGAAGCGCTCGCGCCCGGCATTGCGGTCGGGGCCCTTGGCGATCGACGCGATCGGCAGATCCTCGATCGCGAGCTGCTGCAGCACCTCCTCGGCCACGCTGAGCTGCCCGGCGCCGCCATCGATCAGCACCAGATCCGGCCATTGCCCGCGGTCGCGCTCCGGATCCTCCTTCAGCGCCCGGGCGAAGCGGCGTTCCAGCACCTCGCGCATCATCGCGTAGTCGTCGCCGGCGACCAGGTCGCCCTTGATGTTGAACTTCCGGTAGGCGCTCTTCATGAAGCCTTCCGGCCCGGCCACGACCATGCCGCCGATCGCGTTGGTGCCCTGGATATGGCTGTTGTCATAGATCTCGATCCGCTGCGGCGGGGCGTCGAGCTCGAAGATCTGGGCGACGCCTTCGAGCAGCTTCTTGTGCGAGGAGGAATCGGCGAGCTTGCGGGCGAGCGCCTCCTTGGCGTTGGCGAGCGCATGCTCGACCAGCTTGCGCTTGTCGCCGCGCTGCGGCACGGCCAGCTGCACCTTGTGGCTGGCGGCGGTGCCGAGCGCCTCGGCCAGCAGCTCGCATTCGGCAGGCTCGTCGCTCAACAGGATCAGCGGCGGGGTCGGCTTGTTCTCGTAGAATTGGCCGATGAAGCCCGCCATCACCTCGGGCAGTTCGAGCTGCTTGTCATGGCTCGGGAAATAGGCGCGGTTGCCGAAATTCTGCCCGCCGCGGAAGAAGAACACCTGAATGCAGGTGTTGCCACCTTCCATATGCGCCGCGATGACATCGGCGTCGGCCAGCCCCTCGATATTGATGTTCTGCTCGGACTGGACATGGCTGAAGGCGCGGATGCGGTTGCGGATCTGCGCCGCCGTCTCGAAATCGAGCTTGTCGGCGGCCGCCATCATCTCAGCGGCGAGCCGCGCCTTGATCTCGCCAGACCGGCCGGTCAGAAAGGCGCGCGCTTCGTCGACCAGCTTCAGATACTCGTCGGGCTCGATCCGGTCGACGCAGGGCGCCGAGCAGCGCTTGATCTGGTATTGCAGGCACGGCCGCGTGCGGGTCTGGAACACATTGTCGGAGCAGGAGCGCAGCAGGAAGGCCCGGTGCAGCGCCGTGATCGTGCGGTTGACCGCGCCGGCGGACGCGAAAGGGCCGAAATATTCGCCACCCTCCTTCCTGGCACCGCGATGCTTGGTCAGCTGCGGCACCGGGTGCTCGGAGCGGAGGAGGATGTAGGGGAAGGATTTGTCGTCCCGGAGCAGCACATTATAGCGTGGCATCAAGGTCTTGATCAGATTGATCTCGAGCAGCAGCGCCTCGACCTCGGTATGGGTCGTGACGATCTCCATCGTCACGGTCTCGGCGATCATCCGGCGGATGCGGTTCGAGAGGCCGGTGACGTTGGTGTAGTTGGTCACCCGGTTCTTGAGGTTGCGCGCCTTGCCGACATAGAGCGCGTCACCCTTGGCGTTGAGCATGCGGTAGACGCCGGGGCTGGGCGGCAGGGTCTTGACCACGGCCCGGATCGTCTCGACGCCGCGCGCAAGCGGGCCGATGCCGGAAGCGTCGCTTTCGGCCGGTCCGTCAGAGGTTACATCGGTCTCGAGATCCGTCATCGCGCTTTCGATCTCAGGCTGAATCCGGGATAAAAGCGAGGGATTGTAAGGACTCATTTATCTATCCACGGAATCTGTGGATAAGTCTGTTGGCAAAGGCCGGTATAGCGGGGCGCGATCCTTGGCGCGCCTAGCGTTCCTGGGGTCTGCCTAAAATTTAGGCATACAGAATAAGACATTGATAATAAAGGAATTTTTCCAAGTCAAGAGAGCTGGCTCGATAGCGCGAACGGGATTGGCGATTCCCCTGACGGCGTTGCGTTGCAGCAGCATCGGCTGTGAACAACTCCGATGCGGGAATCGGGCGGCTGACCCTTGCCGGGGCCGGATGTCAAGCGGATTCATCTCGTGAATTAGCTCTTTCGATCGCCACGCCGACACTGGCGACATCGCTATAAACATCAAGCTTTTCGATCTGCACGCGGACCTTCCGGATGCGCGGATCGGCGAGGCAGAGGGATGCGACCCGCTCCGCCAGCGTCTCGATCAGCCGCACATGCCCGGCATCGACCAGCCGGCGCACGGCCGAGATGATCTCGTCGTAGCAGACGACATTGCGCAGATCGTCGGCGATCGGCACCGTCCCCTCGGCGATATCGAAATCGAGATTCAGCCGGATGCGCTGCTTGGCGTCGTGCTCATGGGCATGAACGCCGATGCTGCTCATCATGACAAGGTCGCGCACGAAGACGCGGCGCAGGCCGGTCACCTCCGGGCGAAGGGCAGTGTCGGTCTTCAATCCGGTCCATCCTCTTTATGGGGTTGCGCCCAGCCCAGATGCTGTCCGCCATCGAGCGCCAGCATCTGGCCGGTCATGGCGCGGGCGCCGATGAGGAAGCGGACGGCGTCCGCGATCTCCTCCGGCGTGGTGCCGCGCTTCAAGGGCATGGCCGCGCATTGCCGGGCGAACTGGGCCTGGTCCTGATGCGTGCTCGGCAGCGTCGGGCCAGGCCCGATGGCGTTGACGCGGATCCGAGGCGCCAGCGCCATGGCAAGCGTCTGGGTCAGCGTCCAGAGCCCGGCCTTGCTGACCGTATAGGTGGTGAAATGCGGCGTCAGGTTCCAGACGCGCTGGTCGATCATGTTGATGATGACGCCCTCGGCCGCGGCCGGCAGATGGGCGGCGAAGCACTGGCTCAGCACGAAGGGCGCGCGCAGATTGGTCTCGATATGATGGTCCCAGCTCGTGCGCGTGGCGGTCGCGACCGAATCATAATCGAAGGTCGAGGCGTTGTTGACTAGGCAGCCGAGCGGTCCGAGCGCCTTGGCGGCGGCCGGGACGAGCGACGCCACCTCGCTCTCGTGGCCGAGATCGGCTTTGAGGGCGACCGAGTTGCCGCCCTTGGCGCGGATCATGGCAACGATGTCATTGGCGGCATCGGGGGAGCTGTTGTAATGCACGGCCACGGCCCAGCCGGCCTCGGCGAGGCCTAGGGCGATGGCGGCGCCGATGCGCCTGCCGGCGCCGGTGACGAGGGCTGTGCGCGGCATCTTGGAGGGCGTCATCACGGGCCTTTCCGACGCCGGCCGCGCGCCTTGAAGCGGGCGGCGGAGCGTGCGTCCATGCCGGCGCGGCCGGCGGTCGAGCGGCTGGCCGGGGCCACGCGCGGGCCGTCGGCGGCGGGCAGCGCCGAGACCGGCACGCCGAGATCCATCTGCTCCAGCCGCTTGATCTCGTCGCGCAGCCTTGCGGCTTCCTCGAATTCGAGATCGGCCGCGGCCTCGCGCATGCGCTTCTCGAGATCGGCCAGCACGGCCTTGAGGTTGGAGCCGGCGTAGTGCAGCGCCTGGGCATCGCCCAGATCGACCGTCACGCGGTCGCGCTCGATACACCGAATTCGAGGATGTCGGCGATGCCGCGCTTGATGCTTTCCGGCGTGATGCCGTTGGCGGCGTTGTAGGCCTGCTGCTTCTCGCGCCGGCGATTGCATTCGTCGAGCGCGGCTTGCATGCGAGTTCGGTCATCCGGTCGGCATAGAGGATGGCGCGGCCTTCGACATTGCGCGCGGCACGGCCGATCGTCTGGATGAGCGAGGTGCGCGACCGCAGATAGCCCTCCTTGTCGGCATCGAGGATGGCGACGAGCGCGCATTCCGGGATGTCGAGCCCCTCGCGCAGCAGATTGATGCCGATCAGCACGTCGAAGGCGCCGAGCCGAGGTCGCGGATGATCTCGATCCGCTCCAGCGTCTCGACATCGGAATGGATGTAGCGGACGCGGATGCCGGCCTCGTGCATGTATTCGGTCAGCGCCTCGGCCATCTTCTTGGTCAGCGTGGTCACCAGCACGCGCTGGCCGTTCTGGGCGCAGATGCGGCATTCGGCGAGCAGATCGTCGACCTGGGTCTCGGTCGGGCGGATGATGCAGACCGGATCGATGAGGCCGGTCGGGCGCACCACCTGCTCGGTGAAGACGCCGCCGGTGCGCGCCATCTCCCACGGGCCCGGCGTGGCCGAGACGAAGATCGACTGGCCGCGCATCGCCTCCCACTCCTCGAATTTGAGCGGGCGGTTATCCATGCAGGAGGGCAGCCGGAAGCCGTATTCCGCGAGGGTGGATTTGCGCAGGAAGTCGCCCCGATACATGCCGCCGATCTGCGGCACCGTGACGTGGCTTTCGTCGATGATGACGAGGCAATCCTCGGGCAGATACTCGAACAAGGTCGGCGGCGGTTCGCCCGCCTTGCGACCGGACAGGTAGCGGGAATAATTCTCGATGCCGGCGCAGGCGCCGGTCGCCTGCATCATCTCGAGATCGAAGGTCGTGCGCTGCTCCAGCCGCTGCGCTTCCAGCAGCTTGCCGGCGGCGTTGAGGTCGGCCAGCCGGTCCTTGAGCTCGACCTTGATCTGCTCGATCGCCTGCTGCAGCGTCGGGCGCGGGGTCACATAGTGGCTGTTGGCGTAGATGCGGACCTCGGCCAGCGAGGCCATCTTCTCGCCGGTCAGCGGATCGACCTCGTGAATCGCTTCGAGCTCGTCGCCGAACAGCGACAGGCGCCAGGCGCGGTCCTCGTAATGGGCCGGGAAGATCTCGACCGTGTCGCCGCGCACGCGGAAGGCGCCGCGCTGGAAGCCCAGATCGTTGCGCTTGTATTGCAGCTCGACCAGCTGCTGCAGCAACATGTTGCGGTCGACATGCTGGCCGGCTTTGAGATCGACGACCATGCGGGAATAGGTCTCGACCGAGCCGATACCGTAGATGCAGGACACGCTGGCGACGATGATGACATCGCGGCGCTCGAGCAGCGAGCGGGTCGCCGAATGGCGCATGCGGTCGATCTGCTCGTTGATCGAGCTTTCCTTCTCGATATAGGTGTCGCTGCGCGGGACGTAGGCCTCGGGCTGGTAATAATCGTAATAGGAGACGAAATACTCGACCGCATTCTCCGGGAAGAAGCTCTTCATCTCGCCATAGAGCTGGGCCGCCAGCGTCTTGTTGGGGGCGAGCACGATGGCCGGCCGCTGCAGCTTCTGGATCGTGTGGGCGATGGTGAAGGTCTTGCCCGAGCCGGTGACGCCCAGCAGCACCTGGTCGCGCTCGCCCTGCTTCAGCCCTTCGGTCAGATCGATGATCGCCTGCGGCTGATCGCCGGCCGGCTGGAACTCGGACATGAGCCGGAACGCGGCGGGCGTATCGGCGAGCGGCTTGGCGATGGTCTGGATGGCGGTGGGCATGGGCAAAAGATAGGGCCCCGAGGAGGGTTGCGCCAGGGGGTGGGCGCGCGGAAGCGCTCCACCCTGGTGGGGTAGAGGGATGGTGGGCTCAGGGCGGCCGCGGGACTGAGGGACTCATGGCGGATCGGGTCCAGGCGCATATTTCCACGCCGGATGAGTCCTCTCATCCATCATGGCCAGCGCCTCGTCCCTGATTTCCTGCCAGGGCCGTGCCGGCACCGGCTGAGCGGGTGCTGCAATGTCGAGGGCACGCCAATTCTCGGTCAGGTACCAGCCCTTGCTCTGCCACACAGCGCGATTGATGCCGATGCCGAGATCGTCGCAGACGCTCGCCACCATCTCGCCCATCGTGCGCGTGCCGAGATCGGCCGCGATATCGGGGTCCTCGAGCCGCTCATGGAGATCGGCGAGGAGATGCTCGGCGTCGAGGGCCTCGAGCGTGTCGGCGACGGCGTATTTAAGCTTCACCTTCTGCCAGCGAAGGCGCGACTCGTTGGCCTCGACGGTCGACTCCCGCTTCGCGACCCGCTCGGCGAGCTTCGCCTTGAGCGCCAGCGTCAGACGGATCGAGCGCGAGAGTTTGGCGAAGGCTTGATCGACCCGGCCGAGATCGGCGGCCGGATCCTGCGCCGCCCGGGCCTGGGCATTCGCCTCGACCAGGCGCACGAGCCGCATGCCGATCTGCGCCAGCTCGCGCAGCATCTCGGTATCTTCGGCCGCCTCGATGCGGGCAGACTCCGCCCCCGTTCCCCGCGAGGGGTCGGGACTGTCTGCCATCGTCATCGCTGCGTCGCTCCGTTCCTTTGTCTCAGAACGAAAAAAGAACACGCCAGTGGCTATGCAGTCAAGATAAGGCGATTCAGGCTGTGGATAAATCCCTCGCCCGCTTGCGGGAGAGGGAGGGGCCCGCGTAGCGGGAGGGTGAGGGAAGTACCCAAGGTCTTGAAGCACCTTGCGTAATTACCCTCATCCCGACCTTCTCCCGCCAGGCGGGAGAAGGAGCTGGCGGCTGGCGGGCCGCAGCCGTGTCGCTGAGACCCCTGTTACCGAAGCTCTAATTCGGCGTATTTGGTGCACCATCAGCGAAACTCTTGAAACTCCAGGGCGGCGCTGAAATGATGTGTTATCTCGTTAGAATTATCGATTCTCTTTGGTGCCGAAGTAAATGTCGAAATCGATACATTTTTTCGCGACGAAAAGCGATCTTATAGACCTCTTAGAAATTGTCGAAGAAAAGCAAACTTTGCAATTCTTCCAGACTGGACGCTTTGATTCGATATCGCCGCTGGCGTTCCGAACTTGCCGCGATATACCAAATCTAGGCACCGCTCCGTATGGCTCGTCGGTGAACTGTCGTCACTATTTAATCGCAGCGCCTGGATTGCAGATTTTCGCACGACAACTTTCGAGTGCTCCCTTTTTTGCCTTCGACCAGCTGGTAAATCCTAAGACCGTTATGTTCAATCCGGGAGGGCTTTGGAAAGCCGATATCTTGCTGAGAGGATCAATCGGGACAGCTTCGGTCGATCCCGATGCGATGAAGCTGATGAGACTCTTCGGCTCGGCGTTCAGAAAGAACTTCGCGAATGTCAGAGGAAACCGCGTCGGCCCCGAAGCGGAGAAGTTTTGGAAGCAAGGTAAGCGGCTTACGGGGGCGGAACAGTCTCCTCCCGAATTTGACCTTGCTCCCGAGGCCCACATCTAATCACGAAGCCAGCCGTTACCGTCGCTCGTAGAACGCGAGCGGGCGACGGCTCCATAGTTACTCCCGCATTGACACCGCGTCGCCTCGCACTAAGGTCGCGCCGCTTTTCGTCTTTCGAGGATTTCCCGTATGACCGAGCCGACCGATCGCCGTGCCGTGCTCAAGGCCGCTGCTGCCGCGGCGGCGTTCGGGATGCTGGGCGGGGCGGGGGCCGCGTTTGCCGCGAAGGACGGGTTGAAGCTGGGCGCGCCCGAGCCTTTCTCCTTCGACACGCTCAAGGCCACCGCGAAGCGGATGGCGGGCGAGGCCTATGCCGGTCCGGCGAAGCCGGCGCCCGATATCGTCGATCAGATCGATTACGAGGCCTGGGGCAAGATCTCGTTCGATACCGACAAGGCGCTGTTCGCCGATGGGAAGTTCCCGGTGACCTTCTTCCATCTCGGCCGGTTCTTCCAGAAGTCGGTCGCGATGCATGTCGTGAGCGGCGGCCAGGCGCGCGAGATCGTCTATGATCCGGCCTATTTCCACATGCCCGACGATTCGCCGGCGCGGAAGCTGCCGGAAGGGGCGGGGTTCGCCGGGTTCCGGGTGCAGGAAACGCGCGACGGCAAGCTCGATTGGCGCAAGAATGACTGGGTCGCCTTCCTCGGCGCCTCCTATTTCCGGGCGATCGGCGCGCTCTATCAATATGGCCTGTCGGCGCGGGCGATCGCGATCGACACGGCGTTGGGCGACCGGCCAGAGGAGTTTCCGGACTTCACCAAGATCTATATCGCCTCGCCCGAGCTGGCCGACGGGGTGATGGTCTATGCGCTGCTCGAAGGCCCGTCGATCGTGGGCGCCATCTCCTTCGCCCTCCATCGCGGCAAGGGTGTCGTGATGGATATCGAGCAGGCGCTTTATCTCCGGAAGCCGGTCGAGCGGTTCGGGCTGGCGCCGGCGACCTCGATGTATTGGTTCTCCGAGACGGCCAAGACGACCGCGGTCGATTGGCGGCCGGAAGTGCATGATTCGGACGGGCTCGCGATCTGGACCGGGCGCGGCGAGCATCTCTGGCGGCCCCTGAACAACCCGCCGCATGTCATGGCGTCCGCGTTTGGCGACGAGAATCCGAAGGGCTTCGGCCTGCTGCAGCGCGACCGGAATTTCGACCATTACCAGGACGGCGTCTATTACGACCGCCGGCCGAGCCTGTGGGTCGAGCCCAAGGGCGGCTGGGGCAAGGGGGCGGTGCAGCTGATCGAGCTGCCGACCGATGACGAGATCCACGACAATATCGTCGCCGTCTGGGTCCCGGTCGAGATGCCGGCGCTGGGGGCGGAGTTCAATCTCGCCTATCGGCTGCATTGGCTGGCGGATGAGCCCTATCCGTCGCCGTTGGCCCGCGTGGTCGCGACAAGGCTGGGCAATGGCGGTCAGCCGGGCCAGCCGCGGCCCAAGGGGGTGCGCAAATTCCTGGTCGAGTTCCAGGGCGGGCCGCTCGTCAAGCTGCCCTTCGGCGTGAAACCGGTGATGAAGCTCGAGACCTCGCATGGGCATTTCACCGATTATCAGATCGTCGAGCCGGTGCCGGACGGCGTCGCCGGCCATTGGCGCGCGCAGTTCGACCTCGCCGGCGTCGAAGGGGCGGATACCGTCGAGCTGCGGCTGCTGCTGCTGGTGAACGATCAGCCGGCGAGTGAGACGTGGCTGTTTCAGTATCATCCGTTCTAACCATCCCTGCGCGGCCGGCTGGTCCGGCGATGTTGCGGTGCATGGGTCCCGGGGTTAGGGTGCGCCGGTTCAGCTCCCTTCCTGGATAAATCCCATGTCTTTCCTCGCCGCTCGCCTCGACCGGATCCAACCCTCGCCGACCATGGCCGCCACGGCGCTGGCGCTCGAGCTGATCGCGGCCGGGCGCGATGTGATCGGGCTGGCGGCGGGCGAGCCGGATTTCGACACGCCGCCCAATATTCAGGAGGCCGGCATCGCGGCGATCAAGCGCGGCGACACGCGCTATACCGCGGTCGACGGCACGCCGGGTTTGAAGAAGGCGATCGTCGCCAAGTTCGCGCGCGAGAATCGGCTGGAATACACGACCGATCAGGTCACCGTCGCTTCGGGCGGCAAGCAGATCATCTTCAACGCCATGGTCGCCACCGTGAATCCGGGCGACGAGGTGGTGATCCCCGCCCCCTATTGGGTCTCATATCCCGACATCGTCAATATGGTCGAAGGCGTGCCGGTGGCGGTGTCGTGCGGGCAGAATTCGGGCTTCAAGCTGACGCCGGAGGCGCTCAGCGGCGCCATCACGCCTAAGACCAAATGGCTGATCCTGAACTCGCCGTCCAACCCGACCGGAGCCGCCTACAGCCCGGCGGAGCTGAAGGCGCTGGCCGAGGTGCTGGTCGATCATCCCAATGTCTGGATCCTGACCGACGACATGTATGAGCATCTGCTCTATGACGGCCATGTCTTCGCGACCATCGCCGAGCTCGAGCCGAGGCTCAAGGAGCGGACGCTGACCATGAACGGCGTCAGCAAGGCCTATTGCATGACCGGCTGGCGCATCGGCTATGCCGCCGGGCCGAAGCATCTGATCAAGGCGATGGCCAAGGTGCAGTCGCAATCGACCTCGAACCCGTGCTCGATCAGCCAGGCCGCCGCGATCGAGGCGCTGAACGGGCCGCAGGATTTCATCCCGCGCAACAATGAAGTGTTCAAGGAGCGGCGCGACATCGCCGTGCGCATGCTGAACCAGGCGGAAGGGCTGCATTGCCTGGTGCCCGACGGCGCCTTCTATGTCTATCCCTCCTGCGCCGGCACGATCGGCAAGCGCACGCCGGCCGGCAAGCTGATCGAGACCGACAGCGACTTCGTCTCCTACATCCTGGAGGCGGAAGGGGTGGCCGCCGTGCAGGGGACGGCGTTCGGGCTGTCGCCGCATTTCCGGATTTCCTACGCGCTGGCGACCGATAAGCTGAAAGATGCCTGCACCCGCATCCAACGGGCCTGCGCCGCGCTAGTTTAGGTGTTTGGGGTCTGCACCGCGCCATTAGCGGCCAGACCGAACACCGATTGGTGATTTGCCGTGACGAGGGCGGCACCCTACTTGTCAGTGGCGGCAAGGAGGTTGGGCATGTTGATCAAGCGGCGGCGCAGTTGGGAGATTCCGGAACGGGAGGCGACATCCGAGAGCGTCTTCTGGAACCGGCGCACGCTGATCAAGGCGGCGGCCTTGGGCGGCATCGCCGCGGCGACCGGCGTGCCGCTGAGCGGGTGGCTGATGGGCTCCGGCCATGCCGACGAGCCCGATCCTTCCGCCGGCCTCTATCCGGCCAAGCGCAACGAGGCCTTCACGCTCGACCGGCCGCTGACCGACGAGAAATACGCCACCAACTACAATAATTTCTACGAATTCGGCATGAGCAAGGACGTGACCGACGCGGCCCGGCGGCTGCCGGTCCGGCCCTGGACGATCAAGCTCGACGGCATGGTCGAGAAGGAGCAAGAGCTCGGCATCGACGACCTCTTGAAGCAGGTGCAGCTCGAGGAGCGGCTCTACCGCCATCGCTGCGTCGAGGCCTGGTCGATGGCCGTGCCCTGGTCGGGCTTTCCGATGAAGGCGCTGGTCGACATCGCCAAGCCGCTGTCGGGTGCCAAATATGTGCGCATGGAAACCTTCCTGAACACGAAAGTGGCGCCGGCGCAGAACGACTTTCTCCTTCCCTGGCCGTATGTCGAGGGGGTGACGATGGAGGAGGCGCGCAACGAACTGGCCTTCCTGGTCACCGGCATGTACGGCAAGCCGGTGCCGAAGCAGGATGGCGCACCCATCAGGCTCGCCCTACCGTGGAAATACGGCTTCAAATCGATCAAGTCGATCGTGCGCTTCAGCTTCGTCGCCGACCGGCCGAAGAGCTATTGGGAAGCGCTGCAGGATCAGGAATACGGCTTCTGGGCCAATGTGAACCCCGCCGTGCCGCATCCGCGCTGGAGCCAGGCGACGGAGCGGGTGCTCGGCACCAATGAGCGGCGGCCGACGCTGCTGTTCAACGGCTATGCCGAGCAGGTGGCTTCGCTTTATCCCGACCCGAAGGGGCGCGAGTATTTCTTCTGATCAATGCAGCTGATCGGGCGGGTAGTTCTCGCCGATCGAGAAGGCGCAGATGCGCGCGAGATGGGTGTAGGGGAGGCCGGTCTCCTTGGCCCACGCATTGAATTGCGCCTGGATCTTGGCGAGATCGCCTTTCGACTTCACCTCCTCGGCGATGTCGAGGCCGGCGTCGCGCAGGCAGAGCGTCACATCCTTGGAAGTCATGAAGCCGTCCCAGCCCAGGAAGCGCAGCAGCATCTGGCCGGTATTGCCGCCGAGCCGGCTGCCGCGCTTGGCGAGGAGATCCATGAGGCCGATCTGATCCGATGACGGCCAGCCGGCCAGGAACCGGCCGAAGCTGCCGTGCTCGGCCGAGATCTCGCCGATGAAGCGGGCATTGTCGCGCACGGCCATGATCTTGGCGCCGTTGCGGATGATGCGGGTGTCGCTGGTGAGGCCGTGCCAGAACTCGTCCGGCTCGAAGAGCAGGCGGGCCGGGTCGAAGCCCAGGAACGCGTCTTCGAAGCCCGGCCATTTCGCCTCGATCACGCTCCAGACGAAGCCCGCCGAGAAGATGCGCCGCGCCATCTCGGCCAGGATCCGGTCGTCGCCGAGCGTGCTCAAGGCTTGGGATCCGGGCACGGGGCGGAGCAAGGCGTCGAGCGCCTTGGCCCCGCCCTTGCGCGCTTCGGCGCGGGCGCGGATCGGTGCGAAATCGGCCAGGATGAGGCTCATGGCGTGGCTCCCTCTTCAACCGAAAATAATCCAGCCGGCCGTTGCAAGGAAACGGATATCGGCTAGGCTCGGCCAGCCCGTTTCCGCGAAAGGATAAGCCGATGCTCGATCTCCATTACTGGCCGACGCCCAATGGCAAGAAGGTGACGATCCTGCTGGAGGAGCTGGGCACGCCCTATCGCATGGTGCCGCTCAATATCGGCCGCGGCGACCAGTTCTCGGACGAATTCCTCAGGCTCAACCCGAACCACCGCATGCCGGCGCTGGTGGATCACGCGCCGCTGGGGGGCGGCGAGCCCATCGGCATCTTCGAATCGGGCGCCATCATGATGTATCTGGCCGAGAAGGCCGGCCGCTTCTGGCCGCAGGAACCGCGCGCCAAGTACCAGGTGGCGCAATGGGTCATCTGGCAGATGGCGAACCAGGGCCCGAAGCTCGGCGAATGCGGCCATTTCCGGCGCCTGGGCGACACCAAGGGCGACCAATCCTATGCGGTCACCCGCTTCACCGACGAGGCCAACCGGCTCTATGGCGTGCTCAACAACCGGCTCCATGAGAGCCGGTATCTGGGCGGCGACGAGTACAGTATCGCCGACATGATCTCGTACCCCTGGACGGTGAATTGGAAAGGGCAGGGCCAGGACATCGAGGAATTCAAATATTTCAAGCGGTGGTTCGAGGAAGTGGGCGCGCGGCCGGCGGTGCAGCGCGGCATGGCGGTGGGCGCGGACCTCGCGGTCGACCCGGCGACGCTGCCGGCGGAGGAAAGGGAGCGGCGGGCGAAGCTGCTGTATAACCAGCGGGCGCGGGCGGTGAAGGAGGGGTAGGAAGCGTGCGAAGTGGGTCAGATGAGCGTCGTTCTATTTTTGTTCACATGGCACGTCGTTTTCGGAGGATACTGCCAAGAAACTGCTAATTTAGTTCGAGCGGAATTTGCATGAGATAGCTGGCAAGTTGCTGGAGTGCGAACTTCCGGTTTGCGGCGACGAAGGAGTTGACGTGCGGCTAAAGACCAATCTCCGAGGGCAGATCCGTCAAACAAATCTGCCCAAATGGAAATGCCTCCTGCCGCTATTCGAGGCGGTAATGAACTCGTTTCAAGCGATTCAAGAGGCAGGCTCCCGACCGAATCACTCGGTTATCATCGAGTGCGAACGAGAGGCTTCTCTAGAGCTCGGTGACGAATTCGCTCCCTTCATAAAGTTCATTATCCGTGATACCGGTATTGGGTTCAACGACGACAATTTCGACTCGTTCAATACCGCGTTTTCAGAATATAAGTTCGAGAAAGGGGGAAAAGGTCTCGGTCGGATGATGTGGTTGGTTGCGTTCGAGCGGGCTAA
This sequence comes from uncultured Alphaproteobacteria bacterium, assembly GCA_963762435.1. Lineage (GTDB taxonomy): Bacteria > Pseudomonadota > Alphaproteobacteria > ATCC43930 > CGMCC-115725 > JAXDMU01. The sequence goes on along the minus strand of CAVXLN010000010.1, from coordinate 178,955 downwards.
TATTGACAGTGTTTTTAACGAGCCGGACTCTTCACATCCCTGGCGCAGAAATTTCACTTTTGATATCAACTATGATCCGGACGGGGCGCCACCGCCGGCTCCGATAGAGAATGGGCAATCTGGCACCACTGTAACTTTGTCCGGCTTCAAGAACCTATATCGCGAGGAATGCCCACGTCAGGTCGAAGCACTGGCTCACCGCCTCATAGAGCATTTTATTTTGGTTCTGCTTCGATCCGACTGCCCCAAAATCGAAATTTATGCGGATGGGAAACTGCATTCGGTCAATAGAATGTTTCAGGATAGCTATCAAGCGAATGCGTCCGAGAGAATCTTGTCAATAAAGGGAAAAGAGTTCATTTTACACGGATTCAAAATAGTTTCATCTAGGGCGAACCGACATCGTCTAATTTACGCGGCAAATTCGCGTGGAGTGTTGTCAGAAAATCTCGATGATTTCATTCCTAATCTGTCGGCAAAATTGATCGAGAAGGACGGCTCGCAGTTTGTCTATCTCGCTATAGTTCAAGGAAAATTTTTGGATGACAAGGTGAATAATTATCGCACCGACTTTGAGATTTCCGGATCTGATGCTGAAGAATCTTCCCAACTGCTCCTGATACCGTCCGAGACCGTATCGCGAGCAGATATAAGAAACGAGTGCGTTTCGGCTGTGAGTGAAGCCCTTGGTTCGTATATTTCGGCGCTCAATGAGGCGAAAATGGAACGCATTGACAGATACGTGAAAGATGAGGCGCCACAATATAAGCCGATTATGAGGTATAAGGACAGTTTTATTGATAAAATTCCTCCTAATGTAGCCAAGATTGATCTTGAGTTGGCTTTGCATCGAGAATTGCATCAGCGTGAGGTGGAAATTAAGCGCGAAAGCAATAAAATGATCACAGGCGCCGAGAAGATTGACGATTATGAATCCTATCGGGAACGCCTTTCCGATTTTATTGAGCGATATAGTGAATTAGGTACTGCTGCCCTTGCTCATCATGTGATGCACAGAAAGATCATTATAGATTTTCTCGAGAAAGCGATCTCGATTAACGAGAAAACTGGAAAATACCCTCTTGAACAAGTTGTCCACAATATCATATTCCCTATGCGTTCGACAGATAGGGAGACATTTTATTCTCAACAAAATCTTTGGATCATTGATGAACGACTTACTTTTCATACTTATATTGCCTCTGATAAGAGGCTTGACGTGATGGATGGGATAGAAAGCAACTCAAGTAAGAGGCCGGATATTGCGATATTTGATCGCCAAATCGCATTCTCGGAGCCAGTGGAGGATTCTGGTCCAATAAATTCACTTGTAGTGATCGAATTCAAACGTCCGCAGAGAAATGATTATGACGAAGTTAAGAATCCGATTCCGCAGGTTTTGAGCCAGATTCGTGACATTAGAGAGGGGAAGGTTGTAAATGACGCTGGTCGGACGGTCCGTACTGCAGGAAGCATGGTTCCAGCGTTTGCATATATTGTTTGCGATATTACGCCAAAGCTCAAAAATCTTCTCGAAGATAGCGACGCCTCCAAGACTCCCGATGGCCTTTCATATTATGGGTATCACAGAACTTACCAGATCTATTATGAAGTGATTGACTACTCGAAAATTGTGTCTGATGCAAAGAAACGCAACCGTATCTTTTTTGAGCGTCTTAAGATCGGCGGACCATAAATTACCCCGGATCCCGCTCCCACACCGTCACCCCCTCCGGCATCCTTACCCACGGATGCCGCCGGCAGTCATAGACCGACACCCCCGGCGCCGGAAACCCCGGGTCCGCGAAGGCGCCTACCGCGACGCTCACCGAGCGGTCCTCATACCCCTCTTCCGTATGGAACAAATTCGTCCCGCACACCGGGCAGAACCGGAACCGGAATCTCGCCCCCTGATCCCCCGTGCGCACATATTCCGTCGCCCGCCCCTCGACCCGATAGGGCGGCGTGAAGCTCGCCAGTGCCGCGAACACGCTGCCGGTGCGGCGCTGGCAGGCGAGGCAGTGGCAGACACCCACGCCGCGCGGCTCGCCCTCGACCTCGATCGACAGTTGGCCGCAGGCGCAGGTGGCGGTTCGTGTCGTCATTCGATGCCGGCGTCCTCCTACCAAGAGGGGGCGGGGGTCAGTGCAGGGCTCGCCGTACTGCTTCCGGTTCGCGTTCGATCACGGCCAATAGCGCCAAAGCCGGCGCATCCGGCCGGGTGCGACCTTGTTCCCAATCCCGCACCGTGCCGAGCGGGAGGCGATAAGTGCGGGCGAACTGCTCTTGTGTCATGCCGAGACGAACGCGCAATGCTTTGATGTCCGGTGCCCGGCGCATCCGTGCCAGTTGCTCGTCCGTTATCGGCTGAGCATCAGGATCGGCGAGCGCCTCTTCCATAACCTGCTCGTCGGTCATGGCGGATACTCGCTCCCAGTCGGTACGGCTCTCCGGGAGCGGTTTGCCCGGCTCAATGCGTATCCGCATAGTACCTGTTTTGCTCATGTCGTGTGGCCTTTCGGGCCGAAATGATCCGGCAAAGATTTTCCTCTCGCAGAGCTGTGACGACGAACAGGATCTTGCCGTGACTCATGCCAATGGTGCGTATTCGCTCTTCGCCATATGCCATGCTTTCATCGATATCCTCGAGCCGATGCGGATCGGCCAGTGCGCCGATGGCATCAAGGAAATCGATCCCGTGCTTGACGATGTTGGCCGCAGCCTTGTCATCGTCCCACTCGTAATCCGTTACGCCATACTACGGATTACCCGTAGATCTTGTCAACTCGACGATATTTCTTCCGCTCATCCTGCGTCATCCGCCGCGCAGCCGCGCCCGGTTCATCCTCAGCCACAGCCCGGCATGGAGCGTGAAGAGATTGGCGATCCGGCCATTCTCGAGCCAGGCCTCGAACTCCGCGTAAGGCACCACGAGCACGCGGATATCCTCATGCTCCTCGGCCACACCGTAGATGCCGCCGGCCTGGCGCGCATCGACGGTCGCGTAGAAGAGGTGGAAACACTCCATATTGTAGCCGGGGCTGGTCAGGACCGAGGTGATGAGCTCGGGCTCGCTCAAGAGCGTGCATCCCGATTCCTCGGCCACCTCGCGCTTGGCGACCTCGATCGGGATCTCGTCCGCCTCGCGCCGTCCGGCCACGATCTCGACCTGGAGGGCCGGGTAGCCCACCAGCTGGGCGGCCAATCGCGCCTGCTCGATCAGCACCAGCGCGTCGCGCTCGGGATCATAGAGCAGCACACCCACGCAATCGGGCTGGACCAGCACCTCGCGCTCCAGCACGGGCGAGGCGGCGCCGTCGAAGCGCTCGTGCCGGACTTGGCAGACATCGACCTTGAGGAAGCCGTCATGCCGGCGCTCGCGCCCGTCGATGGTGAAGCCGTCGATCATCCTGGTTCCCTTGCTCATTGCTTGGCCGGACGGACCGGCACATCGAGGTCGCAGATGGTGAAATCAGCCCCCTTGGCGGCACGCGCCTTGGCGATCTCGGCGGCGAATTCGGCACTCTTCTCATCCAGCCGCTCATAGCGCGGGCGCTCGGCGTCCGGCATGTCCGCCATCAGCTGCACATGCTCCATCCGATCGGGCTCGGCCGGCGGCTCGCCGATGGCGATCGCGCGCACGACATCCAATCCCACCACGACCCGGCCGAACACGGTGTAATCATGGTCGAGCCGGCGGGCCGCGTCGCGCATGAAGAAGATCTCGCTGTTGGCGCTGCCCGGCGCCTCCTGCCGCCCCATGCCGGCGACGCCGGGGCAATAGGCGCCCCAGGCGCGCAGCTTGCCGTCGGGCCGGAGCGCACCCGCGATCGGCAGGGCGCCCGCGAAGCCGGTGACGCCGTCGCTGGCCGAGGTCACCGTCACATAGGCGCCGGGATCGAGCGCGAAGGTGAATTCGGGGGCGAGGTCGGGATGGCTGGAGGTGCCGCCATCCTTGTTGTTGGGATTGCCGGTCTGGTCGACGAAATGATCGATGACACGGTGGAAGAGGAGGCCGTCATAGACATGCTCGCGCGCCAGCAGGATCACGCGCTCGACCGCATGCGGGGCGAGATCGGGGTGCAGCTCGACGATGATCCGGCCTTTGGTCGTGTCGATGACGAGGCTCGCCGCCGGATCGAGCGGGTGCCAGCTTTGGGCCGGGGCCGGAAGGGCCAGAAGGAGGAGGGCGGCAAGAAGAACTGCTTTCACCTCATCGGATCTCCTCATCCGCCGCCCTGGCGCCGGCCATGAAGGCCACGAGCTTGGCCGGATCGAGCCGGCCTGACGTCCTGACACCCGTGCAAAGATCGAGCCCGAACGGTCGCACGCGCCGGATCGCGTCGCCGACATTCTGGGCATTGAGGCCGCCCGCGAGGAAGACCGGCAGCGGGCTCGCTTCGACGAAGCGGGCGCTCACGGTCCAATCATGCGTCTCGCCGGTTCCGCCGAACACGGGTGCTGCCGTATTCGGCCGGCCGGAATCGAGCAGGAAGGCGTGGATATGAGGCGCGTACGGCCGGATCCGGTCGAGTGCTTCCGGCCCCTCGACATGGACAACCTGAATTCGCCGTGTCGTGGGAATGAGCGTGGCGAGGCGCGCGGACTCGGCCGGGTCGATTTGCCGGACGATCTGGACAGCGGTCGGGCCGGTCGCCCGGACATGCTCGGCGATCGCCTCGGCCGTGGTCTCGGCCGTGAGCAGCACCGTGGCGACGGGCGGCGGTACTTGTGCTGCGATGGCCGCGATCGTCTCGTCCGGGATCGACGAGCGCGAGGCAATCGGCATGGCGGCGAGCAGGCCCAGCGCATCGGCGCCGGCGGCGATCGCCAGCCGAGCCTCCTCGGGCGAGGCGATGCAGCAGATCTTGATCCGCGTCCGGTTGGCTGGTTGCTTGATCACGGGTTGGGGTTGAACCAGACTGCGCCGGCAGCGTCAATCATCAGGGCAGGGCCATGAGCAATCCCGGGATCGCGGTGGAGCGGTTCGGTGGCGGGCCCTGGGCCGCGCGCTTGGCCGTGGTGGCGCTGCTCGCGGCGATCATTCTGCTGGGCGGCCGGCCGACGGTCGGGGCGCAGATCGCGGGGGCCGCGGCATTGCTGCTCTCCTTCCGGATCGCCGCCGAGTTCCATGGCTGGACCGGGGCGGCGCTGATGCTTGGCGTCTGTTGCCTCATCACCTTCGCGATCGAGAATCTGGGCGTCGCGACGGGATTCCCGTTCGGTGCCTATCATTTCGAGGCGGATCCCGGCCTGCCTTATATCGGCCAGGTGCCGCTCATCGTCGGCCCGCTCTATTTCGGGGTTGGATATTTCGCCTGGATCATCGCCGGCATCCTGCTCGGCGATGCCGATTGGCGGCTGGGCGGGCGTCTCGATGCGGTGGCACGGCCGATCGCTGCCGCCTTCATCATGGTGCAATGGGATCTCGTCATGGACCCCGGCAGCTCGACGCTGGGCGGCGCCTGGCGCTGGCACGAGGGCGGCGGCTATTTCGGCGTGCCGCTCTCGAACTTTCTCGGCTGGTATGGCACAGTATGGCTGGTTTTCCAGGCTTACGTCCTGATGATCCGGCGCTGGCCGGGACGGTTCAGCAGGCCGGCGGGGCCGGGCCGGTTTCATTGGCGGCTTCTGGCCGTGCTCCTTTATCTGGCGATGGCGCTGGCTCAGCTCGTGCCCTATCTGGCGCTGGGCGACGAAATCGTCGCCGACCCGTCGGGCCGGGCGTGGCATGCCCGGGATCTGCGTGAAGCGACGGTCATCGTCATGGCGTTCTCGATGCTGCCGAGCGGCGTGATCGCGCTCTTGAAACTGCTGCGGACGGGGGGAGATCGAGCATGAGCGAGAACGGGCTTGTCACTATCGCCAGCCACCATTCCGTGAAGGCGACGATCGATCGCCTGGAAGCCAGCCTCGGCATCAAGAACATCACGGTCTTCGCCCGGATCGATCATGCCGGCGGCGCCCATTCGGTCGGGCTCGAGCTCAGGCCGACCGAGCTGCTGATCTTCGGTCATCCGCGCGGCGGCACGGCGCTGATGCAGTCGCGCCAGACGATCGGCATCGACCTGCCCTTGAAGGCGCTGGCCTGGGAGGACGAGGGCGGCCAAGTCTGGCTGACCTATAACGACCTGGGCTGGCTCGCGACCCGGCACGATCTCGCTGCCGCGGTGGCGCCGGCGGTCGATGCGCTGGGCAACGGGCTTACCGCCCTTGCGGCGGCGGCCGCGGCGGCGTGACGGGCGAGCCGGGCGGCGTCGGCAAGGCGCTGGTCGAGGGTGCCAAGTCGCTCGAGGCGGAGGCGCGGCCGGAGGCGATTCATGCCGTCGCCGCCTGGTTCCGGCAGGGCCGCATCGCCGATCTCGATCGGGTCGGCACGGTGCAGCTGCCGCTGCTCTTCGACGGCATCTTCGGCACGCGGCCCCTGAGCTTCCGCTTCATCCGGCGCTCGATCCTCGCCAGCTGCGTCACCTGGCTCGTGCTGATGCTGCTCAAGGGCGACGGGTTCACGGAGATCTGGACGGAGCTCACGCAGGCATCCGACTGGATCTATTACACGCTGTTTCCGGTATGGTTCGTCGTCGATTGGCTGTCGCTCATCAAGGCGCGGCTCATCCTCACGCTGCTGGCGCGCGGCGTCCTGCTCGAATCGGCGTTCCTGTTCCTGGTGCTGGACATCGTCCTGTCGCTGGCGCTCACGCTGGCGGCCCTGTTCCTCTACAGCCAGGTGCTGACCTTGGCATGGCAGGGGAGTGCCGCGGCCTCGCCCGCAAAGCTGATGTGGGCGATCTGGCAGCAATGGTTCGCCAACTTCCAGTTCATCCGGACGTATCTCGATGCGCCGGCGGGGCAGGCGACCTTCAACAACGTGCTTATCCCCTCGACGCTGCTGACCTCGGCCTGGGCGTTGCTCTTCCTCGTCTCGAGCTTGGTCGTAAGGCTCCTGGCGCCGCTCGATTATGTCCGGCGCTTCGCCGTCTGGTGGTTCCGCGATTTCGACGAGCGTCCACTGTCGTCGGTCGCCAAGGTGGCGGCGACGCTGCTCGCGATCGCCGTCGGCGGGGTCAAGCTCGTGCGCTGGCTCAGTGCCGCGTGACGGGGACGGCGGACATCCTGGCTGAGCTCGGGCTCTCGGCCGGCACGGTCACCTTGGCCTATGGGCTCGTCCGCGGCGCCAAGTCGCTCGAGCGGGATGCGAGCGCGCCCGCGCTCAAATTCCTGGCCTCGCTGCTGAAGGAAGGCAGCCTTGCTGATTTCGGCAAGGCCGGCGCCACGCTGGTGCCGTTCGTGTTCGACAAGATCTTCGGCACACGGCCCTTCAGCCTCAAATTCATCGCGCGATCGTTCCTCGCCACCAGCTTCTTCTGGCTGCTGCTGCTGTTCCTGAAGCGGGACAGCCCGGCGCAAATCTGGGGCGAGGTGAAGCTCTCCTTCCTCGCCGACTATTATTGGCTCTATCTCGGCTGGTATTTCGTCGACTGGCTGTCGCTGGTCAAGGCGCGGGCCATCCTCAAGCTGCTCGGGAGGAGTGCCACGCTCGTCTCGGGCGCCCTCTTCTTCGTGATCGATATTTCGCTCTCCCTCGCCTTGACGGCGCTGGCCCTGCTCCTGTTCAGCGAATGGCAGACCTTCGATATGCTGGGATACTTCTCCCCCGATCCCGGCGGGATCCTCGCGTCGATCTGGTCGCAATGGTTCAGCGGCCTCGGCTTCGCGACCCGGTATCTGGACGCGCCGATGGGTCGGGCGACCATCGATTTCGTGATGGTGCCCTCGACCTTGCTGACCTCAGTCTGGACGCTGCTGTTCCTCGTCTCCAGCCTGGTCGTCGAGCTGCTGGCGCCGGTCGAGCAACTTCGGCGCTTCACGCTCTGGTGGTTCCGCGATATCGACAAGCATCCGCTGACGGCGATCGCGAAGGTGGCGGCGACGCTGCTTGTTGTCTCCGCCGGCGCCGTCAAGGCCGTGCAGTGGCTCTCTGCTTGAGCTAGGCCGCAGAACGCAGCATGCCCTGGGCGGCGCGGGCGAGCTCGGCGAAGAGCGAGCGCTGGACATTGCTGCCGCCGACCAGATGCTCGTGGCTGGCGGCACTGCCGAAGCGCTCGGCCGCGCCAGCGCCGTCACCCATGCCATAGGCGGCCGCAGCCTCGACGAGCGGCAGGCCGGCGCGGCGCCAGATCGCGCCCATCTCGGGCCGGGCCGTGTCGGCCTGGCGCCGGACGCTCGCGACCAGCTCGCGGGCAGGGCCGTGCCAGCCGGCACGCGCCAGCGCCAGCACATAATGGATGTCGAGGAAGGGCAGGACATGCTCGCCGCTATGTGCTGCCGCGAAGGCCGCAAGCGGCTCCCAGCGTTCGCCGACATCGAGCCCGGCGAGCTCGAGCCGGGCGAGCAGCGACGCGGCATTGACGAAGCTCGAGGTCGATTGCCCCAGCTCGGATGCGATGCGCTGGTCATAGACCGTCAGAACCGTGCCGCGTTCGCCCAGCCGTAGCCGCAGCAGCATCGCGTGCCACCAATTATGCGTGTACATGGACGAGCCGCATTCGTCCCAGCGGGCGCTCTGCGCGTCCAGGAAGCGCAGCCCTTCCTCGATCCGGCCCAAGCTGCCATAGGCATGCGCCAGCGCGTGATGCGCCCAGGGCAGCCGATCATCGGCCTCGCAGGCGGCCAGGCCCGTGGCCTCGGCCGCTTCCGGCGCGCCATTCTGGTCGAGCGCGAAGGCGAGCATGCCGAGGGCGGCGCCATTGCCCGGGTCGGCGGATGTGATGTGCCGGGCCTGGTCCAGCATTGGCGCCATCATGCCGTGATTGAGGAGATGGAGCTGGGCGAGATATGCCGACAGAAGATCGCGCGGCGCCACCGCGGCCAGATGCCTGAACCGGTCGGCGGCGCGCAGCGGCCGATCCTCGGCGATGGCGCTCAGCGCGCCGATGAAAAGCTGCTCGCGCTCGGTTGCATGGCGGGCCGCCGCCTCGGCGCGGGCGAGGAGCCCGCATGCTGTGACCATGCCGGCACGCGTGTCGCTGAGCAGGTGGAGGGCTGCCGCCGAGGCAAGCGCCATCGGGCAATCCTGGGATTGGGCCAAGGCCTCGCCCAGCGGCTCCGCACCGGCGCTGCGGCGAAGCAGGATATCGGCCAGGCGATCGAGCTGGTCGATGATCGCCGGCGTCGCATTCGTCACAGGATTGCCGCGGGCGTCGTCGCGGGATCGATCTGCCATCTCTGACCTCCGACAGCCGCCCCGGCTGACATGGACTATGAGGCGAAAGGACGAAGGCGGCAACAACCGACCGTCCAGAGCCTCTCATGAAACCCTGTTCGATGTGGTGTACAGCGAGGTTACGGAGGGCGGCGGTTAATTGTCGAGAATATCGCGGATCGCGCGCGCCAGCTCCTCGCGGCGATAGGGCTTCTTCAGGATCCGGAAATCATGGAAGGTCTGGCCGCTCGCCTCGGTCGCGGCATAGCCCGAGGTCAGCAGTACTTTGATGTCGGAACGGATCTTGAGGGCGCGGCGGCCGAGCTCGTCGCCCAGCAGCCCGTTCGGCATCGAGAAATCGGTGAAGAGAAGATCGATCCGCTCCGGCCGCTGCAGCAAGGCCAGCGCCGTGATGCCGTCGTCGCAGGTCAGCACCCGGTAGCCCAGCGTCCTGAGACTGTCGGCGACGGCAGCGCGGACATCGGGATCGTCCTCGGCCACGAGGATCGTCTCGAGGCCGGCCGGCGGCGGCAGGACCGGCTCGGATGCCGCATCCCGGGATGCCGGATCGGGCGGCCGGCAGGGCAGGTGGATGGTGACGCGCGTGCCGATGCCCGGCTCGGACACGAGATCGATGAAGCCGCCCGATTGCTTGACGAAGCCATAGACCTGGCTGAGGCCGAGGCCCGATCCCTTGCCGACATCCTTGGTCGTGAAGAAAGGCTCGAAGGCGCGCGCCAGCACGGAGGGGATCATGCCGCTGCCGGTATCGGCGAGCTCGATCCGGACATGCTTGCCGGCGCTGGCATCGAGGCCGACGCGCGGATGATCGGGCTCGATCACGACCGGAGCCGTCATGATGCGGATGCGGCCGCCGGTGGCCGGCATCGCATCGCGCGCATTGACGACGAGATTGAGGAGGGCGGCCTGAAACTGCGCTGGGTCGATCAGGCAATGTTCGGCCTCGGGATCGAGTTGCAGCTCGAGCTCGATGGCGTCGCCGGCGGCCCGGCGCAGGAGCTCGCCCAGCTCGGCGATGAGGTCGTTCGGCCGCACGGTCTCGGGCCGGAGCGTCTGGCGCCGGGCGAAGGCCAGCAGCGACTGGACGAGGCGGGCGCCGCGCGCGGCGGCGCGATGGGCGGCCTCGGTCAGTTTCTTGCCCGGCCCGTTCGGCACCTGGCGCTCGAGCAGGTCGAGATTGCCGACGATCGCGGTCAAGAGGTTGTTGAAATCGTGGGCGACGCCGCCGGTGAGCTGGCCCAGCGCCTCGAGCCGCTGGGTGTGATGCAGATGGTCGCGTGCGGCGTCGCGCTCGCGCGTGCGCTCGGCGATGCGGGCCTCCAGCGTCTCGTTGCGCCGTCGCATCTCGTCGATATCCTCGGCGATGCCCAGCCAGGCCTTGAGCTCGCCCTCGGCGAAGATCGGCCGGCTGCGGATCGTGTGCCAGCGATAGGCGCCGTCATGCCGTCGGATGCGGACATCGACGGCATAGTCGGTGCGGGCGGCGAGGCCGGCATTGCGAGCCGCGACGAGGCGGGCGCGATCCTCGGGATGAACCAGCTCCAGCCGCTCGGCGAGCGTCGGCCCGATCGGATGGCCGACATAGTCGATGAAGGCCTTGTTGGTGTATTCGGCCCGGCTCTCGGGGCTGAACAGGCTGGCGATCTGCGGCAGCATGTCCAGCATGGCGCGGAACAGCTCGTCATTATCGCGCAGCGGAGCCGGGTCGTGCCCTACCTTATCGGTCTGGGTGCGCGGGCGGGCGGCTTGCTGGACAGCGCGTCGCTGGCGGCCGATGAGCGTGGTGCCGAGGCCGGCCACGGCGAGGAATGCCAACAGGCTCGCCCAGTCCCAGAGACCGCCATGGGACGGCAGCATATAGGCGACCAGCCCGGCGATGGCGAGCGCGCTGGTGGCGATGGCGGAAGCGGCGGGGCCGCAGCCGCCCCAGTAAGCGGCGATGAGGGCGACCGCGATGAGCGGGGCATAGGTCAGCCCATCGACCCGGCTGGCGAGCGCGATGCGCCCGCCGATGACCGCGGCCACCATGGATTGGCTGACCAGATATGCGGGAAGCGATCCGCGCTTCATGCGTTCCTCTCCCGCGCCATCATGCCGTGCACGCAGTCGCACGCCAATGGCTGTCGCGCCACCGGAGAAAAAATGGCCGGAACTCTTTCGGGTTCCGGCCAAGTCAACAGGGAGGCTTCACGTCTGGGAGACGTAGGATCCGAAGACCCTTTCCCGGATACACCATCCGGGAACTCGATACCGGCAGCCCGCAGGCGCCGATGAATTCCGTAACGACCAATGCAGGGCTCGTCGTGCTCTAGCATCCCATTTGGGAAGGTCTCCTCGCGGAGCCAACCCCCCAAATCGACATCCCACTCAGCGTCACAATGCGTCTTGAAGATTGACGCGAGATTGACGCGGGGACGGCCTTTACAGGAAATAAATGGGGCTAAATTGCGCGACGTTCCAGCCCGTCCTACATTAACAATTTGAAATGTATCGGAATTTACTTCCGTGACGCGAAGGCGATCCGCCGGGCGTCACCGCCAGTGTTGCGCTTTCGCAAAAGCCGACGGGCTCGCCCAGCATCAGCGCTGCGGTCGAGACCCGGACGACAGGCACCGCTGCGACCCGATCGCGACCAAGGATGCCGGCAGCCGTCGCAAGGCCGCTAGGCGGACCTGATGAGACTCTGCCATGGGTGGAAACCGGCCCTTGGCTTTTCATCCGGCAGATAATAGGCTGCCACGACTTCGCGGGGTGGGGGAGCGTCATGGCTGTGATTGGCATTGGTGGCGTGTTCTTCCGCTCGGCCGACCCCGAGGCACTCTTGCAGTGGTACAAGGACCATCTCGGCGTGACCATGGAGGGCTATGAGCCGTGGCAGCAGGCCGCCGGACCCACGGTCTTCATGCCGTTCGCGGCAACGACGGATCACTGGCCCGACAATAAGCAGTGGATGATCAACTTCCGCGTGGATGACTTGGATGAAACCCTGTCCAAGTTGCGGCAGGCCGGCATCGCCATCAAAACAGATGCCAGCTGGGATAGTCCCGAGACGGGCCGCTTCGCGCGCATCTTCGATCCCGAAGGAAACCCGATCGAACTTTGGGAACCGCCGCTCGAGTAAAGCGGCGACAGGCGAAACCTGTCCTTCTACTGAGGTGCCGACGGCGGCTGCCAGAACTCGATCTTGGTTCCATCGGGATCGAGCACCCAGGCGTACTTGCCGAACGCGTCCTGGTCGCGCTTGAGGATGGGCACCCCCTTTGCGGTCAGCCGGGCGATGAACGCGTCCATATCGTCAACGGCCAAGTTCAGCATGAAGTCGCGGGTCGAGGGTGTCATTTCATCGCTGTTCTGGGGCAGCGGCGCCCAGACCGCCGCCGGTGGGTGGCCAGGTGCCGCATAGGACAGCTTCGCTCCGCCCCAGGGCTTGATCTCCAGGCCGAGGACATCGCGGTACCAGGCAGACAGAGCCTTCGGGTCTTTGCTCGTGACGATGACGCCCCCGATGCCTGTGACATGACCGGGCGATTGCGCCCACGCCGGCGCTGTCGAGCAAAATGCTCCGCTGATCAGCGCCAGAGCAAGAACGTGCCGCAGCTTCATTGCGCCCCCTAAGTTCGGTAGCCGCTCCAGAAACAAGCGCGCGTTGAAGGGACCCTTCCAATGGCTCCTGCACCGCCTCAATTGAGGCGGGCTTCGGCGACCTTTCGGATCAGGAAGTCGCGGAACACCGCGATGCGCTTCGAGGGCCTGAGCTCTTCGGGATAGACGAAATAGGATTCGATTGTGGGACCGCTCAGCTCCGGCAGCACGCGGACGAGCTCCGAGGTTTCCGGCAGCATGAAGTTCGGGATCGAGCCGATGCCGAGCCCGCTCTGCACGGCGCGGTAGATGCCGTTGACATTGTTGACCTTGAGGATCGGCCGGCGCTCGGTCCCGGGCTTGGTGCCGGCTTCCATCAGCCAATTGACGCTGGCTGTCGGCGGCCGCGCATCGTCGCCATAGATGATGATCCGATGCTCGTCGAGATCCTCGGGCTTGGCCGGCGTGCCATGCTTCTTCAAATATTCGGGCGAGGCGAAGGCGTAGGAGCGCACGGTCATGAGGTGGCGCTGCACCAGATCCGGCTGGCGCGGCGGCGACATGCGGATCGCGACATCGGCCTCGCGCATCGAGAGGTCGAGCTCGCCGTCATCGACCAGCAGCGACAGCGTGATCTCGGGATAGAGCTCCAGGAACTCCTTGATCCGCGGGGTCAGCCAGGCCGAGCCGAAGGCGACCGTGGTCGTGACCTTGAGCGGGCCCTTCGGCCTGTCTTTCGATTCCGACAGCATCGCCTCGGTCATCGACAGCTTCGCGAACACGTCGCGCGCCGTGCGATAGAGCAGCTCGCCCTGCTCCGTCAGAATGAGGCCGCGCGCATGGCGGTGGAACAGCGGCACCTGGAGGCTTTCCTCGAGTCCGCTGATCTGGCGGCTGACCGCCGACTGGCTGAGGTTCAGCGAGTCACCCGCATGGGTGAAGCTGCCGGCCTCGGCCACGGCGTGAAACACCCGCAGTTTATCCCAATCCATCCCTGTCCCCTGCCCAGGTTCAGCCCGAAAATCTGTTGTCTCCGGCCGCTACTCGGCCGCCCGCAACGCTTCCCCGGTCTCGTTCGCGGCCAGGAACTTCTCAGCTTCCAAGGCCGCCATGCACCCCATGCCGGCAGCCGTCACGGCCTGCCGGAAGATCTTATCCTTCACGTCGCCGGCCGCGAACACGCCCGGGACGTTGGTCGCCGTTGAATCCGGCGATGTCACGATATAGCCCTCCGCATCAAGCGTCAGCTGACCCTTGAAAATCTCCGTCACCGGCGTGTGGCCGATGGCGATGAAGAGCCCGTCGGTCGGAATCTTCATCTGGCTGCCGTTGCGCGTGCTGCGCAGGGTCAAGCCGGTGACCTGCGCCGGGCCTTCGCCGGCAACGCCGCCGATGCCGTCGACCGTGTCGATGGCATGATCCCAGATCACGCGGATCTTGGGATTGCGGAAGAGCCGATCCTGCAGGATCTTCTCGGCGCGGAGCGTATCGCGGCGATGGATCAGCGTCACCGATTTCGCATGGTTGGTGAGGTAAAGCGCTTCCTCGACCGCGGTGTTGCCGCCGCCGACCACGGCCACATCCTTGCCGCGGAAGAAGAAGCCGTCGCAGGTGGCGCAGGCCGAGACGCCGAAGCCGCGATAGCGCTCCTCGCTCGGCAGGCCCAGCCAGCGCGCCTGGGCGCCGGTCGCGATGACGATTGCGTCGGCGATATAGACATCGCCGCTGTCGCCGATGGCGCGAAACGGGCGCTCGGAGAAATCGACGGACGCGATGATGTCGAAGATGATCCGCGTGCCGACATGCTCGGCCTGCTTCTGCATCTGCTCCATCAGCCAGGGGCCCTGGATCACATCGGCGAAGCCCGGGTAGTTCTCGACATCGGTCGTGATGGTCAGCTGGCCGCCCGGCTGCAGCCCCTGCACCATGATCGGTTCCAGATTGGCACGCGCCGCGTAGATCGCGGCCGTGTAGCCGGCCGGTCCGGCACCGATGATCAGGACCTTGGTATGACGCGTTTCAGTCATCTTTACTCCGCAGCCGTCGCGGATGCGACCGGAGCTGCCCCGAATTCACGCTCTATAAAGTAATCCGTTTTGCGCAAGCTACAATGGCTTGTAGGTCACACTCGTCAAAAACCGAACATGTGGTCAAGGCTGAAGCGGCCGGACGCCGCTTCGAGCCCGTGATAGCCGAACAGGCGGCAGGTCGAGTCGCGCACGGTCACGAAGCCGCCCTCGGCTCTGGCGCGATCCCTCTTATCGAACATCTCGCCGACCCGCCAGAAGAGCGAGCCGCCACAGGCTATATCGACCCGATGTCGAGCGATTTCAACGCCATCGGCACCGTTGAGGATGAGATCCGTGCTCGAGCGGGAATGCCACGGCGTGGACGCCGGATAGATCAGATGGCAGATCGTCTCGAAGGGCTCGGCGCCCACGCGCAGGAACAGCCGGGTCGACAGGCCGGGCGGCCGGCCGGCATAGGATTGCGGCTCGTCGCGGTAGGTCAAGACCGTGTTGAAGATATGCGCGCCGAAGCTCGACTCGGCGGCGTGCCCGCTTGCCCGATCCTCATAGCGGAAGAGCGCGTGCAGCCAGCCATCGGCCTCGATGCCGTGCTCCCAATCATAGGTCAGCTCGACATGGCCGAAGCCTCTGAGGCCGCTGGTCAGCTCGTCCAGATCGAGCGCCACCGACTCTTGGCGGGCGAGGCGGCCGAAGCTTTTGCGGCCGATCTCGCGGCCGGCCGGGTCGTAGGCCATCGCCTGGATCGGCAGCACCTCTTGCGTGGTCGCCATCGGCGTCGGCAGGACGAGGCTGCGCCACCGGTCGGCCGGCAGGATCGGCGCCGGCAGGATGAAGCCCTTGCCCATGGTCGGGCCGAGCCGGGAGATCTTGGGATCGGGCTTGAGGTCGACGCGCTCGACATTGGGATGGGCAATGCGCCGGCGCTCGCCGCGCACCACCTCGTAGCGCGGCCGCACGATATGCTTGCCGGCGCGGATCTCGATCTGCTGCGGCCAGCGCGCGTCGGGCAGCAGGGCGGCCACATCGAGCGGCACGCTGGCGAAGGGCGGGACGGCGGTCGGAAATGGGACGATGCGGCCGTCGCCCATCAGATTGAGTGCCAAGCCGCCGGCCGGGATCGGCAGGGGCAGGCTGTTCTGGACCCAGAGGATGACCTGCTCGTCGGCGCGCGGTGCCGGCAATCCTGCATAGAAATCAGCGGGCCAGGCGTTGGCGTCATGCGTGCAGCTGAGGCTGGATCCCAACTCGTCGATCGTATCGAGCGCATATTTCACGACGTCATGGCCGGCGGCGCCGATGACATGGATGAAGAGCTGGCCGGTGAAGGGGCCGAGGCCGAAGCGCTTACGGACATCCCGGCTGTCGATCGCGATCGCGCTGTTGCCGGGCGCCGGCCGTTGGCGCCAGCGCGCCAGCACCTGGCCGTCGGCACCAAAGAGCGTGAAGGCGAGCTCGGTCTCCTTGGCGCCGTAATTGGTCCAGTAATTCGCCGTGGCGATCCTGGTGTGATGCCCGTCGCCATCGCGGAAGAAGGCAAAGTTGGTCGCGAAATTGAGCGGGTCGAGATAGCTGCGCCGGTTGGTCAGCAGCGACTCCTCGAGCCGCATCGCGTCGAGCGTCACGATCTCGGCGCCGTCGGGGATGAGATGCTGGATGTTCTCGATGAGGCGCTGCGCATCGAAGGCGGCGACGAAGACGAGATCGGCCTTGGCGGTCCTGAGATCCGTCACCGGCTCGGCCGGGCGGCCCAGCAGCTCCTTGCCGATCGCTTCGACCGACTGGACATAGACGCCCTCGACACTGCAGCGGCCGAGATCGTGGCAGACGGCAAAGCCGGCGAGGAAGCCTAAGGGATCATAGACCGCGAGCGCCTTGGCCGCCTCGAGCCGGGCGACCAGCGAGGCGGCGCGATCGGCCGCGTCGGGATGGGTCACCGCCTTGAAGAAGCTGTTGCCGCCCTTCAGCGAGGAGAAGGTTTCGATCTGAAGCGCCATGGAACCCGTTTTGAACCGGAAAGATGAGGCGACGATATGGGCCTCACGCCGCGAGATGTGAAGCCCTCTTAGCATGCCCGGGGTATGAGGGGCTGGGAAGCCGCGCCGAAGATTTTAGGGCAACGCTCGCGCGGCGAAGATCTTAGTGCAGAGTGCCGCCAGCTGTGTGGCGATCTTCTGAGGATCGGTCGAAACGAGGAGAGCATCGCCCGCAGCGCCGTTGGATCGGTGCAGCTCGGCGTAGCAGAGCAGACCGCCCTTGCGCGCGCGGACCTCGTATTGCTGGGCGTCGGGGATGTTGGAGTCAGACTGGCCGAAATCGAAGGCCTCGTCGCCGACGCTGGGGAATGGCTTCGCCGACGGCGTGATCTGCAGCATCATCTGCAGTGTCTCGTGGGTCCCCTTGCTCGCCGAGATGTCGATCATCGCGAAATTGTTTCCGTCATGCACACCGAGCTCGCAGCCCTCGCCCGGCGCGGACGCGCCCATCGAATAGTGGTTGATTTCGGCCTTGCCCTTCAGCAGCCCGGCGGCGTCGCCGAGCGACAGCTCCTTCTCGCACGGAGTGGGCGGCCCCTTGTAGTCGTCGGCGAAGACGGGGGCAGAAAAGAGTATCAGGGTGAGGGCGAGGAAGTTGGCGGCTATGCTGCGCGATGCGATGAGGGTCATGGCTTCCCGTCCTCTTTTTCCGGAAAGGATTCGACCCCATTCGCGATGCTACATCGAAGGATCGCCGTCTGGCGAGCTGGCGGTTAGCTGGAAGCAAGCCTATGCACCTCGATCCGCCGGTCAGCCACGGTGACGCGGATGGAGAAATGGTCCGTCTGCACGATGTCGAGCACCTTGGTCGGGCGGTATGAGGCGGCATTGATGCCGCCGCGGCGGCGGACGCTGTCATAGAGGATGCCGTCCTCGCCGGCGGCCCGGGCCGCTTCGCCGAAGCGCTGGCCGGCTTCGTAGCTGTCGGATGCATAGATCTCCGGCAGCGCCGCGCCGCTGATGTCGAGATAGTCGCCCGCAAGCTCAGATGAATAGGCGCGATAGGTGCGCGCCATCTCGGCCACCCCGGTCGCCGCCGCCTCGCGACGCAGATGATGGCCGACCTCGGCTGCCGCCGTCGCCATGCTGTCGGCGGCATACCAGGCCCCGAGCTCGGGGCCGTTGAAGCGCATGCCGCCGGGCGCCAAGTGCAGGAAGGCGGCCATGACAATGCTCGCATTCGGCCGGCCATAGACCCATTCGCTCCGTGGCAGCCGGGCGATGCGCTCGGCGACCAGCCGGTCGTTGGTCCAGCCGACGAGGTCCATCACCGCCTCGAGATCGGCCGCGCGCGCCACCGTGTCGAACAGGCCGAGCGGCGGAAAGCGGGATGGGATCAGCCGGTGCGCGGGCTGAGGAGCCGGCGCATGCCTCACGAGAACAGGATCTCCGCATCATTATAAGGGACGAAGCCGCGATCCACCTCGTTCGGCGGCATATAGAGGCCGCCGCGTGCTGAATTGAGAAAGCGCCGAACCTGCATCAGCCCGTCCTGGGTGCCCGAGACGATGAGGGCCAGCGGCGGTTGGCCGCCGAACACCGGGGCCGTGTGGGGCCGGCGCAGCCAGGCGGTCGCATCCGCCTCATTGGTATTCAGCACGCCCAGCGCCTGGTGGATGCCCAGGATTGCGGAGAGGCGCATCAGGACATCGACATCGAGCGTCAGCTCGCCATGCTCGCGCGCGATCCGCGCCCAATTATGGAAGGTCGAGCGCGACGGATATCCCAGCACGAGGCGGCGCTCCTCCTCGCTCAAGCGCCAGAGGTCGGCGATGGCCAAAAAGGTGCGCAGCGCCGGCGCGCTCAGGCGCTTGCGGTTGGCGGGCGCGAACCGTGCGGGATCGAGCCGTTCCGGACCCGGCTGGATCTCGACCTGCCGATGATGCGCCTGACGCATTTATGTGCCCTCAATGTACCGAATTGGATATAGTCCAAATATGGACACACATCAAGGGGCGCTTATAGAAGAGTGGAGCGGGCGTCCCGCCCGCTGGCGGGCAGGATGCCCGCCCCACTTGCTTCTGCTCCACATTGTTTCCGCCTAACTCTCCTCCGCCAGCGCCGATGCCACCTTCCAGCGCACGGCCGAGACCGAGGGCTCGAGGCTGAGGCGGCCGGCGATGCGTTCGATCTGCGTGGCGGCGTCGGCATCGTGCGCGACGATCTCGGCGCGGACTTGGACGAGTTCGGGCCGGCCTTCGAGATCGGCACTTTCGAGTGCGACGAGACCCAGGCCGGCCTCGCGCAGCCCGTTGAGCAGCAGGACGCGGATATGAGCCTCGCGCTTCGCCGTCGTGGCGACATGCATCGAATAGCTGGTCTCCGCCTCGGGCACGATGACCATGGTGCCGCGCCGGTCGATCCGGGCGATGATCGGCCTGAGGAAGAGATTGACGAAGATGACGAGGGCGGCCGTGCTGATGGCGGCCACCGTCTCACCGGCCGCCGTGCAGGCGCCGACCGCGGCCGAGCACCACAGCGTCGCGGCCGTGTTGAGGCCGCGGACATTGGCGCCTTCCTTCATGATCGTGCCGGCGCCGAGGAAGCCCACGCCCGAGACGACATAGGCGATGACTTGGATCGTGCCGGCCGGCGTCGCCGACAGCGTGGCTGCGAGATCGACGAAGGAAGCGGCGCCCAGGCAGACGAGCGTGTTGGTGCGGAGCCCGGCGGTGCGCTGGCGCCATTGCCGCTCGACTCCGATGGCCGCCCCCAGCAGCACGGCGAGAACGAGATGGGGCAGCGTCTCGTCGCGCGCGAAATAGCCGCCGATCATGTCGATGAGCCCGCTCACTGCTTGGCCTCCCCCCGCCGTCCTTCGGCTTAGTAATGCAGCGACGTGACGTATTTGTGACGGTTCGTCGCATGGAGCGCCGTGGATGCGGCTTTTCAGGCCGCTTTTTCCGATCCCTCACACGGAAAAAATGGTCTAGGGTCCGCGCCGCCATGCCCAGAATTTCATCGACTCCGGCGATGCGCCGCTTCCAGGCCGCACCCGATCCGTTCTTCCGCTACGCGCTCTTCGCCATCGGCATCGCCACCCTCATCCGGGTGATGTGGCTGTCCGGTCACCCGATCGACCTCTATCCCGACGAGGCGCAATACTGGATCTGGGCGCAGAATCCCGACTGGGGCTATTACTCGAAGCCGCCTTTCGTCGCCTGGATGATCTGGGCCACGACGAATTTGTTCGGGCCGGACGATCTCGCGGTCAAGATCGGCGCCTCCTTCGCCTATGTCGGCACCAGTTTTCTGGTATTCGCGATCGGCGCACGGCTCTATGACCGGCGCATCGGCGCCTGGTCGGCGATCGCTTTCGTCACGCTGCCGGCGGTGTCGCTCTCCTCGGTCGTGATCTCGACCGATGTGCCGCTGCTCTTCTTCTGGGCGCTCGCCACTTACGCCTTCGTGCGGGCGCGCGAGGCCGACCGCTGGAGCTGGTGGGCGCTCGCCGGAATTGCCTGCGGGCTGGGCCTGCTCTCGAAATACGCCATGGGCTACTGGCTGCTCTCGGCGCTGGGCTTCCTCGTCGCGGTGCGCGACGAGCGGCGGCATGTGAAGTATTTCCTGGGCGCCGTCATCATCGCCTTCCTGGTCTATCTACCCAATCTCCTGTGGAACTGGGCGCATGGCTTCGTCAGCTATGCCGAGACCGGGCGCGACGCCAATGTCCATGGCGTGTCGCTGCATCCCGAAGCGTTCCTCACCTTCGTCGGATCGCAATTCGGCGTGTTCGGGCCGATTTTCTTCGCGACGCTGGCCTGGATCGCGGTGACGGCGCGGAAATCGCTCGCCGATCGGCGCGCACTCATGCTCGCTGCCTTCGCGCTGCCGACCTTGGGCTTCATGTTCGTGGTGGCGCTGCTGTCGCGCGCCAACGCCAATTGGTCGGCGCCGACATATCTCTCGGCCACCATCCTGGTGGTGGCGTATCTGAGCGCGCACGGGCGCGACGCGCTGGTGCAATGGTCGGTCGTGCTGCATGTGATGCTGGCCGTCCTGGGCTTCGGCGCCCATAACGCGGCCGAGCGTTTCGGGTTTCACCTGGGCACGCTCGATCCCTTGCACCGCGTGCTGGGCTGGCAGCGCCTCGGCCAGAGCTTGAGCGACATCCGTACCCAGGCGCCGCCACTGCCGCTCTTGGGCGACGAGCGCGAGCTGATGGCCGGGATCATCTATTACATGCGGCCGCACCCGTTCGAGATGAAGATCTGGAATCCCGGTCAGCATGTTCGGAACGGTTTCGAAATGAATCAGAGCCTGCCTGACGTGCCGGGCGGCGATTATCTCTGGATCACGAACCGCAAGGACCGCACCGAGATCACCCAGCGCTTCGAGAGCGACGAGCCCGTGGCCCATGTGCTGGTGCCGATCGGCCCCGGCATCCCGCCGCGCGAGGTCTGGGTCTATGCCCTACACGGCTTCAAAGGCTATGAGGATAGACCGGCAGCAAACGCCGCGCCCACGACACCGGCGCCAGCGGCGCAATGACGCCGGCCTTGGCATCCTGGAGCCGGATGCCGCTGCGGCGATAGATTCCGCGGACATAGAAGCAGGTGACGATGGCGAGCCAGACGCTGCCGATCGTGTCGCTCAAATAATGCTGGTCGGCGCCGACGCGACAGAGCGCGATCAGCGCCACGAACAGCACATAGGATGCGACATGGCGCGGCCAGAGCATCCAAAGCGCACAGACGAGTGCGGCGACATTGGCCGTGTGGCCCGACGGGAAGGACCAGTGGTCGGCATGCCAAGCGGCACCGTCGCCAGCGAAGAGGGCACCCCAACTGTAGAGATCGTCCGAGAAAAGCAGCTTCGGCCGCGTCCGCCCGGCCAGGATCTTGAGGATGTCGGCGAGGATGCCGGCCAGCGCCACGCTGGCGAAGAGGAAGAGCGGCACCAGCGCCCAGGCGGTGAAGCGCTCGCGCATCGTGGCGAAGCGCGGCGCTTGCGCCAAGGCGAGGAGGGCGATCGTGGCGCCGGCCGTGAGGACCAGCCAGCCCCAGCCGAGCCCGAATTGGGCGAACCAGACGAAGAAATGGCTCAAACGGTCGTCGGGCTGGTGGAAATACCGGGCGAGCGGGCGGTCGAAGGCTGCGATCGAGATCAGGATCGCGGCGAGGCAAGCGAGATCGAAGGCGAGCCAGCGGCGCCAGCGTTCGGCGGCGAAGAAGTGTCCGGCGGCATGGAGACCGGCTGAAAGCCGGGCGAGCGCACGGCCGCCGCGGCCGACAAGTGGATGCGACAGCCCGTCCGCCACGACTACCCAGCGATGGAGGAGCCAGGCCGTCGCGATCATCAGGAATCCGGCAAATATCGTGTCGGACAGGAAATGGCCGCCTTGCGCGATCCGGGCGAGTCCGACGAAGGCGCCGAAGGAGAGTGCGGCGGCCGCGACCAGGCGGCGCCGGCGCAGCGTTGCCGGCACGGCCGCGAAGGCCACCAGCGAGAAGGCCATGGCGCCATGGCCCGAGACGAAGCTGCAATTGCGGCCGCACTGATCGGACGGGATGAGCGCCGGCGTGAATTGCTTGGTCCCGCCGAGCTCGACCACCTGGCTCGGCCGGGCGCGGCCCCAATGATCCTTGAGCACCGTGTTGGCGAGCAGGCCCGGCCCGATGATGAATGTCAGGAGCAGATAGAGGGTGAGCTTGCGGTCGAAGCGCCCGACATTGCGCTCGCCCAGGATGATGATGGCGAGCAGGACGGCCAATCCGACCGCCAGGATCCAGGTGATGATGGGAAGCGCCTGGTAGGCCAGCCGGAAAGGCGGCCAGTCGCGCAGGAAGAAGCCCTGGTCGGGCGACCAGAAGAGCTGGGCGGCCCAGAGATCGATGCCCGGTGCCAGGGTGAAGAGGATGGCGGCCGCCGCGAAGGCGGCGAGGAAGATGAGCGGGCCCTTCACGGCCAGAGCCCCCGTTCCTTGAGCAGGGCGCGGATGCGCGTGCCGGCCTCGGCCGTGTCGTCGCGCGGCGGGTAGTCCCAGGTCTCGAGCGCGCCGGTGAAGGGTCGCGCGACGCCGGCCTCGTGCATCGCGGCGTGGAACGCCTCGAACTTGCGCGAGCCGCCTTCCAGGGGAATGACATGGACCGGCTTTCCGGTGGCGCTCGCCTCGGTGATCATCGAGATCGAATCGGCCGTTGCCAGGACATGGTCGGCCAGCCCCAGATAGCCGAAATAGGGATTGTCGCCGGTGCCGTCCCAGATCTCTGCCTTGGTGCCGGCAAGGCGCTGCCGCAATACCTGCTCGGCCTCGGCGCCGGTCCGCCGCGACGGCGTCACCATGAGACCGGCGCCGGATTCGGCGAGGGCGGCCAGCTGGTCGGCGATGCGCGCCATGGCGGGTGGGTCGAGCCGGTAGATGCCGTTGTCGCCGCCGATCAGGACGGCCAGTCGCGGCGCGGGCAGATGGCCGAGTCGCGGCTGCCAGTGTTCCGCCGCCTCGTCGAGGATCGCCCTTGTCACGCGATGCGGGGCGCCGCGCGTCAGCATGATGTTGGGTGCCCTGAGCCGGTCATGCTCGGGAATCAGCATGAGGTCGAAATGCCGGGGCGCGATCTTCGGGTCCTGGATATGGACCACCAGGCAGCGACCCAGCGCCGCCTTGCGCACCGAGACGGCAGGGGCGGCGGAGCGGCCGCCGGCGCTGATGATGAGGCGCGGCCAGGGCGGCAGCAGCCGGTCGCCGCCGCGCCCCGGCGCATGGCGGGCATTCGGCCAGAGCGCCGGCGGCAGCGCCTTCCAGGGATAGCGAGTCTCGAGCCGCTTCTCCTCGAAGGGCAAACCCACCGCCTCGGCCACGCCGATCACCTGGTTCCGCAGCCCGTCCTTGCCGTCATGCAAGACCCACACCGGTGCATTCATGGGCCGACCCCGGTCAAATCTGCGCGATTGAGACGGAACGAGACGGCTTGTATTGCTCCGACCGAGGTTTTTGTAAGATAATTGCGCGTTGCCCCCAAGAGGTTGTCCTGATGCGCCGAATTAAGCTCGATAAGATCGATCGCCGGATCCTGCGGGATTTGCAGGCCGACGGGCGCATGACCAATGTCGAGCTGGCGCAGCGCGCCGGAATCTCGGCGCCGCCTTGCTTGCGGCGGGTGCGGGCACTCGAGGAGGCAGGGTTCATCGAGGGCTATCACGCGGCGATCGATCCCGAGGCGCTGGGTTTCGGCGTCACCGTCTTCGCCCATGTCGGCCTCGTCAGCCAAGCCGAATCGGATCTCAACGCCTTCGAGGAGCTGATCCGCGGCTGGCCCGAGGTGCGCGAGGCCCATATGCTGGCCGGCGAGACGGATTTCCTGCTCAAGGTCGTGGCGACCGATTGGGACAGCTATCACCGCTTCCTGACCACGCGCCTGACCTCGGCGCCCAATGTGAATCACGTGAAATCGGCGCTCGCGATCCGGCGATCGAAATACGAGCCGGGCGTGCCGATCGATCTCGAGGTGCAGGACGACCACTGAATCTCTTCTTCCCGGCTCGCCAGGCCACAGCATTTCGCTCGTCATGGCCGGGCTTGTCCCGGCCATCCACGTCGATCCGCCGCCTCGTCTTCACGCGATAACGCTGAGTTGCGGCACGACGTAGATCCCCGGGACAAGCCCGGGGATGACGGAGAAAATTTCTGAGATAAATCAGAGTCCGGGCGAGGGGAGGCGATCAAGCGTGTCCCTTTCGGCGACCTTGCGTTCCCCACCTCACCTTGACCCTCTCCGCCCCGCTGGGGCGGAGAGGGAAAGAATCACTGAAACAGCACCTTGACGATCTCGTAGGACTTGGCGCCGCGCGGGGTCGTGACCTCCACGCTTTCGCCGAGCGCCTTGCCGATCAGCGCCTTGCCCAAAGGCGAGGTCACCGACAGCATGCCCTGCTTGATGTCGGCTTCATCCTCGCCGACCAGCTGGTAGCGCGTCTCCTCGTCGGTCTCCTCGTCCGCCAGCATCACCGTGGCGCCGAACTTGACGACATTGCCGGTGAGCTTGGTGACATCGATGACCTCGGCTCGAGCGATCTTGTCCTCGAGCTCGATGACGCGGCCTTCGATGAAGGATTGCCGCTCGCGCGCCGCGTGGTATTCGGCGTTCTCGGAGAGATCGCCGTGCTCGCGGGCTTCGGCGATGGCGCGGATAATGGCAGGCCGATCCACGCTCTTGAGACGCCGCAATTCATCCTTCAGCCGGATAAAACCGACCTCAGTCATCGGAACTTTCATCATCGACGGTAGGGCCTGACTTGAAATGAACGCGTCGCGGGATTGAAAACGTCCCCCTTAGGCGGCCGTTCCCGGCCGTCTCAGGCGAGCGGCCTATCAAAATAGGACTGCAAGGCCGCAACTTCAAGACTACCGCTCTTCAGCGCCTGAATCGCCTCCACGGAAGCGCGCGCGCCGGCGACCGTCGTGTAGTAGGGGATGCTGTGGGTGAGGGAGGTCCGGCGGATCGAATAGCTGTCCGCCACGGCCTGCGTGCCGTCCGTCGTGTTGAAGACGAGCTGCACCCCGCCGCCCAGCATGCGGTCGACGATATGAGGCCGTCCTTCCAGCACCTTGTTCACCACCTCGACCGGCAAGCCCTGCTCGCGCAGATGCTGCGCGGTGCCGCGAGTCGCCACCAGGCTGAAGCCCATCTCGACGAGTCGCCGGCACGGTGCCGTCACCGCCGCCTTGTCCGGATCGCGGACGGAGACGAAGACGGTGCCGGAGAGGGGCAGATTGGTACCGCTGCCCAGCTGCGACTTGGCGAAGGCGCGGCCGAAATCGGCGTCGAGCCCCATGACCTCGCCGGTCGAGCGCATCTCGGGCCCGAGGATGAGATCGACGCCGGGGAAGCGGTTGAACGGGAAGACCGCCTCCTTGACCGCGATATGGTCGATCTTGGCGCGGCCGAGCGTGAAGTCGGCGAGCCTCTCGCCGGCCATGATGCGGGCCGCGATCTTGGCGATCGGCACGCCCGTCGCCTTCGCCACGAACGGCACGGTGCGGCTGGCGCGCGGATTGACCTCCAGCACATAGACCTCGCCGTTCTTGACGGCGTACTGGACGTTCATCAGGCCGACGACGCCCAATCCCAGCGCCATCATCTTGGTCTGGCGCGCGATCTCGGCCACGATCTCGGGCGAGAGCGAGTAGGGCGGCAGCGAGCAGGCGCTGTCGCCGGAATGGATCCCGGCCTCCTCGATATGCTCCATGATGCCGGCGACATGGACATCCTTGCCGTCGGCTCACGGCATCGACATCGACCTCGATCGCGTCGCTCAGATACCGGTCGAGGAGGATCGGACTGGAGCCCGAGACCTGCACGGCATTGGCCATGTAGCGCTTCAGGGTGGTCGAGTTGTAGACGATCTCCATGGCGCGCCCGCCCAGCACATAGGAGGGCCGGATGACGAGCGGGAAGCCCAGCTCCTCGGCGACCGCTTCCGCCTCCTCGAGCGAGCGCGCCGTGCCGTTGGCCGGCTGCTTCAGGCCCAGCTCGTGCAGGAATTTCTGGAAGCGGCGGCGATCCTCGGCGAGATCGATGGCGTCGGGCGAGGTGCCGAGGATTGGAATTTTCGCCGCCTCGAGGGCGGCCGCGAGCTTCAAGGGCGTCTGGCCGCCGAACTGGACGATAAGGCCCAGCACCGTGCCCTTGCGCTGCTCGACGCGCACCAGCTCGATCACATCCTCGGCGGTCAGCGGCTCGAAATAGAGCCGGTCCGAGGTGTCGTAATCGGTCGAGACGGTCTCGGGATTGCAGTTGACCATGATCGTCTCGATGCCGGCTTCGCGCAAGCTGTAGGCGGCATGGACGCAGCAATAATCGAACTCGATACCCTGGCCGATGCGGTTCGGGCCGCCGCCCAGGATGATGACCTTGCGCCGGTCGGTGGGCTCGGCCTCGTCCTCGGCCGGGGACAGGCCGTCGCCCTCGTATGTGGAGTACATGTAGGGGGTGAGCGAAGCGAACTCGGCAGCACAGGTGTCGACGCGCTTATAGACTGGATGAATGTTGAGCGCCTGCCTGAGCCGCGAGACGCCGTCCTCGCTGGTGCCGGTGAGCTCGGCCAGGCGCGCATCGCTGAAGCCCTGGCGCTTCAAGGCATGGAGCGCACCGGCATCGGTCGGGAGGCCGTCCTGCTTCAGCCTCGCCTCGGTCGCGACGATCTTCTCGATCTCGCCCAGGAACCAGGGGTCGTATTTGCAGACGGCATGGATCTCGGCCACGCTCAAGCCTTCGCGGAAGGCCTGGGCGATGACGAGGAGCCGGTCCGGCGTCGGCTGGGCGAGGGCGGCCCGCACGGCGTCCTTGCCGCCCGGGATCGCCATCTCCTTGAAGCCGTTCAAGCCCGTCTCGAGCGAGCGCAGCGCCTTCTGCACGCTTTCGGCGAAGGTGCGGCCGATCGACATGCATTCGCCGACCGACTTCATCGAGGTCGAGAGCAGCGGGGCCGCCCCCGGAAACTTCTCGAAGGCGAAGCGCGGCATCTTGGTGACGACATAGTCGATCGTCGGCTCGAACGAGGCCGGCGTGACGCCCGTGATCTCGTTCTTGCAGCTCGTCGAGCGTGTAGCCCACCGCCAGCAATGCCGCGACCTTGGCGATCGGGAATCCCGTCGCTTTCGAGGCGAGCGCCGAGGAGCGGCTGACGCGCGGATTCATCTCGATGACGACGAGCTTTCCATCGGCCGGATTGACCGCGAACTGCACGTTCGAGCCGCCGGTATCGACGCCGATCTCGCGCAGCACCGCGATCGAGGCATCGCGCATCACCTGGTATTCCTTGTCGGTGAGCGTCAGTGCCGGGGCGACGGTGACGCTGTCGCCGGTATGCACACCCATCGGATCGATATTCTCGATCGAGCAGATGATGATGCAATTATCCGCGCGGTCGCGGACCACCTCCATCTCGAACTCTTTCCAGCCCAGGACGGATTCCTCGATCAGCACCTCATGCGTCGGCGACGCGCGCAAGCCGCCGGTCACGATCTCGTTGAATTCCTCGATATTGTAGGCGATGCCGCCGCCGGTGCCGGCGAGCGTGAAGGACGGCCGGATGATCGCCGGCAGCCCGACCGCGTCGAGGGCGATTTTGGCCTCCTCGAGCGAATGGATCAGGCTCGAGCGCGGCGATTTGAGGCCGATCCGGTCCATGGCGTTGCGGAAGAGCAGCCGGTCCTCGGCCATCTTGATGGCGTCTTCCTTGGCGCCGATCAGCTCGACGCCGTACTTCGCGAGCGTGCCGTTCTCGGAGAGCGCCATGGCGGTGTTGAGGGCGGTCTGGCCGCCCATGGTCGGCAACAGCGCATCGGGCCGCTCGGCCGCGATCACCTTGGCGACCATCTCCGGCGTGATCGGCTCGATGTAGGTCGCATCGGCGAGATCCGGATCGGTCATGATCGTCGCCGGGTTCGAATTCACCAGGATGATCCGGTAGCCCTCCTTCTTGAGGGCCTTGCACGCCTGGGCGCCGGAATAGTCGAACTCGCAGGCCTGGCCGATGACGATCGGGCCGGCGCCGATGATCATGATCGATTTGAGATCGGTGCGCTTAGGCATTGTTCTTGTCTCCGGCCGGCTTGGTCGCAGTCGCCTTGTCGTCGATCAGTCGAATGAAGCGCTCGAACAGGTAGTTCGAATCCTGCGGCCCGGGCGAGGCCTCGGGATGATGCTGGACCGAGAAGACCGGTCGGTCGGTCATCCTGAGCCCCTCGTTCGAGCCGTCGAACAGCGAAATGTGCGTCGGCACCGCATTGGGCGGCAGGCTCTCGGGCTCGACCCGGAAGCCGTGATTCTGGCTGGTGATCTCGACCTTGCCGGTCTCGAGGTCCTTGACCGGATGATTGGCGCCGCGATGGCCGAGCGCCATCTTGGTGGTCTTGCCGCCAAGCGCCAGCGCCAGCATCTGATGGCCGAGGCAGATGCCGAACATCGGCAAGCCGGTCTCGATCAGCTGCTTGATCACGGGCACGGCGTATTCGCCGGTGGCGGCAGGATCACCCGGCCCGTTCGACAGGAAGATGCCGTCGGGCCGGTGGCGCAGCACCTCCGCGGCGGTGGCATTCGCCGGTACGACCGTCACTTCGCAGCCATGGGACGCGAGGGTCCTGAGGATGTTGCGCTTGGCACCGTAATCGATCGCGACGATGCGGCGCTTGGGCGTGGCGAGCTGGCCATAGCCTTCGCTCTCGTGCCAGCGCGTCTCGGTCCAGTCATAGCTCTGCCGGGTCGAGACATCGAGGGCGAGATCCATGCCTTCGAGCCCGGGCCAGGCGCGTGCTTGGGCGGCGAGATCCGCGATATCGAGATTGCCGTCGGGCGCGTGGCAGATGGCACCGTTGGGGGCGCCCAAATCGCGGATGCGGCGGGCGAGTGCGCGCGTGTCGATGCCGGCGATGCCGACGAGGTCGCAGGATTTGAGCCAGGTGTCGAAGGGCTGCAGTGCGCGCCAGTTCGAGGGCTCGGTGATATCGGTGCGGATGACGAGGCCGCGCGCGGCGGGATTGATCGTCTCGACATCCTCGCGATTGGCGCCGACATTGCCGATATGCGGGAAGGTGAAGGTGATGATCTGGCCGGCATAGGAGGGATCGGTCATGATCTCCTGGTAGCCGGTGATCGAGGTGTTGAAGCAGACCTCGCCCACCCGCGTGCCGGCGGTCCCGATGCCGCGGCCCCAGAAGACTCGGCCATCGCCCAGCACCAGGGCGGCCGTGGCGCCGGCGGGGCGCGGAGGGGCGGCGACTTGGTCGGGCATGATGACGGCTCCTGATCTCACGGCAGAAGCCGGCTTCGCCCTTCGCCTGCGCGCCGAACCCCCGGCCGCTATCGCGGGCGGAGGGTGACGCCGCAAACGCGGCCGAACCGACCTCTTACTGGGTCACCGGGTGGACTGCACCCCGGCGAACTTGTCGAGTAGTCCCGGTAACCGGGTGCCGTCAAGGAAGAGATCGCTGATGTGCGGCTGGAACAGGGCTCGCTTATCGTTCAGACGGCGTGCCGATCATCGAAGCGGAAACAGAATACATTTTCACCGCGAAACACGAAATCGACCGGAATCTCGCTCATCCGCCGAAGGAAATGCCGGCTCGTCGCCTCGGCCGGATAGAGCCAGTCATGAGTCTCGACCACGAGAAGCGAGGCAGCGGCGGCCCAATCGGAATTGCTGCGGAAGACGGCGGCTTCGCTCCCTTCGATGTCCATCTTCACGATGAAAAGCTCGCCGTCGGTTTCGCGTTCCGCCAGCTCGGACACGGAGTGGGCTCTGAGCTCGCCCTCGCCTTCGATCGTGCGGAACGCGCCGGCCCCGGCATCGGGATTGCTGATCTTCAACCGAGTCGGATGGTCCCACACGGCGCCGGGAACGACGGTAATATTCGGACGAGATCCGACATTGCGTTCCAGCATTTTGAGATTGTCCGCATCGGGCTCGATCGTGAAGATCCGGGCGCGCGGGTAGAGATGATTGAACCAAAGCGATGCCAACCCGATGTTTCCGCCGGCATCGATGATGATCGGGATCTTGCCCTGCGCCAGGATGGCTTCATAGGCGCGAATCAGGCGGTGATTTTGCGCTTTCCATTCGGCCGTGTCGTATTCCCGCTTCACGAAGATCTGGAAGAAGATCGACTTGTCGCTTGCCGTGTCGCGCAGCGAGATGGCGTCGCCATTGACCTGCACCTCGAACAGATCGCCGGTGCCGCGCCGCGCCAGATAGAATTTCGCGAAGAGGGCAAACCCCCGGCCGATGCCGAAGGTTTTGAGGAAATTCGGCAGTCGCTTTAGCACGTTGGCTCGCTTTCCTGAAGGTGTCGGCCAACCTAGCCCGTGCGTCGGCCACATAAAAGAGAAGCTTGTGCGAAACCGATCCTGCTAAACTGAACGATCCTCAACAAGGTACCAGGACGTCATGAAGCGTCAGGAATTGAACGACGCGCTCAAGGAAGCCATGAAGGCGCGCGACCAGCGGGGGACCTCGACCCTCCGCATGGTGCTGGCAAAGATCAAGGACAAGGATATCGAGGCGCGGCCCTCCGGTAATTCGACCGGCATCGACGATGCAGCGATTCTGAGCCTGCTTCAGGGCATGGTGAAGCAGCGGCGGGAAAGCATCGCGCTTTATCAGCAGGGCAACCGCCAGGATCTGGTCGACCAGGAGGGCGAGGAGATCGCGATCATCGAGCGCTTCATGCCGCAGCAGATGGACGAGGCCGCCTCCCGCGCCGCGGTCGGCGCCTTGATCCAGGAGATCGGTGCTGCCGGCATCAAGGATATGGGCCGCACCATGGCCGCCCTGAAGGAGCGCTTCGCCGGCCAGATGGATTTCACCAAGGCGAGCGCGTTCGTGAAGGAAGCGCTGACGAAGTAGGAAGCTCCCTCTCTGCCCCGTGGGGGCGGAGAGGGTTGGGGTGAGGTGGGGAGGGTGTGGTGTCTGAGGTTGTCTGGAAGCGGCGGGTTGGCGGGCACGCCCACCTCACCCCCACCCTTTCGCGTAACTCTCCCCTTCGTCATGGCCGGGCTTGTCCCGGCCATCCACGTCGGCGATCGTCATTGAAATCGGCCAGCGATGAAGAGCGGTTGGATCTACATCATGACGAAACGGCCAGCGGCGGCCTGCCGACGTGGATGGCCGGGACAAGCCCGGCCATGACAGCGAAATATGGGCGGAGGGGAGCCTAGAGCATGCTCTTCGCCGAGAGCTTCCTCGACGAGATCCGCAGCCGAGTGCCGTTGGCCGATGTGATCGGGCGGCGCACGAAGCTGGTGAAGCGCGGGCGCGAGCATACCGGGCTTTGCCCGTTTCATAACGAGAAGTCGCCGTCCTTCACCGTGAATGAGGAGAAGGGCTTCTATCACTGCTTCGGTTGCGGCGCCCACGGCGATGTCATCACCTTCGTGCGCGAGACGCAGAATCTGAGCTTCGTCGAGGCGGTCGAGGCGCTGGCCGGCGAGGCCGGGCTCGAGGTGCCGAAACCCTCGCCGCAGGAGCGCGAGCGGGCGGCCCGGCAGAAGACGCTGGGCGAGGCGATCGAGGCGGCGGCTTCCTACTTCTCGAGCCAACTTCAATCTCATGCGGGGAGGGATGCCCGCGCCTATCTCGAGCGGCGCGGGCTGGACCAGGCCGCGATCGAGCGCTTCGGCCTGGGCTATGCGCCGGCCGGCAGCGGGCTCTTGAAGCAGCATCTCCTGAAGGATTTTCCGGAGGAGATGCTGCTCGAGGCCGGCCTCATCGGCCAGAAGGAGGAAAGCCGGTCGAGCTTCGATTATTTCCGCGACCGGGTCATGTTCCCGATCTACGACCGGGCCGGCCGTGCCATCGCCTTCGGCGGGCGCGTGCTGGGCGATGCCAAGCCGAAATACCTCAATTCGCCCGAGACGCCGGTGTTCCAGAAGGGTTCGACGCTCTATGGCCTGAACTGGGCGCGCCAGGGGGTCGGCGACGGTGCCGAGCTCGTCGTGACCGAAGGCTATATGGATGTGATTGCGCTGCATCGCGCGGGCTTCGGGGGGGCCGTGGCGCCGCTCGGCACAGCCTTGACCGAGGCGCAGCTGGACGTGCTGTGGCGGCTCGCCGATGAGCCGATCCTGTGCTTCGACGGCGATGCGGCGGGGCAGCGCGCGGCGTTGCGGGCACTTGAGCGGGCCTGGCCGTTGCTGAAGCCCGGCAAGTCGCTCAGGTTTGCGACACTCACCGGCGGCGAGGATCCGGACACGCTCATCGCCAAGTTCGGTGCGGATGCCATGCGCGAGGTGCTGAAGGGGGCAGAGCCCTTGGCCGAGCTGTTGTGGCGGCAGGAGGTGGCGGCCAAGCCGGCCGACACGCCGGAGCGGCGCGCCGATCTCGCCCGAAGGCTGGAGGCGCGCGCGGCCTCGATCCGCGACGAAAGCCTGAAGCGCGTCTATGCGAGATTCTTCCGCGACCGGCTCTATGAGCGGATCAGGCCTGCGCCGCGGCGGCCCGGCAAGGGCATGCGGCCCCGGCAAGTGGGCGAAAGCCGCTTCACCGCCGCCGTGGCCCCGCTCGACGGCACCAGCGAAAAAACCATGAAGGAGCGGCGGGTCCAGGAGATTTTGCTGTTCGCGCCCTTTGCCCACCCGGACTTGCTCGACGAGATCGCCGAGGAGTTCGCCGAGATCGAGCTCAAGGCGGCCGACCTTGACAGGTTGCGCCAGGAGATTTTAAACCTGCATCATCGCGAACCCGGCCTTGACGCTGTGGCCCTGAAGCATCACCTCTGCACTCACGGTTATTCTGCCGAAGTGGCGGCCCTTGAAAGCCCGGCTCTCGCGGAGCATGTGTCGTTCGCGCGCCGCTATGGCGCCGATCGGGCATTAATGGGTTGGCGAGAAGCCCTCTCCTTCTGGCGGGACACTCTGACCGCAGCGAAAGAGCGAGAGGCGATCATTGCCCGGGTCGAGGACGATTTGCCGGGCGTTGTCGGTCATGCCCGCGCCATTGAGGCGGAGGTAACGCAAAGGCGGATCGATGAAGCGGGGCGGGATGATCTCGGCGATGCCATGAGACAGCCCCATGATCAGGGATAGCAGCGACCGCCGTGCCGGGGGAACGACCGGCGCGGGCATTGGGTATTTTGGCGTTGGGTATATTCGGCGGACGGGCTCGTGACAGGGCCGGGACTTAGAGACGGGATTGGGGTGCAGATGGCGACCAAAGCGGCGAGCACGGCGGAAGTTACCGAGAATCGCGACGAAGCGACCGAGGGTCCGATCGTCGACACCATGGCGCTGGCGATCCGGAAGATGATCGCGCGCGGCAAGGAGCGCGGCTATCTCACCTATGACGAGGTGAATCAGGCGCTTCCGCCCGACCAGGTTTCCTCCGAGCAGATCGAGGACACGATGGCCATGCTCTCGGAGCAGGGCATCAACGTCGTCGAGGGCGAGGAGGCCGAGGAGCCCGCCGTCGTCGGTACCGGCGATGAGGAGGATTCGGAAGCACGCGCCGCCGGCAATCTCGATGACGAGGATATCGGCCGGACCGACGACCCGGTGCGCATGTATCTGCGCGAGATGGGATCGGTCGAGCTCTTGTCGCGCGAGGGCGAGATCGCGATCGCCAAGCGCATCGAGGCCGGCCGCGAGATGATGATCGGCGGGATCTGCGAGAGCCCACTGACCATGAAGGCGATCATCACCTGGCGCGATGCGCTCAACGACAGCAAGATTCTGCTGCGCGACGTGATCGATCTTGATGCCACTTACGGCAATAACGGCTTCGAGAATGGCGAGGGGGCCGAGATCGACCCGGACGCGCCGCCGCCCGCCGAGGCAGCAGCGGTACCCGAAGGCGAGGAGCCGGAGATCGGTCCCGAGACGGAAGGCGAGGGTGATGGCGACGCCGATGGCGAGGAAGCCTCGATCTCGCTTTCGGCCATGGAAGCGCAGCTGAAGCCCGGCGTGATCGCCGCCTTCGACCGCGTCGCCGACATCTACAAGAAGCTCGCCAAGCTGCATGAGGGCCGCGTCGAGGCGGCACTCAAGGGCGAGGAGCTGTCGAAGGCGACCGACAAGCGCTACGTCAAGATCAAGGAAGAGATGGTCGAGGCGATGCAGGGCATCCGCCTCAACAATCAGCGCATCGAGACGCTGGTGCAGCAGCTCTACGACCTCAACCGGTCGCTCATGGCGCTCGAGGGTAAGCTGCTGCGCACGGCGGAAGGGGCCGGCGTCAAGCGCGCCGACTTCCTGCATCAATATTTCGGCAGCGAGCTCAACCCCAACTGGCTCGACAAGGTGCGCGGCCTCACGGGCAAGGGCTGGCAGAATCTCGTCAACAAATATGCCGAGGAGGTCGCCGGCTTGCGCGGCCAGATCTCGTCGGTCGCGAGCGAGACCGGCCTGCCGATCGGCGAGTTCCGCCGCGTCGTCTCGACCGTGCAGAAGGGCGAGCGCGAGGCGAGCCGGGCCAAGAAGGAGATGGTCGAGGCCAATCTTCGGCTCGTGATCTCGATTGCCAAGAAATACACCAATCGCGGGTTGCAATTCCTGGATCTGATCCAGGAAGGCAATATCGGCCTCATGAAGGCGGTCGATAAGTTCGAGTATCGGCGCGGCTATAAATTCTCGACTTACGCCACCTGGTGGATCCGGCAGGCGATCACCCGCTCGATCGCCGATCAGGCGCGCACGATCCGCATCCCGGTGCATATGATCGAGACGATCAACAAGCTCGTCCGCACCTCGCGCCAGATGCTGCACGAGATCGGCCGGGAACCCACGCCGGAAGAGCTGGCCGAGAAGCTGATGATGCCCTTGGAGAAGGTCCGCAAGGTCCTCAAGATCGCCAAGGAGCCGATCAGCCTCGAGACGCCGATCGGCGACGAGGAAGACAGCCATCTGGGCGACTTTATCGAGGACAAGAACGCGGTCCTGCCCTTGGATGCCGCGATCCAGGCCAATCTGCGCGAGACCACCACGCGGGTGCTCGCCAGCCTGACCGCGCGCGAGGAGCGTGTGCTGCGCATGCGCTTCGGCATCGGCATGAACACCGACCACACGCTGGAGGAAGTCGGCCAGCAATTCTCGGTGACGCGCGAGCGTATCCGCCAGATCGAGGCGAAGGCGCTCAGGAAGCTGAAGCATCCGAGCCGTTCGCGGAAGCTGCGGAGCTTCTTGGATACCTAGGGGGGTCGTCGATGAACCAGGCCGAGTTTCTTGCCTGGGAGGTGTTGCAAGAGGAGCGGTACGAGTTCGACGGCACAAAGGCGGTTGCCATGGCCGACGTGACATGCGGCCATGACGCGACCGGCGGCACTCTAAGGGCTTTGCTGCTTCAGCAGTTGCGTGGCAAAAGCTGGCGCGTGTCGGGTCCGACGCTCAAGATCGAGGTGGCGGATCGGATTCGTTACCCGGATGCCTTCATCCATCACGGCCCGGTCGCGGCATCGGTGCAGGTCATCCGGGAGCCGATCGTCGTCTTCGAGATCCTGAGCATGACGGCGGCGGATCGGGCGGAAAGGTTGCGCGATTACCAAGCGACGCCATCGGTGCAGCGCTATGTCGTTCTGGAACGAGACGATATGGCGGCGACCGAGTTCGTACGCCAGGGCGGCCTCTGGGCCGTCCGCACCCTTGCCGCGGGCGACATACTCGTCATGACCGAGATCGGTGTCGAGATCGGGCTTTCGGAGATCTACGCTGAGGCAGGCTTGGTCATACCAGACATAGTCGTCGAGGAACCGGCGAGTACTGCGATTGAGCGGCTCTTTGTGCTCGGCAGGGAGCGGGGTTACCTCACCTTTGATGAGATAAACACCGCGCTGCCTGATCGTTTATCCAGTTTCGAGATCGAAGAAGTGCTGGTGCGGCTTTCGGAAGTCGGCATCTCCGTCGTTGAGTCCCCGAACAACGAATAAGTCGGCACCGCTCCCTCCGCTCGTCATGGCCGGGCTTGTCCCGGCCATCCACGTCGTCCCGCTGCCGCGTTTGCCTGAATGAGTTGGCGAACGTCCCGACGTGGATCCCCGGGACAAGCCCGGGGATGACAATTTTTGGTATTAAGCCATTGAATCTAAATAATATATGTTAAGTTTCAGCGCATGACCGCCCTTTACATCGATGCCGACGCCTGCCCGGTGCGCGTGGAAGCGCTGACCGTGGCGGAGCGCTACGGTCTGAACGTCTTCGTCGTCACATGCGGCAATGTCCGCGTGCCGCTCGATCCGCGTATCCGCTTGATCCTGGTCGAGGCCGGCTCGGATGCGGCCGACAATTGGATCGCCGAGCATATTGGCGCCGGCGATATCTGCATCACGGCTGATATCCCGCTCGCCAGCCGCTGCCTCAAGGAAGGCGCCGCCGCTCTCGGGCCGACCGGCCGCCGCTTCACCACCGGCAATATCGGCGAGGCGCTGGCCGGGCGGGACCTTTCGGCCCATCTGCGCGAGATCGGCGCCGGCGGCTCAGGCCCGCCGCCGCTCACCAAACGCGACCGCTCGCAGTTCCTCAGCGCCCTCGATACGCTGGCTCAGGAGATGCGGCGGCTTACCCCCCGTAATTCTTCGCCAGATAATCAATGATCGCCTGGGCGTCCTTCTCGTCGACGGGTGCCCCATAGGCCTTGATCATCTTGTGCACCTCGGCATCCCAGCCCTTGGCGTTGAGGAAGGGCGAGTTCATCGGGATATAGTCGAGGCTGTGGCAGACCGAGCAATTCGTCTCGACCAGATCATGGCCGTCGGCGGCTTTCAAATGGATCTGGTCCTCGTCGGCGAAGGCGGGTGCGGCGAGAAGGAGAAGGGCCGGGAGCAGCGTGCGCATGATCAGCTCACCGTCACGGTCGCGCGCTGCACCACATTGTTGTGGTAGCCCGCGGGATTGAAGATGAGCTCGTCGACCTGGGTCTCGCCGACTTTGTTGGTGGCCTTGGCGAGGATCGTGTAGGTGCCGGGCTTCGCGAGTGCCAGCTTGAGGCTCCAGGGCCGGAACGAGAAGCGGCCGGTATCCTCGCCGAGCTGCGCCGGCTGCCAATTCTGGCCGCCATCGCCCGAGACCTCGACCGTCCGGATGCCATAGCCCGCATCCCAGGCGACACCCTTGACCTCGACCGGTGACCCAAGCGGCAGCTTGGCGCCGTCGGCTGGTGCTGTGATCAGCGAGTTCACCACCATCTCGGTGATCGGCATGGTCTGGGCATTCTCTTGGCCGACGAACCGTTCGATCGAGGGGAACTTGCCTTGCGGGATGCGATAGGCGGTGCGCATCCAGAAATTATCGAGCGAGACGGTGGATAGCTGGAGCGAATTCACATGCTTCAGCCAATAGACGCCGGTCCAGCCCGGCACCACGAGCCGCGCCGGATAGCCGTTCAGAAGCGGCAGCGGGCCGCCATTCATCTCGTACGCGATGAGCACATTCTCATCGAGCGCCTTCCAAAGCGGCAGGCTTTTGACGAATTTCGGCGTCTGCTCCAGCACCGGCCCGTCGGCGCCGGAGATGATGAGCTCGACCGCCTCCTTCTTGATGCCGAGCTTCGCCAGCACATCCTTGAGGCGCGCACCCTTCCATCGGGCGTTGCCCATGGCGCCGTCGCCCCATTCGACTCCGGCGACATGCGGGTTCGACAGGCCGCGGCGATTGCCGGAGCATTGGCAGACGGCGGCGAGCTCGACCGGCTCGAACTTCTTGAGGTCGTCGAGGCCGAGCTCGAGGGTTGATTCGGCACCATCGCCGCCGAGCTTCAGGCGCCAGTTTTTGAGCTCCGCCTCGGTCGGCACGCCGGCCAAATGATAGCGCACGAAGAAGGCGTCGTTGGGCGTGAAGACCGTGTCGAAATAGGCCTTCGGCGTCTCGTAATTGGGCGGCCGGTAGCTGAGCTTGATGAGCGGCTTCTTGCCGGGTGACGGCGGCTCGAGCACGGCAACCGTGCCGAGGCCTTCCGGCAGGCCCGAGCGTAAGGGCGCCGGCGTCTCGGCCGCCCAGGTCGCTTCGTGCCAGAATGCGGGGGCGGCGATCGCCGCCGTCAGCGTGGTTTTCAGCATGTCGCGCCGCGTCTGCATGGACCGCCTCCCAATATTTTCGCCGAGTGTGATCCGCCGGAAGATCGCCGGCAAGCGCGGGGTTGCGTTCGTGCCCCGCCTCGCGCACAGTCCCGCCGCTGTACCGGACGGGCCTGTAGTTCAGTTGGTTAGAACGCGCCGCTCATAACGGTGTTGTCGGGGGTTCGAGTCCCTCCGGGCCCACTCCGGCTCAGACGTTGCAGGCGCTCTCCATGGCCTACCTCCTCCTGAAATACCTGCATGTGCTGGGCGCGATCGTCATCCTGGGGACGGGCGCAGGCATCGCCTTCTTCATGCTGATGGCGCATCTGAGCCGGGATGCCGCCTTCGTAGCGCGGACGGCGGGGGTGGTGGTGATCGCGGATGTCGTCTTCACCGCGACGGCGGTCTTGGCGCAACCTGTGACGGGATATCTCTTGGCACGCGAGGCGGGGTTGGCCCTCGGCGAAGGCTGGCTCATGGCCTCGCTCGTGCTCTACGGCGTGGCCGGGGCATTCTGGCTGCCGGTGGTGTGGATGCAGATCCGGATGCGCGATCTGGCGCGGGCGGCCGCGGCGCCCGGGACGGCGCTGCCGGCCGCCTATCACCGGCTCTTCCGGCTCTGGTTCGCGTTCGGCTTTCCGGGCTTCGGCTCGGTCATGCTGATCCTGTGGCTGATAATCGCGAAGCCGCCGCTGTGAGCGCCCGTCCCGTCATCGCGATCCTCGGCGCCTCCGGCCTCATCGGCGAGGCGGTGGCGGCAGCACTCCTGCACGAGGGCTGGCCGATCGTGCCGATCGCCCGGCATTTCACCAGTGCGCAGAAGGAAGCTTTCGGGCCGGCGGCAGTCGAAAGCCCGATCGTGGCGTTGGGATCCGACGATCTCGCGCGGCTGCTGGCCGAGCGGCAGGTCGAGATCATCGTCAATTGCATCGGCGTGCTGCAGGACGGGCCGCGCGGCACGACCGATGCAGTCCATCGCGGCTTCGTCGAGCGGCTCGTCGGGGTGGCGCGAACGCGGCCGATGCTGCTGATCCATGTCTCGATCCCGGGTGCCGCGGAGGACGACCGGACTGATTTCAGCCGGACCAAGCGCGCTGCCGAGCAGGCGATCGCGACCAGCGGCATTCCCTTCGTCATCCTGCGGCCGGGCTTCGTCCTGGCGAACGCCGCCTATGGCGGCAGCGCCTTGATGCGGGCGCTGGCGATGCTGCCCGTGGCGCTGCCCGTGCGGGAGGCGGCAAGCGCCTTTGCCGTGACCAGCATCGACGATATCGCGCGGACGATTGAGGTCGTCGCGGGGCGTTGGCGCGACGGCGAGCGGGACTGGAATTCTGCCTGGGATGTGATGGCGCGCGGTGCCGCGACCGTTGGGGGAGTGGTCGATGGCTTCCGGCACCGGCTTGGCGGCCCGAAGCCTTGGGTGCGTCTGCCGGGCTGGCTCATGGGGCTGGGGGCCAGAGCCGGCGATCTTGCGGCACTTCTCGGCTGGTCCCCGCCGATCCGCTCGACCTCGCTTGCCGAGATGCGGCGCGGTGTCGAGGGCGATCCGGGGCCCTGGATCGCGGCGACCGGCATCGAGCCCGCGAGCTTGGCAGAAATGATGGCGCGCCTGCCCGCGACCGTGCAGGAGAAATGGTTCGCGCGCCTCTATCTCCTGAAGGCGCTGATCATCGCCGGGCTCGTCAGCTTCTGGGTGGTTTCGGGCCTCATCGCCGTCACGATCGCCTTCGATCCCGCCGCCGCGATCCTGATGGCGCACGGCTTGGCACCGGGGCCGGCCGATGCCGTGACAATCGTCAGCAGCCTCGCCGATATCTCAGT
Source organism: uncultured Alphaproteobacteria bacterium (assembly GCA_963762435.1). Lineage (GTDB taxonomy): Bacteria > Pseudomonadota > Alphaproteobacteria > ATCC43930 > CGMCC-115725 > JAXDMU01. The sequence goes on along the minus strand of CAVXLN010000010.1, from coordinate 138,788 downwards.
CGGACTCTTGATCGCGATGCGCCGATCCTGCCGGCTCGGGCTCATGGCGGGCATCGTGCTGTCGCTCGGATACATGGGTGGTGCAGCGGTCCTGACGCCGGAGCTCTGGATCGAGCCGCTGGGCGCCCTCGTCAAGACCGGGCCCGCGATCGTGCTGATGCTGGTGGCGCTGGCCATGCTGGAGGATCGATGAACGACGCACCGGTCTGGCCCGATGACGGGATCATCCTCTATGACGGAATCTGCATCCTGTGTTCGGGCTGGGTGCGCTTCGTGGCGAACCGCGACTTGGCCCGGCGCTTCCGCTTCACGCCGATCCAGTCGCCTTATGGCCGGGCCCTGGCCGAGGCGCTCGGCATCGATCCCGACAATCCCGACACCAACGCCGTGATCCTGGACGGCCGGGACTATCGGCGGTCGGATGCGGCGCTCGCCGTGGTGTCGACCCTGCCCGGCTGGGGCTGGGTGCCGGCACTTCGGATCGTGCCGCTTCCGATCCGCGATCTCGTCTATCTCGTGATCGCGCGCACCCGCTACCGGGTGTTCGGGCGCCGCACCGCCTGCGACATCGGCGGTGTGGCGCTCCGGGACCGGATCGTGATCGACTTCTAGATCGCCGCGGCAGTGACCAGCTTGGTGTTGAGGTAGGCCTCGATCGCCTCGGTGCCGCCTTCGGAGCCGTAGCCGCTATCCTTGATGCCGCCGAACGGCACTTCCGGCAGAGCGATGCCGTGGTGATTGACCGACAGCATGCCGACCTCGACGCGGCTCGAAAGCGTCTGCAACGTTTTCTGCGAAGACGTATAGGCGTAGGCCGCGAGGCCGTAATCGAGGCGGTTGGCCTCGGCGATCACCTGGTCGATGGTCGAGAAGCGGCTGACGAGGGCGACCGGGCCGAACGGCTCCTCGTTCATCGCGCGCATGTCGGTGGTCATGCCGGTCAGCACGGTCGGCTCGAAGAAATTGCCGACATTGCCGATACGCTTGCCGCCGGTGGCGATCGTCGCCCCCTTGGCGACCGCATCATTGATCAGCGCTTCCATCGCCGGGATGCGGCGCGCATTGGCGAGCGGCCCCATCGTGGTGCCCTGTTCGAGGCCGTTGCCGACCTTGACCTTGCGGGCCTGCGAAACGAGCTTCTCGACGAATTCGTCATGCACCGAATCCTGCACAAGGAAGCGGGTGGGGGCGACGCAGACCTGGCCGGCATTGCGGAACTTGTTGGCCGCCAGCACGGCAGCGGCCGTGTCGAGGTTGGCGTCCTCGAACACCATCGACGGCGCGTGACCGCCGAGCTCCATCGTCACCCGCTTCATATGGGCACCGGCCAGTGCGGCCAGATGCTTGCCGATGGCGGTCGAGCCGGTGAACGAGATCTTCCGGATGATCGGATGCGGGATGAGATACTCGCTGATCGTCGCCGGCACGCCGAACACCAGATTGATCACGCCGGCCGGCACGCCGGCATCGAGCCAGCATTGCACATAGGCTGAAAGCGAACCGGGCGTCTCTTCCGGACCCTTGACGATGATCGAACAGCCGGCCGCCAAGGCGCCGCAGATCTTGCGGTTGGCTTGGTTGAGCGGGAAGTTCCAGGGCGTGAAGGCGGCGACCGGGCCGACCGGCTCCTTGATCACCAGCTGCATGATGTTCTCGGCCCGGCTCGGCACCACCCGGCCATAGGCGCGGCGGGCTTCCTCGGCGAACCATTCGATGATGTCGGCCGAGAACGCCGTCTCGCCCTTTGCTTCGACGAGGGGCTTGCCCTGCTCGAGCGTCATGAGGCGGCCGATTTCCTCGACGCGCGTGCGGAGGATCTCCGCCGCCTTGCGCATGATCTTGGCTCTGTCATAGGCCGATATCCGGCGCCAGGTCTCAAAACCCTTTTGTGCCGCGGCCAGTGCCCGGTCGAGATCGGGGATGTCGGCATGGGCGACGGTGCCGTTCACCTCGCCCGTTGCCGGGTTGAGGACGTTGATCGTCTTGCCCGACTGGCTGGGGCCCCAATTGCCGTCGATGAGAAGCTGAACATTGGGATACATGGCACCATCCTTGGATCAGAAAACCGGGTTGCCAGACGATCGCTGCCGGACGCTCAGCGGCGCGGTCAGCCGGCGATGAACGCTCAGTCTGGAAGGTCGGGGCTGGCTTGTCGAGGCATAGGACGGCAGGTCTGGCAGTCAGGCGGCGCTGGCGATCGCGGCCAGCACGGCGCTGTCGCCGCGCAGCCGTTCGGCGTCGCGCACCGGCGGACAGCCGAAGAGCCGCGCATATTCGCGGCTGAATTGCGAGGTGCTCTCATAGCCCACCGCATAGGCGGCCTGGGAAGCGTCCTGGTTGGCGATGAGCAGCAGGCGGGCCCGCTGCAGCCGCAGGTTCTTTTGATATTGCAGCGGACTCATCGCCGTCGCCGCCTTGAAATGGCGGTGGAACGACGCCGGGCTCATGCCGGCCTGTGCCGCCAGCGCCTCGACTCTGAGCGGCTGATCATAGTGCGCGCGGATCCAGGCGAGCGAGCGGCGGATCTGCGACAGGCGGCTGTCGGCCAGCGCCGCTTGGCGCAGCACGCCGCCTTGCGGCCCTTGCAGCAGCCGATAAAGGATCTCGCGCCCGAGCAAGGGGGCCAGCACCGGGATGTCGTCGGGCAGGTCGAGCAATCCCAGCAGCCGGAGCCAGGGATCGAGCAGCTGCGGCGTCACCGGGCTGACGCCGTATCCTGCGGCCGGCGCTTCCCGGCATGGCGGGACCTCGGGCAGAAGGGCGGCAAGCGCGTCCTGGTCGAGCGCCAGGCTGAGGCCGAGATAGGGCTGGTCGGGGCTGGCCCGCACGATCCGCCCGCAGGCGGCGAGCTCGACCGTGGCGATGAAATAGTTGGCCGGGTCGTAGCGCAGCACACGGCCGCCGATCATGACCTCTTTGGCGCCTTGGAGGATAAGGCAAAGTACCGGTTCGTAGATCACCGGCAGCGAGCTCGTGGTTTCATGCCCGCGAAAGATCGTCAGGCCGGGAATGGCGGTCTCGGTGCGGCGGTCGCGCACATGCCGCAAGGCGAGGGCGCGCATCTGATCGAGCTGTTGCTGCATGGCGGCATGATCGGATCGGGGCGGCGCTGGGGCAAGGCCGAAATTGGGGGGTTGAGAGGATCAGGCAAGAGATCGCGGCGATCGGGCGTTCCGCCGGGCGGCTGCCGGGGCCAGATAAGCCTCGCGATATCCGCATCTCGGAAATTCGAAGGGAGATGATCATGACCACGACATTCGGAGCCCGCTCCACCACCGACGAGGTGCTGGACGGCGTCGATCTCACGGGCAAGCGCATCCTGGTGACGGGCGTGTCGGCCGGCCTCGGCGTCGAGACCGCGCGGGCGCTGGCGGCCCACGGCGCCACGCTGGTGGGGACCGCACGCGATCTCGACAAGGCACGGCGGGCGACCGCTGCCGTCAAGGGCATCGAGCTCGTGGCGCTCGATCTCGCGTCGCTCAAGAGCGTGCGCGCCGCCGCCGATGCGCTGCTGGCGGCCGATCGGAAGTTCGACCTCGTCATCGCCAATGCCGGCGTCATGGCCTGCCCGTTCGGCAAGACCGAGGATGGGTTCGAGACTCAATTCGGCACCAACCATCTCGGCCATTTCGTGTTCGTGAACCGGATCGCCCCGCTGCTGAAGTCGGGTGGGCGGCTGGTCAATCTGTCCTCGTCCGGCCATCGCTACGCCGATGTCAATCTGGAGGACCCGAATTTCGACCACACGCCCTATACCGAGTTCGGCGCCTATGGCCGCTCCAAGACGGCGAATATCCTGTTCGCGGTCGAGTTCGACCGGCGTCATCGCGACCGCGGCATCCGGGCGACCGCCGTGCATCCGGGCGGGATCCAGACCGAGCTCGGCCGCCATATGACGCGGGAGGTGCTCGACCAGCTCATCGCCAACATCAATGCGAGCCAGCCGCCGGGCACGCCGCCCTTCGCGTGGAAGACGATCCCGCAGGGAGCCGCGACCTCGGTCTGGGCCGGTGCCGTCGCCGCGGCGGATGCGGTCGGCGGCCGCTATTGCGAGGATTGCCACGTCGCCGAGATCGTCGAGGAAGAGGGCATTCGGGCCGGCGTCCGGCCCTATGCGCTCGATCCGGGCAATGCCAAGGCGCTCTGGGCCAAAAGCGAGGAAATGGTCGGCGAGCGGTTCTAGTTAGGCCGCGTAGAGGGTAAATCCCGCCCAGTGGCGCAGCGCGTGGCGGCCCTCCGCCAACAGAGCGCGCTGCGCCGCCGCGAAGGCCGGGATCGGCGGGTCGCCCGCGAGCCGCCGTCCGTAATAGAGCGTGAAGAACGCCCGGCTCGCGGCATCGCCCGCGGGCGTGGTGCTGACCAGCACGCTGCCGGCGCCGGCTTCGAGGGCCGCCGCCGGCAGCCCCAGCAGATCGTCGCCGAGCAGCTTGACCCCGCCCGCGCGCTCGGGCCGGACGCCGGTGCTGCACGCCGCCATCGTGACCTCGGCAAAAGGCAAGGGACGCAAAGCCAGCTCCGCTGCGGTCAGGCGGCGGCCGGTGAGCTTGAGACCGGAGCCGGCCGGATCGTCGTAATCGAAGGTGCCGTGGCAGGCGAGATGCAGCATCCCTCGCCTGGCCGCAGGATTGGCTGAGAGGGTGCGAAAGGCCGGCAAGGTCGCCCCCTCGCGCGTGATCGGCGGTTTGACGAGCCGGGCCGGGCCGAAGAAATTGGCGAGCTCGGCAAGGCCGCCGGCGAGATCGGCCAGGCGTTCGGCCGGTGACAGGTCGGCGCCCGCCGGATCGCCGAAGAGCGCGATCCGGGCAGCGGGAGCGGGCCGCCTCGCCAGCACACCGATCGCCGCGACATTCGGAACGGAAGCGACCGGAACGCGCTCGACCAGGCGTGCTGTACCCAGCCGCAGGATCGGCCAGGGCAGGAGGTTGAGCAACCCATGGGCCGAGATCAGCAGGGCGTTGGCGCCGGCTGCTTCTTCGAGCAAATCCCGCGGCACGAGATCGGCGGCGGAAATCCCGAACCTGTCCGGTACATAATCGAGGCGGCTGCCGCCGCCGGGCAGGCGGAGATTGGCGGTATATCCCGCGAGGCCGCGCTGGATCGGGTCGGACAATTGGACCGAGCCGAGCCGCAGGCGGCGGTCGTGGATCAGCACCGCGAAGACCCGGTCGCCCGTGAGGTAGAGCTGCAGCGCCGCCTGGCAGCGCTCGGCGAGCTCGTCCGCGAGGGCGGCCGGATCGAGCGAGGGTGGCTCCAGCGGTGGCCGCTGCAGCCGCATGCGCTCGAGGATCGCGGCGCGTTCGGCGACGGAGCGGCGCAGCGCGTCGGCGTTGAGATGCGGATCGGCCCGTGCCGCGTCGATCTTGGCGCCGAGCCGGTCGAGCCGCTCGACCAGCGCCTTGTCCGGTACCGGCGGCGGGCCTGCCGCGAGGGCGGCGGCCAGATAGCGCGACTTCACCGCATCGGCATAGCGCAGGCACCGCTCGGCATCGCCACGCTCGAAGGCAGCGCGCACCGCCTCGTCGACCAGGCCTCGCCGGGATCGTAGATAAAGGCTGTCGAGGCGATAGCCGAGCGAGGCGCGGCGCATCCGGTCGAGCGCTTCGACGGCCCGGTCGAAGCTCGGCAGCGGATCCTGGCCCGGGATGGAGCGGACGCGCGCCTCCTGCCAACAGGATTGCCATTCCGTCTCCTGCTGTCCTGCCGCCTCGTCGAGCCGGGCCGCGGCGACGCCGTCCGCCAGCGCCTCCTCATGCCGGCCGAGGGCCGTCAGCAGCCGCGCCCGCAGCGCCAGCAGCGCGCCGCGCTTGTGGGCGAGCTTCTCCTGGCCCTCGAAGACGGGCCGGATCGTGTCGACGAGCGCCAGCGCGCCCAAGGGATCACCCAGCCCTTCCAGGATCTTCGCCCGGTAGAAGGGCATGGTGGCCGCACTCGCCGGCTCGAGCCGCTCATAGATCGGCGCCACCGTCTCGAGCACGCGCCCGGCCGATCGGAAGCGCCGCGCTTCGAGCAAAATAATCACAAGCTGGAAGCGCAATTGAACGAGATCACTCTGCCGGAAGAAGTCGCTGCCGATGACGTTGGGGGCCTCTTCCTGCAGCCGGCGCACGGTCCGATGGGCGAGCACGATCTCGCGCATGGCGCGCCTGGTGTCGCCGATCCAGCTGAAGGTCTCGCTGAGCGCCTTGCCGACCCGTATGTGCGGACTGATCTGGGCCGGGCCGGGGGTTGAACCCGCGAGCCGGTCGCTGGAATTGAGAAGTGCCGCCAGCGCCTGGCTGAAATGGCCGAGCTCGAGCGACTGGCCGGCGGCATCGACGCCGACCAGGATCCGGCGGCTGTCATCGCCATCCTGCTCGGCGACCGCTTGCGCCTTTTCGAGGAGTGCCGCCGCCTCGGCGCGCCGGCCGGCGAGCCCATACAAACCCGACAGCAGGCACAGCGCATTGCACAGGACCGTGACGGTCGGCTGCGGGTCGATCTCGCCGCCGAGCAGCTTCAGGAGTGCGAGCTGGTCCGTGGCGGCCGCAATGATTTCCACCTGCGCCGCGATCTCCCGATCGAGGCCGCTCCCCTGCTCCGCCAGCCCGGCCTGGAGGGCGGCGAAGGTCCGCTCCATGATCTGGCGCGCCCGCGCGATCAGGTCGGCGGCAGAGCTGGACACGGCCCTAGCCCGCTTGCGCCGAGGCGGTGGAACGCTCCAGCAGCTTGGTGAGGATGGCTTCGAGATCCTCGCGGCGGGCGGCTTCGACCGTGATCTGGCGGCCGCCTTCGACGAGCGTCAGCTTGATCTGCCGCCGCTCGGAGAGGCCGATGAGCGCGCTCACCAGCCCGGTCGCCGCCTTCGCCGCCTCGAACACATCCTTCAGCTGGTGCGCGTGGGTCACGACATAGGCGACGGCGCCGATGGCGCCGACGATCAGCCCCAGCGCCGGCGGTTCCTGCTCGATCTCGCTGCCGGTGGCATCGGCGAGTGCGGCCTCCAGCTCGGCTGCGGCATCCGCCGGCACATCGGCGACAAGAGTGAAGCTTGCATCCATCGCGGCCTCCCTGCCAGCGCCCCACCTGATTGGAAGGTTCGTGAAAAACTATCATATGGAGACTACAGGTTGGAGACGCGGATGTCATCTCGTGGCCGCCGCTTTTCTCGATTCGCTTCGGCGTTTGCGCTTAAAGTCGCCGTCGGCAGCAGAGGAGGAATCCCGTGGCCGAGCCGACAGCGAAGACCGATGGCCGCGCGGTCCTGATCGCAGCACGGACACTGTTCGCCAACGGGCAGGCGACGGAGCAGGTCGTGGAAGCGTCGGAACGGCTTGCCCGAGCGCTTGGCTTCAGCGCCACGCTCATGCCGCGCTGGGGCGAGCTCAGGCTTCAGTCCGAGGCCGGTGAGGATGCGCTGGCGGCCAATCCCGCCGGCGTGGATATGGATCGCGTCGCGGCCACGATGCGGGCCATTGCGGATGTCGGAGCCGGGCGGCTCGCACCCGACGCGGTCGCACCGGCGATGGACGCGATCGCCGAGGCACCGCCGGCGCCGACATGGCTCTTCGCGTTCGCGGCCGCGGCCGGTGCGGTGGCGCTGGCGGTCATCTTCGGTGTCGACCATCTGGCCGCCGCTGCCCTGATCTTCGTGAGCGCCGGCGCCGGCGGCCTGTTGCGCCGGGTGCTCGCCCGAGTCAGCGGCAACAGCCTCCTCCAGCCCTTCTGCGCCGCCCTTCTGGCCGGGCTCGTCGGCGCGCTGGCCGTTCGCTACGATCTCAGCTCGTCCCTGCGTCTCGTCGCGGTCTGTCCGTGCATGGTGCTCGTGCCGGGACCGCATTTCCTCAATGCCGCACTCGACCTCATCGGCGGCCGCGTCCATCTCGGCATTGCCCGACTGACCTATGCCGGCCTCATCGTGCTCGCGATCTCGACCGGATTGCTGCTCGGCCTGGCGTTCCTGGGCGATGTTCTGCCGGTCGACCCGCCCGGGCGGAGCGTCGTCCTGTGGCAGGATGTGATCGCCGCCGGCATTGCCGTCGCGGCCTATAGCGTCTTCTTCTCCACGCCGGCGCCCATGATGCCCTGGCCGATCGCGGTCGGGATGCTGGCCCATGGCTTGCGCTGGGTGGCGCTCGGCAGCTTCGGCTTCGGCGCCGCCAGCGGCGCGCTCGTCGCCTGCGTCATCGTCGGATCGGTTCTGACACTTGTCTCGCGCCGATATCATATGCCGTTCGCGGCCATCGGCTTCGCCGCGGTCGTCTCGATGATTCCCGGCGTCTATCTCTTCAGGGCGGCGAGCGGTCTCGTGCTCATCACCAGTGCGCCGCAAGCGAGCCTGGCGCTGATCGAGGAGACGATCTCGGCCGGCACGACAGCCGCGACGATCATCCTGGCGATGAGTCTCGGCCTCATCGTTCCGAAGCTGATCATCGACGGGCTGGCGACGCGCAGATGAGCTGCCGGCCTGTTACACCGCTACCGTCTCGGCCGCTTCCTTTGCCTCGATATGCTCCTTGCGCAGGAACTCGATGAGGGCGCGCAGCTTCGCCGGCACGCGCTTCCGGTCCGGAAAGTAGAGCGACAGGCCAGCGGTGGGCCGGCTCCAGTCGCTCAAGAGGCGCACCAGCCGGCCCTCGTCGAGAAAGCGCTCGATATAGCCGTTGATCGTGTAGGCGATGCCGAGCCCGTCCAAGGTGGCTTGGATCAGGGTCGACGCGTCGTTGGAAATGAAGCGCCCCTTGACGGCAAGCTCGATCTCCTCGCCGTCCTTGGCGAAATGCCAGCGATCGACGAGGCCGCTCCTCATCCGGCGGAGCAAAATGCAATCATGGTCGAGGAGTTGGCGCGGTTCGGTCGGCAGACCACGCCGGCCGAGATAGTCGGGCGAGGCGATGACATGGTCCTCGAGCGGCGGGCCGACCTTCACGGCCACCATGTCGCGCTCGATCCGGTCGCCGAAGCGCATGCCGGCGTCGAAGCCGGCGCCGATGATGTCGACGAAGGAATTCTCGACCGTGATCTCGACATCGATCTCCGGATAGGCATCGAGGAAGCGCCGCATGATCGGCTGCAGCACGATCAGAAAGGCGGTGCGCGGCACGTTGAGGCGCAACAGGCCGGCCGGCCGCTCGGGCCGGTCGCCCAGCTCCTCGGTGGCGCTGGCGAGTTCCTGTACGGCCGGCCGCACGCGATCGAGATAATGCTGGCCCGCCTCGGTCAGATGGACGCTGCGCGTGGTGCGGTTGAACAGCGGCAATCCCAGCCGCTGCTCGAGCGCGCGGATCGATTGGCTGACTGCCGAGGGCGAGATGCCGAGCCGCACGGCCGCCCCCGAAAAGCTCGCGCTTTCGGCGACGGAAAGAAAGGTGACCAAGCCGTCGAGCTGATCCTGCCGCATGGTGCCTCGTATGTTTCTCTGGAGCCCGATGCGATCAGGTCGAACCGACCTGATCGCTGAATCGGTCTCTAATCTATTAAGTCTAGAGCAAATTCACGCGATCAGATGCTGCCATCTGATCGCGACCTGCTCTAGAGACGCTTTTCGAACCCCGACGCCATCATGCGGCTTATCGTTGCGGGTGAAAATGCCGTTGTGACGCTTTACAATCTGCGCGTTGCCGCTGGGATTAGTTAGATTTGCTTCATTAGGCCTTCTCGATTATCCCGATTATCGGCGGCCACGGGCGACCCTAAATATGTTCGGGTGAGATTAACCAACAAGGAAAAGCCCGGATGAACGCGCCCAAGCATAGGCCCTCGAAGCTGTTCTTCGTCACCGGCGTCAGTTCCGGCATTGGCCGGGCGGTGGCGGAAGTGGCGCTCGGCGCTGGACACCGCGTCGTCGGCACGGTCCGCAACGAGACGGCTATGGCCGAGTTCGAGGCGCTGGCGCCTGGCCGCGCCTTCGGCACCTTGCTCGATGTCACCGACACGGATGCCATCGCCCCCGCGGTGCTCGATATCGAGACGCGGATCGGCGAGATCGATGTGCTCGTCAACAATGCCGCCTACACTCATGAAGGCGCCATCGAGGAATCGCCGCTGAGCGATTTGCGTCAACAGCTGGAGGTGAATTTGCTGGGCGCGGTGGCCGTCATCCAGGCCGTGCTGCCCTTCATGCGCGAGCGCCGGCGTGGCCATATCATCAACGTCACCGCGTTGGGCGGGATCGTGACCTTCCCCGGGCTGGGCTTCTTCAATGCCAGCAAGTTCGCGCTCGAAGGCTTGAGCGAGGCGCTGGCCAAGGAGGTGAAGATCTTCGGCATCGCCGTTACGGCGGTCGAGCCGGGCTATTTCCGCACGGAGTGGGCCGGCCGCTCGATGGTGCGCGCCCCCCGCAGGATTGCGGATTATGACGTGGTCATCGGCCCGGTGCGGGAACGGCGGCAGAAGAACAGCGGCCGCCAGCCGGGCGATCCGATCAAGGGCGCCCGCGCGATCCTGACGCTGGTGGAGTCACCAGATCCGCCGGTCCATTTAGCACTCGGCAGTGAGTCGGTGCGGCTCATCCGCGAGAAGATCTGCGATCGCAAGAAGGAGATCGATGCCTGGGAGCAGGTCTCGGTCGCGACCAGCTTCGATTGAACAGCCGGTTTCCTCCCTGCTGCTGGGAGCGGGGAAGTCGGAGGTGGGAATCCCAGAGCTGCTTGCGGAAGGACTTTGTACCCACCTCATCTTGAATCCTTCTCGCCCTTGAGGGTATCGATTCCATGAGGTGCCTCCGCCTTGTCGTCATCACCGGGCTTGTCCCGGTGATCCACGTCGGGCCGACACTAATTTCGCTTGAAGACAATGTTCCTCCGTCGCGACGTGGATGGCCGGGACAAGATGCTATGGGGGTCGGCGGCCGCGGTTATTATCCTGTTGGTTCGCCAAAACCTGAGCAGGATAGTTCGATGACGAGGATAGATCCGCCGCCTTCCGCGGCCGCCTTTGACCACGATAGCACGTTGGTGCTGGCTCTTGAATTGAGCGGCAAGTCTTGGGAGGTCGGCGCTGTCGTGCCCGGCGTGGCGCGTCGACCGAAGCGCGGGATTGAACCGCGGGATATTTCTGCGTTGCTGCAAGCGATCAGCCGGTGGCGGGCAGAGGCGCACGCGGGCGGGCGGCAGATCGCGCGGGTGGTATTGGCTTATGAGGCTGGCCGCGACGGGTTCTGGATTGCGCGCGCTCTCGCGGGCCATGGGATCGAGGTGCATGTCATGCACCCGGCGAGCATTCCGGTGGAACGGCAGGGCCGACGCGCGAAGACCGACCGGCTCGATCTCGACATGCTGCTTCGCACGCTGCTGGCCTGGCTGCGGGGTGAGCCGCGGGTCTGTTCGATGGTTAGAGTGCCGGCGGTCGCGGAGGAGGATGCGCGGCGGCCGGGGCGTGAACGCGAGGCGCTGATCGGCGAGCGGATCGCGGTGGAGAACCGGATCGAGAACCTGCTCTGCCTGCACGGTGTCGTGGGCTTCAAGCCGCGCCTGAAAAAGGCGGTTGAGCGCTTGGAGGAGCTGCGCGACTGGTCCGGATCGCCGCTGCCGCCCCAGTTGATGGAGGAGCTGCGGCGGCTGATGCGCCGCCAGCGCCTTATGAGCGAGCAACTGGCCGAGTTGGAGGCCGCGCGTGACGCGCTCGTCGCCACCCCCGATCCAGATCGCGAAACGCGGATGATTCGGCTGCTGACGCTGGTCCTGGGGCTCGGCGTCGAGACGGCGACGACACTGGTGCGCGAAGTCCTGTGCCGCCCCTTCCGCGACCGCCGGGCGCTCGCGTCTTTCACCGGCCTCGCCGGCACCCCCTTCATGAGCGGCAAGACCGAGCGCGAACAGGGCATCGGCAAGACCGGCAATCCGCGGGTGCGGCGCATCATCATGCAATTGGTCTGGCGCTGGCTGCGCTTCCAGCCAGAAAGCATCTTGAGCCGCTGGTTTGCCGAACGCACCGGGGGCGCCAAGGGGCGGATCCGCAAGATCATGGCCGTAGCACTCGCCCGCAAGCTGCTGGTGGCGCTCTGGCGCTACGTCACCCAGGGCATCGTGCTCGACGGCGCGATTATCGCAGCCGCCTGATCCAACCGGAACAATCGATAAAAGACGCCAACACGATCCGATGAAGGAGGCGCCAGATCGGGGTTGAGACCCGAAACCAACCAGGGTGGGCAGGTTGCCGTGCCGGACTATGGCTGAAACACGCCGCGGACAAGATTGGTCCTGCCCCCCTGGCCCCGAGCAGCCCAGCGAATAGGGCATCATGGTTCGGAGCCTCCGCTCCACCGGATACGAGCTTGCAGGCCGACCACGGTCTGAGCAAAGCGGGGCAGCCCTGGTTGGAAAGGATCAGCAACCCCCAGACCAGCTCCAAGCCCCCTGTCTGGCAGAAGATCCCTCAAGGACGCCAAAGACGCCGCTCCGCGGTGGCCTGCGGCCATCCTTGACCGATCCTCCACCAGACAGCCCCAAAACCGCACGGTCGGGACGAAGAGACGGCCTCAACGATCAAACAAAGGGATAACCTATGACCAAATCTACCCTTGACACCAAAACCCCCATACGAGCCCGGCCATGACGAGAAATGGCTATCTAGCGGAGGGAGACTTCTCTCAACTCCAATTGCCGCCCAGCGCCTTGTAGATCGCGACCACGCCGGTGTCGGCGCCGGTTTCGGCGACGCTGAGCGCGTCTTCGGCGGCGAGCTGGGTGCGCTCGGCATCGAGCAACGCCAGGAAATCGACGGTCCCTTCCTGGTAGCGCAGGCGGATGAGGTCGGCGGCGCGCCGTGACGCCTCGACCTGCTCGGCCAGGCTCCCGATCTGCATCTGCTGCTGGCGATAGGCCACGAGGGCGGTCTGGAGATCCTCGAGCGCGCGCAGCACCGTCTGGTGGTAGTTCGCCAGCGTCTCGTCGTTGCGGGCCTCCTGCGCATGGAGCCGCGCCTCGGCACCGCCGAGATCGAAGGCCGGCCAGCTCACGGTCGGCGCCACCGACCAGGCGGCGGCGTTGTGGACGAAGAGGTGCGAGACGTCGCCCGACAGCAGGCCGATGAAGCCCGTGATGTTGACCCGCGGGAAGAGGTCGGCGGTGGCGACGCCGACTTGTGCCGTCTGGGCGGCGAGCCGCCGCTCGGCCGCCTGGATGTCCGGACGCCGGCGCAGGAAGCTGCCGGCATCGCCGATCGGCAGCGGCTTCACCAGCGGCTTGGCTGGCACGGCGAGCGGGGCCAGTTCGTCGTCGAGCGAGCCAGGCTCGGCGGCGATCAGCACGGCCAGGCGATGGGACGCCTGTTTCTCGGTCGTGACGAAGCTCGGGATCGTCGCCTCGATGGCGGCGAGCCGCGCCTTCGAGTTCTCGACGTCGGACGGGTCGCCGCGGCCGATCTCCATGCGGGTCTGGGTCAGCTTCAGCGTCTGGCGCTGGGTCTCGGCATTGCGCTCGGCCACCTGCCGCCGTGCCTGGGCGCCACGCAGCTCGAAATAATTGCGCGCGATCTCGGCGGCGACCGTGACGCGGGCGTCGCGGACATCGGCATCGGCGGCACCCGCCTCGGCCTCCGCCGCCTCGATGCCGCGCTCGGTGTGGCCGAAGAGGTCGAGCTCCCAGGAGGCGTCGAAGCCGAGTGCCACGCTCTCGATGCCGGTCCGTTTGGTGCCGAAGCCGGGGATCTGCTCGTCGCTGCGATCATATCCCACCTGGCTCGTGACACGCGGGTAGCGGTCACGCTGGGCATCGTCGAAGAGCGCGCGCGCCTGGCGGACGCGAGCGATCGCGGCGCCGAGGTCGAGATTGCCGGCCTCGCCACGCTCGACCAGCCGGTCGAGCTCCGGATCCTCGAAGAGGTGCCACCAGGCGGCCTCGGGCTCGGCGCCGGCCGCTACGGCGACCGGGTCCGCGTTCTTGAGCGTCGCCTGGGGGACATCCGGCGTCTTGTAGTCGGGGCCGACCGTGCAGGCGGCAAGGAGGGCGGCGAGGCCTGTGACCAGGCCTATGCGAATGAGGTTCATGGCAGGTCCCATGCGTGGAGCGGCAGCGATGTCTGGGATTTCGGAGCCGGGCTTTCCGGCGCCTCGGGCGCCGGGTCGGCGGGTCGCCGAGCGGGGATCAGCCGGCGGATCGTCCAATAGAAGATCGGGGTGAGGGCGAGGCCGAAGAGAGTCACGCCGAGCATGCCGGAGAAGACGGCGATACCCATGGCACGGCGCATCTCGGAACCGGCACCCTCGGAGAAGACGAGGGGCGCCACACCCATGATGAAGGCGATCGAGGTCATCAGGATCGGGCGCAGCCTGAGTCGGCAGGCCTCGAGGATGGCGTGAAGCAGATTGTCGCCTTCGGCCTCCCGTTCGCGCGCGAACTCGACGATCAGGATCGCGTTCTTGCAGGCGAGGCCGACCAGCACGATGAGGCCGATCTGCGTGAAGATGTTGTTGTCGCCGTGGGTCAGCTGAACGCCGGTCAAGGCCGAGAACAGGCACATCGGCACGATCAGGATGACGACGAGCGGCAGGCTCCAGCTTTCGTACTGTGCGACCAGGACCAGGAAGGCCAGAAGCACGCAGAGCGGGAAGACGAAGATCGCCGTGTTGCCGGCCAGGATCTGCTGATAAGTCAGCTCCGTCCATTCGAAGCCCATGCCGTTCGGCAGCTCGTGCCGGGCGATCTCCTCCATCGCCGCCTGGGCCTGGCCGCTCGAATAGCCCTCGGCAGGGCCGCCATTGATCTCGGCGGTGAGGTCGCCATTATAGTGCGAGGTGCGTTCCGGCCCGGTCGTCTCCTTGACCGTGACGAAGGCGCCCAAGGGAATCATCTGCCCAGCCTGGTTCCGTGTCTGCAGCTTGAGCACGTCCGCGGGCTGGAGCCGGAAGCGCTGGTCGGCCTGGACATTGACCTCGTAGGTGCGGCCGAACCGGTTGAAGTCGTTGACATATAGGGAACCCAGATAGACCTGCATGGATTCGAAGAGGTCGGTCAGCGACACGCCCTGCGCCAGCACCTTCTCGCGATTCACCTGGGCGTCGATCTTGGGCACGCCGATCTGGTAGCTGGAGAAGATGCCGGCCAGGCTCGGCTCCTTGCGCGCCGCATTCATCACCGCCTGCGTCGCCTTGAACACCGCGTCGGGGCCGAGGCCGGCATGATCCTCGATCTGCAGGCGGAAACCGCCGATGCTGCCGAGGCCCTGCACCGCGGGCGGCGGGAAGACGAGGACATTGCCCTCGGTGATGGCGGAATATTCCTGGGTCAGCTTCTGGGTGATGGCGCCCATCGACAGGTTGGTGTCGTTGCGCTTGTCGAAACTATCGAGCACCGCGAAGACGATGCCGGAATTGGGGCTGTTGACGAAGCCGTTGATCGACAGGCCCGGGAAGGCCACCGCATGGGCGATGCCGGGTGTCTTCAAGGCGATGTCGCTCATCCGGCGGATGACATCCTCGGTCCGGTCGAGCGTCGCCGCATCGGGCAGCTGCACGGCCGAGACGAGATAGAGCTTGTCCTGCTGCGGCACGAAGCCGGTCGGCGTGCGGATGAAGCCGAAAATAGTGAGGCCGAGCAGCCCGCCATAGACGACGAGCCCGATCGCCGAGCGGCCGATGAAGCGGCGCACCCCGCCGACATAAGCGGTCGAGCCCTTGGCGAAGACCCGGTTGAACGGCCGGAAGAACCAGCCGAGTGCCCTGTTGAGAGCTCTTTCGAACCAATCCTTGGGTGCGTCGTGCGAGCGCAGCAGTACGGCGGCCAGCGCCGGCGACAGCGTCAGCGAGTTGAAGGCCGAGATCACCGTGCTGATCGCGATGGTGAGCGCGAATTGCCGGTAGAACAGGCCGGTAAGCCCGCTGATGAAGGCGGTCGGCACGAACACGGCGCAGAGCACGAGCGCCGTCGAGACGATCGGGCCCGTAACCTCGGTCATGGCGCGATGGGCGGCCGCCTTGGGGGCGAGGCCCAGCGCGATGTTGCGCTCGACATTCTCGACCACGACGATCGCGTCATCGACGACGATGCCGATAGCCAGCACGAGGCCGAAGAGCGTCAGCGCATTGAGCCCGAATCCTAGTAGGAGCATCACCGCGAAGGTGCCGATGAGCGAGACCGGCACGGCGATGAGCGGGATGATCGAGGCGCGCCAGCCTTGCAGGAACACGACCACGACGATCACGACCAGCAGGATCGCCTCGAAGAGGGTGTGGACGACCGCGTTGATCGATTCCTTGACGAATCCCGTCGTGTCATAGGCGATCTCGTAATCGACGCCCTGCGGGAAATCCTTCTTGAGCCGCTCCATCGTCTCGTGCACGGATGCTGCCATCTGCAGCGCATTCGAGCCCGGGCGCTGGAAGATGGGGAGTGCGATCGCCGGCTTGTTGTCGAGCAGCGAGCGCAGCGCATAGGAGTCGGAGCCGAGCTCGACGCGCGCCACGTCGCGCAGATGCGTGATCTCGCCTTGCGATCCGGCGCGGACGACGATGTCGCCGAACTCATCCTCGGTGGTGAGGCGACCCTGCGTGTTGATCGAGACCTGGAATTGGGCGAGGCCGGGTGCCGGTGGGGCGCCGAGCTGGCCGGCCGCGACCTGGACATTCTGCTCGCGCAAGGCTGCGACCACATCGCCGGCCGTCATGCTGCGGGCGGCGAGCTTCTCGGGATCGAGCCAGACGCGCAGCGAGTAGGGGCCTTCGCCGAACATCTGCACATCGCCCACGCCATAGACACGGGCGAGCGGGTCCTTCACATGGAGCTGCGCATAGCTCGCCAGATAGAGCATGTCGTAGCGGTTATCGGGCGAGGTCAGATGCACGACCATGATCAGGCTGGGCGATGCCTTGGTCGTGGTGACGCCGACGCGCTGCACCTCCTGCGGCAGGCGCGCCAGCACCTGGGCGACGCGGTTCTGCACCAGCACCTGCGCCTTGTCGCCGTCAGTGCCGAGCGCGAAGGTGATGGTCAGCGTCATGACGCCGTCCGAGGTCGCTTGCGAGGATTGATAAAGCATGCCCTCGACGCCGTTGATCGATTGCTCGAGCGGCGAGGCCACGGTTTCGGCGATCACCGACGGGTCGGCGCCGGCATAGGTGGTGCGCACGATGACGGTGGGCGGAACCACTTCCGGATATTCGCCGATCGGCAGCTGCGGCAGCGCGACCAGGCCCGCGAGGAAGATGACCATCGACAGCACGGCGGCGAAGCGCGGCCGGTCGACGAAAAATTTGGAAAAACGCATGGCGTGGCTTTCCCTGAAGGAAGCAATTCGGATCAAAAAAGGGGGATGGGGCCGCTTCCGGCCCCTGGCGCGTGCGGCTAGGGCAGCAGCGCCTCGGCAACCTGCGGGAACGGGCTCTCGGTCGGGCTGACCGTGTCGCCGGAGCGGACCTTGGTCTGGCCGCTGACGATCACCTGATCGCCCGGCTGAAGGCCAGCCTCGACGATGCGCAGCTGGCCAGTGGCGGCGCCGAGCTCGACCTGCTGGTACCGGACGACATGCTTGTCATCCACGACCAGCACGAAGCGCTTGCCGAGATCGGTGCCGAGCGCCTTTTCCGGCACCAGCGCCACCGTTTCGGGCGTGGCGCTCAGCAACCGGATGCGGGCGAACAGGCCAGGCGTAAGCTGCCCGTCGGGATCCTCGAAGATGGCGCGGCCATTGATGGTGCCGCTCTTGGCGTCGACGGCATTGTCGAGGAAGGCGAGCTTGCCCTGGTGCGGGAAGCCGTCCTCGTTCATCAAGCCCAATTGGACCGGTGCGGCCTTGCCGCGTTCGGCCGCGGCATATTTGAGATAGGTCTGCTCGTCGGTATTGAAGCTCGCATAGATCGGCCCGTCCGAGACCACGGTGGTCAGGAGATCGGCCGGCGTCACCAGATTGCCGCGCGTGATCAGCGCCTTCGAGACGCGGCCGTCGATGGGCGCGATGACGTGGGTGAAATCGAGATTGAGCTGGGCCGCGCGGAGCGCCGCCTGGGCGGCCGCAAGCTCGGCCCTGGCCGAGGCCGCATCCATATCGAGCCGCTCGGCCTCGCTCTTGGCGATCGCATTCTCCTTGATCAGGCGCTGGCCGCGCTCGCCATCGGCCTGGGCCAGCACCAGCTTGGCATGGCTGCGCTCGACTTCGGCGGTGAGGCGATCGACCTCGGCCTGGAACGGGCGGGGATCGATCTGGAACAGCACATCGCCCTGATGGACATGGGCGCCTTCCTGGAATTTGACGGTATCGATGAAGCCGCCGACGCGGGGGCGCACGTCGGCACGGTTGATCGCTTCGAGATGGCCGGTCACGTCATCCCATTGCCGGAGCTCGCGGAAGACGACCTTAGTGACCTCGACGGATGCCGGCGGCGGTGGGGCCGCGGCGGATTTCGCCTCTTTGCCACACCCGGACAAGGCTAGCGTGAGGGCAAGAAGTGCTAAGGCCGAAATAGCGATATCAAAGCGCATGGCAGATCCCTGTTCGCCCCCTCGTCTGAAGCGGGCGTTGGTGAATTGATGGCGTTGGGCATGCGGCCGCGCTGCCGGCCCCTTCTCATTGGGGGTTCGGCTGGGGTGCCACGGCCGCTGTTGGTTGGGCTCGGTTGGCTACCGATCAGTACAGTACCGATTAGTAGGTTATTGCGCCGCACCCTGTCAAGCGCGTTCTATATCGATCGGTATGGAATCTGACCGGGCCCCCTGGACGGCGCGGTCAAGCGAGTTTATATATCGATCGGTAGGAAATTAGGAGGTTGAAACAGACATGGGACGCCCGCGCGAATTCGATGTCGAGGAAGCCCTCGACAGCGCGCTCAAGGTCTTCTGGCGCAAAGGCTATGAAGGCACCTCGCTCTCCGACCTGACCGAGGCGATGGGCATCACGCGACCCAGCCTCTACGCCACCTTCGGCAACAAGGAAGAGCTGTTCCGCAAGGTGCTGGACCAGTACGACAACACCTGCCTCGAATTCACGCGCGAGGCCATGCGCGAGCCGACCGCGCGGGCCGTGGTGGAAAAGCTGCTCTACGGCCATGCCGATTGCCAGACCAATCCGGAGCATCCGCCCGGCTGCCTCGGCACCAACGGGGCGCTCGCCTGCTCGGACGAGGTCGAGCCGATCCGGCAGGAGCTGATCGGCTACCGCCTCGCGGCCGAGGCGGCGCTGCAGCAGCGGCTGGAGCAAGCCAAGGCTGCGGGCGACCTGCCGGCCAGCGCCGACCCGTGCGGGCTCGCGCGCTACGTCATGGCGCTGACCCAGGGCATGGCGGTCCAGGCAGCCTCGGGCGCCGACCGCGAGGCGCTGCATCAGATCGTGCGCATGGCGCTGGCGGGCTGGCCGTCGAAGTGATGGTTCGGGCGTGATCGTCATTCGGTGGGTGTCCCGGACATAATGTAGTCCGGTCCGGGCGATCAGGAGCGCCTGATCGCGGCGATTTTTTGCCTGATCCTCTCAGGGCGCCGAGTTTCGCCAATATTAAAGGTCGAAGAACGTCCTAAGCGCCTCCAGCCCTTGACGTTGCGCTGCAGCAGCGCTTTCTAGGCGCCATGGCTACTCTGACGCATCTCGATCGGCTTGAAGCCGAAAGCATTCACATCATTCGCGAAGTCGTGGCCGAATCCGAGCGGCCGGTGATGCTCTATTCGATCGGCAAGGACAGCGCCGTGATGCTGCATCTGGCGCTGAAGGCGTTCTTCCCGGCGCTCCCGCCTTTTCCGCTGCTGCATATCGATACCGGCTGGAAATTCCGCGAGATGATCCGGTTCCGCGATGCCACCGCGGCGCGGCTGGGTTTGACGCTCGTGACCCACACCAATCCCGAGGGGCTGGCACGCGGCATCGGCCCCTTCACCCATGGTTCGGCGATCCATACTCAGGTGATGAAGACCGAAGCCTTGAAGCAGGCGCTCGATGCCGGCGGCTATGATGCTGCTTTCGGCGGGGCCCGGCGCGACGAGGAGAAGTCGCGTGCCAAGGAGCGCATCCTGAGCTTCCGCACGGCGCAGCATCGCTGGGATCCGAAGCGGCAGCGGCCGGAGCTCTGGCGGCTCTTCAATGCGCGCAAGCACAAGGGCGAAAGTTTCCGCGCCTTTCCGCTGTCGAATTGGACCGAGCTCGATATCTGGGAGTACATCGCGCGCGAGGCGATCCCGATCGTGCCGCTCTATTTCGCGGCAGCGCGTCCGGTGGTCGAGCGCGACGGCGCCCTCATCATGGTCGATGACGAGCGCATGCCTTTGGCGCCAGGCGAGATGCCGGCGATGCGCAAGGTGCGGTTCCGCACGCTGGGCTGCTATCCGCTGACCGGCGCCATCGAAAGCGAGGCCGCCACACTCGACGACATCATCCGCGAGATGAAGCTCGCCACCAGCTCCGAGCGCCAGGGCCGCGTGATCGATCGCGACGAGGCGGCCTCCATGGAGCGCAAGAAGCAGGAAGGCTATTTCTGATGGCAGTGCCTCAGAAGGATCTGCTGCGCTTCATCACCTGTGGCAGCGTCGATGACGGCAAGAGCACGCTGATCGGCCGGCTGCTCTATGAATCGAAGCTGCTCTACGAGGACCAGCTGGCAGCCCTGGAGCGCGACAGCAAGATGGTCGGCACGCAGGGCGGGGGGCTCGATTTCGCGCTGCTGGTCGATGGGCTCGCGGCCGAGCGGGAGCAGGGCATCACCATCGATGTGGCCTATCGCTTCTTCTCGACCGAGAAGCGCCATTTCATCGTCGCCGACACGCCGGGGCATGAGCAGTACACGCGCAACATGGTGACGGGTGCCTCGACCGCCGAGCTCGCCATCCTGCTCATCGATGCGCGCAAGGGTGTGTTGACCCAGACGCGGCGGCATTCCTATCTCGCTTCCCTCATCGGCATCCGGCAGATCGTGCTGGCGGTCAATAAGATGGATCTCGTGGGCTACGACCAGGCCGTGTTCGAGCGGATCGAGGCGGACTACCGCGCCTTCGCAGCGCAGCTGCCCGATGCCGCGATCACGGCGATCCCGGTCTCCGCACTTGAGGGCGACAATGTCACCGAGCCCAGCGCCGCCATGTCCTGGTATCAGGGGCCGAACCTGATGGCGCATCTGGAAAGCGTGACGCTGGCGGCATCGCCGGAGGACCGCCCGTTCCGCCTGCCCGTGCAGTGGGTCAATCGGCCCAATCTCGATTTCCGCGGTTATGCCGGGCTGATTTCGGCAGGGCGCGTGCGGCCAGGCGATAAGATCGCCGTGCTGCCCTCGGGCCAGACGGCCGCGGTCGCGCGCATCGTGACCATGGATCGCGATCTTACAGAGGCGGTCGCCGGCCAGTCGGTCACGCTGACGCTCGATCGCGAGATCGATATCAGCCGCGGCGACCTCCTCTGTGCCGCCGAGGCGCGTGCTTCGGCCGCCGATCAGTTCGAGGCGACGCTCATCTGGATGGCCGAGGAGCCGATGCTGCCCGGCCGCTCCTACCTCTTGAAGATCGGTGCCAAGACCGTCGGCGCCAGCGTGTCGAGTGCCAAATATAAGATCAATGTCAACACGCTCGAGCATCTGGCGGCGAAGCAGCTCGGCCTCAACGAGATCGGCATCTGCAATATCAGCCTCGATCAGCCGGTGGGTTTCGATCCCTATGACGAGAATCGCGACGCGGGCGGCTTCATCCTGATCGACCGCTTGAGCAATGAGACGGTCGGGGCGGGGCTGCTCCATTTCGCGCTCCGGCGCTCGCAGAATTTGCATTGGCAGGCGGTCGATATCGACAAGGCCGCGCGCGCCCGGATCAAGGGGCAGAAGCCTTGCGTGCTGTGGTTCACCGGCCTGTCCGGGGCGGGCAAATCGACCATCGCGAACCTGGTCGAGAAGCAGCTCTATGCGCGCGGCCGGCATACCGCGCTCCTCGACGGCGACAATGTCCGGCACGGGCTCAATCGCGATCTGGGCTTCACCGATGCCGACCGGGTCGAGAATATCCGCCGCGTCGCCGAAGTGGCGAAGCTGATGGCCGAGACCGGGCTCATCGTCATGGTCTCCTTCATCTCGCCCTTCCGGGCCGAGCGCGCGATGGCGCGCGCGCTGATGCCCGAAGGTGAGTTCCTGGAGGTGTTCGTCGACACGGCGCTCGCCGAGGCCGAGGCGCGCGACGTGAAGGGGCTCTACAAGAAGGCGCGGGCGGGACAGCTCAAGCATTTCACCGGCATCGACAGCCCGTACGAGGCGCCCGAGGCGCCGGATATCCGGGTCGATACCGCGGCTGTCTCTCCCGTCGAGGCCGCGGATCTCATTGTGTCGACGCTGATCGCGCGCGGCCTGGTACCAGGCTGAGCCTTACGGCTGCAGGTACCCGCAGGCCGCCCACCTGTGGTCATGCAGATCCATGCAGTTCTGGAAATTCATCTGGGCATTGGCCCGGTTCATGTCGTCATAGATCGTGGATGATCCGGCGGGCGTGCTGCTCGAATCGCCTGCGGTGAGTGCCGAGACCGCGGTGATGGCCAGCGCGCCTACGACCACGAGGGTCCAGAAATCGGTCGAATCGTCGGACGATGCCGAGGAGCCATGCGTCGGCAAGCCGCTCGCCAGGTGCTGCCGCGCCCGGTCGGCGATGGCCTCGTTGTCGCTCCTCAGTGCCCGGGCATAAAGCTGCCGGGCCTGGCTCGGGTCGCGCGGCACACCCCAGCCATTGTCATACATCTCGCCCAGGCTGAGCTCGGCATAGGAGTCGCCCTGCTGGGCGGCGAGGTCGAACCAATGGGCGGCCAGCGCGTAGTCCCGTCGGTTTTCGTAGCCGATGGCGAGCGAGGTCTCGGCCGTGACGTAGCCCATGGCAGCGGCCTTGGCGAACCATTGCATCGCCTCGGCCTCGTTCTTATCGATGCCCTCGCCGAGGCGCAGATGGGCGCCGAGCTGGGTCATGGCATAGGCGTCGCCCTGGTCCGCGGCCGCGTGATACCAGCCGATAGCGGCGCTCTTGTCGAGATTCCAGCCATCGCCGCGATCGAGCATGTCGGCGACATAGACACGAGCCTCGATCAGCCTGGCCTGGCCGGCCTTGGCGAACCAGGTGAAGGCGGCGGCATGATCCTCGGCCACGCCATCGCCGGTGTAGTAGCAGCGCCCGGTCTCCTGCTGGGCATAGGCATGGCCGGCCTCGGCCGCCTTCTGCAGCCATTCGCAGCCGGCCGCCGGATCCTTCGACCCGCCGAGCCCGTGGTGATAGCCCAGGCCCAGGCGGAACATGCCATCGACGCTGCCGCCTTGCGCCGCCTTCAGATAGTAGCTCAAGGCCGTAGCGTCCTGCTTCGGCACGCCGAAACCGCCCTCATAGAGCCGGCCGAGGCCGGTATAGCCCTCAGCCACGCCGCCCTCTGCGGCGCGCTCGAACCGGTCCTTGGCCGCGGCGTAATCGGCGGGAGTTTGCTCGGCATAGATCATGCCGCTTTCGTTGAAGCCGTCGGCGATCCCGGCATTGCCCGCCCGGTCGTAGAAATCCCGCGCCCGGCCAAGATCCACGGGCACGCCGACGCCGCCATAATAAAGCCGGCCCAGGCCGGCCGCGGCGAAACCATATCCGGCCTGGTCAGCCATTCCATATTGTGCCGCGGCCTCGGGATAGCGCTTTGCGGCATCGAGTGCGCGGCCATAGAGATAGCGATAACGCGGTCGCGCCGGCGCGCGCTCGGCGGCTTGCCCACAGGCCGCAAGCGCCTGGTCGGTCTCGATCTGCTCGAACCCCACCCCGTCGCCGACACGATGCGGATCGTCGGGGCGGTCGGCCAGCGCATCGCATTGCGCGGCCGCCGGATCGCTGCTGTCGGGCGGGAAATCCAGGCTGGGATTGGCTTGGGCACCTGCCATCGATGGTGGCAGGCAGAGCGAAATCGACAGGAGGGCCGCCATGGCCGAATGCAGTCCGGAACCGGGCATGGGCAGCCTCCGCAGGAAAGATTCGGGACCAGCAATCGTTAGGGACGGAGGGGTCTGTTGCGCGCCGCACTGCGCTCATGAGGTTTTTACTACACGGAAACGATGGTCGCATCTTCTATTGTCGGCGGCTGGCGCTTGCGTTGCTGCACCGGCACGACGATCTGGTAGTGCGGCGATTTGAAATGGAGGCGGGTAGGAGCGTGTCTGGCGGGCAGGAGATCAATCGGGTCGCGATCACCGGCTGCATCATGCTGGCGACGCTGATCCAGGCGCTCGATACGACCATCGCCAATGTGGCGCTGCCCTATATGCAGGGCTCGTTCGCGGCCAGCCAGGACCAGATCAACTGGGTGCTGACCTCCTATATCGTCGGTGCCGCGATCCTGACGCCGCCGACCGGGTGGCTGGCGCAGCGCTTCGGCCGCACGCGGCTGCTGATGACCGCGATCGCCGGCTTCACCTTCACCTCGGTGCTATGCGGCCTCGCCCAGTCGCTCGACCAGATCGTGCTGTTCCGGTTCCTGCAGGGGACGTTCGGCGCCTCGCTGGTGCCGCTGTCGCAGACCGTCATGCTCGACATCTATCCGCGCGAAAGCCAGGGCAAGGCCATGGCGATCTGGGGCATGGGCGTCATGGTCGGGCCGATCCTGGGGCCGACGCTCGGCGGCTGGCTCACCGAATATTACAATTGGCGCTGGGTCTTCTATATCAACGTGCCGCTCGGCGCCTTGGCATTCCTCGGCGTGGCACGCTATCTCCATGAGACGGTGCGTGACCGGGCGCTGCCCTTCGACTGGTTCGGGTTTGCCGCCTTGAGCCTGGGCCTCGGTGCCTTCCAGCTGATGCTCGACCGGGGCGAGCAGCTCGATTGGTTCGGCTCGACCGAGATCGTGGCCGAAGCCTGCCTCGCCGGCCTCGGCCTCTATGCCTTCCTCGTCCATACCGGCTTGAGCGAGCATCCCTTCATCTCGCCCAAGCTCCTGAAGGACCGGAATTTCGTGGTCGGCGTCAGCTTCATGTTCATGGTCAACATGATCCTGTTCTCGACCATGGCGCTGATGGCGCCGTTCCTGCAGAACCAGCTGGGCTATCCCGTGCTCGATGCCGGCATCGCGCTGGCGCCGCGCGGGGCAGGCACCATGCTGTCGATGATGGTGGTGGGCCGGCTGATCGGCCGCATCGATGCGCGCATCCTGGTCGCGGCGGGATTCGGCATCATGACCATCTCGCTCTGGGCGATGACCGGCTTCACCGCCGACGTGTCGCAGGACACCGTCATCTTCACGGGCTTCTACCAGGGCATCGGCATGGGCTTCGTCTTCACCTCGCTCTCCACGCTCACTTTCGCGACGCTGGCGCCGCAGATGCGCGCCCAGGCGACGAGCGTGTTCGCACTGATGCGCAGCATGGGCGGCGCCATCGGCATCTCGATGCTGTCGAGCCTCCTGGTATCGGGAACCCAGATCAATCATGCCGACATTTCGGGCTATGTGACGCCGTTCAATCGGCTGCTGCAGACGGGATTCGCGGCCGAGATCTGGAACACGGCGACGCTCGCCGGCCGCGCGGCCCTCGACGGCGAGGTCACACGCCAGGCGCTGACCATAGCTTATCTCAATGATTTCCGGCTGATCGCCGTGCTGGCGCTCTTCGCCATGCCCTTCATCGCGATGCTGAGAGCGCCCGGCCGGGCGGCAGCACCCGTCGAGGTCGCGGTCGAGTAGAAAAGGGCGGGTCCGTTGCCGGACCCGCCCCTCGTTAGGCTACTTTCCTACCCGCTAACTGGCGCCTTTACAGAGCTGTGTCGCCAGCTTGGTATCGGCGGCGGTCGGCGTGAGGTCGGTCAGCACGTTGCCGGCCGAGGCTTGGCTGATCAGCGTCGACGCCGCGGAAGCGCGGATGAAACGCTGCGCCACCCCGGATGCCACGGCCTTCTCGACGACGCAGACATAGCCGGCATGCGTGCCATACCGCTCTTCGAGCGACGGACGCGGATCGCCGGACGCCTTGCGCTCGGCCTTGGTCTCCTTGAACGGGAACGAGGAGGCGGTCAGGCTGCATTGCTGACCCTGGTAGATGCCCGTGGCGAAGGTGTTCCAGCCGGTGTAGGTCGCCAGCGGCGCCTGCAGCAGCGTGGAGGGCACGCCCACCATCTCGTTGCCGTCGGAATTGACCTTGACGGCGATGGCCGGCAGCACGCGGTCGACGATCGGCGGCTGGATCGTGATGATGCCGGTCTCGTTCTGATAATCGATCTTCGGTCCGAAATTGAACAGCTCGGGCCGGTTGATCTGGTCGCCCTGGAACTCATAGCCCGGGATGTCCGGGAAGCCTTCGGCCTCCTGCGTCGCAGGCACGAGCTCGCCCGCCGCCATGGTCGGATAGGTGCTCGGCGGCATCGGCGTGCCGTTTAAGATGAAGTCGATGAAATCATCCATGAGCGCGTTGTTGCTGTCCGATTCCGGATTGGGATTGGCCGGCAGCGTGCAGGCGCCGGTCGGGGGCGGGTTCTGGTCGAAGGTGAAACCACCGGCACCGCCGCCATGACTGGTCCCGGGGAAGTAGTACCGGTGCACGCGCTCGGGCAGCGGGATGTCTTCCTTGGCGGTGAAGCCCACCAGATCCGGCCCCATCTTTTCTTCATACATTTCGTTCGAGCCGAAGGTCTCCATGATTTGCGGGCAGGTCTCCGTCACCTTGCACCGCTCGAGCAGGCCTTCCTTGCCGAAGCCCCGGGCCTTGTCGGGATATTCCGCCCACCAGACCGGCGCTTCGTCGGCCATCATGTAGAGGTTGGTGATGACGTCGGGCAGCGCGAAGCGGACATTCATAAAGAGCTGGCGTCCGTCGATCTGCGGCCAGGCGCCATCGACCACCTTGCGGTTCTGCTCATCCTCGTTGAAGCCCAGGAAGATCCCCGAGCGGATGAAGGAGCCCGACTGCGAGGCGCCGATGCTGATGACCTTCTTGACATCACCCGCAACCGGGTTCGCCGTGCCGACATCATCCGTCTTCGAGTGATGGAAGAACGAGATGATGTCGCGCGAGGCGGCATAGCCCACGCCCAGCACCAGCGGGTTCTTGGCCGTGAACACCATCTCGTAGAGCAGGTCCGAATTGAACCCGTTCTTGAGGCAGATGCGGGTCGGGTCCGGCGTACCGGGGAAGGGCACGGTCCGGCAATCGGCCCAGGCCCAGTCGGTCGATGCGATCGGCGTCTTCGGCCCATCGACACCGGTGATGGTCTGGAAGCCCAAGCTCCAGAAATCGCTCTTCGTCGTGTCCGTGCTCAGCGGCTGGTACGGCACGGCAGTGTTGAAGATCACCATCTGCTCGGTGCTGCCCGTGCCGTTGGCGATATGGCCATAGACCGAGCCGGTGATGGTCGAGCCGTCCTTATTGTGCGCCACCGGCACCTGGATCACTTGCATCGTGCCCGTGAAGGGCGTGCTGAGCGAGGTGCAGGGGTAAGGAGTCCCGCAGTGCGCCAGAAGGTCGCCCTGCCAGCCGCTCTGCAGATATATGGCACCCGGCTCGACCGCGGTTGCGGTGGTTGGAATCGCATTGCCGCCGCGGTTCGACACTTCATAGATCATCAGGCCGGTATCGGCACTTGCGGTCGTCGGCATGAGGAGCTGGAAGGTCGCGATATAGGGCACCATGCCCTTGGCGTCGCGATCCGCCAGGTCGAGATCCTGGATGATCGTGTTGTGCGGGTCGTGGATGTCGAGCTCGCCGAAGGCGCGGCCGCTGACGAGCGAGTAGGTGCCGACAGAGCCGACAGTGGCGCCGCCGAGGGCCGGAGCCGTTGAATTGATCACGATGGACGTAACATGCGCATGCGCCGGCGTTGTGCCGAGCATAGCACCGGCAAGCGCTGCCGCTGGCAGAGCTGCCTTGAAGGGCCATGATATTTTGGCCGACATTTTTTTCCTCCCTTGGAAAGACAATTATCGTTCGACCGTTCTGGGCGCTGCCGATCGGGCGCTCTGACGGCGTGCCTCGCTCAAATCTCCTCTTCGTGCGAATGATTCAGGGTCGGCTCGCCGACCACGAGCCCCGACCATGGCGGATCGGCTTAGCCGCCATGAGACAGGACAGGGACCGGGCGAGCGGTTCAGCTCGAAGGTGCGATGCCGTGCGGTGGGCCGGCCTGCGAAGCGCAGGTCAACCGGCGAGCGCGGAGCGCTCGAGCGGAGGATCGATTGGAATTCAATCGTGCCGCGACTGGCACAGCCGTGATTTGTCGGAGCATGATACTTCCCCGAGCTTTATTATTGTTCGGCAAATGCTTAGGACCGGCCCGCCGGGCCAGCACCATGCCGGGGGCTACAGTACACGCCATAGCCTCATGAAGAAGCATAGATATAAAAAACCCCTGCGGCAACAGGGTTGTGCATATTTAAGGCCAAGTCGGCGGCCGGCGACGCGCGCACGGATCAACCACGCGCACCTGGTATTTCAGGCGATAGGCAGCACCTGAACCTGTAGATCTAACAGTAAAGGGAAAGAGTTCGGCCGGCTCTACTTGCGGCTGATGTCCTCGATATAGCCCGCGAGTGCGGCACTTGCGGTCAGCATGTGCGAGCGCATGGTCAGCTCGGCCTCGGCACCATCGCCGCGCAGCATCTGCGCCAGGATCGCCTCATGCTCGGCATGGGACTGTTTCAGCCGCTGATCGAGCCTCAGCTGGGCGCGGCGATAGGGCGCGAGCCGAAGGCGCAGCTGGGTCGCATGCTTCACCAGGCTCTCATTATGGGTGCCCCGGTATATCGCGGCGTGGAAGTCGCGATTGCCGGCGTCATAGGCATCGATATCGTCGGCGCGCACGGCGGCAAGCGAATCGCGGTGCAGCGATTGGAGCGCGAAGCGCTCATTGGCCGTCATGCGGTATGTGGCGAGCCGGGCGCACATCGCTTCCGTCTCGGCCATCAGCTCGAAAAGATCGCCCAGATGATCGGCCGTCAGCGTGGCGACGCGGACGCCGCGCCGCGGCTGGATCGAGACCAGGCCGGCCGAGGCCAGCTCGCGCAGCGCCTCGCGCACCGGCGTGCGCGATACGCCGAAACGCTTGGCAATCTCGTGCTCGTCGAGCTCGGCGCCGGGATGGAGATGCCCCGAAGTGATCTCGTCAGCCAGCGCAACGCGGATCGATTCAGCGAGCGTCGGAGCGACGCCGTCATCGGAGGCCAGGCGGGGCAGCTGACGCATCACTTGTGGGGGCATGAGCTCTGTCTCCGATCGATGGTCCCGGTCGCGTGTCCGTTACGCTGAGACACGATGGTCGGACGTACACGCTTCGTCAATCACGCCAGCGTGATTGACACAGGCGGCAAGCGCCCCAGCGTACCATGATCATATACAATGTCGGGCTGCGTTGGGCGTTTTGTATATCGCGCCTCATAGCCTCCAGCCGAACCGTCGGTGGAGCGCGAAGGGACCGCCTCGCACCGTCTCGACAAAGAGCGCCAGCTCGAGCGGCACGGGTGCCGCGAGGAGCGGTGCCAGGCGGGCATCAAGCCATTCGAGGATGCGGTCCCGCTCCGGCGGCGCCAGCCGGGCCGTCAGGGTCATGTGATAGCGGAATTCGTCGAAGACATAAGGATAGCCCCAGCGCGCCAAATGCGCCTCCTGCACAAGGTTGAGCTTGGCCTGGCGCCGCCGCGCGAGCTCGGCCGGCGCAGGCGGGGCGCGGAACAGGTCGAAATCCCTCACGCACTCATCGGCGAGGCGGCTGAGCGCCGGCGCCGGCGGATCGGGCAGCAGCGCGATGAAGCCCGCGATCACCGCCACCCGCAAGCGCGCCGGCCCCGGCCCGGCCGACGCCGCGCCAAATCCCGCGAGTGCTGCTGCAAGCGCTTCCGCCGTCTCGCCCTCGGCAAGCGCCATCGGCGGCTTCAGCGTGCCGTGAAAGCCATAGCGGCTGGCATCGGCGATAATCTCCCGCCAGCGCTGCCGGTCGAGCCAGGGCGGCAGCTCGGGCCGGAATTCGGCTCCGGTCTCGGGATCCCGGCCAAGCCAGGAGGCGGTGGCGTGCCAGAGCGGATGGGCGGCCGGCGGCACGGCATAGATCGCGAAGCGCATGAAAATGCTGTGCCTCTGTCGACCGTCTGCCGTCAAGACGGCTCGATATCATGGTTGAGAGATCCTTAACGCTTCCATGTTCCTCTCTCGCCCTTGGGGGAGGGGTGCTGAGAAGGGCCGAGGCGATGAGCGAGAATTTGACCGTGCAATTGGGCGATCCCGTCCCCTGGTTCGGCGCCAGGACCATGGCCGGGCCGAGCTTCGATCTGCATGTCCAGGCCGGGCGCTGGATCGTGCTTGCCTTCCTCAATTCGCTGGCGAGCCCGCGCGCCAATCACGAGCTGGCCGAGCTGCTCGGCGAGGCGGCCCTCTTCGATCCCGACAAGATCATGGTCTATTGCGTGCTGACCGAGCCGCCGTCCGATCAGGCGGCCGAGATCATCCGCTCGATCAGCGGGCCGGCTTTGGGCTTCGTGATGGATTATGACGGCGCCATCTCCCGCCTCTATGGCGCGCTCGGCGCCCCGCGCACGCTGGTGATCGATCCGATGTTGCGTGCCGTCGCCAATGTCGCCTGGGACGAAGGCATGACTCATGCCCAGACGGTGCGCGGCTTCATCAAGAGCCTGCCCGATATCGACGCCTCCTGCGGCGTGCCGCTCAACGCACCGGTGCTGATCGTGCCGCGCGTGCTCGAGTTCGAGCTCTGCGATTTCCTGATCGGCATGTATGACCGGCTCGGCGGGGCCGATTCGGGATTCCTCTTGGACCAGGACGGCAAGACCGCGACCGTGATCGACCATCGCCTGAAGCAGCGGCGCGATCTCGCCATCACCGATCCCGAGGTGCGCGAGGTGATCCGCGACCGCATCGTGCGCCGGCTGCTGCCGCCGATCGAGCGCTTCTTCCAGTTCCAGGCGACGCGGATGGATCGCTATATGGTCGCCTGCTACGATGCCGACAGCGGCGGGCATTTCCATCGCCATCGCGACAATGTCAATGCCGGCGCCCAGCATCGGCGCTTCGCGGTCACGATCAATCTCAATACCGGCTATGAGGGCTGCGACCTCGTCTTCCCGGAATTCGGGCGCCGGCAATATCGCGCCCCCTGCGGCGGCGCCGTCGTGTTCTCCTGCGGCGCACTCCATGAAGTGATGCCGGTCACAAGCGGCAAGCGCTATGCCTTCGTGCCCTTCCTCTATGGCGAGGCCGATGCGGCGCTGCGAACGGCCAACAACGCACGCCTGCAGGAGGGCGAGGCGCTCTATGTCGGCGGCTATGACCGGCTCTTCCCGGAAGCGGCCGAGTAGGCCCAAATGGAGCTCGCCGATCTTAGGCACTGGACGCCGATCCGCCTGACGATCGAGCGGCCGCAGCCTTTCATCGATTGGGGCGATCTCCGCGGCGTGCGCTTCGCCCAGCCGTTCTTCGGCCAGACCGTGGCCCGCTGGGCCGACAGTGACCCGCCGCGCAATCTCGTGCGCACGGGTCTCGACGCGCTGATGGCGCTCGATACCGAGCCGTCGCTCGATCCGTCGGGATTCATCTTCCATCTGTCGCGCTGCGGCTCGACGCTGGTCTCGCGGCTGCTTGCCACGCTGCCCGGCGTGCTCGTCGTGTCGGAGCCCGACCCGCTCAATGCGCTGGTCGAGGCCGATCCCGACATGGTCGACGAGGCGGCCCAGATCGCCGTGCTGCGGCTGATGGTGCGCGCACTCGGCCGGGTCCGGTTCGGCGACGAGCAGCGCTATATTCTCAAATTGTCGAGCTGGAATGTGCGCCGGCTGTCGCTCTTCCAGCGCGCCTTTCCCGGGACACCCATCGTCTGGGTCGATCGCGATCCGGTCGAGGTGATGGCATCGGTCCTGGCCGGGCCGCCGGGTTGGATGCAACTGCAGCAGCATCCGCGCCGGGCGCAACAGCTGTTTGGTCTCGATCCGGCCGCCGTTGCCGCCATGAGCCGCGAG
Organism: uncultured Alphaproteobacteria bacterium; assembly: GCA_963762435.1. Lineage (GTDB taxonomy): Bacteria > Pseudomonadota > Alphaproteobacteria > ATCC43930 > CGMCC-115725 > JAXDMU01. Next base: position 106,970 of record CAVXLN010000010.1, on the reverse strand, counting down.
GAATTCTGCGCGCGCGTGCTCGAATCCCTGTGTGAAGCGGCGGAAGGGGCGTCCGCGGCGCTGCTGGTCGATTATCGCGCCCTGCCGGATGCGATCTGGACCCGCGTGGCGCCGTTTCTCGGCCTTGAGCCGGACGAAAGCGGTATGGCACGGATGCGGGAGGAGGCGAAATTCTCCGCCAAGGATACGGGCCGCCAAGTCTTTGCGGCCGACAGTGCCGCAAAACAAATAGTGCCGGCTGCCATCAGGGATCTTGTGGAGAGGATCGTGGGGCCGACTTACGGGCGCCTCAGGGCGCGGCGGAACTAGATCCGGGGACTTTTGGGGGGGCCTGGATGCCCGGTCCCTAGGGCCGGGCATCTCCAGAGCTCTCTTTGGTATTGTCCGGACGGATCCGGCTTGAAGGTACGCTAGCGAGAAAGATGCTTAGTTGGCGGGCGCGTCATACGTCGGTTCGTTCAGGCCGGCGAGCTGGTCGGCCGGGACGGCCGAGCAGGCGGCGATGGCGAGAACCGACGAAAGCACGAGAGCCTTCAAGATTGAGCTGACAGACATTTAAGCCTCCATTGGGATCGGCACGGGATGCGCCATTGGTTGGAACAGCGGCGCCGTTAGTTGGCGGGCGCGTCGTAAGTCGGTTCGTTCAGGCCGGCGAGCTGGTCGGCGGGGACGGCCGAGCAGGCGGCGATGGCCAGAACCGACGCGACGGCGAAAACTTTCAGAAGATTGCGAACAGACATTTGAGCCTCCATGGTTGGTTAGTTGTGGATTACTTAGTTGCCGGCGTTCTCATACTGGGTGGACCAATTCGGGTTCTCCCAAGCCGGGCCGGCATTGGCAACCTGTTCGCCCGAGATGTTCGAGCAAGCGCCCAGCAGCAGGGCGGACGAGACGGCGAAGAGTGAGAGAAGTGCACGAACAGACATTTTGAAGCCTCCGTTTGGTTTTGCAGCGCGCGGTGCGTCGCTGATGGGGGAAAGGTAGCTGGCGACAGCCATTTCGATAATCGGGATAATTTGCTACAGAGTTTGAAGGTAAACTGTCTAATCGGTGAAGCGCTCTGCGACATTTTGTTGTGCGTCGCAGCATAAACTGCGTGATGAGAAGGTAGGTCGTTTTGCGGTGCAAACATCCCGGGGTGGCGCATGGCTGACATTCTGGGAAGTTTGGGTAACCTCGGGACGCTCGACCTCGAAGGTCGAGCGATTCCGGGGAAATCGGTTAGTTGGCCGGCGTATCGTATACCGGCGTCAGGCTTGCGACCTGGTCGGCGGGCACGCCCGAGCAGGCGGCCAGAACCAGAGCGGACGAGATCACGAGAGCCTTGATCAGCGTGGCGACAGACATTTGAGCCTCCGTTTTTGTGCCAGTGCGAGATGCGCTGACGGGTAAAAACTAAGACTTTTCCGGCCCGACGATAATCCGGGTAATCAGCGACAAGCTGTGAAGTTGACCTACAGAATGAGAAGCCGCGCTCCCGCGCGGGCTTCAGGCCGGCGAGTTTTTGCGTCCGACAATGCCGCGAAGCAGGCGGTGCCGGCGATTGTCAGGGATCTTGCGAAGGGGATATCGGCGGGCCCGGCTTGCAAGCGCCCCAGGATGCTGCTGGACAGCTCTGGAACTTGGATCCGGGGGAGGGCCTGGATGCCCGGTCTCTAGGGCCGGGCATCTCCAGAGCTCTTTTCGTATTGTCCGGACGAATCCGGCTTGAAGGTACGCTAGCGACAAAAACGCTTAGTTGGCGGGCGCATCGTAGGTCGGTTCGTTCAGGCCGGCGAGCTGGTCGGCGGGAACGGCCGAGCAAGCGGCAATGGCTAGGATCGACGCGACAGCGAAAACTTTCAGAAAAGCAGACATTTCAAGCCTCCATGATTGGTTTGTTGGTTGCGGGATTGGTTAGTTGCCGGTGCTCTCGAACTGCGAGTAGAGCGGCGATTGCTCCAAAGCCGGGCCGGCACTGGCGATCTGCGGGGCCGCGGTGTTCGAGCAGGCGCCGAGCACCAGGGCGGATGAGACGGCGAAGAGTGAGAGAAGAGCGCGAACAGACATTTTGAAGCCTCATTTGGTTTTGCAGCACGCGGTGCGTCGCTGATGGGGTGAAAGGTAGCTAGGGACAGTCGCTTCGATAATCGGGATAATTTGCTACAGAGTTTGAAGATAAACTGTCTAATCGATGAAACGCTCTGCGACATTTTGTTGTGCGTTGCAGCGTAAACTGCGTGCCGAACAAGTAGGCCGTTTCTGCGATGCAAACATCCCCGGGCGGCGCATGGCTGACATCGTGGGAGGTTTGTGTAACCTCGGGACGCTCGGCCTCGAAGGTCAAGCGATTCCGCGGAGATTCGTCAATTCTCGGGCGTATCGTAGACGGGCGTCAGGCTCGCGACCTGATCGGCGGGCACGCCCGAGCAGGCGGCCAGAACCAGGGCGGACGAGATCACGAGGGCCTTGAGCAGCGTGGTGACAGACATTTGAGCCTCCTTTTTCGCCAGTGCGAAGCGCGCTGACAGAAAAAAGTAGGGCTCTGGCGACCCGGCGATAATCCGGATAATCGATGAAAATCTGTGAAGCTGATCTGCAAAATGAGAAGGGCAAGCTTGAGCTGCGGCACTATGGCAGCAATGTACCTTCCATCCGGAGCGAGCCGGCTCGGTTTGCGGCCTGAGTTCGCATGGGTCGCCGGCCAGGATTCATGATTCAATCGGCATCGCCATGCCGCCGCCGAGCATCCTTTCCGCCGATGAGGCATGGGAGAGCCAAGGAGCGCCGCAGCGTGAACCTAGAGACCGATCCGGATCCGGAAGCGGTTCGCTTGCTCGAAGAGTGGATCTAGGAGTTCAACGTGCAGCAGACCGGTATTGCCGACGGTAAATCATTCGGCCTGCTTTTGCGCGACCCGACCGGTGCTGTGATCGGTGGTGCATACGGATGGAGCTGGGGCGGCACATGCTATCTGCGCTATCTTTTCGTTCCCGCCGAGATGCGCAACCAAGGCCACGGCACAAGGCTGATGCAGGCTGTCGAGCAGGAGGCGGGGCCACGGCACCGCGTCCAAATTGTCCTGGAGACGCACGATTTCCAGGCGCCGGAGTTCTACCGCAGGCTCGGTTTTGACGTGGCCGGCATCGTCGAAGACTATCCGCGCGGTCACCGGTCCTTTGTTCTCGTGAAGTCGCTGCGTCAGCAGGCTTGAGGTCGGCCTAGTGCCGTCGATTGTCGAAGATTTTGCGGGAGGAGATCGTGAGCCCGGCTTACAAGCGTCTCAGGGCGCCGCGGGGCTGGATCAGGAGGTCTTTGGGGGCTTGGATGCCCGGCCTCTAGGACCGGGCATCTCCAGGGCTCTCTTTATAGTGTCCGGACGAAGCCGGCTTGAAAGTACACTACCAAGAAAGGTGCTTAGTTGGCCGGCGCGTCATAGGTCGGGATATTCAGGCTGGCAAGCTGGTCGGCGGGGACGGCCGAGCAAGCGGCAATGGCCAAAACCGACGAGATGACGAGAGCTTTCAAGATCGAGCTGACAGACATTTTAAGCCTCCATTGGGATGGGCGCGGGTTGCGCCGTTATTGGGAACGGGGAGTGGTTAGTTGACTGGCGCGTCATAGACCGCGGGAACGCTCGCGACCTGCTCATTCGGCACGCCCGAGCAAGCGGCAATGGCCAGAACCGACGCGACGGCGAAAACTTTCAGAAGATTGCGAACAGACATTTGAGCCTCCTTTTTCGTGTCAGGGCGAAGCGCGCTGACAAGTAAGGAGATAAGACTCTCCCGGCCCGGCGATAATCCGGATAATTCGCGACGGGCTATGAAGCTTTTCTACAAAATGGGAAGGAAGCAGCCGGCGCCGCGGTCTGGCACCTGTGGAAGGCGCACCGTCAACTCTCTGCGGCCGATGGTGCCGGTGATTGTCAGGGGATCGTGCAGGGGGATCGTGGCCCGGCTTAGAAACGCCTTGTGGCGCCTCGGGACTTTGGAGGCCTGGATGCCCGGTCTCAAGGGCCGGGCATCTCCAGAGCTCTCTTCATAGTGTCCGGACGAATCCGGGCTGAAGGTAGGCTAGCGAGAATAATGCTTAGTTGGTCGGCGCGTCATAGGTCGGTTCGTTCAGGCTGGCAAGCTGGTCGGCAGGGACGGCCGAGCAAGCGGCAATGGCCAAAACCGACGAGATGACGAGAGCTTTCAAGATCGAGCTGACAGACATTTTAAGCCTCCATTGGGATGGGCGCGGGTTGCGCCGTTATTGGGAACGGGGAGTGGTTAGTTGACCGGCGCGTCATAGACCGCGGGAACGCTCGCGACCTGCTCATTCGGCACGCCCGAGCAAGCGGCAATGGCCAGAACCGACGCGACGGCGAAAACTTTCAGAAGATTGCGAACAGACATTTGAGCCTCCTTTTTCGTGTCAGGGCGAAGCGCGCTGACAAGTAAAAAGATAGGACTCTCCCGGTCCGGCGATAATCCGGATAATCGGATACGGGCTATGAAGCTTTTCTACAAAATGAGCCGGAGCTCAGATCACCCGATGGCCGCCGACCCAGACGCCGCGCACCAGCGGCACATCGCCCGTGTCGCGGACGCGGACGAAATCCGCGCGCAGGCCCGCGGTCAAGGCGCCGCGGTCGGTGAGGCCGACGCGCCGGGCGGGCTCGCCCGCCACCGTGCGGACGGCGCGGGGCAGGGACCATCCCTCGACCTGCCGCGACAGGATGAAGGCGCCATGCAGCAGGCTTTGCGGCACATAGTCCGAGCTCAGAATATCGAGGAGTCCGTCGCGGGCGAGGTCGAGGGCCGAGACATTGCCCGAATGCGAGCCGCCGCGCACGACATTGGGGGCGCCCATCAGGATCGCCATGCCGCGCTCGCGGGACGCGCGGGCGGCATCGTCGGTGGTCGGGAACTCGGCGATGGTCATGCCGTCGGCAATGGCCTCGGCGACATGATCGTGCGTGGCATCGTCATGGCTCGCGAGCGTCAGCCCATTCTCGCGCGCGAGATCGACGACGGCGCGGCGATTGGGCACGCCATGGGTGCGCGCCGCCTCGGTCTGGCGCTCGACGAAGGCGAGGAACTCCTCCTCCGACCAGCCATATTTCTTCTTGTAGTAGTAGCGGTACTTGTCGAGCGTGGTGAATTGCCGCTGACCGGGCGTGTGATCCATGATCGAGACCAGCTTCAAGAGCGGGTCGTCGAGGAACTCCTCGAACAGCGGCACCACCTCGGCATGGCTGATCTCGCAGCGCAGATGCAGCAGGTGCGTCGCGCGCAGGATCTGCTGATCGACGCCGGCGCGGATGGCGTCCACCATCGCTGCCAGATTCTCGACCCGGTCACCGCCGCTCGAGGCTTCGCCGATGGCGAGCGCGTCGAGCACGGTGGTGATGCCGGCGGCCGCGACCTGCGCATCATGGCCCACGACCGCGGCCATGGCCGGCCAGCGCGTGCCGGGGCGGGGTACGAAATGCTTTTCCAGATTGTCGGTATGGAGCTCGACGAGACCGGGCAGCACGTAGTCGCCATGCAGGTCCACGGCGCCCGGCAGCTGGCTCGTGCCCTCATTTACCTGTGCGATGATACCGTCGCGCACGACCAGCGTGCCGTCGAGGATTTGATCCTCCAGCACCAGCCTTGCGTTCGTGAAGACGCCGTCCCGACTTTCGCTCATCATGCCGCTGCCCTGGCTTCGCTCATGTCGTAGATCCGGGTGGCGACACGGTCGCGTACCTCGAGATCGTGAAAGATGCCGATGATCGCCGTGCCTTTGGCCAGCGCTTCGTCGATCATGCCGATGACGGCCCGGCGGTTGTCCCCGTCCAGCGACGCGGTCGGCTCGTCCAGCAGCAGGATCGGATACTCGACCGCGAAGCCGCGGGCAATGTTGATTCGCTGCTGCTCGCCCCCCGAAAAAGTCGCGGGTGCCAGCGACCAGAGCCGTTCGGGCAGGTTGAGGCGCGCCAGCAACGACGCGGCACGGTCGCGCGCCGCCGTCTCGGCAAGGCCACGCAGCCGCATCGGCTCGGCCACGATATCAAGGGCCGAGACGCGCGGGATGACATGGAGGAACTGGCTGACATAGCCGATCGTCGAACGCCGCACCTCCAGGATTTGGCGCGGCGAGGCCGTGGCGAGATCGACCCAATCGCCGTCATGGGCGACCAGGATGCGGCCGGAGCCCGTCTTGTAATTGCCGTAGATCGTGCGCAGCAGGCTCGATTTGCCCGAGCCCGATCTGCCATGGAGCGCCACGCATTCGCCGGGTGCGAGGGTGAGCGACACGCCCTCCAGCACGTCGAGCCGGACGCCGGCCTGATTATGGAGCGTGAAGCTCTTGCCCAGATCTTCGATGCGCAGGATCGGGTCCATCTCACACCTGCAGGATCGAGGCGACGAGGAGCTGGCTATAGGGGTGTTGCGGATCGTCGAGCACCTGGTCGGTGAGACCCGCCTCGACGACATAGCCGCCGCGCATGACGAGAAGGCGATGGGCGAGAAGCCGCGCCACGGCCAAATCATGCGTCACGATCACGGCGGCGAGGCCGAGTTCGGCCACGAGCCCTCGGATAAGGTCCAAGAGCCGCGCCTGGACTGAGACATCGAGCCCGCCGGTCGGCTCGTCCATGAAAACGAGGCGGGGCTTGGTGACGAGATTGCGCGCGATCTGCAGCCGCTGCTGCATGCCGCCCGAGAAGCGGGAGGGCGGATCGTCGATCCGGTCGGTCGGGATCTCGACTTCCTCCAGCCACCGTGTGGCCTCGTCGCGGATGCGGCCATAGTGCCGCGCCCCCACCGCCATCAGCGGCTCGCCGATATTGGCGCCGGCGCTGACGGCGAGGCGCAGCCCGTCGCGCGGGTTCTGGTGCACCACGCCCCAATCGGTGCGGATCAGCATGCGGCGCTTGGGCTCGCTCAGGCCGTAGATGTCGGCGACGGCACCATCCCGCTGCTGATAGAGCACCTGGCCTTCGGCCGGCTCGAGCCGCGCCGAGAGCGCCGCCAGCAGGCTGGTCTTGCCCGACCCGCTCTCGCCGACGATGCCCAGCACCTCGCCCGGCCAGAGATCGAAGCTGACCTCGCGGCAGCCGATCCGGCTGCCATAGGCGACGGTGACGTTGCGGGCCTGGAGGAGTGGAGTGTCGTCGATCATCCGCGGCTCCGGCAATAATCCGTGTCGGAGCAGACATGGAGCCGTGCACCCTGGTCGTCGGTGATGATCTCGTCGAGATAGCTCTCGGTCGAGCCGCACAGCGCACAAGCCTCGTCCCAGCTTTCGACCGCGAAGGGATGATCCTCGAAATCGAGGCTCTTCACCTTGGTGAAGGGCGGCACGGCATAGATCCGCTTCTCGCGCCCGGCGCCGAACAGCTGAAGCGCCGGATTCATGTCCATCTTGGGATTGTCGAATTTCGGGATCGGCGAGGGCCGCATCAGGTAGCGGTCATTGACCAGCACCGGATAATCGTAGCTCGTCGCGATCCGGCCGAGATGCGCGATATCCTCGTAGAAGCGCACATGCATGCTGCCATACTCGCTCAAGGCGTGCATGATCCTGGTTTCGGTCTCGCGCGGTTCGAGCCAGCGCAAGGGCTCGGGGATCGGCACCTGGAACACGATGATCTGACCGGGTTGGAGCGGCGTCTCGGGGATGCGATGGCGGGTCTGGACGATGGTCGCCTGGTCGGTCCGTTCGGTCGTGGCGACGCCGGCCGTGCGGGCGAAGAAGCGCCGGATCGAGACGGCGTTGGTCGTGTCGTCCGCCCCCTGATCGATCACCTTCAGCACATCGTCGCGGCCGAGGATGCTCGCCGTCACCTGGATGCCGCCGGTGCCCCAGCCATAGGGCAGCGGCATTTCGCGGCTGCCGAACGGCACCTGATAGCCCGGAATCGCGACCGCCTTCAGGATCGCGCGGCGGATCATCCGCTTCGTCTGCTCGTCGAGATAGGCGAAATTATAGCCGTCGGTCACTCGGCCGCCTCCTTGGCCGCGGCCTCTTTCCGGAGCTGGCGCAACAGCGTCAGCTCGGACAGGAAATCGACATAGTGCGGCAGCTTCAGATGCTGCACGAAGCCTTGCGCCTCGACTGAATCCGAGTGCGACAGCACGAATTCCTCATCCTGGGCGGGGGATGCTACCGGCTCGCCCAGCTCGTCCGCCCGAAGCGCGCGATCGACCAGCGCCATCGCCATCGCCTTGCGCTCGCAATGGCCGAAGGTCAGCCCATAGCCGCGGGTGAATTGCGGCGGCACGGTCGCCGAGCCTTTGAACTGGTTCACCATGTCGCATTCGGTGACGGTGATCTCGCCGATCTCGACGGCGAAGCCCAGCTCTTCCGGCACGATCTCGACCGCGACATCGACGACGCGGATCTCGCCGGCGAAGGGATGGTTGCGGCCATAGCCGCGCTGGGTCGAGTAGCCCAGCGCTAGAAGAAAACCCTCATCGCCGCGCGCGAGGTTCTGCAGCCGAAGCGCACGCTCGGCCGGGAAATCGAGCGGGTCGCGGGTGAGGTCGGGCGGGGCGGCTTCGCTTTCGGGCGGCGGCTCGATCAGCCCGTCGCGGCCCAGCAGCTCGGCGACACGCGGCATTGGCGCTTCGTCCATCGAGCGCCGGGCGGGCGGCGGCAGAGGCTCGCCGTCGGCGGCCAGGCTGAAATCGAGCAGGCGATGCGTGTAATCGAAGGTGGCCCCCAGCATCTGGCCGCCCGGAATATCCTTGAAAGCGGCCGAGATGCGGCGGCGGACGAGGCCTTGACCGGTCTCGATCGGCAACGAGGCCGCAAGCCGCGGCAGGGTGGTGCGGTAAGCCCTGAGCAAGAACACCGCCTCGACGAGGTCGCCGGCCGCCTGCTTCACGGCCAGCGCCGCCAGCTCCCGGTCATAGACCGAGCCTTCGGTCATGACCCGGTCGACGGCGCCCGACAGCTGCTGCGCGATCTGTGCCAGCGTGAGGGCCGGAAGGGCAGGATCGCCCCGCCGCTCAGATGCCAGCAGCGCGTGGGCCGCATCGATCGCCTGCTCGCCGCCCTTGACCGCGACATACATCGATCAGGCCTCCTCGATGAGGGTGGTGCGCGGGATGGCGACCAGCCGATCGCCCGCCGTAAGAATGAGATCGAGCCCGCGCGGGAAAAGCGTTGCGAGCGCTGCGCGCTCGGCCCAGAAGCGGGGCGGAAGGCCGATGAGCGCCAGGCGTGCCGTTCCATCGATGCCAGGGCCGGCGAGCTTCAGCGCGCCGGACGGGCCGATCTCGGCAATCTCGATCACGAGCGTGGTCGAGCGGTCGGGATAGAGATCGGTGCCCAGCGCGAAACGATCGAGCGGGGGCAGTTCGGCGGGACATGCTGCAAAGGCGAAATCGGCCTTGGCGGGATCGTCGGTGATCGGGCAATTGCAATGGAAGCGCAGATGCTGGCTCGCCGATCCGGCCGACGCATCGAGCCAGACCGACGTCTCGAAATCGGCGAGCGTCAAGGCCGCGGCAATCGCGGCGCGGCCGAGCGGGCCTTCCGGCAGCATCGCCGGGCGATCGAGCGTGACGATCCGGCCTGGATGGGCCATGGCGTCGAGGATCCGGCGGAAGCTCTGCTGCGCCTCCTCGACGGGATCGGCGAAGCCGGGTTCGAGCGCCGTCATTCGCCGCGCACCATGGTCACGAAATCGACGCGCGTCGCCGCCGCCTCGGCCGCCCGCACCGCTCGGCGGTCCGCCTGTGCTTGGGCGAGAGGTTCGATCAGAGTGCCGGCGATCGCCTCGTGGCGCGCGGGATCCTGCAGCAGCGCGTCGAAGAGGGCGGCAAGTTCCGCATGGCGGCGATTGCGGCCGGCGACATGGCCGAAGCCGGTCGTGCCGTCTTCGAGCCGGACCGAGCAGCGCGTCATGGTCATCTCGCCGAGATTGAAGGGGGCGCCACTGCCGGCGATACGGCCGCGCACCATGACCAGGCCGGTCTCGGCCGGGCGCAGCCGGTCATAGCAGGGTTGCGGGTCGAGGCCTGCCCAATGCGCCTCGAGGGCGGCCGGATCGGCCTTCGCCAGCACTGCCATCCAGCGCTGCCGGGCCTGCTGGCCATATGGGCTCGACAAGTCGGATATTTGTCTAGACATCTATATCTCTCTGGGCCCAAAATCCCGGAAAGAGCGGGCGATGTAAAGCTCGATTTTGCGAAGCTTTTGCGACAGGAGCACGGGTGTGATCGAGGGCGACGAGATCGTTGAGGATTCGGCGATCGAGCGCGGCGGCGGGGTGGCGCTGTGGCGTCAGATCGACCGTGCCTTGAGCCGCGAGATCGCCGAGGGCGGCTGGCAGCCGGGCGAGAAATTGGCGACGGAACAAGCGCTTGCCGCACGCTTCGGGGTCAATCGCCACACCATCCGCCAGGCGATCCAGGCCATGGTCCAGCGCGGGCTGCTCCGGGTCGAGCAAGGGCGCGGCACGTTCGTGCAGGAAGGCGTGATCGACTATGTCGTGGGCCGGCGCACGCGCTTCACCGAGAATATGCTGCGCAATCGCCGCTATCCCTCGAACGAGGTGCTGCGCTCGGGCGAGATGCTGCCGTCGCTCGCGGTCGCCCGGCAGCTGAGGCTCGGCGCCAAGGCGCCGGTGGTCATGATGGAACGGCTAAGCTCGGCCGGCGGCTTGCCGGTCTCGCTCTCGACCATGTATTTCCCGGCGGCGCGCTTTCCGGGCTTCGACCAGATCCATGCCGAGACGCGCTCGGTCACGGCGGCGCTCAAGCGCTTCGGTGTCGAGGATTATATGCGGGCGATCACGCGCGTGACGGCGCGCCTGCCGACGCAGGAGGAGGCGCGGCATCTGAAGCAGCCGGTGACGCGGCCGATCCTGTTGTCGGAAGCGCTCGATGTCGATGCGGAAGGACGGCCGATCGCGGTCAATATCACCCGCTTCGCCAGTGATCGCGTGCAGATTGTGCTGGGAGCCGAGCCGGGCGAGGTGATTCAGGGCGACAATTTGTCCGGTTTATCCTTGCCTTCCAATTAGATCTGGAATTCTCTTCGAGTCGGATATATATTCCGTTCTGCAAGTGTGCACAGGAATCCTGTGCGGGCCGCCAGGGGATAGGTGCGGTGACTGAAGAATCAGAGGATCAGCCGCGGCGATCGTGCCGGCACCCGCATGGTGCGAAGGGGCATGGTTCCAAGCATGGCGACGCCGGCATGACCGTGCCCAATCGGCGCGAGCTGTTGCGTTGCGCCGGCCTGATGGGGCTCGGCGCCTTCAGCATGTCCTTGACGCCGCAGGCTTTGGCGGCCGAGCGGCTGAAGGCGATCACGGCCAAGCGCATACCCACCATCGTCATCGATCCCGGTCATGGCGGCATCGATCCCGGCTGCATCGGCTATAGCGGCACTTACGAGAAGGAAATCTCCTTCGCGACGGCGCGGGAGATCGCGCATCTCCTGGAAGCGACCAAGCGCTACAAGATCGTGCTGACGCGCGACGAGGACGAGTTCGTGGCGCTGCATGAGCGGGTCGAGCGGGCACGGGCGGCGGCCGGCGACCTTTTCATCTCGGTCCATGCCGATGCGATCCCCGATCGCAGCATCCGTGGCGCCTCGGTCTTCACCCTCTCGGAGAAGGCGTCGGATGCGGCCGCGGCCGAGCTGGCGCAGCGCGAGAACAAGGCCGATCTCGTGGCCGGCATCGATCTCGGCGGCCAGAGCCGCGAGGTTTCGGACATCCTGATCGATCTGGCGCGCCGCCAGACCAACAATCTTTCGATCGGCCTCGCCCGCGAGCTGGTTGCGAAGCTCGGATCCGAAGTGCCGATGCTCGAGAATAGCCATCGTGCCGCTGGTTTCGCCGTGTTGAAGGCGCCCGACATTCCCTCGGCCCTAGTCGAGCTCGGCTGCCTCTCCAACCGGGACGAGGACAAGCTCCTCAGGGCGCCGGCCTACCGGCATAAGCTCGCGACCGGCATCGTCGATTCGGTCGAAGCTTATTACGCTCAGATCGTCCGCGCCTAATCGACGACAAAGGCGCGCCGATTCGAGCCCGCCATATGTCGGTAGGAACCGGCTCGCTCTCCGGTTGTCGGTCATTCCCGGTTGGCTTCAAAAGCAGGATTCCGTTGAATCCAGGCTTTCCAAGCCGCTATGGATCACATGAGGCTAGCGCAGTTCACCTGGCGCGCGATACGCTGAGGTTGCACCTGTAGCGATAAGCACATTGGGGCTTCGTCCGATGAAGATACCGTCCCTGGCTCTCGGCGTGACCATTGTCGGCAACGCCCTGTATTTTCTTGTTGGACTGTCAATGGCGGCAACCCCGCCGGTGGTGACGGAATTCACGCAGGGCCTCCCGGGCGACAATGCCGCAGGTAGCGATCCTTCCGCGATCACAGCCGGCCCTGGCGGCCTTTGGTTTACCGACGAGGGCTGTCCGATTTGCGGGTTTCCCCAATCCGCCGTCGGTCTGATCTCGACCGCCGGATCGATCCAGGAATTCAACCTTACAGCGGGAGATATTCCGACCAGCATAGCGCTCGGGTCGGATGGAGATCTTTGGGTCGTGATCCACCCCGATTTCAACGGCTCTGCCATCGATCGCATCAGTCCGGCCGGAGCGGTCAGCGCCATCCCACTCGCGACCGGCGTCTTTCCGATCGCCATTAGTGCCGGTCCAGACGGAAATTTATGGTTTACCGACACGGGAAGGCCCGATGGCCTGCCCGGTATCGGCCGTTTGACGACGGCGGGGACCGTGACGATTTTCACGCCTTCCAACAGCGGAATTTCGGCCGGCAGCGTTCCCAATTTCATCGCTGCGGGTCCGGACGGCAATCTGTGGTTCACCGATGACGGCATGACGCCCGCGATCGGCCGCGTTACCCCTGACGGTCAGATCACTGAGTTTTCGATTGGCCTCAATGTCGGCAGCTCGCCCCAGAGCATCGCGCCCGGCCCTGACGGTAATCTTTGGTTCACGGACAACGGAACAACGCCTGCCATCGGTCGGATCAGCCCGGATGGCGTCATCGTCGAGTTCCCGGACGGGCTCGGTACCGACAGCCGACCGACCGGCATCGCGTCCGCGCCGGATGGGAACATTTGGTTCGCGGATTTCGGCTGCGGCCTGAACTGCAGTCATCCTTACATACCCACCATCGGCCGCGTGACACCGTCCGGCGCTATCACGCTTTTCACCGAGGCCGAGATTACTGGGCTCGCCTCCGATAAGGTACCGGTCGCTTTTGCGCTGGGTCCGGACCAAAATCTTTGGTTTCCGACCCTCGATACGCTCAAGGTCGGTCTCCCGACGCAATTCAGCGACGCCTCTGTCGGCAGGCTCGTGCTTCCGACCGATACGGTGTCGGTACTCCCCGGTGGCAACGGCAGGGGTACGGTAACAAGCACGCTCGCATCACAGGTCAGGGGCACGCCAAGTGCACCGAGCGCGATAATCTGTGCCAGCGCCAGCACCGCGATGTGCAGCGCCGCCTTCCTCGACGCCACGACGGTGACGTTCACGGCTTCGGCCGCAGTCGGTTCGGTCTTCACGGGGTGGAGCGGCGGCGGCTGCAGCGGAACGGCACCTTGCGCTATCCCATTGGCTGGCGCTGACGAGGTGATTGTCGCCAACTTCGCCCCAGCGCCGGCAGTCAGTCTTTCGATCGCTACGACTGGCAACGGGACCGTGGCGAGCGCGCCGTCGGGTATTTCATGTGGCAGCACCTGCACGGCGAGCTTTGCTTCCGGCACGACGGTGACGCTGACGGCGGCGCCGGCGGCGGGTTTCACCTTCGCGGGCTGGAGCGGCGGCGGCTGCGCGGGCGTTGAGACGTGCAGCGTCACGCTTGGCGCCGACACCACCGTCACCGCTAATTTCATGGCACAGAGCGCCAGCGACATCATCCTCGTCTCGTCGCTGTTGCCGACCAGCCGCTCGGTCGAGGTCGGCGCCACCGCCACCGTCTTCGCCGCCCTCGTCAATGCCAGCCCCGACACGGCCGGCACACTCTGCCAGATCCAGCCGGCCACCGCCGTCCCGGCGGATTTCTTCTTCCAGACGACCGATCCTGCGACCAATCACCTGGTCGGCACGCGTAATGCGCCGGTGACCATCCCGCCCGGCAATGCGTTCCAAACCTTCATCCTGGGCTTCACGCCGAGTGCGGAGATCGCGCCGACCAACATCGCCTTCAATTTCACCTGTGCCAATGCGCCGGCGGCGGCGAGCCAGACGGGTCTGAACACGATGCTGCTGTCGGCTTCGACGACGCCCACGCCGGACATCGTCGCCCTCTCGGCGACCGTCAACGATGACGGCATCGTTCACATCCCGAGCGCTGCCGGGGTCGGCGTTTTCGCGGTCGCCACGGCCAATGTCGGTGCCGCGTCGACCCTCACCGTCTCGGCCAATGTCGGTGCCGCCAATCTGCCGGTGTCGCTTGCCCTCTGCCAGACCGTGCCGGCCACCGGCCAATGCATGGCGGCTCCCACGCCCAGCGTCACGACCGCGATCGGTGCCGGCGAGACGCCGAGCTTCGGCATCTTCGTGCAAGGCAGCGGCACCGTCGCTGCCCAGCCTGCCGCCAACCGGGTCTTCGTCCAATTCACGGATGCGGGCGGCGCCGTCCGCGGATCGACCAGCGTTGCCGTCCAAACGAAGTAACGGCCGATGAGAGGCTATCCGATGAGTTTCAGATCCCTCATGTCCGGCGTTGCCGTTCTGGGCTTTACATTGTGGGCGCTTCCCGCGATGGCGGCGACACCGCTGACGGTCACCGAATTTGGCTCAGTCGCCGCGGATGCGATCACGGCCGGTCCGGGCGGAATTTGGTTCCTCAGCGATAACAATTTCGGCCGGATCTCGACCTCGGGCACCGTTCAGAACCTCGGTTCCGTTTCGTCGGTAATCTTTCCTTTCGCCTTCGTCCTCGGATCGGATGGGAACATCTGGATTCCGATCATGGCATCGCCGACCGGGGAAGTGGATCAGATCGATCCCACCGGCGCCGTGATCGGCACTTTCCCGCTCGATCCCGGTCTCTTCGCCGACGGAATTGCCAACGGTCCGGACGGCAATCTGTGGGTCACTGATTTCGATGGCCCGGCGATCATTCGTGTCACGACTGCAGGCGCCGTCACCGAATTCACGCCGACGAACAGCGCGCTGCCGCCCTCGAGCCGTCCGTCCGATATCACGGCCGGTCCGGACGGCAATATCTGGTTCACCGATCAACGCTCGATCGGGCGAGTCACGCCGGAGGGCGCAATCACTGAATTCTCGAATGGCATTACCGCAGAGAGCTTCCCTGCCGGCATCACGGCCGGCCCGGACGGCGCCGTGTGGTTCGTCGAAACGACGCCCATCATTGGCCGGATCGCTCCCGACGGGAGCATCACCGAGTTTCCCTACGGTCCGAGCTCGACACGGTTCATGACCGGGCTCAACATTGCAACGGGCCCTGACCGAAATTTGTGGTTCACGGGCGGAAACGGTCCGGGCACCGGTTTCATCGGCCGGATCACGCCTGCGGGCGTCGCCACCATCTTCACGAGCGCACAGGTGCCCAGCCTGGGCTCCAATGCAGCGCCGGCCGACATCGTGCCCGGTCCGGACGGCAATCTCTGGTTTACCGATGCGGGCGCGATCGGCCGCCTCGTGCTGCCGACCGACGAAATACTGATTCAGCTCGCTGGAACGGGCGCCGGTACGGTAACCAGCGCACGAGCGCCAGGGGTGGCAAGCGTGCCGAATGCACCGAATGCGATTTCCTGCGCCAGCGCGGACGGTGGCGGCACATGCGCTGCCCTGTTCCTGGACGCGACGACGGTCACCTTGACCGCGTCCGGGGCCGCCGGCTCGGTTTTCACGGGATGGAGCGGCGGCAGCTGTAGTGGAATTGCGCCCTGTGCCGTGTCTCTCGCCGGCAACCAGGATAGCACCGTTACCGCAAATTTCGCCCTCGTCCCGGTTCCGGCTGCTCTCTCGATCACGACCAGCGGTGCGGGGACCGTGGCGAGCGCGCCGTCGGGTATTTCATGTGGCAGCACCTGCACGGCGAGCTTTGCTTCCGGCACGACGGTGACGCTGACGGCGGCGCCGGCGGCGGGTTTCACCTTCGCGGGCTGGAGCGGCGGCGGCTGCGCGGGCGTTGAGACGTGCAGCGTCACGCTTGGCGCCGACACCACCGTCACCGCTAATTTCATGGCACAGAGCGCCAGCGACATCATCCTCGTCTCGTCGCTGTTGCCGACCAGCCGCTCGGTCGAGGTCGGCGCCACCGCCACCGTCTTCGCCGCCCTCGTCAATGCCAGCCCCGACACGGCCGGCACACTCTGCCAGATCCAGCCGGCCACCGCCGTCCCGGCGGATTTCTTCTTCCAGACGACCGATCCTGCGACCAATCACCTGGTCGGCACGCGTAATGCGCCGGTGACCATCCCGCCCGGCAATGCGTTCCAAACCTTCATCCTGGGCTTCACGCCGAGTGCGGAGATCGCGCCGACCAACATCGCCTTCAATTTCACCTGTGCCAATGCGCCGGCGGCGGCGAGCCAGACGGGTCTGAACACGATGCTGCTGTCGGCTTCGACGACGCCCACGCCGGACATCGTCGCCCTCTCGGCGACCGTCAACGATGACGGCATCGTTCACATCCCGAGCGCTGCCGGGGTCGGCGTTTTCGCGGTCGCCACGGCCAATGTCGGTGCCGCGTCGACCCTCACCGTCTCGGCCAATGTCGGTGCCGCCAATCTGCCGGTGTCGCTTGCCCTCTGCCAGACCGTGCCGGCCACCGGCCAATGCATGGCGGCTCCCACGCCCAGCGTCACGACCGCGATCGGTGCCGGCGAGACGCCGAGCTTCGGCATCTTCGTGCAAGGCAGCGGCACCGTCGCTGCCCAGCCTGCCGCCAACCGGGTCTTCGTCCAATTCACGGATGCGGGCGGCGCCGTCCGCGGATCGACCAGCGTTGCCGTCCAAACGAAATAGGGCAGGGACGCCGGGCCGGGTTTGAGGCGTATCTTCTACCGCTGCTGTCCGACCCGGCGATCCCTGATTTTGCACTCTAGCAGCCGCGGTGTAAGCTGCTTCGAAAGAAGCAGCAAAATCGGGGGAAACGGTGCCTAACCTTCCAAGCCAAATCGATGCCGTCGTCGTCGGAGCCGGCTTTGCCGGGCTCTATATGCTCTACCGGCTGCGCGAGCGCGGGCTTTCGACCGTCGTGTTCGAGGCGGGCGACGATATCGGCGGCACCTGGTACTGGAACCGTTACCCGGGTGCGCGCTGCGATATCGAGAGCATGGATTACTCCTACTCCTTCGACGACGCGCTGCAGCAGGAATGGCGCTGGACCGAGCGGTATGCGGCCCAGCCCGAGATCCTGAAATATATCAACCATGTCGCCGACCGGTTCGATCTCCGCCGCGACATCCGCCTGTCGACCCGTGTGGCCGAGGCCGTGTTCGACGAGGCGAGCAACCGCTGGATCGTCCGGACAGAGCAGGGCGAGACCGTCTCGGCGCGCTTCTGCATCATGGCGACGGGCTGCCTGTCGACGCCGCAGAAGCCCGATTTCCCCGGGCTCGACCAGTTCGAAGGGCGCTCGTACCACACGGGCCTCTGGCCGCATGAGGGCGTCGATTTCACCGGCCAAGAGGTCGCCATCATCGGCACCGGCTCGTCGTCGATCCAGTCGATCCCGCATATCGCGGCCCAGGCGGCCCATCTCTACGTCTTCCAGCGCACGCCCAATTTCAGCATTCCGGCTCATAACGCGCCGCTCGACCCGGCCTATGAGCGCGCGGTCAAGGCCGACTATGCCGCGTTCCGCAAAGCCGCACGGGAATCGCGCGTGGGTTTCGTGGTGCCCGGCAACGAGTGCTCGGCACTCGACGTGCCCCATGAGGAGCGGCAGCGCGAATATGAGTCGCGCTGGGCCCATGGCGGCCTGGGCTTCGGCTTCTCCTATCCCGACCTTCTGATCGACCAGAAGGCGAACGACACGGCCAAATCCTTCTTCCGCGGCAAGATCGAGGCGATCGTGCGCGATCCCGATGTCGCGAAGAAGCTGGCGCCTCAGGATTATCCGCTCGGCACCAAGCGGATGTGCGTCGATACCGGCTATTACGACACCTTCAACCGCGACAACGTCACGCTCATCGATGTCAACGAGACGCCGATCGAGACGGTGACGGCACACGGCCTCAAGGCAAGCGATCGGGAATACCGGCTCGAACTCGATCATCTTCGCGATCGGCTTCGACGCCATGACCGGCAGCCTCATGAAGATCGATATCCGCGGCCGCGGCGGGCGGGCGCTCAAGGAGAAATGGGCGGAGGGCCCGAAGACCTATCTCGGCCTCGCCGTGGCGGGTTTCCCGAACCTCTTCACCATCACCGGCCCGGGCAGCCCGTCGGTCTTGAGCAACATGATCGTTTCGATCGAGCAGCATGTCGATTGGATTACCCGCTGCATCGACGATCTCGAGGCACGCGGCAGCGGCACGATCGAGGCGACCGAGGCCGCTCAGGAGGCGTGGGTGGCGCATGTCAACGAGCTCGGCAACGCCACCCTCTACCCGCGCGCCAATTCCTGGTATATGGGCGCCAACATTCCCGGCAAGCCGCGGATCTTCATGCCCTATATCGGCGGGGTCGGCATCTATCGGGAAACCTGCGAGGCGGTCGCGGCCAATGGTTATGAGGGGTTCGCGATCGGCGGCGGCGGTACGGCAGGCTGAGCCAAACCGTCGCGGCGGCAAGATGGCAGCCCACTTGGCTTTTTCGCCGCAGGCGAGGTAAACTACGTTGTGAATTTGAGCTGGAGTTGACGATGAAGCGCCTGGCCCTGTCCCTCTCGGTCTCCGCCCTGCTGTGCGCCGCCGCATTCGGCAGCGCCGAGGCCTTCACTTATGACGGTCAGGCCAGCCTTACCGGACCCAGCAATTTGTCGATGAAATATCAGGATCCGGAAGCGAAGCTGCAGAACAATCTGAGCCCGGACAGTGGGAGCTCGCAGCCGGGCAGCAACAGCACGTCCGGCAAGTTCGGCAATTTCTCGTTCAAATTCAGCAGCGCCAACAGTTCCAATGGCTTCGGCGGCGCGCCGGGCCAGTTCGTGCCGAGCGGCAACAGTGCCTTCGGCTCGCCGTTCGGGCCGAACAATCTCGACCTGGCGCTCGGCACGCGCCACTGATCGAAACCATATCGTCATGAGTTCTGCCAGAGACGCGGCGCGTCTGCTGATCGAGGCGCATCGCACCGGTGCGCCGATCGATCGCCTGCCCGAATCGATCCGGCCGGCGACCATCGCCGATGCCTACGCCATCCAGGACGAGATCATGGCCGTGCTGGGCCCGATCGGCGGCTGGAAGGTCGGCACTGCCGGGCCCGATGCCGAACCCAGCTGCGCCCCGGTCGCAGCATCGGTGATCCATCCGTCGGGAATGGTGCTCGAGGCCCAGCGCTATCATTGGCTCGGCCTCGAAATCGAGTTCGCCTTCCGTGTTCTCGCCGATCTACCGCCGCGCGCGCTGCCCTACCTCTATGAGGAAGTCGCGGCAGCGATCGAGTTCGTGCCGCTGATCGAGGTGATCGCGAGCCGCTTCCGCGACCGCGCCGGCTTCGGCATGGCGGAGATATTGGCCGACGCCAATGCCAATGGCGGCTTCGTCCTGGGTGCGGCCATCAAAGATTGGCGCGGCATCGATTTCCGCACGGTCAAGGTCGATCTCGCAATCGATGGCGCGATCGTGCAGACGGCGCTCGACACCCATCCGCTCGGCGGCAATCCCGCCCGTCTCGTGCATTGGCAGGCCAATCACCTGACCGGCCGCGCGGGGGGGCTGAAGCGCGGCGACATCGTCACCACCGGGGCGCTCAAGGGGATCGCGCCGGCCAAGGCAGGCAATCACGCGGTCGGCGATTGGGGTGCCTTGGGCCGCGTCGAGGTCAGCTTCCGCTGAACATGGGTCAGCGTTGCTGGCCGAGCTTCTCCATGTCGCGCAGCGTGTCGCGCAGCACCTGATCGGCCAGCTGCGTCATCCGCACGAAGGAGCGCAGGAAACTGTCGGTGCGCGGCAGCTGGAACAGGGTTTCCTCGATATCCGAACTGTCGATCGGCACGCCGATCGAGAGCACCTGCTCATGCGGCGTGATGATCAGCTCGCGCACGCGCACGCCGGCATTGGCGCGGACATAGTCGATCACGCGCGGCACTTCCTCGCGGCCGGGCTCGGCCACGATGGTCATGCGGTGGGCGATCCGCGTCGCCGAGGCTTCGAGCACGGCGCGCGCGAAAGGGCGCAGGAAGCTCTCATCGAAGCCCAAGAGTGCCACGGCGCGCGAATCGGCCTCGTCCGACCGCATCTCCAGCGTCGCCCAGACCGAGGCGCGGCCGCGATGGTAGTCGGCCGACGCCATGTCGAAATTCAGCTTCTCGATCGCCAGGGGCGGCGAGACCGCATTGGTGCACAGAAAGGCGAAGCAGGCGGGCTCCCGCTTGCACGACATGACCGTGCTCGTGTCCAAATGCCTGTCGTGCATGGGCTGCAATCTGTCGCTCATTACCCTGCCTGATCTTTGCTGTGCGATTCGCCGTGGGATGGCCGGCGCCCCGCGCCGGCCTTGTGCTATTTGGTCGGCGACAGTGTTGATCCTCGCCGTTAAAATCCGCCTAACGATTCAAAGGTGTCCCGCGTATCGTTCGGGGCATACTCACGGGAACATTGCATTTATCGGGGATTGTTCCATGATCTTCTTGAAAGGGCTTTTTAATATCTAAGGCGGAAAAAGAATGGATTAGTGAAGCCGGAGGACGGCCATGAGCTCATTGGTTGAAACAATTGATAGAACTTTGACGAATATTGGACGCGAACCGCGCGATTTGCTCATCGATACGATCAGTTCCTTCGACAATCTAGAACTTTCGGACGAAGAGCAGATTTGCGCGATTGCGAGTGCGCTGGCGGCCTGCGCCGTCTCGTCGCATCGCCGGCATGTCGGCAAATATCTCGAGGCGGTCCGGGTCTGGGCGCTCGAGCTCAGCGCCGCCATCCTGCCGCCGCCGCCGCGGCTGCGCTCCCTGCCCGTCGCCCGCCGAGCGGCGGACGGCACCGACCTCCTGATCGACGGCGCCGAGCAGCTGCTCGAGATCCTGCGCGATTCGGGCATCGGGCTCCAGGATCGGCTGGTCGCCGAGCTCACCCTCTTCACGCGCCTGCTCGGGCGGCACGATGCCAACACCATCAATATCGTGGTGCAGAGCGTCGGTGATGCCGCCGGCATGTCGGCGTTCCGGTCGGGCGATGTCATCGCGATCCCGCTCCGGTTCGACCCGGACGAGGTATTGGGCCCGCTCGAGGAAATGGCGCCGCGCGGCACGGCTTAAGGGCTAGGCCGCGCGCGCCGTCGCGAGTTTGAGGAGAGTGGGGTAGCCGGGCTGCGTCTCGAGGCGCGGCCCCAGCCCCTTGGCCAGCAGCAGCCGGTGCGCCTTGGGCAGATTGTAGCAAGGCACGAACATCGCCAGATGATGCTCGACGTGGTAGTTGACCCAATAAGGTGCCACCAGCAGCCGGGCGATCGGTCCGGCATAGGTCGTGCGCGCGTTGCGCAGCGCATCGTCATTGTCCGGCACCATCGCATGCTCGGCGATATTCCGGATCCGGCTCACCGCCTGATAGACAGTCGCCAAAGGCAGCAGCCACAGCACTGGATAAAGCCACCAATATCCGGTCAGCGCTAAACCCGACGCCAGCACCAGATTGGCCAGGATCGGGCCCTTCAACTGCCGCCACAGGCTGGAAAGCCGCGCCACCAGCGGCCGATCGGCCGGGCCGAGCGCATGCCGGATGAGGGCCAGGCGCTGCTTGAAGGCGGTCTGGCCGGTCAGATCGCGCAGCATCTTGCGCCGGAAGCTCCTGGCGCTGGTCGGGAAGGGGGCCGACAGGATCAGGTCCGGATCCGCTGCCGTCTGCACATGCCGATGATGGGTCAGATGATAAGGCCGGTAGCGCTTGAGATCGGCGATCACCGGAAAGGCGCAGAGCCATTCACCGACCTGGTCGTTGCGGCGTTGATCTTCGAGCAGCAGCCCATGCGCCGCGTCATGCATCAGGATCGCGAGGCCGAGCTGACGGCCGCCGATGATCAGGATCGCGGCCAGGATGGTCAGCGGATTGGGCCAGACCACACACACCGTCATGGCCGCCGCGATTACGAGCCAGGCATGGCCGACGAGCACCAGCCCGCGCCAGCCGGATTTCCGGCGCAAGCGGGCGAGCTCCTCATCGGTGAAGACGCTGCGGGGTGTGGTCCTGGTCATGGCGGCATCTTAACCTGCCGGCGGCATCCTTGCGACTCTGCCCTTCCGTCCCGTCGGTTGACGGGTGCCGTGCGGCTTGCTCCTCTCTCAAGCAACCAAGCGGAGGAAAAAGCGATGGCGGACATGTTGGCGGCGGATGAGGTGCGGGTCCCGGTCGAGACGCTGAAGGGGCAACTCAGCGCCATCTTCACCCGCTGGGGCATGCCGGCCGACATGATCGAGACCACGCTCGAGATCATGCTGTGGGCCGATCTCTCCGGCATCGACAGCCATGGCGCCGGCATGATGACGCATTACCGCGCCCTCCTCGAGGCCGGCAAGATCACCATGCGGCCCGAGATCCGTACAGTGCGCGAGACGCCGGTGACCGCACTGGTCGATGGCGGCGGCGGGCTCGGCCATGTGCCCTCGGTGACCGCGATCGATCTCGCCTGCGCCAAGGCCGCTTCGGCCGGCGTCGGCGTGGTCGCCGTGCGCAACTCCCATCATTACGGGGCGGCCGGCGCTTATGCCGACCGGGCGGCGGCGCGCGGTCTCATCAGCTTCTCCATGACCGCAGTGGCACGGCCGGCGGTGGTTCCGCTCTGGGGGGCGGACGCCATGTTCGGCACCAACCCGATCGCCTTTGCCGCACCGGCGGAACGCAATCCGCCCTTCCTGCTCGACATGGCGACGAGCACCGCCGCCGTCGGCAAGCTCAGCATTGCGGCCCGCCGCGGCAAGGCGGTGCCGGAAGGCTGGGCCGTCGATGCCGACGGCAACAGCCTGACCGACCCTGTCGCCGGCATCGCCGCCCGCCGCCTGACCCCGCTCGGCGTCGATCGTGCCATGGGCGGGCACAAGGGCTACGGCCTCGCCATGATGGTCGAGATCCTGTGCACGACGCTGTCGGGGGCGGCCTTCGGGCCGATCCGCGACCAGCGCGAGCCCGATGCGGTGCGGCAGGATGTCGGCCATTTCTTCCTGGCGCTCGATCCCGGTGCCTTCCGCGATCCGGCCGCCTTCAAGACCGATCTCGACGACATGATCGACGCGCTGCACCACACCCGGCCGATCGATCCGGCGTGCCCCGTGCTGGTGGCCGGCGATCCCGAAGTGGCCGCGCGCAAGATTCGGGCACGCGACGGCATTCCGATGGCGCGCCGCCTCATCAAGGAGTTGCGCGTGATCGCAGAATCGTGCGGTGCACCATTCCAGCTTGAAATTGCAAAATAATCCTGTCGCGCGATTGAAGTATACGACTGTACAATTATCGATACTTCTCAAAATAAGTGAAATGTTAAGGTGAGCACCCAATAGTACCCCCGGCTCATTGCCCATCAAAAAAGCGCTTAAAATACGGGGGTCTAGATGCAATTTCGGATAAAGCCCGCCGCGAGCGGGATAGCTCGAATTGTCGGCAAGCTCGCACCTTTGCTCCGTCGGGCAACAGCCGGGTTCAGCCTCAATCGCGTAAAGATCTGGATGGTCGGTTATTTCGCAATCGGGATGACCGTGCTGAGCCTGGCCTCGGTCGGCGGCTCGACTTACTTCCTGCTGGGCGCGTCCGGCGACTCGATGACGGTCTGGGACGATTATAAGAACGTCACGGCCAAGAAGGCTGATGCGCTGCTCCAGATCACCGCTTCCTTCGGGGATGGCGGCCTGTCCGACGCTTATCGCCGCTATCTGCTCAACCCCTCCGACATCAGCGCCAATTCGGTCCGCTCGGCGCTGGCCGGCGTGAAGAAGGCGATGGCCGCCTACCGCGCCACGGCGCATGACGAGTCCGGCCTCTCGAATGCCGAGAAGAGCGCACTCTCGAACGGCGAGCGGCTGGCGGAGGCTTATGCGACCGGGCTCGACGCGTCGAAGCAGGCGGCTGCCGACGGCAAATCGGCCGAGGAGATCGCCAAGGCCGGGTCGGTCAACGACATGTTCGACAATGCGGTGTTCCGCCCGCTCCATAATGAGGTCAGCGACGAGCTGCTGGACGAGGGCGACCGGGTCAGCGACAGCGTCGCGGAAATCGACCATACCGTCTGGCGCACCACCGTCATCGTCGGCGCCATAGCGCTGGTGACGATGCTGGTGCTGTTCTGGTTCATCCGTTTCAAGCTGGGCCGGCCGCTGCAGCGGCTGGAGCGCGCGATGCGCGGCTTGGCATCCGGCGATGTCGCGGCCGAGATCCCCTATCTCGAGCGCGGCGACGAGCTGGGCGCCATGGCGCGCACGGTCGCGATCTTCAAAACCAACAGCGAGGAGCGCCAGCGGCTCGAGGCGCTGACCGAAGAGCAGCGCCAAACGGCCGAGGCGGCTCGGGCCCAGACCGCGCGCGAAGCGGTGGAGCTCGGCAGCTCGCTCAACGATGTCGCGACCTCGGTCGCTCATGCGGCGAGCCAGCTCGACGGCACGGCGGCCGCCCTCCTGACCGCGGCCGATCGCGGCCTCGACCGGTGCCTGGCCGTCAGCAACGCCTCGGGCGAGGCCACGAGCAATGTCCAGGCGGTGGCATCGGCGGCCGATCAGCTGTCGGGCTCGATCCAGGAAATCACGCGCCGGGTCAGCGACGCGTCCGAGGTCTCCGGCCAGGCGGCCGAACAGGCGCGCTCGACCAGCGAGACGATCAAGGGCCTCAGCGATGCCGCGCAAAAGATCGGCGATGTGGTGCGCCTCATCAACGACATTGCGAGCCAGACCAACCTCCTGGCCTTGAACGCCACGATCGAGGCGGCGCGGGCGGGCGATGCCGGCAAGGGCTTCGCGGTCGTGGCCAGCGAGGTCAAGTCGCTCGCGACCCAGACGGCCAAGGCGACCGAGGAGATCCAGGCGCAGATCGGTGCCGTCCAGGCCGAAACGCAGAATGCGGTCGGTGCCATCGGCGCCATCGTCACGACGATCGCGCAGGTGAGCGAGATCACCAGCAGCATCGCTGCCGCGGTCGAGGAACAGGGGGCGGCGACCCAGGAGATCGCGCGCAATGTCCAGGCGGCGGCGGCGCGCACCGGCGATGTCGACGGCATCGTCGGCGATGTGCGCGAGGCGGCCGAGGATACGCGCGATCAGGCGTCCCATCTGCGCGGGGCCGCGACCGAGCTCACCGGCAGCGCCGCCAGCCTGCGCGACCGGGTCGATCTCTTCGTCCAGAAGATCAGTGCTTAAAAGTCAATTGGTGTAGGGCGTCAGAACCTTGCACCAATCTTTCGGCGGGCTGGCGCAGTGCGGCAGCGTCAGCCCGTCCGGAAGGCCGATCGCCGAGGTGCCGCAGGCGCCTTTCAGCGTCTCGGCATTGAGGCCCAGGGCGCGCGTGAAGATCGTCGATGACAGGTCGGCGCCCGTCAGCTTCAACCCGCTGACCGAGGCGCCGGTGAAATCGGCGTCGGTCAGATTGGCCTCCGAGAGATCGGCATTGTCGAGCGAGGCGCCGGCGAAGCTGGCACCCAGCGCGCAGATCCGATCGGCGTGCAGATTCTGCAGCCGTGCGCCGTCGAGCTGCGCCTTGCGCAGGTTGGCGTAGGACAAGGTCGCCTGGGTCAGGTCGATGCCGGCAGCACTGGCGCCGTTCAGCAGCGACAGGCGCAGATCCGCCTGCCAGAGCTCGGCATTGTCGAGCAAAGCCGATCTCAGATTGCTGTGCGGCGCATAGAGATGCGGCGCATAGAGGCCGCGCAGGTCGCGAAGCGGCAGCCATGGGCCGGACAGCGCGATCACCTCGGGCGGAATGCCGTCGGCGGTAATGGGCGCGGACGCGTCATGCGTCGTCGACAGATGCGCATTGGCGAGCGTCGCATAGTTCCGATAGCCGATGAAGGTCAGCGCGGAGGCGGCGAGCCGGCCAAGGGTCGAGGACTGGGCGCCGGGTGTCGGGTCGAGGAAGCGGGTCGCGATATTGCTCGGCGGCCCGTCGAACGCTTGGACGGACAGGGCCGCAAGAGCAAGGATGGCAAGCAGGCTCGGCACGCAATAGAAAGCGCCGCCAATGAGCGTGAGCGGCTTTTCCCGGTCGGGCTGAAGCGTCTGCGCGGCCTTCCAGAAGCAGAGAGATGCTGAGAGGGCGGCGAGCGCGAAGGCAAGCAGGATGAGGGCCGTCCCCACCGCGTGCCGCCGCGGCAGGTAGCTCAGCCACACTTCGGCGATCGTGATCGGCGCCACCATCCAGATGAGAAATAGGGTGAGGCCGTTCTCGATGACGGTCAGGACCCGGCGATCCTTGCGCAGCTTCTTGAAATTGGCCTGCAGCATGCCGCTGAAGAACCAGGTATCGGTCGTCCGGTCCGCGGTCTTGCCGCTCGGCAGATAAGCGGGCAGCTCGGACAGCGTCTCCCACAGCCGCTGCAGCGACAATTGCAGATAAAGGAAGATGCTGAAGAGCACGAAGGGCGCCAGCAGATAGAAGCCCACGATCGGCAGATCCATCGACACGACCGGCAGCGGCAGTGTCGAATCATCCATGACGAGTGCGGTATCCGTCGTCTTGCCGATCGTCAGCCAGACGAAGAGGCAACCGGTGAGCAGCGTCAGCAGCGTCCGGCTGGCCGTGGCGCTGAGTTCGGAGGCCGCCTTCAGCTGATCGGCGATGGCCGCCTCGATATCGATCGTGGCGCCGCTGAGGTTGCAGGCGCTGAACCGGCACCCCATCAGCTGGGCGCCGGTGAAATCGGCGCAGCGCAAATCGCTGCCGCAGAAGCTGGCGCCGCGCAGATCGCAGCTGCGGAAATCGGCGCCCTGGAGATCCTGCCCGACGAACCGGGCGTGGCGTAGATCCCGCTCGCCTCCTGACGGACGGGCAGTAGACTCCGTTTGCTCAGCCTTAGAGCTCGAAGGGGTTTCCGTGTCGGCCAATTCACACGAACGCGCCGGTTCCTCTGCCAGGACCGGGGCGGATATAGACTCAAGTCGTGCTGCCTCACCCATGCCGACCTCCGAATTGGGTGGTCAATGCGCGAGGACCCCATCGAGGGCAGTATAATAGTGTTTGAATATTTGAGCCAGCGATTGAGCGAGCAACAGTCGAGCAACCAACGATCGATCTAGGCGCTCGTCTCCACGACCCGCCAGGAGGGCAGCTCGACGCGCGCCGTGGTGCCCAGCCCTTCGACGCTGGTCAGGTTCAAGGCACCGCCATGCAGCTCGATCAGGCCCTTGGCGATGGCGAGGCCGAGCCCGGCGCCGTCGATCCGCCGCTGATAGGCGCCGCCGCCACGGAAGAAGGGCTCGAAGGCGCGCGCCAGCTCGGCCGCCGACATGCCGATGCCGTCATCGATCACCTCGATCACCGCCGCCCCATGCAGCTTGAGCGTCAGGCGGAGCGTGACCTGGCCGTTCTCGCCGCTGAACTTGATCGCGTTCGACAGCAAATTGATCAGCACCTGGCGCAGCGCCCGGTCGTCGCCGCGGATCCTGAGATTGGGATCGACATCCTCGGTGACGAGGCCGAGGTCGCGTTCGGGCGAGGCGACGCGCGCCCAATCGAGGCAGGAGCGCGCGAGCTCGATGAGATCGACCGTCTGCTCGGCCGCGATCTGCTTGCCGCTGTTGAGCCGGGAGAGATCGAGTACGTCGTTGATGAGCGCCAGCAGATGCTGGCCGGCCCCCTCGATGTCGCGCGCATAGGCCAGGTAGCGGTCCACGCCGACCGGTCCCAGCACCTCCTGCGCGATCATGTCGGCGAAGCCGATGATGGCGTTGAGCGGGGTCCTGAGCTCGTGGCTCATATTGGCCAGCATCTCGTCGCGCATGCGGATCAGCGCCAGCGCCTGATCGCGCGACATGCGCATGGCCACTTCCTGGCGGCGGATGCGGGTGAGGTCGGTCGCCTGCACCAGCGTCAGCTCGGCCCGGCGCCCACCGACGGCGCTGCGGACGATCGAGCGCGTATCGATCTCGACGATGCGGGGCCCGAGCTCGGGCGACCAGATCTCGACCTCGACGGGCGCATTGCCGGCATCGGCAAGGAGGGCGGGGTCGAGGCCGAGCCGCCGCGCGATGTCCGGCACGGAGCCCGACAGCTGATCCTGCGGCTCGAGCCCGAACAGGCGGCGGAAGGTGCCGTTGCTTTCGACCAGCCGATGCGGCAACGCGTCCACGCCGCGGATGAGGCCGGCACCCGCACTGCTCGATTCCATGATGACCGAGCGCAGCCTGCCGGCACCGAAGGCGCGCTGCTCGAACTCGGCGATCTGGAAGGCAAGCTCGGCCGTGGCCGCATTGTCGGAGGCGACGAGCGTCTGGCGCAGTGCGGCGGCAAGCGCCAGAAACGCCTCGACCCGATGCGGCTCCCAGGCGAGCGCCGACAAGGCGTCGCCATCCGCGGGCGCTTCCTGCTCCTGCCGGAAGGCTACGACGATGATCGGCGGTGTTGCCGCGATCATCACCGCCATCATGCCGCCGGCATGGGCGCGCTGCTCGGCCGTGAACAGGCCCTGGGTCGGCAGGCGGTCGGTCATCCAGATCTTGCCGACCGTGAGGCCGGGCAGCGAGGGCAAGGAAGCGGTCACTGCGTCCGGCTCGGGCGTGCGGCCAAGCACGACGCAAGCATCGTCGCACAGCAGCGCCACGCCATCCGCACCGGCGGTCACGGCCAGCAGCCGCTCGCCGAACAGCAGCGCTTCGACCGGCGAGTGGCCCTCGGCACAGGCCCGGTCGAAGGCCATGACGGCATCGGCCGCAAGCCGCCGGGCACGCTGCTTGGCACTGCGTTCGAGCCGGTCGGCGGCGGCGGCCACGAGCGGCCCGAGGTCGAGCGCGAAGCGCCGCGCCGCCTGGGTCAGGCGCCGTTCATGCCAATGCTCGGCGATGAGATAGCCCCAGACCTCGCTGCCGAGCGACAGCGGCACCACGGCCGCAGCGGCCGCCCCATATTCGCGCAGCTGGTCCATCTGCTCGAGGCTGGGGGCCAGAAGCTCGGCCTGGCGCAGCACTGGCCGCAGCGTTTCGGCATGGGGTGCCGTCAGCAGGCGAGCCGGGGCCGCCGCAAGGTCGGCGACGACGGCGAGCCGGCCGGCGCCCGAGAGCGGCAGAATCGCCTGTGCCGTGGCAGCCCGGCCGAACAGGGACGGCAGTGCCGAATCGCGGCATTCGCCGATGATCTCGGCGGCACCCGCACCCGTGCGGGCGAGCGCCACCAGGCTGTATCCCGCCGCCTCGGCAAAGCGGGCGCAGACGATCTGCGCCACGTCGCGCAGTGAGGCGGCATCGGCGAGATTGGCGGATGTGACTTCCATGAGGGCGGCCATGGCGCGGACATCGACGGTCTCGTCGGCCGGCTCGAGCTCGACCAGCACCGACTCGGCGTCGGCGACCAGCCGCATCTCGAAACTGCCGGTCGGCAGCTGCACCGTCCGCCGCTCGTCGGCGAAGGGTGCCAGCGCCTGGATGCGCTGAGCCAGCTTGTCGCCGAGCAATGTCGCGACCGGCTCGCCGAACGCGCGTCGGAGATCGATCGGCAGCAGCCGCTGTACATTCTCGCTGGCATGAACGAGCTCGAGCGCCGGCCGGTCGAACACCAGCACGCCGCCATGCAGCTGAACCTGCACGTCGGACACGACGGCGCTGTTGCGGAACGGGACTGTCATGCCGGCCCCAGGGCCCGGCGGCGACTTGCCGGCGACAATATGCGTGCTACCTCGATCCTCAGCTGACAGGCCTCCCCGCCCAGCTGAGCAATAGTTTCGCGCGCCCGGCTACCGCGACGCAAGTCGATCGATCAAAATTTACTAAATTTAGCCGGTGGGATGCGAAATACTGGGCGCAGCGCCGAACCTGGCGTTAGTTGGCCACTGCACTATTCGATCAGCTCGACCGCGGCCAGCCACGCTGCTTCCGCCGTTTCGAGCGCCTTGGCGAGATCCGCCTGCCGGCGCATCAGCTCGATCCGCTGGGCCTTATCGAGCTTCGGGTCGAGCAGCGCCAGCTCGACCTTGCTCTTGTCGGCGCCGACGCGGTTCAAGGTCGCTTCCGCCTCGCGGGCCTGCCGGCGCAGCTGCTCGCTCTGCCGGCGCCCTTCGCCGCCGCGCGGGCGGTCGGCTTGCTTGAGCGGGGCGGGCTGCTTCACCGGGGCCGAGTCGGGGGCACGTCTGGGGCCGTTCTTCGGGCCCAGCATGTAGCGGCGATAATCCTCGAGATCGCCGTCGAACGGCTTCACATGCCCGTCCGCCACCAGCCACAGCCGATCGGCCGTCAGCTCCAAGAGATGCCAGTCATGGCTGATCAGGATGACGGCGCCGGTGAAATCATTGATCGCCTCGGCCAGCGCCTCGCGGCTGTCGATATCGAGATGGTTGGTCGGCTCGTCGAAGATCAGCATCGGCGGCGCATCGTGCGTGATGAGCGCGAAGTTGAGCCGCGCGCGCTCGCCGCCCGACAGATCCTTGACCTTGACGAAAGCCTTGTCGCCGGAAAAGCCGAACCGGCCGAGCCGGTTGCGGACCTCGAGCTCGCGTTTGCCCGGCATCAGCTCGGCCATATGGCTGAAGGGCGTGCCGTCCGGCTCCATATCCTCGATCTGATGCTGCGCGAAGAAGCCCGAGCGCAGCTTGTTCGACCGGTGCTGATGCCCGGCCATGGGACTGAGCCGGCCGGCGACGAGCTTGGCGAAGGTGGATTTGCCATTGCCGTTGGCGCCCAAAAGCGCGATCCGGTCGTCGGGATCGATGCGCAGATCGATGCCCTTCAGCACCGGCTTGCCCGGCTCATAGCCGACCGAGACATGGTCGAACGCGATGAGCGGCGGGCTCAGCTCTGCCGGCTGCGGGAAATCGAAGGCCAAGGCCGCGGGGTCGCTGATCACCGCGGCGGGTGCCAGCCGCTCGATCATCTTCAGGCGGCTCTGCGCCTGGCGCGCCTTCGACGCCTTGTAGCGGAAGCGGTCGACGAAGCTCTGCAAATGCTTGCGCCGCTCTTCCTGCTTGACGGCGAAGGCCTTGGACTGGGCCATCTTCTCGGCGCGGAGCCGCTCGAAATCGTCGTAGCCGCCGGCATAATAGGTCAGCTGCAGCTGGTCGAGATGCAGGATGTGATCGACGGCACTGTTGAGGATGTGCCGGTCATGGCTGACCAGCAGCAGCGTGTTCGGATAGGTCTTGAGATAATTGTCGAGCCAGAGCGTGGCCTCGAGATCGAGATGGTTGGTCGGCTCGTCGAGCAGCAGCAGATCGGGCTCGGCGAAGAGCACGGCCGCCAGCGCCACGCGCATGCGCCAGCCGCCGGAGAAGCTCGACATCGGCCGGTTCTGCATCGGCTCGTCGAAGCCCAAGCCATCGAGGATCTGGGCGGCACGCGCCGGGGCGGCGTGCGCGTCGATATCGAGCAGCCGCTCATGGATATGGCCGATCCGGTCCGGATCCTCGGCGGTTTCGGCCTCGGCCAGGAGTGCCGCACGCTCCGTATCGGCGGCCAGCACCACCTCGAGCGGCGTGTCGCTGCCGCCCGGCGCTTCCTGCGCCACGATGCCGATCTTGGCGCCGCGATTGGTGTCAAGCGAGCCGCCATCGGGCTGCAGCTCGCCCAGGATCAGGCTCAGCAGCGTCGATTTGCCGGCGCCGTTGCGGCCGACGAGGCCGACCCGGTGCCCGTCGGGTACTTGTGCCGACGCATTCTCCAGAAGCGTGCGCCCGGCAATGCGGTAGGTGAGCGAGGAGATCGTCAGCATGGGATCGGCGTGATAGCACGGGCCTATCGCAAAAGGCGATCCGGAAAAAGGCCGGCGATGGTGCAGTGCGGCGACCGCTTTGGATCGACCCTCGCTTCTGATGGCGTATTTTGTCCGATCTTCGTCCCGGCCAGGCCTTTCGCTATTGCTGAAGCGGCTTAGGATCCGCGCATTGACAGCAGGAACGGAGTCGTCAAATGTCCGCCGATAGCGCCGTGATCTTCATCGATGTGCAGGAATCCTTCCGCCACATGCCGTATTGGGACGAGGCCGATCTGCCCGCCTTCCTCGAGCGCAGCCAGGCTCTGCTCGACGGCGCCAAGACGCAGGGCATTCCCGTGCTTCAAATCTTCCATCAGCGTGGCACCGGGCCGTTCGCCGAAGGCTCGCCTTATATCAGGACGCTGGCACCGCTCTCGTTCGAGCCGACAAAGGTGTTCCGCAAGAGCCAGCACAGCTCGCTCGTCGGCACCGGCCTCGATGTTTGGCTGACCGAGCATGGCATCCGCCGGCTCCTCATCGCCGGCATCCGTACCGAGCAATGCTGCGAGACGACGACGCGTCACGCCTCCGATCTCGGCTTCCAGGTCGATTTTGTCGGCGAGGCGACCTTGACCTTCCCGATGACCGATACCAGCGGCCGGCGCTGGAGTGCGGCCGAGATCAAGGCGCGGACCGAGCTGGTGCTGGCCGGCCGCTTCGCCCGCATCGTCACGGTCGAGGAAGCGCTCGCCGGCCGTCCGGTGGCGAAGGCCGCATGAGGGCAGGCCCGATCGAGCTGCCGGTCTATGTCGTGATGCCGCCGCGCGTGCTGCTGCTCGACTTGGCCGGGCCGGCGGAGGTGCTGCGCAAAGCCAATCAGGTGCAGGACAGAGTGCGTTTCGAGATCCGCTATGTCGGCCCCACAACCGATGTCGACAGCTCGATCGGGCTCATGCTCGCTGGTGTCGGGCCGCTGCCGGCCTCGCTCCCGGACGGTGCGCTCGTGATGATCCCCGGCAGCGCCACCATTCCGCCCCCGCCAGTCGCGGATGAGGGGCCATACGCGCTGGCGGAAGCGGCGATCGCCGATTGGCTCCGCACGGCGATCCGCCCCGGGATCCGTCTCGTCACGATCTGCGCCGGGGCCCTGCTGGCGGCGCGTGCCGGCCTGCTCGACGGTCATGATTGCACCACGCATCACGCCTGCTGCGCCGATCTCGCGGCCTTGGCGCCGACGGCGCGCGTGCTCGAGAACCGGCTTTTCGTCGAGGATGGCGAGCGGATCTCGAGTGCCGGCATCACGGCCGGTATCGATCTCATGCTCCATCTCGTGGCAAAGCTAGCGGGGCCGGCGCCGGCCGCCGCGGTGGCGCGCCATCTCGTCGTCTATCTGCGCCGCGGCGGGGCCGATCCGCAGCTTTCGCCCTGGCTTGAAGGGCGCAACCACCTCCATCCGGCGGTCCATCGCGTGCAGGACGCGGTCGCCGCGGATCCGGCCCATCCCTGGGACCTCGAAGCGCTCGCCCATGTCGCGGCATCGAGCCCGCGCCATCTCTCGCGGCTCTTCAACGAGCATGCCGGCATGAGCCTCAGCGCCTATGTCAACCGGATGCGCGTGGCGCTGGCGCACGAGCTCCTGAGCGGTAGCCGCCTCGATATGGAGTTGGTCGCCGAACGCGCGGGCTTCGACTCGACCCGACAGCTGCGCCGGGCCTGGCATCGATTCTATCCGCAGCCGCCGAGCCGGTTTCGGGCGGGGGATGTGGTGGGGTAGGTGGGGCCAGAATGAAAGGTGGAGCGGGCGTCCCGCCCGCTGGCGGGCAGGATGCCTGCCCCACTGTTCTAGCAATCTACTCTTATGCTGATCTGCTAGCTTCCCACCCGCATCTTCGCGAAGAAGCCGTTCACATCGACTCTGAGCTTGTCGGCCTGGCGGTCGAGGTCCTGCGCCGCCGTCAGCACTTGGGCGGCGGCCGAGCCGGTCTCTGCGGCCGCTTCATTGACGCCGGCGATGTTGCCCGAGACCTCGGCCGTGCCGCGGGCGACCTCCTGGATGTTGCTCGAGATGTCGCGGGTCGCCGCACCCTGCTGCTCGACCGCGGCAGCGATGGCGGCGGCGATCTCGCTCATCTGGCGGATCGTGGTGCCGATGCCCTTGATCGCATCGACCGCCTCGCCGGTCTCGCCTTGGATCCGGCTGATCTGGGCCGAGATATCCTCGGTCGCCTTGGCGGTCTGGTTGGCGAGCGCCTTCACTTCCGACGCCACCACGGCGAAGCCCTTGCCCGCCTCGCCGGCGCGCGCCGCCTCGATCGTGGCGTTCAAGGCCAAGAGATTGGTCTGGCTGGCGATATCCTGAATGAGCTTCACGACATCGCCGATCTTGTGCGCCGATTGGGCCAGGCCCTGGACCGTCGCGTTGGTCCGGTCGGCCTCGCTGACGGCCGTGGCCGCGATGCCGGTCGAGCGCGCGACCTGGGTCGAGATCTCGGTGATCGAGGCGTGCAGCTCTTCGGTCGCGGCCGCCACGGTCTGGACATTGGCCGAGGCCTCGTCCGAGGTCGATGCCACGGTCGTCGCCTGCCGGCTCGTCTCCTCGGCGGTCGCCGTCATGCTCTCGGCGGTCGCATGCATCTCGGTTGAGGCGGCGGCGAGCGCGTCGAGCGCCTCGCGCACCTGGCCGTCGAACTCGTCGATATTCTGCTCCAGCTCGCGCTGGCGCGCCTCCTTCTTGGCCTGCTCATCCTGCTGCTCGGCCTGAAGGCGGCGGGCGGTCAGCGCATTCTCGCGGAAAACCTGGAGCGAGCGGGCGAGACCGCCGACCTCGTCGGCCCGGTCGATACCCTCGATCGAGATCTCGAGATTGCCGCCGGCCAGCTTGGTCATTTCCTGGGTCATGCGCGCGAGCGGTTTGCTGATCTGGTAAAGCGCGATCCAGCCCAGGATGCCGAAGGCGCAGATAAGGCCCGCGGCGGCGCCGACCACCAGCCAGGCGCGCGTCTGTTCCGCCATGATGACGCTGGCGTCGCGCGCACTCTTCATGCGCTGGACATTGAGCTCGATCAGCTGGTCCACGGCCTTGATCGCGTCGGCGCGATATTTCGCCGCGACCCCGCGCGAATAGTCGAACGCCTCGGCGGTCTTGCCGGCGAGCGCCAGCTCGAAGACATGCTGGCTCGCCTGCTCGCGATTCTTGACGCCGGTGCGGAAGCCTTCGATCAGCTCGCGCTGATCCTCGGCATTCGTGATCGCCTGGAACTGGGCCAGCGTGTCGAGCGTCGCGGCCGTCGCCTTGTTGTAGGTCTCGATATTCTTCTTGGCGGCCTCCTGATCGGCGCCGCTCAGGATGACGTTCTTCTCGCTGACGGCCGCACTGTTGAAGAGGCTTTCCGCCTGAAGCGCCAATTGCACGCGCCGCGCATTCTTGTCGACGAGCGCCGCCGCCGTGTCCGAAAGCTGGGTCACGGCCAGCGAGGCATAGAGCACGATGCCGATCGCAACCACTGCGACGACCGTCGCCGGCACCGCGATCTTGGCGATGATCGCTATGTTGCGAAAGTTGAGAGACATCCGGGACTCCAAGCCAGAGGTTTGGTTAGGGTCGCCGGTTATGTTAAAAATTTAATTGAGGATGGGTCAATTCGGCGAGGAACTGGCATGCAATGACGATGGAATAGAAGCGATGCCGCAACGAGTCTCGACCGGCTCGCTTTTTCCCTCATGTCCTGGCAGTCTCGCCGCGTCCGTTCCTGGCCTCCGATGCTCGATCCCGCAATTCCTGATTTTCACTCCCCCGGCGACGCCGAACGGCGCGCTCTCGAACTGCTGCACACGGTCTTCGGCTTCCCGGCCTTCCGCGGCCAGCAGCTCGCGGTCATCGAGCATGTGATCCGCGGCGGCGACGCGCTCGTGCTGATGCCGACCGGCGGCGGCAAGTCGCTCTGCTTCCAGATCCCGGCGCTGGCGCGGGCGGGGCTCGGCATCGTCGTCTCGCCGCTGATCGCGCTCATGAAAGATCAGGTCGATGCGCTGCGCCAGGCGGGGGTGCGCGCCGCCTGCCTCAATTCGAGCCTGCCGCCGGGCGAGGCGCGCATGGTCGAGAGCCAGCTGCGCGAAGGGTCGCTCGACCTGCTCTATGTGGCGCCTGAGCGGCTGGTCATGCCGCATTTCCTCGAGCTTCTGGAAAGCCTGAAGCTGTCGCTCTTCGCCATCGACGAGGCGCATTGCGTGTCGCAATGGGGACATAATTTCCGGCCGGAATATCGCCAGCTGACGCTCCTGCACGACCGGTTCCCGGGCGTGCCGCGGATTGCGCTGACCGCCACGGCCGACGGGCCGACGCGCAAGGACATCGTCGAGCGGCTGCAGCTGGGTCAGGCGGAGATCTTCGTCTCGGGCTTCGACCGGCCGAACATCGCCTATCGCGTCGTCGAGAAGCGCGAGGCCAAGGCGCAACTGCTGGAGTTCCTCCGGACGGAGCATCCCTCGGATGCCGGCATCGTCTATTGCCTGTCGCGCCGAAAGGTCGATGATCTCGCCGATTGGCTGAGCTCGCACGGCAGGCTGGCGCTGCCCTATCATGCCGGGCTCGATGCCGAGACGCGGCAGCGCCATCAGGACCGCTTCATCAAGGATGAGGGCGTGATCGTGGTCGCCACGGTCGCCTTCGGCATGGGCATCGACAAGCCCAATGTCCGCTTCGTCGCCCATCTCGACGTGCCGCGCTCGCTCGAGGCCTATTACCAGGAGACCGGGCGCGGCGGCCGCGACGGGTTGCCGGCCGATGCCTGGATGACCTATGGGCTCGGCGATGTCATCCAGCTCAGGCAGATGGTGGCCGGATCCGAGCTCGAGGAGCGGCAGAAGCGGGTCGAGCTGCAGAAGCTCGAGGCGCTCCTGGGCTATTGCGAGAGTGCCGGCTGCCGGCGCCAGGTGCTCTTGAATTATTTCGGCGACGAGTTGCCCGAACCGTGCGGCAATTGCGATGTCTGCCTCAATCCGGTGAAGCGCTGGGACGGCACGGTCGCCGCGCAAAAGGCGCTGTCGGCGGTCTATCGCACCGGCCAGCGCTTCGGCGTCCAGCATCTCGTCGATGTGCTGACCGGCAAGGAGACCGAGCGGGTGCTCCAATGGAGCCACCATCTGATCAAGACCTTCGGCGCCGGCACCGATATCGGCCGTCAGGCCTGGCAATCGATCTTCCGCCAGCTGGTCGCGGGCGGCTATCTCGCCGTCGATCTCGAAGGCCATGGCGGTCTGCGCTTCGGCCCCAAGGCGGCGTCGGTGGTCCGCGGGCAGGAGACGGTCGAATTCCGGGCCGATCGGGCGGCCGAGGCGCCGGCGCGCCGGACCGGCGCCAAGCGGGGTGCGGCTCCAGTCGAGCTCGATCCCGACGATACCAAGATGTTCGAGACGCTGCGGGCCTTGCGCATGAGCCTCGCCCGCGAGCAGGGGCTGCCGCCCTATGTGATCTTCCACGACACGACGCTGGTCGCGATGGCGCAGGGCCGGCCGCGGAGCCTCGATCAGCTCGGGCAGATTCCGGGGGTCGGCCGCTCGAAGCTCGACCGCTATGGCGAGCAGTTCCTGGACGCGATCGCGGCCGGTTGAAGAAGCCGGCGCTATGCCGTCGGCACGCGTTAAGGACGGTTGACTTCACCTCTGTACAACAACTGTACGTTGCTGCTAGAGTCGCTGGAACCGTGCACAATGAGCGCTGGTCCGGTGTTGGCGAGATATTGGTTCTTCTTCTGTTTTCTGCTGTTTTCCCCCCCGCCCGCGCATCCGGCCGAGGCCGTTCCGGGGGATACGCTCGTGATCGGCGTGCTGAGCCAGCCGGCCAATCTTCATCCGGTGCGTGACTGGTCCTTCAGCAAATCCTTTCTGTTCGGCTTCATCAACCGGTCGCTCGTCGCGCGCGGCGAAAGCTGGATGGCGAGCTGCTTCCTCTGCGCCGAGGTGCCGACGCTCGCGAATGGCGGGCTGAAGGTGGTCGAGCTGCCGGATCATCGCCGCGGCCTTGATGCGATGTTCGAGATCCGCCCGATGGCGCGCTGGGCCGACGGCGTGCCGGTGACGAGCCGCGACATGCGCTTCACCATGGAGGTGGCGCGCACGGTCGGCGCGCAGAACGAGGCCAGCAACGCCTATCGCCATCTCAACGACATCACCATCGTCGATGACCGGCGCTTCGTGCTGCATTTCGACGAGGTGAACTACACCTTCGTCACGGACAGCGCGCTTTTTCTCATTCCCGAGCATATCGAGGGGCCACGCTTCCGCGCGGCAGCCACGGCCGCCGACTATCTCGACCATTCGGCATATCGATTGAAGCCGGACGAGGCGGGACTGTGGAACGGCCCCTATCGGGTCGCTTCATGGGCCGAGCACGAGATCACGCTCGCCGCCAATCCTTATTGGAACGGCCATCCGGCGCAATTCAAGAAGATCATCCTCCGCGAAATTCCAGAGCTGTCGGCGCTGCGCCAGGCGCTCGTCTCGGGCACCGTCGATTATGTGCCGGGCGAGAGCGGCCTGCCGCCGGCCGAGGCGCTCGATCTTGCCGCGGCATATCCCGACCGGTTCGAATTCGTCTCGAAGCCGGGTCTGCATTTCGGCCATGTCGATCTCAATCTCGCCAATCCGCTGCTGGCCGACCGCCGGGTCCGCCAGGCCCTCCTGCTCGGGCTCG
Source organism: uncultured Alphaproteobacteria bacterium (assembly GCA_963762435.1). Lineage (GTDB taxonomy): Bacteria > Pseudomonadota > Alphaproteobacteria > ATCC43930 > CGMCC-115725 > JAXDMU01. Next base: position 68,386 of record CAVXLN010000010.1, on the reverse strand, counting down.
ACCGGTCGGAAATGCTGCGCCGAGTGTTCCCCGATCCGCGGCCGGTCGCCGATAATTTCATGCCGCCCTTCGGGCCGGAGCAGCGAAGTCCCGGCCGCACTTACCCAACCGACCCCGCGCAGGCGAAGGCGCTCCTGGCCGAGGCGGGGTTCAGCCCGGGGCCGGACGGCGTGCTGGTCGATGCGGCGGGGCGCCGCTTCTCGATCGACCTCGCCATGTCCACGGTCGTGCCGACCAATTTCGAGCAGGGGCGCTGGCTGCAATCCAGCTGGGCGGCACTCGGCATTGAGGTCCGGCTGAATTTCTACCCGGTCCAGACGCTGCTGACCGAGATCCTGCCACATCACCGGTTCGACGCGGCCTATTACATCTGGGTGTTCGGGCCGGAGAACGCGCCGGTCAATCTGTTCGGGACCCAAAGTATTCCGACCGAGGCGAACGGCTTCAGCGGACAGAATTATTCCAGCTTTTCCAATGCCGGCATGGATGCGGCCCTGGCCGAGCTCGTGGTCGAGCTCGATCCCAAGAAGCGCGCGCCGATCTGGAGCCGCGTGCGGGAAATCTATGCCGACGAGCTGCCCGGCCTGCCGCTCTTCTTCCAGGACCAGGCCTATCTGGTGCCGCGCTGGCTCGTCGGGCTGGGGCCGGTCGGCCACAATACGCCGACGAGCTTCTGGGTCGAGAATTGGCGCGCCGAGCCGCCAGTCATCCCTCCAACGCTTCGCGGAGCAGCCGCGCCAAATCTTCTTTGCGATAGGGCTTGCTGAGCAGGCGCAGATTGGCGAGCTCGAGATGCTGTTCGAGCTTGGCTTCCGGAAAGCCGGAGGTGAGCACGATCTTCACACCCGGGAAACGCCCGGCGACGAGGTGGGCGAGCGCGAACCCGTCCATGCCGCCGGGCAGGACGACATCGGTGAAGACAAGGTCGACGGGCGTGGTCTCGAGCAGCGCAACCGCTTCGGCGCCGGTGCCCGCTTCGAGCACGCGGTAGCCCAGGCCGGTGAGCTGCCGGATGGCGACCCGGCGCAGCGCCAGATTATCCTCGACGACCAGGACCAGCTCCTCGGCGCCAATCTTGGCCGGCAGCCGGCGCGCCGCCGGCTCCTCCGCCTCGGCCGCCGCCACGGCACAGGGCAGATAGAGGCGGAAAGTCGTGCCGACGCCCTCCTCGCTATAGACATTGATGTGGCCGTTCGACTGCTTCATGAAGCCGAACACCATGCTGAGCCCCAGCCCACTGCCGCGGTCGCGGTCCTTGGTGGTGAAGAACGGCTCGAAGATGTGGCTGGTGATCGAGGCCGGCATGCCGGTACCCGTGTCGCTCACCTCGATCATCACATAGTCGCCGGCGGCGAGCTCGGCATGCTCGGCGGCATAGTCGGCATCGAGATGGCGCATCGCGGTCGAGATCATCAGCCGCCCGCCCTTCGGCATCGCGTCGCGCGCATTGGTGGCGAGGTTGACGAACGAGGCTTCGAGCTGCGCCGGATCGACCGTGACCGCGCACAGCTCGTCGCCCAGCGCCAGCGAGATCTCGATATTGGCATCGAGTATCCGGCTCAAGAGCGCCAAGACGCTGCGGATCAGCGCGTTGATGTCGATGTGCTGCGGCTGCAGGGGCTGGCGCCGGGCAAAGGCGAGCAGCCGGCGAGTGAGGTCGGCGCCGCGGATCGCCGCGTCGAGCGCCTCGCCGCCCAGCGTTCCGATGTCGGCATCGTCCGGGCGCAGCGACTTCAAGAGATCGAGATTGCCGATGACGATGCCCAAGAGATTATTGAAATCATGGGCCATGCCGCCGGTCAGGTTGCCGATCGCCTCCATCTTCTGCGCTTGCCGCAGCTGCGCCTCGACGGTCTTGCGATGGCTGATATCCTCGGCCGTGACGACGACAGCGCGGACCTTGCCGTCGCCGTCGAAGACCGGCGCCAGCGAGAGGATGATATCGACTTGCGTACCGTCGCGGCGCAACCGGCGCCGCTCGACGCCGGGCAGCTTCTCGCCGGCAGCCACGCGCCGCATGCTCTCCTGCGCATCCTCCCGCTCGTCGGGCGGCGTCATGAACAGAATCGACTGGCCGATGATCTCCGCCGCCGGATAACCCATCATGGTCTCGGCCGTGCGATTGACGCTCAGCACGGTGAAGTCGAGCGCCACGACGGCGATCGAGAACGGGGCGGCGTCGAAGGTGGCCTGGATCAGCGCCGTGCTCTCGCGCAGCGCCGCATCGCGCTCGATCAGTTGCTGGTTCAGCTCTTGGAGCTCGGCCGTGCGGGCGGCCACGCGCGCCTCGAGCTCCTCATTGACATAGCGCCGGATACCGTCGGAACCGACGCGCACCACCATGTTGGGCGAGTTGAGCGCCAGCAGCCGATAATCCTCGGCGAGGGCGGCCGCCGCCTGCTCGGCGCGCTCGCGGTGGCCGATCTGCTGCACCAGCCGCGCGCCGAACAGCAGCAGCGCTAATGCGAGCAACCCGTCGATGAGCGCGTGATGCCAGGTATCCTCGCGCCAGCTCGCCAGCAGATCCTCGCGCGAGAGGGCGGCGCCTGCGACGAGCGGAAATCCGGCGAGATGCCGATAGCTGACGACGCGGGTGATCCCGTCGATCGAGGATGTGCTCTCGAAGCGGCCGGACGGTGCGGAAGGCAGATAATCGGTGAAGAGCGGGCTCGACGACACGTCGGTGCCGATGCTGTGCTCGACGAAGGGGCGCCGCGTCAACAGGATGCCGTCATCGCGCAGGAGGGCGATGGCGCCGTTCGGGCCGACATCGAAGGTCCCGTGGAATTTGAGGAAATAGTCGAGATCGACGGCCGCGATGACGGTGCCGCCCGGGCTGCCGTCGGGATGAGTGAAGCGGCGCGAGAGCGGCACTATCCAACGATGCGCCGGCCCCAGCAGGATCGGCCGGCCGATATGCGCCATGCCGCCCGCCACGGCCTGTGCCGCATCGTCCCGGCTCTGCCGAACCAGATCATCGATGGCGGCGTCTCCCGCCGGGCCGGAGGAAGCCTGGACGAGGATGGCGCCGCGCTCGTCCAGCACGGCAAAATCGGCGATCGCTCCGAACTGGGCGATGCGGCTTGCCATGACGCCGCGCAGCCGGTCCGCCATCACGCCGTCATGGCCGATGCGCTCGATCAGTCCGAGCACGACCAGATCGATCGCCCGAAGGGAATCATCGGCCTGCTGGGCGACCGATCGCGCCAGATTCTCGGCCTGCGCCCGGCCTTCATTGAGGGCGCCGGCGCGCTCGTCCAGGCTGCGCAACGTATCGATGCCGAGCACCGCCGCACAGGCCAGCAGGACGAAACCCACCACGACGATCTGGGCGGAGAAACTGCGCCGGGGCAGGGTCCGATGCGTGCTCGCGGTCAAATCCAGCAGATCGATCTCCATGCCCAGGGTCGGACGGAACGTGCCGCTTGGGAACGCCATCCTTCGAGCGCCGTCGAGGTTAGTCCAGCCCCTCCGGCGGCACAATCGCGTCGTTCAACCGTGAATGGTCCGCCTCCTCGGGAAGATCTCAGATGTTAAGACAGTGTTTACAGGCGGGCCGGCACTATCGCGCATGCCTGGCAAAGCCTGGAGGCGTACTTTGTCCGCTGTGCTGGTGATTGATGACGATCCGCTGATGCTCAGCCTGATGGCGCGCCTCGTGGAATCGATGGGTCATTCGGTCCAGCCGGCCGAAACCGGCCTCGCCGGGCTGCACTGCTTCGAAGAGATGCAACCGAAGCTTGTCATCACGGACCTGTTCATGCCGGCCGGCCATGGCGACGAGCTCATCCGCCAGCTGCGCCGGGCCGGGCCCGCGCTCAAGATCATCGTCGTTTCCGGGGGGGCCATGACCGGCGACAGGGCTCAGGCGCGCCGCCTCGATGTCGATGCCGTTATCGGCAAGCCGTTCCGTGTCGCCGAGTTCGTCGCCACCGTCCAGGCTGTCCTGTCGAACACGCCGGTCTGCTGACGGAGCGTTTCGCTCGACACCGCATGCTGCCCGTTGTAACAGGGCTTAAGAGATTGCTTTGAAATTCCGCGGCACGCGCATTTTGGTGCCGCGCATTGTCAAAACAGCCTCTTAAGACGGGTGGAGGACAGGCATGCGCGTGGTCATCACCGGCGGAACCGGCTTCGTCGGCCGCAAGCTCGCGGCCCGGCTCTTGACCGAGGGCGAGATCGCCGGGCCCGATGGCCGCGGCCCCATCACCGAGCTCGTGCTGTTCGACCAAGCCGCGCCGGTACCGCCTCTGCCGGAGGATCCGCGGCTCCGCATCGTCACCGGCGATATCGCCGATCCCGCGACGCTTTCTCGGCTGATCGCCCCGGATACCGCCAGCATCATCCATCTCGCCGCCGTGGTCAGTTCTGCCGCGGAGGCCGATCTCGATCTGGGGCTGCGCGTCAATCTCGACGGGACGCGCCTCCTCCTCGATGCCTGCCGGCGCTTGGTCCAGCCGCCGCGCTTCCTCTTCGCGTCCTCGCTCGCGGTCTATGGCGGCGACCCGCCGCTTTATGTCAACGACAAGACGCCGCTGACCCCGCGCACCTCCTATGGCGCACAGAAGGCGGCGGGCGAGCTGCTGGTTGCGGATTACAGCCGGCGCGGCCTGATCGACGGGCGCTCGGCGCGGCTTCCGACCATCGTCGTCCGGCCCGGGCGGCCGAACAAGGCGGCCTCGACCTTCGCCTCCTCGATCCTGCGCGAGCCGCTGGCCGGCCAGAAGGCCAATTGCCCGGTCTCGCCCGCGACCAGGATGGCGGTCCTGTCGCCGCGCCGGCTGATCGACTGCCTGATGACGCTCCTCAATCTCGACGGCGCCACGCTGGGGCTGGACCGCACCCTGCTGCTGCCCGGGATCAGCGTCCGGATGAGCGATGCGCTGGACGCCCTCGAGCGCGCCGGCGGCAAGGCGGCGCAGGCGCTCGTCAGCCACGATATCGATCCCGCGATCCAGAGGATCGTCGATGGCTGGCCGGTCGCGATCGAGGCCGAGCGTGCCAAGGCGCTGGGCTTCAAACCCGATCGCGACATCGACGAGATCATCGAAGCCTTCGTCGAGGACGATCTCGCGGCCCAGAAGGCGCTCATCGCCGCCGGGTGAATTTTCCCTTACATCGTCAAAGGAGAGAGAGCATGAAGCTCCTGCGTTACGGCCCCGCCGGGCAGGAAAAGCCGGGCCTCGTCGATGCCGACGGCAAGATCCGCGATTTGAGCGCCCATATCGCCGATGTCACCGGTGCGGTGCTCGGGCCTGCGAGCCTGGCCAGGCTTGCCGCCCTCGATCCCCGGAGCCTGCCGCTCGTCGAGGGCAATCCGCGGCTCGGTCCCTGCGTCGGCAATATTCCGAAGCTGCCCTGCGTCGGTCTCAATTACTACGACCATGCGGCCGAGACCGGCAATCCAGTGCCGTCGGAACCGATCCTGTTCATGAAGGCGACGAGCTCGATCGTCGGGCCCAACGACAATGTCATGATCCCGCGCGGCTCGGAGAAGACCGACTGGGAGGTCGAGCTCGGCATCGTCATCGGCAGCACGGCACGCTATGTGCCGATCGAGCACAGCCTCGAGCATGTCGCGGGATATTGCGTCGTCAACGACGTATCCGAGCGCGCTTACCAGATGGAGCGCGGCGGGCAATGGACCAAAGGCAAGAGTGCGGACACTTTCGCACCGATCGGCCCATGGCTCGTGACCAGGGACGAGGTGCCCGATCCGCAGGCGCTCGACATGTTCCTCGATGTCAATGGCAAGCGCTGCCAGACCGGCAACACCAAGACGATGATCTTCGCCGTGGCCCATCTTGTGAGCTATATCAGCCACTTCATGACGTTGATGCCGGGCGATGTCATTCCGACCGGCACGCCGCCCGGTGTCGGGCTCGGCATGAAGCCGCCGGTTTTTCTGAAGGCCGGCGATGTAATGCATCTCGGTATTACCGGGTTGGGCGAGCAGCGACAGAAAGTCGTGGCTTTCGAGTAACAACGGCAACTGGACGCTCTATTGTCGAGAACCGGTCGAGAGAACGCTCTCGACCGGTGACGCGGGACATGGTACTGAGACAAGCTTCACCATGCGGCATCATGCCTCAGTATTTTCACCATGCGACCCCAGAGCAATCATGTATGAGCGTCGGTCCGGCCCCTTCCGCAATGACGAACCCTCCTCCGGCCGCCAGGTCACGACGCGGGTCAAATGGTTCAACGCTACCAAAGGCTTCGGGTTCGTTACCCCGACCGATGGGGGCCAGGATGCGTTCCTGCCGATGGCGATTCTGCGCCGCGCCGGCTATGAGGATGTTAGCGAGGGCGCAACGCTGACCTGCGAGATCGGCGACGGTGCCAAGGGCCCGCTGGTCCTCTCCGTGCTTGAGATCGACATTACGACGGCGACGCCGCCGAGCGAGCGGCGCAGCGGCGCTGCGGGCCATGCCGGCCACGATCAGGCGCCGCGCGGCCCGGCTTCGACGCTCGACGGCTCGGTCAAATGGTTCGAGCCCGGCAAGGGCTATGGCTTCATCTCGCCCGATGGCGGCGGCAAGGACATCTTCATCCATATCACGGCACTCCGCCGCAGCGGCCTGGCCAGCCTCGATCCCGGCGTGCGCGTGCGCGTCGATGTCGTCGACGGCAAGAAGGGCCTCGAGGCCGATCGGGTCGAGGTTATCTGAGCTTCAGAAGATCGGCTTGGCCGCCCAATCCGGGGCGAAGTGGCGCAGCGAGATATTGAGCTGTGCGATCACGCCGATATTGGTGCCGGCCGAGCGCGTGACCGGGATCAGCGCTTCCAGCCCCAGCTGATATCCATCGCCCGAATAGAGCAGACCCGGCGCCACCGTCGCTTCGGTCGTCGTGCCGAATCCCTGGGTCGCGGGCGTGGTCATCGCGAACTCGATGAGCGGCGTCAGGTGGCTCGCGAATTCGCCGGTCCGCTCGACGCCCAGATAATGCAGGCTGTACTGGATCGTGGCGCCGAAGGAGAGGATCTCCGGCGTATGTGTCCGCACATTGTCGACAGTCGCCGCCGGCTCGTCCGGAAAGCTGTATGACAAGATACCGGTGAATGCCAGCGGCCGGATATAGGCCGCCTCGGCCTCGCCCAGGCCGCGGCCGGCATAGAGCATCGGACCCGTGGCGCCGAACCGGTCGGCGCCGATCTGCTCTGCTCCCGTGCTGCCGAAGGTGCGGATGACGCTGCCCGACAGGATGAATTCATGCGGCGGATCCTCGAAGGCCACGCCCTTCAGCGCCACTTCGAGATTTTGCCAGCCATTCAGGCTTTCGGCGCCGATCCGATCGAAGCGCGTATAGCCGTCGGTGAATTGGACATCGATCTTGTCGGTCAGCCTCTTGTCGAGCTCGAAATCGACATCGAGCTCGCGGAAGGCCGGGCGGTCCGGCTCGGCACCATGGCGGATCGCGACGATGGTCGGCAGCGAGGTTTCGTCATCGACACCGGGCTCGTCGATCGTCAGCGTCTTGGGGAAGTCGCGCCCGCCATCCTCTTCGTCATCCTCATCGGCGTGGGCGGCGGTCGGCGTCAGCGCGCACAGCACCAGGATAAACGCTCGTGCCCATTCCATGCGGCTGGCTCCTCCTCACGGGATCAGCCTAGCGCGCCGGCCAAGGCCTCCGCCATGATGCGGAAGTCGTAGAGAAGCGGCTCAGGGCTTCTGGCTGGTATCGCCCGGCTGCTTGGGCGGACTGCCGCCGACGAAGACATTGCAATTGCTCGTGCCGTCATCGTGGAACAGATAGTCCTCGGTCGGCTTGGCCATGTGATCCGGGTCCGAGAGATTGAGGCCGGTGCCCTTGGCCACGCCCAGCACGGCGGCACCACCCCTCTTGTCGTGTGTGCGCACGATATAACGGCCGATCTGCTTCTCGTTGAAGCGGCCGATGGAGCAGGCGCGCGACAGCGTCGGCGAGCGCGTGCCGGCATCCCAATACGGCGATGCTGAATTCGAGCAGATTCTCGGTCGCAAGCGCCGAGCCGGGCAGAAGGAGGAAAAGCGGGAAGAGCCGATACGCCATCATGCTGTGATCTCGACCTTGCCGATACTCTCACTTACCATCCGCCCACCACCCAGGGACGAGGGTGCCACGACGCCGGGAGAGATGGATTTGTCGAACGCCGCACGCATGATACGCGATCGTTGCACGAAATTCTTAAGCGGCCATCACCCGCGTTCGGGCCGGCAATGGCTGGCGGCGCTGGCGCAATCGAGCTTCGCCGAGCTGCCATCGGATTTCTATGGCGAAGGCGAGGCGATCCAGACGCTAGAGCACGAAGTGGCCGGGCTCTTGGGCAAGCCGGCTGCCGTCTTCATGCCGAAGGGCATCATCGCCCAGCAGGCGGCCTTGCGGGTCTGGACCGAGCGGAGCGGGCGCTCGCTCGTGGCCCTCCATCCGAAATCCCATATCGCCTTCGACGAGCGCGACGCGATCGAGCGGCTGCATCATCTGCCGCTGCTGCGCCTGGGCCATGATTTCGCGCCGTTCACGGCGGCCGATCTCGCCGGCGCCGGCGAGTTGCCGGGTGCCGTCACGGTCGAGCTGCCGCTGCGCCGGGCCGGCTTCAGGCTCACGCCCTGGAACGAGCTCGAAGCGATCTCGGCCTGGTGCCGCGAGCGGGCGGTCCCGTTCCATCTCGACGGTGCCCGGATCTGGGAATCGCAGCCCTGCTATGGCCGCTCGCTGCAAGAGATCGCAGCCCTCGCGGACTCGGTCTATGTCTCGCTCTACAAGGGGCTGGGCGGGATGTTCGGCTGCGTGCTGGCGGGGCCCGAGGATTTCATCGCGACGGCCAAGGTCTGGCAGGCGCGCCATGGCGGGCTGCTGCCGGCCTCTCTTCCCGCCGTCATTTCCGGGCTCGAAGGGCTGCGCCATCACCTGCCGATGATGCCCCGCTATGTCGAGCGCGCGCGGGCCGTGGCGGCGGCGCTGACGGGGCTGTCTGCCGTGCGCGTGGTGCCGGAACCACCCCAGACCAACGGCTTCCAGCTCTATCTGCCGGCAGCACCCGCGGTGCTGGAGCAGGCTCATCTCGCCATCGCCGAACGCGAGCGGACCTGGCTCTTCGGCCGCTTCGCGCCGACCGCATTGCCGGATCTCACCATGGCCGAGATCTCGGTCGGCGATGCGGCCGAGGCCTGGCGCGACGACGAGATCGTGCACGCCGTCGAGGCGCTGATCGCGGCGGCGCATGAACGCTGAGTCCGCCGCCGCCGATGTCGATCTGCTGATCGTCGGCGGCGGCATCAACGGCGCCGGCATCGCGCGCGACGCCGCCGGTCGCGGCCACAAGGTGCTGCTGTGCGAGCAGGGCGATCTCGCCCAGGCGACCTCGTCGGCCAGCACCAAGCTCATTCATGGCGGGTTGCGCTATCTCGAATATTACGAGTTCCGCCTGGTGCGCGAGGCGCTGATCGAGCGCGAGCGGCTGCTGGCCATCGCCCCCCATATCATCTGGCCGCTTCGCTTCGTGCTGCCGCATGAGGCGCATTTGAGGCCGGCCTGGATGATCCGAGCCGGTCTCTTCCTCTACGACCATCTGGGCGGGCGGAAGCGGCTGCCGGCGTCGGAGAGCGTCGATCTCGCGAACAGCGAGCTCGGCTCTGCCTTGAAGCCCGAATTCCGGCGCGGCTTCGCCTATTCCGATTGCTGGGTGCAGGATAGCCGCCTCGTCGTCCTAAACGCGATGGATGCCGCCAAGCGCGGTGCCGAGATCCTGACGCGCACCCGCTTCCTCAAGGCCGAGCGCGAGGGCGCCCTCTGGCGCGCTGAGATCGAGGATCTTGGCTCCGGGGCGCGGCGAGCCGTCAGCGCTCGGATCCTCGTCAACGCCGCCGGCCCTTGGGTGGCCGAGACGCTCGACCGGCGGCTCGGTCTGCCGCATGCGAAATCGGTTCGGCTCATCAAGGGCAGCCATATCGTGGTGCCGCGTCTCTATCCGGGCGAGCATGCGCACATGCTGCAGAACCCGGATCGGCGGATCATCTTCACGATCCCCTACGAGGACGATTTCACGCTGATCGGCACGACCGACGAGGCGTTTACGGGCGAGCCGGCGGTAGTGACGATTTCGCCCGAGGAGACGGAATATCTCTGCGCCAGCGTCAGCCGCTATTTCCGGCGCGGCATCACGCCGGCCGATGTGGCCTGGAGCTATGCCGGCATCCGCCCGCTTTATGACGATGCCGCCGAGAACGCGGCCGCCGTGACGCGCGATTATGTGCTCGACCTGGTTGGCGGGGCAGGGGAGGCGCCGCTGCTCTCGATCTTCGGCGGCAAGATCACGACATATCGCCGCCTTGCCGAGCATGCGCTCGAGAAACTTTCGCCTTTCCTTGGGTCGGGCCGCAGCTGGACCGCGGGCGAAACGCTGCCGGGCGGCGATCTGCCGGATCTCGATCTTGAACGGTTCACGACGGAGCTCTCCAGCCGCCATCCATTCTTGCCGCCCGCCACGGCCCGGCGGCTCGCCCGCACCTATGGCACGCGGGCGGACGCGATCCTGGGCACGGCCCGCTCGCTGGCATCCCTTGGCGAGGATCTCGGCGGCGGGCTCACCGAGGCGGAGGTGGCCTACCTCACGACCGAGGAATGGGCGCGCACGGCCGATGATATTCTGTGGCGGCGCTCGAAGCTCGGACTCCATGTGCCGCCGGGTACCAAGGAGCGGCTCTCGGCATATCTCGCCGGCGCATCCAAGAAGGAGGTCAGCCTATGACCCGCTATGTCGGCTCGATCGATCAGGGCACCACCGGCACGCGCTTCATCGTGTTCGACCGCCAGGGCCGGCAGATCGCAGTGGCGCAGCGCGAACATCGCCAGATCTACCCCAAGCCCGGCTGGGTCGAGCACGACCCGATGGAGATCTGGGGCAACACCGAAGGCGTCATCGCCGAAGCGCTGGCGCGCGCCTCGCTCGAGCCCAAGGATCTGGCGGCGGTCGGCCTGACCAACCAGCGCGAGACGACGATCCTGTGGGACCGCCGCACGGGCCAGCCGCTCGCCAATGCGCTGGTCTGGCAGGACACGCGCGTCGATCCGATGGTGGCGGAGCTGGCGCGCCACGGCGGGCAGGACCGGTTCCGCGCCCAGACCGGCCTGCCGCTCGCCAGCTATTTCAGCGGCCTGAAGCTGAGATGGCTGCTCGACAATGTGCCGGACGCGCGCGCCAAGGCCGAAGCGGGCGAGGCACTCTTCGGCACGATCGACAGCTGGCTGTTATGGCGGCTGACCGGCCGTCACGTCACCGACGTCACCAATGCCAGCCGCACGCAGCTGATGAATCTCGCGACCCTCGATTGGGACGACGAGCTGCTCGGCATCTTCGGCGTGCCGCGCGCCGTGTTGCCCGAGATCGTCTCCTCGAGCGAGATCTATGGCGAGGCGCACGGCCTGCTCGCCGGGGTCAAGATCGCCGGTGTGCTGGGCGATCAGCAGGCCGCCCTCGTCGGCCAGGCCTGCTTTCAGCCGGGCGAGGCCAAGAACACCTACGGCACCGGCTGCTTCCTTTTGATGAATACCGGCGAAACGCCGGTGCAGTCGAAGGCCGGGCTGGTCACGACGGTGGCCTACCGGTTCGGGCAGGAACCGGCCTGCTACGCGCTCGAAGGCTCGATCGCCATCACCGGGGCACTCGTCCAATGGCTGCGCGACAATCTCGGCATCATCCGGTCGAGCGGTGAAATCGAAGCGCTGGCGGCGAGCGTGCCCGACAATGGCGATGTCTATATCGTGCCGGCCTTCTCCGGCCTCTACGCGCCCTATTGGCAGGCCGATGCGCGCGGCATCATTGCCGGCCTCACCCGCTACGCCACCAAGGCGCATCTGGCGCGCGCGGCACTTGAGGCGACGGCCTATCAGACAAGGGAAGTGCTGGACGCCATGACCGCGGATTCCGGCATCGAAATCGCCGAGCTCAGGACCGATGGCGGCATGGTCATGAACGAGCTCCTGATGCAATTCCAGGCCGACATCCTCGACATGGCAGTCGTCCGCCCGGTCGTGGCCGAGACGACGGCACTCGGCGCCGCCTACGCCGCCGGCCTCGCCACCGGCTATTGGCAGAGCCGCGAGGATCTCGTGCACAACTGGCAGCGCGACAAAGTCTGGCAGCCGAACATGCCGGACGACCGTCGGGCAGCGCTCTTCGCCTCCTGGAAGAAGGCGGTGTCGCGGTCGTTCGGCTGGAAGGCGTAAACCCTCGCCCGCCGCGCTACGGCACTCACACATCTTTTCCCATTTTTTCAATGGTTTCCGCTTTTCGTTTGTCATGGCCGGGCTTGTCCCGGCCATCCACGTCGAGCCGCCGCCGCGTTTTTCTACGGTAAGGTTGTGCTGCGGTACGACGTCGATCCCCGCGACAAGCCCGGGGATGACGGTGAAATTTCAAGCCATTGAAAATATTCAGATAATTGTGTGAACCCTGTGCCCGCCCTTTTGCTTTACGCCGCCTGCGCCATCTCCGCGACCCGTTCCCAAGTCGTGGCTTTGAAGCTCGGCCGGGAACTCACCCGATCGAACCACCCGACGAGGTTGGGGCAGCTCTTCGTGAGCGGCGCCCATTCGGGCGTCACGGCCAGGAAGTCGATCTGCGGGGCGACCAGGAGGTCGGCGAGCGTCAGCTGGTCCGATGCTAGGAACTTCTTGTCGCCGAGCAATCCTGCGATCGTTTCGATGACGAGATGCGCATGCGGCATTGCGGCTGCGCACACCTCCTCGTCAGCCGCCATGTTGAGCACGCGCGGCTTCACGATGCGCTCGAACCCGATCTTGTCGCTGACGCCGCGGAAGAGATACCAGTCCGAGATGTTCATCGCCTGGTCCATGCGGGCCGCGATCTTCGGATCGGTCGGCGTCAGCGCCGGGTTCGGCAGGATCCGGTCGAGATAGCGCAGGATCGCCTGGCTCTCATAGAGCATGAAGCCGTCATGCTCCAGCACCGGCACCTTGCCGAAGGGGTTGCGCGAGATATGCGGCTCGGACTTGAACGAGCCGGGTGCGATCGGCACGAGCCGGTGCTTCGCCCCCTTCTCCTCGAGCGTCGCAAAGACCGAGCGGCCGTACGGGCTGCCGGGAATGCTGTAGACGGTGAAGTCGGACATGGTCTCCTCCCTTTCCTAGAGATTGGCGTCGGCATATTCGGCGAATTGCTTGAGATGGGTCGGCCAGCCGCCGCCCAGTGCGGCCGCATGCTTCTCGGCATCGTCCCCGAACCGCTCGAGATCGCGATGCTCCAGCGTGACGAGCGTGCCGCCGCCGGAAGCCGGCGCGAAGGTAAGCTCGACCTCGGTCAGGAAATCGGGGTCATAGCTCCATTTGCTGTTGATCTGCCAACCGAGCAACAGGCGGCCGGGCGGTTCCCAGGCCAGCACCTTGCCCCAGATTGTCTCGTTGCCCTGGGGGTCGCGCTCGAACCAGCGGCCGCCGGTCATGGGCTCGATGATGATGGTTTCGTGATCGTTCTCGCCGATGGTGCGGCCCTTGGGCCACCAGACATGCATGTGATTGATGAAGAGCTCGAACGCCCGCGCCGGGGCTGCCTTCACCTGAACTGACCTGACAATCGGTGCAATCGTCATTCCGGGCTCTCCTCATCATCCTGGTTTTGGTCGGCGAAATTCTTGAAGGCATCGAGGGCGGCGTCCCAATGCGCGTCCAGCCAGTCGCGCATGGCGGCGATGCCGCGCGGATCGAGGCGATAGATGCGGCGAGTGCCCTCCGGTGTCTCGGTCACGAGCCCGGCCTCCTTCAGCACGCGCAGATGCTGCGACACGGCGGGGCGGCTGACCGGCAGCCCGCGAGCGAGCTCGCCGACGGCCGAGGGCTTCACCGCCACCCGTTCGAAGATCTCCCGGCGGGTCGGGTCGCCAAGAGCGGCGAAACTGTCGAGGGCGCGCTTTGCGTTAGTCATGACTTACCGTAAGTCAGAACTTACGCATCTGTCAAGCCGAGATCGTCTTCCCGCCGCGCCGAACTTTTAAAAGATTGAATGCCAGTCAGCTTCGGGGGAGCCGTCAGACCCCGATCTCCCACTTCTCCGCGCTGGCGCCGGCGAGTGCCCGCACTTTTTCCTCATCAGCGCCGAAGGCGGCGGCCGAGCCTTCATAGACGATGCGGCCTTCATCGAGGACATAGGCACGATCGGCGATCTCGACCGCTGCGCGGACATTCTGCTCGACCAGCAGCACCGACATGCCCTGCTCGCGCATGGATGCCACGATGCGAAAGACCTCGCGCACGATAAGCGGCGCCAGCCCCTGGCTCGGCTCATCGAGCAACAGGAGCTCGGGATTGAGCATCAGCGCGCGGCCGATCGCCAGCATCTCCTGCTCGCCGCCCGACAGCTGCGCGCCCTTGTTGCCGCGGCGCTCGGCAAGTCGCGGGAAGAGCTCGTAGACCTTGGCTGCGTTCCAGGGGCCGGGCCGCTCCAACGGCACCTTGAGATTCTCGTCCACCGTGAGGTTCGGGAAGACGCGCCGGCCTTCGGGCACGAATCCCACGCCCAGAGATGCCACACGGTAGGGCGGCAGGCCGGTCACATCCTTGCCGAAGACGCGCACCTTGCCCTGGCGCGGCGGGACGAGGCCCATGACGCTCGAGAGCGTCGTGGTCTTGCCGGCGCCGTTGCGGCCCAGCAACGTCACGATCTCGCCGGCCGAAACCGCGAGCGACACGCCATGGAGCACATGGCTCTTGCCGTAGAAGGTATGGAGCCCTTCCGCTTCGAGCACCTTCATTCGACACCGCCCAGATATGCGGCCTGAACCGCTTCGCTCGCCGCGATCTCGTCGGGGGTGCCCTCGGCCAGCATCGTGCCATTGACCAGCACCAGGATCCGGTCGGCCAGATTGAACACGACCCGCATATCATGCTCGATCAGCACGATGGTGAGCCGCTCGGTGCGATGGAGCCGATGGATGAGGCGCGTGATCTCGTAGGTCTCGGTATCGCCCATGCCGGCGGTCGGCTCGTCGAGCAGCAGGAGCCGCGGGCGCAGCGACAGCGCCATCATGATCTCCGCGGCGCGCTGATCGCCATGCGACAGCTCGCCGACCAGGCGATCGGCCTTGTCGACGAGCCCGCCCATTGCGAGCAGCTCCTCGATACGGCGCTCGGTCGCGTGCCGGGCAGTCGCATTGAGCCAGGGTCTCAAGCGATAGCCGCTCGCCACCTCGACGCCGATCCTGAGATTCTCGCGGACCGACAGTTCGGGAAAGATCTCGGTGATCTGGAAAGTGCGGGCCATGCCGGCGCGCACGCGGGCGTCTGGCGGCATCATCGTGACGTTGGCGCCGTCGAACAGGATCTTGCCGCCCGAGGGCGCGATCGAGCCGCTGATCATGTTGAAGAAGGTGGTCTTGCCGGCACCGTTCGGGCCGATCACGGCCCGGAGCTCGCCCGGCTCGACCGCGAGCGAAACATCATCGACAGCGACCAGGCTGCCGAACCGCCGCGTGACCCCCTCGACCTTGAGCAGGCTCACGTCGAGGCTCGCCGGCGGAGCGTGCCCAGAATGCCGCGCGGGAAGAACGAGACGACCAACACGAAGAAGATGCCGATGAAGGACATCCAATTCTCGGTATGGCTCGACAGGAAGTCGCGCAGGACCACGAAGATCGCGGCGCCGATCAGCGGCCCCCAGAAGCTGCGCATGCCGCCCAGCACGGTCATGATAACGAAGTCGCCGGACTGGTCCCAGCGCAGCGCGCGCGGATCGACGAAATTATTCAAGAGCGCGTAGAGCGTGCCGGCCAGGCTGGCGAAGCCGCCGGAGATGATGAAGGAGAGCCAGATGTGCTGCTCGATCGGAATGCCGAGGAAGCGGGCGCGCCGCTCATTCTCGCGGATCGCCAGCAGCGTGCGGCCAAAGGGCGAGCGCAGCAGCAGCGCCATGAATCCCACCGCGATCCCGAAGACGGCCAGCGTGAAGTAGAAAAGCGCCGTTTCGCTGCCCAGAATGTCGAGCCGGAAGAAACCCAGATCGATCGGCACGCGCTTCCAGTCGGAGAGACCGTCATCGCCGCCGGTCATGGAGCTCCAGCGGAAGGCGATAAAGAAGAAGACCTGGCCGAACGCGATCGTTACCATCGCGAAATAAACGCCGCGCAGCTTGACGATGAGCTTGCCAATCACGGCCGCCGCCACGACGCCGACGGCGACGCCGACGACGATCGCCAAGAGCGTGTTCGGCGCCAGATACTTGATCGTCATGCCGGCGCCATAGGCGCCGAGGCCGAAATAGGCGGCATGGCCGAAGGAGAGCACGCCGGTGAAGCCCAGGAGGAAATTGAGCGCCATGGCGGCGAGGCCGAGGGCGACCACCTGGGTCGCGAGCGAGGTGTAGCCGCCGATGGCCTGCAGCCAGAGCGGCATGGTCAAGAGCGCCAGCCAGACCGCGACATTGGGCCAGATCGCGGCGCCGGAGCGGGTCGCGAGCGGCGCCGCAGGTGCCAGCTTGGTCAGGTGCGGGCTGATCTCGTTCATTACAGGCGCCCCTCTTCGCCGAGGAGGCCGCGCGGCCGGACCATGAGCACCACGGCCATGATCACGTACATGACCGCCTCGGTCGCCGACGCCCAATAGACGGCGGTGAGGCCGGAGGCGACGCCGATCAGCATGCCGCCCAGGAGCGTGCCCGGCAGGCTGCCGAGGCCGCCGACGATGATCGCCACGAAGCTCGGCATGATGAGCGAGGCGCCGATCGTCGGCTGCAGCCCGAGCATGCCGGCGGCGAGCACGCCGGCCAGGCCGGAAAGATAGATGCCGAGGCCGAAATTGAGCGTCCGCAGGAGCCGCGTGTTCACGCCCAGCACGCCGACCGTCTGGAGGTCGATGGTGCCCGCCCGGATCCGGAGGCCAAGCCTTGTCTTGGTCAGGATCAGGAAGAGGCCGATCACGACCGCCGCCACCAGCCCGACCATGAAGAGGCGATATCCCGTCAGGAAGAAATAGTCGGTGCTGAGCGGATGGGTCAGGCTCTCCGGAACGCTGTAGGGCAGGCTTTGCGCGCCCCAGATCGCCCGCGTTACATCCTCGAAGATGAAGGCGAGGCCGAATGTCAGGAGCAGGCTGTAGAGCGGGTCGCGGCCATAGAGCCGGCGTATCAGTATGCGTTCGATGACGAGGCCGAGGAGCGCCGTCAGGATCGGTGCTAACAGGAGCGCGCCCCAGAAGCCCGTGAACGGCATCAAGCTATAGGCGATATAGCCGCCCAGCGCCAGGAACCCGCCATGGGCGAAGTTGATGACGCCGCTGAGATTGAGGATCAGCGACAGGCCCATGGCCATCAGCGCGTAGAAGGCGCCGATGACCAGCCCGTTGAAGATGTTGAAGAGAACGAGCTGGCTCATCGGCGCCGCTTAAGCTCAGGCGGGCCAGGAGAGCTTGCAGCCGGTCTCCTCCGGCGTCGGTGCGATCTCCGGCCCCTTGGCGACGACATCGACCTTGAACAGATCCTCGGGATCGCTGCCGCCGCTCTGGGCATGCCCCACGAAGAGCGACGGGATCAGCTGATGATCCTCGGCCCGATAGAACGGGTCGCCCGGCATCAGCGCCACCTCGGGCGGCAGCTTGAAGCCCTGTAGCGCCTTGGCGAGCTTGACGGCATCGAGCGATTTCTCCTGATTGGCCACGAGGGCGCAAGTCATGACGCCGACATAGCCGAACCAATGCCGCGCCGTCGGCACATGGCCGCCGGTCACCTTGCGGATGCCGGCCACGAACTCGGCGACATGCGGCACGCCGGGCTGGTTCCAGTACCATTCGAACACCCAGGTACCGATCCGCGCCTCGGGCGGCAGGCCGATCAGCACCTCGAGCTCCTGCTGTGCTCCGGCCAGATGCGTTTTCTTGTCGAGACCGAACTGGACCGCCTGCTTCAAGGCGTTCACCATGTCGTCGCCCGCGAGCAGAAACATGATGACATCGGGATTGGTCGATTGCGCCTTGATGAGATAAGCCGAGAAGTCGGTGGTGCCGAGCGGCGTCAGATCGGCGCCGAGCTTGGTGCCGCCCAGCTTGGCGGCGGCCTTCTCGAGCCCGGCCTGCAGCGTATGGCCGAAGGAATAGTCCGGCGTGATATAGTACCACTTCTTGCCGTACTTGCTGACCAGCACGGAGGCGACCGAGTTCGCCTCGGTCTGGGTCGTGTTGCAGACGCGGAAGACGTTCCAATGGCAGTCGGTGCCGGTGACCGCGTCGGTATGGCCGCCGGTCACGATTTGGAGCGTCTTGAGCTCGTTGGTCTTCTGCCCCATCGCCAGTGCGATGGCGGAGTTCACATTGCCGAGGATGAAGGTGGCGTGGTCGCGCTCGATCAGCTTGGAGGTCTTCTGGACCGCGACGCCGACATCGCCGCTGGTCGAATCCTCGACCAGCAGCTCGACCTGGCGGCCGAGGATCCCGCCCTTGGCATTGAGCTGGGCGACCGCGTATTCGGCGCCGATCTGCTCGTTCTTGCCGAGGGCCGCGTAAGTGCCGGTCAACGGCGTGCAGAAGCCGATCTTGAGCGATTCCTCGCCGCGCGCCGAAATGATGAAAGGGCTGGCGATCTGAGCGGCGCCGAGCGCCAAGGCGGTTTTGAGGACGGTCCGGCGGCCGACGCCGCGATGCACGATCTTTGGCATGTAATCCCCCTGGTTTTGCGGTTCTTTTGCCGCGATATGTTGCGACCGGCGTTTGCCGGCCGTCATTCTAACCTAACAGGATACCGCGCTAATTTGACACAAGCTTGCCTCATTATGCAATCAGCTGGCACCTCCAATGCAAAAATAATCGGTAACGCGCCGATCCGCCGCAGGGGCGCCGTCCATGCACAGTAGCGAGGCCGCTTTCCTCCTGCTCGCGCTTAGGCAGGAGCCCGATTCGGCCGAGATTGCACGCCGTCTCGCCGAGCCGATCGACTGGACCGAGCTGGTGGCGCTGTCGCTCGATCACGGTGTCGCCGCACTCCTGTTCAAGGTCCTGCTGGACGGTCATCGCGCACTCTTGCCGGACGAGATCGCCGCGGCGGCCGAGCAATTTCTGCAAGAGAGCGGCCGGCGGGCGCGGCAGGGGCTCGAGGATCTGGTCGTGCTGCTCGACCGGCTCGATGCGGTCGGCATCCCGGCCGTGCCGCTCAAGGGGCCGGCGCTGGCGCTGTCGCTCTACGGCGATCTCGCCGTCCGGCCGTTCCGCGATATCGATTTCCTGGTGCGCGAACGCGACATGATGCCGGCACTCGAGGAGGTCGCGGCACTCGGCTACCGGCCGCGCGAGCGCTTGCGCCCGGTCGAGGCGGCGGCGCAGCGGCGCTATGCCGGCGAGGTCATCCTGTTCCGTGGGCCGGAGGATCTGCCGGTCGAGCCGCATTGGGCCTTTGCACCCCGCACCATGGCGGTGGCGGTCGATTACGATGTGCTTTGGGAACGGGTGGCGCCGGCGCCGCTTGGCGAGCGGACGGCGCTGGCACTGGATCCGATCGATCTTCTCCTCAGCCTCGCGATCCATGGCGCCAAGGAGCAATGGGCCAAGCTCAAATGGATCGTCGATATCGACCGGTTCCTGTGCCGGTACGCGGAGCTCGATTGGGAGATAGCGCTGATGCGCGCGGAGCAGCAGGGCTGCCGCCGCATCCTGCTGCTGGCACTGGCCTCAGCCGCCACCGTTCTGCACAGCCCGCTGCCGCCGATCATCTATGCCGCTATCACGGGCGACCCGGAGACGATCCGGCTTACGGTCGAGCTCAATGGCCGCCTGTTCCAGCCGGGCTACGAGGCGCCCTCCATCTTCCGGCTGAACCGGTTCGCCTGGCGGCTACGGGAAAACCGGCGCGACCAGCTGCGCTATGCGGTCCGCACGGCGGCGACGCCGCGCGTACCGCATTTCGGCATCATGAAGCTACCGGCGCCGCTCTTCTTCGGCTACGTCCCGGTCAAGCTCGTGCATGATTATCTGTTGTTGCCGCCCTGGCTCGCGTTAAAGGAAGCCAGGGCGCGCAGGCGTCAGCCCGGAAGGATCGGACCGTAGGTCGGAGCGGCTGCTGCCGGCTTGGTCGAGGCTGCGAGGAGGAGCGTCACTGCGGGCGCCGTGATGGCTGCCCGGCCGGCCGTACGCAGGAAGGCGCGGCGTTCTTCAATCGCTTTGCGTTCGAAATCGGAAGTCGAGGAATCCATTTTCTGTCTCCAACGCCAGGGTTGTCACCGACGCAACCCAGGTGGAACAAACACTATCATATTTTATGCAAAATTCTCGCGAAATATTTGATTTCTAACTGACGCTTAGCAACCTTTCGTTAATGAGTCCGACGGCCTCGGCCAGCCCGCCATTGGGCAGTTCGAAGCAATCGATGCCGCCGATCCAGGCGACCAGATCGGCGATGTCCTGCCGCTCGAGCGGCCGCGGAATCGCCAAACATTCGGCCATCAGCCGGTGCAAGGCGTCCACGCGCGGCAGGGGGCGAAGCTCGGTCGCAGCACCCGCCTCATATCGGGGGAAGACGATCCAGCGGGCGGTCCAGCGCCGCTCGGGCGGCGGCACGGGGCCGGGCGGCGGCAGATAGCGGACGAGCATCCCATCTTCGCGCCGATGCGTCGGGAGCGCGCCCAATGCCGGGAACAGCGGCTCGAGCAGCGGCCAGGCACCCGGCTTGATGCCGAGGCCGAGCGGCAGCGGCCGCACTTCGAGGCTGCCGCTCTCGAGGAGCGCTGCCTCGTCCGACAGATAGTCGCGGCCCGAATGGGTGAGGGCCGCGGTCAAGGTCGTCTTGCCGCTGCCGGGGGCGGCCGGCAGCAGCAAGCAATCCTCGCCCACGCCGATCACGCCGGCATGGAGATAGAGCAAGTATGACGATCGATTGATGGCGCCGAGCCAGACTTGGGTCTTGACCAGCGGCGCCAGCCCTTCGAGCGTGACCGGGCCGAGCCGCTCGCCGCCGCATTCCACCCAATGGCCCCCGGCATCGAGGGCGAGATCGAGTGTGAGGTCAGCGCCGGGCTCGTTCGGGATCGTGAGGTGCGCCAGCACGGGATGCACACGGTCGAGCTGCGCCTGATCGGTAAAGCGCAGGCGGAGGATCGTGTCGAGCAGGCGATAGCGGCGATGGGCATGGAAATCGGCATCCGGGCGGGCCGGCGCATCGCGCTCCACGGCTGCCGGGCGGCTCCGAGCCTCGGCGGCCAAGTCTTCGGCACCGGCGAGCAGCCCCAGCTTCCGCCACTCGGTCAGCGAAAGTGCCACGAACCCCTCGGCTTCGGCCTGGTCGAGGCCGAAGCTTTCGACCAGGGCCACGCCAATCTCCACCCTCGCCATGCCTTCCTCGAGGCAGCACCAGATGAAGGCGGCGGAGCCATTGAGCGCACGCAGCTCCTGCCGCTTCGTCGAGAACAGCACGCCCGCACCGTCGAGCAGGAAGAGATGCGTGCCTCGGGCGGGTGCGGCGTGCGGCTCTTCCTTGAGCGTCACGATGCCCGGCGCGTCTCCGCCGGCTGCTCGATCGGCGCCAGCTGCGGCCGGCCGCGGATCATGTCGGCGGCCTTTTCCGCGATCATGATGGTCGGCGCATTGGTGTTGCCGCTGACCAGCCGCGGCATGACCGAGGCGTCGATCACGCGCAGCCCTTCGGTGCCATGCACGCGCAGCTGGTCGTCGACCACGGCGAGATCGTCCTGCCCCATCTTGCAGGTGCCGACCGGGTGATAGAGCGTCTCGGAATTGGCGCGGATGTAGTCGTCGATCTCGCGATCGGTCGTGAGCGCGGGGCCGGGCGCCAGCTCCTCGCCGCGATAGGGATCGAACGCCTTCTGCGCCACGATTTCGCGGCTGATCTTGAGGCCGGCGCGGAGCGTGCGCAGATCATTCTCGCATTCGAGGTAGTTCGGCTCGATCATCGGATGCGCCAGCGGATCGGGCGAGCGCAATTGAATAAATCCGCGGCTTTCCGGGCGCGAAATGTTGAAATAGGACATGAAGCCATGGCGCGGGATGAGGTCGCGGCCATGATCGTTATAGAGCGCCATGACGAAGTGATATTGCAGATCGGGATCGGCCACTTCCGGCCGCGATTTGACGAAGGCAAGCGCTTCCAGGCCCGGCGTGGCGCTCGGCCCCGATTTGAACAAGTAATATTGCGCCATCGCCTTGGCGACATTGAGCGGTTTCACATTCTTGTAGAGCGTGATCGGCTGAGTGCAGCCCCATTTGACCATCGAATGCAGATGGTCCTGCAGATTCTGGCCGACGCCCTTCAAGGACACCTTGGCCTCGATGCCGTGCTGCTTGAGATGATCGCCATTGCCGATGCCCGACAGCATCAGCACTTGCGGCGAGTTGATGGCGCCGCCCGACAGCAGCACCTCGCGCTCGGCGCGGGCCTGCTTCACTTCCTTTTCCTGGATGTACTCGACGCCGACCGCGCGCGTGCCTTCGAACAGGATGCGGGTCGTCTGTGCCTTGGTGATGACGGTGAGGTTGGGCCGCGCCAGCGCCGGCTTCAGATAGCAGACGGCGGCACTGGCCCGCTTGGCGTCGCCGATCGTGCTGTCGATCGGGCCGAAGCCTTCCTGGCCGGCGGCATTGAAATCGTCGTTGTAGGGATAGCCCGCCTGCTGGCCAGCCTCGACCCAGGCCTTGGACAGCGCGCTCTTCACGCTCGGTCGCATGACCCGGAGCGGCCCGTCGCCGCCGTGATAATCGTCCCCGCCGCGCTCATAGTGCTCCGACCGGCGGAAATAGGGCAGGCAATCGGCATAGGACCACCCGGCATTGCCCAGCTGTCGCCAGGTGTCGTAATCGCTGTGGCAGCCGCGGATATAGACCATGCCGTTGACCGAGGAGGAACCGCCCAGCACCTTGCCGCGCGGCCAGAACAGCTTGCGGTTGCCCAGATTCTTCTGCGGCTCGGTGTGATAGCCCCAATCGACCCAGCCGCCGCGCATCAGCGCCACATAGCCGGCAGGCATATGGATGAAGGGATTGGTGTCGCGTCCGCCGGCTTCGAGCAGCAGCACCTTGACCGAGGAATCTTCGCTCAGCCGGTTTGCCAGCACGCAGCCGGCCGAGCCGGCGCCGACGATAACGTAGTCATACATGAACCATCTCTCCCCTCGGGCGCTTTCTGAGCGCGCCTCAGTTTTGAGGTTGACTCGAATCCCCGATGAGTGTCCACCTCATTTCATGGCAGGTGAAGCGAGACTCATCGTCCCAGTGGGGCAGCGCGGCGAGCGCGAAGCGGGCATCCTGGCGATTGCGGCCGCGCTCTTTGCCGAACGCGGCTACGACAAGGTCTCGATGGCCATGGTCGCCGGTGCCGCTGGCCTCAGCGAAGGCACGCTCTACAATTATTTCCGCGACAAGCGCGATCTCATCCTGCGCGTGGGCTTCCTGGCGCTGGAAAAGCGCGTGGCCGAGGCCGAACGCGCGATCGAGGATGCTCCAAGCCTGCGTGCCGGGCTCGAAGGGCTGATCGCGGTGCAGCTCCGCACCATTCTCGATCATGAGGAAAGCTTCCGCATCTGGCTGCGCGAGGTGCGCGCCGCCGAAGCCTATCCCGATTCCCAGGCGCGCGGCCTGTTCCGGCGCTACACCAATTTGTTCGTGCGGCTGCTCGAGCGCTGGGGCATCGAGCCGGGGCCGCGCGGCGGCCTGACGCCGGCGATCATGCGCGACATGGTGTTCGGCGGTGCGGAGCACATCGCCTGGACCGCGATCGTCCAGCGGCGCGGCCACGAGCTCGACACCGACAGTTTGGCGGCGGATCTGGCGTCGGCTTATCTCAAGGCTTTCCGCCTCGACGAGGCGGCCGAGTTGAACGGAACAATCACGGAGGGAGGGGATCATGGCTGAGGCCTATATCGTGGCGGCAGCCCGCACAGCCGGCGGGCGCAAGGGCAGCAAGCTCAAGGATTGGCATCCGGCCGATCTCGGCGGTGCCGTGCTCAACGCGCTGATCGAGCGCAGCGGGGCCGATCCCGCCGCGGTCGAGGATGTCATTTTCGGCTGCGTCGGCCAGGTCGGCGAGCAGGCCTTGAACGTCGCACGCAACGCCGTGCTCGCCTCCAAGCTGCCCGAAAGCGTGCCGGCCACCTCGGTCGACCGGCAATGCGGCTCGTCGCAGCAGGCGCTCCATTTCGCGGCCCAGGCCGTGATGTCGGGTGTCATGGATGTCGTCATCGCCGGCGGCGTCGAGAGCATGACGCGGGTGCCGATGGGCCTTTCGGCGGCGCTGCCGGCCAAGAACGGCTTCGGCTTCTACAAGAGCGCCAATATCGAGGAGCGCTATCCCAACATCCAGTTCAGCCAGTTCACCGGCGCTGAGATGATGGCGAAGAAGTACGGGCTCGATAAGGAGGCGCTCGACCGCTTCGCCTATGAGAGCCATCAGAAGGCGATCGGCGCCACCCAGGCCGGCCTGTTCAAAAGCGAAATCGTGCCGCTCGAGATCATGACCGAGGATGGCAGGGAGCAGCATACGGTCGATGAGGGCATCCGCTTCGACGCCAATCTCGACGCCATGCGTGCGGTCAAGCTCCTGGCCGAGGGCGGCGCCATCACGGCCGCGAGCTCGAGTCAGATCTGCGACGGCGCGTCGGGCGTCATGATCGTGAGCGAGGCCGGCTTGAAGCGGCTGGGTATCGCCCCGATCGCGCGCATCCACCACATGACGGTGATCGGCGGCGACCCGGTGATCATGCTCGAGGCCCCGCTGCCCGCGACCGAGAGGGCGCTCAAGAAGGCCGGCATGAAGATCGAGGATATCGATCTCTATGAGGTGAACGAGGCCTTCGCGTCCGTGCCGACCGCCTGGCTCAAGACGCTCGAGGCCGATCCCGAGCGCTTGAACGTCCATGGCGGCGCCATAGCACTCGGCCATCCCTTGGGCGCGTCCGGCACCAAGCTCATGACCACGCTCGTCCATGCCTTGAAGAGCCGCAACAAGCGCTATGGGCTTCAGACCATGTGCGAGGGCGGCGGGCTCGCCAATGTGACGATCGTCGAGCGGCTTTAGGCCCTGAGGCGTTTACGGCCGGCGGAAGACACCTCGTTTCCGCCGGCCGTCATTCGCTGGCGATCGGGCCAGCAGGCCCATTCTCCCTCAACGCGAATTGACTTATGAAAGAGGCTCCCAGGTCGATGGGCGCAGCCCTCGGGCTATGCTCGGCAATCACCCCGCCAAACATCGGGATCGGATATGGCCAAGAGCCTCTTCGTTTACGCGATCATGCTCATCCTGTCGGGATTGCCGATCGGCGCCTCTGCGGATTCACTGACCGATAGTCTTGGCGCATCGGGCGCCACACCCTACCAACAGCCTTCGCTGTTCGATGAGGCTGAGCCGGTAATCGCTCCAGCGCCGGCCGAGCCCGTGGCCTACACGCTGGCGCCCGGCATGGCGGTGGTCGATTTCGAGGTGGCGCCGACCGGCGGCGAGGTCGCCTTGGTGGTCGAGGATTCCGCCCATCGCCAGCAACTGGCCTTCTGGCAGTTCGACGCCCAGAAATTCGCGCGCAGCCTCGACATCCCGGCCGACGCAAGCATCGCGTCACTGGCGTGGCATCCGCAGGGCAAGGCCCTGTTCCTCCTGGCGACCGATGCGGCGGGATCGCGGATCCTGAAGATCGATGCCACCAGCCCGCAATTCGCGCCGGCCACGGCCTATAAGACCCCGAAAATGCTGCGCCGCCTCGTCGTCGGTCCCAGGCCGTTCGATTTGGGTGACGGCAAGGCGCCGGCCTACCGGCTGTTCTTCGGCGAGAAGCTGGCAAGCAACGGCTATGCGCTGCGCACCGTCAGCGAGACCGGCACGCGGCTCTATACCGTTGCCGGCCCGAATGCCAGCCTCGACGACAGGAAGCTTTCGCCGGAATTCCCGCCCAATCGAACCACCACGCCGTCCGCCTTGCCGGTCGCATTCCATCCGGCCGGCAATATGCTGATCTGGGAAGACGATAAGAGATGCTTGCACAAGACCGTCTACGACCTCGATAATTGGGGCAAGACCAGCCCGCTCGACGCACCGTGCGGCGGCATCACGACCTACACGCCGAACGGTGCGGCGACCCTGGGATGGCAGCCCAAGATCGCGGGGCTGCGTCTGCATGGGCTGCGCGACAAGACGGACAAGGTGATCCTGGGCGACCAGAATTTCGCCTCCGTTCCCTCACAGACGCCTGATGGCCGCGGCATCGTCGATTTGACGGTGAGCGGCGGCCTGACGACCTTGCGCTATGCGCCGATCGAGGTGCCGCTGGCTAATGTCGTCAATGCCTGGATGTATCTGGAGAATGGCGCCGACCAGGACCGGTTCACCCGCGACAACGGGTTGTTCCGCAACCTGGGCGAGGATGACCAGATCTACCGGCTCTATGATTCCGAATCCTACGCCTGCGGGGCGCCGGATTCGCGCGTGCCGACCCGCCCTTATTTCGTGACGACCGACCTGTTCTGGGAGGTCTATGGCGCGGCGTTCGACGGGCTCTTCATCGTGCTGGAACGCGAACGCGCCATACCGGGTTTCAAGCGGTTTCTTGAAGTAGCGACGGCCGATCTCGCCAAGAACCACGCCGAGTCCGCACTCGCCAAAGCCTTTGCCGCGGCCCAGGCCGTGCTTGACGGCCACGAGGCGGGCAACGAGGAAGCCAGGCTGATCCTGGCGGCGGCCGGCCGGGCCCGATCCGCCGTTCTCGATACCGAAGTCGACTACGGCGAGTTCAAGCCGCGCGGCCATTACAAGACAGACGCCGAGAAGCGTTATTTCGGCGCCCTGCGCTATCTGAGCCAGGTGAAGCTGTCGGATGCCGATGTCGCCCTGCTGCGCGGCCTCGATCCCGGTGTCGCCAAGGCGGCCGATGATTGGATCGGCAGCTACAAGCCTTTCATCGCACCCTCGCGGCTGGATCTCGTCTGGGACGACGGAAGGGCGAAATCGGCTGTGGCGTCCCATGCCGGGCCCACCGGTGCCCGGATCTTCCCGCTGTCCTGGGGTTGGGACAACGAGGCGCTCGACAATGTGATCTATCACGATGGCTGGCCGCAGCCGGAGCAGATCGTGGCCAAAGACGGCGCGCTCCGCCTGCTGCCCTCAGGCCTCGATTTCGCGGCGATCGCCGGCAACGCCTTCGCGTACCAGACGCTCGACCAAACCGGCGTGCTGGCGAAATATCCCAATCTGGCCGCCCGCCTCGATGCCACCCGCAAGCGCTTCGCCGTCGATGCCGGGCACGGCACCGGCTCGCTTTATGAAAAATGGCTGGACGGACTCGCGACCCAATGGGCGGATGCGGCCTCGGCCCCGATCGCCGGGCCGCTGTGGAATGCCAAGCGCCTGCAGACCGGCTTGGCCTCCTGGGCGACGCTGCGGCACGCCACGGTGCTGGTCAACGACAAGACGGACGCCGAATGCGGCGAGGGCGGCTTTGAATCCATCGTGCTGCGGCCGCCGCGCGGCTATGTCGAGCCCGACCCGGCAAGCTTCGCCGCCATCGCCGGCCTGTTCGACGCGACGATCAAGCTGGTCGAGGCCGGCCCGATCCTGGCCGCGGATCCAGCCACCGATACCGGCCTGCGCGATGGCATCGTCCGGCGTCTGACGGAATCGCGGGACGATGCTCAGCGCTACGGCAAGATCGCCCAGAAGGAGCTGAGCGGCGAGGCGATGAATGCTGAGGATTATCAGGCCATCCAATATGTCGGCGGTGCCGTCGAGCATAATTTCCTGGTGTTCATGAGCCTGTCGAATCCCGGCTATGCGCTCTCGACCCCCGATCCGATGATGAAGGTGGTCGATGTCGCCGGCAGCAGTGGTGGCGAGCTGGAGGCGGCCATCGGCCGGCCGCTCGAATGGGATCAACTCGTGCCGTTCTATGGCCGGCGCGAGATCGTCAAGGGTGCTGCCTATAGCTATTACGAGTTCGTCGCGGCGACACCGGTCGACGATGCGCAATGGCAGGACCGCGTCGACCAGCAGGCCCGGCCGGCTTGGGTCGCTAAATATCTATCGGACAAGCAGCTCTCCTGCCCCGCTAACCAGCCTTGAACCTTTGGGCGTGCCTGCTGCTGTTGCTGTTGGGGCTCGTCCAAGCGTCCTGGGCAATGGCGGCGGCCCCGCAATATCGGCTGGTCTTCACTGGCGACATCCTGCTCGCCCGGGAGGTCGCCCACGAGATGGCGGCTCGGCATGGCGCGTCGCCCTGGTCGGACATGGGCAAGATTCTCGGATCGGCCGATCTCGTCATGGGCAATCTCGAAGGCACGGTCGGCGATCCGCTGGGCTGTGCGGCCCCGCTCGAGCTCTGCTTCGCCGATGATCCGCACCTGCTGGACCTCTTGAAGCAGGCGGGTTTCACGGCACTGGGCATTGCCAACAACCATAGCGGCGATCTGGGCGAGGCGGGCCGGCGCGCAACCACAATGGCGCTTGCCTCCGCCGGGCTGGCAGCGATCGGGTCGCCTGAATCGCCCGCCTTCATCCGCCTGGGCGACCGCACCATCGCGATCGTCGCCATCAGCCTGGTGCCGGCGCGCGATGGGGTGATCGACGCCGTGCCGTCCTGGCAGATCGCCCAGAAGCTTCGGCTGGCGCGCGCCGTCGCCGATTGGGTGATCGTCTTCGTCCATTGGGGCAAAGAGCTGGCCGATTGGGTCGTGCCGGAGCAACAGGCCCAGGCGGCGTGGCTGGTCGGCCATGGTGCCGACGTCATCATCGGCGCGCATCCGCACACGGTCCAGCCGCCCGCCTGCCTTGACGGGAGGCCGGTCTTCTATTCGCTGGGCAATCATGTCTTCGACCAGAAATATGCGGCGACCAAGCACGGGCTGATCGCCGAATGCCGGATCGCCGGCGACCATTTGACCTGCGGAGGGCTAGCGACCGAGACGCCGATGGGCTCGTCCTTTCCCCATCCGGCGGGGCCTATCATCAGCCCGGATCTCGCACGTTGCAGCGTGCCGGCGACGGCTCCGGTGACGATCAACGGCCAGGCGATCCGCGCCTGGACGGCGCCCGGGCAGATCATGGCCGATGGCCGGACCGTGCTCGAGGGCAAATCCGGCGAGCGCACATGGCGCACGGTGCCGGGCCCCTTAGTCAGCGCGTCGATCGGTGCGCTCGCACCCGGCAAGCCGCCCATGCTGATCACGCTCGAGCGGCATCGATCCTCGATGGATTCGGAAGACGGTCCGCGCCCCTATGTCTATGACGTGACACCCCATGGCCTGATCGCCCGCTGGCGCGGCTCGGCACTGGCTTGGCCTCTGCTGGACGCGAGCGTGATCGAGGATGAGGCTGGCCAGAGCTATCTCTGTGCGCTGCATCGCGGCGATTCCTTCATCATGCTGGACCCGGCACATACTTCGACGCCGCGCATCCAGCTCTATCGATGGAACGGCTTCGGCTTTTCCGGGATCAGCGATGCGGCGCTGACGGAGCAGTGCCGCGCCGAATATGCGCAGGCGCTGGCGCCATAGCCACCCGGCAATCACCGCGCGAATGGCGTTTTGCAATCGGCCGGGAGAGGGGTTAGTCTCCGCCCCGGCTTTCCGGCCGACTGCAACTTGTCGAAGATGGTGGAATGAAACGCGCGCTGATCAGTGGCATTACCGGGCAGGACGGATCCTACCTGACCGAACTCCTGCTCAAGAAGGGGTATGAGGTCCACGGGCTGGTGCGGCGTGCCAGCTCCTTCAACACCGAGCGCATCGATCACCTCTATCGCGACCCGCACGAGGCCGGCTCGCTCAAGCTGCATTATGGCGATCTGACCGACGGCACGGTGCTGCGCCGCGTGCTGGAGGAGGTCGAGCCCGACGAGATTTACAATCTGGGCGCGCAAAGCCACGTCAAAGTGTCATTCGACGTGCCGGAATACACGGCCGATGTCGTCGCCAACGGCGCGCTCCGGCTGCTCGACGCCATGCGCGACCATATGCGGAACCGCAAGAAGGAAGTGCGGCTCTACCAGGCCGGCTCGTCCGAGATGTTCGGTGCGGCCAATCCGCCGCAGAGCGAGACGACCGCCTTCTATCCGAGAAGCCCCTATGCCGTCAGCAAGGTGGCCGCACACTGGTACACGCTCAATTACCGCGAAGCCTATGGGATGTTCGTCACCAACGGCATCCTGTTCAATCACGAGAGCCCGCGGCGCGGCGAGACCTTCGTTACGCGCAAGATCACGCGCGCGGCCGGCCGCATCAAGGAAGGGCTGCAGGACAAGCTCTATCTCGGCAACCTCGACGCCAAGCGCGACTGGGGCTTCGCCGGCGACTATGTCGAGGCGATGTGGATGATGCTGCAGCACGACCGGCCGGATGATTTCGTGGTCGCGACCGGCGAGGCCTATTCGGTCCGGGAGTTCGTCGAGCGCACCTTCGCGATCCTCGGCCTCGATTGGCAGAAGCATGTCGAGATCGATCCGCGCTATTTCCGCCCGACCGAGGTGGATTTCCTGCAGGGCGATTCCTCCAAGATGCGCAAGGCGCTCGGCTGGGCGCCGCGCGTGTCGTTCGACGCGCTGGTGCGGATGATGGTAGAAGCCGATCTGGAGCTGGCGAAGCAGGAAACCGTCCTGCGCTCGGCCGGCCATATCGTGCCGCTGCGTGGTGCGGCGCGCAGCTGATCGGTGATCTAAGGGCTTTAGCGGTGTTAGCTCCTCCCTCCTTCTCCCTTTCCGGCAAGCGGATCTTCGTGGCCGGCCATCGCGGCATGGTCGGCCGGGCACTCGTGCGGCGCTTGGGCCAGGCCGATTGCGAAATCCTGACGGCCGGCAAGGCCGAGCTCGATCTCAGGAATCAGGACCAGAGTTTCCGCTGGCTCGCCGAACGCCGGCCCGACATCGTCATCGTGGCGGCGGCCAAGGTCGGCGGCATCCTGGCCAATGCCTCCTATCCGGCGGATTTCCTTTACGACAATCTCGCGATCGAGATGAATGTCGTGGAGGGAGCGCGGCGCGCCGGCATCGGCCGGCTCCTGTTCTTAGGCTCGTCCTGCATCTATCCCAAGCTGGCGCCGCAGCCCCTGGCCGAGGAGTCGCTGCTGACCGGCCCGCTCGAGCCGACCAATGAATGGTATGCCATCGCCAAGATCGCCGGCATCAAGCTGTGCCAGGCCTATCGCCAGCAGCATGGGCTCAGCTACATCTCGGCCATGCCGACCAATCTGTTCGGCCCCTACGACAATTGGAATCTCGAGACCAGTCACGTGCTGCCGGCGCTGATCGTCAAGACGCATCGCGCCAAGCTCGACGGCCAGGAAAGCATGGTGCTGTGGGGCACCGGCACGCCCCGGCGCGAATTCATGCATGTCGATGATGTGGCCGACGCCGTGCAGTTCCTGCTCGAGCATTATGACGGGGCCGAGCACATCAATATCGGCACCGGCGAGGATCTCAGCATCAACGAGCTGGCGCACCTCGTCGCCGATACGGTCGGCTGGCAGGGCAGGTTCGAGCATGATCTCTCGAAGCCCGACGGTACGCCGCGCAAGCTGATGGATGTGACGCGGCTCAAGAGCCTCGGCTGGCAGCCGCGGATTCCCTTCGCCGCAGGGCTCGCTTCCACATATCAATGGTATCTCGACCTGCTGGCCGGCCGGCATGAGGAGGCCGACGCCAGCCGCACGGGGTGAGGAGGGCCGCATGACCGAGCTTCAGCTTTATGCCCATTGGCGCTCTTCCGCCGTCTTTCGCATCCGCGTCGCCCTCAATCTCAAGGGTTTGACGGCTCGGGAAACCTACATCGACATCGATGCCGGCGACCAGTTCACGCCAGCCTTCCTCGCGGTCAATCCCGAGGGGGCCGTGCCGGCGCTAGTCGAGCCGGGCCATGCGCCGCTGACCCAGTCGATGGCGATCCTCGAATATCTGGAGGAGCGCTATCCGGCGCCGCCGCTGCTGCCGGCCGATCTTCACGGCAGGGCGCGGGTGCGCTCGCTGGCCGCCCTCATGACCAGCGACACGCATCCGATGATCGTGCCGCGCGTGCGCCACTACCTCATGGATCAGGCGGATTTCGACATGGCCGGATGGCGCGCCTGGCAGATCCATTGGATCACCCGCGGCCTCCAGGCGATGGAGGCGCGGCTCGCACGCGACGCCGGGACGGGCAGCTTTTGCCACGGCGACACGCCGACGCTCGCCGATATCTGCCTGATGAGCGTCGCCAATGCGGTGCGCGTCTTCAAGTTCGAAGTGCGGGACACGCCGACGGTCGACCGCATCCTTGCGCGCTGCGAGACGATGGAGGCTTTCGCCCGGGCGCATCCGCTCCGCCAGGAAGGCGCTCCCGCGTCCTGAGACCGCCGGCTATTTGTTGACGAGCTTCGCGGCCTCGGTGCAGGTCGCCTCGTCCTGCGAGCCGGAGCCGCCGGAGCAACCGATGGCACCGATGATCTTGCCATCCTCGATCAGCGGAATGCCGCCGCGCACCGCGATGATATCGTCGAGCGCGATCACATAATTATAGCCCCCCTTTTGGATCGCATCCTCGAACGCCTTGGTTGGCCGGCGATATTTCGCCGACGTGCGGGCCTTGTGCTCGGCGATGGCGATCGAGGCCAGCTGGGAGCCGTCCATGCGCGCGAAGGCCACGAGATTGGCGCCGCTATCGACGATCGCGACATTCATCTCCCAGCCATGTTTCTTCGCCTCCGCGACCGCGGCCTCGACCAGCGCCTGGGCGCGCTCGAGCGTGATCGGCGCGCCATAGGGAGTGGCGAAGGGCATCTTGTCGGGGATGACATCGAGCGGATTGGGCGAAGGCGCCGGCGTCAGATCGGCCGCCAACGCGGCGCCGGAGAGCGTCATGGCAAGGAATGCTGTGGGCAGGATACGGCGAAGCAACGGCATGGGCACGAGCTCGATCTCCCTCGATCTGTCGTTTCCGGCAAGCGAACGCCGGGCGGCGCGATCTTAGTGAGAGCCAAGGATGCGGGCCAGAGACTCTATCGCATGGCGGGAAAGGGTGGTCGCCTATCGCATTCAACCGATACAAAAAATCTGCTGACGGGTATCTGAATACCGCATCGACCTGGCCAAACCTGTTACATATAAGTTGCCTGGTCTACCTGAGGCTGTAGCGCCTGGGCACGGCCCGCTTCATGCGACCACTCAAGCGGGCCGGATTTCGAAGCATCTTTCCAGGGTCCGATAATCATGAAGACAGGATTTTTGCGCGTGCTCGCGGCATTCGGCATTGCTGCGAGCCTTGCTGCGTGCGCCAAACCCGAGATTCCCTTCGACAAGGGGGCTACCGGTGACGTCAAGACGATCGGCCTTCTAACGCCGGGCTATCCCAAGGAAGCCAAGGTCGTGCTGGCGACTTCCGTCGGCCGGAATCTCGGACTGCTCGGCGCACTGGTCGATGCCGGCATGGAATCGGCGCGCGAGGATCATTTCAACGCGCTGCTCCAAGCCCAGCATTTCTCGGTCCAGGACGCCATTGCGCAGAATGTGACCAAGGATCTCGAGGCGCTGGGATATAAGGTCGTGCCGGTTCCGGTCACACGGTCGAGCGACAAAGATTACCTCGCGAGCTACCCGCATGGCGGCGATCCGCAGATCGATGCCTATCTCGACCTCGTCACCGTCGCCTACGGCTATGTCGCATCTGGCATCAAGGATGAATCTCCCTACCGGCCGAGCGTGATCATGCTCGCCAAGCTGGTGAGCGCCCGGGACGCCGCCGTGCTGATGCAGGACAAGATCGTCTACAACCCGGTCAACACGCCCGACAAGACGATCACGATCGCGCCCGATCCCGACTTTGCCTTTGTCGATTTCGACACGCTGATGGCGGCACCCGAGAAGGCGACCAAAGGCCTGCAGGTCGCGACGGAGCAATCCGCTCTCAATCTCAGCCAGCTCCTGAGGTAGCGACATGGTGCGGTTTCCTTCACGCGCGGCGGTCGCAGCCCTCGCCGGAGCACTCCTTGGCGCCGGTTGTGCCACGCCGCCGCCGCCGACGGTCAGCCTCGCCGGCCGGATTTGCGAGAGCGAGATCAATGTTCTGACCGGCCGCGCGGTGCCGCTCGCCTTGGGCGAGCGGTCGACGGTCACGCTCGACGACAAGGCGGCCTGTGCCGAGACGCCGGACGGCGGCAGAAGCGTCTTCGCTGCCTTCGCGCTGCCGCCGGTGCCGGCACCGGCGCTCATCTCCGTGACCAGCGAGCCGATCGGCGAGGGGCTGTTCTCGCCCCATGTGCTGATGCTCGATGCGGACGGCAAGGCGCTTCGCGAGATCTCGCGCGAACTCGTTCAATTTCCACGGCTCGAGCCTGCATGTCGGGATCCGGCTCCATGAGGGCGAGCGCTATGTGCTGGTCCTGTCCGACCCGCGGACCGTCGGCGGCGGGCTGACCCAAGTGTCGGAAAAGGTCCAGTCGAGTTCCTATACGATGGTCATCCGAGGCGCCGCGGTCGCCAGCACGGTCTGGAGCAGCGACGGCGATGCGGTCAATAAATTCACCTACGCCTACAACGGCAAGGTCACCGTTCTCGTCGAACCCATGCCTCGAACGAACTAGAATACTCGCCAGCTTCATATGGAGGATGCCGGCATGCAGGTCGAGATCAACGGCAACAGGCTCAATCTCGAGCTGCTCGGCGACAATCCCTCAGCCCCGGTGATGATCTGCCATCATGGCGCACCGGGCCTGAGCTCGCTGGCCGAGCCGAAGGCCGCCTTCAGCGCCTTCGCCGATCGCTATCGCGTGATCGTGTTCGATGCGCGCGGCAGCGGCGAAAGCGAGGGCAAGCCGCCCTTCACCCATGCGCAGTGGGCCGCCGATGTCGATGCGCTCCGGCACTGGGCCGGGGTCGAGACCATCGTCATGGCCGGCGGCTCCTATGGCGGCTTCATCGCCATGGAATATGCGCTCCGATATCCGGGCCGGGTTGAGGCGCTGGTGCTGCGCGACACCTCGGCCGATAGCGACTTCCATGCCACGGCGATGGCGAACGCGCTCGCCTCGGCCCGGGTCAGGATCGACCGCGCCAAGCTCGATCGGATCATGGCAGGAAGCTGCCGCGACAATGCGGATTTCAAGGATTGCTGGCGCGAGATCCTGCCGCTCTACGATCATCACTTCGACCCGGCCAAGATAGCCGAGCGGGTGGAGGCGGTGACCTACCGCTACGAGACCCACAATTTCGCCTTCACCCACAATCTGCCGAATTACGATTTGAAGCCCGAGCTCCACCGCATCGCCTGCCCGACGCTGGTCACGGTCGGCCGCCACGATTGGATTACGCCGGTGGCCTGCAGCGAGCGGATCGCCGCCCTCATCCCGAATGCGCGGCTCGAGATCTTCGAGGCATCGGGCCACTCGCCGCAGATCGAGGAGGCGGCGAAGTTTCGCCGCGTGGTGGGGGAGTTCCTGGCCGAGCACGCGGCGGGCGGCTGAGGGCTGCTTCAGGCGGTCTGAATCGGTGCCGGCGTCGCGCCGATCGATTTCGGCGAGGCCGCGACCTGGTCGAGAACCCTGATGTGGTCGTCGAGCGTGTTGCGCCAGGTTCTGTTGGCCAGCATCGCCTCGTAAAAGGCGCTCTGACGCTCGAGCAGGGCGTCGCGGTGGTCGAGCGCCCATTCGATCCGGTCGGCCACGTCCCGCCAGTCGTAGGGATCGAACGTCATATCGGCGTAGAAATCCTCGTTCCGAAGGATCTCATCCGTGACCTCGATGCGCGCCATGACGATGGGCGTGCCCACCGACAAGGCTTCGGCGAAGCTGAACGGAAAGCCACCTTCCGACAGGCTGGGATTGACGGCGAGATCGGCCAGGCGATAGCAGGCAGCGAGCTGTTGCACGGTCAGCCCGTCCAAGCTCAGCACGTCAGTCTCGATATTGTTCTGTTGGATGAACTCCCTGATCTCGGGCACCAAAGTGTGACTGCCGGTCAGGATCAGCTTGAGGCCGCGATAGCCGCGTTTCAGCAAATTATCGAAAGCCCGCAACAGAGTGATGACGTTTTTGCTTGGCCTGTATTGGCTTGCATAGAAAATGAAACGCGGCCTCGCCTTGTCGAAGAGACCGGCAAAGCGATTTCCGACTGATTTCGTCAGCGCCTCTTCGAACAGAGCGCGGCACAGCGCACCAGTTGCCGCGGCATTGTCGGCTCTGCCCGTTACCGTGATGAAGGTATCGAGGCGATTGATGCCGTGACGGATCACGAAAACGAGGTCCGGATCGACCTGGTAGCGATCGACGAGCGTGTGCCATTTGATATGATCGCTGTAGGTGATGAAGTGAGTCCCGCCGCCGATCGTGGTTTCTATTGCGCGGAACGCTTCGAAGCCGGGCTTGCCCGAAACAAGTGCGTAGGAGCTGGGAAAATCGGTGACGACGACGTCGGGAACGCAAATAACGCGGGGCGCCTCGATCTGGTTGAAATGGGGCCAGAACGAGGTCGGGCAGTACCAGGCCGTCACGTCCGTTTCCCGCCGGATCAATTCGTGAACCTTGGCGATCTCGGTTTGCTCCATCAGCTGAAAAAGCCGGCGGCCGGTGCCGTCGCGTGACGGATGGGCCATCAGCAGGTCTAAACGCTCGCGCAGGCTCGTGACGCCGCTGCGCATCACCAGCGCGTGGAGGCGGCCGATCTGGTGCGCGAGAAACCGCCCGCCGCCGAGAAGGATCTGGGCCAGCACCACGAGCAGCGCCAAGGGGATCATCAGCAGCACGAAACCGATGAACAGGATCAGGCTGCGGTTTCCGACCAGCCATCGCTCGACCGCCTCGATGGCGGACCCGACGCCACGGCGAATGCGTCGCAGCGCCCGGCGTACTGGACCCGGAGACCCGCGGACCTTCCTGACGTTCCGATATCCTTCGATCAAATCGAGGATGAGCGGCCGGTGCTCCGGCGCGATGATGTCGAAGCTCGTCTCGTCGACGCCTTCTTCCCGACAAAGCGCACTCAGCCGGCGGCGCATCCAGCTGGGGCAGGCGAGGGCAAATCGGATATCCTCGCGGTCTTCCGCCGATTTGAGCAGAGCGGACAGATAGCGGCCCAGCCCCTCTCCGCGCAGGTCGGTCGCGGGCGAATAGAACATATAAATGCCGTATCGCTTTACAGGCATTCGCGTACCGCTTCCCAATAGGCGTCGGCCAGATTTTCGACGGAATGGCGGGCCAGCATGGCGTGGTCAGGGAGAAGTCCGCGTCGGCCTTCGGCTTCTTGTTCCATGTTCTTGAGCTGTCGAGCCATGTCGGTGGGATCGTGAGGATCCATCCAGCTCAAATTCAGTTGGAAGTTGCGATCGATCTCGCGCATCGCCGGATAGTCGCTGGAGAGTG
The DNA here is from genome assembly GCA_963762435.1 of uncultured Alphaproteobacteria bacterium. Taxonomy (GTDB): domain Bacteria; phylum Pseudomonadota; class Alphaproteobacteria; order ATCC43930; family CGMCC-115725; genus JAXDMU01. Next base: position 31,113 of record CAVXLN010000010.1, on the reverse strand, counting down.
CTGGAACCTGCCGCATGGCGGCTTCGATGACCGTAAAGGAGCCGTTGTCGATCAGGGTCGGATGCCAGACGAAACGGGCGCCCGATAGGACGGTTGCATAAGCCGGTTCACGCAGTTCGCCCATGAAATGCAGCTTGCGTTTCATGGTGCGGCTGGCTGTCCGATGCGTGAGCAGCGGCTGCAGATGAGGGATCTTGCTTCCCAGGATATTGTGCGTGCCGACGCCGGTTACGCGGCAGTCGAGCTGGCCGTCGAGCTCGTCGAAATACCGGCGCAAGGCCTCGGCGGCATTGGCGTGGTTCTTGTGAAGCGCGCGATTGGTCGGCCACAGGAAATACTCTGCAGCGCGGTCCCTGGCGCGGTCGGGCACGTTCTCCTCGAGCCGCGGCAATATCAGCGGCAGCCGCCGCAGCCTTTTCTCGGGAATGCCCGCATATTGTCGCGCATCCGCGAATGTGAACTCGCTCGTGACCAGCACGCGCTCGGCCCCGTGTGCTGCGCGCAGGAAAAAAACATTCAGATCCGGCTCGATGATCGGGACATAGCGCTGAATATAGTCATGGACCACCATCAGATAGGGCCGGATCGGCAATATCGAGGTCGTCAGTCGATCGGAGATGATGATCCATAGATCGCAGTCGAGAAAGCCGTTGATGCCGTCATCCGGCATGAGGGAATCCGCGGATGCGCCTGATGCTGCTCCAGGTGCCGCAAAGGCAGTCGCGATCTCGGAGATTTCCGGCGACAGGCGGTTCCAATGAAACGACCGCCGCTTGACGCGCGACGGCAGGTCGGCGAAGCGCCAATCCGGATAGAGAGAGGGGTCCCGCACATGCCCGAGAACGATTTCGGCAGGTTCGCCGGCTCGTTCGCTGCCGATCTGCAGAGCCTGGGCGAGTTGCTTCGTGCTGTTGAGCGTTCCGCCGCCATAGGGCTCGGGCAGGATGACGGCGATTCGCCGATGGCGGGCGACCTTGGGCCGAACGACCTGCCGCGTCCGCTCCAGCGTCGCCAGGACTTGCGATAGCCCGGCTTGCCAGAGGCTGCGGGAGTTTTCAGCCTTCATCGGCTCAAGCAGGCGAAGTTGGCTGGTGCGGATCTTCGCGATGAAGGCCTGATTGCCGTCCAGGATCCGCTGGAGCTTCTTCTTCGCTTCGGCGATCGTTTTGCACCGTCCGGGAAGGTCGCCATCGCCGAGCGCATCGAGCAGGCTGCCCGCCATGAAGATGACCGGCATGCCCGCCCGGATCGCTTCAAATGGGTGGTAATGAACGTGCGTGGGCTCGGTGCTGTGATAGAACATGACCCGGTAGCGCCGCATATTCTGCTCATGCTCGCCGGCCGGAAGATATCCCAGCACTGTGGCATCATTGACGGCTATGGGCTGGTCGCCGGCGATCACATGGGGAAAATCCGAAAGGTCTTTTTTGAAATTGTCGAAGATGGACCGGTAATACTGGTTGATGGCGATATCGGGGCAGACGAAGAAGATCTTCTTGATGTCTCCCGTCCAGGTCGAGCGCGGCGCGCAATCGTGCATGCCCAGCGGCAGGTGGATCGCATGACGGCCGAGGAAGCCGGTTTCATACTCGGCTACCCTCTCATAAGCGGCCCCGAACCAGAAACGCCGCCCAAGGGTATTGAGCAGCTGCTCGCCACGGTTCCGGGTCGTCGCGGATAGAACCGCCTCATGGGTCGCGGCTTGGGCCAGGCCGAATGCCCGCCATATTACGGCACCCTTGAAATTCCGGACCATGTCGGCGAGCGCATCGGCCTCGGTAAGGACGAAGAACAGCAGATCGAAATGGCGATTGGCGATCGCCCAGGCTTCCTCGCCCGGCGCGCCATACCAGTCGGTCCCGTTGAGGATTTCCAGATCGGCGGACGGAATTGTAAGGTTGGGATCTTCCGACCAATCGATCGATGCGCTGCGGAAAGCAGGCGCCGCAGGGATGATCTTCGGCAGGAAGAACTCGCGAAATCCCAGACTTTTCATCATCGGGATCTCGAACTTTCGAGCACTCGTGTGGTTCAGCAGCCACATGACCCGAACCGAGCCGAAATCCTTCATGCCGCCAGCCCGTTGATGCGTTGATAGGCGCCGATCGCATCGCCGATGGGACCGTCGAAAGCGACCGCACCATGATGGAACACGATGCCCCGCTGGCAGATCGAGCGGAGCGTGCCCAGATCGTGCGAGGCCAGGATCAGGATCTCCGACTGGGCGATGAGGTCGAGGATTCGCTGCTTGGCCTTGATCATGAAATTGGCGTCGCCCGCGCCGAGAACCTCGTCGAGCAGCAGGATACCGCCGCCGACCGCGGTGGAGACCGCGAATGCCAAGCGCACCTGCATGCCGGCGGAATAGGTCTTGATCGGATAGTCGATGAACTCGCCGATATCGGCGAAATCCACGATCTCCTCTTCGATCGACCGCATGAATTTCGGCGTGAGGCCCAGCAGCAGCCCGCGATAGAGGATATTTTCCCGTCCGGTCGCGTCGGGCTCGAATCCCAGGCCGAGCTCGAAGAGCGCCCGCACATCGCCGGACACGACCCGCTCGCCGCCGGAGATCGGATAGAGGCCGGCCACCATCCTGAGGAAGGTCGTCTTTCCCGCACCGTTATGGCCGAGGAGGCCGACCCTCTCGCCGGTGCCGATCTCGAGCGTGATGTTCTTGAGCGCGTGAATGTCGCGCACCGTCGCCCGCTTCCGGCGCGAGGAGAAGAGCGACTTCCCCAGCAGCGCCTTCAGCGAGCGTTCCTTATAGGCAACGGACGCATAGTGCAGGTTGACGTCCTGCAGCATGATATGGCCTGGGCGCGATGCTTTCGAGACGATGTGGATCATAGGTAGAGGATGACCCGTCGTTCGGCGCGATATCCCGTGGCACAAGCCGCCAGGGTTAGAGCCGCGATGGTGCCGAGACAGAAAAGATAGTTCGTCACGGTCGGCCAGGTACCATGCAGCAGCGGCGCCCGCAAGAGTTGCAGCAGGTGATAGACCGGGTTGTCGTCGACCAAAGGGCCGAGGCCGCCGCTGCGGAACAGCTTCTCCTCGAAATAGACCGGCGAGATGAACCACAAGGCCTGGAACAGCAGCCCCAGCATATGGGGAATATCGCGGAATCGGGTGCCGATATAAGCGAGCAGCGTGGCGAGCGGCCAGGCGATCATCGCCGCGATGGGATAGATCGTGAGCGCGGCGAGCCAGGACCAGCCGAAATTCTGCGGCATCGATGCCAGCACCCATGCGACGAGGGCGATGCTGGCCAGGAGGAAGATCACGGCGCCGGCGATGACGTTGCGCAGCGTGTAGATGGCGAGCGGATGCCGGTATTGCTTGATATAGGCGTCAGCCTGCACGAAGGCGAGGGCGCCGCCCGATGCCGAGCCGGTCACGAACTCCCAGGTGATCATGCCCGACAGGATATAGGGCGCGTAGGAGGCAAGCTCGGTATGGAAGATCCGGCTGAAGACTAGGGCCAGCAGCAGGGTGAATCCCAGCGGTTGCAGGATCGACCAGAAGATGCCGAAGAACGAGCGCCGCCAACGCAGGCGGAGATCGGAGCGCGCGAGATGGAACCAGAAGTAGCGAGCGGCCCAGATGTCTCTAAGATACTCCACGCCTGGCTACTCCTCACAATCCCGGCCGGCGGGGATCCTTTCCGACTCCCCACCGATGCCGCCTGGGATCACCGATAGCACGGACCGGCCCTTGATGGCCAATTCCGGCCATCTGGTGCACCGAGCAGCCCTGTCTCACCGGTGCCCGAATTGTCCCAAGTAATGTCGTAGAACTCGCTTCCTTTCTTAACACTTTTCACCCCTTTCTCGATCGCATCGAATCAGGAACGAACCAGCCGAGCAAGGCTGTCGTCGGGGTGAATATATCAATGCTGCGGCCGATTGCTGATTCCGCTGGGAGCGATTCGGAAACCAGCCTCAAACGTATCGCCGGTACCTTGAATGATGGAAGAGATTTTGAGTTGCGGTCGCCGTTTTGGTTCGTGTAAAGATTGATCGGGGTCCCGCCAGAGATCACTTAAGGTGTCTGAAACTTGCCGCTTCGCTCAGGCGTATCGTCCACTTTCAGGCAGGAGAGGCAAGACGAGGCGATGGGCGCGGTGCAACTCGTCGTGATCGGGGGAGGCGGGCACGCGAAAGTTGTCCTGGAGGCCTTGGGTCTTGCGCCGGGCCTTTCCGTGATCGGAGTCCTCGATGCCCGAGCGGCCGGATCGACGCTTCTCGGAGTTCCTGTGCTGGGCGGCGACGAGATGCTGCCGGCATTGCGGCAGGAAGGCGTTGCCGCTGCCTTCGTTGCGATCGGCGACAACCGGACCCGCCAGCGGATTGCGGACGAGCTGCGCCGCGCCGGTTTCGACCTACCTTCCGTCATTCATCCGACGGCGATCGTCTCGCCCAGCGCCGAGATCGGCGCGGGGGCCATCGTCATGGCCGGCGCAAAGATCGGGCCCGAAGCGCGGATCGGCGAGCTCGCGATCATCAATACGGGCGCCATCGTCGAGCACGACGTCGTCATCGGCCGCGCCGCGCATGTGGCCCCTGGCTGCAGCTTGGCCGGCGGAGTGTCGGTCGGCGATCGAGCCCTGATCGGCGTGGGCTCGGCGGTGAGGCCTCAAATCCACATCGGCGAGGATGCCGTCATCGGCATCGGCTCGGCCGTCGTCGCGGACATTTCGCCGGGAATCACCGCTGTCGGCGTGCCGGCCCGCCCCTTGGCCGAAAGAAAGAGATGATGACAATGTCTCTCATCGATCGCGAACCAGGACTAAATCCCGTCATTCCCGTCTATCGGCCGGACCTCTCCGGAAATGAGCAACGCTATGTCACGGAGTGTCTGGAGACGAGCTGGATCTCCTCGAACGGTACTTTCATCGAGCGGTTCGAAGCCGCCGTCGCGGAGGCAATCGGCGCCAAGCATGCGATCGCCGTGTGCAATGGCACCGTGGCGCTCCATCTGGCGCTGCATTGCCTCGGCATCGGGCCCGGTGACGAGGTCATCGTTCCGACTTTCACCTATATCGCCTCGGTGAACTCGATCGCCCAAACTGGTGCGGTTCCGGTCTTCGCCGAGTCGCGCGCATCGGACTGGCTGCTCGATCCCGCGGATGTGGCGCGTCGGATCACGCCCAGGACCAAGGCGATCATGCCCGTGCACCTCTATGGTGCCGCGTGCGACATGACCGAGCTTCGGGCCCTCGCCGACCGGCATGACCTGAAAATCGTCGAGGATTGCGCGGAGGCGTTCGGCACCAGGCTGGACGGCAAGCATGCCGGCACCATCGGGGATGTCGGCACCTTCAGCTTCTTCGGCAACAAGACGATCACGACCGGCGAGGGCGGGATGGTCGTCTGCAACGATGACGAACTCGCCCAGGCGCTGCGCATCGTCAAGGGTCAGGGGCAATCGCCCAATCGGCGCTATTGGCACGAGCGGCTCGGCTTTAACTATCGCATGACGAACATCGAGGGCGCGATCGGGCTGGCCCAGATGGAGCGCCTGTCGGCGACGCTCGCGCGCAAGCGCGAGATTGCCGCCACCTATCGGCACCTGCTGGAGGGCCTGCCGCTCGCTCACCAGCAGATCGGGCCCGCGATCGAGCATTCGCTCTGGCTCGAGACCGTCTTACTGCCGGACGGGATCGATCGGACCCGGTTGATGGCGGATATGGAGGAGGCCTCCGTCGAAACGAGGCCGGTCTTCTTTTGCGCCCACCAGCTGCCGGTGTATGAAGCGATCGGCGACTATTTCCCCGTTGCCGAAGATATTGCGGCGAGAGGCTTGTCGCTGCCGAGCTACCCCTCGCTCACGCGGTCGGAGCTGGAGCACGTCGTCGCGTGCTTGCGTCGAGGTCTGGCGGCCCAGGGGCGGTTGGGCTGACGCCGCCCTCACCCCCGCCGATCCAGCACATCCCGGACCCGCGCCGCCAGCTGATCGAACGTGAACGGCTTCGTGATCAGCTGAACACCGGCATCCAACCGGCCATGATGGACGATGGCGTTGCGGGAATATCCCGTCGTGAACAGCACCTTGAGGCCTGGCCGCAGCGCCCGGGCAGCACCACGTCGGTGAAGAGCAGGTCGACTCGCTGGTCCGTCGCGAGGATCTTGAGCGCCGCATCGGCCTCGGCCGCCTCCACCACCTGATAGCCCAGCTCGGTCAGCACCATGGCGCTGTAGTTCCGGACATCGTCATTATCCTCGACCAAAAGGATCGTCTCGCCGTCGCTCGCGCCGGGGGCCGCATGCCGTGCCGCGGGACCCTCGGCGCTCATCCCGCCCAGATAGCGCGGGAAATAGAGCCGCACCGTCGTGCCGTGGCCTTCCTCGCTATAGATCGTGACATGGCCGCCTGATTGCTTGACGAAGCCATAGACTTGGCTCAGGCCAAGGCCGGTGCCGCGCCCGACCGCCTTGGTGGTGAAGAAGGGCTCGAACGCGCGGGCGCGCGTGTCCTTGGACATGCCGACGCCGGTGTCGCTGATGCAGATCATGACATACTGGCCGGGGACGATTTCGGCATCGACCGCGGCATAGCTTTCGTCCAGCATGGTATTGCCGGTCTCGATCGTGAGCTTTCCGCCGTCCGGCATGGCGTCGCGGGCATTGACCGCGAGATTGAGAATGGCGCTCTCCAGCTGGTTCTGATCCGCCTCGACGGTCCAGAGCCGCGGCGCCAGCACGCCTTCGAGCTCGATCTGCTCGCCCAGGCTGCGATGCAGGAGATCGGTCATGTCGCGCACGAGGTGATTGAGATCGAGCGGCTTCGGCGACAGCGGCTGACGGCGGGAGAAGGCCAGGAGCCGTGTGGTCAGGCTGGCGGCGCGCTCGGCGCCCAGCGCGGCCATATCGAGGGCGCGCCGGATGCGCACCTCCTCGCCGGGCTTCGCCCGCCGGATCGTGTCGAGCCCGCCCATGATCACGGTCAGCAGATTGTTGAAATCATGGGCGACACCGCCGGTCAGCTGGCCCAGCGCCTCCATCTTCTGGGCGTGGCGCAGCGCCTCTTCCGCCTTGGTCCGCTGCTCGACCTCGCGGGCGACGCGCTCCTCGAGCTCGGCATTGAGCGCCTGTAGTTGGGACTCGGCGCGCCGGCGCTGGGCAAGCTCGGTCTGCACCGCCTGGAACAGGTTCGCATTGTCCATCGCGACGGCCGCCTGGGCAGCCAGACCCACGATCCCTTCCTCCGCCAAAGCCGTGAACACGCCCGCTTCCTCATGGCCGAAGAGCAGCCCGCCCAGCACGCCGCCATTGCGCGACTTGACCGGCACGGCGAGGTAGCTCACCACCGGCAGGTGCCCTTCGGGCTGGCCGAAATGGGGCGCCATGGTGCCGTAGCGCGGATCCTTGCGGATATTGGCGGAGCGCACGACGCGGGTGCCGTCGAAGGTCGGCGCGAAGATTGGTGTCTTTCGGGGGGCGGGGAATTTGTCGAAGGCTGCGCGCGGCGCGCCCGACAGCGTGTAGAGCGTGAAGCTTTCGCCGGTCTCGTCCACGGCATTGTAGAAGAACGCGCCGAACTGGGCACCCGTGACCTCGACGCCGGCATCGACGATGGTGCGGACCAGCGCCGCGAGATCAAGGTTGCCGGAGATCGCGGCCGAGGCCCGGTTCAGGATCTCGAGCGCTCGCGTCTGATCCTCGAGGGCGGCGAGCACGGCGCGCTCCTCGGTCACGTCGATGACGGCGCCCGTCATCTGCCGCCTGCCGTCGGCGCCCGTCTGCACGCTGCCGCGCGCCATGACAACCCGATCCCGCCCGCCATCGCCGACCCGATACTCGGCCTCGTAAGGCGCGCCGCTCGCCATCGAGCGGGCGATCGCCGCCAGGACGCGCTGGCGATCCTCCGGATGGATGGCGGCGATGAAATTGGCCAGCAGCCCGTTCTGTGCCGCGGCATCCTCAGCCACGCCGAAGATCTCCGACAGCGGCCCCAACATGGTCAGCCGGTCGCCTTCCACGCCCCATTCGAACACCGCGACCCGGCCGGTGGAGAGCGCCAGGGACAGCCGGTCCTGGGTCATCAGGTAGCGCTGCTCGCTCTGGAAGACGGCGCGATTGGCCTCGCGCCGGATCTCGGCCATCTTGATGTTGGCGTTGACATGGGCGACCAGCTCGCGCGCCGAGAAGGGCTTGGTCACGTAATCGTCGGCGCCGGCTTCGAGCCCTTCGACCTTGGCTTCCTCGCCGGCCCGGGCCGACAGCAGGATGACCGGAACGCCGGCCAGCATCGAATCCTCGCGCAGCGCCTTCAAGAGGCCGAACCCGTCGAGCCGGGGCATCATGACATCGGTCAGCACCAGATCCGGCAGGGCGGCGCGCGCCTTCTCGAGGGCGGCGGCCCCGTCGCCGACGGCTTCGACCGCATAGCCTTCGGCCTCGAGCAGCCGGGTCGCATAGGCCCGCATATCGGCATTGTCGTCGGCCAGGATGACCCGGCGCCCGGTCCCGGCCGCCGTCCCCCGCGCCGGCAGCGCCGCCTCGGCCGGGGCATCCGGCAGCCAGCGCAGCGCCTCCTCGAGATATTCCTGGGCGCGACCGGCAGTAGGCGAGATGGTCGTGACATCCAGGCACACCTGCTCGGACGGCAGATGGCGGCTGCCGAAGGGGAGTGCCACGGTAAAGACCGTGCCGCAGCCCTCGGTGCTCTGGACCGAGACCTCGCCGCCATGCAGCTTGACCAGCTCCTGCACTAGGGCCAGGCCGATGCCGCTGCCTTCGAAGCTGCGGCCTTGCGCCCCCTCGACCCGATGGAAGCGCTCGAAGAGCCGCGGCAGCTCGGCTTCGGGAATGCCGATGCCGGTATCGCGCACCTTGATCTCGGCCTTGGCGCCGTCGGCCGAAGGGGCGACGGAGAGCGCGATCTCGCCCGAATGCGTGAATTTGAACGCGTTGGAGATGAGGTTGAGAAGGATCTTCTCCCACATTTCGCGATCGACATAGGTGGGCTGCGGCAGGCTCTCGCCCTCGATCCTGAAATGGAGCCCCGCCTTCTCGATCGCCGAGCGGAAGCTGGACGCGATCTCGGCGCTGAAGCGCGCAAGATCGGTCGGCTCATAGACGGCACGCACTCGGCCCGCCTCGATCCGCGAGAAATCGAGCAGGCTGTTGACCAGGCGCAGCAGCCTCAGCCCGTTGCGGTGGGCGAGCTCGAGCTGGTCGCGGCCGGCCTCGGGATCGGCCTTCCCCGACAGCAGCTCCTCGAGCGGTCCGAGCATGAGCGTCAGCGGCGTGCGGAACTCGTGGCTGACATTGGAGAAGAAGGCGGTCTTGGCCCGGTCGAGCTCGGCCAGCGCCTCGGCGCGCCGCCGCTCCTCCTCATAGGCATCGGCATTGGCGATCGCGGCCGCGATCTGGCCGGCGACGAGGCTGAGGAATCCCCGATACTCATTGTCGAACAGGCGATAGGGGTTGAGGCCGACGATCAGCACGCCCGACCGGCCCGTCTCGCCGGAGGGCGAGATCGCCAGCACGGCCGCCAAGGCACTCGGCCGGTCCCACATGCTCGGCCGGGCGAGATCGACAATGCCCGGTGGTACCTCGACCACGCGCGGCTCATGGTCGGCCAGAACCTCCGCCACGGGCCAGGGTGCGGTGGCGCGCGCGGACAGCGTCGGCGGAATGGCCGTTGAGCCGGGCTGGACACCGGTCGCCGCCGTCAGCGACAGGCTCTCCGCATCGGGGGCGGCGAGATAGAGGGCGGCGAAGGTGAGGTCGCGCGCGTCCGTCGCCAGCGCCGCGACCGCCCGCTCGCAGGCTTGCTGCCAGGAGCGCGTATCGCCGTTCCTCGCCGCCAGCTCGCGCAGCAGCGACAGCTGGCGCTCGCCGATCATCCGCTTGGTATCGTCGGTATTGGCGCAGATGATGCCGCCCGGTGTCCCGTCATCATCCGGGATCGGGCTGTAGGAGAAGGTGTAGTAGGTCTCCTCCGGATAGCCGTTGCGCTCCATGATCAGGAGCTGTTCCTCGACATAGGTGCCGGCGACGCCCTCCATGGCGGTCGACAGCATCGGGCCGATATGGGGCCAGATCTCGCGCCAGACCTGGGATGTCGGCCGGCCGAGGGCGCGGGGATGCTTGCCGCCGATGATCGATTGATAGGGGTCGTTATAGAGATATGTCAGATCCTCGCCCCAGCCGATCCAGATCGGCTGCCGCGAGGTCAGCATGATGCGCACGGCGGTCCTGAGGCTGTGCGGCCAGGTCTCCGGCGGGCCGAGCGGCGTGGTCTGCCAGTCATGGGCGCGGATGAGTGCCCCCATCTCGCCGCCGCCTTCAAGGAATTTGAGCTTGGCACCCTCTCGTTGGCGCGCGCTAGCTTCCAGCTCCGACATACGGCCGCAGCCCCCTTCTCGAACGACCGAAACCGAGCCCCCGCGAACGGTCCGTTTCCCCTGGCCGATCAGCCTTGAGGTTCTAACGAAACCGATCGCCGCCGCAAGCCTGGCGAGGCCGGCGCATCAAGGTGATCGCAAAGGGCAGTGCCGGAGTTCCGACCCGGTGGATGAACCATCGAGCTCCCTCATCGAGAGGAAGATCGAGCCATCCAGTTGGGCACGTCGCGCGCCGGCATGGGACGGCTGAAGAAGTATCCCTGTCCGCGCTTGCAGCCCATGCTCACCAGACGGTCGGCCGTATCTTCCGTCTCGATCCCTTCGGCGACCGGCTCCAGGCGCATGCTTCGGCCGAGGCTGATGATCGCACCGACGATCAGATTGGCCTCTTCCGAGCTTGCCATCTCCATGACGAAGCTTCGGTCGATCTTGATCTCCGAAAAGGGCAGCCGGTGAAGCTGCACGAGCGAGGAATACCCGGTGCCGAAATCATCGATTGCCAGCTCGAAGCCTTTCAGGCGCAGGCGCGTGAGGACTTCGAGCATAAGACGGTGATCGCCCATCGCGGCGGTTTCGGTAAGCTCGAGGCGCAAGGAAAGGGTCGGGATGCCGTGCTGGGTGCAGAGCCGGGTCAAACGGTCCGGAAAGTCCGCGACGATATCGGCGGCCGAGATATTCACCGAGACGAAAGCTTCGATGCCGGCCTTCCGCCATTCGGCGAGCTGCGTCGCTGCAAGGCCGAGCACGCGATCGGTCAAGGATCTGATCAGATTCTCTCGTTCGGCCAGCGGAATGAACCGGTCGGGCATGACGATGCCGTACTCCGGGTGCCGCCATCGCACCAGCGCCTCGAGCCCGATCGTTTCCCTTGTGCTCAGCGCCATGAGCGGCTGGTAGAAGAGCTCGAGCTGATCATCCTCGATGGCTGCCCTGAGCTCGGCGGCGCCGGGGACGAAACTCTTGCCCCTGATGCCGCGCAGGACATTGCGCAGCTGCTCTGGCCGGATCGGCTTCTGCACGGGGGCGCCCATATCCAGCCCCAGATCGCGGCCAATTCCGCTGGCCAGATTGAGCACGCGCTCGTCGGCGCCGCTCAGCAGGATGATCTTGGCCCGGCATCCGAGCTCCGACAGGGCTCTCAACAGCTCCACGCCATCAGAACTTGGCATTTGCAGATCGAGCAGGACGATCTTGGGCGAGCGCGTCGCGACGGCCTCTTTGAAAGCCGCCGGATCCGTTGTCGTGACGGCCTCGAAACCAGTGGATTCGGCGATTTTCCGAATGATGGCTAGAAACGCCGTTTCGTCGTCGATCGCGAGCAGGAGATCATCCATTGGAAGCCTCTCATCAATGATTCGCATCATAGAGCAGGGCTCTCGACGGACTCCAATGAACGCTCTCGTTAATTACGATTCCGTTTCGATGCGCACGCCGCAAAATCGTGCATTCCGCCCGGGGTGGCGGAATAGCACCGTACAAGGCGGCCAAGTCATTGATGATGAATGGTGCTGCCGCACAGGATTGAACTGTGGACCTCCCCCTTACCAAGGGGGTGCTCTACCACTGAGCTACGGCAGCGTGCTAAGGCCCGGGGGCCGTCAAAGCGGCGCGGACCATGCCATAGCGGATCGTGGCGCGCAAGCCGTGCGGGCGAAACTTGCCATGGCCCAGCCGCAATCCTGCGGTAGAAGAATGGGTGAGGGGGAATCATGTCCGAGGACGAGGCCAAGAAGCCGGCCGCCGCCGAGCCGGCCGCCAGCGAGTTGGCGCGACATCGGCAGGACCAGAAGCGCGCGCGTCTCGCCGCAGCGTTGCGCGCCAATCTCCAGAAACGCAAGCAGCAGGCACGCTTACGGGAATCTGAGGAATGATCGGGCATTTTCCCTTTGCAACGCCGGGCATTCCGCGCGAAGCCAATAGGGCGGGTGAGGCAGCTTCCCGCTGGCACGAATAACCAGGATTCGAGATGGACAGGATCAGGATCAAAGGCGGTGTGCCGCTCGACGGCACGATTGCGATCAGCGGCTCGAAGAATGCGGGGCTGCCCTTGATGGCGGCGAGCCTCCTGACCGACGAGACGCTCGAGCTCGGCAATCTGCCGAAGCTTGCCGACATCGCCTCCATGACGCATCTCTTGGGCCAGCATGGCGTCGAGATCGGCGAGGGAGCCGACGGTACGGTGCGGCTCAAGGCCGGGCAGTTGGCCTCCACCACCGCCCCCTACGACATCGTTCGCAAGATGCGCGCCTCGGTCCTGGTGCTGGGGCCGCTGGTGGCGCGTGCAGGCCACGCCCGCGTCTCGCTGCCCGGCGGCTGCGCCATCGGGGCCAGGCCGGTCGATCTCCATATCAAGGGCCTGCAGCAGATGGGTGCCGAGATCGAGATCGATCAGGGCTATATCGAGGCCAAGGCGCCGAAGGGCTTGAAGGGGGCGGAAATCGCCTTTCCCTTCGTCTCGGTCGGCGCCACCGAGAATCTGATGATGGCGGCTTCCTTGGCCGAGGGCGAGACGGTGCTCGTCAACACCGCGCGCGAGCCCGAGATCATCGATCTCGCCCAATGCCTGACTTCCATGGGGGCCGAGATCGCGGGGGCGGGCACCGACCGCATCACCATCCGCGGGCGCGACCGGCTCAAGGGTGCCAAGCATCGCGTCGTGGCCGATCGGATCGAGACCGGCACCTATATGATGGCGGGCGCCATCACGGGCGGCGAGGTCAGGCTCACCGGCACCTCGCTGGCCTTGGTCGGCGTGGTGGCCCGCATCCTCGAGAGCGCCGGCGTCGCCGTGACCGAGACCGAGGACGGCATCCGCGTGACGGGATCCAATGGCTGGGGCCGGCCGCATGTCGTCGGCACCGATGTCATGACCGAGCCGTTTCCGGGCTTCCCGACCGACCTCCAGGCGCAGATGATGTCGCTGATGGCCATTGCCGAGGGCGCGGCCATGATCACGGAAACGATCTTCGAGAACCGTTTCATGCATGTGCCGGAGCTCTGCCGCATGGGTGCCAACATCAATATCCATGGCGCGTCGGCCATGATCCGCGGCGTCAAGCGGCTGACCGGCGCCCCCGTGATGGCGACGGATCTGCGCGCCTCGGTCTCGCTGGTGCTGGCCGGCCTCGCCGCCCAGGGCGAGACGGTGGTCAACCGCGTCTATCACCTGGATCGCGGCTATGAGCGGCTCGAAGCCAAGCTCGCGGCCTGCGGTGCGGAGATCGAACGGCTGGGCGAAGGCTGAACCGATGGGCCGCCACCCCCTTCGCCTCGAGGCGGACGATGCCGAGGGCCTCACCATCATCGCCGCCTGTCTCCAGGACGCGCTGGTCCTGGTCGGCGACATGGCCTATCTGCCGGAGGAGCAGCGCTTCGTGCTGGTCGTCAACCGCTTCATCTGGGAAGAGCCGGCGGGGGAGGGCGACGGGCCGCACGAGCGGGTGAGTGCGGGGGTCTCGTTCGACCAGGTGACCGCCGTGAAGCGCCGCAATGTCGATCCGACCCGGGCGGACGAGATCCTGTCGCTGCTGACGATCCATGCGGCCGATGATGGCGGGATCGAGCTGATCTTCGCGGGTGGCGGGGCGATCCGTTTGGAGGTGGGAGGGATTGCGTGCCACTTGGCGGATCTGGGGGAGCCGTGGCCGACACGGTGGCGGCCGCAGCACGAGTAGGGTCGGGGAGTGGGGTTGAAGTCACTAGTCGTTCTTGATTGAAAACTCTTTCTGGCGCTCACCTTTCGGTTTAGGGTTCCGTCACGTAGACGTTCAAGAGTGCGAGAACTTTATGATGTTGTGCGGCGGCATGACCGGCATATTCTGGTCAGAAAAGAAGCGCCGGCTTCCGGAATGATAAGGTGGGCGGCTCCAGTCCGGTTTGATCGCGTGGCCGATAGCGGCCGAAACCAGCCGCTCCGCGTCGCGGTCGAAACCGATGATGGCGAGGAGCATGAGGTCTTTCTGAAGGCTTCGGGGCGGCCGGAATTAGAGATCGAGGGTCTCGCAAACGAAGTGCTTGCAGCATGCTTGGCAGGGGATCTCGGCTTACCGGTCAATGAACCTTTCCTTGTCGAGTTGGATAGTCAATGGGTTCAGTCCGTTCCTGATTTGGCTGTCCGCGAGATGCTCGCGGCGAGTTCGAACGTGGCCTTCGCTTCAAAGTCGGCCGGGACACAATGGAAGATCTGGTCGGCCTCGGACAGCCTGAATGCCAACAGCCAAACGATGGCCTTGAACATTCTTGCGTTCGATGCGTGGATAGCAAACGACGATAGGGGCCAGGGAAATTCCAACTGCCTGGTGAAGGGCAACGAATTTCGGATCATCGACCATGAGCTGGCGTTTCGTATTCGACTCAAGCGTTTCCCTCCTGCCGAGCCGTGGAAGGCCGGGCATCTAGAGCGCTTGGTCCAGCATGACGGGCACATTTTCGGTGCTAAACTGAAGGGGAAGGTAACGGATTTCGCTCAGCTTCGAAGCGCTTGGTTGGGCTTGCCGGACGATCGGTTACGGGACTATCCCTCTGCGCTTCCGACTGAATGGGCCCCAGCGATGGATGCGATGAAAGATGCGGTGGCTCACATAAAGTTGGTCCGCGACAGGATCGACGAATGTGTTGCCGAACTTCAGCGAGCATTGACATGACCAGATGCGCTTATACGTACGTGCTTCTGCGGTATCGTCACGACGCGCTCGCAGGTGAATTTGCGAACGTAGGCGTTGTGGTGCACGAACCAACGACCGGGTTTCTCGAAACGCGGGTCCGACATACGCTCGGGCGCCTGTCAAAAATGTTTCCCGACCTGGATGGCGAGGTTCTCAAGTCTTCCCTCCGCAGCATCGAGCGCGCAATCAAGCGTCTTGCTACTCGAGAAGGCGGCGATCTGCTGGCCAAGCTGACCGATGCCTCCGAGTTGGCACGGAATGTCATTCCGGGAGATGACACGAGCTTCGTTTGGGGCCCAGTAGGTTCAGGGGTTACCGACGATCCTGCTCAGACTTTGGAGCGCCTATATAGGCGATTTGTCGGCCGCTATGACGAGCGCCAGGCTCATCATCGGGACGATGCTGCGATCTGGAAGCCGGTGCACGATCGACTGGCTGAGCTGAACTTGGCCGATCGGTTGGAGCCGAAGACGATTGCCTCTCCTGTTGATCAGGTACAGTTTGAGCACGCTTGGAAAAACGGCGCATGGCATTGTTACCAGCCGCTATCGTTCGATCTAGCGAATGAGGAAAATATTCGAGATAAGGCTCGGCGCTGGGCGGGTCATATGCTCGCGCTCGCCGGGGCTAGCGATCTCTTCAAGCCCTATTTCTTCGTTGGCTCGCCGTCCGACAAAGCACTAGTCCCCGCATACAATGCTGCTATTGGAATCCTTAAGCTCAGTCCCTACGAGCCGCAAATCATCGAGGAAACTCGGATCGACGACCTCGTTGATCAGATCGAGGACGGAATTCGCGCCCACGATGTAGGATCGCTCCAAGCGAATTGATGGACATAATCCGGGGATGGCGGACTGTTTTCGTGCTGCCCGTCATGCCATATAAGGCTTGTTGAGGAGACCGGCATGCCGCGTCGGGCGAAAGAAGGGTCAGATAGCGACTTGAGCAAGCGTCAGCTTGACGTTGAAGCCAAGCTGCTCGACGAGGGCCGTGCAGACATTCGTGCTGGCCGTTGCGTCAGTGGCGAAGGGGCCGACGAATGGCTTGATGGCCTCGATGGTGATGAACCCCCGGCAGTTGTCTGAGCGAGGCGCCGACCGGCGCCTTCCTGACCGGCTTTCCGAGTGCGACGCTCTCTTACGATCTCTACTGCGGCGTCCAGAGGCCTCGAAACCGCACGGAAATGACTCCGTCAACCCGGTGCCGGTCCTGTAGCACTGGCTCGCATTAGCGGGATAGATCCTGCTTCGGCAGTGGCCCGGTCAGTCCCAGCTCTGGCATATTCCGCCTTGACTCGCACCGTCGGTCTTTCGCTGACGGTACGCTAGCTGGATCAAACAGCAATCACCGGCAGAGATCGCCGCTCAATGCCCCCCGTTCTGCAGAATTCGGAAATCCGTCAGGATTTTCGGCTGCACGCTCTTTAGCGTCGCTCCCCTGGCACTATTGCTTCAGGGGGGCTGAGCGATGCTGAGGCTGGCGTTCGATGCGTTCTATCTTGTGTCCAGTTTCCGGTCGTGGCGCAACTCACCCGATTTCTCCTGGCGGAAGTTCGCGCTCAGCATGGTCGTGACGATGCTTGGCGTCGCGGCGTTGATCGGCGCCATCACCCTTGTTGCGGGCGAGGCTTCGCCGCTCGAGGGGCCCGCCCAACTGGCCGCCATCTTCGGCATCTGCATCGTCGCCACCGGCCTGCTGATTGCCGGCTTGATGCGCGTCAATCGCGTGCCGGAAGACAGGGTGGCGCTTCCGGCATCGGCGCTGCCCTACACCGCCTGCCGGGATCGGCTCCGCCCCTGGTTCCTCGCCTGGATCGCCGTGCTCTTGGCCGCTGCCGTCGCCGCCCTGTCGATGTCGGCGGACGGGGCCGTCTTGCCGATCAGCGCCGGTGCGTTCCTGGGCATCATCGGCGTCGCCATCCTGACGCCGCTCTACCTCCTGGCCGGGCAATCGGATCGCGCCATCGCCGCACTCCGCGCATCGCCTTGGGTGCATTGGCGTCACGCAACCCCGGTCTGGCGGCGTTGGCTGGCCGCACGGCAGACCGCGGAGCGCGCACAGCGTCGGCGCACGCTGATCGCTACCGTCGCCATCTGTGCGCTCGTCATCGTGATCACGCTCGGCAGCCTACTCCTCTCGGCCGATTTCGATCCGCTCAGCGGTCTGATCGCCGTGGCACTCGAAACGGCGACGCTGGCAGCCGTGATGTGGCCGGTCCTGACGGCGTCCGACCGCCGCTATCGACGGCTGGCGTCCGGAATGCCCGACATCTATTTCGGCCCGACCGGATTGCTCATCGGCGCCGAATTCATGCCTTGGCATCGATCGGGCACCTATCTCATCGATGCGAAGCTCATCGCCGGGGCGGTGGGAACGGAGCTGACGCTCGGCTTCATGGTCTACAACGGCCAAAACAATTCCCGCGTCGAGCGCGCCGCCCTTTTGCCCGCCGGCGCTGATGCGGATCTGGCGCTGCTCAAGCGCCAGCTGACTGCCCGCTGTCCCAAGGCCTGGATCGATCTTTCGCCCGCCTGATCAGGGAAGGGCGCGGAGGCGCGGGTTATCCACACCCCCAATTCATCCCATCTTGACCTCCCATTCTCCACAGGTTCATGATCCGTTCGAATTCGATTGAACGGAGGGACGAGACGGTGGAGACGGCACGGGATCGCGAGATCCTCGAAACATTGACCGAGCTGGCGCTCGAAGTCGCGACTGCGCTGAAGGCGCAGATCGTGACGGAAGCGGCTGCCGGCAATGCCGAGAATGCCGACCGCCTGAGCCTCGCCTTCACCCGCGTTGCCCGTTCGATCCGCCAGACGCTGGCCTTCAAGGCGAAGCTTGCCGATATCTCGGCGAAGGCTGTCGAGAAACGCCACGCGAAAGAGCGCGAGCAGTCGATCGAGAACGTCCCGCCTGCGCGTCAAGAAGCACCAGGTCGCCCGCGATGTCGCCCAGATGGTCGAGGCCACGTCTGAGCCCGAGAGCCTGTTGACCGACCTGCATGAACGTCTGATGGACCCGGATATCGAGGACGAGCTCCTCACCATCCGGGTCGGCGACGTCATCATCGGCCTCTGCGACGAGCTCGGGATTCCCGTCGAGCTCTCGGTCTGGCAGCACAAAGGCTGGTTCATCAACGAGGGCAAAGAAGCGCCCGAGCCGCCGCCGCGGCCAGCGCCACAGCCGGAGCCGCAGCCGTTCCGAGGTCAAGGCATGCCGCTCTATGAATGGAACCGGCTGCGCTATCACAGGCCGCCGGACGGGTGATTCCAGGAGAATCCCCTCGCCCGCCTGGCGGGAGAGGGAGGGTGAGGGTGCGGCTGCACCACCTCGCGCTCACTCCCTCACCCACTCGCTTCGCTCGTCGCCCCCTTCCGTGCGCTGGGCGCACGGCCTGCTTTGCAGTCGGAGCGCCGCGCTTTCGCGCGCGCTCCCGCCGAGCGGGCGAGGGCTGATTTCGCCTGCGCGCATCCCTGTGCATCGCGGGCTCCGGAGTTTCAGAGATTGATTTGGCCGCCCACTCCCTCTAAATCCGCCTCTCCTGCATCGTGTGGGCGGAGGTATCGTGCCCGGTAACGAGACGCTGGTCCTGGCGCTGCCCAAAGGACGCATTCTGAGCCAGGTCGTGCCGCTGCTCGGCCGCACCGGGATCGAGATCGAGCCCGAATTCGCCGATGAGGATTCGCGCCAGCTCCGCTTCAAGACCAATCATCCCGGGCTCGACGTGATCCGGGTCCGCAACTTCGATGTGGCAACCTTCGTGGCCTTCGGTGCGGCCCATTTCGGCGTCGCCGGCAACGACGTGCTGATGGAGTTCGATTACTCCGAGATCTATGCGCCGCTCGATCTCAAGATCGGTCATTGCCGCATCGCGGTGGCAGGCCCCGCCGATCTCGTCGCCAAGGACGAGCCGTCGCGCTGGAGCCATGTCCGGGTCGCCACCAAATATCCGGAGATCACGCGCCGCTATTTCGCCGCCCGCGGCGTCCAGGCCGAATGCATCAAGCTGAACGGCGCCATGGAGCTGGCGCCGACCTTGGGCCTCTGCCGCCGCATCGTCGATCTGGTGCAGACGGGGGCGACCTTGAAGGCGAACGGCCTGGTCGAGATCGAGCGCATTGCCGACATCACCTCGCGCTTCATCGTCAATCGCGCGGCGCTCAAGACAAGGCCGGGCGAGGTCGGCGCCTGGCTCGAACGCTTCCGCGCGGCGGTCGATCATGTCGCTGCCTGATCGCCCCCGCCGGCTCGACAGCCGCAGTGCGGAGTTCGCGCACGCCTTCACTTCCCTCGTCGACGATCCGCGTGAGGCGGCCGTCGAAGTGAGCGAGGTGGTGGCCTCCGTCATCGCCGATATCCGGGCCCGCGGCGACGCCGCCCTCGTCGACTATACCAGCCGCTGGGACCATCACGAGGTAACGGCGGCAACGCTCGAGATCACCACCGACGAGGTCGATCGCGCCGCCGAATGCTGCGCGCCCGAGGCGGTCGAAGCGCTCGAATTCGCGGCATCCCGCATCCGCGCCTATCACGAGCGCCAGCTGCCGGCGGACCAGGATTGGGTCGATGCGTCCGGCGTCCGGCTCGGTGCGCGCTGGCGCCCGATCGCGTCCGCCGGGCTCTATGTGCCGGGTGGCACTGCCGCTTATCCCAGCTCCGTGCTGATGAATGCCGTGCCGGCCAAGGTCGCCGGCGTCGAGCGCCTGGTGATGGTGGTACCCACCCCGCATGGCCGCTTGAATCCGCTGGTCCTGGCCGCCGCCCGCCTTGCCGGCATCGACGAAATGTACCGCGTCGGCGGCGCCCAGGCCGTGGCCGCACTCGCCTATGGCACCGCCACGATCAAGCCGGTCGACAAGATCGTCGGGCCGGGCAACGCCTATGTCGCGGCCGCCAAGCGCCAGGTCTTCGGCAAGGTCGGCATCGACATGATCGCTGGCCCGTCCGAGATCCTGGTTGTGGCCGATGGCGACAACGATCCGGCCTGGATCGCGGCCGATCTCCTGTCCCAGGCCGAGCACGACCCGGTGGCACAGTCGATCCTCATCACGGATGACGAGGCTTTCGCCGACGCGGTCGAGCAGGCCGTGGCGCATGAGCTGACCTCGCTGCCGCGCCGCGCCATCGCGAGCGAAAGCTGGCATCGCTTCGGCGCCATCATCCTGGTGGGCTCGCTCGACGAGGCGCCGGATCTGGTCGATCGGCTGGCGCCGGAGCATATCGAGATCGCGACGTCCGATCCCGACCGGCTGGCCGCACGCATCCGCAATGCCGGCGCCATGTTCCTCGGCCGTTATACGCCAGAGGCCGTCGGCGATTACGTCGCCGGCCCGAACCATGTGCTGCCGACCGCGCGGACGGCGCGCTTCTCCTCCGGCCTCGGCGTCAATGATTTCCTGAAGCGCACGACCGTGCTCGCCTGCGATGCGGCCAGTCTCGCCGCGATCGGCCCGGCCGCGATCACGCTCGCCGAAGCCGAGGGGCTCGATGCCCATGCCCGCTCGGTCGCGATCCGCCTCAATCTCGGAGGGGTCAAATGAGCGACACGGCGCGGATCGTTGGCCTCACGCTCGACGAGCATACGGTCATCCGGCGCAGTGCGGATATCGAGCATGAGCGGGCGGTCGCCATCTTCGACATCCTCGAAGGCAACCAATTCCGCCACAAGGACGGGATCGAGGGACCGTTCCACCTCCATCTTTCGCTCGAGGATAATCGCCTCATCCTCGATCTCCAGACGCCGGAGCGCGCATCGCTCGACAAGATCACGCTGGCGCTGTCGAGCTTCCGCACCGTCATCCGCGACTATTTCCTGCTGTGCGAGAGCTATTTCACCGCCATCCGCAAATCGAGCCCGACTCAGATCGAGGCGATCGATATGGGACGGCGCGGGCTCCATAACGACGCGTCCGAGCTGCTGCGCGAGCGGCTCGCCGACAAGATCGAGCTCGATTTCGACACGGCGCGACGGCTGTTCACCCTGATCTGCGTCCTGCATATCAAGGGCTAGGCGCATGGCGCCGATGCCATCCGCGGTCATGTTCGCCTGCACGATGAACTCCGTCCGCTCGCCCATGGCCGAGGCGATCATGCGGCATTTCCACGGCCATCGGATCTTCGTGGCCTCCATCGGCGTGCGCGCGGGCGAGCCCGATCCGTTCGTCGCCGCCGTCATGGACGAGATCGGCATCGATATGTCGAAGCATCGCTCGCGCAGCTTCGAGGAGCTCGACGATGATTACTTCGATCTGGTCGTGACGCTCTCGCCCGAGGCGCATCACCACGCGCTCGAGATGACGCGCACCATGGCCTGCGATGTCGAGTTCTGGCCGACCTTCGACCCGACCGCGGTCGAAGGCAGCCGCGATGCCCAGCTCGAGGCCTATCGCAGTGTGCGCGACACGCTGATGCGGCGTATCCGGGAGCGCTTTCCGCTCGGCCCCATGGCGGAGGTTTAGCGGCCGCGCAACTTAGTCATCGCCTCGGCGTTAAGGAATTCAGCCCCAAAGAACGCGGAGGTCGCCATGCACACGAAGCTGACCATGCTCTTTGCAGCGGCAATGCTCGCCGGCTGCGCCGTTGAACAGCCCGGTCCCGCACCCGTCCCCGGCCAGCTGGCGGCGGCGCAGGGCAATTACGAGGCCTATTATGACGGGTTCTACGGCCCGTTCTTCGATGGCTATTGGGGCGATGATGGCGGCTTCTACTATGCCGACCGCGACCGTCATTGGCGCCGCGACGAGGGTAGCCATTTCCGCCACGGCATGGCCCAGGGCTTCTCACATGTCCACGGCTCCGAAGGACCGCGCGAGCACTGATTCATTCCCGCTGGACGATCTGCCCGGCCTGATGGTGCACCAGCCGCCACAGCCCGTTCTCCATGACGAAGAGGTTGGTGGCGGCGAGCGAGACGGTCTCGATCTGCTCTTCGCACACGACCATGGCCGCCTGGCCATAAAGCGTCGCCCGCTCGTCATAGCAGAGCACGGTGGGCGGCGCCGGCCCGGTCAGGATCGCCTCCCAGCTCGCCATGACCTCCTCGCGGCCAACCAGCGGCATCCAGCCCGGATGAATGCAGCTGACCGGCGCATCGCGCGCCCAAAGCCGCTCCATGGCGCCAAGATCGCGCGTGCTGAAGGCGCGGTAGAATTCGAGATTCTGGCTGAGGACGGCGTCGGTGTCGGTCATGGTCGGGCTCAGCATGCCAGCCTTGGCGTGCTCCTGCCATGCCGACGTTCGATCGCCCTAATCCCGCACCGACAGCTCGAGCCCGCCGCGGAAGGGCAGCGTCATGGTCCGGAACCCCTGCGCCAGGGCCGCGAGATAGTCGCGATAGTCGTCGCGGTGAATGTCGGTATTGTCGCTAACCACGACGGCACCCGGCCGCAGATGCGGGGCCACCAGCGCCAGTGCCGCGAGATAGTCGCGATAGTCGTCGCGGTGAATGTCGGTATTGTCGCTAACCACGACGGCACCCGGCCGCAGATGCGGGGCCACCAGCGCCAGTGCCGGCCGGGCCATCGGGATCCAGATATCCATCAGCAGGAAATCGACCGGCCCTTCGAGCGTCTTCAGCGTCTGGCACAGATCGCCTTCGCGCAGCTCGATCAGATGCTGGACGCCGGCTTCAGCGAAATGGCGGCGCGCGATCAGCACCTTCTCGGGCTCGTGCTCCGTGCCGATGACGCGGCCGGTGCCGCCCCGGGCCGCGATATTGTCGCGCAGCGCCGCAGCGAGATAGAGGGTCGAGACGCCATAGGATGTGCCAATCTCGACGATCCGGCGCGCAATCAAGGCGCGGCAGAGCTGGTAGCAGAATTCCGCCTTGTCGCGGTCGAGCGCCACCAGCTTGTCGCGCCAGAAGCTTTTGAGCTCACTGCCGTCGGGCCGGCGCTGTGTGGAGAAATAGTCCCGCATCGCCGGCACCTGCGCATCGCTCTCGCCATGCAGCCGATCGAGCAGGCGTTCGAGATTCGGATCTTGCAGCACACTGATGGCATTCTCACTCGGCGGGGGCGACCGCCATCGGCGCCAGCTCTTCGCGCCGATAGGGGAAGGCGAGCGCCGCCAGCAGCGTGATGACGGCCAAGCCTGCCAGCACCTCGAGGGCGAGCGTGAAGCCGCCGGTCTCGTCATGGAGCCGGGCGATCAGCGGCACGGCCGTGGCGTTGCCGGCGAAGGAGACGAAGTAGCGCACGGCATAGACGCGTCCGCGCCAGGCCTCGTCGGTGTATTTCGCCACCATCGCGTCATTGATGGTGACCTGGCCGAACAGCGAGAACATCATCATCGCCGCCACCGGCACCAGCGCCCATTGCGGGGCGAAGGCGGCCAGCAGCAGGCAGGGCGCCTGGCTCGCCGCCAGCGGCACGAAGGCCGCCTTGAGCGGATGCTTGTCGACGAGCTTGCCGATGATGAGCTGCGACATGGCGCCGGTCGCGAACACCGCGGCGGCGAGGAGGCCGATCGCCAGCGGCAGGTTCTCGATCGAGGGCAGGCGCTCGGCCAAGAGCTTGGGCACGGCGATCGTCGCCGCGTTGAAGACGATGCCGCCGACGATGGTGACCGCGATCAGCACGATGAAGGCGCGCACCAGGATCGAGCGCGGCATGTGCACCGCCATCCCCTTGCGCTTGCCGCCGGCCATCTTGACGTTCGGCACGAGGGACACGAAGGCGAATCCCAAGGCCACGCTGATCACGCCCGGCACGAAGAAGGCGGCGCGCCAGCCGAGCCACTGCGTCAGACCCCAGCTCGCCAGCGCTGCGGCCGCAATGCCCATATTGCCCCAGACACCGTTGATGCCGATGGCACTGCCGACCTTCTCGCTGTTGGCGACCAGCATGGCGGTGCCGACCGGGTGGTAGATGGCGCCGAAGAGGCCGATCAGCGTCAATCCCGCGAATAGCATCGCGGGTGTCTGAGCGAAGCCGGTCAGGAAGCAGGCGATGCCGGCGCCGAAGAAGAAGACGGCCATCATGTTGCGCCGGCTCCAATGATCGCCGAGCCAGCCGGCCGGCAGCGAGCCCGCCCCGAAGGCGATGAAGCCGCCGAGCGAGAGCTCCAGCATCTCGCCATAAGGCCGGCCGAAGGCGGCGGCAGCACCGAGCGAGCCCAGGAGTGCGGTCGGATAGACCAGCATCAGGAAATGGTCCAGCGCATGGGCCAGGTTGATGAAACGGGTGATGCGGCCGGTTGACGTCATCGAACGCTCCGTGAAGATAGAGGGAGCATAGCGCCAAAGATCTTGGCCCGCTCCCCGGCTTCGGTCATATTCTATCGCAAATGGGACAAAACCCGCGCTCGACCGACCCAGCCGATTATCAGCGCTCGCCCTGTCGCGTGACGGCGATGGCGAAGGATTTCGCGGCCGGCCAGGTCATCCCGCCGCATCATCATCGGCGCGCGCAGCTGATCCATGCCGTAACCGGCGTGATGCGGGTCGAGACGGAAGAGGGCAGCTGGCTGGTGCCGACGCATCGGGCACTCTGGGTTCCGGCCGGCACGGTCCACGGCATCCGCATGGATGGCGATGTCGCGATGCGCACGCTTTATATCGAGGCTGCGGCAGCGAACGCTTTCGCCAAGCGCTGCGGCGTGGTCGAGGTGCCGGATCTGCTGCGCGAGCTCATCCTGGCCGCGACGGCGGCGGTGCCCGAGGCGGAGGCCGATCGCTACGCCCTCATCGAGGCGCTGATCCTCATCGAGCTCGCGACATTGCCGCCGGTGCCACTCCATGTGCCGATGCCCCAGGACAAGCGGCTGAGGGCGATCTGCGAGAGCCTGATCGCGGCGCCCGAATGCCACGACACGCTCGACGAATGGGCGCTGCGCGTCGGCGCCAGCCGCCGCACGGTCGCGCGCCGCTTCCGCGCCGAGACCGGCATGAGCTTCGCCGCCTGGCGCCAGCAGCTCAGGCTGGTCGAAGCGCTGAGCCGGCTGGCCGCCGGCACGCCGGTGACGATCGTGGCGCAGGATCTGGGCTATGACAGCCCGAGTGCCTTCACGGCGATGTTCAAGCGCAGCCTGGGCACCGCGCCGAGCCGGTATTTCGGGACGGCGTCGCCTTAAGGGTCGAGCGCGAAGTCTGCCGCGATGGCGGGATCGAGCTTCAGTGCAGCGGCGCGATCGGCAGCTGCGGCAGCGGGATCACCCCTGCGTTCTTTGGCAAGGCTCCGGCCATAAAGGGCTTTCGGCAGGTTCGGTGACTGAGCCAAAATGGTGTTGTAGTCCGCAATGGCTTCGTCGAGCTGGCCGGATTGAAGCCGAACGAAGGCGCGACTGTCAATGATCGCGGCATTGCCGGGTGCGAGCTCCACTGCCTTTGCGCAATCGGCTGCGGCCTGGTCGAGCAGCCCTTCACCGCGCGAGCCAGGCAGCGCAGATTCCAACCATGAGCGCGCTCGGGGTCAAGCTCGAGGTTCCGATCATAGTCGGCCAAGGCCCCCGTCGCGTCGCCGAGACGCCACCGAAGATGACCCCGATGCTCGTAGATGAGCGCCCAATCCGGCATGATGGCAATCGCCTGGTCGAGGTCGGCCACGGCGTTTGCATAAGCTCCCTTGTCTTCAGAGACTCGCGAGCGCCCCTCCAACGCAGGCGCGGATTTCGGATCGAGGCTTAGAACGTTGTTGAGATCGGCCAAAGCGTGATCATAGTCGCCTTTGTCACGGCGTTTGAGGGTGTCGTGGACAATGTTATCCACAGATCTGAACAAGTAACGTCACTCCAAAAGCCGGTGTTTTGGAGGGGAATTTCCCTTAAATTAGGCCAAATTTGAAGTAACCCACAACTTCATCCACAACTTGGGGAAAACTTCAACGAGAGGGTTAGGTTTAAGGTTGAAGGTTACTTAGGCTTCGCAATGGCGCTGTAGAGCCGTTCGAGGTCGTCAAGGTCGGCAAAGTCAATGATTATCCGGCCATTTCGGCCCTTCAGATCGACGTGGACCCGCGTGTCGAGGTAACTCTCGAGCAGTTCTTCAAGCTCCGCCACGCTCGCGTCAGGCACCGGTCGAAGCCGGGGCGCACCGTCGGGGGCCTTGGTCACCGCCTCCGGAGCGTGAATCGGCTTCGGTTCAAGGTGAAGCTTGACCGCCTCCTCGGTGGCGCGTACCGAAAGTTCGTTCTTGATCACCCGGGCCACCATGGTGGCCTGCGCATTGGGGTCACTGACCGCAAGGAGCGCACGGGCGTGGCCGGCACTGATCTGTCCAGACGCCAGGGCGCTCTGCCCCGCGTCGCCCAATTGGAGGAGTCGTAACGTGTTCGTAACATACGCTCGACTCTTCCCGACACGTTGGGCCACCTGATCGTGTGTCAGGTCGAACTCGTCCACCAATTGCTGATACGCCGCCGCCTCTTCTAGCGCATGGAGGTCGACACGGTGAAGGTTCTCCACGACCGCCTGCTCGAGGGAGAGTCGATCATTGACGTCATCCTGAAGGAGGACCGGGACCACCTCAAGTCCCGCGATCGTGGCGGCTCTCCATCGACGTTCGCCGGCAATCAGCTCGTACTTGTCGGACTCACCTTCAACCGGTCGAACAATAATGGGTTGCAGTACGCCCAGTTCCTGGAGCGACGCCGCCAACGTCTTAAGGCTTTCGTCGTTGAAGGTTTTTCGAGGTTGAAACTGATTTGGTCGAATAGAACTCACGGGCACCATTCGAAGTGGGCTTGACGTTGCGACTTCGCTGGGAACCTCCGTAGAGGTTGAAGGACTGTCGGGAATGAGAGCTCCCAACCCCTTACCTAAACCTGGTTTTCTAGCCATTCAGGATCTCCTCTGCTAGCGCTTTGTAGGCCATGGCGCCCTTGGACGTTGGATCGAACACGGTGATGGGTTGGCCGAACGAAGGTGCCTCCGCGAGCCGGACAGTACGGGGAATGACGGTCCTACACAGCTCGTACTCGAAGTGTTTCTTTACTTCCTTGGCTACATCCGTAGAAAGCGTGTTTCGCGCGTCGTACATCGTCAACACCACCTTGGTAATACGAAGATTAGGGTTGAGGTTCTTCTGCACTAGATCAACAATGCGTTGAAGCTGGGTGAGACCTTCCAGTGCGTAGAACTCCGTCTGTACGGGAACCATTATTTCGGTCGCCGCGGCAAAGGCGTTAATAGTTATAAGTCCCAGGGATGGTGGGCAGTCGATAAAGATGTAGTCAAACTCCCCCTCCACCGAGGTAAGGGCTCTCTTGAGGCGTAATTCTCGGGAAATTACCGAAGTGAGTTCCTGCTCAACACCCGCCAAGTCCAGGGTTGCGGGGGCCACGAAGAGGTTATTAAACCCGGTTGGCTCAACGATATCCACCATGGGAACGTCGTTCAGGAGCACGTCGTAGACGGAGCGCTCAAACTGGCGCCCATCGACTCCGAGACCGGTCGTGGCGTTACCTTGAGGGTCCAGATCGACTACTAAAACCCGCTTTCCCCGCTCGGCGAGTGCTGCTCCAAGGGAAGTGGTGGTGGTTGTCTTGCCCACCCCCCCTTTTTGGTTGGCTACAGCAAAAATCCTCATCGTGCTGGCGTCCGCCATGAGCCTCTTTCCGACCGTATCGAGTGCCGACACTCCATTGAACCACTGCCAATTCAACTCGCTTTTCGGCGATTCGTCAAGTACCAATGTTTCACGTGAAACATTACCCGAGAATCAGATATCGATGTTTCACGTGAAACATCGAGCCAAGTGAAACGACCAATTTTAAAGGTGTTTCACGTGAAACATCCGAGATGGGTACGACCGGTGTGGTCGCATTGTTTCACGTGAAACATCGTCACGTGGCGACGCGAGTGGATCCAACTCTTGTTCTCCCGGTTCAACGTAGGCGGCACCGCTCAAAAGCGTTGACAAGCTATTGAAAATGCACTCTCGTCGTGTTTCACGTGAAACACTCAAAAGAGCGGCTTCTTCTTGGGAACCCCTACCGGCCGCGGGTACTCCCGAGCGGTGGACTTCTCCTTTACTAAGATTTCGTAGCCTGCCCCGTATCGGGAACGGCCCAATGCCTCGAGCCCCAGGAGCCCGAGCCCCTTGGGATTCCAGCGATCATTCGTCCGATCAGTGGGGGGTTCCGACACGATCAGCACTCCCCCGACCTTCAAAAATCGTACGGCGCATTCGGCAGTTACCGCAGGCGGACCGAATGATCGCGCGGTCACCAGGTCAAATTGCCCGTCCATTTCGGGCCAGCGAGCCGCTTCTTCCGCCCGTGCGGTGATCACCTCGGTGCCCTGCGGTGCCCCCGGCCATTGCAATGCCTCCCGTAGGAAGCTGCTGCGCTTCTCCATGGAGTCCAGGAACGTTGCCGAACACTCCCAGCGCTGGACCAATACGAGCCCGGGAGCCCTCCGCCACTCCCCAAATCCAGAGAGTCGAGCCGGGGGAGTCTCGTGCAATGCTTCCCAACACTTCGCAAATCCCTCCGCGTGGATGATCTGGGGTTCAATGGGTTGAGGTCCTAAAAAGCCCCGCGCCCTCGATTCCTCGAGGGCGCGGGACAACCATTCACTTTGTCACGGAGTAATTATGCCGGAGAAACCACCACGAAGCGGCGTGGGTCCTCCCCTTCAGATCGGGTAGCGACGCCCATCTTGCTCCGACAGCGCGTCGTGCA
The DNA here is from genome assembly GCA_963762435.1 of uncultured Alphaproteobacteria bacterium. Classification (GTDB taxonomy): domain Bacteria; phylum Pseudomonadota; class Alphaproteobacteria; order ATCC43930; family CGMCC-115725; genus JAXDMU01. The sequence continues at coordinate 2,470 of CAVXLN010000010.1, read as the reverse complement.
CTGCTTTACGGTCTGCCGCCGACATGGGCTCTAAGGCGCGCTCTTCACCCGTTTCGATCACTTCTTAGCCACTTGCTGGGCGAAACGGCCCAGCGCGGCGACGCGGCGCTCGCGGTACTGCGCCACGTCGACGAGTATTCGATCGGTCCGACTCGGGCTCTTCGACTGAACAACGGTTCTGGTGACCTCTTGCAGCGCCTGGAGCGTCGTGCCCCGTGGTCCGACCAAGACGCCCAGTTCAGTGGGCGGATTGGCGTTAACCGAGAGCTCAACCGTCTCCTCGTCCAGCTCCTTGATCGAAACTTCGGCCTTAATGTCCATCGACGACAGGAGCCCTACCAGGAACTCCTTCGCGATAGCTCCTTGTTCGGCGAGCGAAATTCCCTCGGCCATACTGTCCTCCTTTAGTGGAACCTTCTTCGACTTCTCAACTCTGGGGCGCTAGCGCGGGGAGCGGGCGTGGGGCCCTCTCGGCGGGGTCTCACGCTCGGGCTTTTTCTCGCTCGGGGTTCGCTCATTGCGCGCGCCCGTGCGAGGACGATCATTTCGTTCGCCCGAACGCCGTGAACGCTTAGGACGCGGACCGCTCGGGCGTACCCGGGCACGAACTCGAGCTTCACCCCGCACGCGGCCAAACAGGCCCGCCTTGGGCTCTTCGAATACTTCGACTTCTGCGTCGTCACGGTGGACCCCTAGGTGTGCCAAGGCACGGTCCATTGCTTCGTCGACGGTCTTACCGGTGGTCTCTACCCATTCCATGGGTTAACGCGCCTTTCTCTTACGCTTGGCCTTCGACCGAGGCTGGCTTTGCGGCTTCGGCGCGGGTCGTGTTTGATTCCTCGATCGGTTGTTCGGGCTCGTCTTCGGCGTCGGTTTAGGCGCCGGCTTCTCCGGTGCCGCCTTGATGGCGGGTCGCTCCACCACTTCACTTTCGCCCTCAATGGGAGCCGCCTGGGCCAGGGCAGTTTTACCCTTGTTCGGATTCGAGACGCCAGTGCGGAACATGATGTCCTGAGTAATTATGCGAATCCCTGTCGAAATAATCATGTACAAAACGACGGCCGCCGGAATGACCATATAGAAGTAGGCGAAAATGACCGGCAGTACCCGCTGCATCATGAGCTGTTGGCTCTGCAGCGGTTGGCCCCGCTTACGGGTCAGGTTGTTCATCTGAGCCATCTGCAGATACTGCAGTCCGACCGCCACGGCCGCGAAGGCAAAGAAGGGGAGTGCTCCGACCCACCCGCCATGCACGCTGATGGGGAAGGGTCGAAGGCTCAAGTCCATTCCCCAGACGTTGATGTGCCCGCCCGAGGCGACGAGGTTGTCGTACATCTTCGTGTGGTGAGGGATGTAGCGCGGGTGAGAGGTGATCTTGCCGAGCTTGTTGGTGGTCGTAAAGGCCAAACCCTTGATGGTGCTGTAGAGAATGAAGAGGAAGGGCATCTGGATCAGCATGGGCAGACAGCCCCCGATCGGGTTGACCCCCTCTTCCTTGTAGAGCTTCATCATCTCTTCGTTGAGCTGCTGACGGTTCTCCGGCCCCTTGTACTTCACCTGAAGCTTCTTAATCTCAGGTTGAAGCTTCTGCATAGCCATCATGGAACGGGTGCTCTTGACCGTGAACGGCGTCAAGATGCCCATGATGATCACGGTCAGCAGGGCGATGGCGATCGCGTAGTTGGGAACAATGTGGTCGTAAATGAAAGCCAGCATCCAACCGATCAGGTGGAAGATGGGCTGGAAGACGCCGCCAACGAAGTGGCTTATTTGGTGCATGACCGGGGACTCCTAGCTAATGGGGACTCGGGAACGAGATCGACGCCGTGCGGGCCGAAGGGACGACAGCGCAGTAGCCGGCGAAGGGTCAGCCAGGATCCGCGAAGAGCGCCGTGCACGTCGAGCGCCTCCAGGGCGTAGTTCGAGCACGACGGATAGAAACGACAAGGCGAAAGGTGACCAGCGAAGAGTTGCTGGTACCCACGAACAAGAGTGGTGAGAGCCCGCGCGGGCAGTGATTTAGGCGTCGGCTCGCTCAAGGGCTTTTCTGAGGTGATTATGTAGTTCGTCATATGAGAGGTTTCCTGTCTCAAAACCACACCTGATCAGGTACGTACCAGGTTTTGGTTGAGGGTTAAGGTCGTCTAGTAGTGCCCTCAGTCGGCGGCGAATCCGATTCCGGACTACCGCATTGCCCACTTTTCGACTGATCGCGTACGCCACGTCCACCGACGACTTTCAGGTGAACCTTCTACGAAACTGATTCGCAGTGGCCCACTTTGACCTCGTCCCGTGGGTGTCGCGAAGAGCGCGAACTGCCGGCGGGTGCGGACCCGACCGGGCACCCTAACTAGACCGTCAATTGGTGACGGCCCTTGTTACGACGAGCCTTCAGGACGGCACGACCGGCACGGGTGCGCATACGGGCGCGAAATCCGTGGGTTTTAGCCCGTTTCCTCTGGTTTGGCTG
>CAVXLN010000009.1:0-72539 GCA_963762435.1 uncultured Alphaproteobacteria bacterium | reverse complement strand
AAAAACCGACGATGAACGTTGTGCGGATGGCGATGCCGGGAATGCCGGCGCGGATTTTCGCGATCAAATCAACATATATTGCTGGAGGTTTCGCGGCGCATGCGTTCGAGCATGTTCTCGTGGATGTGCTGCAGCGGCATGTCAACGTAGCGCGCCACTTTCGGGCATTCGGCGATGGTTTCGATCAGTTCATCGGTCCAATGCGCGGGATGGGTGTAGAGCAGGCGGATCCAAAAATCGCCGGGCAGAGCGTTGAGTTCGCGCAGGAGCGTGCAAAGGGTGGTGGCGTCGGCGGGGAGCGATTTGGCGGTGGCGGAAAATTTCTCCGGCGAGGAAATGGCGCGGCTGGCATTGGGGCGCAGGTCGAGGCCGTAATAGGTCGAGTCCTGCGAGATGAGATTCAGTTCCTTGACGCCGTCGGCGATCAGCTGGCGGGCCTCTGCACGATGTCGGCCTGCGCGCGGCTGCGATGGGAGCCGCGCATGCGGGGGATGATGCAAAAGCTGCACGGATGGTTGCAGCCCTCGGCGATCTTGACGTAGGCGAAATGTTTCGGGCGTCAGGCGAAAGCGCGGCGTGGCGAAATCGGGAATGTAGCTGGGCGCGCAGGTTGACCTGGATGAGCGGTGCGGCGGGCGTGATCCGGCTTCGGGCTGGCCGGTTGTCCGTGCCGCGATCCAGATTCCGCGATGCGATGTGACGATCTGTCTCTTGGATTTCCGCGAGCGCCGGCGACTTTGCTTTGCGCCTTGGCCGGCTTGGCGCGAGTTTTTCGCGCGCGCCGTGGCCAGCGCCTGCTGGACGATGTCGGCGACCTGCGCCACCTGGTCGATGCCCATGAAGGCGTCCACTTCCGGCAGCAGCTTGGGCAGTTCGTCGCGAAAACGCTGCGGCAGGCAGCCGGAAACGACCAGGCCCTGGCCGCGGTTTGGTCGCGTCGCGCACTTCGGCGGATTCGCAGAATGGCATCCACGCTTTCCTCCTGGGCGGAGTCAATGAAGGAGCAAGTATTGACAATGACGACGTCGGCCTGGGCGGCGTCGTTGGTGATTTCCATGCCGTCTTTGAGCAGCGAGCCGAGCATGATTTCGGCATCCACCAGGTTTTTGGCGCAGCCGAGGGAAATCAGGCCGACGCGCACGGGGCGTTGGCCGGGGGTGGTCATCGACGGCCTGGCCCCTCGAGCCGCGGGTAGCCGGCAGCCGGAAGGGTTTCCCCCGCGCCGGCTTGCGGCTGATACAATCCGGGGCCAAGGCCGGGTCAGCGGGTTGCGGTTTTGATAGTGACTCCACACCAGCCAGCCGACTGCCGCCACGCACAACAACATCGCCCCCGCCGCCGCGGGCAGAATCATGCGCCTTCCCGCCGTGGGAAACATGGAACATGGCGGAGTCCAAAATGCCCGATGCGGGAGGTTGGAAGGGCGGGCGCTGCAGCCCGCCTCGGCCAATTCCAGGTTTAATTGCGAAAGAATCACCGCCGGGTCCAGTTTCAGCGCCATCGCATAAGTGCGAACGAAGCCCCGGATGTAAACCGGCGGCTCGGAAAAAATGTCGTAATTGCCCGCGTCGATGGCCCGGATGTGGTCGCTCCGGATTTTGGTCAGGTTGGCAACCCGGGTCACGGTGAGGCGCTGCGCTTCACGCGCCGCCTTCAATTGTTCGCCTACCGTTGCCATCTTCACCCATTTGTAACCCTTCGCCGCCCCCGTGGCAAGGGCGCAGTCCGGGCCGTTCGCGCGGCCACGTTAATCCTTTGACCTTGGCGAAACTTTTCATATCCTGCGCTGTTTCAATGGTGAAAAACTGATGGCTATCGCTTCAATCAAAGGTTTTTTGGCCCAGCACAACCTGGCCACTCCGCAGCAGTTTGACGAGTGGCACAAGGCTTGGCGGGTCGCCGGCGAGGGCGGCTCCACGGACACCCTGCTGGTGTTCATGGCCCGCGAACGCGGCAATTCCGAGGAGGCCTTCCTTCAGGACCTGGCCAAGGCCCTGGGCTGGCCGTTCATCGACCTGGCCAAAACCGAGTGTCCCAGCCGAGGCCCGCAAAAAAATCTCCACCAAGGTCGCTTTTCAATACTCCGTGCTGCCGGTCCAATTCGAGGAGGGCCGCCTGCCAGGTGGTCGGTGAGCAATCCCTTCGACGCCGCCATGCTGAGCGCGGTGCAATTCGACGCCCGCGTGCCCGGTGCAATTCGCGCCTGACCACGCACACGGAAATCGACAAGTCGCTCAAGAAATTCTACGGCGTCGGCGCGGAAACGCTCGATGAAATGGCCAAGGACGACGAACCGCTGGACTTGCTGGTCGAGGACAAGGAAATCACCGAGGGCGACCAGGAAGCCAGCGTCATCAAGTTTGTCAATCAGATTATTTGGGAGGCCTTCAAGGACCGCGCCACGGACATTCATTTCGAGCCGGCCGAGGACGAGTTGCGCATCCGCTACCGCATTGACGGCATTCTGCACCAGACGCCCATGCCGCCGCAATTGAAGCGTTTCCAGGCCTCGCTCATTTCCCGCATCAAGGTCATGTCCGGCATGAACATCGCCGAAAAACGCCTGCCGCAGGACGGACGCATCAACGTCCGCATCAAGGGCGAGGAAATCGACATCCGCGTTTCGACCGTGCCGACGGTCTATGGCGAAAGCGTCTCGCTTGCGATTGTTGACGCGCGGCAAGATTTTTCTCGGCATGGAGAAACTGGGCTTCGCCCCGGCGGAGGAATCGCGCATCCGCGAAATCATCGTCAAGCCGCACGGCATTTTCCTGGTGACCGGCCCGACCGGTTCCGGCAAATCGACTTCGCTTTACGCCTTTTTGGCACGATCAATTCCGTCACCAAGCGCATCATCACCATCGAGGAACCGGTCGAATACGAATTGAAAGGCATCAACCAGATCGCGGTGCGCGGCGACATCGGGCTGACCTTCGCCATGGGCCTGCGCCATATTTTGCGGCAGGATCCCAACGTCATCATGGTCGGGGAAATTCGCGACTTGGAAACGGCGGAAATCGCCATCCGCGCCGCGCTGACCGGCCACCTGGTCTTCAGCACCCTGCACACCAACGACGCCCCCAGCGCGTTCACCCGCTTGATCGACATGGGCATCGAGCCGTTTCTGGTCGCCTCCTCGGTCGAGGCGGTCCTGGCCCAGCGCCTCGTGCGCACCATTTGTCCCGAAGTGCAAGACCGAGCAAAAAGTGGAGCGCGATTATCTTGCGGCGCATCGGTTTTCCCGAGGAACGAGATCGATTCGACGCACTTTTGCAAAGGGGCGGGCTGCGAGGAATGCCGGCAATTGGGCTACCAGGGCCGCATGGGCATTTACGAATTGCTTTTCATGGACGAGGACATCCGCTCGCTCATCCTCGGCCGCGCCGCCTCCACCACCATCGCGCAAAAGGCCATGCAAAACGGCATGCGCACCTTGCGCAACGACGGCTGGAAAAAAGTCAGGGCCACCCAGACCACCATCGAAGAAGTCCTGCGCGTCACGCAAACGGAAGAACATCTCAAGTCGCTGATTGAGGATCCCAAACCGCCCGGCTGGGTGAAAGGTTCGTAATGGCCCGCTGGCATTCCGCGAACGTTCTGCAAACCAATGCCGGCGGCCGGCGGCTCTGGCACTTCTCCGCCAACGGCGACCATTTCCAATTCGCCCAGGAAACCACTCTGCTGCTGAACGAACCGCCCCGCAGGCTCGTGGGCAAGGATTGGCAGACGCTCTTCTCGCCCCGCCTCAATGTCGCCTGGCTGCCGGCGGACAAGGTTTTTTTTCGCGCCGTCCAATTGCCCAGCAGCGACCCCGCCGAAGTCGCCTCGATGGTGGAACTGCAACTGGAAAAACTCTCCCCCCTGCCTGTCACTCATATTGTCTGGAGCTTCTACCTCATGCCCCGCCCCGCAGGCGCAAAACCGGACGCGCTGCAAACCGTCATCGTCATCATCGCCGCCGGAGCGCAGTCTCGAGGAATTTCTGGGGCCAGTTGCAGGGGGAAGGTTTTTGCCCGATCGGCTGGAAGCGCCGGGCCTGGAGCAATTTCTCGCCGCCAAAATCAACGATGACGGCGTCTGGATATTCGCCGGCAACCCGGGGAACCGCGCTCGGATCGTGGCCATTGGCGACCGCCCCCGAGAGCTTGCCGCAGGAGACGGCGACCGAGGGATCGATCGCCTGGCACTGGCCCTGCAGCAGCCCCGCCGCGGCGATCGGGTCGGGCGCCTGCTGCGCCTCCGCCCGCATCGCCGCCAGCAGTGCCAGACCCGTGAAAGCCGCCCAGACCGAACCCTTCATCCGCCCATCCTCAACTCGGCGTGGTGACCGGCGCCCAATTGCCGTCGGGCTGCTGGCAGAAGGTCACTTCGGAGGTCTGCGGCTGATCCTGCCCCTTGATCTTGATGGTCGAGACCGTTTTGCGGCAGGCCTGGCTGCCCTGCGCCTGCTGTGTCGGGGCGAGGCCGATATCGCGGTCGATGGCGCCGGGATCGACCATGCCGCCATTGGTCGGCGCCCTGGGCTGGGGCGCGCTGGGCTGGGGCGCGCTGGGCTGGGGCGTGAGCGGCTGCGGCGCCCCCGGCTGGGTCTGCGGTGCCGGCGGCGGGTTGCCGCCCTGCCAGCTGCCCGGCGCCGGCGGCACATCCGGCCCGCCTTGCGCCTGCTGGGTCGGCTGGCCGGACTGAGGCTCGGGCGGCGGCTGGATCTGTGCTGGGGCCGCAGCCTCGACCGGCTGCACGACCGTGGTGCTGACATAGCCCACCGGCTGGCCGTTCAAGCCCACGACGAGCCATGGCGTGCCCGGCACCTTGCCCAATGCCTGGAAATTCCGATTTGGCTTCAGATGGCCGAGAATGCCGGCCGAGCCGTTCGGCGCCGCGCGCAAATTAACGGCGTCGCGTGTATGGGCGACCCAGACGGGCGGCACCGATTCGAGATTGGCCGGCGGCGGCGTCAGCACCGCGGGCGGTGCCGCACTGGCGCGAGCGCCGGAGGACGAGCCGTAGAAGACCGGCCCGGCCTTGACCGTGCCGCTATTGCCGCTGTTGGGATTGCTCCAGCTGGCCGGCGCCGTGCCCGGATCGGCCAGCACCTGCTCTGTCGCGGACTGCGCCTTCTGGCGGTCGAGCTCGTCGAGCTTGGCACCGATGCGGTTGCCGAGGAAGCCGCCGATGCCGACGCCGGCCAGCGTCGCCACGATCTTGCCCGAGCCATGGCCGAACTGCGAACCGACGAGCCCGCCCAGTGCCGCACCGATGCCGGTGCCCAGCACTTCCTTCTGGTTGGAGCCATCTTGGGCGCAGCTCGCGGTCATCAGGGCTGCGACGGAAACCAGGCATGTGAATCGACGAGGAACCATGATCTTCCCCTAAAACCTTGAGTGATTGGTTGATTAGTTGTGGCTTTTTCCCAGATCGCCGAAATTCACGCCTTCGGCGGGTGCGGCCTTTTTCTCGGGCGGCGGCCCGGAGATCACGGTCCCACCCGTGTAAGTCGGGTTCTGCAGGTTGAGGGGAGCCGGCGCCGTGCCGGCACCGGTCGGTTGGCTGAAATTATAGGCCGGCGCGCCACCGGCCGACGGCCCCGCTTGCGTGGCGAAGCTCGGCTGGGACTGTCCGCCATTGTTGCCGCTGCCACCGCCATTGTTGTTGTTCTGAGTCGACAGCCCGCCCGCGACGACCGCCAGAATTGTCGACGCCACCGTGGCCAGCGTCAGCCAGCGGAAGCCCCAGCTCTCGACGAACAGGATGCGCGCGGTCGTAACCATATCGCCAATGACCATCTTCGATGCTCCGACCTATTCCTCGGCCTCGGGCGAGGGGCTGAGGACGATATTCTGGCCGTCCCAATCGGCGACGACCCGCTTCCACTTATGCTCATGCACGACATCGATGAGCGGATCCTCGGCCAGCTTCTCGATCCAGCGCAGGACCTCGCGGGTATTGTCGCCTTCCTTGAAGCGCTCGGCCCCTTCGAGCAGAAACGGGAAGAAACCCGGTGCCAGATCGGTGATCTCGATGCCATAGATCTTGGCGAGCCGCTCGAAATGCATGAGGCAGATCTGTGCGCGCACCGTGTCGCTCAAGGGCGCCGTCGTCGTGACGAGATCGAGTTGGGCGAGGAATTCCGGTGCGAACGCATCCTGCAGCACGCGCTTGCAAGCGCGCTCCAGCTCCTCGGGATCGGTCACCTGCTTGGCAAGCTCGCCCAGCTCCTTCTGCTTCAAATTCGAGGTCAGGATGACGATGCAGCCTTTCGCCTCATGCACCGACATGTCGTACTGGCTCTGGATCTTGCCTTCGTCCAGGAGCGTCAGCAGCATCTTGAGGATCGGCGCGTCCTTGCTCGGCACGCCGTCATGGGTGATCGCCTTTTCGATCTCGTCGAACAGGATGACGCCCTGGCCCTTGTTCTTGACGAGATATTCGATGATCGAGCCCTTGCTCGAGCCGCGATAGACGGCGGGTGCCCCGACGAGGGCCGCCATCGCGTCGCCCGAGTTGCCGAGCGTGTTGCATAGGATCGGCAGCATGTGATCCTCGGAGCCAAACACCGCCTCGGAGATGGTCTTGGCCATCTCGGTCTTGCCGGTGCCGGTCGGGCCCGAGATCAGGATGTTGGCCAGCGTGCCCCTCGCCTTCGGCCGGCTCGCCCGGCGCGCGATGAAGGAGGCGACGGTATCGGCGATCGAATCCTGGCCCAGCACGCGCGACTTGATCTTCTCGGCGATCGCCGGCCCGTCGATCTTGGGGCCGGCAGCGCCCTCGCGTTCCTTGATCGCATCGGCGAGCTGACCCAGAAATTTCGGATTCTTCGCGAGATTCATCGTGCTGGCTCCTGAGGTGCTCTGCTCATCGGGCTGGGCGCATTGAAGGCTGGGTCTCGAGCGACGGGTCCGACATGGTCGCGGCCGGGTGATCGGCTTCCGCCTCGACCACGCTCTGGACCACGGGCGCCGCACTGGCCTGCTCGACGATGGTGAGGCGGATCCGGCCCTCGCGCCGGTCCCAGCTCGCACGGACCTGGCTGGCGCCCTGTCGGCTCGCCTGGACCAGCGATTGATCGGCCACCGACGCCACGAAGCGCGCCGCCTCGCGTACGCCGCTCACACCGGCCTTGAGCCACCGGTCGCGAGCTTCGAGCAGGAACGCCTCGATCCCGTCGCCCAGGCTTTCCTCGCCTTCGAGGATGGTGATCTCGTGCTCGCGCAGCGCCATGCCGCGGAAGGTTTCCCAGACCACGATCAGCTGCTCGATATCCTCGAGCGGCTTCAGGATGCCGACGACATCGATACGGCTCAACAGGTCGGCCGGAACCCGGTCGGACGCATGGAGCCGCTCGCGCATGACCAGCGCCCGCTCGGCCGGGCGACGCTCGATATCACGATAGGCCTCGATCGGCAGCTGCGTGTCGGTCGTCACCGTCAGCACGACGAGGGCGTGTCGGAGCCGCGGCTTGCCGTCGACGATGCCCTGATCGACGAGGCGGGTCAGATCGCTGACGAAACTGTCGCCATGACGGCTCGTGCCGAGCTTGTCGAAATTATCGATCAGCAGCACGGGCAAGGCATGGCCGGCGATACGGCCGCCGATATCGGCGAGATCGTGCGAGGAGTCGCTGGCGCAATCGATCCGGGTCAGCGAAGCCGTCGTCTCTGGCGCCACCGCCAGCGCCAGCGTCTCGGCGAAGCTGGTACGGCCGGAACCGGTCGGGCCGGCGATCACGACCGAGAGCGGCTTCGACGGGTTCTTCTTGCCGAGGAAGATCTCGACCGCATTGCCGAGTTCGTCGGCGAGCTCGCCCTGGCCGATCAGCTTCTCTTCCAGCACGGTGCGGACATGCTCGGCCGTCACGAGCTCGATCATGCGCTGGCGCTGCCGCTCTTTCTGCTCGGCCTGGAGCGCCGACAGCCTCTGGTCGCGCGCTGCCTGGTTGAAAAACCGGGAGATGCCCTCCGGCAACTTGCCCATGCGGTCGAGGATCCAGCCGAACACCGCGATCCAGCCGAGCACGGCAAGTGCCGCAAAGAGAATGCCGAACGATCCGATCCGCGGTGCCAGCACCGCGATGAGCGCACCGATCACCAGCACCGGCAACGTATTGCGCAACTGCGCGTTCATTCCCGCCCCTCGCCCTACTCTGGCACTCAACGCGCCGTGAAACTGATCTGCTGTCCCGGCTTGATCGGCGGCATATGGACCACGCCGGCCGGCGTCACCATGCCAAGCGTGATGCCGCCGGTGCCGTCCTTCAACCCCTGGATCGTTACCGGTGCGGTGCCGTCATGCGGCACCGGCACCAGCACATACTGAACCTGATGCGTCAGCGGGATCGTGATGTCGACGCCGCCCGCCAGCACCTCGACCGTATCGCCATCGACGGCGCAATCGTCATAGAAGCCGATCGCGACCATATCGACCTTCTTGTCCTGGATATCCTTGGCGAGCGCCTGCCGCTTCTGCGGATCGGGCATCGCCTGATTGATGAAGCCGTTGACCTGAGCCGCCTCGGCCCGGTCCAGCAGCACCGGCCCCTTGGCCTTGAAGGCCTTGAAGGCGTCCGACCGCTCCTGCCACTGCTTGTCCGAGACCTGATCGTCGGCGGTGAAGAAGGCGCCGCCGCCATAGGCCTCGCCCTCGCCGATCGTGGTCGTGATGCCGATATGCGGCGTGCTGTTGTCGGTGTGGCTGCTGAGGAACCACCCGCCGCCGCCGATCGCGAGCGCCAGGATGATGGCACCCGCCGCGATCAAGCCGCTAGCACCCCCCTTCTTGCCGCCCTGGCCCTGGTTGCCCTGCCCGCCCTGGCCGGTGCTTTTCTTCAGCACCGGCTCATTCTTGACGGTTGTCCGAGCCTTTTTCATCTCGGGCGAGTTCGGTGTCATCGAGGATGGCATTTCGATCAGTGTCCGCCGTACCAGTCGCTTTCGCTGTTCGGCGTGTCGTCGCCGCTGTCATGCTGCTGCTGCAGCCGATCCGCCGACCAATCCTCGCCGTTCTTGTGCGCGTTGCAGGCGGCGTTATCGGAGTAATATTCGCACGGATCGCCCCCGCCACCTCCGCCGCCACCACCCCCTCCACCGCCGCCGCCCCTATTGCCGGCACCGAAGAGCCCGAAGCCCTTGCCGAACATGGAGCCGGCCATGCCGAGCACGGCCGCGTCGCTTTGCATCTGGCGCATCTTCGCCTGCTGCTCGGCCGGCGTCAGCGGTGCCCCGCCCTGCTGGGCATAGGCCAGCAGCTGCTGCTCACTTTGGAATTGCGCCGGCGCCCGTGGATTCTGAAGCGCACGCGCCTCGAGCGACGCCTGCTGGTCGCCTTGGGCACCGGCCTTCTGCAGCCAGGCGATCGCCTGCTGCCGATTACGCTGCACGCCATAGCCGAACTCGTAGGCGGTGCCGAGCGCATGCTCGCCGGCGGAATAATTCTGCTGCGCGCTTGCGGTGTAGAGCCGGAACGCCGAGCCCGGATCCTGGTTGACCCCGATGCCCTTGAGATAGAGCGTGCCCAGCAGCTCCTGCCCGGCCGGGTCGCCGGCGACTGCCGCCTGATTGAGCCAGGCGGCGCCCTTGGCCGGATCGCGCGGCACGCCCATGCCCTGCACATAGAAATATCCCAACAGCTTCTCGCCGCCGGGATCGCGCAGGCTTGCCGCTTTCCAGGCTGCCGCTGCCGCCTCGCCCATGCGCCGCATCCGGGCGCAGCTTTCCGCCAGCTTGACCAGCGTCTGCGGCGCCACCGAGGCCGGGATGTTGAGCGATTGCGCCGCCTGCTGCGGGTCGACCTGGCCCGGCAGCGGCTGGGTGCCCTGCTGCGTGATGCAGTTGGGCGGATTACCGAAGGCCTGGGGCGCGAAGCCATGGGTCTGCAACAGGCCGCCCAGCAGGCCCTGACCATTGAGGGAAATCGACTGCGCGTCTGCCGCGCCGGCCGCCAGGAGAGCGCACAGCGCCACACAGGAGCTCGCCATCAATTGTCTGCTCATTTCTGATCCCCCAGCTAAGCCGCCGGTTCAAGCCCGACGGAAATTGCTACCGTAGCGATCACGATTTGCGAGGAGAAACGCCAAAATCGACCCTTTAAAGCCTTGACTTTACCCTAGCACAGACACGGTCTCGCTGGCATCGCCAAACGCCGTTCGCCATCGCTCTCTGCCCTCAAGACGCGGGTGCCGGCGCGGATTGACACAACGTTCCGCAAAAATTTTCGGGCGCCGCGATCCACCCGATATAGTTGCGGCACTTAGCTCGCGAACGACGATGGTTCCAACCGTGCGCCCCCAACCGCCGATCTCGATACCGGAGCGATCGTGACCGATCCCGCGATCGCGGTTCTCGAAGCCCGCCTCGCCGAGGCGGAACACCGGCTCGGGCCGATGCATCCAGCGCTCGCCGAGCTTTTCGACGAGCTCACGGCTGTCGCGACGCAGCTCAATGATCTCCCGCGCGCCGCCGATGCGGCACGGCGGGCCGTCGAGATCCGGCAGGCAACGCTGCCGAGCGGCCATCCGATCATCGGCATGAGCCTCGTGACGCTCGCCATGGCGCTCATGCGCCCTGGCCGCTATGCCGAGGCGCGCGTGCCGGCGGAAGCGGCGGTCGATCTGCTGCGCCGGGCGCTCGAGCCCGGGCACGATGCGATGGTGGCCGCGCTCGACACGCTGGCGCTCGTTCTCGAGGGTGCCGGCGATCTGCCAGCAGCCCGCGCAGCAGCACTCGAGCTGGTCGGGCTCGTCGATCGGCCGTCGGGGCCGGTCCATCCGCGGCTGCCTGCCGCACTCGAACTGCTTGCCGGTCTCGCGATCAAGCTGGGCGAGTTCGAGCCGGCCGAGGCCATGCTCCAGCGCGCGCTCGGCCTGCGCCGGTCGGGCGCTGCCGGCACCCCAGGCGGCGTCGCCATGCCGCTTTCAGCTCTCGGCAGCCTGGCCCAGCAGCGCGGTCACGATGAAAAGGCCGAGGCCTATCATCGCGAAGCGCTCGCGATCAGACACCGCGACTATGGGCCGGATCATCCGCTGACGGTCATGAGCCTCGTCAATCTGGCGCAGTCGAAATATCACCAGGGTGCGCTCATCGAAGCGCGCTCGCTGGCCGAGGCGGCGCTCGAGCGGCAAGGCCGGACGCAGGGTGCCGAGAGCCTCGCCGTCGCGACGACGCTCCACAGCCTGGCCGCTATCCACCGCGATCTTGGCGACTATGATCGCGCGCAAGCCGCCCTCGACGGCGCCTTCGAGATCCGCCACGGGTTGCTTGGTGCTCATCATGCGCTCGTCGCCGAAACGAGACGCGCGCGTGCCGCACTCCTCGCCACGCTCGGCGATCCGGCCGCCGAGTTCGAGTTCCGCGCCGTACTCGAGATCATCGACGCTCAGGAGGAGCCCGACGACGGCACGCGCGCCGCAACGCTCGACGGGCTCGGCGTGGTGTTGGAACGGCGGGGCCAGCCCGGTGAGGCACGGCAATGCCTGGACCGCGCGATCGAGCTTCGCCGCGCTGCTCTAGGCCCGGATCATCCTTATGTCGCGCACAGCTTGCGCAATCTGGGGCGACTTCATCTCGGCCAGAACGATGCCGCAGCCCTCGCCTGCTTCGAGGACGCGCTGGCGATCCGGCGAGCCGCCTTGGGCCCCGAGCATCCCGATGTCGGCACCAGCCTCGCGGATATCGGGCTCGCCCTATTGGCGCTCGGTCGGCCGCGCGCCGCACGCGATGCCGGTGCCGCAGCGCTCGCCATCGCCCTCCGACATGACTCGCCGTCGCTGCGCTGGGAAGCGCTTTGGACGCTGAGCCTGGCGCTCGCCGCGGAAGGCGAAACCAGTGCCGCGATCCATCTTGGCAAGATGGCGGTCGATGCGATCCAAACACAACGCCAGCGCACGGCGAGCTTCTCCCCGGCGCAGCAGCAGAGCTTCGTGCGCGGGCGAGAGCCCGCTTATCGCAGCCTGGCCGAGCTTCTCATTCGAGCGGGCCGCCTGGCCGAGGCACAGCAGATCCTGCTGTTGCTCAAGGATGAAGAATTCCGCGATTTCCTGCGCCAGGCCGCCGGACCACCGCGCCTCAGCTTCGCCGCACTGACGTCGCTCGAAGTGCGCTGGCGCCTCGATCCGACCCAAGCCATGGCCGGCGCCGTGACGCCCTGGCTCGATCAGCTGATCCAGGCCTTCCGCGCCGGCGACACGGCGATGGCGGAACCACTGCTGGACTTGCCTCAGCTCGACCCGGATACGGCGCTGATCCAATATCTCACGACCGAACATTCGGTCTCGATCATCCTCACGGCAACGGCAACGCGAACGAGCGTCACGGTCAAGCTCAATGAAACGGTGCTGAACCGGCTGGTCCATGAGTTCAGGGTGGCGATCCGGCATCGCACGGACGATGTCGAGGCCCTGGCGATCAGCCTCTACCGCCATCTCATGGCGCCGATCGAAGCCCAAATTGGTAGCACCGGCCGGCTCATCATCATGCTCGATGGTGTCCTGCGCTACGTGCCGATCGCAGCACTCCATGACGGCAAGCACTATCTGGTCGAGCGCTTCGAGATCGCCGTGCTGACGCCGGCCGGACACACCGCTTCTTCGGACAGGCGCGCGCGGGATTCGTGGCAGGTCGCCGGCCTCGGTCTCGGCCGCGCCGTGCCGGGCCATGCGCCGCTCGCCGCCGTCGCCGAGGAGTTGGGCGCCATCGTCCGGACCGATCCGTCTCAAGAGGGGCTTTATCCCGGCATCGTCCGGCTCGACGACGCCTTTACAGAGGCGAGCCTGATGGAAGCGCTGGGCAGCTACCCGGTCACCCATGTCGCGAGCCATTTCGTGCTCAATCCCGCCGACGGCCTGAGCTCCTACCTGCTGCTCGGCACTGGAGCGCGGCTGACGCTCGAGGCGCTTCGGCGGCAGGATTTCCGGGCCGCGTCCGATCTCGTGGCGCTGTCGGCGTGCGAAACGGCGATCGGTGCCGGGCGGGAGGTCGAAGGCATGGCGGCCCTCATGCAAAGCCGCGGCGCCCGCGCCGTGCTGGCGACGCTGTGGCCCGTCAATGATCGCGCAACCGCACGCCTCATGCGCGACTTCTACGCCGAATGCCGCGACAGTTCTGCAACCAAGTCGGCGGCACTTCGAACGGCGCAGCGCCGCCTGCTCGCCACACCGGACCGGGTGCACCCTTTCTACTGGGCGCCCTTCATCCTGATGGGCGATTGGCGCTAATCGTCCCCGGCCAGGACGGCGCGCACCTTGATCGCCAAATCGGCATAGCTGAACGGCTTGCCGATCAGCTGCACGCCCGGATCGAGGCGTCCGTGATGAACGATCGCGTCGCGGGCATAGCCCGTCGTGAACAGCACCTTGAGGGAAGGCCTTCGCTCGACTGCCGCATCGGCGAGCTGACGGCCGTTGATGCCGCCCGGCAGCATCACGTCGGTGAAGAGCAGATCGATATCGGCGTCGCCGTCGATGATGGCGAGCGCCTCGCGCGCATTCGTCGCCTCGGTCACGCGATAGCCAAGCTCGCTCAAGGCCGACGCGCTATAAGCGCGCAGATCGTCATGATCTTCGACGACGAGCACGCTCTGGGCGGCCTCCGCCAGAACCGGTGCCTCGCCCGGACGTGGCGCTTGCGACCCGTTGCCCGCACCGGGCGCCTCGGTCGCCGTCTCGTCGATGCCAGGCAGGTAGAGCGTCACCACCGTGCCCTGGCCGGGGTCGCTCTCGATATGCACATGGCCGCTCGATTGCAGCACGAAACCATAGACCTGACTCAGGCCGAGCCCGGTGCCGCGCCCGACCTCCTTGGTCGTGAAAAAGGGCTCGAAGGCCCGTTCCAGCGTGGCGTCGTTCATGCCGACCCCGGTATCGGAGACCGAGATCATGACATAGGGACCCGGCGCGATTGGGTCGACCAGCTGGCCGGCATAGATCTCGTCGAGGTGGGTGTTGGCGGTCTCGATGGTCAGGCTGCCGCCGCTCGGCATCGCATCCCGCGCATTGACCGCGAGGTTCAGCAGCGAGTTCTCGAGCTGGTTCGGATCGGCTCGGACGAGCCAGACATCACTGCTCAGGATCGTGCGGAAATCGACCGCCTCGCCGAGCGTGCGGCGGAGCAGCTCCGACATGTCGGCGACAAGCTTGTTGGGATTGATCAGCTTCGGCTCGAGCGTCTGCCGGCGGGAGAAAGCGAGCAGGCGATGCGTGAGGTCCGTCGCCTGCTGCAGCGCCTTGAGCGCCATCGCGGTCGCATTGCCGATCACCTTTTTGGCCGGCTCTTCGCGCACGTTGGGTACATGCCGCTCGATGAGGTCGAGCCCGCCCAGGATGACGGTAAGCAGGTTGTTGAAATCATGGGCGACGCCGCCGGTCAGCTGGCCGATCGTCTCCATCTTCTGCACCTGGTGCAGTCGAGCCTCGCTGGCGCGCAACGCCGCCTCGGCGCTGTCGCGCTCGGAGATCTGGCGGCCGAGCTCGAGATTCATGGCGCGCAGGAGAGCGGGGGACGGCAGCGCCACGGCGCGTGGAATGAGCGGCCAAAGGATGAGCCCGGTCGCCAGCGACAAGATTGCAGTCACCAGCTTCACCAGGCCGTCGAGCCAATAAACCGGCTGCCAGAGGGTCACGATCGCCAGGAAATGAGTGGTGCCGCAAGCCAGGATGAAGGCGGCGAACAGCCAGAAGATCCAGCTGAAGGCAATGTCGCTGCGGCGGCGCACGAAGCTGATGAGGGCAAGCGGGATCGAGTAATAGGCGATGCCGATCACCGCGTCGGATGCCGCATGCAGCCAGATCAGCCCAGGCTCCCACAAGAGACAGAAGCCGTGCGGCGTCAAGCCCGACGGATCGAACAGCGTGGTCAGAAGCTCGTCCATCTCGTGTCGCTCTTGGCATTCGCCATTTGAGGGCGGGAAATCGGTCGCATTCCGACCCGGCGGCGCGCCGGATCAAGTCCCGTTATGCCCTAAATCCCTTGAATTTTATTACTGTGACGACGGCTTGGAGCATGCAACCAACGATACTAGGCGCAGCAAGTCCCATGAAAACCGCCGGCAAGCGGATCGCCCAGCTTGGCAAGATCCAGCAGAATCCGGCAGATGCGATTGCGGACCCAGCGCCGCAGCACATAGCCATTCTGCTCGAACGCGCCGCCGATCTCTTCCGGGCTGCACTCGACCAGCATCATGTTCAGCACCTTCTGGGTCTTCTCGTCGAGCCGGTCATAGATCCTGAGCAGCAATTGCTTGACCGCCAGCTCATTCTCGGCGGGCACAGCCGTGTCGAAGATCGTGCCGAGATCGGCCGTCCCCTCCTCGGGCTCCTCGGCGAAGCGTTCGACGGGCGCGCGCGCAGTGCTGCGCACCTTGTCGATCAGCTTGTTGCGGATCGCCCGATTGATCAGCGCCTCGAGCGCCTCGTCGGTCTCCGGCTCCCGGCCCGTCTCGAGATAATTGGCGTAAACGCTCTCGAACGCCGCCTGGATGCCATCCTCGACATCGGCCTCGCTCAGCTGGCGGAAGGCGAAGCGCCAGCGCCGGACGGTTCGGGCATAGCGCCCGCCCGCGCAAAAGCGCCGACGAAACAGGCTGTCGAGGCGTTGGGCGAATTCCATGGCGGCCTTGGTAGAAAGAACCTATCGAGTGTCGCCATTCGGATGCGGCTTGGCAATGCCGGCGGTTCTGTCAAAATCCGTGGGCTCGAACGTCTTTGGGGCAATGCTTCATCGGTCCGGATGAATCTGCTATCGGTGAAGCTGCGGAGCGAGACATGGCCGGCCAGGAAAAAACCGTCGAGGAACTGCTTTACGAGGCGCTGGAGGCGCGCAGCCCGCCGGTCCACATCACGGCCGCGGCGCTCGACGCCAAGGCCGATCGGCTAACGCGGCGCTATGCCGAGATGCGCCTCGCCGCCGCTTTGAAGCAGCGGGTCGCCAGTGCCGTGGCGTTGCTCGACCCGGCGCGGCGCGGCGGCTGGGCCGATCGGCTCGCGGCGACACTTCGGGTTGTCGTCGGTGCGGCGCCGAGCAGCTCCACGATCGAGGTCGGCGGCAGCGAGCTCTGGCGCTTTGCCGACAGCGCGGCGGGCGCCGTGCGCGGCGCGGCAGCGGAAGCCCGGCTCGATGCCGTCCTGCCCGGTGCCGCTACCGCCACCATCATCGTCGATGATCTCGGCGAGACGCGGCGTATCCTCGCGACCATCCGCAAATTCCCGAACGCCGAGCCAACGCCGGTCATGCTGCTGATCGGCGCCGATGGTGCCCCGGTCGAGATCGATGCCGAGGCAGCCCCGGACCGGTCCGGCGACACGCAAACGCTGCGCTATGAAGCGCTGGTGCCGCCGGGCGAGTTCTCCGTTTGCTGGGGCAATCCCCGCTGATCGGCCCTACTTACCGGTCTTGACGCCCATCGCCGCCAGGATCTCCGGCCGGATATTTTCCGTCCCCTTCTCCTGGATATGCTGGGCCACGCGCGCGCCGACCGCCGCCATGGCCTGCCCGATGAAGGTCGGCCGGTTCGTCTTGGCCCATTCGATCGAGACTTCGCGGTTGACGTTGAGCTCCTGGAACTTGGGCGCCACATAGCGCGCCAGCAATTCGTAAGAGCGCTTGGTTTCCTCGAACTTGGCCCAGTTGTGCGCCATGTTGAGGAAGGCGCCGAAACCGCCCGACTGTTCCTTGAGCCGGTCAAGCTGGGCAATCGCATCGTCCGGCGTGCCGATCACGGCAAGGCCGGTTGCGATCAGCGCATCGACCGGATCACTGCCATCGGTGGGCGCGATCGGCAAGGCCGCGACTTCAGTGAAATATCTCAGCCACTTCTCGAGGCCGAAGCGGACATCGGCACGCGCCTGCTCGCGTGTCTCGGCGATATGGACGGGACCGACGAGACGCCAGCCGGACCGGTCGACCTTGGTGCCATTGGTCGCCGCCATATCCTCGGCGATCGCCCAGTTGGAAGCGAGCGCGTTGAAGCCGCCGGCCGAGGTGGCGCCGAGCGACAGCAATCCCAGCCCGTGCTTGCCGGCCGCACGCGCACCGGTCGGCGAGACCTGGCTCGCCACCGCGATCTCGACATTGGGGCGCGTGAAGGGCGTCAGCTGCAGCCGCGCCTCGTTGAGGGTGAACCAGTCGGTCTTGGCCGTAACCGTCTCACCGCGCAGCAGCGGCACCAGCACATCGATCGCCTCATCCATCATGTCGCGCTGGCGGGCGACCGGGATGCCCATCATGAAGGCATCGGACGGCAAGGCGCCCGGCCCGACGCCGAACATGACGCGGCCGCGGGTGATGTGATCGAGCTGGTTGATCCGGTCGGCCAGCATCAAGGGATGGTGATAGGGCAGCGACGAGACGCCGGTGCCGAGCTTTATGTGCTTCGTGCGCTCGGCCAGCGTCGCGATGAAGAGCTCGGGACTGGCGATGATCTCGAATCCCGCCGAATGATGCTCACCGACCCAGGCCTCGTCGAAGCCCAGCTTGTCGAGCCATTGGACAAGCTCAATATCGCGCTCGATCGCGAGCGTCGGATTCTCGTCGACCGGATGGAACGGCGCGATGAATGCGCCGAAGCGAAGCTTCGGTCCCAGCATGATGTTTCTCCCCTACGAATGTTTCTCTTGCTCTCTCGCTATAGCGATACATGCTGGTTCCTTAGGCACAAGCAAGAACCATCAGGAGGCGAGTCATGCGGGCTGTGGTCAGGCGGAACAAGGAGCTGGTCAGGGACGAGATCGCCGAGCCGGTGCCGGCACCCGGCCAGGTGCTGGCGCGCGCGCTCGCCTGCGGCATCTGCGGCTCGGACCTCCATGCGCTGCATCATTTCGAGCATATGCTGGATCTCGGCAAGAAGGCCGGCTCGCTCTCCGGCGTCGATCCCCAGCGCGACATCGTGTTCGGCCATGAATTCTGCGCCGAGATCCTCGATCATGGCCCCGACACGCCGAAGCGGCTCAAAGCCGGGACCCGCGTCGTCACCATGCCGATCGTGCTGGCCGGAACGGGTTTCGAGACAGTCGGATATTCCGACAAGTTTCCGGGCGGGTTCGCCGAACGCATGGTGCTGCAGGAGATGCTGCTCATGGAGGTGCCGAACGGCCTCGCCGACGCCCAGGCGGCGATGACCGAGCCCTTCGCGGTGGGTGAGCATGCCGTGGCCCAGGCCGACCTCGACGCGCAATCGGTTCCGCTGGTCCTCGGCTGCGGCCCGGTCGGCCTCGCCGTCATCGCGGCCTTGAAGGTGCGCGGGATCGGCCCTGTGATCGCGGCCGATTTCTCGCCGGCCCGCCGGCGCGTCGCCGAGATCATGGGTGCGGATATCGTGATCGATCCCAAGGCGGAATCGCCCCATGGTCGCTGGCAGTCGCTCGACGTGCCGGCAACCATGGCCGAGCAATCGATCGCGCGGATGACCGGCCGGCAGGGCAAGCGGCCTGTCATCTTCGAATGCGTCGGCGTGCCCGGCATGCTGCAGCGGGTGATCGAGGAGGCGCCGCCGGGCGCGCGCATCGTCGTCGCCGGCGTGTGCATGGAGACGGATCGGATCGAGCCTTTCCTCTGCATCTCGAAGCAGCTCGATTTCAAGTTCGTGCTCGGCTACACGCCCGAGGAGTTCGCCGCCAGCCTGCGCAACATCGCCGAAGGCAAGATCGATGTTCGCCCGGTGCTGACCGGTTCGGTCGGCCTCGACGGGGTCGCCGGTGCGTTCAAGTCGCTGGCAAACCCCGACGAGCAGGTGAAGGTCGTGGTCGAGCCGGGGCGGTAAGAGCGGATCCCGTTTCGATGGAAACATCGAAACGGGTGAAGATGCTCGTCAAACCAAGCGCTAGACCGTCACCACCCCCTCGCCGGGCGGCTCGGCATAAAGGGCGGCCACCAGTGCCGCCCGCCGCTCCTGCACGCAGCGCTGGTTGACATAGCCCTTGTCGGTGATCTCGCCGGCATCGAGCGAAGGCGGCTCCTTCATGATGATGAAGCGGCCGATCCGGCGCGACGAGCCGCCAGCGGCGCGGTTGAAGGCGGCGAGCCGCTCCCGGATGAGGTCGGGCAGCTGGCCGAACACCTGCACGCCCGCCGGCGACGGCCAGAACAGCGCCGTGGCGCAGGCCTTGTCCTGGCCGGCAATGACGGCGTCCTGGATATAGGGGCTGCAGGCGGTGATGAGATCCGGCCGCAAGGTGCCGACCGAGACCCACGTGCCGGAATGGAGCTTGAAATCCTCGGTCACCCGGCCATCGAAGGCCAAGCCCTTGGCTGGGTTTTCCGGATCGAGGAACCTCACCGCATCGCCCAGCTTGTAAAAGCCCTCCTCGTCGAACGCCTCGGCCGTGCGCTCGGGATTGCCGCGATATCCGGACGCCACGGTCGGCCCCTTGACGCGCACCTCGAGCTTCGAGCCGTTCGGCACCAGCTTCAGCGTGATGCCCGGCATCGGCAGCCCGACGAGCCCGCCCTGCTCGCACAGCCAATGCACGATCGTGATACCCTGGGTCTCGGTCGCCCCATACATGGAAGTAAGCGGAATACGCCGGCCCGTCTCGGCGATGGCGAGCGCCTGGAGCCGATCGTAGATGTCGTTCGACAGCGTGGCGCCGCCATACATCATATAATCGAGCTTGCTGAAGAAGGACCGGCGCAGCGCCGGGTCCCGCTCCATCGCATCGGCCAGCATGGCGAAGGCGACCGGTGCGGAACCGTAGAGCGACGGCGACACTTCCAGCAGGTTCCGGATGGTCGTGTCGAACATGCCGGGTATCGGCTTGCCCTCGTCGAGATAGATCGTGGCGCCGTTCCAGAGCACCGCGTTGAAGCCGATATTGCCGGCCGAGATATGGCTCCAGGGCATCCATTCCAGCATCTCGGGCGGGGCCTCATTGGCCGGTTCGGACCTGAGCCCCTCCTGCCCCGCGATCACGCCCGCCATCATGCCGAAGGTTTGCGGCACGCATTTCGGCATGCCGGTCGAGCCCGAGGTGAAGAGATACTTGGCGACGCTGTCGGCACCGAGCCGATCGAGCGCCGCCGCCACTTCCGGGCCCGGCACGGTGGCGATGAGGGCGGCGAGCGATCCTTCGCCCGTCCCGTCGGCGGTCACCATCTCGATCTCCGGCGCCTGGCCGCGCAAGGTCTCGAAGGCCCGGGCGAAGACCGCTCCGCTCTGCGCGAAAATAAGTCGCGGCCGGACCGTCGCGAAGCAATGCTTGAGCTTGGCATGATCCGACGAGACCAGGCTGTAGGCCGGACTGATCGGTGCCACCGGTACGCCGGCCGTGTAGCAGCCCAGCATGACGAGCGCATGCTCGATCGAGTTGCCGGACAGCACCATGACGCTGTCCTGGGCGCCGAGCCCGCGTGCCAAGAGACCGGCGGCGATCCCGTCGGCCGCCCGCTTCGCCTCGCCATAGGTCACGAAACGCCAGGGGCCGCCCGGCGCCGTGCGCTGGCCCATATAGCGCCGGTCGGGATGGGATGCTGCCCGTTCGGCCAGAAGATGCGCGATCGAGCGCGGCCCGGGTCCCGGCGCATGGCGCGAGGTCAGCAGGATCGTGCCATCCGGGCGCCGCTCGACGGCAATGTCGGGCGCCTTCATGGGCAGCGGCTTGAACGGCGGCAGCGCGGCCGACCGATCTTCGGCAAAGTTCATTCTTCCTCCCTTATGCGGCTCATGGGCCGCTTATTAGGAAGGATGCGTCAATGCTGCCCGGACGACAAGCGGCGGTCGTCAGGCCGGCTTGGCCTCGCGCGCGCGGCGCGCCTCATAGGCTTTGAGATGGACAAGCACCAGATGCAGCAGCGGCAACGCCTGCCCCTCGCCTCGGCGCAGGAGATCGCCGATGATCTGATCGGATTCGATGGCACCGCCGCGCTCGATGTCGCGCAGCATCGAAGCGGTCAGGCCTGAGCCGGCGGTGGTGAACATCGTGCGGCTGCGCGCCAATGCTGAGTCGCCGGTCGGGAAGCCGTGCTTGCCGGCGATCGCGGCACATTCCGCCAGCAGGCCGGTTGCGGCCTGGGCGCCACCGCCCGCCACGATATCGCCGATCGCCGACCGCATCAGGCACGTGATGCCGGCCGCTGTCGCGATGAAGACCCATTTGTCCCACATATCCTGCAGGATCGAACGGCTGAGATTAGCCTCGAAGCCGGCACCGCCGAAGGCCGCCGCGACCGCCTCGATGCGCGCCGAGACCTCACCGTCCCGCTCGCCGAAGGTCAGGTTGTGCGCCTCGTTGAGGTGGAGAATACGGCCTTCGGGATCGAGCACGGTCGAGATCACGCACTGCCCGCCCAGCACCGCCCGCGCGCCGAACCGCGCTTCGAGCGCCTCGAGATGCGCCATTCCGTTCAAGAGCGGCAGGATCATCGTCTCCGGCCCGACGCCGTTCGCGAGCGAGTCCATGGCGCCCGCGAGATCATAGGCCTTGCAGCTCAGGATGACGAGATCATAGGGCTCACGGAGTGCCTCCGCGGTAACGGTCTTCGGCGCCGGGATCTCGATGTCGCCGAGCCGGCTTTTCACCACGAGGCCGTTGCGCGCGAGCAACTCGGCCCGCGCCGGACGGACCAGGAAGGTCACATCCCGCCCGGCCTCGATCAGCCGGCCGCCGAAATAGCCGCCGATCGCGCCGGCGCCGACGATCAGGATCCGCATCCTATTCTCCCGCCTGCACTGTTTCCCCGACCCCCAGCTTCTGCCGGACGGTCTCGAGCATCTCATTGGAAAGAGGCGTTTTGCTGACGCTTCGCGCCAAGACCATGGCCCCGATGAGCGTCGCATATTTGACGATGGCGTCGCGTCGCGCCTCGGCCCGATCGCCAGGCAGCTTGTTCGCGACGTTGGCCAGCGCCTCGTTGATCTGCAGGGCGAAGCTTTCCTGCACGGACGCGTCCTGGCGCGAGACATCGGCGCCGAGAGCCGCCACGGCGCAGCCGCCGCCCGGATCGTCGCGATGCTTTGAGGTCAGATAGACCTGCGCCATGTCCAGGAAGCCTTTGCCCTGCTTCCGTCCGGTCTCGCGAAAGCCAGAATGCCCGAAGGCATAGGCGCCGGCCGCGGAGACAAGTGCGGCCTTGTTCGGGAAATGGCCGTAGAAGGCACCATGGGTGAGATCCGCCGCAGCCATGATCTCGTCGATGCCGGCACCATCGACGCCCTTCTCACGGAACAGCTTGGCCGCGACGCGGATGATCCGCTCGTGGTTCTCGTCGCGCTGGGCTTTCGTTAATCGCATAGCAGCCTCGCTTTCATGACGATCGTCAGTGAAATGTAGGCCGAAGCGGGCCTCTTGCCAAGCCCCGCCTTTGATTCTTCTCGCAAATCGGCCATGCCGTCGCGCCCGGCCCAACCCGCAGAAATCTCTTGACCATAATCATGACGATGGTTATGTTTATTTTCATGACGAACGTCACCAATAACTGCGACGGCCCGTCAAACCAAGGAGGCTTAAAATGACCCGCACCCAGATTTCTTCCGTTCTCTCCGCCGCTGTTCTGTCCGTAGCACTGACGGTTGGCGCGAATGCCCAGACCCAGACCGACCCGGCCCAGTCCTTCATCGCCAGCTTCTCGACCCCTGGCACGCCGGCCGCGCCCTCGTCGATCGTCGCGACGGATGATGTGGCACAGAGCTTCATTGCCGGCCTCGCCGGCGAGCGGACTCCCGCCCAGGCGGTGAACCAGGTCGCGACCGACAATCCGGCCCAGGCTTTCATTGCGCGGCTGTCGACCAGCCAGTCCGACAGCGTCGACGCGACCCAGCTCGCGGCCCGCTAATCAGGCCGACCACCGAAGAGAGGGGAAGCCACCTTCCCCTCCCTCCGATCCCGACGCACTCTGCCGCAATCAGCTGGCGCGTGCAGCGCGGATCCAGGCCGGCACAGGCGTTCCGGCCCGCTCGGCATCGAGCATGTAATCGCGGGTGATAGGCAGCGTCTCGACCCGCTTCGCCAGCTGCAGCTGGAACACCATCAGGCCGTCATAGCGAAAGCCCATCTCGCTGATGACGAGATAGAACTCCCACATCCGACAGAAACGTTCGTCATGGAGCTCGGCGATGGCGCGCCGTTGCGCTGCGAAGCGCAGCTCCCAGTGTCTCAGCGTCTCGGCATAGTGGAGACGCAGGATCTCGATATCGGCGACCCACAGCCCCGACCGCTCGATCGCGGCCAGCGTCTCGGACAGCGCCGGCACATAGCCGCCCGGGAAGATGTATTTCTGGATCCAGCCATTGGTCACGCCCGGTTCGTCGATGCGGCCGATCGCGTGGATGAGGGCGACGCCATCATCGGTCAGCAGCCGCGAGATGGTGGAGAAGAATTCGAGGAAATGCGCGGCCCCGACATGCTCGAACATGCCGACCGAGACGATCCGGTCGAACGGGCCGGCCGCATCGCGATAATCCTGAAGCTCGAACGAAACCTTGCCGCCCAGCTGCCGCTCCTCGGCGCGCTGGCGTGCCACGGCAAGCTGCTCGCGCGAGAGCGTGATGCCGGTGACCGTCTCGACCTTGTGGCGCGCCAGCGTGAGGGCGAGCCCGCCCCAGCCGCAGCCGATATCGAGCACGCGCTGCCCCGGCCGCAGCAGCAGCTTCGCGATGATATGGTCCTTCTTGGCCTGCTGCGCCGCCTCGAGATCGCTCGTCCCGGGTGGGAAATAGGCGCAGGAATATTGGAGATCGGCATCGAGGAAGCGCCGGTAGAAATCGACCGACAGGTCATAATGATGCGCCACGTTCCGGCGCGCGCGCCGGCGATCGTTGCGCCGTTGAAGCGCACGGCGGGTGCGCAGCCACAGGCGCCTCAGTCCCGTTTCGGCCGCCGGGGCCGGACCGCGCAGATTGATGAAGCACAGCTCGAGAAATGAGCGGAGGTCGCCCCGCTCGATGACGAGGTCGCCATCCATGTAGGCTTCGCCCAGCCGAAGTGCAGGATTGAGCAGGATCTTCCACGCCGTCCAGCGCGTCCTGAGCGAAATCGCGATATCGAGATGAGGATAGCCGGCATTGATGCTGCCGAAGACACACGGATCCCGCGATAGACCATGAATGGTCAGACGGCCGATCCTGAGATAGTGAGCGATCAGTTTTTTCAACACCTTCGTCTCCCGTCGCGCGCGCCGTTGCTGCTCTCCCCGCCCACTTTCGAGCACATGGTTCGAGATTACCCATTGAACGCACTGACGTGGGCGAACGCTCCGTTTCGCCTGAGTGGAACCTCGATCCTTCGGTTGGGTTACTGGGAATCCAGCCAGGGAGGACGCCATGCCACGCGGCGCCAAGTCGAAATACACCGACAAGCAGGAACGCAAAGCCGATCACATCGCCGACAGCTACGAGAGTCGCGGCGTCTCCGAGAAGGAGGCCGAAAGGCGGGCCTGGGCGACCGTCAACAAGGATGATGGCGGCGGCAAGAAGCCGGGCGGCTCGGGCCAGGGCAATAAGGCCGGCGCGCTCCGCGGCAAGGCCGCTGCCTCGGGCAAGCGACATGCCGAGCATCGCTAGCGGTCCGGTCAGGATCGAGCGCGCCAGTCACCAGACGCGATGACGGCGTGGCCCGCCGGGTCGCCGGTCCAGACATAGATCCAGGCCCGCTCGATCAAACCCCCGCCCGCATCGACTGGAACGGTGACCCGGCGATAGAGATTGCCCGGATGGCCGATGCCGAAGAAGTCCTCGACGGCGTCGAGACATTCGAGCCTGGTTTCGAGGTCCGACGGATAAGCGAGCTCGCCCTTGACGCGCCCGCCCCGTGCGTCGAGCGTCATGCCGGGGTACGACCCCAGGTCATGGAGCGTGCCGGGCGTCTCGGCCGGGACGATCCGATCGAGCCCGCCTTCGCTGAGGAAATGGAACCGCTCCTCGCCGCGCATCAGCGTGCCGTAGCAGAAGATTCCGCGCACCGGATAAGAGACCCGTGCTGCATCGGCCACTGCCTCATCGAGCAGGGCGACGGCGATCTCGGTTCCGTCCGGTCGCAGCGCCAAGGCGTCCGGCGCCGCGTTCCGACCCGGCCCCTCATAGATCTGCCCCTGGACGATCCAGCCGCGCCGATTCTGCCAGTGATTTCCGTCATGCTCGATGCGGAGCTCGGTATCGGGCAGGATTGCCGGGCCAAGCGGGCGATACAAATCGCAGCCCGACATCGCGCCATCCGCCAGGAAATAGATCGTCATCCCGCCCTCCGCGGTGATCCCGTTCGACAGGCCTCGTCTTTTCTGCTGCGATAGCCGGAAAAGCTGAGGAGGCGATGATAGTGGCGAGCAGCAATTTTAGATGCAGCCTCTTCCGGCTGATGCCGGCTGTGTTTTTGGGCCTGCCGGCAGCGGCGACCGAGATGCCGCGCACGCCGCTTTCCTTCTCCGTGAGCTTTCCGGCGTCGGCGAGCGCCGCACCCATCGACGGCCGGATGATCCTGATCGTCAGCACCGAGACCGACAAGGAGCCGCGGCTCCAGGTCGCCGGCGATTCGCTGCGCACGACGCCCTTCGTCTTCGGCCTCAATGTCGAAGGCCTCGCCCCCGGCAAGCCTGCGATCGTCAATGACAGCGCCTTCGGCTGGCCCGAGCGGAAGCTGTCGTCCCTGCCCCCGGGCGACTATCAGATCCAAGCCGTGCTCAATCGCTACGAGACCTTCCATCGCGCCGACGGCTCGGTCGTCGAGCTGCCGCCGGACGAGGGCGAGGGCCAGCATTGGAACGAGAAGCCCGGCAATCTTTACTCGAAGCCGATGCCGCTGCATCTCGATCCGGCTCACCCGCAGCGCTTCAGCCTCACCCTCGATCAAGTGATCCCCCCGATCGCACCCAAGAGCGACAGCAAGTACGTCCGGCATATCGTGATCAAAAGCGAGCTGCTGACGCGCTATTGGGGCCGGCCGATGTATCTCGGCGCCCATGTCCTGCTGCCGCTGGGCTTCGACGAGCATCCGGACGCGCATTATCCGCTGATGGTTTTCCACGGCCATTTCCCGGACGATATCAGCGGTTTCCGCGACACGCCGCCCGATCCGGATCTGAAGCCCGATTATTCCGAGCGCTTCCATCTCGCGGGCTACAACCGCATCCAGCAGCAGGAAGCCTATAATTTCTTCCGCAAATGGACCGGGCCCGATCTGCCGCGCTATCTCGTCGTCGAGCTGGCCCATGCCAACCCCTATTACGACGATTCCTATGCCGTGAACTCGGCCAATCTCGGTCCCTATGGCGATGCCATCAATCACGAGCTGATCCCGGCCATCGAGGCGAAGTTCCGCGGCATCGGCCAGGGCTGGGCGCGTTTCACCTATGGCGGCTCGACTGGCGGGTGGGAGGCGCTGGCGACACAGGTGTTCTATCCGGACGTGTTCAACGGTGCCTTCGTCGCCTGCCCGGACCCGATCGATTTCCGCGCCTATACGGTCGTCAATCTCTATGAGGACGATAACGAATACACGCTCAAGGGCCAGGCCGTGTCGATCGAGCGGCCCGGGATGCGCGACTATCTGGGCGAGGTGCTGGCGACCCAGCGCGACATGAACTATCTGGAGCTGGCGCTGGGCGACCGCACCCGCTCAGGCGGCCAGTACGATGTCTGGCAGGCGGTGTTCAGCCCGCAGGGCAAGGACGGCTATCCGCTGCCGATCTTCGACAAGCTCACCGGCAAGATCGATCACACTGTGGCCGCCTATTGGCGCGAGCACTATGACCTCACCCACATCATCGAGCGGGACTGGGCGACGCTGGCCCCCAAGCTTCAAGGCAAGATCCATATCCATGTCGGCAGCGCCGATACCTACTTCCTCAACGACGCCGTCTATCTTGCGCAGGCGGTGCTGGAGAAGCTGAACCCGCCCTATGAGGGCGAGGTCACCTATGGCGATCGCGCCGAGCATTGCTGGAACGGCGATCCGACCTTGCCGAACGCCTATTCGCGGCTGCACTACAACACGCAGTACCTGCCCAAGATCATGGACCGGATCGCCAAGACCGCGCCCAAGGGTGCTGATCTCACCAGCTGGCGCTACTGATCACCAGCGCCGGATCGCGAAGGCGACGCCGTAGCCGACCTCGTCATACATCCAGGACGAGAAGCGGCGATCGCCCGC
The DNA here is from genome assembly GCA_963762435.1 of uncultured Alphaproteobacteria bacterium. Taxonomy (GTDB): domain Bacteria; phylum Pseudomonadota; class Alphaproteobacteria; order ATCC43930; family CGMCC-115725; genus JAXDMU01. The sequence continues at coordinate 45,484 of CAVXLN010000009.1, read as the reverse complement.
GACCAGCTCGCGCCAGAGTTGGTTCAGTTCCGGATGCAGCGGGTGGCAGACATCGTCGAACACGATGGCGCCGCCGATAGTGAGATGCGGCAGCACATCGATGAGATCCTGCGCCGCCCCTTCGGGCGAATGATCGCCATCGACGGTGATGAGATCGAAGCGCGCCTCCGGATTCTCGGCGAAATAGCGCGGCAGCGTCTCATGCGAATTGCCGTTGATGAATTTGCGGCTGCCCTTGTGCCCGATCCGGTCGAGCTCGCCTTCGACCAGCGCCGTGCCGGGGTTGTCCATGCCGGCATAATTCTCAACCCACATGTCGCACAACACGAGATCGGCCGCGGGCGTCCGGCTCGCCACCGCGCAGACGCTGCGGCCACGGCGCACGCCGATCTCGAGATAGCGGCGCGGTGCCAGTGTCTTGGACAGCGTCAGCAGCACCGTGACGATGTCCGAATAGCCCCAGCCGGCCCCATAACGGCGCAGCCCTTCGGCATAGAAGTTCCGGAGATATGTCGAATACTCGTCGGCGGTAAGGCGCCCGAGCAGCGCCTCGGCCGCCTCGACCGTCTCGCGCTCGGTCGATTGCCGACCGATCCCGCCGGCGCCGATCATCACCGGCGGATACCAGTTGGTGGCACCGTTCGGCAGCAGATATGTGGTGCCCGGCGTGTGGTCCGCGGTCTCCTGATAGGCAGGACGACGCCCAACCCAGCTCACCGGCTCCGAGGATGTCGTGCTGTCCTGGTCCTGTGATTGTGCCTCAACCGGTGCCGCGACCGGACGCCGCCCAATCAGATCGATAAGCTTCACCATTGCCTCCCCAGACGGAACAGCTGCCGCAGCCGACGCGGCGGCACCTGCATCGCCGATGCCGCTGCCGAAACCGGCGCTGGCGGCGTGAATCCATAAGCGTGGCGCTCGGTCAGCTCGTCATTGAGCCCGCAGCGTGTGATGAAAGCCGGATGCGTGAGCGGCTGCGGCAACGGTTCGATCGGCATGTTCGCGAAGCTGTTCTCATCCGTCGTGTGCGTCGCATCGGCGCCGACGCCGATATTGCTGATGAGATTGGCCGTCGGAATGATGTTGAGCCAGGAGTTGGCGAAGCCCGCGAAGCAGAGCTGATAATCCCAGGTATCGATCCGACGCTCGGCCACGCGATCGAAGATGTCGTACCAGAAGCGCGCCAGCGCCTCGTGCTCGAGCACCGTCTCGAGCAGCTTGGCCTGGCGCGCCGCCTCGAGCTTCGACAGGCTGAAATCATAGAGCGCCCAGGAACGCCGCCAGCTCGCCCAGCCCCAGATATGAGTGTAGCGGCTGAAGAAGTAGCTGCCCGGCACACGCGCCCATCGGGTCGTGTAATTGGTGCCGGAGATCACGCCGATCCGCGTGTCGGCGGCATAGCGGTCGAGCATGGCGCGGCTGAACTCGAAGAAATCCGGACCGGGCAGGCAGTCATCCTCGAGCAGGATCGCCGCCTCGACCTCGCCGAACAGCCAGTCGATGCCGCTCGACATGCGCCGGCCGCAGCCGAGATTGTGCGGGCTGAAATTGGTCGCGACCTCGCACGGCCAATCGACAGCGGTCATGATCCGGCGCACCTCGGCGCAGAGCTCAGCCTCGCCCGGCCGATCGGCCCGCGGGCCATCCGCCACCAGAAACAGCCGGCGCGGCCGCATCTGGGCGATGGCGTCGAAGACGCGCTGCGTCAGCCCCGGCCGGTTGAAGGCGAAGAGGGCGACCGGAACATCGAACCCCTGGGCGTCGCTCATAGATGGGCTCGCAGCGGCTCGGCCTCTGGATAGCTCGCCTGCGGCGCCATCGCCGAGGCTGCCGCAAGCTCGCCCTGCTCGATATGCAGGCGCAGCAACCGCTCCCGGATCGCCTGATTGGCCGGTTCCAAAGCCAGCCAGCGGGTCCAGATCACGCGCGCCGCATCGACCATGCCATGGCGCTGCAAGGCGTCGCCGACCGGGATCAGGCCGGGCTCGGGATGCCCGCGCAGCAGCCGGTAGAAATTGAGCACGCCGCTGAGGCCGCCCACCTGATGGACATGACGGAAGAGCCGAAGCGCACTGCCGATCCGGGTCTTTGCGAAGCTTTGGACGAGCGACGGCGCTAGGCGCTTCACAGCATTCAGCGGGTTGCGGCGCAGCCGATAGAGCCCCCCCTTCAGATGGTGATAGAACGCCAGCGCCCGCTGGTTGATATTATGGTATTCGGCCCAGGCATAAAGCTTCCAGCCCAGATGCTGCCGCGTGAGCGCCGGGCGCACGCCCGAGGCGGTCAGGAGCTTGTTCCCCGAGAAGATGGTGTGCAGGCGCGGCTGGAAACCCGGCGCGTCCGCGGCGGCGAGGTTCCGGTTGCGATCCGCCTCCGGCCCTTCCCAGCCTTGGCCGGTCGCCTTCGGCACATGGCCATAGCCGTGATTCTGATGGATCGGCGCGATCGCTTCACTGGCATCGATGAGATCGACCCGGCGACGGCGCACATCCATCAGCAGCCAATTGTCCCAGGCCGGACGGCCGATGGCGAAGGGCGGCATGGACGGAATCGAGCCGCGCCGGAACACGAAATAATCGAGGCAGAGCGGATGGCCCGGCGTGCCGCGTGCCGCTGTGGCGTCGCTCACCGTCCGGCGCCAATCGCCGGCGAAATCGAGCGGCTCGTCGAAATCGAGATTCGTGCGCCGGCCGGTCATCACGAAGGGCGATCCCAAGCGGGCGACGCGCTCAACACCCGCGCGGAAATCCTCGAGCAGGATGATGTCGGCATTGACCGAGCACAGGATCGGATGGCACCCAGCCGCCTGGGCATGGGCGTACATATGGCTCAGAAGCGGCGTGCCGAACTCGGTACATTCGACATCGGGCACATGGATAAGCCCGAGCTCGGCGCAGATCTCGGCGACGCCCTCGTCGCGGCCGAACAGCATGATCTCGGCATCGGGATAGAGGCGCAGCCAGCTGCCGATACCATTGCGCTGCTGTATCGCCGCCTGTCCTCGAAACGGCTTGGCCGAGGAGAAAAAGGTGATCATCGGACCACCTTCTAGCCAAATCCCCGCTTCAGGTCGAGCGTCACTTCTGCTGATGCAGGATCAGTTTCTGCACACGCCAGTTCAGGAGCTCGGCGACATAGAGCTCGTTCTCTGACGGGCAGGCGATCTCGTGGATCCAGCCGAACTGCTTCGGCATCTTGCCGGCTCGGCCCAGGACGCCCAGCACCTTGCCGTCGAGCGACAGCTTGTAGATACGGCCGGGAAAGGCGTCGGATGCATAAAGCACCTGATGCGGGCCGGGCGTGATGCAAACGGTCCAGGGCGCCCCCGGCGCCATGGTCTGCGGCGTACCGTCGGGATAAGGCAGGTTGGGCTTGTTGCCGATCGCCGGCTTGGCATCGGGCGGATAGGGCACGTCGATCGTGATCTGGCGCAGCACCTTGCCGCTGGTGTCGAACACCTGGATGCGGCGATTGCCGCGATCGGCGACATAGATATGGTCGTCATTGTCGATCGCGATGCTGTGCGGCGTCATCAGCTGGCCCGGCCCGGTGCCCGGCTCGCCGAAGGAGCCCAGCCACTCGCCCTCCTTGCTGACCTTGGCGACGCGCGCATTGATGTAGCCGTCGCTGATATAGCCGTTGCCCGCCTTGTCCCAGGTGATGTCCGTGACCTGGCGGAACAGGCCGTCGACCGGCGCCAGCGGCGGTTTCGGATGCTTCAAGGGCCCGGTATCCTCGTCGGACGCCTCCTGCTTGCGGCCGAACACCATGGCGACACGGCCCTGGGAATCGAACTTGACCACCATGTCCGAGCCCTTGTCGGTGACCCAGATATTGTCGTCGCGATCGACCTTGACGGCGTGCGCGAAGGACCAGGCATAGAGATTATGGCCGATCTCGCGGATGAACTTGCCGTCCGGCCCGAACTCGAGCAGCTGGGCCGCCGCTGCCGCATAGGCCGGTCCCGTCGTGCTGCCGCGCGAGAAGGCGAAGACATGGCCTTTGGAATTGACCGCGACACCAGACACCTCGCCGAAATAGAGGTCCTTCGGCAGCTTGAGCGGATCGGGGACCGAATTGAACGGGATTTCCGGCGCGGTTTCAGCGAATGCCCCGAGCGGCACGAGGCCGAGCAAGAGCGCCAGCAACCGAGTGAGGTTCCGTCCTGCCCTGCGCATCGTCATTGTCCCCTGCTATGTTATTGACCGAGCTTAGCAAAGCGGGCCATGAACGGATCCCGCCCCGGCTGCAGGGGTGACACGCTCGCGTTACATATCCAGCGAGAGGACCATGCGCTTTCCGATCTTGATGCTGCTGCTGGCAGCGGCACTGCCCACGGCGGCGGCCGAGCAGACCGAGTCCGAGCTGGCCGAGGTGGCGCAGCTGGGCGGACTCGCCGCCACTGCCCCACTCTGCGGTCTGCGCGACGATGGCTGGGCGGCTGATCTCCGAGGCGCCGCCCTCGCCGCGGTCCCCGCTGAGACCGAGCAAGAGAAGAATCGCGCTCAGGCTGCCCTCGCCCATGGCGACATGGAAGCGATCGAGGATCTGGCCGACCGCTCGGCGCCCGTCGCCTGCGCCGCCCTCGGGCGCGACCCTGCCCTCGCCCGCGCCGACGACATGGTCGGCGCGTTCCGCCAGCGGAACGGTGCGGCCAACCCGGGCAGCTGACGCGTCATCGCCGCGAATAGTCGATGGCGCAGAAGGCGCCGCCCTGATGCCGCTCGATGACCGGATCGTCCGTGATCTTGCCGTCGAGTGCCGTGATGTACGCATCGGCGCTGTCCTCGGGCGTCCAGCCGATGACGGTACGGCCGTCGCGGCGCCACCAGCGCATGCGGCTGTTCCGCGAGGCACCCCAGATGACGAGGCAGCCTTCGGGACCGGTCGTCTCGGCCAGCGTCGCGCGCTCGACCAGGCGGAGGAGATCGCCGGGCGACAGCCAGGTCGCGAGCATGCGGGCATCGTGCGGTTCGGGAAAGCAGGAGCCGATGCGCAGGAACACGCTCTCGACGCCATGCTTGTCCCAATAGAGCCGGCCCATCAGCTCGCCATAGGCCTTGGAGAGGCCGTAATAGCCGTCGGGCCGGAAGGCGCAATCATCGTCGAGCACCGCGTCGCGGGTGTGGAACCCGACCGTGTGGTTCGACGAGGCGAAGATCACGCGGGCACCAGCATGCCGGGCCGCTTCATAGATGTGATGGAGGCCGCGCAGATTGGCGCCGAGCACCGTCTCGAAGGGTTGCTCGGTCGAGATGCCGCCGAAATGGAGGATCGTGCTGCAGCCCTCCGCGAGGCGGAGCATGGCCGGACCATCCTCGAGATCGGCCGGGGTGAAGCTTGCCCCATCCGGCACCAAGTCCGGAAACGGGGCGCGGTCGGCGAGCCTGAGCGTCCAGCCTTTGGCGGCGAGTGAAGCGGTGAGCAGGCGGCCCAGCGCGCCCGAGGCGCCGGTCAGGAGGACGGGTTTTGCGGGCGTTGTCACTTTCGGCATCTCCATGGCTAACTGGCGCCCAAGCCTATGCGGGGGGAGACGGCGTGGCCATAAGGACGATCCTGGAATATCCCGATCCGCGTCTCAGGCAGCCGGCCGCACCTGTGACCGCGTTCGATGCGGCGCTCGAGACGCTGGCCCAGGATCTGCTCGAGACGATGCGCGCGGCACCCGGCATCGGCATCACGGCGCCCCATATCGGGGTCATGCAGCGGCTGGTCGCGATCGAGCTCGTTGGCGACGCGGCGCGCTTCTACGTCAATCCGGCGATCGTCCGGGCCTCGGCCGGCAAGGTCTTGGGTGAGGAAGGCAGCGTGTCGATGCCTGGTGCCGTCGAGACGGTCGAGCGCGCGGCGTCGGTCGAAGTGCGCTATCAGAACTCTCGACGGGACCGAACGGATCGAGGAGGCTCGGGGCTTGCTCGCCATCTGCCTGCAGCATGAGATCGACCAGCTCGACGGCCTGTTCTGGATCTATCGCCTGTCGCGCCTCAAGCGGGACCGGCTGGTCAAGCGCTACGGCAAAGTGCTGCGCACGCCATAAGGAGAAAGCCTCATGACCGAACAGCACAAGCCCCGGATCCGCGTCGGCATCGGCGGCTGGACCTACGAGCCCTGGCGCGGCAGCTTCTATCCCGCCGATCTCACCCAGAAGCGCGAGCTCGAATATGCCAGCCGGCAGCTCACCTCGATCGAGATCAACGGCACCTATTACGGCTCGCAGAAGCCCGAGAGCTTCGCCAAATGGCATGACGAGACGCCCGACGGTTTCGTCTTCGCGCTGAAGGGCCCGCGCTTCGCCACCAATCGCCGTGTGCTGGCCGAGGGCGCCCAATCGGTCGAGCGTTTCATCGCCAGCGGCATCACCGAGCTCAAGGACAAGCTCGGCCCGATCAATTGGCAGTTCATGGCGACCAAGAAGTTCGATCCCGCGGATTTCGAGGCGTTCCTCAAGCTGCTGCCGGCACGCCATGAGGGGCGGAAGCTGATGCATGCGGTCGAGGTCCGGCATGACAGCTTCAAGCATCCTGAATTCGTGGCGATGGCCCGGCAGTATGGCGTCGCCATCATCCTCGCCGCCGATTCGGAGTTTCCGCAGATCGCCGACATCACCGCACCCTTCGTCTATGCGCGCATCATGGGCACCAGCGAAGGGGAAGAGCTCGGCTATGCTTCGAAGACCCTCGATACCTGGGCGGCGCGCGCCAAGTCGCTGGCCTCCGGCACGGTGCCGCACGGGCTCGAAACCGCCGGCGAGCCGGCCAAAGCGGTAGCCCGCGACGTGTTCCTCTATGTCATCAGCGGCTTCAAGGAGCGCAATCCGGCGGCCGCGAAGGCGATCATCGAACGGCTCGGGTGATTGCCGGCTTTTGTTATAGATCGGCATGCCGTTCCTCGCTGGAGAGTACTCATGAGCCTGTCGGGATTGCTGGTCTTCGCCGCTATCTATGCCGTTGCCGTGGCGTCGCCCGGTCCGGGCGTGGCCCTGGTCGTGGCCCGTGCACTCGGCCGCGGCCTTCACGGCCTGCCCTGGTTCATCGCGGGCTTCGTGCTGGGCGACATCGTGCTGATGACGCTCGCGGTCTCCGGCCTCGCCTTCGTGGCGCAGAGTTTCGAGACCGCCTTTCAGCTCCTGCGCTATGCCGGTGCCGCCTATCTCTGCTGGATGGCCTGGAAGATCTGGCGGGCACCGGTCAGCCGGCTCGATGTTGAGCCCGAGACGATGCGCGAGAACGCTTTGCGCACCTTTCTCTCAAGCCTGTCGCTGACGCTGGGCAACCCGAAGCCGATCGTGTTCTTCCTGTCGGTCATGCCGCTGGTGGTCGATATCCGGACGATCGACCTTACGGCGTATGCCGAGCTCGCCGGCACCATGGTGCTGGTCTGCGGCCCGATCCTGGCGCTCTGGGCGCTGCTCGCCGACCGGACGCGGCGTGTGTTCCGCTCCGAACGGGCACAGCGGCGGATCAACCAGGGCACGGCGGCGGTGATCGCCGGCGCCGCCGTCGCCATCGCGGCGCGCTGAGTCTTAGACCAATCGCCTGAATTTCGGACTCGTCCGAAATTCAGGCAGTCGCTCAGGCGCCGCGCGGGTCGCCTCCGCGACCCTGAGGCTTCGCGCCATACGGCTCAGCACTCGCCGTCGCTCGCGATAACACTCGCCGGAAGTCAAGACTTCCGGCGAGTGTTATCAGTTGTTACTCAGGCTCACCTGCAGCCAGCTTGGATCGGGATCGAAGCGCGTGATCGCGGCGGCTGCCCTTGCCGTGTCCGGCCCCAGATCCTTCTGATAGACGACGCCGTCCTGGTCGACGATGAAGGTCTGGACACCTGAGGCGCCGTAGCGCGCGGGCCAGGCGACGAGCGCAAATCCCGCCGTCATCTTGCCGCCCACGATGTAGCTCTTGGCGCCGCCATCGGCGTTGGGCCCTTGGGCTGTCAGGATGTGATAGTAGTAGCCCTGATAGGGCGTGCGCCGCCCTTTCACCAGATCGCTCGGATAGCCTTCGCTTTCGGCTTGCTGGACGAGCGGGCCGAGCGGGCTCTGCACCTCGCCCTCGGCGACCGGCCAATAGAGCCCATCATAATGGCCTTCCGTGCTGACCAGCCGCTGGGCATAGAAGCCAGTCCCGCGGCCGCGCTTCGCCCGGTCGAAATAATCCAGCTGCGCATCGACATAGACGAGGCAGCCGCGGATTGCCGCGATCTCGTCACGGCCGATGCGGCGATTGAGGATCTGCTGGGCGCCGGAGGGCGCATCGAAGCGCCAGCCGCCCGTGGTTTTCACGAGCGGGATCGGCGTCGGCCAACTGTCCGGGCCGACCTGGAGGATCGTGGTGCTGTCATCCTCGGCGACCAGCGCATGCTTGGCCGCATAGGCGTCCAGGAAGCGCTGGCGTGCCTGCTGGTCGAGCACGGGATCGCCCGAATTGATGAGCTTGCCGCTGCCGGGGCCGAGCACTGCGAAGATCGATTTGGGGTCGTTGGTCTTGACCGCGGCCACGAAGGCGTCCACCGCGGCATCGGGCGAGTCGAACAGCTGTTGCGGCGGATGCGGATGATGATGGGGTGCCGCCTGGGCAAAGGCCGAGGCGCCGGACGCCGCCAGCATCAAGGCCAGGAGTGCTGCACTGCCGAGCGTGCCGATCATGCGGATGCTCATCACCGCTTCCCCTTGCCGTTGCCGCCACCGCTGGGATGTCCGCCCCCGCCGCCGGGATGGCCACCGCCACCGCTCGGACGACCGCCACCAGGTGCCGGGCGCTGCATCTGCTGCCGGCTCTGATTGCCGCGGGCGGCGAAGTCGCTGGCGTTATGGCCTTCATTGATGCCGCCGATGGCACCGCCGGGCTGCCGCGGCGGCTGAAAGCTGGGCCGTGCGGGCCGGCTCGGCGCCGGAGCGCCGCCGCCCGGACGATTGCCGAGCGCCGGGATGGCCGGCCGGTTGGTGCCGAGAGCCGGCGGCGGATTGGCCGGCCGCTGCGGGCGGTTCACCAGATTGCCCGGCACGCTGATATTGGGCCGCCCATTCGCCGGACCGCCGGACGGGCCGCCGGGACGGTTGAAGCCGCCCGGGCTGGCCGGAATACCCGGACGATTGCCGCCGCCGCCGCCGGGGCCGCCCGGACGGGCCGGACCGCCGGACGGGCCGCCGGGACGGTTGATGCCGCCAGGGCTGGCCGGAATGCCTGGACGATTGCCGCCGCCCCCAGGGCCGCCCGGACGAGGAGGACCGCCAGGGCGCCCGACGGGACCGGTCGGCGGGCGATTGAAGGCCGGACGCCCGCCGCCCGGGCGCCAGCCGCCGGGAGCGATCGGCGGGCGACGGACATTGATCCGGTTGTAGCGGTTGACATCGACATTGACGTTCCGGCCGCGCCAGTCGGGCCGGCCAATATCCCAGAGCGACGCCGTGATCGCGATGCCGATGCCGAAGACGAGGCCGGTGGCATAGGCGTCACCGACGATATAACCGGGCGGCGGCAGGATATAGACCGGCGGATAGGCCGGATAAAGCCAGGTGCCATAGACCACGGTCGGATTGTAGACCGGCACATAGACCACATTCGGCTGCGCCGGCTGGATGATGATCGTTCCCTGATCGGCGGTGACGACCTGCTGCTGCGTCGATTGGAGCTGGTTTGCCGCCTGCGCCTGCTGGCGCAGCCGCTGCACGGACGCCAGCACATCGGGCTGCTGCGTGTCGAAGGCATAGCCCAGCTGCTGGGTCCATTCGAGATTGGCGTTCATGGTCGCCAGCACTTGCGGCACGGCCACGGTGGCCTTGACCGACGGATCCCAGTTCTGCGCGTCCAGCGCCTGGGCGAGCTGGTCGCCGCTCAGCGCTTTGTTGCCCGGCTGGTCGAGCCAGCGCGACGCCTCGACGATCTCGGTCGGATATGCCGCCGCCATCAGCGTCTGGGTCAGGAGATTGTCGGGATAAAGCGCGATCGGCGCCAGGAGCGCGTCGAGCTGCTCCGGCGTGAAGGCCTGATCCTGGTCGGCGGCGGCGGGCGGCGGCTGCTGAGCCTCGGCGGCGAGCGGCGGCAATGCGACCATCAAGGCCGACAGGAAGAAGGCCAGAGGCCGCGCCCAAGTGCTGCTCGTCACGTCCTTGATCATGCCGCTTGCTCCTTGAGGCGCCGCGAGGATCACGGGCTCGGCAATCGACCCGCTTCGCGGTCTAACGTTCGGAACGGCTGAAAGTTACTCTATGCCAGAGAACCGGCACGCGTCAGCAGCCTCGGTGGCGGCGGGGTGGGGTGTAGCAAGCAAGCGTGTTTCTCCTCTCGGCCGGTGTGGCGGAAAGGTCGGGTCAATCAACCCTCGCCCGCTTGGCGGGAGAGGGTGGCGAGTGAAACGAGCCGGGTGAGGGTCTACGCGAGGTGATGGCGAGGCCACACCCTCACCCTCCCGCTGACGCGGGCCCCTCCCTCTCCCGCCAAGCGGGCGAGGGGTTCTCCCTTCGGGCGGCCGTCGCAGAGACCAAGGATGACGTTGCCCAGATCGATGAAGAGGAGCTCGTCCTCGATATCCGGGCCCATCAGGCGCGCATGGAGATCGCCCAGCAGGCTCTCGGGCTCCGAGATGGCTTCCACCATCCGGCCGACATCGCGGGCGACCTGAAGCTTCCTCGCCCGCAGGCGCGTCTTCTCGATCGCCTCCTCACGCTCCTGGGCCTGGCGCTTCTCGGCGCGCTTCGCCACCATGTCGGCGAGCTTCGCCTTGAAGGCCAGCGTCTGGCGGATCGAACGGGCGACGCGGGTGAAGGCGAGGCTCAGGCGGTTGGCATTTTCGGCATTGCCGGCAGCCGCGTCCGTCACGATCAGCGCCGTCGCGACCTCGAGCGCCAGCTCGGTCAATGTTTCGAGGATCTCGCGATCCCGCGCCGTTTCCACCTTATCGCCGCTCCCACTCGCTGAACATGAACAAATAATGAACTTATGGAGCTGACCCATCAAGAGCGCAAGACATCGGCTGGTGGATAAGTCCCCTCGGGGACCCCCGCCGGCGCCCGCTTGCTCGGCGGATCGATTTATGATCCGGTGGCGCGACAATCCCTTAGAGGCTGACGATGCACGGGCTCCTCAAGCATTGCGCCCTGGGCGCCCTTGCGCTGGCCGCGGCCGGGTGCCAGGCCACGGATATCGTGGTCAATAGTCCGCTGCCCAAGGATGCCGCGAATTGGCCGATCTATCGCGACGAATATTCGCTGGCGTCGATGCTGGAGGACCCGAAGGGCGAGATCATCGCGGCCGTCGCCTTCTCCGGCGGCGGCAAGCGGTCGGCCGCCTTCGGCCATGGCGCGCTCAAGGGCATGAGCAAGCTCGCCTTCAACGAGGAAGGCAAGGAGATCACGCTGCTCGACGAGATCGACTATATCTCAGGCGTCTCGGGCGGGACGTTTCCGGCCGCCCATTACGGGCTCTATCGCGACAAGAGCTTCGCCACATTCGACCATGATTTCCTCAAGGTCGATATCAACGCCTACATCTATGGCACCTATCTGGCGCCCTGGAACTGGGCGTGGGTGTTCGATCCCTATTACGGCACCAACGACCGCATGGCCGAAATCTATGACCGGCTGATGTTCCATGGTGCGACATATGCCGATCTCTGGAAGGCGGGGCTGCCGATGATCTCGGTCAATGCGACCGACATCGCGAACGGCACGACCTTTTCCTTTACCCAGACGACCTTCGACCTCATCTGCTCCGATATCCTCGACTTTCCGATCGCCCGCGCGGTCGCGGCCAGCAACGGCTTCCCGGTGCTGTTCACGCCGATCACGCTGACGAGCTATCAGAGCCAATGCCAGGGCTCCAAATCGCCGCTCGCGACCACGGCCACGCCCGAGGAGCTCAAGGATCCGCGCTCCCGCCGCGCCGGCCTCGCGCGCATGGCGCAGCGCTACATGGATCCAGCACTCACCAAATATGTGCATCTGATGGATGGCGGCATCGCCGACAATCTGGGCTTGCGCGCCCTCATCAACGGCGTCATCGGCTTCGACGACAGCTCGGCCAGCTTCGGCCAGATCGCCCTCAATACGCGGCGTGTGCTGATCATCAGTGTCGATGGCGAAGCGGCTGCCGACCCGACGCTCAATCAGGAGCAGGTCGTGACCGGCCTCGGCCAGATCTTCTCGGCCGTGTCGGGCACGCAGATCGATTCCTATAATTTCGAGACACTGCTGCTGACGAGTGCCCAGGTCGACGATCTGGTGGCGCGGCTAAAGAAGGGCCGCTGCGCCGTCGCCAAAATGATCAGGGGTTACGCCTGCGACGATGTGAAAGGCTATGTCGTGCACATCTCGCTCGCCGGCGTGGCCGATCCCGAAGTGCGGAAAAGGCTGCAGGCGATCCCGACCGGCCTCACCATCGACGATGCCGATGTCGATGCGCTGGTCGCCTGGGGCGAGAAGCTGGTGCTGGACGACAAGGATATCCGCGCGGCGGTGGCCGGGCTCGAAGGCAAGGGCAGTCCCGCCAAGGCGCCTGGCTCATAGCCCCAAGAAGAAAAGGCCGGCTCGAGGTTTCCCCCGGCCGGCCTTTCTCGGGCCTGCTCCGTCCTAGGCTGCCTTAAGCCCGGAGAGGAAGCTGTTGACCTCGCCCGTGAGCTCCTCCGACTGGCGGGAGAGCTCGCCGGCGGCGCTCAGCACCTGGCTGGCGGCGGCACCGGTGCCGCTGGCGGCTTCCTTCACATTCGAGATGCTCGACATCACGCTGTGCGTGCCCTGGGCCGCCTGCTGGACATTGCGGGCGATTTCCTGGGTGGCGGCACTCTGCTCCTCGATCGCGGCGGCGATCGCGGTCGAGATCTGGTTGATCTCCTCGACCGTGCCGGCGATACCGCGGATGGCGGCTACGGCCTCGCCGACGGTCGCCTGGATGGCGGCGATCTGGCTGCCGATATCCTCGGTCGCCTTCGCCGTCTGGCTGGCCAGCCCCTTGACCTCATGCGCCACGACCGCGAAGCCCTTGCCATGCTCGCCGGCCCGCGCCGCCTCGATCGTGGCGTTCAAGGCCAGAAGATTGGTCTGGCTCGCGATATTCTGGATGAGGGTGATGACCTCGCCGATCTTCTGGGCGCCGGATGCCAGCGCCTGCACCGTCTGGTCCGTGCGCTGGGCGTCGCTGACCGCCTTGCCGGCGATCGCGGTCGATTGCGCCACCTGGCGGCTGATCTCCTGGATCGAGGAGGAGAGCTCCTCGGTCGCAGTCGCCACGGTCTGGACGTTGGCCGAGGTCTGCTCGGAGGCGCTTGCTACGACGAGAGCCTGCTGGCTCGTCTCCTCGGCCGTGCCGGCCATCGATTGGGCGGTCGCCTCCATCTCGGTCGCGGCCGAGGACAGCACGCCGACCAGCTGGCCGACCTTGTACTCGAAGCTCTGGGTCAAGGCCTCGACCTTGCGGCTGCGCTCGAGCTTGGCCGCATCCTCGGCGGCCTGGAGCGATGCCAACCGCTTGGCCTCGGCCGAGTTGCGCTTCAGCACGTCGAGCGCACGGGCCAGCAGGCCCAGCTCGTCCTTGCGTTCGGTACCGGTGACCGCGACCTCGAGATCGCCCTGAGCCAAGCGATCGACCACGCCGATCGAGGTGCGGAGCGGCCGGGCCACGGTGCTGATGATCGTGAAGCCGGCACCGGCGCACAGCAGGCCCGCCAAGGCGATGGCGAGGACGGTCAAGATCCGCGAGGAAGTGTAGGTCGCCTCGCCGGCATCGGCGGCCTTCTTGCCTTCAGCCCCGTTGAAATCGAGATCGGCCATGACCTTGTCGACCGCGCTGCGGAAGGCGACATGATCATCGCCCTGATAAAGGGTTGCGAGCGTGTCGAGCTCGCCCTTCTCGGCCATCGAGGCGACCCGGTTGCTGGTCGCCTTGAAGGCGGTCCAGGCAGTGTCGAACTCCTTCATCAGCTTCTCGTCGTCGGTGCCGGCGGCGATGAGCGGCTTGTAATCGGTATAGGATTGCTCGGCCGCCTTCTGGGCGGCGCGGAAATCGTCGAGGCTCTGGCGGACGGCCTTGCTGTCGACCGAGACGGCGGCGAGCGTCAGCCGCGCTTCCGCGATCCGGTACTCCTTGACGGCGGTGGCGAGCTTGCCGAGGCCGACGGTCGAGGGCAGCCAATTATCGCGCACATCCGCGGCGTGGTCGTTGACCGACGCGGTCTCGGCCAGGCCGAACAGGCCCAACGCCAGCGTAACCATGAATACCGCTGCAAAGGCGGCGAAGACTTTGCCGCGAATCGACAAGTTCGACCAGAATGACATTGCACAACTCCCGTTCGCCCGGCTCTTTTCAAGAGCGCTAAAGTCCCGGAGATTTTTTTATTTTGTCTTAATGACCGGTCTTGGGCGAGTACTGAGCGCAGCACACGGCAGGTATGTTAATATATTGATGATTTGTAAGCTTGACGTAAGGTTGAACCGATTGCGCCGTGCGCAGTATAGGTGGCCGGGTGAACAGCCTCGCCTCTCGCCTTATCGCGGTTTAGGCCAGTATTGATCGCGCAACCGGCGCTTCAGCAGCTTGCCGGTCGGCAAACGCGGCAGCTCATCGACGAAATCGATGCTGCGCGGGCACTTATAATGGGCGAGATGCGTACGGCAGTATGCCATGAGCCTTTCCGCAAGAGTCGAATTGCCGGCACCCTTCTCGCTCAGCACGATCACCGCCTTGACCTCTTCGCCGAGATCCGGGTTGGGCACGCCGATGACCGCCACATCGGCCACCTCGGGCCGCAGGATCAGCAGATTCTCGATCTCCTGCGGGTAGATATTGACGCCGCCCGAGATGATCATGTGCGAGTGGCGGTCGGTCAGGAACAGATAGCCTTCGGGATCGAGATAGCCGATATCGCCGACCGAGGCGAAGCCCTGCGCATCATAGGCGCCGGCGGTCTTGGCCGGGTCGTTGTGATACTGGAAGCGCTGGGCGATCTGGAAATAGAGCAGGCCCGGCTCGCCCGGCGGCAGCTCGGCGCCCGCCTCGTCGAGGATGCGCAGCGTGCCCGGCGCGGGGCGGCCGACCGAGCCCCGATGCTGGAGCCATTCCTCGGGCCCGATGCAGGTGAAGCCCGCCCCTTCGGTCGACGAATAATATTCATGGATGATCGGGCCCCACCAATCGAGCATCTGGGCCTTGATCTCGACCGGGCATGGGGCGGCGGCATGGATCGCCATCCGGAGGCTCGAGAGATCGAACCGCGCCCGCTGGGATTCGGGCAGCTTCAGCATGCGCACGAAATGGGTCGGCACCATCTGGAGATGGGTGATGCGATGGCGCTCGATCAGCCGGAGCGCCTCCAGCGGGTCGAACCGCTCCATCACCACGACCGTGCCGCCCATGCGCTGCACCAGCATGGAAAAGGCAATGGGGGCCGCGTGATAGAGCGGCGCCGGGCAGAGATAGACCGTGTCGGGGCCGAAATTGTAGAGCGCCTGCAGCGCCAGGCCCGGCAGCGGGATCGGCATGCTGCCGAAGGGCTGCTGCGGCACCTGGCGCATCACCCCCTTGGGCCGGCCGGTCGTGCCGGAGGAGTAGAGCATGGCCGAGCCCTCGACCTCGCCCTCGAGCGGCTCGGGAGAGGCACCGGCGAGGGCCGCTTCGTAAGAGAGATATCCCGGAAAATCCCGATCGAGCGCCAGGCGCAGCGGCAGGTCGCCGGCCAGGCTCGCAAGCTCGGGAGCACTGCCGCCGGCACGGTCCGACAGCACGAAGGCGCGGGCCCCGCAATCGCCCAGGATATAGGCGGCCTCGGCCGGCTGCAGATGATGGTTGATCGGGGTGTAGCGCAATCCCAGGCGCTGTCCGGCCCAGGCGAGCTCGAAGAATTCCGGCCGGTTCTCGAGCATGAAGGCGATATGGTCGCCGGGCCCGAGCCCGGCCGCGCGCAGGAGGTGGCCGAGCCGGCGCGAGCGCTCGACCAGTTGCGCAAAGCTGACGCTCGCCCCGCTGCCGCCCATGACGATGGCGGGCTTGTCGGGCGTGGCTTGGGCGTGGTGATCAAGATGCATGGCGTCTCCCCCGGCGCATCGCTCGGGCGATGCTTGTTTTCATTCGTTATAGCACCGGCGGAGCCGCCTGATCAGGCCGGGATATCGTCGATGTTCGAATCGAGCCCGACTAGGCGCCGCGGGCGGCCGTCGAAATTCGGCGAGAGCGAGAAGCAGCCGTAATCATAGGCATAGGAGGATTTGCGCAGAAGGAAGGTGGCGCCGGCCTTGCCCGAATGATCGAGCAGGTTCCGCTGGATCTCCTCCTCGTAGAAACGGAAGCTCGCCGTCTTGACGAGGAAGCATTTATTGGCGCCGCACAGCACCATGCGGAAGCTCATCGGATGGTCGAACAGGAATTTATAGACCCCGGCCGCGACCTGGATGTAGTCCGAATTCAGGAAGTCGTCGACGCAGATGACGCCGTCCTCGGCCATGATCTGGGCCGCGAGATCGAGATCGTTGAGCACGCTGTAGCCGGCATGGTCGCCATCGATATGGATGAAGCGATAGCGGCCGCTGAGGCGCTGGATCCGCTCGGACCGGCGCGCGCGATTCGACGGCTCCTGCACCAGTGTCACGCCGGCGCGCTTCACCCGGCGCACACGCTCCAGCGCGGCGGCGCACGGGTTGATATCGACGAGGACAGCCTCCTCATCGCCGGCGAGATAGTGGGCGCCAAGCGTCGCGGACTTGCCTTCGAACACGCCGATCTCGAGGAAATGCCCGCGGATGCCGTAGCGATTCTGCGCGTCCAGCAGGAAATCCCACGCGAACATGGCATCCCGCATGAAGAAGCCCGGGATCTGCTCGGACGTTTCGAGGTAGGCGGGGAAATTGGACATAGGCACTCCTGATCGATGACGGCCACGATCTTTAGGCCGGCCGCCCGTGCGGGGCAACCCTCCGCACTCCCTCCTCCGCTGCAACTGTAACCGGAAGCCGCGTGCCGGAAATGCCCGCGTAACAGAGGGGCGCCGTCGCGCCTCAAGCGGCGGCGCAGAGCCGGGTCACGTCCTGGGTCAGGTCCGTCTCGAACTCGTTGGTGACCGTGCAGGGGGTGAGGCTCATCAGCCAACGGATGAAGCCGAGCCAGACCGCCTCGAGCTCAGGACCGTAAGGCGGCGTGACGCGCATCCTGTCGGCGCCCACATCGATCAGCATGGTGTAGGGAAAGCCGTCGTCGGGATCCTCGCGCCGGAGGGTACGGAACAGCTCGCGCACCTCCTCGCTGGCCGCCACGACAACCATCGAGGTCCGGAATTCATCGCGGAAGGCGAAGCCGGTCTTCTCGGCTTCCCCCATGACCCGATCCGCATCGAAGCGGCCGGAGCGGGGCGTGAAGATCAGCTGCTCGAACTTCAGCCCGCCGGTTTCGTCGGACGGCTGTTCGGAATCTGTGTCGATGTCGGACATCATCGGCCTCTTCTATTCAGGCGTCACTCTGCAGCTCGCAGTAGCGCCCGTATATCGTTCGGTCGCAGCGGCCTCGACATGAAGGTTGAAATCGATCTTGCCCGGAAAATTGAACTTCGCGAAATCTTCGAGCGACCGTTGGGTGCCGTTGATCTTGACGGTGAGCGCGGCACCGCCGAGGCACGAGACCGTCATCAGATCCGTCCGAACCTCACCGAACTTCAGCTTCGGCCTCGGATTATCCTGCCAGAGCTTCCAGGTGATGAGCTGAGGCACTTTCGGGCAGCGCAAATGGTCGACCCGCATCGCGCCGGCCTTGTAGGCTTCGCGACCGGCGGGACCGCCGGCGAGATTCCCCGGATATCGGATGTCGCCCGGATGTGCAGCGCCGGGATTGCCGTTGATCATGACCTTGAAGGCAGTCTGCGCCACATGCGTGGTGAAACTACCGGGATTGGTCACCATCTCGACATTGACCTCGGTCCCGAAGGCGTGGTCGCTGCCCTCCTGCTTGACGCGGACCTGCAAGCCATTGTCCCAGCGATACATGTCCTGCCCGTTGGATTTCCCCGTCTCATCAGGGGTCAGGCTATCGAGATAGCTGCAGACCTCTCCATAGGTCTTGTTCGCGATGCCCTTCGCGATCTTCTGGCCCAGCGCCTTGACGCCGCCTTGATCGGCGTTCCATAGCTGCAAAGCTTGGCCCTTGGCCGTATTGGCCCCCGGCCGCTGCCAGCCCGTGCCGTTCAGCATTTCGCTGGCCCCGCGGCTTTCTCCAGCCGAGCGCACGACCACCTGCTTCGCTTCCATGCCGAAGGGCAGGAAATGGTCACTGCCCGGAAAGTCGACGCGAATGTGACAGAAGGCTTTATTCGGCCAGACATCCGTCGGCTTGAGAGAGTATTTCAAATCGGGCGCGAGGATCGCCGGCTCGATCGGCGCACTCAGCGCGCCGACGGGCTGGCCGACCACAACTGCCGTTGTCGGGACCCAGTCGATGACCGGCTTACCCTTCGTCACTTTCAGCTTCAGCTCGTTCGAGGTGGCGGCCGCATAGCAGGCATTGCCCGTGATCGCGAGCTGGACGGAGACCGTGTCTGCGGCGACGAGCAGCAGACCGTTCACCGGCTCAACGAAACTGATGACGCCTTGACCGGCGCCGAGATCGACAGCGGGCGCGAACCAGGTCAGGTCGAGCTGCATGCCGGTGCGGAGCGCCCGCGCCGGCGGGCTGATGGTGAGGGTGCGCGGCGCCGGGTCGACCGGGATCGTGACGCGAATCTCGTCCGCCTCGTACTGGTCGGGGATCGCCGGCGCGATGACGCGAAGATTACCGGCACCCGGCTGGACGATGAGGTTGACGGGGTCGAACACCAGCGACCCGAAGATTTGCGGCGACAAGGCGAGCAGCGGCGCCGACAGCGGCGTCCCAAAAGTGACGCGCGGCAGCGTCAGCGCGGGTATCGCCCGCTTCGGAAGGCGGCTGACGATCTGCACCGTCGTCTCGGCCGGCACGAAATTGTCGTTCTCGTCGCAACCGATCCGGAAACTGCGCGGACCGACAAAGTTGACGGTGAGCTGCGGATGCCAGTCGCCATCCACGAAGAAGGAAAGCGGCTCCTGCGATTGCGACGAGCCGAGGTCAGCTGCATTCACGGTATCGCCGCGAATGACGTTGACCAATTGCTTGATCGTCAGCTTCGGGAAGTATCGGGGCGGTTTCTTGGCTTCGAGGTCGATATCGGCGTAAAGATTGTCGATCTCGACCCCGTAGGCGGCACAAGGTGCTGTGAAAACCTGCTGCATGGTCGCCTGGATGAAGGTCCCAGGTCCGAAGCCCGCGACCCGATTCGACAAGTCGGCGAGGTCGACCTGCAAATCCTGGATGGCCCCCCCTCGCGACGGGTGGATGAAGTTCAGCCGGCCCCAGCAATATTGCAGCTTGACGTTTAGCGTCTGGTATCCTGGCTGGTTGGCCACCCAATAGACGACCGGAGGCGGAGGCTGCTGCGGTTGCTGGGGCTGCGGTGGCGCATTGCTCTTCATGATGAGCTTGCCGACATCGGTGCCCGGCTTGGTTTCTTTCGGTTCCTTGCACATTGCTTACAGGCTCCGGACGGCTCAGGCAGGCGGTCGCAGTTGCGCTAGAGCCGCCAGCAAGGGCACGCGCAGCGAAACGATGAAGCCGAAGCCGTTCGGGATCTCGGCGTCGGTGACCGTCTGATCTTCGCCGATGAATTTCTGCAGTTCCTGGACCTTCTGCTTGGTCGCCGGTCGCTGGGCCAGCTGCGCCCGGATGCCGCGGACCAGGATGATCGCCTTCGGCGCCTCCGGCTCCTTCATGGCGGCAAAGGCGGCTTCGAGCTGCTGAAGCGATTGCACCGCGGCCGCGCGCGCCGTCTGCCAGGCGCTCAATCCAGGAATATCTTCGGTACCGCCCGCCTTCGCGGCATCGGCGCCAGCCACCTGCACCGACAATACACGCAGCAGCCAAGTCGCCTTGTTCGCATGATCCGGCGCAATCGACATGGCTGCGTTCCTCGTCGCGATCGGATGGTCATCCTACGCTGGAGCGGGTGAAGGGAATCGAACCCTCGTCGTAAGCTTGGGAAGCTTCTGCTCTACCATTGAGCTACACCCGCGATCGCGGCGGTAGCGGACTATAGGGAGGCGGCCCTGCCCTGACAAGATGGCAAGGAGCACCCCAAGATCCCGTCTCGCCAAATCAAGGGGGCTTCCGCTATGCTGGCTGCCCCTCGCCGGCCGGACCCTTGAATCTGGCCTGCCCGACACCCAAGCTTGGGGTGATAGGCTCGGGCATCGGCGCCACCAAAAGCGATCTCATGTACACCCAGACCACGCGTTCAATCCGCATCACGGTGCGGCCCTCCTACCTCCCGGACCAATCCTCGCCCGAGCAGAACCGGTTCGTCTGGTCCTATGAGATTCGCATCGAGAATCTGGGCAGCGAGACGGTGCAGCTGCGCTCGCGGCTGTGGCAGATCATCGATGCGCTCGGCCGCAAGCGCGAGACCGGCGGCGTCGGCGTGGTCGGCGAGCAGCCGGTGCTGAAGCCCGGCGAGAGCTTCGATTATGAAAGCGGGGCGCCGCTGTCGACACCCTCCGGCATCATGACCGGCATCTACCGCATGGAAACCGCCGAGAGCGAGCAGTTCGAGGTCGCGATCCCCGCCTTCTCGCTCAACTCGCCGCATCAGAACGCCCAACGGCACTAACAAGAAGCGGCTCAGGAGCCATCATGCCCGATACGATTCATCCAGTCCCCTCTCCTGCCCTCGCGGGCCGGCCAAGCCGCGAGGAGGCCGAAGCGGCCGTCCGCACGCTGTTGCGCTGGGCCGGCGACGATCCCGAGCGCGAGGGGCTGAAGGGTACGCCCGACCGCGTCGTGCGCTCCTACGAAGAGTTCTTCTCGGGCTATGGCGAGGATCCGGTAGCACTGCTGCAGCGCACCTTCGAGGAGACCGACGGCTATGACGAGATGGTGCTGCTGAAGGACATCCGGTTCGAAAGCCATTGCGAGCATCATCTGGTGCCGATCATCGGCCGCGCGCACATCGCGTACCTCCCGTCCAACCGTGTCGTCGGCATCTCGAAGCTGGCGCGGCTGGTCGAGGTCTTTGCCAAGCGCCTGACCATCCAGGAGAAGATGACGGCGCAGATCGCCAATACGCTCGAAGAGGTGCTGCAGCCCAAGGGCGTCGCCGTCGTCATCGATGCGGCGCATCAATGCATGACGACGCGCGGGGTGCACAAGCCGGGCGTGTCGATGCTAACAAGCCGCATGCTGGGCGCCTTTCGTGAGAATTCGGATACGCGCAAGGAGTTCCTGGCCATGCTCAACCTGCCCGGTGCCGGCACGCCGGCCAATATCTGACCGCGGAGCCCGTTCCTGATGCTGACCGACCGCCAGATCCTCGAACGATTGATCGGTTTCGACACGACCTCGGTCAAGTCGAACCTTTCGCTCATCGAATGGATCGCCGATTTCCTCGACGGCCACGGCATTGCGGTCGGATTGACCTATGACGAGGCGCGGACCAAGGCCAATCTCTACGCCACGATCGGGCCGGAAAAGCCGGGCGGCGTGGTGCTGTCGGGCCATACCGACGTGGTGCCGGTCGACGGCCAGGATTGGACGAGCGACCCCTTCACGCTGACCGAGCGCGGCGACAAGCTTTATGCGCGCGGTGCCAGCGACATGAAGGGCTTCATTGCCCTCGCCCTCTCCCGGCTCGAGAGCTTCAAGGCGCAGGCAAGGCGGATGCCGGTGCATTTCGCCTTCTCCTTCGACGAGGAGGTCGGCTGCCTCGGCGTGCGCCACCTGATCCATCATCTGCCCGAAGGCGAAGCCCGGCCGCAGCTCGCCATCATCGGCGAGCCGACGCTGCTCATGCCGGTCAATGCGCATAAGGGCGGAAGGCGCTTCACCACGCGCGTCACCGGGCTCGACGGTCATTCGGCCAATACCCATCGCGGCGTCAGCGCGATTTCGGCCGCGGCCGAGATCATCGGCAAGATCGATCGGATCGCGACGCGCTTCCGCGAGACGGCCGATCCGACCTCGCCGTTCGATCCGCCCTACACGACCTTCAATGTCG
This sequence comes from uncultured Alphaproteobacteria bacterium, assembly GCA_963762435.1. GTDB lineage: Bacteria > Pseudomonadota > Alphaproteobacteria > ATCC43930 > CGMCC-115725 > JAXDMU01. Next base: position 23,458 of record CAVXLN010000009.1, on the reverse strand, counting down.
GCACGATCCGCGGCGGCACGGCGCAGAACATCATCGCGCGCGAATGCGTCTTCACCTGGGAATTCCGGGCGGTGCCGGGCACCGATGCGAAGGCGATCACGACCGAAATCGAGGGCTTCATCGAGAGCGAGGTGCTGCCGAAGATGCGCCGGGTCTATGATGGCGCCTCTGTCGTGACCGAGCATGCCATAGGCGTGCCGCCGCTGGCGCCGGAGCGCGACGGGCCGGCCGAAGCGCTGGTGCGGAATCTTACCGGCGCCAACGGAACCGGCGTCGTCTCTTTCGGCACCGAGGCCGGACTCTTCCAGGAAGCCGGCCTTTCCGCGATCGTGTGCGGCCCGGGCTCGATCGACCAGGCGCACAAGCCCGATGAATGGATGTCGCTCGAGCAATGGGCGCTGGGCGGCCAATTCATGGACCGGTTCGGCGCCTGGATCGCCGGGCAAGGATAATCTCGGATTTGACCGCAAGGGCCAGATAGAGCGCTAGGCGGACTCAGGCCATCTTCTCGTCATCAGCCAATGCTGGAGACGGATCATGGACGGAATGACGATGGACGACACCTACCGCACCGACGAGTCCCGTTGGCAGGCGGTCCAGACGCGCGATGCCGCGGCCGAAGGGCAATTCTTCTACGCGGTGATGACGACGGGCGTGTTCTGCCGGCCGACCTGTGGCTCGCGCCAGCCGCGGCGCGAGAATGTCGCCTTCTACGACACGACCGAGGCGGCCCAGAAGGCGGGCTGGCGCCCCTGCAAGCGCTGCCGCCCGACCGGCCGCTCGGTCGGCGAGGCGCAGCTGGCCCAGATCCGCCAGGCCTGCGCGCTCATCGATGCGGCCGAGACGCCGCCGACCTTGAACGCGCTGGCCGATGCGGTCGGGCTCAGCCCCTATCATTTCCACCGCCTGTTCAAAGCCATCGTGGGTGTCACGCCGCGCGACTACGCCGCCGCCAAGCGGACCGGCAAGCTGCAGGCGGAGCTCGAATCCGGCGCGACCGTGACCGAGGCGATCTATGGGGCGGGATACGGCTCGTCGAGCCGGCTCTATGAGGCGGCCGATGCGACGCTCGGCATGCGGCCCGCCACGTTCCGGGCGGGTGCGCGCGGCGAGACGATCCGCTGGAGCACCGAAGCGACTCCGCTCGGCCGGATCGTGGTGGCGGCGACCGAGGCCGGCATCTGCATGATCGAGTTCGGGCGGGACGAGGCGGCCTTGGAAGCCCGGGTCGAGGCTCGCTTCCCCCATGCCGAGACGATGCGGGACGATGCCGGGCTCAAGGAAAAGCTCGCGACTGTCGCCGCCTTCATCGACCGGCCCGCGCGCGGGCTCGATCTGCCGCTCGACATCCAGGGCACCTCGTTCCAGCGCCGCGTCTGGAAGGCGTTGCAGGAGATCCCGACGGGCGCCACGGCGAGCTATAGCGAGATCGCCGGCCGGATCGGCGAGCCTAAGGCGGCTCGCGCGGTCGCCGCTGCCTGTGCCGCCAATCCCGTGGCGATGGCGGTGCCGTGCCACCGGGTCATCGCTCGGGACGGCAGCCTGTCCGGGTATCGCTGGGGTGTGGAGCGCAAGCAGGCGCTGCTCGACCGCGAGGCCGGCAAGTAGCGACATCTGGGCGGGAACGCGAATGCCGATTCATGTGTAGAATAGCGGCGGGCCGATCGGTCCGCCGCTGTCGCATACATGGTTTCGAGGGGTCATGTCCTTTCGCCCTTTTCCGATCCTCCTGATGGCGCTCATCACCGCGATGCCGGCACATGGGGCCGAGATCGCCGCCGCCTATCACGCCTCCTGGGCCGCCTTGCCCGCGGCCGATATCGAGCTGCAGCTCGACGATGACGGGGCGGCATATCGCGACCAGATCCATATCGCGACCAAGGGCATGCCGCGCTGGTTCACCCATTTCGCCGGCAAGGCCGTGAGCGAGGGCAAGCTCGCCAATGCCGGGCCGGCGCCGAGCCGGTATGACGCGCTCTATTCGCTCCGCAAGCGCACCGACAGCCATATCAGCATGCGCATGGTGCCGCGCGACGGCGCCGTCATCACCGAGCGCGGGCCCGAGGATACCAGCCGCAAGGCGCCGCTCGACGAGCAGTACCGTCGCGACGTCATCGACCCCCTGACCGCGATCACCGTCCTGCGCCACGGGTTGAGCACTCAGCCGCGCCAGCCCGGAATCGATTACCGCATGCCGATCTATGACGGCGCGCGGCGCTTCGACGTGATGTGGCACATCCTGCCCAAGGACGAGCCCGGCGAGACTTTCCTCCGGCTCGAGCTCTGGCTGCATCCGATCGCGGGATTCAAGGGCGAGTTCGAGCGACGACGGCGACCCCGACGATGCACCCCGCAAAGTCGAGCTGAGGCTGACCGACGACGACCGGCTGCTGCCGATCTATCTGCGCGTCTCGGTCGCCTGGATGCCGCTGGTGGTGAGTTTCGACCATCTCTGCCCGACGGTCGATGAGTGTGAGGTGAAGGAGAAGTAGCCCCAAATAGCCCTCGCCCGCCTGGCGGGAGAGGGCGACGAGCGCAGCGAGTGGGTGAGGGTAAGCGCGAGATTCCGAGGCCACACCCTCACCCTCCCGCAAGCGGGTCCCTCCCTCTCCCGCCAAGCGGGCGAGGGGTTACTTTCTCAGCTTCGCCATCGTCTCAATCGTGATCGCACAATCGAGCCCGCGTTCTTCGGCCGAGGCCAAGCCGGCGAAATGGGCGGTTGTCGCGAGCGCCGGCATCGCGACCTGCGCTTCGGCCGCTGCCGCCAGGATCAGGCCGAAATCCTTCAAGAGATTGGCGAGTGTGAAGCCCGGCGCGAAGTCGCCGCGGCGGGCCGCTTCGAGCCGCTTCTTCTGCGAGGGCGAGACGGTGCTGGTGCCGGCCAGTGCGGCGATCAGCGCGTCGCGGCCGAGGCCCAGGCCAGTGCCGAGCGCCAACCCTTCGGCGATCGCCTGGATGCCGATGCCCATGACGCCGTTGACGACGAGCTTGGTCGCCGTCCCCGCCCCCGAGCCGCCCATATGGGTGACGGAACCCGCAAGCGGCGCCAGCACCTCGCGGCAGCGATCGAGCGCTTGGGCATCGCCGCCGGCGAAGATGGCGAGCGCGCCCCGCGCCACGACATCGGTGCTGCCCGAGACCGGGCAATCGAGATAATGGAGTCCGCGCTCGGTCGCCTGAGCCGCCATGCCGCGACTGGTGGCCGGCAGGATCGTGCTCATATCGATGATGATTCCGCCCGTCCCGAGCCCGCCCAGCACCCCTTCGGCACCAGCGACGACGGCGCGCACGGCCGAATCGTCGGTGACCATGGTTATGACGATCTCGGCCTCGGTCGCGGCGGCCGCCGGGCTCGCCGCCCATTTAGCACCGCGGGCGATGAGCGGCTGGGCCTTGGCCTCGGAGCGGTTCCAGACAGTGAGATCGAAGCCGGCATCGATCAGCTTGCCGGCGATCGACGCCCCCATCAGACCCAAGCCTACGACCGCGATCTTTCTGGCCATGATGGGGGTTCCGCGCGTGAGGTTATGTCGGGTTGAGCTTGGGCGGCGGCGGTGCGGGCAGGGTTTCGGTCCGGCCCTCGTCGCCCGTCCCGAGCTGGACCCGGATCTTGGCTTCCTGCCAATGCTCGCGATAGACCGCGAGCTCGGGCAGGCGGATGAGCGCCACCGACGCGGTCTGGCCGATCAGCGTCGTGGTCGATTGGTGGCCACCCGGCGTGGGCGGCGCCGGCGCCGCGCCGCCGATCGCGACGGCCTGGCCATTGAGTTGGGTGAAAGTCTGGTCGTTCTGGCCATAGGCGCCGATCGTCGGGTTGGCGACGCTGTCGATCGATTCCGCCGGAACCTCGTCGGACCCGTCGCCCCAGATGAGCGTGGCCTCGGTGATCGGCAACCGGTCGAGCGCGCGGACGGTGACGACATGGTCGTCCCGCCCGTTCACGAACACGGCCTTGATCTCGCCGAAGCTCGGATAATCGGCGACCGAAACCGGCGGCGCACCGCACGCGGCCAAGCTCGCGGCGAGCAGCAGGGCAACCCAATTCCGACTAAGGCGCATCGATCTCACTGGAGATAGGGGTAGAAGGTGCTGCGGATCTGCTGCTCGAGCTCGCGGTCGATCGTCTGTGCCAAGGCCACGGTCATATCGTACCAGACCTGATCGCGGTCATTGAGCGTAATGCCTTCGGGCACGGAGCGGGTGACGGTGGCGGTGGCCGTGGCCGTGCGCTCGACGAAGCCGTTCTGATCCAGGATCTCGAGCTTGACCGCGGCATGGGCATCGTAGCGCTGCGCCTGCTCGCGCGTGACCGCCCCCGTGACGCCGCCGCTCAAAGGCAGCTGGACCTCGCGCACGCTGGCATCGTCGATGGTGAAGACCGCGCGGTGATCCGATTGCGGCGAAATCGCACGGAACCGGTCGTGGCCCAGATTCTCGAGCGCCCGCTGCGGCGGCACGGCGAATTCATGCTCGACATCGGGCGCGCGGAAGCTCGGCTGGAAATTGCTGGCGACACTGACCGAGCCGACATCGAGCGCCAGCGGCGGCTTGTTGAGAAAATGGACATCCGGAAAGCGCGGCGGCGGCGGCTCCGGCGAGGCGCAGGCGGCAAGGCCGAGCAGGATCAGGGGAACGGCGAAACGGCGGAGCATGATTCGGCGCTTTTCCAACGTCGAAGGCGAACCGGAAAATGGCATGGGACGCTCTTTTGGTTCAAGGGGGGATGCCCCCTCTTCAACGCCCCCGAGCCGCAAGAGTTTCGATCTCGTCGAGCGTGAACGCGTAATGGGTCGAGCAGAACTCGCAGGTGACGCCCACCTTGCCGTCGACAAGGAGGTGGCGGAGATCCTCCTCCGGCAGGGTTTCGAGCACATGCTCGATCCGCTCGCGCGAGCAACGGCAGCGCGCGTCCAGCGATTGCGCCGGATAGACGCGCACGCCATCCTCGTGGAAGAGACGGAACAGCAACGCATCCGAATCGAGCTCGGCCGAGGTGAGCTCGGCATCGGTCGAGGTGCCGAGCAGGACGAGAGCCCGGCGCCAACCATCATCCTGCGCCTCACCCTCGCCGTCGCCCGAGAAGGCCAGATGGCTCTCATGGCCGCCTTCGAGCGGCAGGCGCTGCAGCATGATGGCGCCGGCGCGCCAATGGCCCGCTTCATCCTTCTGGCACGCGACGCGGATGCCGACCTCGATCTGCTCCGACTGGCGGAAATAATGATGGACGCACTCGGCGAGATTGGCGCCGGTGATCTCGACGATGCCCTGATAGCGCTCGGTATGCTGGCCCTGGTCGACCGTGAAGGCGAGATATCCGGCCCCGATGAGGCGCTGCACCGAGTTGCCCGCCTCGCCGCGCTCGGCCAAGGCCTCGGCATCATATTGGGCATAGCCGCGGATGGCGCCGTCCGAGGTCACGTCGGCGACCATCAGGCCGATCGGCCCGTCGCCCTTGGTCTGGAGCGTGAAGACACCCTCATATTTCAGGGCGCCAGCGAGTGTCGCCGCCAGTGCCACCGCCTCGCCCAGAATCCCAGCCACCGGATCCGGATAGCCGTGCTGACCGATGATGCGGTCAAGCGCCGGGCCGAGCCGGACATAGCGGCCCCGGAGCGCGAAGGGGTCGATCTGGAACGGCCGGATCAGATCGTCGGCCGGACCCGCTGAACCCTGCTCAGGCAAGGCACCACGCCAGAATGGCCTTCTGGGCATGGAGGCGGTTTTCCGCCTCGTCCCAGACGGCACTTTGCGGCCCGTCGATGACGCCGGCCGTCACTTCCTCGCCGCGCTTGGCGGGCAGGCAATGCATGAAGATCGCCTCCTTGTCGGCCTTCGCCATCAGGCGCTCATCGACCCGGTAGGGGGCGAGAAGATTATGGCGGTTGACGCTCGCCTCGACCCCCATCGACACCCAGGTGTCGGTGACGACGCAATCGGCCCCGCCGACGGCGGCCTCGGGATCGGCCGTGAAGCGGACCTTGGCGCTGTTGGCGGATGCCCAGTCCATCAGCGGCTTGGGCGGCTTGAGCTCGTCCGGGGTCGCCACGCGGAGCTCGAAGCCGAACTGCACGGCAGCATGGATCCAGGATGCGGCGACATTGTTGCCGTCGCCGCTCCAGGCCACGACCTTGTCGGCGACATCGCCCTTGCGCTCCTCGAGCGTCATGAGGTCGGCCATGATCTGGCAGGGATGCGAGAGGTTGGTCAGGCCGTTGATGACCGGCACCGTGGCGTAGCGCGCCATCTCCTCGAGCTTCGCCTTCTCGGTCGTCCTGAGCATGATGATGTCGACATAGCGCGAGAGCACCCGCGCCGTGTCGGCGATCGGCTCGCCGCGGCCGAGCTGGCTGTCCTGGCCCATCATATTGACGACATCGCCGCCGAGCTGGCGCATCGCCACCTCGAAGCTGACGCGAGTGCGGGTGGACGGCTTCTCGAACACCATGGCGAGCGTCTTGCCGGCGAGCGGCTTGTCGTCCGCATACAAGACGGCGGCATTCGGGGCGGGCTTCTTGTAGGCGTGGCCGAGATCGAGGATCCGCCGAAGCTCGCCGCGGTCGATCCGATCGAGATCGAGAAAGTGCCGGGGCTCGCTCATCTGCTACCCGGCATGATCTTGCTCGAAGCTTCGGCAGGCGGCGTCGATCGCCGCCACCGCCTCGGTGATCTCGCGCTGGCCGATGATGAGCGGCGGGGCGAGGCGCACGACATTGTCGCCGGCGCCGACCGTCAGCAGCTTGTGCTGCTGCAGCCGCTTCACGAAATCGGTGTTGGTCACCACGCATTGGAGGCCGAGCAGCAATCCTGAGCCGCGCACGCCGGCCAGCACGCTGGGATGACGCTTCACCACCGTTTCGAGCTCGGCCCGGAGCGCTTTCGCCTGATTGTCGACATGGTCGAAGAATCCCGGCGCCAGCATGACATCGAGCACGGCATTGCCGATCGCCATGGCGAGCGGATTGCCGCCGAAGGTCGAGCCGTGCGAGCCGGCGGTCATGACGGCACCGATCTTCTCGCTCGCCAGCACGGCGCCGACCGGGAAGCCGCCGCCCAGGCCCTTGGCGACCATCATGACGTCGGGTGCGGTATCGGCCCATTCATAGGCCCAGAGGCGGCCGGTGCGACCCATGCCGCACTGGACCTCGTCGAACACCAGGACCAGGCCGAACTCGTCCGCGGCCTGGCGGAGCCCGCGCAGATAGGCGTGGCTCGCGGGCCTGACACCGCCCTCGCCTTGCACGGGCTCGACCATGATGCCGGCCGTCTCGGGCCCGATCTTGTCGCGCAGCTCGTTGAGATTGTCGTAGGCGACGTGGTCGAAACCGTCGGTCACGGGATCGAAGCCCTTGAGGTATTTCTCGTTGCCGGCCGCGGCCAGCGTGGCCAGCGTGCGGCCGTGGAAGGCGCCGCGGCAGGCGATGATGCGGTAGCGCTCGGGATGGCCGGTATCGTGCTGATATTTCCGCACCATCTTGATGGCGAGCTCGCCCGCCTCGGCGCCGGAATTGCCGAAGAAGGCGGTGTCGGCGAAGGAATTGGCGACCAGCCGCTCGGCCAGAAGCTGCTGACCCGGAATCTGGAAGGCGTTGGAGGTGTGCCAGAGCTTGCGGCCCTGATTGATCAGCGCCTCGACCAGATGCGGATGGCTGTGGCCGAGCGCCGTCACGGCGATGCCGCTGGCGAAATCGAGATATTTCTCGCCGGTGGTGGAGAAGAGATAGGCGCCTTCGCCATGCTCGAAGGCAAGATCGGCCCGGGCATAGGTCGGCAACAGAGCGGAAATCATCAACAGAACTCCCTGATGAGGGCGTTGGACGGAAGGATTCGGATCAGGCGCGCGCGAGCGCAGGCGGCATTACCGGCCTTATCGTCGTCGCAGCCGGGAGGGTGCCTCGACCCTCATCCCGTTCCGGCTGACCCGCCCCTTGCCCAAGCTCATCATTCCGCTCCGGTCGGAGGCGAGCCCGCCCCCATCAGAAAGCGGGAGAGTATCGGGATGGATGGTTAAGGTGTCAATCAGCTGTTGATGACGAAAGGGTTGCAGTATTGCGGGGCTGACCCGCGCAGCGGCAAGAGGTTCAAGCCTTTAGGCGCCAGCCGATCGCGAACAGCCGCCAGCTGAGGAGCAAGAGCGCCACCGCCGTGCCGCCGACCACGGCCATGCCGAGTGCTATCGAGGAATCGGCATGGCCGATGAAGCCGTAGCGGAAGCCGTCGATCATGTAGAAGAACGGGTTGAGCATCGCCGCGAGCCGCCAATTGCCGGGCAACCGGTCGATCGAGTAGAAGGTGCCCGACAGGAAGGAGAGCGGCACCACCACGAAATTGGTCACTGCCGCCATATGGTCGAACTTCTCGGCCCAGAGCCCGCCCAGGATGCCGATGCAGGCCAGGAGCAGCGAGGCGAAGAAGGCGAAGAACAGCACCGCCCCCCAATCCACGATGTGGATATTGACGAACAGCATCATCACGGGGACGAGGACCAGGCCCACGGCCAAGCCGCGCGTGACGCCGCCCAAGGCCAACGCCAGCGTGATCTCGGCGGCCGACAAGGGCGGCATCATGATGTCGACGATATTGCCCTGGACCTTGGCGATGACGATCGAGGAGGAGGTGTTGGCGAAGGCGTTCTGCACCATCGCCATCATGATGAGCCCGGGCGCCAGGAACTCACCGTAAGGCAAGCCGCCGGCCGTGCGCGCATTGCCGCCCAGCGCCAGCAGGAACACGACGAGATAGAGCAAGGTCGTCGCCATCGGCGCCAGCAGAGTCTGGGTATAGACCTTGCCGAAGCGGCGCACTTCCTTGAGATAGAGCGTCCAGACGCCGATCCAGTTCACCAGACCGAAGCTGCGCTCCCGAAACACCGTTGCTGCCACTCTCGTCCGCTTCCTCTTCTTCTTGCGGCGGGACGCTAGACCGGCCGCCGCCGAGGGGCAAGCGATCGGCGCTCGACGCAGGCTTGCATCCGGCGCGGGCGTATCCCTCAATGGGCACCATGCCTCAGCCTGCCAAACCCGTGACGGCGGAACGGCTCGAAGCCGCCGCCCTCTTCTATCTCGAGCGGTTCGCCACCTCGTCGGCCAATTTGCGCGCCGTGCTGATGCGCCGTGTGCGCCGCTCGGCGCGCGAGCATGGCACCGATCCCAGCGAAGGGGCTGCCTTGGTCGAGGCGCTGATCGCGCGCTTTCTCCGCTCGGGCTTGCTCGACGATCGCGCCTATGCCGAGGCCAAAACGGCGAGCCTCCATCGCCGCGGCGGCTCGGCACGCGCCATTGCGGCCAAGCTGGCGGGAAAGGGCGTGCCGCGCGAGCTGGTGGCACAAGCGCTCGGCGATGATGAGGAGGGCAACCGGCCGGGAGGCGATCTCGCCGCCGCCGCCGCCCTCGTCCGGCGCAAGCGGCTCGGCCCTTATCGGGACGAAGCAGCGCGCGAAGAACATCGGCAGAAGGATCTGGCATCCCTCGCCCGCGCCGGCTTCAGCCGGGACATCGCCGAGCGCGTGCTGAAGGCGGCCGATCCAGAGGCGCTGGCAGCCCTCATGGAGCCGTGACACCATCCTGTCGGTTGCACAGGAGCCGCGATGCCGTTTTCCGCCGATGAGAGACAGCACTTGCTCAGCGTCAAGGGCGTCGGCCCCAAAATCTTGAGCCGGCTCGAGGAGCTCGGCATCGAGGATCTGGGGACGCTGGCCCGGCAAGACGCGGCCGAGCTCTGCCGGCTCGCTGCAGGCCTTACCGGCTCGACCTGCTGGCGCAACAGCCCGCAAGCGCGCGCGGCGATCGCCGGCGCCATCGCGGCGGCACAGGTGCAAACCGGGCAAGCGGGCTGACTGCACGATGGCCGGCAGCGAAAATGACCAGATCAACTCGCATTGCTCTTAGCTATTTCTCGCCGACTGCCGCATCGGCCGCCGGCGCTTCGGCGGCTCTTTCCGGCCCCGGCATCGGCGGGCGCAGCTTCTCGACGAGACGCGCCACATCGTCGCTGAAATTGATCATCTGCATCGGCGGCGGGTTGGCGATGCCGGCCTCGGCGAAGGCCGATTTGAGGCGTTTGTTGAATTCGCGGCCGACCACCCATTGCCGGAGCGGCAGGGTCTTGATCCGGGCCTGGTACTGCATGCCGGCAAGGCCGTAGCTGGTGACGCCGATCTGCTCGATCGGCCCGACCATGGAGCCCGCGAAGGCCGGCTCCTTCGACATGGCATCCGCCACCTTGGCCAGCGCTTCGGCCACCTTGTCGGGCTCGACCGAGAGCGGGAGCGCCAGGTCGATGACGACATAGGCGAAGTCGCGCGACAGGTTCTTGACCTTCGTGACCTCGCTGAACGGGATCGTCTGCAAGGTGCCCTGGGCGTCGCGCAGCTTGATGGTGCGGACCGAGATCGCCTCGACCACGCCGGAATAGCCGCCCGAAAGATCGACCACGTCGCCGACCGCGACGATGTCCTCGATCAGGATGAAAAGGCCGGTGATGATGTCCTTCACCAGCGCCTGGGAGCCGAAGCCGATGGCGAGGCCGAACACGGCCGAGACGCCCAAGAGCGGCGTGATATCGACGCCGATCTCGGACAGGATCAGCAGCAGCACCACGACCAGCAGCGTCACCCAGATGACGTTGCGCAAGAGCGGCAGCAGCGTGCGCATGCGGGCGCCGCGCGCCGTGCGGCTGCCGTTCCGCTCGATCCCGCTCAGATACCGGTCGATGCCGGCATTGATCAACTCCCAGAAGAAGAAGGTGACGACCAGGATGACGCCGATCGTGATGAGCGAGCCGGTGACCCGGCGGCCGGCCTCGGTGCCGAGCCAGGAATAGGAGCCCACTCCCCAGACCTCGAGCAGCGACAGCACCGCGAAAGCCCAGATGAAGGTGGACGCGATCATGGTCAGGATGGGCAGGTACCGGTTGGCGCGATGCTCGAGCGTCGGAAAGCGCTGCTTCAAATCTTCCGGGATGGCGAAGCCGCGCTCCGCGACCCGGCCGATGGCGCGGATGAGGAGGCGTGCTGCGACAATGATCGTCAGGGTCAGCAGGGTCGAGCGCAGCACGAAGCTGAAGCCACCCTCGATCCGGAGTGCATAGACCGCGAAAAGGCCGACGATATAGACGATGACGAGCACGTGCCAGACATCGGCCAGGCGGTGGCGCAGCGTGTCGAGCGTGCCGGGCATGCGCGGCTGCTGCGCTTCGATATCCGGCTCGGCCACGATCGCCTCGGCCCCGTCTTCCGCCCCCTCGATCGGGCGGAACGGCCGCGGCCGCATCCAGCGGCCGACGGCATGGCGGTTCTGCAGCACGAAGACGACGCCGAGAATGGCGAGGACGAAGGCCACGGTTCGGAGCAGCACGGCATAGACCGCCCCCGGCACGCCCATGAACCAGACCGCCTCGCACAGCCCCAGCCCATAGACCGCCCAGAACACGAAGCGGCGGATCCAGATATAAAGATAGTTGGCATTCTCCTCGCCGATCGGCAGCAGGGTCCAGCCCGCCTCGCGCGGATAAAGCAGGATCGTGCGGGCCAGCGCGATCAGCAACCGCGCCTCGAACACGGTCTTCAAGAGCGTGGTCGAGACATGGATGGTCACGACATATTCGGGCGGCACCACGCTCAGCATGATCTCGCCCGTCACCGCGAAGGCGGCGATCGGCAAGAGATCGAGCACGAGCTGGCCCAACAGGATGCTGAACCGCGGCAGCCGGCCGCGGCCGGCGGGCCGGACCAATCGCCGGCGCAAGAGCCGGGCCGCCGCCCAGACGACGAATCCGGCGATGATCGAGGCGCCGAGAATCTCGGCGACATGCAGGAACACGCCGGTCCAGCGCCGGCGCATCTGGTCGTCGAGGAATTGCGTCTCGGCCCAATGGATCGCGTAGGGCGCATCGACCAGCACGCCGGCGGCACCGACCAGATCGTCGCCGAATTGCTGCACGCGGCCCGCCATGTCGGCCAGGATATCGCTGGGCGTGGCCGCCTCGGCCGGCGGGGCCGGTGCCCCCTGCTGCTGGGCCGCGATCAGGGCCTGGAGATCCTGGATCAGCCTTTGCCGCTGCGGCTCGTCCTTGAGCGTGTCGACCATATGCTGGAGGTCGGCGACGGACGGGGTGGCCGCCGGTGCCGGCTTGGCGCTTGCCGGCGCCAGCGTCTGGGCCGCGCCCGAATGGACCGGCAGGAGGGCGAGGAGAAGCGCCAGCGACAGCGCGATCAGGCGACGGGTCGACATGGGGCCGCACTCTATCCGTGCCGAGCGACCCCGCCAAGCCGCACCACCCCGCGACACCATGACAAATAAGCGGGGATCGAACGGCAAGACCGGATCGGGAGTAGAATATCCGTCGACCGACTTTGCGGGGATTTGCCCCTCGATTGCCGCGCCCCGTCCTCAGTACCCCGAATATGGATACATTCTATCGTATGCGTGCCGATCAGCGCCGCCGATGACTCATCGTGACGTGTAATAGTTCTAAACAACGTGGCCTATTGTACCGCGCCAAGTAGTCTAGTATTTTAACACCGGGGTCAGGCCCGCAAGAACGTGGGTGCGCAACTGTGGCGTTAGCCGATCAAATAGAACGCGTCGTTCCTCTTATCTATGAAGCGGGAACGGAGACGACGCTGTGGGAACATGTGCTCGAGCAGATCGTCGGCCTGTTGGGCGGCCATTGCGGGTCGCTGATCTGCCGCAGGCCTGGCATCACGGGCGGCAGCGGCGTCGCGATCGGCTTCGATCCCGAGGCGCTGCGCCAATTCTGGGCGCATTACGCCAACACCAACATCCTGCTCCGCCATTGCGGCCAGCAGCCGGCCGGGACGATCGTGACCGATCCGGAGCTGCTGCCGAGGGCCGAGTTCCGCCGCAGCGAATACTACAATGATTTCTTGCTGAAGCTGGAAGATACTCACTCTGTACTGACGGCGTTTCTGTGGAGCGACAAGGATCGCTTCGTCGTCTTCAATTGCTGCCGCTCGCCGAGCCGGCCCGAATTCAGCGAGGAGGACAAGCATCTGCTGCGTCCCCTGATGGTGCATCTCGCTCGTGCGATCGGCATCGGCGTGAAGCTCGGCACCGTGCAGACCGAGGCGCATGACCAGGCGCTCCTCGACGGCACCTCGCACGGCGTGCTGGTGCTGGGACGGGGCGAACGGATCCTCTCGGCCAATCCGGCCGGCGAAAAGCTGCTCGCAGCCAAGGACGGGCTGATCGTCTCGTCCAAGGGGCTGCGCGCCGCCACGCCCGTGATGACCGCCGCCCTTCAGGCCGCGATCGCGCGCGCCGCCACCGGCCGCGACGGCGGCACCGTGGCGCTGCCCCGCCATGGCAGCGGGCATCCGCTCTATGCGCTGGCAGTACCCCTCCCCGCTCCGTCCGACTGGCTCCGGGTCGAGGATGGCCGCGTCATGCTGCTGCTCTATGATCCGGCGACGCGGCCGGCATTGGCCGCGAGCGATCTCCAGGCGCTCTTTCAGCTGACCCCGGCCGAGGCGCGCCTCGCCGTCCGGCTCTATGACGGCGACGACCTCGCCACCGCGGCCGCCGCCTTCGGCATCAGCCGGAACACGGCGCGCACGCATCTCTATGCGCTGATGAGCAAGACCGATTGCCGCCGGCAGGGCGAGCTGCTCCAGCGCCTCGCCACGATCGCGGAACTCAAGGTGGCGCGGTCGGCAGTGGGTCGGTAGAGACCGCCGTAGTCTGGCATCCCCATATCGGGCGTACCGACCTCCAATATTTGTTAACAATATTGTGTCAACTTCAAAAAAATCGAAGTTAAAAGCCTCAAACCGTCTAGAGCGGTCATAGCTTTTACTGAGATTGTACAACCAGAACATCGAGATTTTTCGAGCTTCAGTCAATAAAAATTGGTTGAACTGAGGCGTTCGAGCCTCATACATTGATCGAGTTGTGTTGAAGTTTCGGTATTAGCTGGAAGAGCCAGGAAAAGACGTCAGAATGTTACAGCCGGATCGGACCAGCGCGTGCTCAAGAAATAAGTCGGCGAGATGGAACTGAAACAGCTCGGTTTCGCCGGACGCTGGGGGATGGCAGCCCGCTCGGGATGCCGCTCGTTCGCACTCTTTTGGCCTGACATCGAGATCGAATGCGATCGGCGACACTGATAGTGATCGGCATTGCAGGTGGTTCAGGAGAACATGGGGGAATTTTGAGCGCATTCCGTTTTCCGAGGTATCTCTGGCTCTCCGTCTTGTGCGGCTTCCTGGGATTGGCGGCCTCTGTGGCCCCGGCCAGCGCGGCGGAGCAGCCCGGGCCGAGCGCGGCGCTGTTTGCGGCCCCCTTCTACACCTGCGCCAACAATTTCTATGTGGCCACGACGGGCAGCGACTCCAACCCGGGTACGCAGGCGAGCCCCTGGAAGACCGTTCAGCACGCCGACAGCTCGGCCCGCGCCGGCGGCGATTGCATCAATGTTGCGCCCGGCACCTACGAAGCCAATGTGTTGATCCAGCACGGCGGCAGCGCACCGAACCCGAACGGCTATGTCACCTATCGCTGCCAGACGCTTGATGGCTGCCATATCCTGGCACCCGGCGGCGGCCATCTCTGGGGCATCGAGCAGCCGGCGAATTATGTCGTCGTCGATGGGTTCGAGCTCGACGGCAACAATGCGCTCCAGACCGACGGCATCGCCGACGCCTGCATCGCCAGCGATGGCGACACCTACGGCACCGGCAATTCGAGCCATCACATCTGGGTGCTCAACAGCATTGCGCACCACTGCAACCTGGGCGGTATCGACTTCAATAACAAAGAGTGGTATTACATCATCCACAATACCGTCTATCACGACGCTTGGACCTCGGGATACCAGGGCTCCGGCATCGGGCTTGTGGTCGTGCAGTGTATCGAGGCCGGCAATGCGTCCTGCGCTTCGGGCAGCACTTATGCCGGCGGGACCGGTACTTACTCGCCGTCCGGCATGGACACGGCGTCATTCAATCCGGCAGCCGGCGTCTACGCGCCGTTTCACAATATCGTCGCGTGGAACAACGTCTATGACAATATGATCGCGCCGAACAATCCGGTCGGTTGCGGCGCCCACACCGACGGCAACGGCATCATCTTGGACACCTTCCTCGATGAAACGACCGCCACGATCGTCTTCCCCTACCAGACCCTCGTCATGGGCAACGCCTCCTATGCCAATGGCGGGCGCGGCATCCATGTCTTCCGCACCTCCAACACCACCGTCGCCAACAACACGGCCTATGCCAACGGCACGGACACTTGCAACAACAGCTTCGGTCTGGCCGATCTCAGCCAAGCCGGCGGCGCCAACAACGTCTGGATCAACAACGTCGCCCAGTCGGTCGTAACCCCTGCCAATCCAGGCTGCAGCGGTCAGGTCAGCGGCACGACCTTGTGCGGCGCCAACAATGTTCCGCTGATCGCCGGCTCTTCCGCGGGCATCACCGACAGCAACAACATTTTCGTCAACAACATTACCTTCGGTGGCGTCGGCGCCGGCGAGCTGACGACCGGAAACACCGGCCTCGGCCTCTATGGCAGCGACATTGCCGCCTACTCGACCGCCAGCAACAAGACGAATACCAACCCGATGATGACGGCGCCGGCCTCGGCCAATTTCGCGCTGCAAGCGGGCAGCCCGGCGATTGCCTTTGGCCTGTTGGAGGGTTTCCTGCCGGCGAGCGCCACCGATGTCGGGGCCTGCTCGAGCCTGTTCAACTCATGCCCCGGTCCGGCTGCCACCGCACCGACCGCGCCGCCTCCCGCGCTCGCGCCCACGACCATTTTCGCCGCGGTCTTGCCCGGCTCGCGGTCGGTGGAGCTCGGCAATGTGGCGACAATCTTCGCCTCCATGATCAATGCGGGGACCACGCCGCTCAGCGATTGCCAAGTGTTCCTGCCGGCCACCGCGCCGGCCGGGCTGACGATGGCCTATCAGCAGACCAATCCGGCCACCAACGCGCCGGTCGGCACGCCGGGCACGCCTGCGACTCTCGCCGCCAACAACGGCGCGCAATCCTTCCTGCTCTCCTTCCACGGCACGGCGGCGTTCAGCGCACCGGGCCTGGCGCTCCAGTTCGCCTGTGCCGGCATGGCGCCGGCCGCTGCCGTCACGGGCGTCAATACGGTCGATCTCGCCATGTCGACCACGCCCGTCCCGGATGTCATCGCGCTGGCGGCGACCGCGACCAATAACGGCGTCGTCTCGGTTCCTTTGGGCGGCGTCGGCGCCTTTGCGCTCGCGAGCGACAATGTCGGGGCCACCGGATCGCTGACCGTTTCGGCCGATACCGGGACCACCGCCCTCCCCGTGACGGCGACGCTGTGCCAGACCAACCCGGCAACCAGCCAGTGCCTCAGCCCGCCCACGAGCTCGGTCGCGGCGACCATCCCCACCGGCGGCACGCCGACCTTTTCGATCTTCCTGCAGGCGAGCGGTCCGATCGCCTTTGCGCCGGGCACTTCGCGCATCTTCGTCCGCTTCAAGGACGCCAATGGCGGCCTGCATGGATCAAGCAGCGTGGCGGTCGAGACGCAGTAGGGGGTTCGGAGAGCCGGGTAGACGACCGACTGCCCCCTACTCGTTCATCTTGAGCGCCGCCAGGAAGGCCGATTGCGGGATCTCGACCTTGCCGAACTGGCGCATGCGCTTCTTGCCTTCCTTCTGCTTGTCCAGAAGCTTGCGCTTGCGGCTGATGTCGCCGCCATAGCATTTGGCGAGCACGTCCTTGCGCATCGCCTTGACCGTCTCGCGCGCGATGACGCGGCCGCCCAGCGCCGCCTGGATCGCGATCTGAAAGAGCTGCGAGGGGATCAGATCCTTGAGGCGCGCGCAGAGGGCGCGGCCGCGCGAATCGGCCTGGCTGCGATGGACGATGGTGGCGAGCGCGTCGACCGGCTCGTGATTGACCAGGATGTTCATGACCACGAGGTCGCCGGTCTCGTAGCCATCCATCTGATAATCGAAGCTGGCATAGCCGCGGCTGACGGATTTGAGCCGGTCGTAGAAATCGAACACGACCTCGTTCAAGGGCAGGCGATAGACCAGCATGGCGCGGTTGCCGGCATAGGTGAGGTCGACCTGCGACCCGCGCCGCTCGGTGCAGAGCGCCAGAATCGAGCCCAGATACTCGTCCGGGACCAGGATCGTGGCCCGGATCCAGGGCTCCTCGATATGGTCGATCTTGACCGGGTCCGGCATGTCGACCGGATTGTGCAGCTCCATGACATCGCCATTGGTCTTGTGGATGCGATAGACGACCGAGGGGGCGGTGGTGATGAGGTCGAGATTGAACTCGCGCTCGAGCCGCTCCTGGATGATCTCGAGATGGAGCAGGCCCAGGCAGCCGACGCGGAAGCCGAAGCCCAATGCCGCCGAGGTCTCGGCCTCGGCCTCGAAGCTCGCATCGTTGAGGCGGAGCTTGGCGAGGCTGTCCCTGAGATGCTCGTAGTCGTTGGCATCGACCGGGAAGAGCCCGCAGAACACGACCGGGATCGAGGGCTTGAAGCCCGGCAGCGGCTCGGCCGCCGGGCGCCGCTCTTCGGTGATCGTATCGCCGACATTGGTGTCGGCCACGGCCTTGATGCCGGCGGTGATGAAGCCCACCTCGCCCGGCCCAAGCTCGCCGGTGATGAGCGGCTTCGGCGTGAACACGCCGACGCGCTCGACCTGGTATGACGCACCCGCCGCCATCATACGGATCTTGTCGCCGGTCTTGAGCACGCCGTCGCGGACGCGCACCAGGATGACGACGCCCAGATAGGCGTCGTACCAGCTGTCGACGAGCAGCGCCTTCAGCGGCGCCTCGGCATCGCCCTTGGGTGCCGGCAGGCGTGCCACCAGCGCTTCGAGCACGCCTTCGATATTGATGCCGGTCTTGGCCGAGATCAGCACCGCGTCCGACGCGTCGAGGCCGATGACATCCTCGATCTGCTGCCTGACGCGCTCCGGCTCGGCCGCCGCGCCGCGCTGGCGCAGGGGGTGGCGCGCCTGCAGGGGGACGGCCAGGCCCAAGGCGGCAACCGGCGCCTATGGGTCTGGTCCGATGGGCTGGCCCAGCCGACGGCCCTGGCCGAGGAGGACCCGGTGGCCGGGCTGCTGGGGGCGGGCGCGTCGCTGCGCCTGTTGGGGATCACCGGGCCGCTGCGGGATCCGCGCTGGGTGGGGGCCCTGGGGCGGACCGGCGGGCTCGCCGGGCCGCTGGCGCCGCCGCCGGGGTCGTACGCGCTGCCGGACTCGCTGGCCGGCGTCAGCGAGGCGGTGGCGGCGGCGCTCGTCGAGCACGTGCTGGGGGGGCGGGGGATCGGCAATCGGGCGGTGGGCGCGGTGCAGCAGGGGACGGCCCTGGAGACCGACTTCCAGCTTCACCGGCGCCGAGCCCTGGCTGCTGGTGCTGGCGGCGTGGGAGCACCCGGACGCCAACCTGCAGCTCAGCATCGTCGGCAACAACGTGGCGGCGCGGGGGCCGTGCGCGCAGTCCGGGACCTCGCTGTTGTGCGTGTCGCCGGCCTTCGCCGGGCCGTGGCAGGTGCGCCTGAGCGGCAGCGCCTCTGGCGGGGGCGGCGAGCCGGCGCGGCTGGCGACGTACGTCTCGGGCAGCGCGATCGCCGGCCAGGTGGCGATGAGCGCGGGGTTCGGGCGGGCGCTGTACCGCAGCGGGGACACGATGCGGCTGGTGGTGCGGCTGCGCGAGCAGGGGCTGCCGCTCTTGCAGGCCAAGGTGACGGCGACGGTGACCACGGAGCAGGCCGCGGCGGGCGGCATCGTCGCGGCGGCGCCGTCAACGCACGATCAGGTGGCGGCGCTGATAGAGTCGAACGGCGACCTGACGCCGGGGCAGGCGCGCTGGGAGCTGGCGCAGGGGATGCCGGCGATCGGGTTCGCCGGGCAGCCAGTGCAGCTCACCCTGAACGACGCAGGGCAGGACGGAGACAACGAGCCTGAGGATGGGACCTACGTGGCGTCCCTGGCGGCGCGGCTGCCGGGGCCGTACAGGGTGGACCTGCACATCGAGCACAGCGGCGCGCTCACCGCGCCTGGGGTGATCGAGCATCACCTGGAGACGCAGGTGGTGGTGGGGCTGGACCTGGAGCGGACCGGCGCGAGCGTCAAGGCGCAGCGGCTCGGCGCGGACTCGCTGCGGGTGATCGTGGCGCCGCAGGACGGGGCGGGCCAGCCTGGGGCCCGGGCAGGGCGATCAGCTCCGCTTCTATGCCTCTGGCAACGGCCCCTTGAGCGCGCCGGTGGGGGACCTGCTCGATGGCCGCTACCAGGTCGATCTGAGCGGCGTCGGGGCCGGGCCGGTGGAACTGGAGACCGTGGCCGGGCGCATCGTGGTGCTCAACAAGTCGCAGGTGGCCGCCGCGCCCGGACTGAGCAGCAGCAGCAGCGGCGGCTGCAGCGCGTCAGGGGCCGCTGGAGCGTCTGCACCGCTGTCGCTGGTCGTGCTTGTGTTCGCCGCGCTCCTACGCCGCCGCCGCTCCGCCCATTCGCGCTCCTGACCGCTCCCATATCGCAGGCCTCCCCCCCACACCCGCGCGCACCGCGGCGCTCATTGTGATCATCTGGGCGTGTCCATCGGTCCCATAGATCGGCGGACGCGCGATCGTTTTTTTGAGATCACTTTGCCCGAAATAAAGGCCCGGGCGTCTAATCATGCAAAAGGCAGCGCGGAGCCGGCAGGGCGCGGCGCTGCGGGGCAAGTGACAGATTAGGGTGGTCCCCGATGGTGGGGGCGCCCTAATTCCCCAGGGTGGGCTCCGGCGACGGGTCCATCCGCAACTAGGAGAGAAGATCATAATGAGCCAGCAGAACGTGACCGAGAAGACCCAGAGCGCCGAGCAGGATGCCATCTCGAAGAAGGAGCCCACCCAGGCTCCGGCCCAGGGCGAGCTGAAGGAAGGCGAGCTGGACAAGGTCGCCGGTGGCGGGTCGCTGAACATCGGCGGCAAGAACGGCATCACAATCAAGTGGTAGCTGCCGGCGCGGGCGCGTGGCGCGCCCGCCCAGCGCAAGGGGACCGGCCGCTGCTGCCTCTCAGCCGGCGGCAGCGGTCGGTCCCCGGCGCCCTGAAACCCTCACACAAGGACCGAGGTGATGCCAGCCAGCACGGACCAGCAGAGGAAGCGGCGGATCGCCGCGTACGCACACCGACCGTGCTGCAGATGGAGGCGGTGGAGTGCGGCGCGGCAGCGCTGGCCATCATGCTGGCCCACTACGGCCGGTTCGTGCCGCTGGAGGTGCTGCGTCTGGATTGCGGCGTTTCCCGCGACGGCACCAAGGCGACCAACGTGCTCAAGGCGGCCCGGAAGTACGGCCTGGAAGCCAAAGGCTTCAAGAAGGAGCCGGCCGACCTGCGCGACATGCCGCCGCCGTGCATCGTCTTCTGGAACTTCAACCATTTCCTCGTGGTCGAGGGCTTCGGCCGGGGCAAGGTCTACCTGAACGATCCGGCCGCGGGGCCGCGCACGGTGACGGACGAGGAGTTCGACCAGTCCTTCACCGGCGTCGTGCTGACCTTCGCGCCGGGGCCGGAATTTCGGAAGCGGCGGCAGCGGCCTCGCCTGATACGCACGCTGCGCAGGCGGCTGCGCCGGCTCGCGACTGGCGCTGCTCTACGTGATCCTGGCATCGCTGTCGCTGGTCATCCCCGGGCTGATTCTTCCCATCACTTCTCGTCTTCTTCGTCGATGACGTCCTCGTCGAGCAGAAGACGACCTGGCTGCGTCCTCTGCTCGCTGGGCATGGGCTTGACGGCGCTGGTGCGCGGCTTTCTGACCTGGCTGCAGCAGCACTATCTGCGGCGGCTCGGCATGCGCTTGCCCTGGCGAGTTCCAGCAAGTTCCTCTGGCACGTCCTGCGCCTGCCGGTCGAGTTCTTCCCCAGCGCTATGCCGGCGACATCAGCTCGCGCGTGGCCAGCAACGATCGGGTCGCCCAACTCCTTTCCGGCCAGCTCTCGACCACCGTCGTCAACGTCGTCTCGCTGGTCTTCTACGCCGTCATCATGTTCGGCTACGACGTCGCTGCTGACCTTGCTCAGCATCTCCCTCGCCTCGCTCAACCTGCTTGCCCTCCGCTGGGTCGCTCGGCGGCGCGCCGATCAGAATAGCAGCCTGCAACAGAACGAGGGCAAACTGCTGGCCACCGCATGGGCGGCATCCAGATCATCGAGACGCTCAAGGCTACGGGCTCCGAGTCCGACTTCTTCACGCGCTGGGCCGGCTACCTGGCCAAGGTGACCACGCAACGTCAGGCGCTGGGCGCGGCGACGGTGTTCCTGAACGCGGTCCCGACCTTCCTGACGGCCGTTTCCACGCCGTCGCGTCCTGTGCACCGGCGGCCTGCTGGTGATGGACGGGGATCTGACCCTCGGAATGCTGGTCGCGTTCCAGAGCCTGCTCTCGAGCTTCCTGCAGCCCGTCAACCAACTCGTTTCCTTTGGCAGTGCGATACAGGAAATCTCGGCCGACATCGACCGCCTGGAAGACGTGGAGCGATACCGCCTCGATCCCTGCTTCGACGAGAAACGCGTCCGCCGCAGGCGCCGCCCTGCCGCGCGCCGACTCAGCGGCCAGATCGAGCTGCGCAACGTCACCTTTGGCTACAACCGGCTGGCCGAGCCTCTGATTGACGGACTTCAACCTGACGCTGCGGCCCGGCATGCGTGTCGCCCTGGTCGGCGGTTCGGGCAGCGGCAAATGCACGGTGGCCAAGCTGGTGGCCGGTCTGTATCGCGCCGTGGTCCGGCGAGATCCTCTTCGACGGCGTCCCGAGGCACGCCATCCCGCGCGAGCGGCTGGCGAACTCGCTCGCCCTGGTCGATCAGGACATCCTCTTGTTCGAGGGCACCGTCCGCGACAACCTCACTGTGGGACACAACCTGGCCGACGAGGACATCGTCCGCGCGGCCGCGGGACGCCTGCATCCACGAGGACATCGCCGCGCGCGGCGGCGGCTACGACAGCACGGTCGAGGAAGGCGGCCGCAACTTCAGCGGCGGCCAACGACAGCGCCTGGAGATCGCCCGAGCCCTGGTCAACCAGCCGTCGATCCTCGTCCTCGATGAGGCGACCAGCGCCCTCGATCCGCACACCGAGCAGCGGGTGGACGACAACCTGCGGCGGCGCGGCTGCACCTGTCTGATCGTCGCCCACCGGCTGAGCACCATCCGCGATTGCGACGAGATCCTGGTCCTGGAGCGGGGCGTGGTCGTGCAGCGCGGCACCCATGACGAGCTGGCGCGGGCGGACGGCGCGTACGCCCGGCTGATCCGTGCTGAATGAGGGAGACCTCCGGCCAGCACGACACGGTCCGCGGCCCCGCTCCGGCGGCGGCCGTCCGCGAGCGGCTGCGCCGCAGCGAGGAGGCCGATCGGGCCGCGGTGGCCACCTCGCTGGCCCGGCTGGCGGCGGTGCTGGACGGCAATGCCGAGAGCCTGGTCATCGAGCGCGACGCGGAGCCGCTGTACGCCGCCATCAAGATGGTGTGCGAGCGGCTGGGCGTGCCCCTGGGCAACCTGCCCGCTGCGCGCCTGGAGGGCAGCCCATCCACCAGCCGAGCGCGAGTCCCAGCGCGTGGCCCGGCTGTCCGGGCTGCGGGTGCGGCAGGTGGCGCTGCGGGGCGCGTGGTGGGAGGGGATCACGGCCCGCTCCTGGGATACTGGGAGTCGGATCGGGGCCCGGTGGCGCTGCTGCCGACGAGCGCCCACGGCTATGAGGTCTGCGATCCGGCCACCGGCAGCAGGGAGCGGGTCACCGCCGAGGTCGCGAGCGAGCTGCTGTCCTTCGCCGGCGCGCTGTACCGCCGGCTGCCGCCGAGGCCCCTCTCTGGCTGGGACGTCCTGCGCTTCGGCGCCTTCGACAGCACCTGGGACATCCTGACCATCTGCCTCATGGGGGTCCTGGCCGGGGTCCTGGGCATGATCACCAGGCCACCGGGCCCTGTTCGACACCATCATCCCCGGCGCCGTCCGCGGCCAGGCACGCGCAGGTCGCCTTCGGCCTGGCGGTCGCCGCGCTGGCCACCTCGGCGTTCGACATCGTCAAGGGCTTCGCCATCGTGCGCCTGGAGGGCCGCACCTCGGCCACGCTGCAGGCGGCGGTGTGGGACCGCCTGCTGGACCTGCCCGCCCACTTCTTCCAGAGCTACAGCGCCGGCGACCTGGCGGTGCGCGCCTTCGGCATCGAGACCATGCAGCGCACGCTGGCGGCGACCACCCTGTCCACCCTGATGAGCGCCCTGTTCGCGCTGTTCAACCTGTACCAGGTCTTCGACTTCGGCCCCGGCAGGGTGCCGTTCTACGCGGTCGGCCTGGTGCTCGTCGCGGTGCTCGTCACCCTCGCCTCGGGCGCCTGGCAGCTCCGCCTGCAGCGGCCCCTGGTCGCGCTGCAGGGCAAGCTGTCGGGGCTCATCCCTGCAGCTCCTTGGCGGCATCGCCAAGCTGCGGGTCTCTGGCGCGGAGGCAATTA
>CAVXLN010000008.1:0-547779 GCA_963762435.1 uncultured Alphaproteobacteria bacterium | reverse complement strand
TAGTACCTTCAGCGCCGTATTGTTCCTGGTCGATCCGGCAGCAGCCCTCCGCGCCATCGGCTATGAGCGACTCGATGAGCCGGTGATCACAGCATTTCAGCGCCATTTCCGCGCTTCAAAGGTCGACGGCGTGCTCGATGACGAGACCAGATCGCGGATTTCCGCGGTTTTTCACGCCCTGCCATTGACGGCGGCCGCTCCGGCACCGTAAGCCGATCCCGCCAGACGGCTGGATGACCGCTCTTGTCCTTTGCGGCAGGGGAGGAAAGTCCGGGCTCCACGGAAGACACGGTGCCGGGTAACGCCCGGCGAGGGCGACCTCAGGGAAAGTGCCACAGAAAGCAAACCGCCCGTAAGGGCAAGGGTGAAAGGGTGCGGTAAGAGCGCACCGCGGCCTTGGCAACAAGGACGGCAGGGCAAACCCCACCGGGAGCAAGACCAAGTAGGGATGGCTGGCCGGCGCAATGCTCCCCGGAGCGAAGCGACCGGCGGGCGGGTCTTCCGCGCCGTCATCCGGGTGCGTCGCGTGAGGCGCCTGGCAACAGGCGTCCCAGAGGAATGGTCATCCATCGAACCTCGGTTCGGGGACAGAACCCGGCTTACAGGCCGTCTGGCATCTTCGCCTATCGCAGGCTTGCCTGCGCCGCGATAGATCGGCTATCTACCTTTGGTAGAAGAGCCTTTGCCTGTCGAGAGGCAGCCGAGACGATGCGCACCTTCCATATGATCGGCGTCGCGATCCTGAGTATGATCATCGCGAGCCAGGCCTCGGCGGCGGATTGCCAGCTTCAATCCTACGGCGCGCTGGCCGTCACGCCCGGCGAGGACGATGCCAGCTCTTTCCCCGTTACGATCGGCGATCGGACCTTTACGGCCGGCTTCGAACCCTTCTTTGCGAGAAGCCAGGTGCGGCCTGCCGTCGTCGAAGCCCTAGGCCAGGACATCTCCAGCTTCCACGGCTTCAGCACAGCGCGGTTCAAACAGATCGTCATTGCCAAGGCGCTGGTGGAGTCAACCGATGCGATCGTGCAAGACCCCGGCAAAGGGCCCGATCTCTATCTCGGCCGCGACGTGCTTCATCATTTCGATCTGGAGCTGGATCTCGGCCACGACACGATCCGGCTGTTCTCGACCGAGCATTGCGCCGGCCAAGTAGTCTATTGGGCTGGCGAGCATTATGAGCTTTCCTACAAGGGCAGCATCTTCGGCGGCCTGTTCGATGCCGTCGTGAATGGCCGCAAGATCAAGGTCGTCCTGGCGCCCAACCATCTCGAAAGCGATGTCGAAGCGAACTTGCGCGACGAGCTCGGGTTGATCCCGGATGCAAACAACAAACTCCAGCTCGATACGCTTGAGATCGGCGGCATACGCCTTCGCCATCTGAGCACCGGCCTTTGGGAGCATACGATCAACGGCAGCTTCGCGCCCGACACCTTGCCGGAAATGCTGATCGGCGCCGATGTGCTCAAGCATATGCGCGTCTTCATCGCGCAGAAGGAGCAGAAGATCTATTTCACCGTCGCCGATGCCTCTTGAATTCCGTTAGACCGGAAACCGCCTTAGGATTCTTGGACAACAATTCATCAGGGGCACGACCATGAACCCGATCACCCGGCTGGCGTTGACCACTTTCGCTATTCTGTGGTCGGGCAGTGCTCTGGCCGCCGATTGCCAGCTTAAGAGCTATGACGAGCTGACGCTCAAGCCGGCCGACCAGGAGCGGAGCGCCTTCACCGTCATGCTCGACGGGCGGAGCTTCCGTGGCGCCTTCGAGCCCGCGCTGCCGCACAGCGAGGTTCGGGCCTATGTTCCCGAGAATCTGGACAAGCCCATAAAATCCCAAATCCGCGAAGACGATGTCACGCTGAACGATCTGGCCCTTGGCCGGCTCAAGGTCACTCGGCCGACCGTCGTGGTCGGGAAGGCGTCCCAAGGTCCCGATATCCTGCTCGGCCAAGAGATTCTGGGGCTGGTCGATCTGGAGCTCGATCTCGCCAACGACAAGATCCGCCTGTTCGCGCAAGAGCATTGCTCCAATCAGATCGTCTATTGGTCGAACGAGCATTACGAGATGCCTTTCCAGGACACACGGTTCGGCGGCGTGTTCGAGGCGCTCGTGAACGGCAAGCCGGTCCGTGCCACACTGTCGCCGAACGCGCTGCACAGCACGATCGACCCGGAACAGCTGACGGCACTTGGGCTGGCGCGACCGGGCGGCGCGGCGATCCCACTCGAGACGCTGGAATTCGGCGGTGTCAGGCTGCGCCATGTGGCAGTCGCCGCCTCGAAGGCTGATACGGGTGCCGCGTCGCCGCCGGAGCTCGTCCTCGGCGCCGACGTGCTGCGGCACTTCCGGCTCTATATCGCCAGCAACGAGCACAAGATCTATTTCACGGTCGCCAACGGCTCATGAGGTGGGGCGGCCGCCGATCGCCCGCCGACAATACTTGTTTCGTGGCACTCGGCCCGGCGTCACGGCGACTCTTGACGGTCGCCGGCCGAGGAGTATGCTTAACATTACATTAACAGCCGGCGCTAAATACTCTGAATCGTAAGATTCTTTGGCGTCGTTAAAGGTTAATCGCGCGAACGCTTCATGGAACATAATGAGAACATAGAAAGGCGACCGATCTGCGAAGAACATCTTCGCGGCAGGATCGGTCATGGCCCGCCGATCATTGCGGCAGCCCGAGGCCTTTTCATGGGAAACACCCCTCTTGAACGCGGAATTCGGGGAAAAATCCCATAAAGTGGCGTTGACTCCCATGAAATCCCATGGTACTTCCTGAGTGTCCCTTGGATGGGAGCTTGGACCGGGGGTGACGTCCATTCTTTCGCAGCCTGATCGAGGTCATCCGGGACAGTCCGTTGGGGAATGTCCGTGCCGCTTTTTACGGGGCAATACGAGAACAGGATCGATAAGAAGGGGCGGGTATCCGTGCCCGCCCCCTTTCGGTCGATCCTGGGCGCCCCCACCGGCAATGTCGTCCTCTTCTACCCGCCCGACCGCACTCGCTCGCTCGAGGGCGGGAGCCTCGATCGGCTTGAGCAGATCCAGCAGCAGATGGATCAGCTCAGCGAATACACCGCTGAATACAAGAAGCTAGAGCTGGTCTTTCACGACGCGACCGAGCTGCCTTTTGACGCGGAAGGCCGCATCGTCCTGCCGCGCAAGCTGATCGACCACACGGAGATCGACGAGATCGTGATGTTCGTCGGCTCCGGCCGGAAATTCCGCGTCTGGTCGCCGGCGAACTATCAGATCGAGCGCGAAAAGATCCTGGCAGCCGCCGATACCGGCGCCGGTCTGCCGCCCTTGAGCACACCCGGTGGTGCCGCATGATCGAATTTTCCCATATCCCCGTCCTGGTCGACCAGGTCGTCCTGGCGCTGGCGCCGAAATCCGGCCACATCCTGGTCGACGGCACCTTCGGGCTCGGCGGCTATAGCCGGGCGCTGCTCGAGGCCGCACCGTGCCGGGTCGTCGGCATCGATCGCGATCCCAGCGCCGTCGCCGCCGGGCGCAGCCTGGCCGCAGCATATCCTGATCGCCTCACGCTGCTCGAAGGCCGGTTCGGCGAAATGGAGCGCCTGCTGCGGGCGGCCGGCATCGACGGGGTCGATGGCGTCGCCCTCGATCTCGGCGTCTCGTCGCCGCAGCTCGATGATCCGGCGCGCGGCTTCTCGTTCCGGTTCGACGGCCCGCTCGATATGCGCATGGGAAAAGATGGGCCGAGTGCGGCATCGCTCGTCAACAGCCTGGGCGAGGCGGAGCTCGCCGACATCATCTGGCGCTATGGCGAGGAGCGGCTGTCGCGCCGTGTGGCCCGCGCCATCGTGGCCGCCCGCCAGGAAGCGCCGATCGAGCGCACCGCGGCGCTGGCCCGCATCGTCCGCTCCGTGGTGCCGGCCAGCCGCGACGGCATCGACCCGGCGACCCGCACCTTCCAGGCGCTCCGGATCCACACCAATGACGAGCTGGGCGAGCTGATGAGCGGCCTCGCCGCCGCCGAGCGGCTGCTCAAGGCCGGCGGCCGGCTCGCCATCGTCTCGTTCCATTCGCTCGAGGATCGCGCGATCAAGCTGTTCCTGCGCGAGCGCTCGGGCGAGGCGCCGGCGGGCTCGCGCCATCTGCCCGAGCCGGCGACCCGGCGGGCGCCCAGCTTCCAGCTCACTCAGCGCCGGCCGATCGCGGCCGATGCCGCGGAGACCCACCGCAATCCGCGCGCCCGCTCGGCCAAGCTTCGGGTCGCCGAACGGACGACGGCACCCGCCTGGCCGGACACCTCGGGCCAACCGCATCCTGGGGAGATCGCCTGATGATCCGTCCGGTCACGCTCGCCAGCTTCGCGCTCTGCGCCTTCCTCTTGTTTCTGCTGTTCGCGGTGAAATACGACGTGCAGTCGCTCGAGGTGAAGCTCGCCAAGATCGAGCGCGATACCGAGACCGACCAGCGCGAGCTTCATGTGCTGAAGGGCGAATGGGGTCTCTTGACCCAGGGCATCCAGCTTGCCGGCCTGGCCCAGCGCCATCTGGCCGGCGAGCAGCTGAAGGCGACGGCACCGGGCCAGCTCGGCGACTTCGATGCGCTGCCGCTCAAGGCCGATCCGCCCTCGATCCCCGCCGGCATGGATAAACCCGCCGATCCGGCGATCGCCAGCGTTCTGCATGCGATGCAGGTTTCCGAGCTGAAGCCGGAAGCACCATCTCCCAGCCGCGCGCCCGCCGAGGCCGTGGCCAAGCCGAGGCAGGTACGATGAAAGCGGCACCGCTCGAGGGCGACGACAATCCTTGCCGTCCGCGCCATTTCAAGCCGGCGCTGACGACGGCCAGTGATGCCGCGGCACCGAGCGGGCGCACGCTGGCCTTGAGCCGCAAGCGGCTGCTGCTGGTCGGCACCGCCTTCATGTTCGCTTTCGCGCTCATTTCGGGCCGGTTGACCCAGATCACGCTCTTGAAGGCGCCCGATGCCGATCTGGTGCATTTGACCCAGCCTCAAAGCGTGCGGCCGATCTCCTATCCGCGCGCCGACATTCTCGACCGCAATGGCGTGGTACTGGCAACCACGCTCGAGGATCAGTCGCTCTTCGCCAATCCGCACCAGATCGAGAATGCCGCCGACGCGGCGCACCGGCTGGCCAAGGTGCTGAAGGGCAGCAACGAGGTCGAGCTTCTGAGCCGCCTGACCGAGGATAAGAGCTTCGTCTGGCTGCATCGCCATCTGACCCCGACCGAGCAGGCCGCGGTTCTCGGCCTCGGCATTCCCGGCATCGATTTCCAGCGCGAGGATACGCGGATCTACCCGGCCGGGCGGCTCGCCGCCCATGTCGTGGGCTTCACCGATACCGACGAAAAGGGCCAGGCCGGGCTCGAGCACTCCTTCGATGCGGCCCTCACCTCCAGCAATCAGCCGCTGCAGCTCTCGATCGACATCCGCCTCCAGGCGATCCTCAAGGAGGAGATGCAGAAGACGATCGACGACTTCACCGCCGTGGGTGCGGCCGGCCTGGTGCTCGATATGCGGACCGGCGAGATCCTGTCGATGGTCTCGCTGCCGGATTTCGATCCGAACGAGCCCAAGACGGCGATGATACCGGCCGCCGAGAAGGGCGAGCCGACGCCGGGCTACAACCGCTCGACCAACGCGCTCTACGAGATGGGCTCGGTCTTCAAGATCTTTAATACGGCCTTGGCGCT
Organism: uncultured Alphaproteobacteria bacterium; assembly: GCA_963762435.1. Lineage (GTDB taxonomy): Bacteria > Pseudomonadota > Alphaproteobacteria > ATCC43930 > CGMCC-115725 > JAXDMU01. The sequence continues at coordinate 542,082 of CAVXLN010000008.1, read as the reverse complement.
CGACAGCCACAAATCCACGCTCAACTCGATCTACGACACGAGCCCGATCCATATCGGCCGTTTCATCATCCATGATTATCACCCGTTCGGCCGCCCGGCCTCGGTGACCGAGATCTTCATGGAGTCGAGCAATATCGGCTCGGCGCGCATGGTCATGGAAAGCGGGCCGGAGGCCCAGCGCGCCTTCCTCGACAAGCTGGGCCTGCTGCGCCCGCCCTCGATCGAGATCTCGGATGTCGGCGTCCCGCGCGTGCCCAACCCGTGGCGCGAGATCAACGCCATGACGATCGCCTATGGCCATGGCCTGTCGGTCAGCCAGCTGCAGACCGCGATCGCGGCCAACGCCATCATCGATGGCGGCGTCCTCAAGCCGGCCACGCTCTTGAAGCGTCCCGAGGGCTACGATCCGCCGGGCACGCGCGTGATCACGCAGCGCACCTCGGAAGAGATGCGCAAGCTGCTGCGCCTCGTCGTCACCGACGGCACCGCCAAGCAGGGCGGCGACGTGCCCGGCTATCTCGTCGGCGGCAAGACCGGCACGGCCGAGAAGGTGATGAACAAGGGCTACGTCAAGAAAGCGCTGCTCTCCTCATTCATTGGGGTCTTCCCAATCAACGACCCACAATATATGGTGTTCGTGACGATCGATGAACCGCACGGCACCAAGAAATCCTATGGTTTTGCCACGGCCGGATGGACCGCCGTGCCGGCAGTCTCGCGGATCATCGCCCGAATGGCGCCACTTTTCGGCATTAAGCCGATCGAGGAGACACCGGAGATTCATCGGGCGATCACCATCGACCTTCCCGGCTCGAGCAAACAAGTTGCGGTCAACTGAACTGATGGAAGCGCCCCCCCGCCATAACCCGGCGCACCCGGCCGTTTCCGATCCGGACATCTCGGGGATAACCGCCGATTCGCGCCAGGTGCGTCCCGGTGCGCTGTTCGTGGCGCTCGCCGGCGGCAAGGCCGATGGGCGGGCCTATATCAGCGACGCGATCGCGCGCGGCGCCAGCGCCATCCTGACCGACGAAAAGGCCGCGGTGGCGCTGGCCGACCTGCCGGTACCGGTTTTCACCGATGCCAATCCGCGCCAGCGCCTGGCCCTTCTCGCCGCCCGCTTCTATGGCGCCCAGCCGGCCACGATCGCCGCTGTCACCGGCACCAACGGCAAGACCTCGACCGCCATCTTCACCAAGCAGATCTGGGCCAATGCCGGCCGCCGCGCCGCGGCCTTGGGCACGCTCGGCATCGACGGGCCGGACGGGCTAGTGCCCGGCAGCATGACGACACCCGATCCGGTGGCGCTGCATCAAACCCTGGCAGCACTCGCCGAGGACCGCGTCGATCACCTGGTGATGGAGGCCTCGTCGCATGGGCTCGACCAATACCGGCTGGACGGGGTGCGCATCTCGGCAGCCGCCTTCACCAACCTGACCCAGGATCATCTCGATTATCACGGCACGATGGCGGCATATCTCACCGCCAAGCTCCGGCTGTTCGAGCATGTGCTGGCGCCAGGCGGCTTCGCCGTGATCAATGCCGACATTCCCGAATTCGCGGCGGTGAGCGAGGCGGCGAAGGCCGGGCGCCATCCGATCCTCGATTTCGGCAGCAACGGCAAGGCCATCAAGCTGATCGAGCGGCGCGCGGTCGAAGGCGGCCAGGTGCTGGAGCTCGAGCTGCTCGGCCGGCGCCGTTCCGTGCTGCTGCCGCTGGCCGGCGCGTTCCAAGCGATGAATGCGCTGGCGGCCCTCGGCCTTGCCATCGGCACCGATATCGAGCCGGACCAGGCGCTGGACGGCGTCGGCCAGCTCACCGTCGTGCGCGGCCGGCTCGAGCTGGTCACGCATTTCAACGGCGCCCCGGTCTTCGTCGATTACGCCCACACACCCGACGGTCTCGACAAGGTGCTGACCGCTCTGCGCCCGCATGCGACGCGCCGGCTCGTCTGCGTGTTCGGCGCCGGCGGCGACCGCGACCCCGTGAAGCGGCCAAAGATGGGCGCTGTCGTCGCCAGGCTCGCCGATATCGCCATCGTCACCGACGACAATCCGCGCAGCGAGGATCCGGCCGCGATCCGTAGCAGCGTGCTCGAAGGCTGCCCCGGCGGCGTCGAGGTCGGCGATCGGGCCCAGGCGATCGGTGTGGCACTGCGCGGGCTCGAGCCGGGCGATGTGCTCGTGATTGCCGGCAAGGGCCATGAGCAAGGCCAGACCATTGCCGGTGTCGTGCATCCTTTCGACGACGCGACCGTCGCGCGCCAGACTGCCGAACGTCTCGCTGCTGCCCGTCTCGCTGCCGAAAATCTTGCCGCCGACCGACCTGGCGAGGGGTAATCGCCATGACCCCGACCCCGCTCTGGGAACCCGCCGAGCTGGTCGGCGCGGTCGACGGAGCGGTCGCCGGGACCGCCCCGGCGCCCGCCACCGGCGTCTCGATCGACAGCCGCACGCTTGAGCCGGGCGATATCTTCGTAGCCCTGGTCGGGCCGAACCAGGACGGGCATGCCCATGTCGCGAGTGCGATCGAGCGCGGTGCGGTGGCCGCCGTCGTGGCCCGCATTCCGCCCGATCTTCCGCCCGAGGCCGCGCTGGTCAAGGTCACCGACACGCAGGCCGCTCTTGAGCGCCTGGGCGACGCCGCGCGTATGCGCAGCACGGCCAAGATTCTCGCCGTCACCGGCAGTGTCGGCAAGACCGGCACCAAGGAGATGCTGGCGGCAGCACTTGCACCGCTGGGTCAGACCCATCGCTCGGCCGCCAGCTACAATAATCATTGGGGCGTGCCGTTGAGCCTGGCGCGGATGCCGCGCGAGGCGCGTTTCGGCGTGTTCGAGCTGGGCATGAATCATGCGGGCGAGATCGCCGCGCGGACGCGGCAGGTGCGGCCGGACATCGCCATCATCACCACGGTCGAGCCGGCTCATCTCGAATTCTTCTCGGGCATCGAGGCGATTGCGGACGCCAAGGCTGAGATCTTCCTCGGCATGGGCGGCCCGGGCATCGCCATCCTCAATCGCGACAATCCGATGTTCGCGCGGCTGAAGGCAGCCGCCGAGGATCGCGGCCTTTCCACCATCATCGGGTTCGGCAGCCATGACGAAGCCCAGGCGCGCCTGATCGAGATCGAGCTCGATCCCGACAGCTCCGTGATCGAGGCCGAGATCCTGGGCCACCGCATCACCTATCGGCTCGGACAGCCGGGCCGGCATCTCGCCATGAACAGTCTCGCCGTCATGACCGCCGTGGCCGCGATCGACGGCGATCTCGACGAGGCCGGCGAGGCGCTATCCCAATTCGAAGGGCTGGCCGGCCGCGGCCGCCGAGCCGCCATCACCGTCGCCGGCGGCGAGGCACAGCTGATCGACGAAAGCTACAATGCGAGCCCCGCCTCGATCGAAGCCGCCCTTGCGGTGCTGGCGCAGCTCGCCCCGGGCCGGGCCGGCCGCCGCATCGCCGTGCTGGGCGACATGCGCGAGCTGGGAACCGCCGGGCCGGACCTTCATCGCGGCCTCGCCGGCCCGATCGAGGCCGCCGGCATCGATCTCGTCTTCACTTCGGGGCCGCTGATGCGGTATCTGCACGACGCCCTGCCCGCTGCTCGACGCGGGGGCTGGGCTTCCAGCACTGCCGAACTGGCCCCGACCGTCATCGCCGCCCTGGCACCGGGCGATGTGGTGATGGTCAAGGGCTCGCTCGGCAGCCGAATGGCCGATCTCGTCAAGCCGCTCCTCGCCGGCGCCGCGGCGGCGCCCTCAACGAGGAGCTAGGAACATCATGCTGAACCTTCTGGTGCCTCTGAGCGACAATTTCCACGCATTCAATCTCCTGCGCTACGAGACCTTCCGCACGGGCGGGGCACTCATGACCGCGCTCCTGATCAGCTTCGGGATGGGACCGCGCGTCATCGCCTGGCTCAAGAGCAAGCAGGGCGAAGGCCAACCGATCCGGCTCGACGGGCCGCAGGATCATCTGGTCCGCAAGCGCGGCACACCGACCATGGGCGGCTTTCTGATCCTTCTGGCGCTCGAAGGCTCGACGCTGCTCTGGGCCGATCTCACGAACGGCTTCGTCTGGGTGACCCTCTTGGTCACGGCCGGGTTCGGCGTGGTGGGGTTTTTCGACGATTACCGCAAGCTGACCAAGCGCTCCTCCGCCGGCCTTTCGGGACGGCAGAAGCTCCTGATCGAGGCGGCGATTGCGCTCGTCGCCTGCATCGTCATCCTGCGGCTGACCGATCCGTCGCTGAATACCGGCTTCGCGATCCCGTTCCTCAAGAACGTGCTGGTCGAGTTGGGATATTTCATCGTGCCGGTGGCCGCCTTCGTGATCGTCGGCGCCTCCAATGCGGTCAATCTCACCGACGGGCTCGACGGGCTGGCGATCGTGCCGTCGATGATCGCGGCGGCCTCCTTCGGCCTCATCGCCTATCTCGCCGGCAATCTGGTCTTCGCCAATTACCTGCAGATCCATCACGTGCCGGGCACCGGCGAGCTCGCCGTGTTCTGCGGCGCCCTGGTCGGCGCCGGCTTGGGCTTCCTCTGGTACAACGCGCCGCCGGCCATGGTCTTCATGGGCGATACCGGCTCGCTCGCGATCGGTGCCGCCCTCGGCACCATCAGCGTCATCACCAAGAACGAGATCGTGCTGGCGATCATCGGCGGGCTGTTCGTGCTCGAGACCGCCTCCGTCATCGTGCAGGTCGCGAGCTTCAAGCTGACCGGGCGGCGCGTCTTCCGCATGGCGCCGATCCATCATCATTTCGAAAAGAAGGGATGGCAGGAGCCGACCATCGTCATCCGTTTCTGGATCATCGCGTCCATCCTCGCGATCATCGGCCTGTCGACGCTGAAGCTCAGATGATCGGCAACCTCCCCTTCCATAATCGCACGATCGCCGTGCTGGGCCTGGCCCGCTCCGGTCTCGTTGCCGCCGAGGCGCTGAAGGCGTCGGGCGCCAAGGTGCTCGCCTGGGACGATGCGGCGCCGGCGCGCGCGGCGGCCGCGGCGAAGGGGCTGGCGCTCGTCGATCTCGCCGTCGCCGATCCCGCGGACTGGGCCGCCCTCGTGATGAGCCCCGGCATTCCACTGACTCATCCCGCCCCGCACCCGGTGGCGCGGCGGGCACTCGATGCCGGGATCAAGGTGATCGGCGATATCGAGCTGCTGGCACTCGCCCGGACGGGCGCCGGCCTCATCGGCATCACCGGCACCAACGGCAAATCGACCACCACGGCGCTGATCGGCCACATTCTCGGCGATGCCGGGCAGCCAGTCGCGGTCGGCGGCAACCTCGGCACGCCGGTGCTCTCACTGCCGCAGCTCGGCACGGGCGGTCATTACGTGATCGAGATGAGCTCGTTCCAGCTCGATCTCGTCGACGAGGCGCGGTTCGATGTCGCCATTCTGCTCAATGTGACGCCCGACCATCTCGACCGGCATGGCGACATGGCGGGATATGTCGCGGCCAAAGGCCGGATCTTCCGGCATCAGACCGGGGCCGACACGGCCATCATCGGCGTCGACGACGAGTATTGCCGCGGCGTCGCGGCATCGGGCCTGGCGGCGCGGATCATCCCGATCTCGACCGAGCACGACGTCACTGGCGGTGTCTATGTGCGCGACGGCATGCTGGTCGACGCGATCGATGGCGGTGCTGCCACCGTGATGGATCTCCGTTCGGTCCCGACGCTTCCCGGCCAGCATAATTGGCAGAATGCCGCCGCCGCCTACGCCGCCGCCCGCGCCCGCGGCCTTGCGACCGCCGAGATCGTGGCCGGCATCGCCCGCTTCCCCGGCCTGCCGCATCGGCAGGAGCTGGTCGGCACGCTCGGCCGCATCCGCTTCATCAATGATTCGAAGGCGACCAACGCCGACGCCGCCGCCAAGGCCCTGGGCTGCTACGAGCCGATCCATTGGATCGCCGGCGGCGTGCCCAAGGCCGGCGGCATCACCACGCTCGAGCCCTTCTTCCCGCGCATCCGCCACGCCTATCTGATCGGCGAGGCCACCGAGGAGTTCGCCGCCACCCTCGCGGGATCCGTGCCGGCGAGCCGCTGCGGCGATCTGCCGAGGGCCGTGCGCGCGGCCGCCGATGCGGCCCGCGAGGATCCGGCCGAGGCGCCGGTCGTGCTGCTGTCGCCCGCCTGCGCGTCGTTCGATCAGTATCGCAATTTCGAGGTCCGGGGCGACGCGTTCCGCCAGCTGGTCACGGATTATCTGCAGGAGGCGGCCCGGTGATTATTGCCCGCACCGATCGCAGCGCTTTCGGCCGCTGGTGGTGGACAGTGGATCGCTGGACCATCCTGGCGCTGGGCGTGCTGTGCGGTTTCGGCATCATCCTGATCCTGGCGGCGAGCCCGGCCGTGGCCGAGCGCGACCGGTTCGACAGCCTCTATTTCGTGCGCCATCAGCTGGCGCTGCTGCCGCTCACCATCGCCCTCATGTTCGCGATCTCGCTGCAATCGCCGCGCATGATCCGAAGGCTGGCCGTGATCGGCCTCGGCATCGGTATCCTGGCGCTGGCGGCGACGCTCGTCATCGGGGTGGAGACCAAGGGTGCCCGCCGCTGGCTGGGCATCGCCGGCCTGACCTTGCAGCCTTCGGAATTCGTCAAACCCTGCTTCGCCATCGTCTGCGCCTGGCTGTTCGCCCAGCAGAAGAACCCCGAATCCAAGCTCCCGGGCAATCTGATCGCGCTCGGCCTCTACGTCGTCATCGTGGCGTTGCTGGCGAAGCAGCCCGATATCGGCCAGGCGGCCGTGATCACGGCGATCTGCTTCGCCGAATTCTTCCTGGCCGGGCTGTCGCTGCTCTGGGTCGGGATGGCCGCCGCCTCGGTCGTCGGCCTCGGCGTCGGCGCCTATTTCGTGCTGCCGCATTTTCACACCCGCGTCGACGGCTTCCTCAACCAATCGGGCGGCGGCGAGCAGCCCTATCAAGTCAAGCGTTCGCTCGAGGCCTTCACCAATGGCGGCCTGTGGGGCGTCGGCCCCGGCGAGGGCACGATCAAGCATTACCTGCCGGATGCGCATGCCGATTTCGTCTTCGCCGTCGCCGGCGAGGAGTTCGGGCTCGTCATCTGCCTCGTGATCGTGGCGATTTTCGCCTTCATCGTGCTCCGGGGTTTCGCGCGCCTCCTCAATGAGCGGAACCTCTACGTCATCCTGGCCGGCACGGGGCTCTTGGTGCAGTTCGGCCTTCAGGCCGTGATCAACATGGCCTCGTCGCTCAGCATGATGCCGACCAAGGGCATGACGCTGCCCTTCCTGTCCTATGGCGGCTCGTCGCTGCTGGCGCTGGGGCTCGGCATGGGCATGGTGCTGGCGCTGACGCGTCGCCGCTACGGTGCCGGGGAGCTCGGATGACCATCCCCTCCCTCGTCGTCCTCGCCGCCGGCGGCACCGGCGGCCATCTCTTCCCGGCCGAGGCGCTGGCGCGCGAGCTCATGGGCCGCGGCCACAAGGTGGCGCTGATGACCGACAAGCGCGGCCATGCCTTCCCGGTCGATGGTGTTGCGACATATCGCGTTCGCGCCGGGCGGGTCGACAGCGGCATCGCCGGCAAGCTCCGGGCGCTGGTCGAGATCGGCGCCGGCACGTTTGCCGCCGGGCGTCTCCTGAAGCGCCTCACGCCGGGTGCCGTCGTGGGCTTTGGCGGCTATCCCTCGGTCCCGACCATGCTGGCGGCCGCACGGCTCCGGCTGCCGAGCCTGATCCATGAGCAGAATGCCGTGCTCGGCCGGGCCAACCGGATGCTGGCGCGGCGCGTCGGCCGGGTTGCGACCGCCTTCGACGAGGTCGCAGGCCTCGACGCCGCCGACCGCGCCAAGATCGTCCGCACCGGCAACCCGGTCCGGCCGGCGATCCTGGCGCTGCGCGACGAGCGCTACGAGCCGCCCGTCGACGGCGGCAAGCTGCGTCTCCTCGTCACCGGCGGCAGCCAGGGTGCGCGCGTGCTGTCGCGCATCGTGCCGGGTGCGCTCAAATCCCTGCCGCCCGAGCTCAAGGCTCGCCTTGAAGTGAGCCAGCAAGTCCGCCCGGAAGATATCGAGGCGGTCGAGGCGGCCTATCGCGGGTCCGGCATCGCGGTCGAGATCAAGCGCTTCTTCGACGACATGCCGGCGCGGCTCAAGACGGCGCATCTGCTGATCTGCCGGGCCGGCGGCTCGACCGTGGCCGAGCTGCACGGTGGTCGGGCGCCCGGCGATCCTGGTGCCGCTCGCCGCCGCCATCGCCGACGAGCAGACCGCCAATGCCCGCAACCTGGTCGCCCGCCGTGCCGCCTGGCTGCTCCCCGAACGCGACTTCACCGAGCCTGCCTTGACCGCCCTTCTGACGCGCCTGTTGAACGACCCCGCCGGCCTCGCAACCGCCGCTTCCGCCGCCCATGCGCTCGGCCAGCCGACCGCAGCAACGCAGCTCGCCGACCTCGTCGACCGAGTCGAACGGGAGGCTCGGCGATGAGAGCCCTTCCGCTCAATATCGGCACGATTCATTTCGTCGGCATCGGCGGTATCGGCATGTCCGGAATCGCGGAAATCCTGCGCAATTTGGGGTACTCCGTGCAGGGCAGCGACGTGGCCGACAGCGGCAACACGCAGCGCTTGAGGCAGCTCGGCATTCCCGTCAAGATCGGTCATGCAGCAGAAAACCTCGAGTTGGCGCAGGTCGTCGTCGTCTCCTCGGCCATCCGTCCGGACAATCCGGAGCTGGTGGCCGCCCGCCAGCGCATGCTCGCCGTGGTGCGCCGCGCCGAGATGCTGGGCGAGCTGATGCGCCTCAAATGGTCGATCGCGATTGCCGGCACGCATGGCAAGACCACGACCACCTCGCTGGTCGGCCAGGTGCTCGATACTGCCCAGATGGATCCGACCGTGATCAATGGCGGCATCATCAACGCCTATGGCACGAATGCGCGGCTGGGATCCGGCGATTGGATGGTGGTCGAGGCGGATGAGAGCGACGGCACCTTCACGCGCCTGCCCGCGACCATCGGCGTCGTCACCAACATCGATCCCGAGCATCTCGATTTCTATGGGAATTTCGAGGCGGTCCAGGCCGCCTTCGAAAGCTTCGTGACCGGTATTCCGTTCTACGGCTTTGCGGCGCTGTGCATCGATCACCCGGTGGTGCAGAGCATGATTCCGCGCGTCGCCGACCGGCGGCTCATCACCTATGGCATGTCGCCCCAGGCCGATGTCCGCGCCGTCAACATCGTGGCCGATGTCCAGGGTGCGCGCTACGACGTGATCGTCAGCGACCGCGTCGCCGGGACGAGCCGCGAGATCGAGGGGCTGCGGCTGCCGATGTTCGGCATGCACAATGTCCAGAACTCGCTCGCCGCCATCGTGATCGGCACCGAGATCGGCATCGATGACGACACGCTGCGCGCGGCACTCGCGAGCTTCCGCGGCGTCAAGCGGCGCTTCACCAAGACCGGCGAATCCGGCGGCGTGACGGTGATCGACGATTACGGCCATCACCCGGTCGAGATCGCAGCCGTGCTGCGTGCCGCTCGCCAGGCCGCCCGCGGCAGCGTCATCGCAGTCGTCCAGCCGCATCGCTATTCGCGGCTATCGAGCCTGTTCGACGATTTCTGCACCTGCTTCAACGATGCCGACACGGTGCTGGTCGCCGATGTCTATGCCGCGGGCGAAACGCCGCTGCCCGGCATCGACGCCGACGCGCTGGCCCAAGGGCTCCAGCGACGCGGCCACCGGCATGTCCTCCGCCTGCCCAGCCCGGCGGACCTCGCGCCGATGATCCGCGAGCTTGCCAAGCCCGGCGACCTCGTCGTTTGCCTCGGCGCCGGCTCGATCACGCAATGGGCGAACGCGCTGCCCGGCGAACTCGATCGCCTCGGCGGCAAGGCGAAAACGGCATGAACATGATCGCCCGCCCCTCCCGCCTCATCGACCGACTGCCCGCCGTGCGCGGCCGGCTGACGGAAGCTGCCCCGCTCGCCCAGATCACCTGGTTCCGCGTCGGCGGGCCGGCCGAAATCATGTTCCGCCCCGCCGACATGCTGGATCTGGCCGAGTTCCTGATGGCCAAGCCCGCCGATGTGCCGGTGACCGTGATCGGCGTCGCCTCCAATCTCTTGATCCGCGATGGCGGCGTGCCGGGCGTGGTGATCCGGCTGGGCCGCGCTTTCGCCGAGATCGCGGTGCGCGACGAAATCGTCTATGCCGGTGCCGGTGCGCTCGACGGCAACGTCGCCCTCGCAGCGGCCCAGGCCGGCCTCGGCGGGCTCGAGTTCCTGTCGGGCATTCCCGGCACGATCGGCGGCGCCTTGCGCATGAATGCCGGTGCCTATGGGGCTGAGATCAAGGATGTGCTGCTCGCCGCCCATGCCATCGACGGGCGCGGCCGGCATATCGAGGCGACGACGTCCGAGCTCGGCCTCTCCTACCGCCATGCCGCGGCCCCCGAGGATTGGGTGTTCCTGCATGCCACACTCCGGGGCATCCCCGACGCGCCCGACGCGATCGCCCGGCGCATGGGCGAGATCCAGGCGAAGCGGCAATCGACCCAGCCCGTGCGCTCGCGCACCGGCGGCTCGACCTTCGCCAACCCGCCGGGCTTCAAGGCCTGGGATCTCATCGACAAGGCCGGCTGCCGCGGTCTCAAGCGCGGCGGCGCCATGGTTTCGGAGCTCCACACCAATTTCCTGATCAATCTCGGCGACGCCACGGCGGCCGATATCGAAGGGCTGGGCGAGGAAGTCCGTCGCCGCGTGTTCGAGACCGCCGGCGTGACCCTCGATTGGGAGATCAGGCGGATCGGTCTGCCGTTGCCCAAGGAGGCCCAGCCATGAAGCGCGTCGCGGTCCTCATGGGCGGCTGGTCGGCCGAGCGCGAGGTCTCGCTGTCGAGCGGGCGCGGCTGTGCCGCCGCCTTGCGCGACAAGGGCTACGAGGTGACCGAGATCGACGCGCCGCGCGATCCGGCCGCCTTCATCAAGGCGCTCGATCCCCGGCCCGACGTGGTGTTCAACGCGCTGCACGGCCAGGGCGGCGAGGATGGCCATGTCCAGGCGATCCTCAATCTGATGCAGCTGCCCTACACCCATTCGGGCCGGCTCGCTTCCTCCGTGGCGATGGACAAGCCGATGGCGAAGGCGGTGTTCCAGGCGGCCGGCATCCCCGTCGTCGAAGGCCGCGTGGCATGCCGCGACGAGATCATGGCCGGCCGGGTCATGACCGCGCCCTATGTCGTGAAGCCGACCAACGAAGGCTCGTCCGTCGGTGTCATCATCGTCCATGAAGGCTCGAACCGGGTGATCCAGGCGAGCGAGCTCAAGGACGAGATGCTGGTCGAGCGGTTCATCCCCGGCCTCGAGCTGACCGTGGCCGTGATGGGCGACAAGCCGCTGGGCGTGATCGAGATCCGCTCGCGCTCCAGCTGGTACGATTACGACTCCAAATATGCTGAAGGCGGCTCGGAGCACCTGATCCCGGCGCCGATCCACCCCAAGACCTATGCGGAGGCGGAGCGCATTGCGCTGGCCGCGCACAAGGCGCTGGGCTGCCGCGGCGTCAGCCGCGCCGATCTCAGATACGACAACACCAAGGGCGAGCCCGGCCGGCTCTATCTGTTGGAAGTCAACACCCAGCCGGGCATGACGCCGACCTCGCTGGTGCCGGATGCCGCCCGATATGCCGGCATCTCCTACGCCGATCTCGTGGCCTGGATGGTGGAGACCGCGACATGGGACGCGTGAAGCCCGCCAAGGATCTGGAATTGGCCCGGCTGCAGCTGCTGCGCCGGCGTATCCAGAAATATCTGCCGCGCCATCCGGCCAAGTATCTGGCCGGCGGTGCCTTGATCCTGGCGCTCGGCATCGGTGTGCTGGCCGGCATCGACCGGCTCGATAACGGCACGCGGGTGAGCGATGCAGCACTCGCGACCACGGCCGCCTTCGGCCTCGCCGTCGCCGATATCGAGGTCGAAGGTCGCGGCATGACGGCGCGCGAGGACATTCTGAAAGCGCTGGGTGCTGCGCGCGGCACGCCCATCCTGGCGGTCGATCCGCAGCGCGCCAAGCAACTGCTGGAGACGCTGCCCTGGATCCGCTCGGCGCTGGTCGAGCGGCGCCTGCCCGACACGATCTATGTCCGGCTCGAGGAGCGGAGGCCGCTGGCGCTTTGGCAGTACCAAGGCAAGACCGTGCTGATCGATCATGAGGGCGTCACCATCACGGCCGACCATCTCGAGCGCTACGGCGATCTGTCGCTGGTGGTCGGCGAGGGCGCACCCAAAACCGCCGAGGCGCTCATCAATGTGCTGGACACCCAGCCGGCGCTGAAGAAGCGGGTCAATGCCGCGGTCCGCGTCGCCGACCGGCGTTGGGATCTGCATATGGATAACGGCATCGTGGTCGAGCTGCCGGAGCTCAACTATGCCGATGCCTGGGCGCATCTCGCCGAATATGACCGCGACCACGGGCTGCTCGCGCGCGATATCGAGAAGGTCGACCTTCGGCTGCCGGACCGCACCACGGTCAAGCTGGCGCCGGATCAGGTGAAGCCGCCGGCGCCGCCGGCTTCGAAACATCCACGCGTGGCGGCGAAGACATGAAGAAGCCCCACGCCCGCCCGCGCGGAGCACTGCTCGCCGCCATCGATATCGGCACGACGAAAGTGTGCTGCTTCATCGCGCGGCGCGAGGCGGGCGGGCCACGGGTGCTGGGCATCGGCCATCAGGTCTCGCGCGGCGTGCGCGCCGGCCAGATCGTCGATCTCGAGGCGACGGCAACCTCGATGCTGAATGCCGTCCATGCGGCCGAGCAGATGGCCGGCGAGACGATCAACGAAGTCGTCATCAACCTGTCGGGCGGCTTTCCGCCCTCGCGCATCGTACCGGTCGAGATCCATGTCGGCGGCCGCGAGATCGGCGATGCCGAGATGAAGAAGGTGCTGAACCAAGGCCTCGCCCATCGCGAACCGCCCGATCGGCAGATCATCCATTCGGTGCCGGTCGGTTTCTCGATCGATGGCAGCCGCGGCATCCGCGACCCGCGCGGCATGGTCGGCGACCGGCTGGGGGTCAACATGCATGTCGTCTCGGCCTCGGTCTCGGCCGTGCGCAATGCGCTGTCAGCCGTCGGCCGCTGCCATCTCGAGGTCGCGGGCATGATCGTCTCGCCCTATGCGGCGGGGCTGTCGGCCCTCGTCGAGGATGAGGTCGAGCTCGGTGCCACCGTCATCGATATGGGCGGCGGCACCACCACCATCGCCGTCTTCTATGATGGCTCGATCGTCTATGCCGACACGATCCCGATCGGCGGCGCGCATGTGACCAACGATATCGCGCGCGGCCTGTCGACCCCCATCGCCCATGCCGAGCGGATGAAGACGCTCTATGGGAGCGCCATCCCATCCCATGCCGACGAGCGCGAGACCATCACCGTCACTGCCGTCGGCGAAGAAGAAGATCATCAGGCGAGCCAGGTGCCGAAATCGCACCTCATCGGCATCATCTCGCCGCGGCTCGAGGAGACCTTCGAGCTGGTGCGCAATCGGCTCGAAAATTCCGGCTTCGACAAGCTGGCCGGCCGCCAGGTCGTGCTGACGGGCGGCGCCAGCCAGCTGCCGGGCACGCGGGAGCTCGCCGGCATGATCCTCGACAAGCAAGTGCGCATCGGCCGGCCGATGCGCGTCGCCGGCCTGGCCGAATCGGCCGGCGGCCCCGCCTTCGCAACCACCGTGGGCCTTCTGCATTTCGCGGCCGATGAGCGGCCGGAAGCGCAGGGCCGACACCCTAGTTTCGCCGAGCCGCCCAAAGGGATGCTCGGCCGTTTCGGGAGTTGGATCCGTGACAATCTCTGACCCGCTCCCTGGACCCGAATTCGCCGCCATTCTCGCCCAGCCAGCCACGCCTCGACGGAGCAACCCATGACCCTCAATTTCAGCACTCCAAAGGAATTCTCGGACCTGAAGCCCCGCATCACCGTGGTGGGCGTGGGCGGCGCCGGCGGCAATGCCGTCAACAACATGATTCGCGCCAATCTGATCGGCTGCGAGTTCCTGGCTTGCAACACGGACGCCCAGGCGCTGCAGCATTCGCTCGCCGATCGGCGCATCCAGCTCGGCCAGGGCGTGACTCGCGGCCTCGGCGCCGGCTCGCGGCCCGATGTCGGCCGTGCGGCGGCCGAGGAGGCGATGGAGGAGATCATGCAGCATATGCTGGGCTCCAACATGGTGTTCATCACGGCCGGCATGGGTGGCGGCACGGGCACGGGTGCGGCGCCGGTAATCGCCAAGACGGCGCGCGAGAACGGCATCCTGACCGTCGGCGTCATCACCAAGCCGTTCCATTTCGAGGGCACCCACCGCATGCGCCTCGCCGAATCCGGCATCGAGGAGCTGCAGAAATTCGTCGACACGTTGCTCATCATCCCGAACCAGAACCTGTTCCGGGTCGCGAATGAGCGGACGACCTTCGCCGAAGCCTTCAAGATGGCCGACGACGTGCTGCATGCCGGCGTGCGCGGCGTCACCGACCTGATGGTGATGCCCGGCCTCATCAATCTCGACTTCGCCGATATCCGGGCGGTGATGAGCGAGATGGGCAAGGCGATGATGGGCACCGGCGAGGCGTCGGGCGAGAAGCGCGCCATCGATGCGGCCGAGGCGGCGATCTCGAACCCGCTGCTCGACGATGTCTCGATGAAGGGCGCGCGCGGCGTCCTCATCAACATCACCGGCGGCATGGACATGACCCTGTTCGAGGTCGACGAGGCCGCCAACCGCATCCGCGAGGAGGTCGATCCCGAGGCCAACATCATCTTCGGCTCGACTTTCGACGAGAAGCTCGACGGCAAGATGCGCATCTCGGTCGTCGCGACCGGCATCGATGCCGAGGTCTCGCGCATGATGAATGCCGCGACCAACGCAGCGCTGCCGAACGAGCGGCCGCGCCCGGCCCAGCTGCATGTCGTGGGCTCGACCCCGGCCGAAGCCGCGGCCGCCGCGACGGCGACCGGCACCGGCGACATGTTCCCGGCCGCGTCGGCCGAGCCGGCGCCGCTGCCGAGCTTCGCCCGCACGCCGTCCGCCCCCGAGCCGGCAGTCGCCACCGCGGCCGCTGCCGAGCCGCAGCGCGATGTCTTCATCGCTCCGCGCCCGGCCGTGCCGCAGCCGCGCAACGGGCAGGATGGCGAAACCGACGCCCAGCCGCTGGCCGCGGCGCGGGCGACCCAAGCCCGGCCCCAGCCAGTGGCCAAGCCGAAGCCTGGCCGGCCGAGCCTGTTCCAGCGGATGATCGGCGGGCGCCATGCGCCGGCCCCGTCGCCGCGGCCGCAGCCGACCATGAAAGCGCCCTCTTCCTCCGGCCCCACGGCAGCCCGGCTCGGCGCGCTCGATCCGGCCGACCGGCTCCAGGGCACGGCCAATGAAGAGGATTATCTCGACATCCCGGCCTTCCTGCGCCGGCAAGCGAACTGACGGCATCTTGAACGGCGCCGCTCGATCGCGGGCGGCGCCGATTCCCTACGATACTACCCCACCGTGCATAAGGGGGTACCGAACCCCGTGCGACCGATCGTGCGCGGTGCTGAGCGCATCGCCGCAAAGCGTTGATATTTTTTATATATTTCCCTGAGGGCACTGCAACATTCGGTAACAAAGAGTGATTTGTATCTTGTTTGCCGGGCCGTTAACCCTGTCGCGTACCAATTTGGCGCGATAGACGGGAACGTTACCGAATGCGAACACTGGCCGCCGTCCAGCAGAAGACCCTGAAAACGCCGATCCATTGCACCGGCGTCGGGCTGCATACCGGCGTCAAGGCTGCCATCACGCTGCGCCCGGCGCCGGTCGATACCGGCATCCTGTTCCGCCGCCTCGATCTCGAAGGCGGGCCGGCCGAGCTGACCGCGCATTGGACCAACGCCGTCGAAACGCCGCTCTGCTCCACGCTGACGCAAGGCAGCCCGGGGAGCAAGGATCACCCTGTCACCATCCTGACCATCGAGCATCTGATGGCGGCACTCGCCGGCTGCGGCATCGATAATTGCGTGGTCGAGATGATCGGCCCCGAAGTGCCGGTCATGGACGGCTCCGCCGCCCCCTTCGTGTTCCTGATCGAATGCGCCGGCATCGTCGAGCAGCGCGCGGCGCGGAACGTCATCAAGGTGCTGAAGCCGGTGCGCGTCGGCGAAGGGCTGAGCTCGGCCGAGCTCCTGCCCGACGACCATTACTCGATCGGCTTCGAGATCGATTTCACCAGCCAGGCGATCGGGCATCAGCATACCGAGTTCAGCGTCGATCCCGGGATCTTCAAGCACGAGATCAGCCGGGCGCGCACCTTCGGTTTCCTGCAGGAGGTCGCTCAGCTCCATGCCGCCGGCTATGGCAGAGGCGGCTCGCTCGATAATGCCGTGATCCTCGATGGCGACCGGGTGATGAATGAAGACGGGCTGCGCTATCCGGACGAGTTCGTCCGGCACAAGGCGCTCGATGCGCTCGGCGATCTCTATCTCGCCGGCGCCCCGCTGCTGGGCCGGTTCAACGGCGTGCGCTCGAGTCATGCGCTCAATCGCCGCCTGCTCGCCGCCCTCTTCGCGGATCCGGCCAATTGGTGCTGGACCACGCTGGCCGAGACCGACGAGAGCTGGGCCGAGCCCGCCCGCGCGCTCTACGCCTGACGAGCCGGCGCCGGCCGCCAACCGGGGAACTCGATGCTGTTCATGGTCATCGAACGGTTTCGCGACAATGACATGATCCCGATCTATCGGCATGTGCGGGAGCATGGCCGCGGGCTGCCCGAGGGCTTGGACTATGTCGACAGCTGGATCGAGCCCAATTTCGCCCGCTGCTTCCAGCTGATGCGCTGCGACGATGCGAAGCTCTTGCAGCAATGGGTGCTGCATTGGCGCGGTTTAGGCGCCAGCTTCGAGATCGTGCCGGTGGTGCCGAGCCGCGAGACGATGGCGGTCGTGGCCCCGCATCTCGATGCCGCGCCGGAATGACCGAGCGGATAGCCAGCTGTGCCTGCGGCCGGCTCAGCGTCCGCTGCGCCGGCGATCCGCTCATGGTCTCGCTGTGCCATTGCCGTGCCTGCCAGCGGCGGACCGGCAGCGCTTTCGGCATTGCCGCTTTTTTCCCGCGCGACGCCGTGGCGCCGAGCGGGCCTGTGCGATCCTTTACCCGCCCGTCGGATAGCGGCTTTACCGTGACCTTCCATTTCTGCCCGGATTGCGGCTCGAGCGTCTATTGGCTGCCGGAGCGCAAGCCGGACTTGGTCGGGGTCGCCGTCGGCGCTTTCGCCGATCCCGCTTTTCCGGCGCCGAGCCAGGCAGTCAACGGCGAATGCCGCCATCCCTGGGTGACGCTCGCAACCTGAGGCAATGCGCCGCCGCGCTCGGCTCGCACCTGCCGATTCTTTATGCTAAGAGACCGGTTTGATGTTTCGGAGATCTCGGGTCGGCATGGTGAATTTTCGGACTTCGCGCGGCTGGATCGGGCCGGCTCTGCGCGCTTCGCTCGCGATGGCGGCACTGGCGCTCGTCGGCTGCAACAGCGCGCCAAAGGACTCCTACAAGGAACAGCCGGTCGAGTTCCTGTACAATGCCGCCATCGACCAGATGGAGCAGAAGAACTGGTCGGTTGCCGCCCGCATCTTCGACGAGGTCGAGCGCCAGCACCCCTATTCGATCTGGGCAACCAAGGCCCAGCTGATGCAGACCTACGTCGATTACGAGAATAATCACTATGACGAGGCGATCACTGCGGCTGATCGCTATATCCAGCTGCATCCCGGCAATCACGACACGCCCTACGCCTATTACATCAAGGCGGTCTCCTATTATGAGCAGATCGTCGATGTGCAGCGTGACCAGAAGAACACCGCGAATGCCGCCAAGGCGCTGCAGGAGGTGGTGACGCGCTATCCCGACAGCAAATATGCGCGCGATGCCCGCCTGAAGCTCGATCTGACCAAGGATCATCTGGCCGGCAAGGAGATGGAGATCGGGCGCTATTACGAGCGCCAGGGCCTCTATATCGCCGCCATCAACCGCTATCAGACGGTGATCAAGAACTATCAGTCGACGACCCACGTGCCGGAAGCGCTGGAACGCCTGGTCGAATGCTACAGTGCCGTGGGACTGCCCGAGGAGGCGCAGCGCAACGCCGCCGTGCTCGGCTACAATTTCCCGAACAATGAGTGGTACGAGGACAGCTATACGCTGATGAAGGGCGAGCGTGCGGCCCCCGTGGAAAATCCGAGCTGGATCGGCCGCATCGTCAATTCGATAACCCCTTTCTAGCCCAGAGGAGGGGCCGGGATGGGCGATGAAGCACGCTGCCATGCCCGGCTCGGCCCCGACCGCAGCGAAGGCAAGGCCCTTCTCGAGCATGACCGGCTGCTCTTTCGCGGCCGCTTCCGGTTGGATCTGCCGCTCGCCGGCCTCAAGGTGCTGGCCGAGGATGGCGCGCTGCATCTCGCCTGGGCGGAGGGCAGCGCCGTGCTCGAGCTCGGCCCGCAGGCGGCGCGCTGGGCCGACAAGATCCAGCATCCGAAGAGCCTCGCCGAGAAGCTCGGCCTCAAGCCCGGCCAGCGGATCGCATCCCACGGCATCACCGATCCGGGTTTGCGCGCCGAGCTCGCCGGCCGGCTGATCGAAACGCCGGACGCGCGTGACCTCGACGCGCTCTTCGTGGTGATCGAGTCGGCGCCGGACCTGGCGCAGCTTCAGCACCATATCGACCGGCTGGCGCCGGCGGGCGCGCTCTGGACGATCCGGCGCAAAGGCCCGAGCGGCGTCGGCGAGAGCGTGGTGCGCGACGCTGCGCGTGCGGCGGGCCTTACCGACATCAAGGTCGCCCGTGTCTCTGAGCATCTCACCGCGGAGAAATTCGTCCGCCCGCGCGACCGGCGCTGACGCTAGCGCTCGCCCATCGATCCCGGCTATGGTCGCGCCGATGACATCGTTGCCCGAGCGGCACCTTCGATGCTGCTGCACCTGACCATTCGCGACGTCGTGCTGATCGACCGGCTCGATCTCGATTTCGCGCCGCATCTTTCGGTGCTGACGGGCGAGACCGGCGCCGGCAAATCGATCCTGCTCGATGCCTTGGGCCTGGCGCTGGGTGCGCGGGCCGAAAGCGGGCTCGTGCGCCACGGCGCCGAGCAGGCCGTCGTGACCGCGAGCTTCGATGTCGCCGGCAACGAGCGCATCCGCGCGATCCTCAACGAGCAAGGGATCGAGCCCGACGACACGCTGCTGCTGCGCCGGGTGGTCGGCATGGACGGCAGATCCCGCGGCTTCGTCAATGACCAGCCGGTGAGCATCGGCCTGATGCGCCAGCTGGGCGATCGGCTGGTCGAGATCCAGGGCCAGTTCGAGCAGCGCGGCCTGCTCGACGCGGCCGGCCATCGGGTGCTCCTCGACGCCTTCGCGGCCGAACCCCGCATCATTGCCGAGGTCGCCCGGAGCTGGCAGGCCTGGCGCGCGGCGCGGGCTGCGCGCGAGACGGCCGAGGCTGAGCTCGCATCCGCGCGTGCCGACGAGGAATATCTGCGGCATGCGGTGGCGGAGCTCGATGCGCTCGACCCGAAGCCGGGCGAGGAGACGGCACTGGCCGATCGCCGCGGGCAGCTGATGCATCGCGCGCAGACCGCCGAGGCGATGAATGCGGCCTGGCGCGAGCTCGATGGCGAGCGTGGCGCCGGCCACGCGCTGAATTCGGCGGCACGGCTCTTGGAACGGGTGCGCGACAAGGCGGGCGGGCGGCTCGACCAGGCGATCGGAGCGCTGGAGCGCGCCATCGTCGAGACTACGGAAGCGACGGCGCTGCTCGAGACCGCGCGGCGCGACGATGAGAGCGACGAGACCAGGCTGGAGACGGTCGAGGAGCGGTTGTTCCAGCTGCGTACCGTCGCGCGCAAGCACGGCGTGCCGGTCGATGGGCTGGCGGCCTTGCGCACGGCACTGGCAGGCCGGCTGGGGGCCCTCGAGGATGACGGCACGGCCGTGAAGCGCCTCGTCGCGGCCGAGCAGCAGGCGCGTGCCGCCTATCGCAAGGCCGCCGAGGCGCTGACCACGCTGCGCCGGCGGGCCGCCGAGCGGCTCGATCGCGCGGTCGCCGTCGAGCTGGCGCCCCTGAAGCTCGACCGGGCGCGGTTCGCCACCCGGCTCGATGCCAAGGACGAGGGTGAATGGGGACCGGACGGGGCCGAGCGCGTCAGCTTCGAGGTCGCGACCAATCCGGGGGCGGCCCCCGGCCCGCTCGCCCGCATCGCGTCGGGCGGCGAGCTGTCGCGCTTTCTTTTGGCGCTCAAGCTGGTGCTGGCGCGGGTGTCGGACGTGCCGACCATCATCTTCGACGAGGTCGATGCCGGTGTCGGCGGCGCCGTGGCCGCAGCCGTGGGCGACCGGCTGCAGCGGCTGGGCCAGGAGCTGCAGGTGCTGGTCGTGACCCACTCGCCGCAGGTGGCGGCCCGCGGTGCCCAGCATTGGCGCGTCGCCAAGCAGCAGCAGGCGGCGGCCACCATCACGCGGGTCGAGCCGCTCGACGATGCCGAGCGACTCGAAGAAATCGCGCGCATGCTGTCGGGCGCCAGCGTCACGGCCGAGGCGCGCGCCGCGGCGGACAGCCTGCTGACCGCGTCCCGGTCGCATTAGAGGCATGCCCGCTTAACCCACACGCGATAAAACCCGCCTCGATGAACCTTGCCGCGATAATCTTCACCTTGCTCGCGAGCAATGCTAGGCTGTCCCTTGGGTGTGGAACCCAGAGGTTCTAAAGGATGGACACTCCGACCAGCGGGCACATTCTGGTCGTCGAAGATGATGAGGCCTATCGGCGGCTGGTCGAGCGGATGCTCGAGGGCAGCGGCTTCAAGGTTACGACTGCCGGCGATTTCGCGGCAGCGATGACCGTCATCGACGGGCCGGATCCGATCGATTTGCTGCTGACCGATATCGGCATGCCGGCGGGGACGCCGCATGGCGTCTCGATCGGCTCGATTGCGCGACTCAAGCGAAGCAATCTCAAGTTGATCTATATGAGCGGCGGCTATGACCCGACCGACTTCGCGCTCTATGCGGAGAATAGTATAATTCTGCGCAAGCCCTTCACCGCGACCGCGCTCATCGAGGCGGTGCGCGAGTCTATCGCCAAGGACGGCCCGGCCATTTAGCAGCTGCGGCGTGAATACCGGCGGCATGTCACATGATTGCCATCGGATGGTCGAAAATCGATAATTTTTCCTTGGCCGTCCTATCATGTGACTGTCATCTCCCAAATCTAGCGTCGGCGCCGTCTCAACCATGAGACCTTCAACCATCATGGAGTGTGACCATGCCACGCATTGGACGGGCCGCCCTTGCCGGGCTGCTCCTCATCGGGGGTACCTTTGCCGTGTCGGCCGAGGCGTCGGCAGCGTCGAGCTGCCCGCTGAGCCAGCCGTCGAGCAAGATCAAGCACATCGTCTTCATGCAGTTCGACAATCTGCATCTCGAGCGGGACAATCCCAATGTTCCGTCCGACCTTGAGCAGATCCCAAGCCTGATGAATTTCCTGACGACCAAGGGATTCCTCAGCGGCAACGATCACACGGTCCATATCTCGCACACCGCGAACGGGTTCCTGACCACTGCCGCCGGCGTCTATAGCGATCGCCTGGGCACCGGCATCTCGAACAGCTTCCTGCGCTACAGCTCGACGGGCACCACGAGCTCGCAGTCGGACTTCGTCTACTGGACCGACACGGTGCCGGGCACCAACGTGCCGGTGCTGATCAACGAGAACGGCGTGACGGCGCCCGCCCCCTGGCCCGCCTTCACCAAGGCCGGCTGCGATGTCGGCGTCGCCGGCATCGCCGATACCATCCTCGAGAACACGACCACGGACATCACCACCGTGTTCGGCGCCAACTCGCCGCAGGCGGCCGAGGCGAAGGCCAACCCGGCGCAGGCCGTGGCCGATTTCGAAGGTGTCGCGATCCACTGCGCCAAGAAGAGCCCGCTCTGCAACACGCCGAATGCGGCCCCGGATGCGCTGCCGGCTCAGCCCGGTGGCTATAACGGCTTCCAGGCGCTCTTCGGCCATGTCAACGCGATCCCGGCCATCACCAAGAACCTGCCGCTCGTGGATCTGAACGGCGTGGTGATCTCGGACGGCAACGGCCATATCGGCTTCCCGGGCTTCGACGGCATGGAAGCGGCCGTGTCGCTCGCTTACGGCGCCACGATGCTCGAGGCGGGCGTGCCGGTCATCACGCTCTACGGCTCGGACGTGCATGACGGCCATGGCGCCCTCTCGGATATGGGGCTGCTGGGGCCGGGCTCGGTCAATGACGAGGTGCAGGACAAGGAATACGAGGCGGCCTTCGCCACCTTCTTCGCCCGCCTCAAGGCCGACGGTATCGACGAGACCAACACGCTCTTCATCTTCACGGTCGATGAGAGCGATCATTTCGTCGGCGGCCCGCCCTCGCCGGCCAATTGCGACGGCGTCACGGTGGTTTGCACCTATCCGATCATTGGCGAGGTCGATGCCGATGTCGGCCGGCTGGTCTCGACCCAGCGCGGCAACACCACGCCCTTCAAGGTCCATTCGGACTCCGTGCCGATCGTCTACATCACCGGCAACCCGGCCCAGACCGACCCGGTGAGCCGCCAGCTCGAGCAGGACATGCTGGCCATCCAGGTGACGGACCTCACCAACAACCAGGCGGTGCCGCTGGCCAACGCCGCGATCGACCAGGCCGGCATGGGCTTCCTCCACATGCTGGCGACGGATACGCTGCGCAATCCGACCTTCAGCTACTATCAGAATGCCGACTTCTTCGGCTTTACGACGGGGTCGAGCTCGTGCAACACGGGCGAGGCCTGCGTCACGCTCGATACCGGCTTCGCCTATAATCATGGCGACTTCCAGAAGGACATCCGCACGACCTGGGTCGGCATGGCCGGTCCGGGCGTGGTCAAGGCCGGCCTCACCAACGCGGTCTGGTCCGACCATACCGATGTCCGCCCGACCATCCTGGCGCTGGCCGGGATCAAGAGCGACTACATGCATGACGGCCGCGTGCTGTTCGAGTTCCTGAAGAGCAACGTGCTGCCGGCCAAGGCGCAAGCCGATGTCGACGGGCTGATCGCGCTGGCCACGCTCTACAAGCAGATCACGGCACCCTTCTCGGACCTGTCGATCCAGGTGCTGGGCACGGCCACCCGCGGCCTGAACGGCACACCCGAAATCTATAACGACATCCAGGAGCGCCTCAACGGCCTGACCCTCCAGCGCAACGTGCTGGCGGGTGAGATCAAGCAGGTGCTCGACGATGCCGAGTTCAGCGGCAAGGTGAAGCCCGCCCAGGTGGCCCAGCTGACGCTTGAAGCGCAGCTGTTCCTGAACTTCGCCAAGGCCGAGCTCGCCGAGTAACGAAGAGCGCAACAACGGGGAACGGGGAGGTTCGCCAGAACCTCCCCGAACGATTTTTATGACGGCAACGCAATTGCGCTGATTGCCGGGCCCATGCCAAAACTCTCCTCGACAGATGGGCTCCGGTCTCAGGCGAGGATGATGATCATGACCAATGCGAAGATGCTGGCGCAAATGTCGGAGAAGCCGGGCTTCATTGCCGCGCTCGATCAAAGCGGCGGCTCGACCCCGGGGGCACTCCGCCTCTATGGCATCCCCGACAGCGATTATGCCGGCGACGATGAAAAGATGTTCCGGATGATGCATGAGATGCGCGTGCGCATGATCTCGGCCCCCTCCTTCACCGGCGACAAGGTGATCGGCACCATCCTGTTCGAGCGGACCATGGATGGCGAGGCCAACGGAAAGTCGGTGCCGGCCTATCTCTGGGAGGACCGCGGCAGCGTGCCGTTCCTCAAGGTCGACAAGGGCGTCCATCCGGAAGCGGACGGCGTCAGCCTGCTGAAGCCGATCCCGGGGCTCGACGCGCTCTTGGAGCGCGCGGTCAAGCTCGGCATCTTCGGCACCAAGGCGCGCTCCGTCATCAATCTGCCGAACCGGACCGGCATCGCCGCCAACATCGCCCAGCAATTCGAGGTGGGGGCGCAGATCAGCCGGCACGGGCTGGTGCCGATCCTCGAGCCCGAGGTGCTGATCAAGAGCCCGGACAAGAAGGGCGCCGAGGCGATCGTGCTGGACGAGATCATGAAGCATCTGGACAAGCTGCCGGCGGACGAGAAGGTCATGCTGAAGCTGACCATTCCCGAGGTGCCGGACCATTATCAGCCGATCGCCGACCATAAGAATGTGGTGCGGGTCGTGGCGCTGTCCGGCGGCTATACGCGCGACGATGCATGCCGGCGCTTGAGCCATAATCGCGGCATGATCGCCAGCTTCTCGCGCGCCCTGGTCGAGAACCTCAAGATCTCGATGAGCGATGCCGAGTTCGATGCCTCGCTCAAATCCGCGATCGAGGAGATCTACAAGGCGTCGGTCGAGAAGAAGAAGGCGGCCTAGGGTGAGATCGTCCTGGATCGCCTCGATCCAGGGCGTGAATCTGTCCCTACCCGTTAAAGCGGACCGAAATCGCGCCAGAGGGCGGCGGGCCAGGTGAGCACGTCGCGGAAGCTGGAGCGGAAAGACTGCCACTGCGCCGCGGGCGTCCATTCGCCCGGGCGCGGCGTGGCGCAGGTGAGCGCGCCGAAGCCCAGATAGCAGATGAGGGTGAGGAGGAGCGTTTCCATCCGCACAGCATGATCGACAGGGGATTGCGGAATGATGAAAACGCAGATTCGACGCGGCCTGGTCAAGTGCCTTGGCGCCGCAGCGCTCGTGGCGTTGCTGCCGATGAGCGCCAATGCCGCCGAAATGCTGAAGTTCGTCGAGCATGCCGCCAATGAGGCGACGGCGCATGTCGGCCCGAAGGACGACAATCCGGGCGACATATTGACCTTCGCCAACGAGGTGTTCGACGCCAAGAACCAGGCGAAGGCGGGCAGCGACTTGGGCTATTGCGTGCGCGTGACGCCGGGCAAGGTGTTCGCCTGCGTCTTCACGCTGATCCTGCCTAAGGGCCAGATCATGGCCGAGGGTCCGTTCTTCGACACGGACGATTCGGTGATGGCGATCACCGGCGGCACCGGCGCCTATGCCGGTGCCAGCGGCGAGATGGCGCTGCATGCCCGCGACAAGGACGGCAAGGAGTTTGATTTTACCTATCGAATGAAGCACTGACAGTGCCCTACGCCAAGGCTTCGGGGCATAGCGAGGCCATACGATGCGCACCCGCCCGACTTTGACGCCGGCGCTTCGCTACAAGGACGCGCCGGCCGCGATCGCGTTTCTGTGCCGGGCCTTCGGGTTCGAGCGGCATGCGGTCTATAGCGACCCGGAGAGTCCCGGCATCGTGCTGCATGCGCAGCTCACCTTGGGCAACGGCATGATCATGCTGTCCTCGGATCTGCCCGGCCCGATGCGCGAGCGCTACAATTGGAAGAGCCCGGCCGAGGCAGGCGGGATCACCGCCTGCATCTGCGCCGTGGTGGCGGATATCGACGCGCATTACGCGCAGGCGGTGGCAGCCGGCGCCGAAATCGTGACGCCGCTGCATGACAATGAGGGCTATCCCGGCCGCAGCTACAATGCGCGCGACCCGGAAGGCCATGATTGGGATTTCGGGACCTACGACCCGTGGGCGGAGACGCCGTAACCCGTCAGGGCGGCCCCTCGCGCACCCGGGCGAGGTAGGCCAGATAGGCAGCGGTGGGCGGCAGCTCGTGCGGCCGGAGCCGCAGAGGCCCCCGCTCGGGCGCCTTGACCGCGACGTCCGGCTCCTGCGCCGAAGGCTCCGGAGCGCAGGGCGCCGCCGCTTCCTCCTCGTCCTCCTCGGACTCGTCCCAGCCTTCGGCCTCGAACCAGGGCTGGGTCTCCCAACTGTCCCAGACCGGCGGCACGCCCAGATCCCGGCAGATGCCGGCGGCGACATCGCCGACCGTGTCGCGGCCGAGCTCGTCGCCGACCTCGGGCGCTTCGAGCCGGTCATAGAGATCGGCGAAGAGGCGCTCGGTGATGCCCTTGTCGTGCGCGCGATCGTGCGGCGTCTCGGGCCGCTCGGCTATCGCCTGCTCGACGGCGCGGCGCACCTCCGCCTTGCGCCGGACCCGGCGCCCCGCCTCGATGGCCAGCGCCCGCTCCCGCTCCGCCCCACGCCGCCAATCCTCGGCCAGCTTGGGCTTCAAGGCCAGGCACTGGCGCACCGCGCGCGCCGTGCGCTGGAAGGCGAGCGTGAGCTCGGACGCGGCCTGATCCGCTGCCCGAGGGGCGAGTGCCTGTTCCGCCGCGTTTTCGGCGGGCTGGGCCTGGGACGGGGCGGCAGGCTCGGCCGCCGCGAGCGTCAGAATCCGGCCATGCAGCGCCTCGGCGATGTCCATGCCCATCTCGGCCAGCCGATCGAGCATCCGCTGATCCCGCTCGACCGCCGGCGCGCAGGCAGCCCGGTCCGCCCGAGCCCCGGAGGGGTCGGC
Organism: uncultured Alphaproteobacteria bacterium; assembly: GCA_963762435.1. Taxonomy (GTDB): domain Bacteria; phylum Pseudomonadota; class Alphaproteobacteria; order ATCC43930; family CGMCC-115725; genus JAXDMU01. The sequence goes on along the minus strand of CAVXLN010000008.1, from coordinate 515,625 downwards.
TTGGGTCGTGTGCGCCATGGTGGCGGATGCGTGCTCTATATTCATGGGACAAAACATGAACTCGGGGCGGGTGTCAGGTCAAGGGGCGGCGGCGCGAGGGGGCGTCTCAGTTTGAAACTCTGTGGATAAGTGACCTTAGACCGATCGCGCGCCGAGATGGCCTCAGCTTGAAATTTCGGGCTCGTCTGGGATCGGCCCCCGCCGCTGCGCCTCGGCAACCGCATCGGCAAGATTGTCGAATGCCGTGTATGCTAGGATAGGCTTGCCTTGGAACAGCGGCCCGCGAATTTCGAGCGTGTACCACGGTGCGATAAAGTGCCCGAGCGGATTGTGCTCCCATATGTGCCGCCCACCGATCACCGTCGCAATTCGCTTTCCCATTCTATCCCTGCTTCCGATAGACCCCCGGCCGATTAGCTGGTGTCAGTTCGAAATTCAGGGCTGGCACACCCTGCATGGCTGAATGTCTGTGCCGGGGCGGCTATGGACGAAACGAAATGCCCCATTGCGATCAAACGGACCATGCCACCCGCTCCTTGACGCATCATGCCTCTGGTCGCAAAAGCAGCAATCGGCTAGATGGATGCGTCCTCGGCGATGCCGACGATCTTCATAAATATAATATTGTTCAGACAATTCATCGCTCTCATGCGAGGGTTCCGGTGCGGCTTCAGTTTGAAATCTGAGGATAAGTCGCGATTGTCGGCTTCGCCATCGGGCTAGAGCCCCATACGATCAGGTCGAACCGACCTGATCGCTGAATTCGGTCTCTAATCTATTGAATCTAGAGCAGATTCACGCGATCAGATGATTCCGTCCGATCGCGATCTGCTCTAGGGGCGATGGTCAGACGACCATCGGCCCGATCATTCTTGGCGTCGCTTCCAATCCTCCGGGTACGGCTCCATATCCCAAGGGTCAGAAGAGACATATTCGCCATAATCGACGAACTGATAGTAGATGGTCATCGTCTCGAAATGGCTTCCCGATTCGAAGCGATGAACCAGGCACGCTTTCGGGCCAAGCATTCGTCGAAAACCATCTCCGTCGGGACCCGCGAGGCAGCAACCGGGCAAAGGCACCCCGTCCTCGTCGGGATCGAGCCAAATCTCATGCTGGAGGCGGGCCAAGGTTCCCTCGAACGGTTCATGATGCGGTGCTTTTAGCTCACCCCCGATGCTCGCTCAACGGCAAGCACCATGGGCTGTCAAAGAGACTGGATACGCCCATGAACAGGAACGCCAAATCGGCGCCGCGCTTGTCTGAGAACTCATAGGAGATGATCAGCTTGGTATCGGCATCGATCGCCGTCCATGTCCACACGTCGCCAGGATAGTTTTCCGCGCCCGTGACAGTCGCGACGTTGCTTCGCACAGTTGAAGCTCAAGATCTGTCTCGTGGCCTGTGACATTCCGCATCTCGCGGACGGCACCGGCGACTACATCGGCGGGGCGTTTCTAGCCTTGGAGTCCATTAGGCATGGTCATCCCATGTTTCATTGTTAGGGCGGTCCGTTCCCTCGATCAAACGCGCAGTCCAAGCGTTCCATGGCTCGCCACACCATTCAAGTGTGGCATCGGATTCCCACTCGCCGATCATGTAGATCGTCACGACCATCCCCTCGCTCGGACCGTCTGGAACTTTTGCAAGATCGGCCTTCGACTTGCCGAGCCATAGGCCAAATCGGCCGTCGGGGGTCGCGTCGTTGCCGTCAAAGTAGATGCGGTGATACATGCCGCTAAGCATATAGAAAGCGCGGATCGGACGCGACAGCCGGGTCAATCCCATCAATTTTCAAACTGAGACACTCCCCGGCGCGACGGGTGTGGATAAATTCATTCTCCCCTCGAACTACACTCGTCATGGCTGGGAGGGGCGCATCAACGGTCAGTGGCGATGTGTCAGCGGGGATGGCCGGGAGATGTCCTGCCACGACGGCAGAATAGGGCTGTGGAGCGGTTCGCTCTGCCCTTCAAGCACCGCATCATCGTGGGGCAGCTCGCAGGCGAAGCTCTCGGCCCGGTCGGTCGGGCCGCCGCGGTATTTGGCGACGCCGGGGAAGACGCAGAGGGGGCGCTGGAAGGCGATCTTGTGCGCGTCGCCCTCCGCATATTTGGTGGCGATTAGCGCTTGAGGCGGCGTGCCTTTCTCCACCCACTCCTGCAGTGCTGCGGCCATGTCATGCGTGGCGTCGCTGACCGGCGGGGTGGAATCGCGGGTGGCGGTGGAGAAATTCACGGCCCCCTCGCCTTCGGCACAATGCGCCATGCCGGGGATCATATAGAGGCGGAGGAAGGATTGAGTGGCCGTCCGCCGCGCCGACTCGGTCGTGCCGGCGGCCCGGGCCTGGACATGCTCATAGTAGTTGATCGCCTCGAACGGGGTGCCGACCGGGTCGGACCAGCCCATGAACATGATGAGCTTGCCGCCATGGGCCTTGAAGGCGCTGAGGTCCGTGCTGTTGGCGTCGAAGGTCTCAGCCATCTTGGCATGGACGAAATCCACGTCCGAGCCCCAGTTGAAATGCCACCAATCCCATTTGGGATCCTCGAACACCCAGAGGCGGAAGAAATCGGTTCGGGATGGCTGGTTCGGATGGGCCTGATCCGCCCAATAGGCGCTCCAACCCGGAAAGCCCTTCTCGTTGCGCGTGGCCACACCCTCGCTGCCGAACGGAAATCCGGGATAGATCGGCTGGCCGGTGCGCGCATCGGTCGGGCCTTGATAGATCTTGCGCGCGGCGTCGATCTGCGCGCGCGACAGGCATTTCGTGATCTGGCCGCGCGGGCAGAGCAGGGTTTGGAGATCGAACTTGCAGTCGCGCGGATCGTTGATGACGCCGTCCGCGACGCCATCGAGCGCGTCGCAGGCATTGACCACCGCCTCGTGCAGCAACACCAGATCGTCGGCCGAGAGGATCGGCGTGCCGTCATCGCCGGGCCGATGATTGGCGAGATAGTTCCAGAGGAACTGCATATTGAGCGTGGAGCGGTTATTGCCCGGATCGCCCGCGATGAGGCCGTCGAAATCATCCGGATAGCGCTGTGCCGCGGTCAGCGCCTGATAGCCGCCGGTCGAGCAGCCGCACATATAGCTGTAGCGCGGCGCCGAACCGAAATAGGCGGAAGCGGCGGCCTTACCGGCAACGACGGATTCATGGCCGGCGCGCCCGGCGAAATCCGCGATCTTCTCCGGGTGGCCGACGCCGAAGGAGAGATCGTCCCAGCCCCCCTGATGCCCGCCATCGGTTGCCACGGCCATCGCCCCCGCGCGAATGCGCTGTGCCATCTGGGCGTAGTAGATGTAGGAGGCATAGGCGCCATTGCCGACCATGAACAGGCGTCCGGTCCAAGCCTGTGGCTCGGGCAGCCAGATTTCGAAATGAATCTCGGAATTGGAAGTGGGCCGCGAGACGCCGCGCACCCGGCAGAAGGCGGGCAGGCTGGCGTAAGTCTGGCTCGGCTCGCCGGCCCTGGTGTCGTCGGTGAAGCTGCCGCTATCCATCACGGCTGCCGAGGTGACGGCGGCGTGCGGCAGGGAGAGCTGGAGCAGGGCGGCACAGTCGGCCGCGTGCGCGGTGCCCGCGAGCCCTGCCCACAGGATGATGGCGGCACCGAGCCGTGCCAGCAGCCGGAAGATCTCACCTGCCTGAGCCCGCGCCATCGGACCGTCCTTTCGGATCTCGCTTCAGCGGATATTTATAGATCGGGAAGCGCGCCGTGCCAATGAGGGCGAGGTTGGGCGGGCGGTTTGGGGATTGCGGCGCCGTGGAGAAATCCAAAAATATGGGTTCGTCTTTCGACAATCACCCGCGATCGGCCGAGGAAATCCGGCTCTTATCCCCCTGGAAAATCATCGAGCTTGAAACACTGGCGCTTAAAGTGCATATGTTACCGGTCGATAAATGGCTAGACGAAACGGTCGTTGCACGTAAAAACCCTACTCTGCGCTTCTATTTCTTCCCGAAAAGGCCATTTCGACACCCCTGCATTTAGATGCAGTCTATTCTATCGAGATAAGAGGAATTCCCATGGCTACGGGAACGGTTAAATGGTTTAACGCCCAAAAGGGCTTCGGCTTCATCGCTCCGGACGACGGCGGCAACGACGCTTTCGTTCATATCAGTGCGGTCGAGCGTGCCGGCATGACCGACCTGCGCGAAGGTCAGAAGGTGAGCTACGAGCTCGTCTCCGACCGCAAGAGCGGCAAGATGTCGGCCGACAAGCTGCAGTCCCTGGGCTGATCGCACGCAGTCGGCGGCACCCTTCTAAAGGGCTGCCGACATCCGCCATCGCCGGCGCCGGGTCGACCGCAGCAATGCGGGACGACCTGGACAGGCGACGGAATTTACGGCCCCATGCACCGCTAAGGTCGTGGGGCCTTTCTTTTAGGAGGCGGTGATGGCCAAGGGTCAGATGCGCAGCAACAAGGAAGCCAAGAAACCGAAAAAGAAGAAGGACACCGCCGCCGCACCCGTCGTGCTCAAGGGAGTATCGGCGTCGAGCGAGCCGCCGAAGAAGAAGAGCTGAGCGGCCGATTTCGGTTGGGAGGGCAGGCGCCGCTCCGCGGTGACGCCCCCTATTTGCCATGCCGCCGGGGCTGAATGCCTGCCCAGCCCCGGGGTACCGAGATCAGGTGAAATCCTCGTACCACACCGTGACAATGCAGGCCGCGTGCGCCTCTCCGCCTGGACCATCCGACATCGTGCAGAGTGCCGCCGTGGTGTCCTTTACCTCGACCCGCGAGCGTAAAGTACCGAGCCAAGCGTTGATTTCGTTTTCGAGCGCTTCGCCTTGGTTCAGATCTTTGACGGTAAAGATTTTGACTTTCATGGATTCCTCGGTGCGGGAGACATTTTATTTCCGTAGGGCTGTGGAGGTCGCGGAGATCTTCGCGCCGATTGACGCCAAGACTCAAGGAAGAGTTGCGCCGCTTGCCCGTGCCGGGAAAAAACGCAGGCGCACGGGACCCAGCAGCACCATGACGAGCGACACGATGACGATGCCGCCGGCGATGCCGGTCAGGCGGTCGATCGCCGGCAGGATATCGGGGCTGGCGGCCAGCCCCGGCACCATCGACATGATGAGCGCCACGGCGGCCTGCTGCCCGACATAGCCGGCATCGCCGCCGCCATGCTGGAGAAATCCCGCGAAATAGAGGCCGATCGCGAGGCAAGCGAGCCAGGGCAGGAAGGCGTCGCCGACGATGCCGATGGCGGCGATCCCGCACAGGCCGCCGATGCCGCAGCCGATCAGCCGCGCCAGCGCCTTGAGGCTCGGGTCGCTGCGCATGGCGGTCGTCACCACGAAGGCCGTGATCGGGGTCTGGCCGAGAGCCGGAAGCTCGAGCATGGTCCAGATGCCGGGGATGGCTGCCACCGCGACGGCACCAGTGAATGCCACCCCGAGCAGCTCCATATCGACGGGCCGGCGCCAGATGCCGGGCTTGGCGGCATCGGCGGCGGCGCTGTCCTGGTGGCCCGGATGCAGCACGTAGCCTACGAGGCTGGCGGCAAAGATCCCGGTGCCGACCTCGAGGCCGCGATATACCCCCAGATGCAGCGCGGCACCGGGGGATTGCAGCGTGCCGAAGAGCACGAGGAGTGCCGTGACGCCGCCCAGGAGAACGGCATAGCTGTGCGCCGAGCGTTCCTGCGCATAGATCGTGAACCCCGCGACGAGGGCGCAGGCGATGTCGAAGGGGATGTGCCAGGCCACCAGCGGGGCCAGCAGAACGCCGATCGCGGCACCGATCAGCGTGCCGAGCATGCGCTCGGCCGCGCGCCGAACGGTGGCGCCTCGTTCCGCCTGCAGGACCGAGATCGCGGAAATGCCGGCCCACCACGGATTGTCGAGATGAAGGGCCAGCGCCAGCAGGACCGCACCGGTGCCGCCGAGGCTGGCGCAGGCGGCCAGCTGCGCCTGGCGGCCGCTGAAATCGAGCGTGCGGGCCTCGTGCGCCAGATCATGCGCGATGCGGGCGAAGGCGCTGGTGGTCACGCGCTAGCGCCAGAACAGGACACGGGCATCCGCACCCATGTAGAGCGCGTCATTGGGCAGCGGGGGATCGAGTGCGATCGTGACCGGAATCCGCCGGCGGAGCCGCACCCAGTCGGTCGTGGGCGCTACATAGGGCAGCAGCTGGCCCGGCTCCTCGCTGCGGGCGATGCCGCGGGCGACGCTCTCGACATGGCCGCGATAGAGATGCCACGGCTTGGTGTCGAGCCAGACCCAGACGATCGTGCCGGGGGCGACCGAGGCGGCCACATCCTCCTTGAAATTGGCCATGACGCGCCATTGGCTGTCATCGACGATGCCGATCAGCGCCTCGCCGGCCGACGCGTATCGGCCGGCCCTGACATCGAAATTATTGACGAAGCCGGCGACGGCGGCGGTGAGCGCCGTTCGGCTGAGATTGTACTCGGCGATAGCGAGCTCCGCCTCGGCCGATTGCGCCTCGCGCCCGGCCAGCTCGACCTCGCGCTGGGCGACGATGGCTTGCGCCTTGGCGACGGCCAGGGCGCTCTCGCCGCTGCTGACAGCGTCGCGCATCTTGTCGAGCTGCTGCTGCGGGGCGAAGCCGTGGGCGGCGAGCGCGCCCACACGCCGGTCCTCGGACCGGGCGAGATCGAGGGCCGCCTGGGCCGCCTCGATGGCGGCGTTGGCGCTCACCTGGGATTCGGTCTTGAGCGCCACCATGGCCTCGGCACTGGCCAGGCGATCGCGCTTGGCTGCGACGGCGAGGGCGAAGGGGGCGGGATCGATCGTGACGAGGATCGTGCCGGCCTCGACATGGTCATTGTCGCGGACATGAACACTTGCCACCGGGCCGGAGATCTCGGGTGCCAACCGGACGAGATCGGAGCGGATATAGGCGTCGTCCGTGTAGCCGATGAGGGCGAAGGTGCCGAAATAAAGGATCACGGCCAAGCCGACGCACAGGCACGCGATCACGAACCGTCGGAACACACGCGAGCGCTGTGTCGGTGCCGTCTTGGGTGTCACGATCCGCCGTTGCGCCCGAAGCCTTGCTGCCGCATCTCTACCATGACGCGGGGAGCGAAGCGATCTTCGGCATGTACTTGGCAATTCCCCGGCCGGGACTCATCCCGACCGGGGGCATGCATTCGCTTACTGCAGCACGTCGCTCGCATTGGCGGCGGCGATGATCGTGGTGGCATCGGCCGGCAGGATCAGCCGGTCCTGGACCAGGTTGGTCGCCGCTTGCGTCACGGCCGCGACATAGCCCTTATGCGTGCCGTACCGCTCCTTGATCGACGGGCGCGGGTCGCCTGCGGCCTTGCGGTCCGCCTTCGTGTCGGCGAAGGGGAAGAAGCTGCCGCTGAGGTCGCAGAGATCGCCCTGGCTGAATCCCGCGGCGCGGAGGTTCCAACCCGTGTAGGTGCCGAGCGGGGCATCGAGCGTCACCGAATGGAGGCCGCCGATGTCGTTGCCGTCAGTGTCCGTCACCGGCTCCAGCACGACATATTGCTGGCCGAAGATCGGCGGCTCGATGGTGGTCTGGCCCGACATGTCGAGCTTGTCGTAGCGCGGCCCGCGATTGTAGTCGAAGCGCGGATTGTGGAGGCCGGTGAAGTTGACGCCGGGGAGCGTCGGGAAGCCGATATCGGCCGCCGGCGCCAGCGTCCGGTCCAGGAGCGTCGGATAGCGGCTTTCGGGCGGCAGCGTGCCGTCGACGATCCATTCCCTGAGATCGGTGATCAGGGCCCGCATGTTGTAGACATAGGGGTTGGCGTTGAGCAGGTACTGGCAATAGGACTTCGTATCGGTCGCCGCCGTGGTGCCGGGTGTCGCCCCGCCATGCTGCGTGCTGGAGAGATAGAAGATCCGGACATTCGCGGGGATCTTGAGGTCGGTCATCGTCTTGAGATTGACCGTGTCGTCCATCATGGCACTCTGCCAATATTCGGTGCCGCTGAGGGTCGTGATGACTTTCGGGCAGGTCTGGGTCTGCCGGCAGCGATCGAGGATGCCGGCGTCGATGCCGGTGACCGGGTCCTTGTGGTCGTTCCAGGTGGTCGGCGCTTCGCCGCCGGGGAACTGGGCTTCCTGATGCTGGGTGCCGACGATGCGGCCGGGCTGGCCGAAGCGGAGGTTCAAGGGGATGCGCGCCGCCGCGATATGCGGGTTCATCCCGTCGAATACCTTCTTGTTGTTCTCATCCTCGTTGAAACCCAAATCCAAGAGCGTGCGCACGAAGCGCCCGGACTGGGAGTTGCCCTGGATCATCGTGTATTTGACCGCGCGGGCGAGCGGGTTGGCGTCGGTCTTGTCGTGATGGAGGAACGAGACGAGGTCGCGCGTGGCGGCGAATCCCAAGCCCAGCACGGTCGGGTTCTTGGCGGTGTAGACGAGCTCGTAGATGTGGTTGGTGTCGAAGCCGCCATTGAGGCAGATCTGGGTCGTGCTGGGCGTGCCGGGGAAGGGCACCGTGGTGCAGTCGGCGAACGCCCACTGGCTGTTCGGGATCAGCACCTTGGGGTCGGTCTGGTGCACGCGCTGGGTCAGCGTGGCGCCGGCATTGTCGAGGCTGGTGGTCTCGTAGCTGGCGGTGGTGCCGTCGGTATAGGCGCCGCCGCCCAGATTCTGGGTGCTGGCCGCCCCGGCGGTCAGCGTGTACTCGGTGCGGATGATACCGGTGATGGTGCTGCCGTCGCGGTTCTTGGCGACCGGAACCTTCATGGTGACGCGGTTATTGCCGGGCAGCACGTCGCCCTGCCAGCCGCTGGCCACGATGATGTAGCCCTGGTTCTGCATGAAGCCGTCGCCGGCCGGGTTGGCGGCGGTGACGCCAGTGGTAAAGAAGCCGGGCAGGCCCCGGTTGCCGCGGTTCGCCACATCGTAGATGAGCGTCTGGTTGCTGTTCTCGAGATTGACCGGCTTCAGGATCGTCACATCCATCGAATATTCGACGAGGCCTTGCGCATCGCGCGGCGCCAGATCGATGTCCTGGATGACGGCGTTCAAGGGATCATGGATGTCGACACCGCCGGTCGCCGTGCAGGCCAGCTGCTCATACTGGCCGACCGAGCCGAAGGTCTGGGAGCCGTAGGGGAGCGTCGCCGTGCAATTCTCGAGGCTGAGGATCTTGGCGGATGCGGGCGATGCTGTCGCCAGCGCGGCGAGCGCCGTAGCACAGAGACAGGCCGCATATCTTTTTTGGTGTTTCAAATCTTCCTCCCGGTTGTTTTGAGGCGCAGCTCTTGGCTGCGACCCTTGTTTTTGGGGACGCAAAAGCAGTCGTCTGACAGTAAGGCTGGATCGGCCCCCTCGATCAGGACAGTTTCTGACGGTCATAAAGGTGCAGTCTGCTGCAACCTCCCGGTTCGGAGATTGCGAACGACTCAGCCTATATTTACCAGATCTGGGAAAATTGTGGCTTTTTTGGGACTTTAGTCGTGCGACTACTGTGCGAAGATTGGCGCAGCGCGTTTAGCTCGGGCGAGTTGCAGACGCCGGTGCTCAGTCCTTCTTGCCATAGACTTCAGCACTGGTCGCGGCCGTAGTGCCGGCATCGACCGGCAGGATCACCCCGGTCATCCAGCGCGCCAGGCCCGAGGCCAGGAACACGACGGCCGCGCCCGTGTCCCAGCCGGTGCCTTCGGTCTGCAGGAGCGAGCGGCGGCGGCGCGCCTCGCGGATCTCGTCGCTCATGCCGCGCGCATACATCATGGGGGTGTAAAGCATGCCGGGACAGACGCAATTGACCCGGATGCCGTCCTTGGCATGGTGGGCCGCCATGGCGCGCGTCATGTTGACGACGGCACCCTTGGAGGTCGGGTAGAGCAGGTTGGGCGTGCCCCCGCGCAAGCCCGCCACCGAGGCGATGTTGACGATGGCGCCGGCGTGCTGCTTCGCCATCTCGGGGACGGCATATTTCGCCATCAGCATCATGCTGGTGACGTTGATGGCGAGACCGCGGGTCCAGGCCTCGAGATCGACCTCGACCGCCGTGCCGGGCGGACCGCCGACGCCGACATTGTTGACGAGGATATCGAGCCGGCCAAAGCGTTCGACCGCGGTTCTGACGCTGGCGGCGCAATCCTCGGGGTTGGTGACATCGGCCGCCACATTCACGGACTCCCCGCCCTCGGCCGCGATGAGCTCGCCGGTGCGGCGGGCCCATTCCTCGTTCTCATCCACCAGCACCAGCTTGGCGCCGGCCTCGGCAAGCAGAATCGCTGAGGCACGGCCATTGCCGATCCCGTCGGCGCGCGAGCCGGCACCAGTCACGATCGCGACCTTGCCGGCAAGATCGGCCTTGATGCGCTCGGGGTAGTCGGGGGCGGCTTGGGCCTGGTCGATCATGCGGGGCTTCTTTCGTCAGAGCAGGAAGGCGAGCGCCTCGGCACAGGGAAGCTCGATCTTGAGGGAGAGGAGATCGTCGGCGCGGGTTCGGCCGAGATTGACGGCGGCGACGGGCTTGCCGGCCTCACGCGCCGCCAGCACGAAGCGGAAGCCCGAATAGACCATGAGCGAGGATCCGACGATCAGCATCGCGTCGGATGCCGCCAGATGCTGGCGTGCTGACTCGACCCGCTCGCGCGGCACATTCTCGCCGAAGAAGACCACGTCGGGCTTGAGGAGACCGCCGCAGTCCGAGCAGGGCGGGACCACGAAGCTCGAGAAATCGGGCGCTTCGAGATCGGCATCGCCGTCGGGGGCGTCGGCCGCCGTGAGGGCGACCCAATCGGGGTTGAGGCGCTCGAGTTCCTGTTGCAATGCCGCACGCGCAAGCTCGTGGCCGCACTCCGTGCAGCGGACGCGGTCGAGCCTGCCATGGAGATCGATCACCGCCGTGCTGCCGGCGGCCTGATGCAGGCGATCGACATTCTGGGTCAGAAGCAGCTCGCTTTGCCCTGCTGCTTCGAGCCGCGCCAGCGCCCGGTGCGTATCGTTGGGCTTGGCACTGCCGAAACGGCGCCAGCCGACCAGGCTGCGCCCCCAATAGCGCCGGCGGGTGGCGGGGTCGCGCATGAAGGCCTGGTACGTCACGGGCGGCGTGCGCTTCCACTTGCCGTCCGTGTCGCGATAGTCGGGAATGCCTGAATTGGTGCTGCAGCCCGCACCGGTGAGGATGAACAGGCGGCGATGGCGGCTGATGAAATCCTGAAGGCCGGCGTTATCGGACATGGGATGATGTGCTCGAGCGTTAACGGCGGCGACCGACGAGATTTTGGGGGGCGAGGACACCCTGTCAAGATCGGGACGGCTTGAGGGACGGCGCGCGGTCGCTTATAGTCCGAGGAGGGGCCGGCGGTGCTGGTAACACCGCCGGCCCCTTCCCTACCGGTGAAGGATCAAGGTCCACTCGATTTGCAAGCCGAGGGCCTTGATCTTCACCGTCAGGAAGATCCTCAGCTTTCGCATTGGACCCTCCTCGGGGTTGGCCCTCCGGCACCGCGCCGGAGGGTGGTGCGATCCTAATCAACCACTAATTGCGTTGTCACCCTCCGATCGGAGAAACCTTTCCTGCTTCGTTCCGCTGCGCTATCTCATTCGAAGGCAAGGGAGCGAGGCGGATGAGCCAGCGATCGAAAAGCGTCGAGACGCCGGAAACGTTGACCGAGACGGAGGCGGCAGACGCCATCGCCGATCTGAGCGCCCAGATCCGGCATCACTCGGAAAAATACCATGCCGAGGATGCGCCCGAGATCTCGGACGCGGACTATGACGCGCTGTTCCGGCGGCTGCTGGCACTCGAGGCGCAATTTCCGGAGCTGGTGCGCGAGGACAGCCCGACGCGCAAGGTAGGCGCCGCCCCCGCCGCTGGCTTCCGCAAGGTGCGGCATGCGATCCCGATGCTGTCGCTCGGCAATGCCTTCAGCCAAGAGGATGTGCAAGGCTTCTATGACGGCATCCGCAATTTCCTGCGGGAGCTTCGGGCCGATGCCAGCGTCGCGATCGAGTTCATTGCCGAGCTCAAGATCGATGGCCTCAGCTGCTCGCTGCGCTACGAGGAAGGCAGGCTTGTCCAGGCGGCGACGCGCGGCGATGGCGAGGAAGGCGAGGATGTGACCGCCAATGTCGCGACCATCGACGATGTGCCGAAGCAGCTGCCGAAAGGGGCGCCCAAGCTGCTCGAGGTGCGCGGCGAGGTCTATATGACCGATGCCGCGTTCCGGAACCTGAACGAGCGGCAGCGGGCAGCGGGCGCCAAGATCTTCGCCAATCCCCGGAATGCAGCCGCCGGCAGCCTGCGCCAGCTCGACCCCTCGATCACGGCGGCACGGCCGCTGGGCTTTTTCGGCTATGCCTGGGGCGAGCTGTCGGAACCGCTGGGCAAGACGCAATGGGAAGCGCGCGAGACGCTGCGCCATCTGGGCTTCACGCTCAACGAGCCGAGCCGGCTCGTGCGCAGCGTCGACGAGATGATGGGCTATTATCAGGAGATCGAGCTCAAGCGGCCGACGCTGGGCTTCACCATCGACGGCATCGTCTACAAGGTGAACCGCCTCGATCTGCAGCAGCGGCTGGGCTTCGTCAGCCGGGCGCCACGCTGGGCGACCGCGCATAAATTCCCGCCGGAGCAGGCGAAGACGCGGCTGGAGCGGATCTTCCTGCAAGTCGGGCGCACCGGCAAGCTGACGCCGGTGGCCGAGCTGCAGCCGATCAATGTCGGCGGGGTGATGGTGGCGCGCGCCACGCTGCACAATGAGGATTACATCCGCGACAAGGATATCCGGGCCGGCGACATGGTGGTGATCCAGCGCGCGGGCGATGTGATTCCGCAGGTGGTGAAGAGCCTGCCCGAACTCAGGCCCGAGGGGACCGAGCCGTTCCAGATGCCGGATAAGTGCCCGGTCTGCGGCTCGCACACGATGCGCGAGCCGGGCGAGGCGGATTGGCGCTGCACCGGCGTGCTGGTCTGCCCGGCCCAGGCGGTCGAGCGGCTGAGACATTTCGTGTCGCGCGACGCGCTCGATATCGAGGGCTTGGGCTACAAGACCGTGGTCGAGTTCTATGAAAGCAAGCTGATCAAGGAACCGGCCGACATCTTCCGCCTGAAAGCCGCGGATATCGTCGGGCGCGAAGGCTGGGGCGAAGTGAGCGCCCGGAAGCTCATCGACGGCATCGCCGCCCGGCGCACGCTGCCGCTCGACCGCTTCATCCTGGCGCTCGGCATTCCGCAGGTCGGGCAAACGACGGCGAAGCTGCTGGCCCGGAACTATGTGAGCTTAGCGTCCTTCCGCGACGCCATGGTCGCGGCGTCGGACCCTGAAGGCGAGGCCTATCGCCACCTGCTCGACATCAACGGCATCGGCGCCGATACGGCAACCGATCTCGTGGGCTTCTTCGGTGAAGAGCGCAATCTCAAGGTGCTGGATGAGCTGACCGGGTTCATCAATGTCACCGACTTCGTCGGGCCCAAGATCGCGGGCGATGCGGCGCTGGCCGGCAAGGTCGTCGTCTTCACCGGCACGCTCATCGAGCTCACGCGGCACGAGGCGAAGGCGCGCGCGGAGGCGCTGGGCGCCAATGTCACCGGCTCGGTCTCGGCCAAGACCGATCTCGTCGTGGTGGGTGCGGATGCCGGCTCCAAGGCCAAGAAGGCGGAAGAGCTCGGCGTCAAGACCATCACCGAGGCGGAGTTCCTGACGCTGATCGGCGGGTAGAGTCAGAGGGTCCGATTGATGGCGGCCTAAGGATCGTATCAGAAGGAAGAAGACGCACCATGCCGATTCCCGAGACCGTAGGCGCGTTCGCCATCGTTCCGCACAATGACCTGCCAGCGGCAATTCCCTTCTGGGAGCGGTTGGGCTTCACCCGCGTGGGCGGCGACGACGCTTACGTCATCATGACCGGCTGGGGCTGCGAGGTGAACCTCACGCAGGCGGGGTCAGGTCCTTGGCGGGTGCCGGAGGAGCACAACCCCTTCGGAATCTTCATCCGAACGCCCGAAGTGGACGCGATCGCGGCACGGGTCGACGATCTGATCATCCGCCCTGGCGGAATCCTCCGTCATCGCGAGTGGGGTCTTTACGAGGTCGGGATCGCGGGCCCGGATGGCATGCTCGTCCGCATCGGCTGGCCGTCCCGATTGATGCAAAAGTGAACGGCCGAGGCGGCCCCCTATTTCGGTGACACCTATTTCGGTGACAGTGCTGGGCTGCACCCCTTCGATGAGACAGGGAAATCAGGGACAGGTCTCGGTGAGCGCGATTGCGGCCTGGGGGACCCCAGGCCGCAATCGCGGCAAATTTTGTTCGTACTCCTGGGGCGACAGATAATCGAGCGCCGAGTGGAGCCGTTGCTGGTTGTAGGTCTGTTCGATGAAGGCGCCGATGTGGGCTTCGGCATCGGCCAGGTCGCGATAGGCTGATGCGTTGACCTCCTCGGCCTTGAGCGTCTTCATGAAGCTCTCGGCCTTGGCGTTGTCATAGGGATTGCCGACCCGGCTCATGCTCGCCTGAATGGCGTGGGCTCGAAGCCTGGCGGCATAGTCATTGGAGGCGTATTGCACGCCCCTGTCGGAATGGTGGATCAAGTTGCCCGGCGCCGGCCGACGCGCGGCGATCGCCATGTCGAGGGCTGTGATCGCCAGTTCCGCGCGCAGATGCGTCGCCATCGCCCAGCCGATCACCTTTCGGCTGAAGGCATCGAGCACGATCGCCAGATAGCCGAACTCCTCGGCCAGGTGCACATAGGTGATGTCGGCGACCCAAAGCTGGTCGAGGCCGGTCAGTATCATGCCGCGCGCGAGATTGGGCATGACCTCCCAGTCGTGCTGGGAATCCGTCGTGCGAGGCACGAAGGGCCGGGTCCGCAGGCACAGCAGATTGTCCTCCCGCATCAACCGCAGCACCCGCTTGTGATTGGCTTGCCAGCCTGTGCGGCGGAGCAGGGCCGCGATCCGTCGATAGCCGTAATGGCGGTTGGCAACGGCAAGACGCTGGATCGCATCGCGTAAACCGGCCTCTTCCCGCCGAGGCGCCGAAACCTGCCAATGCCGGTAATAGCCGGCTCGGCTCACACAAGCGAGCCGGCACAGCGCATCGATCCCGAGTGCTCCGGCACAATGCTCGCCTTGCAGCGAAGACGCCGTCATCGCTTGGATGACCGCGTAGGCGCCGTCGCGCCAAGCACGGCTTTGCGCAGCCGTGTCTCCTCGATCTGCTGCAAGGCGCGCTGAAAAAAATCCAGCTCGAACGCTTGCCGGCCGACCTTCTGCTCAAGCTCGGCGATCCGACGCTCAGCCTGCGCCAACGCGTCCGGCGCAGACGGCGCCCGCCGCGTAGGAGCCTCAGGTGCTGCCGGCAGGATCGCCCGCAGCGCCAAAAACTCAGCCTTCGTCGGCCGGCCCCGACTGCGAACCGCAATCTCTCCGCCGATCCGGTATCGCTCACGCCACTGATAAAGGCACTTGCGAAGCACGCCCAGCTCGCGCGCCAAGGCGCTCACATTCTCCCCGGCAGCCATTCGGGCGAGCGCCGCCAACTTGAATTCCCGGCTATACCGCCGTGCCAACTCTTCGGCCATCAGTTCCCCTCCGCGAAGAGAACTGTCCCCCTTTTCTCTGTCTCATTCCAGGGGTGCACTCCAGTGCACTAAATAGTTCAATGAATTTAGTGCACTGTCACCGAAATATCGGCACGGTCCAACCGATCTTACCACGGGCAACGCGGGATCGCGGAGGTGCTACGCCTGAACGAAGCGAGCCTGGCAGCGTTGTCGGCCGACATCGGCCGCATGATCCGGAGCCTCTGAAATGTCCGACTACGTTCTCTACTATTGGTCCGTCCCGTTCCGCGGCCAGTTCGTGCGCGCCGTGCTCGCTTATGCCGGCAAGAGCTGGACCGAGGGCGGCGATGCCGCGATCTCGACGCTGATGGGCGGGAATGTCGAGGACATGCCGGTGCCGTTCATGGGCCCGCCCCTGCTGATCGATAAGAAGGCGGACTGCGCCATTGCCCAGATGCCGGCCATCATTCTCTATCTGGCCGAGACGCTGGATCTTCTGCCCGCGACGCCTCACCTGCGCGCGCTCACGGTGAAGATCGTCAACGACGCCAACGACGTGATCGACGAGATCACGCTCGATGGCGGCCGTGAGATGTGGACGGAGAAGCGCTGGCACGATTTCGTGCCGCGCCTCGAGAAGTGGCTGTCGTTCTGGGAGGAGACCGGACGCCGCCATGGGCTGACGGCGGGCGGGGGATTTCTGCTGGGCGGTGAGGCGCCGGGCATCGCCGATGTCGTGACCGCCACGCTGTGGTCGACCATGGCCGACCGCTTCCCCAAGATCGCGGCCATCATCGAGGAAGCCGCCCCCATGACGGCGGCGCTGACGCGAAGGGTGGCCGACCTGCCGGCGCTGGCCAAGCTGGCCGCCAAGGCGCGGCAAGACTATGGCGACGCCTATTGCGGCGGCCAGATCGAGGCCTCGCTACGCAAAGTGCTGGGGGCTTGAATAGTCAATTTCGGTGACAGTGCACTAAGCTCGGCGCGGCAGTTAAGTGCACTGTCACCGAAATATTAGAGCGGCGCGGTTGCCTCCACCAGCCAGGTGCGCTCGGCCTCGTCCGTGAGCTGCGGCAGGATCTCGGCGCGCACCCTCGTGTGATAGGCGTCGAGCCAGGCGGTCTCCTCCTCGGTCATAAGCGCGCGGTCGATGGGGCGCTTGTCGATCGGGCAGAGGGTGATCGACTCGAAGCCATACATCTCGCGCTCGGCGCCCTTCTGATCGAGCTTCTTCACCACGATCAGGTTTTCGATGCGGATGCCGTAATCACCGGTTTTGTAATAGCCGGGCTCGTTCGAGACGATCATGCCGGGCAACAGCGGCTGAGTGTTCGGCACCTTGGCGATGCGGTGCGGGCCTTCATGGACGCCGAGATAGCTGCCGATGCCGTGGCCGGTGCCATGGTCGAAATCGACGCCGGCCTGCCACAGCGGCAGGCGCGCCAGCACATCGAGCTGCGAACCGGTGGTACCCTTGGGGAAGACGGCGCGATCGAGCGCGATATGGCCTTTGAGGACGCGCGTATAGCGGTCCTTCATCTCCGGGGTCAGCGATCCGACCGCGATGGTGCGGGTGATGTCGGTGGTGCCGTCGAGATATTGAGCACCCGAATCGATGAGATAGAAGCTGCCGGGCTCGATTTTGCGTTCATTGCCCTCCTGCGCGCGATAGTGCGGCAGGGCTGCGTTCGGGCCGGCGGCCGAGATCGAATCGAAGCTGATGTCGCGGAAATTCTCGCCCCCGGTGCGGAAGGCTTCGAGCCGGTCGGCGACCTCGATCTCGCTCAGGCCGTCGGTCTCGGCCTTGCCCTCGATCCAGTGGAGGAAGCGGCTCATGGCCGCCCCGTCGCGCTTGTGCGCTTTGCGGGCACCCTCGAGCTCGACCGCGTTCTTGATCGCCTTGGGCAGGCTGATCGGGTCGGATCCCCGGATCACCGTCGCCTTGGCCTCGTTGAGCCGGTCGAACACCCAGGCCGCACTCTTGTCGGGATCGACCAGCACGCGCTTGCCTTCGAGCGAGGCGAGGCCGGCACCGAACTCCTCGATCGGGCGGACCGCCACGCCATTGCCGAGATGGGTCTCGAGCCCTTGCGTCAGCTTGCGCTTGTCCACGAAGAGATCGACCTGGCCGTCCTTGTCGAGGATGGCGTAGCCCAGCACCAGCGGCGTGTGCGGCACGTCGGCGCCGCGGATGTTGAGGAGCCACGCGAGGCTGTCGGTCGCCGTCACGACGAAGGCGTCGCGCCCGTCCTTGGCGAGCTGGTCGCCGATCTCGCGCCTCTTGTCGGCCGCCGACTTGCCGGTGAATTCCAAGGGATGCGGCACCACCGGCCCGAGCGGCCGGGCCGGCTGGATTTGGCCCCAGGCGGCATCGGTCGGGTTCCAATCGACGGCGCGGATGGCCGCACCGGCCTTCTCGGCCGCGGCCTTGAGCCGATCGACCTGGGCCGGGCTCATCAGCCAGGCATCGTAGCCCAGCAGCTGGCCGCGCTCGAGCGTGCGGGCGAGCCAGGCCTCCGGCGGATCCTCGATCAGATGATGCTGGGCGAAGAGTTTGGCGTCGCTCTGCTCGCGCGCCTGCAGCGTGTAGCGGCCATCGATGAAGAGGGCAGCCTTGTCCTTCAGCACCACGGCAGCACCGGCCGAGCCGGTAAAGCCCGTGAGCCAGGCCAGGCGATCGGCATAGGCCGGCGTCATCTCGTTCTGGAACTCGTCGGCATGGGGCACGAAATAGCCGTCGATGCCGAGCCGCTTCAGGCCTTCGCGCACGGCTGCCAAGCGCCGCGCCTGCTCGGCGGAATCGGGCTTCTGGGCCGACGGCCCGGCCGCGATCTCGGTCTTCAACGCGTTGAGCTGGGAAGCGAGATCGGTGCTCGGGTTGGATGCTACGAGCGCACACCAGGCGTTCGGATCGCGCGCCGGGGCGGCACCCAGCACGCCGCGCGCGATCTCGCGCACCTCCGCCACGCCGTAGCGCGAGCCCGCCTGGGTCAAGAGGGAAGCGAGCGCCGTATCGCCTTGGTAAGCTGTTCCGTTTGCCATTGCCGCACCAGATCCGCATTGCCGATGGGCGGAGAAGCTAAAGAGGCGGCCCGGCGGAGACAAGCCTGTCGCGTTCCGCCGGCGCCGCGAAGGCCTATTCGTCCGCGATGTGCGCGGAAAATCCGTCGCGTCCCGACGCGACATCGGGCCTGAGCGTACGTTGCTCGAGATAGTCTCCGCCATTTTGCGATCGGAACGGAATCGGCGCATCCTCGAACAGGCGCTCGACGCGGCGGCGCCAGGCCGCTTTGGCCGTTTCGATCTGCTCGGCGGTGGCGAAGTGGGCGGCGCCATAGACCGTGTGGGTCGGCAGCACATCCATCCCCGGATAGAACAGCGCCCCGTGCGTCAGGGGAAAGAGCAGTTGATCGATCGGGCCGTTGACGCCGCGTGCGCCGTAATCGGCTTCCGGCCCGCCGGTGCAAACCTGCACCAGCGCCCGCTTGCCTTTCAGCGCGCCCTCGCCATAGCGGTGATTGTTGGTGCCGTCCTTGTAGCCATAGCCGAATCCGAAGGCGTAAACGCGGTCGATCCATCCCTTGAGAATGGCCGGCACGCCGAACCACCAAAGTGGGAACTGGAGGATGACGGCATCGGCGCGCGTCAATTTGGCCTGCTCGGCCACGACATCATCGGTCTGCTTGCCGGTGGAATAGGCATTGAGCGATTCCAGGATGAAAGACAGCCGCTCGGGATTTTGACGATCGGGAAAGTCAGCCTCATCGTAGACGGCGTTCCAGCGCATGCCATAAAGGTCGGACCGGACGATTTCGTGTCCTTGCCCTTCGAGCGTATCGGCAGTGACCTCGACGAGCTGACGCGTCACCGAGGTCGGTTCGGGCTGGGCATAGATGATCAAGACTGTCTTTTTCACGGCGCTGCTCTCTCCAGGGGGACTGAGGTTGCACGGTGAAGGCGCCGGAGCCATATGAGAAATCGATAGTCCTCTGATGAGTGATCCATAGATTGGATACCGAGCGCATCGATCTGAACTTGCTGGCCACGCTTGAGATCCTGCTGGCCGAGCGAAATGTGACGAAGGCGGCGGCGCGGCTTCACCTCAGCCAACCGGCCGTAAGCGCGCAGCTGAGCCGTCTTAGAGATGTCTTGGGCGATCCCTTGCTCGTTCCGGCCGGCCGCGGCATGATCCCCACCGCGAAGGCCCTCGAGCTGCTGGGTCCGTTGCGACAGGCCTTGGATCAGGTGCGCGATACGTTTCAATCGCACCGGGATTTCTCGCCGACCCGCGCGAAGCTCACGGTTACGGTGGCCTGCACCGACTACATCCAGGCCGCCGTCGTCATGCCGCTGGTTCTGGCCTTGCGCCGACGTGCCCCCGGCGTGCGTGTCGCCGTGCGCCACTGGGCTCCCGAATTGCTGGAGCACCAACTGGCGACCGGGGCGGTCGATCTGGCGATCACCACCCCGGACCCTGACCGGCCGCACTTACGATCCTGTCACTTATTCGACGAAACCTATGTGCTCATCGGACGGCGGAGTCATCCGCTGCTTCGAAGCGGGCTCACCCTCGAAGAGTTCGTTCAGCTGGAACAGGTGATCGTATCGCCGTCGGGCGGCAGCTTCTCGACGCCGATCGACGATGCCCTGGCAACCCTCGGACATCGCCGCAAGGTCGTGATGTCCGCTGCCTCCTTCCTCTTCGTCCCGGAGATCGTCTCGACAAGCGACATCGTCGCCCTGGTGCCCCGCCGTTTGCTGCAGACGCAGCTGGACCGGCTCACGCTGGTCGACCTGCCGTGGTTGGCCGAGCCGTTCGAGGTCGGCTTGATCTGGCATGAGCGCAGCCACGGACACGCCGGTCATCGCTGGATCCGCGAGGTGATCGTCGAGCTCACCGCCGGCCAGACGGCGGCATCAGCCCATATCGCGCCGTCATGGCTGCCACGCGACGCGTGATCGACCGAGCGGCGATCAGGTGATCGCTCGCCCGTAGATACCCCCTCGTGCGCTCGGGCGGCGGGGGTGCGCGCACGGAATTTCGACCGACGCATCAGGGCCTTGCGTATCCCCTCACCTTCCCGCTGGCGCGGGCCCCTCCTTCTCCCGCCAGGCGCGCGAGGGGCCAATCATGCGCGAGCGGCAGGCCTGTGCTGCGGCGCAATATCTTCTCAAGTGGCGGAATTCCATCATTTATTAGCCCAACGCGGTGCCCACTATTGCATCGCACAAGGAGCAGATCATGTTGACGACCCTGAACGCCGCGATCGCCCGCCTGCGCCATTGGCAGGAGCGGCAGCGCGTGCTGAACGAGCTTTATTCGATGGACGATCGCATGCTGGCCGATATCGGCCTGCGTCGCGGCGACATCCCCTTCATCCGGTTCGATCGCCAGGCGCGGCACCCGGCCGCTCAGCCGGTGCTGGCCGCCGCGAACGAGTCCCGTCACTCGCACGCCGCCTGAACGGCCTCTCTCAAGCCCGCCGCCGGGCTGCTCAAGGGCAGCGGCCGGGCTTGAGTGAGCGACGCCGCCCCGGCCATCGAGGCCTGGGCGAGGGCGACACGATACCCAGCGTCCGCCGCTTTATCGGCCGCCTTGGCGATCACGGCGAAATAGCTCGCCCGATCGCCTGACTTGAAGAGATCCCAGGCGCCCGCGACGAGCCGCATCTCGATCTCGGCATCCGTCCCCTTCGAGACATCCTCGAACAACAGTCGCGTCGTCTCGCGCGTCGTCTCGACCGCATAAAGCACGGCGATCTTGCCGCCGCAGCGGACGGCTTCGCGTGCTAAGGCCGCGTCGACCCGCGCGACACCTTCCAAACCATCGACCGACGGCCCGAGAGTCGAGCAGGTCAGAAGCCGGAAATCGGCTTCGAGCGATCCCAGTGCTGCGCGTGTCTCCTCCACGATTTCGGGCATCAAGCCGCCGGCGGCCTCGGCTGACGCCAGCAGATCCGCACGCACGATATGGGTAAGCTCAACATCCGGCCGGTCGAGTCCGGCGAGAGCGGCATCGAAGACCGCGACGTTGCTTTCGGCCGTGTGCAGGCAGGCGATGCGCATGTGGAGTCAGCCCTTGCTGAAGATCAGCGTGTGCCAGCCCTGGCGCTGGATGCGGCCCATGAAGGCGAGCCCCTGGGCGCGATGGGCGGCCGCCACATAGCGTTCCTGCCCAGCCAGCAGGCCCGACAGGATGGCGACGCCGCCCGGTGCCAGATATCGGGCGAGGTCTGGCGCCATCGACACCAAGGGCCGCGCCAGGATGTTGGCGAAAATCAGATCGTAGGGGCCATTGATCCGCACGGCGCGGGACGCGTAGCCGTCGCTCTGCCGGCACATGACGAGCCCGGCGACATGGTTGAGCCCGACATTCTCGGCCGCGACCTTCACTGAATTGCCGTCGATATCGCAGGCCAGCACCGGCACGCGCCAGCTTTTGGCGGCCGCGATGGCGAGGATGCCGGTGCCGGTGCCCATATCGAGGATGCGGCTTCGTTTGCCCTGCCGCACCAGCCGATCGAGCGCCAGAAGGCAGCCATGGGTCGTGGCGTGCTCGCCCGTGCCGAAGGCCGTGGCGGCGTCGATCAGCAAGCCGATGGATCCCGCCGGCACCGGTGTTTCGATATGGCTGCCATGGATGAAGTACCGGCCGATCCGCATCGGCGGGAAGCTTTCCTGATTGCGCTTTAGCCAATCGATATCGGGCATCGGCTCGACCGCGATCGAGGGCTCGGCGAGGCCGTAGGCGGAGGCGGCCAGCGCCATCGCCGCCTCGACCGCGGCGCGGTCGGGCTTGCCTTCGACCAGGCCTTCGATCGTCCATTTGCCCTGGGGCTCGATCTCGAAGGCGCCGATGCTGGCGCCGGCGAGCTCCAATGCCGCCGAGAAGGCGCCGGCGGCGCGCTCGTCGGGGGCGGTGATGGCGATGCGCCAGAGGCGCTGATCCAAGGGGATCAAATCTTCTCCACGAAACTGTCCATGACCTTCTTCTCGCCGGCATGATCGAAATCGATGACGAGCTTGTTGTCGTCGATCTCGCGCACCGTGCCGCCGCCGAATTTCTGGTGGAACACGCGGTCGCCCGCCTTGAAGCCGCCGACCTTGCGGATCTCGCCGCCTTCGCGCGGGGCGGAATATGAGTTCGATCACGCGGCCGCCGCGCAAGGGCTGGCGGAAGCCCCGGAACGGCACGGTGTCGACATCGAAGGCCGTGCCGCGGCCCGAGGGCGCGCCATGGCCATACATGCCGGTGGCGAGATTGATCTCGATCATGTCCTGCGGCAGCTCGCCGACGAAGCGCGAGGGGATGGCGCTCTGCCACTGGCCATAGAGCCGGCGATTGGCGGCGTAGGAGATGAGCGCCTTGCGCTTGGCGCGGGTGAGGCCGACATAGGCGAGCCGCCGTTCCTCCTCAAGCCCGGCGCCGCCCGTCTCGTCCATGGCGCGCTGATGCGGGAACAGCCCTTCCTCCCAGCCCGGCAGGAACACGATCTCGAATTCGAGCCCCTTGGCCGAATGGAGCGTCATCAGGCTGACCTGGTCGCCGGTGGCGTCGGCGGCATTGTCCATGACCAGGCTGACATGCTCGAGGAAGCCCGCCAGCGTATCGAACTCAGCCATGGCGACGGTGAGCTCGCGCAGATTTTCGAGCCGGCCTGCCGCGTCGGGCGCCTTGTCGGCCTGCCACATCGCGGTATAGCCCGATTCGTCGAGGATGATCCGGGCGAGCTCGACATGGGAGAGCGATGAGGTCTGGCCGCGCCAGCGATCCATGTCGCGGATGAAATTGCCCAGCGCCTTCCGCCCGGCCGGCTTCAGCTCGTCGCTGCCGATGAGCTGGCGTGCCGACTCGGTCAGCGACACGCCCATGGCGCGGCCCAACGTGTAGAGCGCCTGGATCGTCGCCTGACCGATGCCGCGGCGCGGCAGATTGACGATGCGCTCGAAGGCGAGATCGTCGTCGGGCTGCTGCACCAGCCGGAAATAGGCCATCGCATCGCGGATTTCCTGGCGCTCATAGAAGCGCGGGCCGCCGACGACGCGATAGGGGATGCCGAGCGTGATGAAACGCTCTTCGAATTCGCGGGTCTGGAAGCCGGCGCGCATCAGCACGGCGATGTCGGCGAGATGCGTGCCGCGCCGCTGCTCCGCCTCGATCTCGTCGGCGACCCAGCGCGCCTCCTCCTCGCTGTCCCAGACGCCGCGCAGCTGGACCTTCTCGCCGCCGGCGCCGTCGGTCCAGAGCGTCTTGCCCAGCCTGCCGGCATTGTGCGCGATGAGATGGCCGGCCGCCGCCAGGATCTCCGGCGTCGAGCGGTAATTCTGCTCCAGCCGGATGACCACGGCACCCGGGAAATCCTGCTCGAATTTCAGGATGTTGCCGACCTCGGCGCCGCGCCAGCCATAGATCGACTGATCGTCATCGCCCACACAGCAGATGTTGCGGTGCGCCTGGGCCAAGAGCCGGAGCCAGAGATATTGCGCGACATTGGTGTCCTGGTACTCGTCGACCAGCAGGTAGCGGAACCGCTTCTGGTAGTCGGCCAGTATGTCCGGATGCTCGAGGAAGATCGTGAGGTTGTGCAGCAGCAGATCGCCGAAATCGACGGCGTTCAGCACCTTGAGCCGATCCTGATAGAGCCGGTAGAGCAGCGCCATGCGGCCGCCGGCGAACTCGCCCGCCTCGTCGGCATCGATCTTGTCGGGGCCGAGGCCGCGATCCTTCCAGCGCTCGATGGCGCCCAGCACCGCGCGGGCCGGCCAGCGCTTGTCATCGATATTCTCGGCCGAGAGCAGCTGCTTCACCAGGCGGATCTGGTCGTCGGTATCGAGAATCGTGAAGTTGGATTTGAGGCCGACCGCCTCGGCATGACGCCTGAGGATGCGGGCGCAGAGCGAATGGAAGGTGCCGAGCCACAGGCCGTCGACGGCCGGGCCGATCAGCCGCTCCAGCCGCTCGCGCATCTCGCGCGCCGCCTTGTTGGTGAATGTCACGGCCAGGATCTGGCTGGGATACGCGCGGCGCGTCACGAGAATATGGGCAAGCCGGGCGATGAGCGCGCGCGTCTTGCCGGTGCCCGCACCGGCCAGCATGAGCACCGGCCCGTCGAGCGTCTCGACCGCGCGGCGCTGCGGCTCGTTCAAGCCGCGGAGGTAGGCGGGCTCGGAGGGGAAAGGCAGAGTCGACATACGGGGGAGTTTAGAGGAGATGCGGGGGCGGGGGGAATGGGAAGGTTGAGACTCTATATCGATTTTGATATAAGATGCTCGTGAAGCAGATCGCGTTCCTTGCAGACTCGTTGCAGTCATTGCGGCTCTTTCCCGCTGCCGCCAGGCAACAAGCAGGCTATCAGCTCGAGAAAGTGCAGCGCGGGGAGCAGCCATCGAGCTTCAAGCCGTTTTCCACGATCGGACCCGGTGTCGAGGAGCTGAGGATCCGGGATGCGAGCGGCGCCTATCGCGTGATTTACACCGCTCGCCTAGCCGACGCCATCTACGTGCTGCACGCGTTCCAGAAGAAGACCGAGAAAACGGCGCAGCGCGACATCGACGTTGCAAAAGCTCGCTATGCGGAGCTGATGAGGACCATAAGATGATCGAAACCGAGACCTTCACCAGCGTCTGGGACGCCATCGCCGACACGCCGGGCGAGGCCGCCAATCTGAAGGCACGGGCTGATATCATGCGACAGATCGAGGCAATCATCCGTGCCCATGGCTGGAAGCAGGCGGAAGCTGCCGCTCGTTGCGGGATTACGCAGCCGCGGGTCAATGATCTCCTGCGCGGCCGGATTGCGAACTTCTCGCTCGACGCGCTGGTGAATATCGCGGCGGCCCTCGGCCAGCGCGTGAGCGTCAAGCTCGACGCGGCCTGATCACACCCGCCCCTTCGCCGCCCCACCCATCACCGCCGCCCAGATCGCCCCCGCATTGATCGAGAGCATGCCCGGGATCACGGGCAGCTTCAGATCGACATATTTGGCAAGACCGGCGAGGCGGTCGGCGAGCTTGCCTTCCTCGGCCGCCGCCGCGACCTCGGCGAGATAGGCGAAGAGATCCTCGCGGCGGTCGATCTTGCGGGCGATGGCGTCGAGCACTTCCGGGACCGTGTCCTCATGACCCTTGAGGTCGGAGAACCAGACGAAGGCGAATTGGTCGCGGCACGGGTCGAAATCGCGGAAGTCGCGGTCGATGATGAGGAGGAAGGGATATTGCTCGGCCTCGATCCGCGCCTTGACCGCCTCAGGCCAAGGCTTGGCCGTGATTTCCACGAGCGCCTCGCGCATACGGTCGTCATAGGGCAGGACGAGCACGCCCTTGTAGCTCATGAGATGACCGAATTCCTGGCTGTGCTTCTTGAGCTCCTCGCCGACCCTCGTCGAGAAGCGGTTCCAGGCAAGCAGGATGACGATCACGTCGCGATGGGCGCGCTCGACATGATTGAGGGACCAGACGCTCCATTCCATCCCGGCCTCCCTGGCGCAAGATCCTCCCGGATCGCTCTTAGTATGCGCCTTCCCTCCCTTGCCGAGAAAGCCGCCTGCTGCGAGATCGCGCGGCCGCGAGTGAATGATCTCCGGCGAGGCCGGATCGGGAATTTTTCGCTTGATGCCCTGGTCGATATCATTGCCGCCCTTGGCCAGCGAGTACGCGTCAAGCTGGACGCGGCTTAACCGGCAGGCCGTTCGAGGCGGCCTCGGCGCCCCTTCCGCACCAGGCAAAGCACGATGACATCCGAAGACGCGTTCCTCGAACTGTCCCAAATGGACACGCAGGTCTCGTTCTATCATCAGAATGACGAGCGGGCTTACTTCGAATGGCTGGAACGCATTGCTTGCATCGAGACATTCCAAAGCGACGGGCAGCGAGGCTTGGTGGTCTATTTGAAGCGCGCACCTCGGGACGAGGAGCTCTGGGAACTGCTTGCCGTGTGCTTCCGCTTCGGCGTGGATATGCGCCAGCTCGCGAAATTCGAAACCGAAAAGAACCGCGCTTGGTTTCGCGATCCGCAGAAATACTGGTACCAAGGCGTATTCAAAGGTCCGTCCGGCCCGGTCGCCAGCCGGCTTAGTCCAAGCGCGGGGCAGATCGAGGTCAATCTCGAGCTTCGCGCCGAGCTGATGCGGCAGATCGAGACGATCATCCGGACGAAAGGCTGGGAGCAGCGAGAGGTGGCGGCGCAGCTGGGTCTCACACAGCCATGCGTGAGTTATCTGCTGCGCGGCCAAACCGAAAGATTCTCCCTCGATGAGCTGGTGAATATCGCGGCCGCCTTGGGCCAGCGGGTGGGCGTCAAGCTGGACGCGGCCTGATGATTTGCGGCAGCCAGTCCGCTATGCTCTGCCCTCCCCGCCAAGAAAGGCCCGCGCCATGGCTTTCGTCGACATCCCGACCCTCGATGGCAGTCCGCTCCATCTTCAGGCCGGTGCGGTCTATCGCATCACGCGCAGCACGCCGGACGATCAAGGTTCGGTCTTCACCAAGGTCGATTACGCCGGCGCTTACCAGCTGACGCGGGAGGATGCGGCCAGCATCGCGGCCCTGCTCAAGGGCGCGGGTGCCAAGCTCGGCGCCTTTACCGCCCCCGACGGCACGCCGCTTTATCTCGCGGTCGGCGCCATCACGGTGGTGGGGCCGAGCGATCCCAATGACGATCCGCCGGGCAGCCAAGCCGTCGTGACCGTCGCCGGTCACCACCAGGCCGTGGCCGAGACCGAGGCGCAGGTCGAGGCGATCATGAATGCGGCGGCTTGAACCCTCGCCCGCGAGAGCGGGTTCGTTCATTGACCCAACTCGGACGTTGCGCCTTTGGCGGGTCGGTCGCGGTCGCGGTCGCGTTGCAGAACATTGGCGTCAGCAGACTGTGTAGCCGCACCTTAAGAATATTGCTGAACCGTTCCACAAATTCTGATAGCTGCATCTTGTCATTCAAATTAGGCGGCTGATGGCTATCCTGAACAGGCACGCGATGACCACACCTGCGTCCGATGAGACGCAACTTCGCATTGCCGTCGAGCAGATTGACGCAGTGTTTGGATTTGTCACACTTGGGGTGTCGGGCGCGGCCTTTTCCGCGGTCATCCTAACATTGATTTTGTTTCAACTCGGGTTCGTGAACACACGAACTGGGCTGGCTTGGGATTGCTACATCGGTGCCTGTGCAGCAAGCCATCTCGCGTTGCGTGCGGCCTACAGACGGTCGCAACCAGTGGGTGAAAGTTGGCGGTACTGGGCCGTTTTGTTCAGTCTGATTAGCTTTGCGGAGGGAGTCGGCTGGGGTTGGGCACCCCTAGAATTAACGACGGGAGGCCGCTTCGACATGGAGCTTCTCGTTATGGTGGTTACACTGTCAGTCTCCTCTGGCGCGATCTCAGCTTTCGGCGCCTACCTGCCAGCTTTCTTTGCCCTATTTATACCAGCCACGCTCCCGTATCTGGCGTACGGCATAACATCGCCTGACCCCGTTCGGCGAGCGAGCTGTATGCTGCTACTGGTCTTCATCCCAGCGATGGCCGGGCTCGCCGTCATAACCAATCGTACTTTTAAGCAATTGGTCAAGCTACGCATCCAGACCGAGCGGATGGCCGCCGATTTGCAACGCCAAAAGGATATTGCTGAACGCGCGAGTGCAGCGAAGACGACGTTCCTCGCGGCAGCAAGTCATGATTTGCGGCAGCCCATTCACGCGCTCGGTCTATTTATTGGTGCTTTGCGCCGCCTCATCATGCCTTTGGAAGGGCAAAGGTTGATTGAACAGATCGAGGAATTTACCGCCGCGATGGACGGTCTCTTTTCCGCTTTGCTCGACATCTCGCAGCTTGATGCAGGCACTGTAGAGGTCCATCGACAGCCATTCCCGATTGGGCCTCTGCTTGAAAGGCTATGCCGAGACCACCAGGAAGAAGCCAACATCAAGGGATTATCGCTTGTCTGGATCCGCTCCACGGTCGTCATCGACAGCGACCCGATCCTTTTGGAACGCATCCTTCGTAATCTTATTTCGAATGCGATCCGCTACACCGATCATGGGCGCGTTCTGGTTGGCTGCCGACGAGGCCATACGACCTTATCCATACAGGTTTTGGACACAGGACGGGGAATCCCTCCCGATCAGCACGACCGCATATTCCAAGAATATTATCAATTGGGCAACCCGGAACGTGACCGTAACAAAGGCCTGGGACTCGGACTTGCTATCGTCCGCCGCCTGCTCGATTTACTGGGCTGTGAGCTGAAAGTTCGTTCACGATTGGGCTACGGCTCTCGCTTTGAAGTCTCTGTTCCGATTGCCACTGAAGCAATCCAAGCCTGCAAACGGTCGTCGGACGGGCCGTCGGGCGCGCTCGCGCATGGCTTCATCGTGGTGATCGACGACGAGCTAGCGATTCGCAATGCGATGTCTGCCTTGCTGAAGGGATGGGGCCACGAGGTTATTGTAGCTGGCTCCGGTGACGACGCTATCGACTGTCTTTCGGACTGCGCACAACGACCTGATCTTATCATCTGTGATTACCGGCTTCGCGACGGCGAGAACGGAATTGATGTCATCGAGCAGCTCCGTTCGGAATACAACGAGACGATTCCAGCGATGCTCATCACCGGCGATACGGCGCCAGATCGCTTGGCCGAAGCTAAGGCGAGCCGCCTGTTGCTTCTGCACAAGCCGGTCTCGAATGGCAAACTGCGGGCCGCGATCGTCAACCTGATTGCCAAGGATAGGATCAAGGAACCGATGACGGATCGTGCGATCGTCAAATAAGGCCAGCTTCACGAGCTGCTTTAGCGGCCTGGCTACGGCTCATGACGTTCAGGGCTCTGAAAATTGCCGTGATGTGCGATTTGACGGTCTTTTCCGAAAGACCGAGTTCAACTGCAATGTTCTTGTTCAATTGGCCGGCACTGACCTTCCGGAGAACCTCGATCTGGCGATCAGTCAGCACTGGCCTGTCGGACCCTGATTCAATCTTTGGAGCGGCAGAATTCGTCGGCAGAAGAACGAACGGCGGCACGTAGAACGTCGCCATTGAGTACAACGCGGATTGCAGTGAGAAGAGTATGTTCGGCAGCCGATTTCGGGACGTAGCCGAGAGCGCCCTGCGCGATCGCTCCTCGCACATCCTCCGGATTTTCGGAGGACGATAGAATGATCACCGGTAATTCCGGTCGAAGCTGGCCGAATTGGGCGATGGCGCGCAAACCATCCATCCCCGGCATCATGAGATCAAGAATCACCACGTCGAGATCATCGTGCTCCGCGATGAGGGTCAGCGCCTGCGCACCCTCATTCGCCTGCAGCAGAGCCGTATCCGGTTCCATTTGATGGAGGAGGGCAATAAGGCCCTTTCGATAGATGGGATGATCATCGACGATCAGGATTTTCATACCTCTGATTATTGGCGCGACCATCCGCTTTGGGCAAGGGTCTTCTTCCGCCAAACGATGGTCCTAGGACCGTCTACAGACCCAGGTCCGATTTACTTTAATCGGAATGAGCAGCTAGCTAATTGCGTCGTAATTTCAATCCGAAACAATGAGGTCATTATGAAAAAGAGGGTGTTCAGTTGTGAAAATGGGTCCTGGAGCTCATTCGCGATGAAATCAAATATCGTTAAATCGACATTTTCAGCGCTCGTGATCTCGGCATCGATAGCAACTGCGGCGAAAGCGGATACGTTTACTACTTACACCGTTGATGCATCGTACAACAGTGGGGGCGGGACGATAACGGGAACCTTTACCGTCGATGCCACGGTTGCGGCAACTGCCCCGGGCGGAACTGACGATCTTATACCGGTTCCTCTAAGGATTGACCTTTTCGGCCCAGGATGAAGCCGCGAGGGTCTGGATACGGCCTGCTTCGGCGATGAGCTTGTTCCAGGCCTCGCAGCAGGCGTCGATGATTTCATCTGCGTCAGCAAAGACGCAGTGGGAGAGGTAGCGCTCTTTGAGGTAGAGCCAGATGCGCTCGATGCCGTTGAGTTCAGGGCTGTAGGGCGGCAGGTGGATCGGCGAGACGTTGTCCGGCCATTTGAGGCGCTTGGCGGTGTGCCATCCGGCCTTGTCGAGGACGAGGATGGCATGGGCGTCCGGGGCGACTGCCTGGCTCAGCTCGGATAGCAGGAGCTGCATTGCTTCTGTGGTCGCCACGGGCAGGACGAGGGCGACGCCGGTATCGCGCGCCGGACAGACGGCGCCGAAGATCCAGGCCGCCTGGTGGCGCATGTCCCGCCTGCCGCGGGGCCGGATGCCTCGCTCGAACCAGAGCCTCCCGGTTCGTCCGACCTGGCCGACGCGGGTTTCGTCCTGGAACCAGATTTCGAGCCTTTTCCCTGGCGCCTTGCGGCGGGCTATGCGCCTCACCCGCGACCCGAACTTTTTTTGAATGTCCGCTGAGCGCGCGGATCGACTTGGGGATGGACCGGACGGGTCTTCTGATAGGACAGGTTCATCGCCTGCATGATCCGGTGCGTCCGCGAGACGCTGTAGCGCACCCCTGTGCGCTTCTCGATCATCTCGGCCACATCGACGATCCGGTAGAGCGGCTGTCCGCTTCCAGCCCCGGCCGCAGCACTCAGAATTTTCGCCTTCACCGCGGCAAGTTCCGCCTCGCTCACCGCCGCCGGTCGGCCAGGACCCCAGCGATCGCGCAGCCCTTCCAGACCGCCTTCATTGTAGCGCACGACCCAGTCACGCAGCGCCTGTCGATCCATGCCCGCGAGCCGCGCCGACATTTCCCGGCTCATCCCGTCCAGCGCATTGGCGATCGCCAGCAGTCTGCGCGCCACCCGGGGATTCTTCTCTCGCTTCGCATGTTGCCGAAGATCGGCGGCACTCAAGTCAGTCCGGATCGCCAAGGCGGGCATGGCTCGCTCCACAAAACCATGCCGCTCTATGAATCACGATTTGACGTGGCGGGGAATCCCCCGCGCGAGTCAGTCGTTCAGCGAACCGGTATTACTGCTATTGATCTGGTCCAAACCGCTTCCGGTGGTATCAGCGCGTTTAACTTCACTGACACTGGTGTTGGCGAACCAGGTATCGTCGTCAGTGACACCCTAGATCAGCCCCCCTCGTTTTATGATTTAGATATCAATGACGGCGGCAACTTGCTCACTTTGGGATTTGATATAGCTGGTGGAGCTTTGGCGACTACTGGATTTGGCCATTCGAGCGTTGAAACTGAGTTCTCCGGCGCGCCGATTTTCGTTGTCTCGGGGACAATAACTGAAGGGGCGGGAATAACAACCGCTGTCCCCGAGCCTCCCACTTGGGCGACGATGATCCTCGGCTTCTTGGGCATTGGTTTCATGGCATATCGTCGGAAGTCAAAGCCACTATTGATGACCGCCTGATCCAAAATCCTGAGGTTTGAGCTGGAGAGCTGCCTTCGGGCGGCTCTTTATTTGGAGCTACCCGCACCCGCGACTTCCGAATTTGGATGAAAGTCGGACGCGAAATCGACATCCCCAGATCGATCGTCAAAGGGCGCGGGTTATGTACCCCGTCCTCCTTTTTGCTCGACGATGTCGTCGTGGTTGCCGGCACGACTGGCCCTACAACCAGCGTTCCGGAGCC
Organism: uncultured Alphaproteobacteria bacterium; assembly: GCA_963762435.1. Classification (GTDB taxonomy): domain Bacteria; phylum Pseudomonadota; class Alphaproteobacteria; order ATCC43930; family CGMCC-115725; genus JAXDMU01. The sequence continues at coordinate 483,566 of CAVXLN010000008.1, read as the reverse complement.
CTCGCCGCTCGCCCTCTTCGCCAGCTCTGTTGCGGCTCTCGGCTTCATCCGCCGCCGTAAGACGCAAACGAGGTAGACTGCGCAGATCCGTCGGTTCAGTGGCCTCGCTCGGCCTGCTGAACCGACAACCCGGCTAGTTCCCGTTAAGCGGCTTCGCCGGCGGCGGGGCCGGTAGTGACGGGGCGCCGGGTGGGGCCTGGACGTTGTTGTAGTCGTAGACCGAGATGAATTGCTGGGCGCCCGCGACGATCTCGGAGCGGAGCGGCAGATGCTGGTCCGAGATCCAGAGCTTGTTGTCGCTGATATTGCCCTCATCCTCGACATGCATGGTGTAGACCGTCGCAGACTGGCCGTTGATCGGCTCCGTACCGAGCTTTCGGCACTCCATCCTGGCGGATTTTTCCATCCGTTGGATGTGGTCGATCATCTTTTGCGGCGAGAGCGGCATGGTCACCCATTTGCCGTTTTGCTGAATATATTGCGCCGACTGGGTCTGGATCATCTCGCTCGTGACCGGCTTGCCGTCCGGCCCGGTCCGGCTGATCACCGTCCGATAGGGCGTGTGCGCGGTCGTGATCATGGCGGCCGTGATGTCGGCGCAATCGTCGGCCAAGGCCGGCGCGCTTGCGAGCGCCAAGCCGAACGCACCGAGCGCCAGACGGTACCTCATGAGGCGATGCCTTCTATTTCTTGTACTCGACGGCGCCGACCGGCGCCTGGACATTGTCGTAATCATATGTCGTGACGAGGCGGTCCTGGCCGATCTTGATTTCCGCCTTTAGCGGCAGCTTGGAGGCGGCGATCCAGATCTTGTTGTCGCTGACCAGCCCGGCATTCTCGGTATGGACCAGATAGATCGAGGCCGAGTGGTCATTGACCCAATCCGTCCCTTCGAGATGGCAAGTCATATGGGCGGTCTTGAGGTTCTGATCCAGCGCCTCGATCAGATCGTGGCTGTCGATCGTCACATAGGTCCATTTGCCGTCCGGCTGCTGCATATATTTGGCGTCCGGCATCTGGATCACATGGCCGACGATCGAGGTGCCGTCGGAATGGGGCCGGATGATGGTGGATTTGTAGGGCGTCCTGGCCGTGACCGTCATGGAATCCACGACGGGATCGCAATTATCCGCCAATGCGGGAAATGAGGAAAGGACGAGGGTCGCCGCGGCGAGCGCCGCGAATTTCGGATGGGGCATTCTCTGTCTCCCTGTTCTTATTTTTTGGCCGGCGGCGGCAGGCCGAGCGGAGCGGCGTCGAGCGGCGGCTGCACATTGGCGTAATCATAGATCGAGGAGACCGTCGTGCCGTTGACCACGACCTCGGATTTCAGCGGCAGATGGTCGCTCGACAGCCAGACCTTGCTGTCGCTGACCGTCCCCTGATTCTCGACATGCATGGAGTAGATGGCGGTGGACTGGCCGCTTACCATTTCCGTGCCGAGCCGATGGCAATCCATCTTGGCGGTCTTGATCGTTGCACTCAGCTGATCGAGCAGATCCTGGCTCGAGCTCGGCATGGTGATCCACCGGCCGCCGGTCTGGACGTATTTTGCGTTGGGGGTCTGGATAAGATAATTCGTCTCCGGCTTGCCGTCCCTGCCGGTGCGGGTCAGCGTCATCTTGTAGGGCGTCTTGACGGTCACGATCATGGAATCGGTCACCGGCTTGCAGTCATCCGCGAAAGCGGGTGCCGTGGCGGCGATCGAGAGGAATCCCATTGCCGCGCCAAGTCTGATCAAGCTCACGCCGAAGTCTCCGCCTTGCTGTTGTGGATGACCATCGCCCTAATCACGGCGGATCGGGCCGGGCTGCCCCGTGCAGCTGGGCAGATCGGCGGGTACCCCGCCCCAGCTGGGAGCCGACGCGGTCCAGATGATGCTGCCGGGCCGCGCGATCTCGGGCTCGTCGAGGGCGCCCGCGCGCACCACGACGAGATCCGGCCGCGCCTCGGCAGCACTGAACAGCGGCGTGCCGCATTCGGGACAGAAGCGCCGGCGCATGACGTTGCCGCTGTCGGCCGCGCTGACATAATCCCGCATTTCACCCTCGACCGCGACACCGTCGGTCTCGAAGATGAGGTTGATCGAGTAATTGCCGCAGGACCAATATTGGCAATCCCGGCACCAGCAGGCGCGCGCCGCGACCGGCGGCCGGTCGATCTGGAAACGGACGGATCGGCACAGGCATCCGCCGGTAATCATCTTCATCACGACCGAACCCACATTATTTTGGCCTTTCGGGGATTGTGCACCGGCCGGCGGATTTCCTCCAGCGCCTTGGGCTGCTGCGGGCCGGGCCCGCCAGAAATCTGTGTAAGCGCTGTAGCCATCTGCGCATCGCGCACAGCCCTCGGCTGATAAAATTGTTTACAAAAAAGTCACGATTAACTCACAGCCATCGCGTAAGCCCTTGGGTGGACTGGATCGCGAAAATTGGCACGAAACCTGCGAGACCAAATGCCGACGGTCTATTTTGACCGCCAGCCAATCGGCTCGGAGCAGAACTTATGGGCAACAAATTTTCGCAGCTGATTACGGTGCTCGCCGTTCTGGCGGTTTTTTTTGGCCCCGCGCCGAAATCGGCGCGGGCCGAAATGATCACTGAGACCTATCAGTTCAGCCTTGGCGATTTCACCGACGTGACGGGCGGCGGCATGACCTCGCCCATTAGCGCGATCACCGGCAACTTCACGCTCACCTTCGACCCGACGGTCGGCGTCGCCAATGCGACGACGGGACTGGTGGTGAATTTCTTCAACGGGCTGACGCCGAGCTCGACCTTCAGCTTCACGGTGATGCCCAATTTGGGCTCGAGCACCATGACGCTGCTGCTGTTCGGCGGCTCCGCGAACAGCTCGTCCCTGTCCGATCCCGGCACGGATGATTTCACGCTGTCGCTGCTGCTCACCGACCCCGACGCGCCGTCGCTCGCGGCCTGCTCGCCAGGCTTCAGCTGCGGCACCGCCGACGACTCGTCCGTGCTGGCAAGCGGCTATACGCTGGCCGCCGACCCGGGCGAAGGCTGGGGTGCGCAGACCGGCGATGTGATCGCAGTACCGGAGCCGGCGAGCTTGCTGGTGCTGGGTGCCGGCCTGCTCGGCCTGGGCCTGCGCCGGCGCTCCAGGACGGCCTGAGCTTCCTTCTCCAGACTTAGAAAGCGGCGCCTCGGCAACGAGGCGCCGTTCGGCGTTTCCGGGCTTCGGCCTGTGGCAGCAAAACCGCAGCGCCGAAAAGCTTGGCCTGGCGAGCGGCGCTTGGTCGCGTTCCTTCTAACCGGGCAATGCGGCGACGTGGGATAAGACCCTGTCCGCGAAGCCTGGAACCAGATGACCGCCGTCAAGATCTACCTCATTTTCCTGTTCACCTATATCGGGATGGCGGCGGGGCGGTTGCCTTGGCTGAGGGTCGATCGGACGGGCATCGCACTGCTGGGGCTGATCCTTCTGCTCGGCACCGAGGCGCTGACGCTCGACGAGATCGGCGCGCGCATCGACATGCCGACGCTGGTGCTGCTGTTCGCGCTGATGATCATCTCGGCGCAGTTCGTGACCGCGGGCTTCTGCGACTCCGCCTTTGCGCGCCTCGCCGCCGCCACGGGCTCGCCGCTGCGGCTCCTGGGGCTGACCGTGGCACTCTCGGGTGCTTTGTCGGCCTTCCTCGCCAACGACATGATGGCCATGGTGGCGACGCCGCTGCTGATCGAGACGGCGCGCCAGCGCGGCCTCGACCCCCGGCCCTATCTCATCGCCTTCATCGCGGCGTCGAATGCGGGCTCGGCCGCGACCATCATCGGGGCACCCCAGACGATCGTGATCGGGCAGCTCGGCCTGCTGCGGCTGCCCACATATCTTTGGGCCTGCGGCATACCGGCGCTGGTGGCGCTCGTCGTCGTGTTCGGCGTGGTGGCGCTGATCTGGCGCGGCAGGCTGGCGCTGAGCCCGGAATTCTTTCAGGCCTCGCCGCCGGCACCGCTCGACCCGATCATCCACCGCGTCCATGACCGCAACCAGACCAACAAGGGCATCCTGGCGCTGGCAGCCTTGCTGGCGCTCTTCTGCACCGGGCTGCAGAAGGATGTGTTCGCGCTCACCATCGCGGCCCTGTTGCTGGTCAACCGCAAATTCACCAGCCGCGCCCTCATCGCGGCGATCGACTGGCCGGTGCTGCTGCTGGTCGCCTGCCTGTTCGGCGTCACCGGCGCCTTGGGCTCGACCGCACTGCCGGCTCTCGTCATCAACGGCCTGCAGGATGTGCATCTCTTGCCCGACAGCCTGGCCGTGCTGGCGCCCTTGACCGTCGTCATGGGCTGCATCTTCGGCAATATCCCGTTCGTCATCCTCTTGTTGCAGATGTGGCAGGACATGCCGACGGGCGCGCTTTACGGCCTGGCGCTGCTGTCGACCCTCGCCGGCAATTTCCTGCTGATCGGCAGCCTGTCGAACCTCATCATCGTCGAGCGTGCCGGCGAGCTTGGCGTGCGGCTGCGCTTCTGGGAGTTCAGCCGGGCCGGCATCCCGATCACGATCCTGACCATGGCCTTCGCCATCTTCTGGCTCTACATCACCGATTTCATGCCCTTCCTTCCGGTGACCGACTGATGAAGACGATCGAAACGCTGCACCTGCCGACGCAGAGCCCGGGGACCGAGCGGCAGCTGAAGCTGCATCGCTGGGGCGACGCGGGGGCGGCGCCCAAGATCTATCTCCAGGCCTCGCTCCATGCCGACGAGATCCCGGCGATGCTGGTGGCGCAGCATCTGATCGGCCTGTTGGACGAAGCCGACCGCGCGGGCAGGATCAAGGGCGAGATTCTGCTGGTGCCGGCCGCCAACCCAATCGGCATGGCGCAGGTGCTGGATGGGACGCATATGGGCCGCTACGAGCTCAATACCGGCGAGAACTTCAATCGCGGCTTCGCCGATCTGGCGCCGCAGGTGGCGGAGCGCCTCAAAGGCAAGCTCGGCCCGGATGCAGCCGCCAATGCCGCGCTCATCAAGGCGACCTGCCGCGAGATCCTCAGCGAATCCAAGCCCTTGGGCGATCTGCCCGCGTTGCGGCGGCTGCTCATGCTCAATGCGGTCGATGCCGATATCGTGCTTGACCTGCATTGCGACGATGATTCGCTGATGCATGTCTATCTCGGCGAGGCGCGCTGGCCCGACGGCAGCGACCTCGCGGCCGAGCTCGGCTGCCGGGGCGTCATGCTGGCCGATGATTCGGGCGGCCAATCCTTCGACGAGATCTTCAGCCATTTCTGGGCGAAGCTCAGGGCGATCATGGGCAACGCCGAGCCGATCCCGGATGCGACGCTGGCCGCCACGGTCGAGCTTCGCGGCCGCGCCGACGTGAGCGACGAGCTGGCATCCCAGGATGCTGCCGCCCTTCTGCGCTACATGATGCGGCAAGGTGCGGTCGCAGGCGATCCGGGGCCGCTGCCGGAAGCCCAATGTGCCGGCACGCGTCTCGCCGCGGTCGATTGGCTGCGGGCGCCGGTCGCAGGATTGCTCGTCTATAAGCAGAAGCTGGGGGCCAGCGTGAAGAAAGGCGATCTCATCGCCGAGATCGTCGATCCGCTGGCCGATGACCCCAAATCGGCACGAACCGAGGTCAGGACCATCACCGACGGCCTGTTGCTGTCGCGCCGGACACGCCTCCTCGCCCGGCCCGGCCAGGGGATCGGCAAGATCGTGGGCACGGTCGACCTGCCGACGCGGACAGGAGCTCTGTTGGACCCATGACCATTCAAACGACCACAGAGACGATCACCATCCGCGCCGCCGAGCCGGAGGATGTGCCGGTCATCCTGCAGCTCATCCGCGATCTCGCCATCTTCGAGAAGCAGCCCGATGCGGTCGTCGCGACCGAGGCCGATCTCCTGCGCGACGGCTGGGGCCCGACGCCGCGTTTCGGCTGCCGCATTGCCGAGCTCGACGGCGTGCCCTGCGGCTTTGCGCTCTGGTTCTACAATTACTCGACCTGGGAAGGCCGCGCCGGCATTTATCTCGAAGACCTCTATGTCTCGCCGGCCGCGCGCGGCAGGGGCGTGGGCGAGAAGCTGGTCATCGATGTCGCCCAGATCGCGGTCGCGGAGGGCGCCCGCCGGCTCGATCTCAACGTGCTGGGCTGGAATCCGGCCCGCGCCTTCTATCACCGGCTGGGCGTCACCCACCGCGACGATTGGCTGCCCTATCGCGTCGATGGCGAAGCATTGAGGCAACTCGCCAAACGTAGCTAGAAATTCTCGGTAAGACTGTATTTGTTCCGAGTTTTTCTCGAAAACCTGCGGCAAGGCCAAATATTGCCAAGAGAGCGCCGACATCGGATCATGTACAACCATGTCGGACGATCGGATTTTCCTGTTCGGACCCTGCTGCCTTATCGTCGGGCGGCGTGAGCTGCTCATCGAGGACCGGCCCGTTCCCTTGGGAAATCGGGCGTTCGACCTGCTGATGGCGCTGATCGAGCAGCCGGGACAGGTGGTCAGCAAGGATGAGCTGATGGCCGCGGTCTGGCCGGGTGTGTTCGTCGAGGAGAATAATCTCACCACGCAGATCTCGACCTTGCGCCGCGTGCTGAATGACGGGACCGGCGGCCGCCGCTACATCGTGACAGCACCCGCGCGCGGCTATTGCTTCGTGGCGCCGCTCGAGATCCGGCAGAAGCGGATCGAGGCGGCCGAGCCGAGTGCCGCGGCGGCCGAGCACACGACCTTCACCTTCCTCGCGGCCGAGATCGACGATGCGCTCGGCCAATGGCAGAGCCATCCGGCCGAGATGCAGATTGCCCTGCCGCGCTTCGAGGCACTGTTCCGTGCTGAGATCTCAGCATGTCGCGGCGATCCCTATCGCGCCAGCGGCGATGCGTTGCGCGCCGCCTTTGCCACGGTCGAGGATGCGGCGGCCGCGGCGGTTGCCATCGAGGGTGCGCTTGGCCAAGCCGAATGGGCGGCGATCGACGGTTTCGCGGTCGCGATCAGCATCCATGTCGGCTCGGCCGTCCGGCGCCAAGGCGATTATCACGGGCTGGCGGCGACGAGTGCGGCCGAGCTCGCCTCGATCGCCCATGGCGGCCAGATCCTGCTGTCCGCGGCCGCCGCCGGGCTGATGCGCGCGCATCTCGAGCACGGCCTGGCACTGATCGATCTCGGCGAATGCCGGGCCTATGCCTCGACCAGTGCCGAGCATGTCTATCAGCTGTCGGTCCCGGGGCAGCGCACGAGCTTTCCACCACTGCGCTGGCTGACCGCCATTCCGCATAATCTGCCGCAGCAGCCCTCGCCGATCATCGGGCGCGAGACGGAGCTGGCCGACCTCGGCGATCTCGTCGCCCGTCACCGTATCGTCTCGCTGTGCGGCATGGGCGGCCTGGGCAAGACGCGCCTGGCGATCGCGTTCGGGCACGAGATGCTGGCGCAGTTCCGCGACGGCGTCTGGTTCATCAGTCTGGAGCGGCTGAACGCGCCCGAGCTGGTGCCGGAGACGATCGCCGGCATCTTCGGCCTGCCGACCGGGCGCATGCCGGCCGAGGCCGTGCTGGGCTTCCTGCGCCAGAAGGACCTGCTGCTGATCTTCGACAATGCCGAGCATCTGATGGCCGATGTGGCCGGGCTGGTCGACGAGATCGCCAAGCGCTGCCCCGGCGCGCGCATCGCCGTGACCAGCCGGGAAGTGCTGGGCGTGCCGGGCGAGTGCATCTATCGCGTGCCGCCACTGGGCGGGCCGGACCGCACCGCCGGCATCAGCGCCCAGCGTGCGCTCCGCTATGGCGCCATCCGCCTCTTCGCCGAGCGCGCCACGGCGGCGCTGGGCAATTTTACGCTTGGCGACGATCTGGCGCCGATCGTGGCCGAGATCTGCCTCAAGCTCGACCGCAATGCGCTTGCCATCGAGCTTGCCGCGGCGCGTTTGAAGCTGATGCCGCCGCGCGAATTGCTGGCACGGCTCGAGGACCGCTTCGGCATCCTGACCGGCGGCAGCCGCGTGGCGCAGCCGCGCCAGCAGACGCTGAGGGCGATGATCGATTGGAGCTACGATCTGCTGCCGGAGGAAGAGCGCATCCTGCTGAACCGCCTGTCCGTGTTCGGCGGCAGCTTCACGCTCGACAGCGTGGCACCCGTCGCCGGCGGCGATCCATTGGGGGCCGATCTCCTCACCCTCGCCGTCAACCTCGTCGACAAGTCGCTGGTGGCGCCCGAGCCCAATGGCGGCGCCCGGCTGCGCCTGCTCGAATCGACCCGCGCCTATGCCGCCGAGAAGCTGGGAGCCGCCGCCGCCGCAGGGCATCGCAGGCTGGCGACTCATCTGGTCGAGCTCTTGAGCCGCGCCGATGGCGATTACGAGACCTTGTCGACGACGAGCTGGCGCACGCGCTATGGACCGGAGATCGACAATCTACGCGCCGCGATCGGCTGGGCGCTGGGCGGCGAAGGCGATGCGGCGCTGGGGGCGGCGCTGGCCGCCTATGGCGGCTATCTCTGGACCGAGCTGTCGCTGATCGATGAACGGCAGCGCTGGCTGACGCTGGCGCTGGAGCGAGCGCCGGCCGACCTGCCGCCGCGCATCGCGGCACGCCTCCATATGTGGCGCGTCCCGCGCGGGACGACCGGGGTGGGGTCGAAGCGGGCCGCCGCGGAGCGCGGCGTCGAGCTGGCCCGGGCCGCGGGCGAGCCCATGCTGCTGGCCCGGGCGCTGACGCGCACCGGCACGATGTATATCGGGCCGGACACGCTGGCCGAGGCCTCGGCCTTGTTCCGCGAGGCGATCGCGCTGGTCCGTGGCCATGGCAAGACGCGTCTTTTGGCCGGTGCCTTGAACGGCTGGGCCGCCGCCCATGCCGTCGCCGGTGATTTTGCCTCAGCATTGCCGCTCTACGAGGAATGTGCCGCCACCGCCGAGGCGCTCGGCGCCGACGCGATCCTGATCAGCGTGCTGAGCAACCGGGCCGAGATCGCCTGTTCCAACGGCGACCTGGCGATGGCGCTGGCGCTTGCCCGGCGCGGATTGGAGGCGGCGCTGAGTGCCGGCGACCGCGTGCGCGCCTCGGTCATCTATTGCAATTTGAGCGCTTATCATCTGCTGGGCGGCGAGCCGGAGGCCGCCGCACACGCCGCGGCCGAAGCGCTGGGCGAGGCGCCGGCGCTGGCCGAGCCCTTCCTCGCCGCCGACGCCATCCAGGCGCTGGCGCTGGTGTCGGCGCGCCTGGGCGACCCGGCGCGGGCCGCCCGGCTTTTGGGCTTCGTCGAATCCGTCTATGCCGCCGATCAGAAATCGCGCGAGGACACCGAGGCGCAGATCCATCGCCTGCTGCTCGCCGAGCTCGATCGAGCGCTGCCAGATGCTGAGTGCCAGGCCCTCATGGCAGAGGGTGCAAGCTGGTCCGAGGACGAGGCCGCCGCCGTCGCGCGTACAGTGATCGTCGCGGCCGGCGCCAAGGTGCAGAGCTTGCGGCGGACCCGGTCGGTTCATCTCTGAGGGTAGGCCTCACGGCCCGCAGATCGACACCTCGCTGGCCGCACAGATCTCGGCGAGCCTGGGCGCGCCCTCGCCGAACAGCGATGCGAAGCTGACCAGGACGATCACGGCGAAGATGATGATGAGCGAGACCGGCGGTCCCGGGCGCACATCGGCCGGACGGCGTGCCGCCGCCTCGCTGCGCCAACCCCATGCCGTTCCTGCGATAATGTCGATCATGTTCGGCCCCCGTTGGAAATCGTGACTTGATACCGTGCTCCATGCGTAACGACCGGCTCGAATCATGGGCGTGCGGAGGGCCTCACGTCCTTAAGGAGCACCTGAAAAGTTATGAATAAATAAGGCCAGAAGCCGTCAGCTCTACTCGTCCGGCCGGACCGCGGTGGAATAGAGGCCCGATTCCCGTTCGGCCTCGTTGCGGCGCCGCTCCAGCTCCTGATTGTAGCGGCGGAGCGCATAGGCCTCGGTGACGAAGCCGATCACCTGCATCTCGGCCGGATCGTCGACGACCGGCAGGGTTTCGAGCCGGGTCTCGTGGAACTTGTCGAGGGCGGTCTTGATGTCCTCGCCCGGCAGCAGGAAATGCGGCGATTCGTGGACCAGCTCGGCGGCGGTCTGATGCTCGTCCTCGATCCGGTCGGGACTGTGCAGATCGGCAAGGTCGATCATGCCGACCAGCCTGGTGCCGTCGACCACGAAGACGCGCTTGGCGCTGCCGAGCGGGAAGGCGTTCCGGAGTGCCGTCACATCCATGCCGGCCGGCACGGTCTTGAGGTCGGCGCGCATGATGCGGCCGACCTTGAGCTCGTCGAGCCAGCCGATATCGTCGGCGCCGCGGATCTTGAGGCCGCGCAGATGGAAGCGCCAGGTCGCGAAGGAATAGCCGAACCAGTGGCGGACCGCGATGCTGGTGGTGATGACGCCGACCATGACGCCGACCGTGGCCGAGAAATCGCCCGTCCCCTCGAGCACCAGGAGGATCATGGTGACCGGCGCCCCCACGATGCCGGCGGCGACGCTGCCCATGCCGACCAGCGTATAAGCCAAGGCATCGACCCTGAGCCAGGGCAGCACCCGGTCGAGCGCCAGCGCGATCGAGGCGCCGAACAGGCTGCCGATGAAGATGGCGGAGCTGAAGAGGCCGCCCCTGAAGCTGGCGCCGATCGAGACGGCCGACGCGATCGTCTTGGCCGCGATCAATCCTAAAAGATAGGGCAGCGTGTAGCTGGCATGGAGATTGGCGACGATGCCGCCATGGCCCGAGCCCAGCACCTCCGGGAAGACGAGCGCCACCGCCGCCACCGCGAAGCCGCCGATCGCCGGCCTCAGATAGAACGGGATCGAGCGCCGGCGGAACCAGCCTTCGGTGAGGGTGACGCCCTGCATGACCAGGATGGAGAGCAGCGCGCAGGCAAGGCCGAACGCGAAGAAGATGAGGTAATCGAGGTTCTGGACATGGACTGGGCGGTCGGCGGTGAAGCTGGGCTCGGCGCCCAGCGTCAAGCGCGCCGTGAAGGTGCCGGTCAGCGCCGCCATCGCGACCGGCGCCAGATTGCCGAGGGTGTAGCGGCCGACCACCAGCTCGAACGCATAGAAGGCGCCGGCGAGCGGCGCGTTGAAGGCGGCCGCGATCGCCGCCGCCGCACCGCAGCCCACCAGCGTGCGCAAATCCTCGCGCCGAAGCTTGAGGCTGGCGCCGGCGCGCGAGAAGAATCCCGCGCCGAGCTGAGTATAGGCCGCCTCCATCCCGACCGAGGCGCCGAAGCCGCCGGAGAGCAATGTGAGGACCGAGAGGTTGAGGCTGTCGATGAGCGACATGCGGCCGCCATAAAGCGCATTCGCCTCGATCGCATCGACGATCTCGCGCGGGCGGCGCCGGCGGATGAGCCAGGAGACGAATCCCACCACGAGCCCGCCGCCGCCCGGGATCACGAGCACGCGCCACCAATCGAGATTGTAGCCGTCGCTGAGATGCCCCTCGAGCGGGATGTCGAATGCCAAGCCATGGAAGCTCGCGACCCCGCGCTTCAACAGCACCACGCCGAAACCGGCGCCGATGCCGAGGATGGCGGCCAGCGTCACGAGCCCGATCTCGTTGTCGCGGGTCACCCGGCGCAGGAGATTGCGCATAAGCACCCGCCAGCGCAGCTCGACCCGCCGAAGCCGGGCCGCGATGCCGGTATGGAGCCGTGGCTGGACCTGCTCGCTCATTCGCGTTCGCTCAAGCACCCTCAACAGAGGCCTAGCCGAGGCGGCCGGAGGACGCAACAGCCCTCATGCGGCGCCGTGCCGTCACCCTGCCAGGCAAATCTGCAACTGCCAGCATTCATTTCGCCGATCGTCAGTTGATTATCCTTACGAATACTGCCAGCTACAGATGTTCTCCAGATGGCCAAAGTCCACACCTCGATTAGGCTCGACCGATCTCAAGATGAATGATATCCTATATTTGTAGAACTTCGCCAATTGGCGATGCACCTTTGGGGCGAGACCGGGCTGACCAGCCCATCGTCAGGACCTTTAGAGCGGCAGCCCCGCACTCAGCAGCACTTGATTGACCGAGTCCGCGAATGATGCGTCGCGGCTTTATTGACGGTCATTTGATTCATTCGACGCGTGCGCAGGATTTAAGTGGTGCTGCGATCGAATACCCAAGACAGCAGGACATTCGCGACATTTGTCGAGCGCGGTTTCAGGTCAAGTCCGGCCCCGCGTCTTTCAATGCTTATCGGATTTCCGCAATCCATTTAGGGGAAAAGTCATGGCAAAATCAAAGAATAGTACCAGCAAGCCCGCTATCGTTGCCCCCGACAGGATCAAGCTGACCGGCCTGCAGGCGCAGCGCCTGCAGCAGATCGCCAATGTCGATATCGCCGAGATCGACGGGCGGAATATCGCCGAGCTGTCGGAATCGCTGAAATGGGTGGTCGATCCCATCCTGTTCCGGTTCCGCCGGATCTGCGGCCAGGTCGTGCGCTGGGATCCGGCCAGCGGGATCTATCAGCCGGTGCCGTTCGCGACCGTGCATGTCATGGACACGCTGTGCGACTTCCTGGGTTACTTCCCGCTCGAGGCGCGGCTCGCCTGGCTCTATCCGATCTTCTGCCGCGAGGAGCAGATCACCGAAGTCGTGACCGATGCGTGCGGCAAGTTCTGCGTCTGGATTCCCTGGTTCGACATCGAATGGGTGATCCGCTGGCGGCTCGAGCGCTATTGCTATCCGGAGATCTTCGTGCCGCCGACGATCGGCGGGCTGTTGCAGGCCGCCGGCGTGCTGCCCGATCCGGCCGGCCCGATCGAGCTCGCCGAATCGGGGCTGACGCTCGACCGGCTCGCCGGCATCGTCGGGCGCGATACGGCGAGCCGGCTGTTGCTGGCGGAGCAGGCGGCAACCCCCGGCGGCAAGACCACGACCTTGAAGACGCTCCTGAATGCGCCGGCCTATCCGAACAAGGTGCCGCCACCGGCCTCGCCGATCCTGAGCGGCCTCGCCACCGGCAAGCAGGATCGCAGCGCCAAGGGGCTGCGCGAGTTCGTCCGCGGCCCGGGCGACCGGGCCTACAGCTTCAATCAGAACCGCTATGTCGGGCCGTTCCCGCTGTGGCAGTGCGAATGGGTGCTGGAACGGGAGATCGTGCCGATCCTCGAAGTGCCGGACATCACCTTCTGGGTGACCCAGGATGTCGATGGCGACGGCGACCAGGAGACGATCTATAGCGACGGCTGGTTCAAGATCGGCTGGCAATCGGGCGATCTCAGCGACGTGACGCTGCATGCCTCGCCGATCGCGCGGATCAACGGCGCGTGCGAGGCGCCGCCGGTCGGTGATTGCAAGCAGCCGGAGATCGTGTTCGCCGGGCTGATGCCGGTGAGTGCCGCCTATATCGACACGACGACGGGGCCCAATCGCGGCTATGCGCTGCGGCCGAACCCGCCGCATAGCGACGGCGTCGTGCGCGCCTCGATCTTCCCGCCGTCGCCCAGCCCGGACACGCCGTCCAACGCGCCTTTCATGGGCACGGTGCAGCTCTATGGCTGCAACCAGTACAAGGGCGGCAGCTATTACCGGCTGATGTATTCCTTCAACGGGGCGGCTGCCGTGCCCTTCACCAATCTCAGCTGGTATGTCGACCCGTTCCCGGGGCCGGGCACGCCGCTGCATGTGGTGCCGGACGCCCAGGGCTGGTACCCGATCTTGGCCGATCCCGACGCCTGGTTCCCGCCGAACGAGCTCCTGGACTGGCCGACGAGCGCGTTCCCCGCCGGCCTTTACGACGTGACGATGCAGATCGGCGACGCCAGTAAGAAGGTGATCTTCACGACGCCCAACGCGGTGCCGTTCCAAATCGACAATTCGGCGCCCCAGCCGCTCATCACCAGCATCGCCTGGCGCGTGCTGCCGTCCGGACCCTGGCAAGTGTTCCCGACCCTGATCTGTCCGATCGTCGAGCGGCCGATCGGGCAGGATATCGAGTTCAGCGTCGAATATACGGTCTCGGCCCTTCATCTGCTCGAGACCTCGATCGTCGATTCGGGCTGCGGCGGCGGGGTGATGGAGCCGGACCCGGAACCGTCGGTCGTGCCCTATATGCATTGGTATACGGGGCCGACCGACAATTTCGTGGCGCAAACGGCGACCTTCACGCTGCCGGGCTCGGCCCTCGCCGGATGCTACGGCTTCAGCCTCAACGGCTATAGCCGGGCCTTCAACCCGTCGGGCGGGGATGCGTCGGACCCGCAGGCTCATGATTGGTATGTCGATGCGCAAAGCCTGATCTGGAGCCAGTACAATGTCTCGGTCGCCGTCGTAGACGTGTAGAATGAAGCCGTCCGCGCCGAGACGGCAACTCGGCGCGGACCCAGGCCCGCGGGACCGATCATGGAAAACTCCTTCTACTGGCTGATCCTCGGCGTGCTCGCCCTGTGGCGGCTGACGCATCTCCTGCATGCGGAGGATGGGCCGTGGGATTCCATGAACCGGCTGCGCGCCGCGGCCGCGCAAAGCTTCTGGGCCGCCGTGCTCGATTGCTTCTATTGCCTGAGCCTGTGGCTGGCGCTGCCCTTGGCGCTCGTCATCGGTTCGGGATTCTGGGGGCGGCTGCTGCTCTGGCCGGCGCTGTCGGCCGGCGCCATCCTGCTCGAGCGGGCGAGCGCACCCGATCCCCCACTCATTTACAGCGAAGATCCGCCGGATCCCGGCAAGGAGTCAGAAAATGTGCTGCGGCAGGGACAGGATACAGCAGAGGATCCAGCGCCCCACGGCTAACCCCTATGCCGGCGTCCAGCAGGCGCCGAAGGCCGTGTCCTTCGTCTATCTCGGCAATACCGCCCTCAGCGTGCGCGGCCCGGTGACCGGCCGCGACTATCGCTTCACCCGCCCGGGCGCCCGGCTCGAGGTCGATCCGCGCGACCGTATCCTGCTGGCTTCGCTCCGGCAGCTGAAGCAGGTGATCTGACACGAATTGACCGGCCTCGCTCATGTGGTCTAAGACCGGCCAAGCCTTCGTTTGCAAAAGGATGCCGATCGTGCGCCTCGCCCGCCTGACTGCCGCTCTTGTCGCGCTCGCTTGGGGTACGGCGGCCGAGGCCAAGACGCTGGTCTTCTGCTCCGAGGGTTCGCCCGAGAATTTCAATCCGCAGATCAACACGACCGGCACCTCCTTCGATGCCAGCCTGCCGATCTACAATCACCTGGTGCAGTTCAAGCTGGGCTCGACCGAGCTCGAGCCGGGACTGGCGGAAAGCTGGGACGTAAGCCAGGACGGCAAGAGCTTCACCTTCCATCTGCGCCATGGCGTCAAATGGCAGAAGAACAGCCTGTTCACGCCCAGCCGCGACTTCGATGCCGATGACGTACTGTTCTCGTTCGACCGGCAATGGCAGGCGGACCATCCGTTCCACAACGTGTCGGGCGGCGCCTACGACTATTTCAACGACATGAACTTCCCGAAGCTGCTGAAATCGGTCGACAAGCTCGACGATTACACAGTCCGGATCGAGCTCAACGAGCCGCAGGCGCCGTTCCTGGCCGATCTCGCCATGGATTTCGCGGCGATCCTGTCGGCCGAGTATGGCTCGACGCTGCTGAAGGCGGGCAAACCCGAACTGATGGATCAGCAGCCGATCGGCACCGGCCCCTTCGAGTTCGTCCAGTACCAGAAGGATTCGATCATCCGCTACAAGCGCTTCGCCGATTATTGGGGGCCGAAGGCGAAGCTCGACGCGCTGGTCTTCGCCATCACCAAGGACCCGGCCGTGCGGCTGGCCAAGCTTCGGGCCGGCGAATGCCAGGTGGTGCCTTATCCCAACATCGCCGATCTGCCGGCGATCAAAGCCGACCCCAAGCTGCAGATGCTGGAGCAGCCCGGGCTCAATATCGGCTATCTCGCCTTCAACACGCAGAAGAAGCCGTTGGACGACAAGCGCGTGCGCCAGGCGCTGTCGATGGCGATCGACAAGAAATCGATCCTCGACGCGGTGTTCCAGGGGGCGGGGCAACCCGCGACGCACGCTGATCCCGCCGACCATCTGGTCCTATGACAGCGAGATCAAGGATTACCCGCATGATGTGGAGGCGGCCAAGAAGCTGCTGGCCGAGGCGGGGTATCCCAACGGCTTCGAGACCGATCTCTGGGCCATGCCGGTGCAGCGGCCCTACAATCCCGATGCGCGGCGCATCGCCGAGCTGATGCAGTCGGATCTCGCCAAGGTCGGCGTCAAGGCCAACATCGTCTCCTACGAATGGGGCGAGTATCGGAAACGCGCCCAGGCCGGCGAGCATATGATGGTCGAGCTGGGCTGGACCGGCGACAATGGCGACCCCGACAATTTCTTCGGCCCGCTGGCGGGCTGCACCGCGGCGCGGCCGGGCGGCGGCAATGTCGCCAAATGGTGCTTCCATCCGTTCGACGATCTGATCACCAAGGCTGTGACGCTGACCGACCAGGGGGCGCGCGCCGAATTGTACCGCCAGGCGCAGATCATCATGCATGAGGAGGCGCCGTTCTTCCTCATCGCGCATTCGGTCGTCTATCTGCCGATGGCGAAGAACGTGACGGGCTACAAGATGAGCCCGTTCGGCAAGCATCAGTTCGACGAGACGGATCTGCAGTAGCGCCTGTGCTGGGTTTCGTCCTCCGCCGGATCAGCCTGGTCATCCCGACCTTCCTCGGCGTGACCTTGCTGTCCTTCATGCTGATCCGGCTGGTGCCGGGCGATCCGATCGAGGTGCGCGTGGGCGAGCGCGGCATCGCCCCCGAGCGGCTGGCGCAGCTGCGCCACGATCTAGGCCTCGACCAGCCGCTCTGGCAGCAATTCCTCCATTATGAAACCCAGGTGCTGTCGGGCGATCTCGGCCATTCGGTCGTGACGCAGCAGCCGGTCTGGCAGGAATTCGCGAACCTGTTCCCGGCGACGGTCGAGCTGTCGCTGTCCGCACTCGCCTTCGCCGTCATTCTGGGCTTGCCGCTCGGCATGATCGCGGCGGTCAGGCGCGGCTCCGCCTTCGATTACGGCCTCATGGGCGCCTCCGTCACTGGCGCCTCGATGCCGATCCCGTGGTGGGGGCTGATGTTGATCCTGGTCTTCTCGGTCCAGCTGGGCTGGACGCCGGTCTCGGGCCGGATCGGGGCGGAATATTTCATCGATGGCGGCACGGGATTCCTGCTGATCGATTCGCTGTTCTATAGCGACGATGCCGGCGCCTTCGGCTCGGTCGTGGCCCACCTGATCCTGCCGACGATCGTGCTGGGCACCATCCCGCTCGCCACGATCGCGCGCATGACGCGCTCCTCCATGCTGGAGGTGCTGGGCGAGGACTATATCCGCACCGCGCGCGCCAAGGGTCTGTCGGGCTTTCGGGTGGTGGCGATCCACGCGCTCCGGAACGCGCTCATCCCGGTCGTGACCGTGATCGGGCTGCAGGTCGGCGCCCTCCTCGGCGGCGCCATCCTGACCGAGACGATCTTTTCCTGGCCCGGCATCGGTCATTGGCTGGTCGAATCCGTGCAGCGGCGCGACTATCCGGTCCTGCAAAGCGGCGTGCTGCTGGTGGCGACGCTGGTCATCCTGGTCAATCTCGCGGTCGATCTCACCTACGGGATGCTCAATCCGAGGATCCGGCGATGAGCGCCGTGGCCCCGATCGCCGAGATCAGCGAGTTCCGCCTGTTCTGGCGCGGCTTCGCCGAGAATCGCGGGGCGGTGCTGGGCCTCGTGATCATGGTGGTGCTGCTGTTGCTCGCGGTGTTCGCCGATCTCGTCTCGCTGCATTCGCCGATCGAGCAGTTCCGCGATGCCCTGCTGCGCCCGCCTTTCTGGCAGGCCGGCGGCAGCCTCGAATTCCCGCTCGGCACCGACGATATCGGCCGGGACATGTTCTCGCGCCTGGTCCATGGCGCGCGCCTGTCGCTCTTGATCGGCGCCGTGGTGGTGACGCTGTCGCTCGTGCTGGGCGTGGCGCTGGGGCTGACGGCGGCGGCGCTGGGCGGCAGTGTCGATACGGCGATCATGCGCCTCATGGACATCATCCTGGCCTTTCCGAGCCTGCTGCTTGCCATCGTGGTGGTCGCGATCCTGGGGCCGAGCCTGTTCAACGCGATGCTGGCCGTGGCCGTCGTGACGCTGCCGAACTACACGCGCCTCATCCGCGCCTCGGCCTTGTCGGAGCTGGCGCGCGATTATGTCACCGCGTCGCGCTGCGCCGGCGCCGGGCCGGTCCGGCTGATGCTGGCGACCGTGCTGCCGAACTGTTTGGCCCCGCTCATCGTGCAGGCGACACTGGGCTTCTCGAACGCGATCCTCGAAGCGGCGGCGCTGGGCTTCCTCGGCCTGGGTGCCCAGCCGCCGACGCCCGAATGGGGCACGATGCTGTCGGGCGCCTTGCAATATCTCGAGCGCGCCTGGTGGATGGTGACATTGCCGGGCTTGGCCATCCTGATCACGGTGCTGGCCTTCAACCTCTTCGGCGACGGGCTGCGCGACGCGCTCGACCCGAAGCTCAGGCGCTGAGCCATGCTCGAGATCCGCAACCTCACGGTCGAGTTCGCCACGGCGCGCGGGCGGTTTCGCGCCGTCGAGGGGCTGGACCTTTCGCTTGAGCCGGGCGAGATCCTGGGCATCGTCGGCGAATCGGGCTCGGGCAAGAGCGTCTCGATGCTGGCGCTGATGGGGCTCGTCCCATATCCGGGCAAGGTCACGGCCGACCGGATGAATTTCGACGGCATCGACCTTCTGAACATCAGCCCGCGCGCGCGGCGGCGGCTCGTCGGCAAGGACATCGCGATGGTGTTCCAGGAGCCGATGTCGTCGCTCAACCCGTGCTTCTCCATCGGCTGGCAGATCGCGGAGGCGCTGAAGACCCATCTCGACCTGCCGCGCCAGGAGGTTCGTGCGCGGGTCGTCGAGCTCCTGCACCAGATCGGCATTCCGGCACCGGAGACGCGGCTTTCAAGCTTTCCGCACCAGCTGTCGGGCGGGATGAATCAACGCGTCATGATCGCCATGGCGATCGCCTGCAATCCGCGGCTCCTGATCGCGGACGAGCCGACGACGGCGCTCGATGTCACGATCCAGAAGCAGATCCTGGATTTGCTGATGTCGCTGCAGCGCGAGCGCCAGATGGGGCTGATCCTGATCACGCATGATATGGGCGTGGTGGCCGAGACGGCCCGGCGCGTGCAGGTCATGTATGCCGGCCAGATGGTCGAGGAAGCGCCGGCATCCGCGCTCTTCGCCGCCCCGCGCCATCCCTATACGGCGGCATTGCTCGATGCGCTGCCGGAGCGGGCCGTCGGGCGCCGGCGGCTGCCGACCATTCCCGGCATCGTGCCGGGCATCGACGATCGGCCGCCGGGCTGCCTGTTCAACCCGCGCTGCGCTTATGCGACCGAGCGCTGCGTGGCCGAGCGGCCGCCGCTGGAAGGCCCGGGCGGAAGGCGCGCGCGCTGCCTCTATCCGCTGGATGGAATGCTATGACCGAGCCCGTGATGACGGCGACATCGCTGCGCCGGCACTATCCGATCGGCGGCGGCTGGTGGCGCAAGCGGGCGCTGATCAAGGCAGTCGAGGACGTCTCCTTCACGCTCGCGGGTGGCGAGACGCTCGCCATCGTCGGCGAATCGGGCTGCGGAAAATCGACCCTCGCCCGCATGGCCTGCCTGCTCGAGACGCCGGATGGCGGCGATCTCGCGATCGACGGGGCGCCCACGCGCGACGTGCCGCACGCCGCGCGGCAGGCGCAGCGCCTGGCCGTGCAGATGGTGTTCCAGAACCCTTACGGCTCGCTCAATCCGCGCAAGACGGTCGGCCAGGCGCTGGAGGAGCCGTTGATCATCAATGGCGAGCGCGATCGGCGACAGCGCGAGGATTCGGCACGCGCCATGATGGCCAAAGTCGGCCTCAGGCCTGATCATTATGGCCGCTATCCGCACATGTTCTCGGGCGGGCAGCGCCAGCGCATTGCGATTGCCCGCGCACTCATGACCAGGCCGCGCATCGTCGTCGCCGACGAGCCGGTCTCAGCGCTCGACGTGTCGATCCGGGCGCAAGTGCTGAACCTGATGATGGATCTGCAGGACGAGTTCGGCCTCGCCTATCTTTTCATCAGCCATGACCTATCGGTTGTGCAACATATCGCCAATGAAGTGCTGGTCATGTATCTCGGCCGGGTCGTGGAGCACGGGCCGAAGACGGCGATCTTCGCCGAGCCGCGCCATCCCTACACGCGGATGCTGCTGGCCGCCACGCCCACGATCGAAGCGCGAAGGCGCCTTCAGCCGGTCAGCATTTCGGGCGAGCTGCCCTCGCCCTTGGCGCCGCCGCCCGGCTGCGCCTTTCATGGCCGCTGTCCTTATGCGACGGAGATCTGCCGGTCGGTCCTGCCTCAGTTGAGGCCGATCGAGAACCGTCTCGTCGCTTGCCATCATGCCGAAGAGATCTCTTGAGGCAGCTACGAACGGCGGCTTGATAGGGTGGAACAATTCATGCTTTAAATGGGCCTAGCCCTGGCTGCGCGATGGCGCAGCGTGGAGAGTGATTGATCTTGGAGAGGCTCATGTTGCGCATTGTTGCCCTGACCATTGCCCTGTTGCCGCTTGCCGCCTGCGATACGCCCGATCCGTCTTCCTTCCCGAAACATGCGCTGCGCGAGAACGCGTCCACCGGTTCGCATATCTCGAGCAGCGATTCGACGGGTGATACCGTCTCGACCGACAACACCCACCAGATCCAGCGCATCACCTCGGGCGGCAACGGGCTGGGCGGCGGCAGCAACGGCGGCCATTGATGGGGCCGGGAAATCCGGCCATCGCTCGTTTCCTGTTTCGCGGGATGTCGGATCTTTAGGCTAGGGAATTCCTCGGAGCGCTTTGGAATGTCTCGCCTGATTGTCATGATGCTGGCCGGGCTGGCGCTTGCGGCCTGCGATGCACCGGATGCCGCGGACTTCCCCAAGCATGCGCTGCACGACAAAGTCGTGACCGGCTCGCGCATCGCCGATACCGCCAAGCTGCTGGATGAGAGCACGACGACAGACCAGCATACAATCGAACGCACGGTGAGGGGCGAGGGCGGGCTTTAGATCAAGATCCGGCTGGGGTGAAACAACCCAGCCGGCGAATATTGATCTGATCGTCCGGGAGCGGCGCGTAATCCGAACGACTTCGATTCTGCTACGCGCATCTTGGAGCCGGCTTCTTCAGTTAGGAGCAATTTTATGTTGCGAGTTATTGCCTTCGCCGCCGTCCTATTGCCGCTCGCCGCGTGCGATGCCCCCGATCCTTCCGCCTTCCCGAAGCATGCACTGCGTGAGAGCTCCACCGGCTCGCATATCCCCGACGCCGCGACCAGCGACAGCGGGGTCACGACGAGCAATACGCACGATATCGAGCGGCTGGATCAGCGGGGCCTGGGGAAGCCGCCTGGCGGGTCGTAAGGCGGGCCTGTCACCTATAGGTGGCGTCGATCTTGCAGTGTTGCGGCATCCAGATCGCTTGAAAGTGGAGAGCCGCATGTTGCGTATCGTTGCCTTGGCCGTCGTCTTCCTGACCCTTGCCGCGTGCGATGCGCCTGACCCCTCCGCCTTCGCAAAGCATGCGCTGCGCGAGAGCAGCACGACCGGTTCGCACATCCCCGACGCCGCCACGAGCGACAATGGCGTCTCGACCACCGATACGCATAATTTCGAGCGGCTCGATACCGGCGGCAACGGCAAGGACAAGAACGTCAAAAGCTGACCGGGCTCGGCCGCCGTCACACCGAGAAGTACTTCGCCTGCGGGTGATGCACGACGATGGCGCTCGTCGATTGCTCCGGCTCGAGCTGATCTTCCTCTGAAAGCGTGATGCCGAGCTCCGAGGCCTTCAGGAGATCGAGGATCTGCCGCTGGTCCGCCAGGTTCGGGCAGGCCGGATAGCCGAAAGAATAGCGCGAGCCGCGATAACCTTGGGCGAGCATGCCCTCCAGATCGCGCGCCTCCTCGGCGGCGAAGCCCAGCTGGCCGCGAATCCGCTTATGGACATATTCGGCCATCGCCTCCGCCATCTCGACCGAGAGGCCGTGGAGATAGAGGTAATCCTGGTAGCGATTCTGGGCGAACCAGTCGCGCGCCACGGTCGAGGCGCGGTCGCCCATGGTCACGACCTGAAGCCCGATCACGTCGCGCTCGGCATCATTCACATCGCGGAAGAAATCGGCGATGCAGAGCCCGCCCTCCTTGTTCTGGCGCGGGAAGGCGAAGCGCGCCAGCTCCCGGCGCCCGTCCTCGGCGAAGAGGATCACGTCATTGCCCTCGGCGGCACAGCGCCAATAGCCGTAGGCCGCCTGCGGCGCCAGGATGTCGCCGGCGATCGCCTCCTCGAGGATGCGGCTGAGCGTCGGCCTGAGCTCGCGCTGGGCCCAGGCCTTGAACTCGTCGAGCGTGCGGCCGTCCTTGCGATAGCCCCAATGGAATTGATAGAGCATCCGCTCATTCAAGAACGGCAGGAGCGCCTTGACCGGCGCACGCTCGATCACGCTGGCACCCCAGAAGGGCGGCACCGGCACGGGCAATCCGCGCGTCAGCTCGTTCCGGCGCGTGCGGATCTCGTCGATATCGACCGGCCGGAGCGGCTTCGCATCGGCGGCCTGGCCCAGCGTGCGGCGCGTATTGACCGGGCGACCGACGCGCTTTTCCTGAAGCTCGGCGAGCCAGCCATCGAACCGGCCGGTCACGACCTTTTCCATGAGGTCGAGCCCGTCGAACGCGTCGCGGGCGTAGGCGACACGGCCTGAGCCGTAAGCGCGCACGCAATCATCCTCGACATAGCGGCGGGTGAGCGCCGCACCGCCCAGGATCACGGGGATGCCCAGGCTGTTGCGACTCATCTCTTCCAGATTCTCGCGCATCACCACGGTCGATTTGACCAGCAGGCCGGACATGCCGACGGCATCGGCCTTGTGCGCGATGGCGGCTTCGAGGATGGATGCGATCGGCTGCTTGATGCCGAGATTGACCACCTTGTAGCCATTGTTGGTCAGGATGATGTCGACCAAGTTCTTGCCGATATCGTGGACATCGCCCTTGACGGTCGCGAGCACGATCGTGCCCTTCTGCTGGCCCTCGACCCGCTCCATATGCGGTTCGAGGAAGGCCACCGCCGTCTTCATCGTCTCGGCCGATTGCAGCACGAAGGGCAGCTGCATCTTGCCGGCGCCGAA
Source organism: uncultured Alphaproteobacteria bacterium (assembly GCA_963762435.1). GTDB lineage: Bacteria > Pseudomonadota > Alphaproteobacteria > ATCC43930 > CGMCC-115725 > JAXDMU01. The sequence goes on along the minus strand of CAVXLN010000008.1, from coordinate 460,402 downwards.
GAGCTCGCCCACCACCTTCATGCCGTCCAAGAGGATGGTGTTGATGATGTCGAGCGGCGGGTATTTCCCCATCGCCTCGTCGAGATCCGCCTCGATGCCGATGCGGTCGCCATCGACGATGCGCTGCTTCAAGCGCTCGGCCACATCCTCGGGCCGCGCCTTCTTGGCCGAGGCGGCGGCCTTGCGGTCCTGGAAGAGCGCCATGAAGGCATGCAACGGATCATAGCCGTCGCGCCGGCGATCGAAGATCAGATCCTCGGCGACGCGCACCTCCTCCTCCGGGATCTTGTGGAGCGGCATGATCTTGGAGACATGCACGATGGCGCCGGTCATGCCGCGCCGGACGGCGTGATCCAGGAACACCGAGTTCAGCACATGCCGCGCCGCCGGGTTGAAGCCGAAGGAGATATTGGAGAGGCCGAGGATGATCTGGCATTCCGGCATCGCCTTGGCGATGCGCTCGATGCCGTCGAGCGTCTCGAGCCCGAGCTTGCGGTCGTCCTCGTTGCCGGTCGCGATCGTGAAGGTGAGCGGATCGAACATGAGATCCGAGGGTGCCAGGCCGTGCTTCACGCAGGCGAACTCGTAGAGGCGCTTGGCGATGTCGAGCTTGGCATCGGCCGTCTTGGCCATGCCGGCTTCATCGATGGTAAGCGCGATCACGGCGGTGCCGAACCGGCGCGCGAGCTCCATCCGCTTCGTGGCGGGCTCCTCGCCATCCTCGAAATTGATCGAGTTGAGGATTGGCTTGCCGCCATAGAGCTTGAGCGCCGCCTCGAGCACATTGAGCTCGGTCGAATCGATGACGAGCGGCGCCGAGATGGCGCCCGCGCATGCGGCTCACCACCTCGGTCATCTCGGCCACCTCGTCGCGGCCGACGAAGGCGGTGCAGACATCGAGCGTGTGCGAGCCTTCCTTGACCTGCTCGCGCCCCATCTCGACGCAGCCATCCCAATCGCCGCGCTCCTGCAGCTCGCGGAACTTCTTCGAACCGTTGGCATTGCAGCGCTCGCCGATCGAGAGAAAGGCGTTTTCCTGCCGGAACGGCACCTGGTTGTAGAGCGAAGCCACGCCCGGGACCCAGACCGAGCTGCGTTTTTGCGGCGCCGGCCGGTCACCCTCGCCCAAGCGCTTCAGCATCGCATCGAGCGCCTGGATGTGCGGCACGTCGGTGCCGCAGCAGCCGCCGCAGAGATTGATGCCGTCCTCGGTAACGAAACGCTCCATCCATTGCGCCAGCTCGTTGGCGCCCAGTGGATAATGCGCCTTGCCGTCGACCAGTTCCGGCAGGCCGGCATTGGGCTGGATCGAGATCAGGCCGGTCCAGTTCTGGCCCAGCCATTTGACATGCTCGGTCATCTCCTGCGGACCGGTGGCGCAATTGAGGCCCAGGAGCGGCACGTCGAGCGCCTTGACGATGGTGGCCGCCGCCGCGATATCGGCGCCGACCAGCAGGCTGCCGGTCGTCTCGACCGTGACCTGCACCATGATGGCGAGATCGGGTTTGCCGCCCTCGGTCCGGGCGCGCTTGGCGCCGTTGACGGCCGCCTTGATCTGAAGGGGATCCTGGCAGGTCTCGATCAGGATCGCGTCGGCGCCGCCGGCAATGAGGCCCGAGCACTGGATCGCCAGCGCATCCTCGAGCGTCTGGTAATCGATATGGCCCAGCGTCGGCAGCCTGGTGCCCGGCCCGACCGAGCCCAGCACGAAACGCGGCCGGTCGTTGACGAAGCTGTCGACCGCCTCGCGTGCCAGCTCCGCCGCCCGCTTGCTGAGCGCATAGGCCTTGTCGGCGATGCCGAACTCGCCGAGCGTGATGGGCGAGGAGCCGAAACTGTTGGTCTCGACCATGTCGGCGCCGGCCTCGAGATAGCCCACATGGATCGCGCGCACGAGATCGGGCCGGCTTTCGCACAGAATGTCGGTGCAATTCTCGTGGCCGAGATAGTCGCGCTCGACATCGAGATGCGTCGCCTGGACGCGCGAGCCCATGCCGCCGTCGCAAAGCAGCACGCGGTCGGCGAGAACATCGAGGAAATGGGCCATGAGAAACTTGTTCCGGTATCGAAAGGATCAGGCGGCGGTAGCGGGAAGCGGACCACGCACGCCCAGCATGTGGCAGATCGCGACCGTCAGCTCGGCGCGGTTCATCGTGTAGAAATGGAATTCGTCGACGCCTTCGGCCTGCAGCTTGCGGCACAGCTCGACCGCCTGACAGGCGGCGATCAGGCGCCGGGTCTCCGGATCATGGTCGAGCCCGTCGAACATATGGCCCATCCAGGCCGGCACCTTGGCGCCGCACTTGCCGGCGAAACGGACGATGCCGCCGAAATTGCTGACCGGCATGATGCCGGGCACGATCGGGATGGTGATGCCGGCGGCGCGCGCCGCCTCGACGAATTCGAGATATGTGGCGGCCTCGAAGAAGAAGTTGGTGATGGCGCGGTTGGCGCCCGCATCGATCTTGCGCTTCAAATTATCGAGCTCGGCCGAAAGATCGGGGGCGGCCGGATGGATCTCGGGATTGCAGCCGACGCTGATCTCGAAATCCGCGATCCGGCGGATGCCATCGACGAGATCGGACGCATAGGCATAGCCGCCTGGATGCGGCTCGTAGGCGCAGCCGGGACCGCCGGGCGGATCGCCCCTCAACGCCACCAGATGGCGGATGCCGGCGGCCCAATAGTCGTGGATGATCTCGTCGATCTCGGCACGGGGTGCCCCGATGCACGTCAGATGCGCCGCCGGCTCGAGCGGCGTCTCCTGCCGGATGCGGCGAACGGTCGCATGCGTGCGGTCGCGCGTCGAGCCGCCGGCACCATAGGTCACCGAGACGAAGCGCGGCTTCAGCGGAACGAGGCGCTGAATCGCCTGCCACAAATTTTGCTCCATCTCGGCCGTCTTGGGCGGCATGAATTCGAAGGAGACCAGGGCTCGGCTGTCCTGGGCCGGCGGCGAAAGCGCGTTCACGAACGGATCTCCCGGAGAAACGTGGTTTGCGGCCGGTCGGCCGGCACAGACACGGGCTCGACGACATGGCCCGATTCGGCCTGGCGCAGTGCCGGCCAGATCACGACGGTCAAGGGATCGCCCGGCAGATGGATGGGGGCGCCGAGATCGAGCCCGGCCTTGGCCAGCCATTCCCGCACCTCGCCATCGGCGAAGCCCAGGCGGCGATGGGCATGATGCTCACGCAGATCCTCGAGCTGGTGCGGCGCGAAATCGACGATCAGCAGCCTGCCATGCGGGCGCAGCACGCGCACCGCCTCGAGCACCGCCTCGCCCGGGCGCTCGGCGAAATGCAGCACCTGATGCAGGATGACGAGATCGAAGCTGGGGCTCGCGAACGGCAACGCATACATGTCGCCATGGCGGACCGTGCAGTTCCGGAGCTGCGCGCGCTCCAGATTGACGCGGGCGACCGCCAGCATGTCGCGCGAGAGATCGAGCCCGACGGCGCTGCGGACGCGCGGCCCGAAGATCTCGAGCATGCGGCCGGTGCCGGTGCCGATATCGAGGAGATCGCCGACCGGGCCGGCCGCCATCACGTCGGCGAGCCGCGCCTCGACCTCGTCCTCGGCCACATGCAGGCTGCGGATTGCGGCCCAGCGCCGGGCATTCTTGGCGAAATAGGCGGCAGCACTCTGCTCGCGATCGCGCTCGATCGCGGCCAGGCGCTCGCGGTCGCGCAGGATCGTCGGATCGGACGGCAGGACCAGCTCCGCCAGCCGCTCGGCAACCGAGCGGTCCGGGCCGCGGGCGAGGCGATAGAAGACCCAATTGCCTTCGCGAAACCGTTCGAGCAGGCCACCGTCGCACAAGAGCTTCAGATGCCGCGATACGCGCGGCTGGCTCTGCCCCAGAATGCTCGTGAGCTCGCTCACCGTCAGCTCGTTCTGAGCGCACAGCGCCAGCAATCGGAGCCTTGTCGGCTCCGCCGCCGCCCTCAGACCGGCGAGCAATTCCTCCACAAGACATCCTCGGACGATTGTCGATAGAACGATATAAACATATCTTTATGTCCTGAGGCAACGAAATTGGAGGGCAGATCTGTGATATAACTGCATAAATTTGGAATGACGGGTCTTTTCTAGCCGTCGGGGCGATGGCATTTCCTTGTGTATATGGTAAAGGCGTCGATTATGGGAGTTGCTCCCCGGCTCTTCGCTCAGCACCTTGACGTGAATCATCCCTGAGGGGCTTGAGACGCGGTCTCGAAGCGCTTCGCTGCACCCTTCTTCTTCGGCTCTGTCTTCGCCTTATCCGCAAATTTCGAGAGCGAGTGTGATCATGCTTCCGCGTCGGTTCCGTTCTGCCCTGCCGGCCGCGCTGGCGCTATGCGCCATCGGTCTTTCGGCTTGCGCGACCAATCCGCCCGCCGCCGGCGGCGTGCCGCAGGAGTCGAACAATGATCCGTGGGAGCCGGTCAACCGCAAGGTCTGGGATTTCGATCTGGCGCTCAAGGACTACCTGCTGAACCCGATCGCCAAGGGCTATAGCTACGTCCTGCCGCAATTCGCCCAGACCGGCATCAGCAACGTGCTGCGCAATCTGCGCGGACCGACGATCCTGTTCAACGACGTGCTGCAAGGCAATATGGACCGGGCCGGCGACACTTTGGCGCGGCTCGGACTCAACACGGTGATCGGCATCGGCGGTATCTTCGATGTCGGCACAAGCGCCAACATTCCGTTCCACGAGGCGGATTTCGGCGCCACGCTCGGTTCTTGGGGCATTCCCAGCGGCCCGTATCTGGTGCTGCCGTTGATCGGGCCGTCCGATCCGCGCGACGGCATCGGTTATGGCGTCGACAGCATCGCCGACCCATTCACCATCAAGATGCAGGCGGCACGCATGGATGAAGGCAATTATGTGCGCTTCGGTGTCGGCACGGTGAATGACGATCTGCAGACGCTGGACGAGTTCAATGAGCTCCGGCGCAGCTCGCTCGATTTCTATGCGGCGGTGCGCAGCCTCTATCAGCAGCGCCGCGCGGCCGAAGTGCAGAAGGCGATCTCGCCCAACGCCCCGGCGGCTCCGAGCGTGCCGTATGACGATGCCGATTCGCCGGCATCGGTTCCGAACAGCAATCCTCCGCCGGCCCACTGAGCCGGCCAGCAAAGGCGCTTGCATCATGTGGCACCGACTTTTCCTGGGCCTCGGCCTGGCCCTCGCAACGGTCAGCTGGGCGATCCCCGCCAAGGCGGCCCCGTCAGACCCGGCCGCCTTCGTGCAGGATCTGGGTGATCGAAGCATCAAGATTCTGCAGAGCTCGACCGACATCTCCACCCGCAAGGCGGCCTTCAGCAAGCTGTTCACCGAAGGGTTCGACGTGCCGAAGATCGGCCGTTTCGTGCTGGGCCGCTATTGGAACCAGGCGACGGCGGAGCAGCAGAAGGAATATATCGACGTCTTCGGCCAGTATGTCGTGGCGCTCTATGCCGGCCAGTTCAGCAGCTATTCCGGTGAGAAGTTCAAGGTGACCGGCGGCCGGCCGCTCGATGGCGGCAGGGCGACGGTGGGCTCGCAGATCATCCGCCCCAATGGCGGTCCGCCGATCGGCATCGATTGGACGCTGGAGCAGGAAGGCGGCAGCTACAAGATCATCGATGTAAGTGCCGAGAATATCAGCCTGACGCTGACCAAGCGCCAGGAATTCGCCTCCGTCATCGAGCAGGGCGGCGGCATCCAGGCGCTGATCAACCTTCTGAAGCAGAAGGTGGCACAGCAGTAGCGCCCGCTTCGAAGTAGCGCGGCAGCGCGAAGGCTGCCGCGTGGATGGCGGGCGTGTAGTAGCGGGTCTCGATGCCGGAATCCTGGAACCGCGCTGAGATCTCGCCCGGCGCGCGCATCCTGAGGGCGGGATCGTCGGTCGCCCAGCCGAACGCCATGGCGCCGCCATAGTAGCTTGGCACGGCGGCCTGAAAGGCGGCCGCATCGGCGAAGACGGATCCCAGCCGGGATTGAACCAGCCGCAGCTCCTCGCCCTGCAGGAACGGCACGCCGGCCTGGGTCACGAGCACGCCGCCGGGGGCCAGTGCCGCACGGCAATCGCGATAGAATTCCGCGCTGAACAGCACGGCCCCCGGCCCCATCGGATCGGTGCTGTCGACGATGATGAGGTCGAAGCCGCTTGCGTCGCGGATATATCGGGCGCCGTCACCGATCACGAGCGCCGTCCGCGGATCCTCGAAGGCGCCGGCGCTGATGGCGGGCAGGTGGCGGCGCATGAGCTCGACGAGCTCGCCATCGATCTCGACCAGCACCGCTTGCTCGACCCGGGCATGCATCAGCACCCGCCGCAGGATGCCGCCGTCGCCGCCGCCGATGATGAGCACGCGGCGAACCGCACCATGGGCCAGCATCGGCACATGAACGAGCATCTCATGATAGATGAACTCGTCCCGCTCGGTCACCTGGATGGCATCGTCGAGGGCGACCACCCGACCGAAGGCGAGGCTGTCGAAGATCGCGACATCCTGCCATGCCGTGCGGCCGTGATGGATGATTTGGGACACGGCGAAGCGCTGTGCCACACCCGGGTGCAGCGTCTCGACGAACCAGCTCGCCTCGAAGCCCATAGCTTTATTCGGCCGCGGCCGCCGCGGTGACGCCGATGCCGCGCCGAAGCGTGTCGACCACCAGCTTGCCCGGCCGGAACGCCGCCTTCAGCACCGGGATCGCCCGCTGCGGTTCGGCATCGCCGCACATGAAGATGTCGATCGCGGCATAGCCGCGCTCGGGCCAGCTATGAATGCTGATATGGGATTCAGCGAGAATGGCGACACCCGTGACGCCGCCATTCGGCGTGAAATGATGGAGATGGATCTGGAGAAGTGTGGCGCCGGCGGCTTCGACCGCGTCGCGCATCGCCTGCTCGACATGCTCGATGTCGTCGAGGCGTGAGGCTTCCCAAAGATCGATGATGAGGTGGCTGCCGGCGAAGAAGCGCTCGTTACGCGGAGCAGGCCGGCCGTGACGCACGTCGCCGGCGGTGCAGCCGGGAGCGTTGCCCGGCACGTTGAAAGTGGTGCTCATTCGAACTAGCGGGAATCGATGCCGGAGGCGCGGGCGAACACATGGCGTGTTACGGTCATAATCATGATTGATCTCCTTGGTGTATTGCCGAAAGCAGGCCGACATGGCACGCCGAAACGGTGCCATGCTGGCTGTAACATAACTGAAACCTCAGCGTTCCCGAAGATTCAGCTGAGCGGCCGCGTCACACACAATAGGTGCGCAGCGGCTCGAACCCATTGAAGCAGACCGACGCGTATGTGGAGGTATAGGCGCCGGTCGCCAGCACCTCGACCTTGTCGCCGATCTCGAGATCGAGCGGCAGGCGGTACTCGGTCTTCTCATAGAGAATGTCGGCGCTGTCGCAGGTCGGGCCGGCCAGCACGACCGGGCCGGCTTCGGACCCGTCATGCGGCGTGCGGAAGACGTATTTGATCGCCTCGTCCATCGTCTCGGTCATGCCGTTGAACTTGCCGACATCGAGATAGACCCAGCGCTTCTCGTCATCGCTCTCCTTGCGCGAAATCAGCACGACCTCGCTCTGGATGATGCCGGCATCGCCGACCATGGACCGGCCCGGCTCGACGATGATCTCGGGCAGATCATTGCCGAAATGCTTGGTGATGGCCGCCATCACGGCAGCGGCATAGGCCTCGATCGGCTCGACGCCATTGCGGTAATGGGCCGGGAAGCCGCCGCCGATATTGATCATCTTGAGCGCGATGTCGCGCTGGGCCAGCACCGAGAACATCCGCGCCGCCCGGCTCACCGCATTGTCCCACTGGCCGAGATTGGTCTGCTGGGAACCGACATGGAACGAGACGCCATAGGGCTCGAGTCCGAAATTCCGCGCCTCGGCCAGAAGCTCCGTCGCCATTTCAGGCGCGCAGCCGAACTTCCGCGACAAGGGCCATTCTGCCCCTTCGCTCTCGACCAGGATCCGGCAGAACACCTTGGAGCCGGGCGCCGCCACGGCCAGCTTCCGGAGTTCCGCCTCGCTGTCGAAGGCGAAGAGCCTGACGCCCTGCTCATAGGCAAAGGCGATGTCGGCCTGCTTCTTGATCGTGTTGCCGAACGAGATCCGCTCCGGCGTGGCGCCGGACGCCAGGCACATCTCGATCTCGCCCCGGCTCGCCGTGTCGAAGCTCGAGCCCAAGCCGGTCAGCCGGTCGAGGATCGGGGCCGCCGGGTTCGCTTTCACCGCATAGAAGATGCGGGCCAGCGGCAGCACCTCATGGAGCGTGCGATAGGCCTCCTCGACGATGTCGAGATCGACCACCAGGCAGGGGGTCGGAGGGCGGGTCTCGGCCAGAAAGCGCGTGATTTTTTCAGACATGGCGGTATTCCCTTGAGCCGGCAGCGCCCCAGGCGGCACTGACGGCGGTAAGCTGTGTGATGCGGTGACGGACGAGAACGCGGGTCATGCCGCGCGGCGGGTCCGAACAGGATGGCCGGCGGTGGCGAGCAGAGGCCGATCCGCCACTTCGGCGATCAGCGTGCGCTCGAAACCGTTGAAGCCGGTTCTGAGGCAGGTGCCGTAGGCGCCGAGCTGGCCGAGCTCGATCCAGTCGCCGGGGGCGATATCGTCCGGCAGCAGGAATGGGCCGCTCATGAAATCGGCGCTGTCGCAGGTCGGGCCATAGAAGCTGAACGGCTTAAGCGCAGCGTCGGATGCGACGCCGTCAGGCCGGACCTGCCGGGAGGGGAATTGCCATTTGGGATAGCCGGCGTCGGAGAGGTTGCCGTAGACGCCGTCATTGATATGCAGCACGTCGCCACGGCGGGCGACCACTTGAACCACCAGCGAGGCGCCAGCCGCGACCAGCGCACGCCCCGGCTCGCACCAGAGCCGGACATCGGACGGCAGGCCGAGCTTGGCGAAGCCGCGCTCGATCGCCGCGAAATAGAGGGCGAGGTCCGGAGGCTTCTGGTTCGGGTAGCTCACGGGGAAGCCGCCGCCGACATCGACGCCGTCGACCGGCACGCCGGCAGCCGCGATGACGTTGCCGGCAAGCTCCAGCGTCCGCTCATAGGCGTCCGGATCCATGCATTGAGATCCCACATGGAAGCAGATGCCGAGACGCGCCGCCAACGGGCGGGCACGGCGCAGCAGCTCGGCCGCGAGCTCGGGGTCGGCACCGAACTTGCCGGAGAGGTCGTAGCTCGCCTGGCCCTTGGGCGTCGCCATGCGGATATAAAGGCCGAGATCCTTGGCCCCGCCGGTCGCGGCCACGATCTTTTCGATCTCCTCGATCGAATCGAGCGAGAAGTCGCGCACGCCGTGCTCGGCATAGGCTTCGCGAATGAAGCCCGGGCTCTTGATCGGGTGCATGTAATGGATATGCGCATCGGCGAAGAGCTGGCGCACCAGGCGGATCTCGCCCGGGGACGCGCAGTCGAAATGGCGCACGCCGCCCTGCCAGAGGGCGCGCAGCACCGCCGGTTCGGGATTGCACTTCACGGCATAGAGCACATCGCCCGGAAAATGCCGGACGAAACAGGCCGCCGTCGCGGCGAGCTGGTTCGGCCGCAGGCAATAAAGCGGCTCGGACGGGCGCAGCTCGGCCACCAGACGGTCGACCGCCGGCAGAGAATGGATCGATGCAACGGCGGGACGGCGAAGCGGGCCGACCGCGACACGGGAACGGATCTTGTTCATGACACACCCCAGCTTCCGGCCCGCTTTCAGGGGGCCAAAGGGAAGTGAAGACGAGCCGATCGCTCAAAGAGCGTTCGGTGCGATTTAAGACGGTGTTTTAGGGATACCGCCTGGCGTCAGCGTGTACTTCGCTGCGTCAGAAAGCGCACGGGCGCCCTTGTCCTGTTAGCAACCATATCGACCTCCCTCTCGGGACCGGTCCACTAGACCGGATCTGCCAAAAAGGACGCGTTACGTCGTTGCATAACCACAAAGGGCCAGCGGCACGTGCGAGTGCGTCGAACGGTCGTTACATACGCTCTTCACGCCGGGATGCAAGTGGTTTTCTTAGCCCGAAGCATGAAATTTGTGCATATCGGCGTCCACGGCACGCCCCTGAAACGTAAGGAATATTCCCGGTTTTGTGCGGCCAGGCGGCAAGCATGCCTTAACCCTGGCCAACGAAGGCATTGATGAAGGCCGGCTTCGAGATTAACGCGAATTAACCTTCATCCGATTCGCCCGCGCTTGCAGGTGCGAAACTGGATACCGACATTCTCAACAGAATGAAGGCGAGCTTGTTCCAGGAGAAAGCTGTCGAATTGGCCTCAGGCCTCGAGCATGGTCGTATTGGCTGGAATCCAGCCAATGCGTGAATCATGCTCCAAGCTTTCGTCGAGAGACGGATTCACGGGTCTAGGCGAAGCGCCGTGCCGTCGCGATCATCCGATCGACGGCCGATTCCTCCGTATTCCAGGCGGTCACCAGCCGGATGCATCGAGTGCCCGGACCGTCCCAGCGATAGAACGCCGCCCCTTCGGATTCGAGACCCTGGATCATGGCTTCCGGCAGCTCGATGAAGATCTCGTTCGCCTCGACCGGATGCCTGAGCCGGCAGCCCGGATTCTGGGTGAGGCCGCGCGCGAGGCTCGCCGCCATGGCGTTGGCATGCCGCGCGTTCTTGAGCCAGAGGTCGTCGGTGACATAGGCATCGAGCTGGGCCGAGAGGAAGCGCATCTTGGAAAAGAGATGACCGGCGCGCTTGCGGCGAAATTCGAGCTCCATCCGCTGCTTGGGATCGAACAGAATCACCGCCTCGGCGGCGAGCGCCCCGTTCTTGGTGGCGCCGAAACTCAAGGCATCGACCCCGGCGCGCCAAGTCGCGTCGGCCGGGCTGACATCGAGGGTCGCCAAGGCGTTGGCGAAGCGCGCACCATCCATGTGCAGCGACAGCCCGTGCCGATGGGCGAGCTCGGCGATGGCCGCGATCTCGCTTGGGCGATAGATCGTGCCGCACTCGGTCGCCTGGGTCAGGCTGATCACCGAAGGCTGTGCATGATGGACCACGCCGAGGCCACCCGGCAGCAGCTTTGCGAGGCTGGCCAGATCGAGCTTGCCGCCGGATCCCGGCACCGTCACCAGCTTGGCGCCCCCGCTGAAGAATTCGGGCGCATTGGCCTCGTCGACCGCGATATGGGATTCCGGGTGGCACAGCACCGCCCCCCAAGGCGGCGTCAGCGCCGCCAGGCCGAGCGAGTTGGCTGCTGTGCCGGTGGCGACCGGCAGCACCGCAACCTCATGCTCGAACAGCTCGGCCAGCTTCGCCTCGAGCCGCGCCGTGATCTCGTCGGCGCCATAGGAGGGTGCCGTACCCGCGTTGGCGCGCGCAATCGCCTCCAGAATCGCGGGGGCTATGCCGGTCACGTTGTCGCTGGCGAAATTCATGGCTGCTTCGGACTCTCTTCGGGAAGAATGTCGATGGTCTCGGTCACGGCACCGCTGGCCGGATCGAGGCTGAGGAGCCTATCGTGCCCGTCGGCCGTGACGATATGCAAGACCACGCGATCGCCGGCCCCGGTCATACCCGCGATGCGGGCGCCCGCGGGCAGGTGGAGATCGGCATGACCTTGCGTGACCGCGACAGCAGCGACGTGCGGGTGGGCCGCCCGGTTGATGAGGGTCACCACGATCGTGACCACGCCGGCGACGATCAGGATGCCCATGATGATGTTGAGGGCCAGAAGCACCCGCACGTTATTGTCCTGCCTTTACGGAGAGAGGCTCAGTGGATGACGGCCTCGCCTGAGATCACCGAGATCACAGCACTCGAGACGGAAGCGGGCCAGCGGCTCGACCGCGTCATCGCCGACCGGCTGGAAACGCTGTCGCGCTCGCGCGTCAAGGCGCTGATCGAGGATCGCCGCGTCGCCGCCGACGGCGCGACCATAACGAACCCGTCCTTCAGGGTCAAACCGGGCCAGATCCTGACGATCACGGTGCCGCCGCCGATCGATGACCGGCCGGCGCCGCAGGCGATCGCGCTCGATATCCGATACGAGGATGCGGAGCTCTTGGTGCTCGACAAGCCCGCCGGCATGGTCGTGCATCCGGCGCCGGGCAATCCGGACCTGACCTTGGTCAATGCGCTGCTGGCCCATTGCGGCGACAGTTTCCAAGGCATCGGCGGCGTCAGGCGGCCGGGCATCGTGCATCGGATCGACAAGGATACGAGCGGCCTCATGGTCGTGGCCAAGACCGAGCGCGCGCATGCGGCACTCTCCACAGGCTTCGCCGAGCGGACGATCGAGCGCGCCTATTGGGCCGTGGTCTGGGGCGTGCCGGAGCCGCGCCAAGGCGAGATCGATGCGCCGATCGGCCGCAGCCCGCTGAATCGCAAGAAGATGGCGGTGGTGGCCTCGGGCAAGCCGGCGCGCACGCTCTATCGCGTGGTGCGGCCGCTGGGCCTGGCAGCCTCGCTGGTCGAATGCCGGCTCAAGACCGGGCGGACGCATCAGATCCGCGTCCATATGACCGAGCGCGGGCATCCTTTGGTCGGCGATCCGGTTTATGGACGGGTCCGGCCGGGTCGCATCAAGCATCTCGACCCGGCTCAGGCGGCCGCCCTTCAGGGGTTTCCGCGTCAAGCGCTGCATGCATGGCTGCTCGGCTTCCCGCATCCAGTAACCAAGGAGCCCCTTAGATTCGAATCGTCACTGCCCGCGGATTTGGCAGAGCTGGTGAGAGTTTTAGAATGATTTCAAACTGGACTTTGCCGCACTGCGGTATTAGAGTTTGGACTATTGGGGGATATACGACGACGGGCGTTGCTGCCAATCCTTGGGGCCTCGCCGTCCATTCCGCCCAGATCGGAGTCACAAGATGGCTGGCATAGCAAGCGTGCCGAGCGTCAGCGCCGACGGCAATCTTTCAAGATATCTGCAGGAAATCCGGAAGTTCCCGATGCTGGAACCGGAGACTGAATTCATGCTCGCCAAGCGCTGGACCGAGCATGAGGATCCCGCAGCAGCACAAACATTGGTGACAAGCCATTTGCGCCTCGTCGCCAAGATCGCGATGGGCTATCGGGGCTATGGGCTGCCGCTGAGCGAGCTCATCTCCGAAGGCAATGTCGGCATGATGCAGGCGGTGAAGCGCTTCGATCCCGACCGCGGCTTCCGGCTGGCGACTTACGCCATGTGGTGGATTCGCGCCGCGATCCAGGAATACATCCTGCATTCCTGGTCGCTGGTGAAGATGGGTACCACCGCCGCGCAGAAGAAGCTGTTCTTCAATCTGAGGAAGCTCAAGGGCCAGCTGCAGGCGATCGATGACGGCGACCTGCCGTCGGAAATCGTCACGACCATCGCGACCAAGCTCGAAGTGCCCGAGCAGGACGTGATCAGCATGAACCGGCGCCTCTCGAGCCCGGATCACTCGCTGAATGCGCCGCTCCGCGCCGACAGCGAAGGCGAATGGCAGGATTGGCTGGTCGATACCGAAGAGAGCCAGGAGCAGAAGCTGGGCGACCGGCAGGAGCTGGGCCTGCGCCGCGACCTGCTCAAGAACGCGATGAAGACGCTGAATGAGCGCGAGCGGCACATCCTGACGGAGCGGCGCCTGCGCGACGAGCCGGTGACGCTCGAGGATCTCTCGCGCAAATACAACATCTCGCGCGAGCGCGTGCGCCAGATCGAGGTGCGGGCGTTCGAGAAGCTGCAGAAGTCGATCAAGCAGGCGGCCATCGGGCAGCGGCTGCTGGCGGCGGGCTGAGAGAGGCTACCAGGCCGAGCCCGTAGATCAAGATCCGGTTGGGTTGAATCAACCCAACCGGTGAATCTTAATCTGATTCAAACAGATAGAGAACGATTCATCGGTTAGGTCGTTTCGACCTAAGCGGATCCGGCTCTAGGGGCTCGGCCGGACTGCTCACCGAGCCGGCAGGCTCAAGCAGCGATCATGACATTCTCAATCGATCGAACTACAGCCTCGGTATTGGCCGCGGCGATGTCGGGACCGGCTGTTGTCGCCTCCACCGGAAAGACGCTGATCTCGGTGATGCCGAGGAAACTCAGCATGAAGCGCAGATAGGGATCGAGAAAGTTGGCGGCCGCGAATGCCTGCCCGGCTTGATAGCCGCCGGCGCCGTGGGCCAGCGCGATATAGGCCTTCTTGCTGCCCAGCAGGCCGGCGAAGCTCGCCCCGTCATAGGAGAAGGTGTGCCCGATCCGCACGATCTGGTCGATCCAAGCCTTGAGCGCAGACGGGATCGAAAAATTATACATGGGCGAGGTGAGGATCAGAATGTCGGCGGAACGCAGCTCGCCGATGAGCTCGTCCGACAGCGCCGTCGCCCGGCGCAACGCGTCGGTCATTTGGTCGGGGGGCGTATAGTAGCCAGCGATGGTGTTGCTCTCGATATGAGGCAGCGGATTGGCCGCCAAGTCGCGCCGGACGATCCGCGCATCCGGCATCCGAGCCACCAATCGTCTTTCGAGATGGTCGCCGAGTGTTCGCGACACCGAATCCTGTGTACGCGCGCTCGCATCGACGCGGAGAATAATCGTCATAGGCCGCCACCTTTCGGAGATGAGGCGGAGCGGCGCCCTGAACCGATCACGGGAACCGGGGTCTCGAACGCTCCGACCAGAACGGGTCGGACGATAGGCATGAGCCTCAGTTCAATAAACGCATTCGGCGGCACAACATTGATGCAGTTCGCGCACGAATGGTATCGCCGGCCCTACCGCTTCTCCTTCGACCCCTTCGCGGATTTCGGGTCGACATCCTCGCCCCACTCCGCCTTCAGCTCCTTCTGGATCACGACGTATTTCGATTTGCGGTTCTCGAGCGATTGCTCGAGGAACAGCGCCACGATCAGCGGCATGCCGAAATGCAGAAGCCAGCCGGCGCCCGCAGCCATATACATAGCCATCCAGACCCAAGGCTTGGTGATGAGCTGGTCCATTAGCGCCATCGGGTTGGGCGAGAACCAGAGCTGCATCAGGAACGGGACGACGCCGGAGAAATTGAGCGGCGCCACGGTCAGGCTGAGCCCGCGCCGCGGCGTCTTGTCGATGAGATATGCGGTGATCGAGGGCAGCATGCCGGCGACCAGCAGGATGCAGATCGGCATCGCGGTCAGCGCCAGCATCACGATGATGGCGGTGAAGACGAGCGGCGCCATGATCCCGACGCGCCGGCGCGGCTTCGCCGGCTTGCGGGCGCGTCGGGCCGGGGTCGTGGCTGCGGCAGGGGCTGCGGGCTGAGTGGCGGGTTTCGCCATCAAAAATGCCCGTAGAGCATGAAAGCGCCGACCGAGGCGAGCACGCTCAGCGCCATCGAGATGCCGGCCGCGATGATCGAAGCGGTTGCCTGCGCCTCGATCGGAATGCGCTCGCGCTCGGCCTCGCAGCGCTCGATGCCGTTGGCGGCGAGGCTGCAATGGGCGCGCGCGCGGTCGAACAGGGCGGCGTCGGCCTGACGCTCTTTCGAATCGTCGAGGAATTGCAGGAGGCGCGCCAGGCTGCCTTCGCGCAGGACGGAAGCCAGCTGCTCGCCGAGCCGCGTCCGGGTCGTGCGGTTATGGAAGCGGTCGATCAGCACCTGGGCTTGCTTGCCGAACAGCTCGGTCAAAGCCGGCACCTCTTCGGGCCCGTATTTCAACTGCAGCTGGGCCAGGAGATGCAGCATGCCGGCGACGCGGATGGCCGGATCCGGATGGCCGACGGCACTCAGCACCACATCGTCGAACTTCTTGTCGCTATGCGCCACGAAGGCGGCGATATGCCGATCGACCGGCTGGCTGTGGATCTTGCCGGACGCCGCCGCCAGCTCGAGGGCGGGCAGCATGTCGGCGAGCGAATAGACGAAGCGCTCCTCGACGAAGGGGCTGAGGCAATGGAGCCCCGGATTGAGCTCATAGACCAGCCGCTCGATGCCGAGACCCGTGCGGTGATCATCGAGCACGCGGCGCAGCCGGTCATAGTTCCGGCTCATGCCCTGATGCTCGGGCCGGACCGCCCCTTGCATCAGGAGCCAGAATTGCGGCAGCCGGCCGAGCAGGATCTCGATCAGCGGCTTGAGCTCGAGCTTGCCGAAGAGGGCGGCGGCCAAGGCACTGCCATAGCCGTCGATCGCGATCGACAGGCCGCGATAGCGGATCGGCGCCTTGAGGTCGAGCGCCATGGCGACGCGGGAAACGAGGCGCGCATCGGCCCCGCTGCCGCCGGCACCCGGCCCGTCGCCATCGGCCAACGCTCGCGCCACCGCATTGGCCGCCGGCTTGTCGTTGAGCGACCGCTGCAGCCAATTCTGCAAGCCCGCACCTTGCACCAGCGGCGCCACCTTGTCGCCGGCGCGCGCGATGGCGCGCCCGGTGCCGCGCGTGGTGAAGCAGGCCTCGCCCTCGACATCGAAGGCGCGGGCCGCGCGCGCCGTGACGCTGATGCTCTTGGGCGTGAGGCGCCGGCCTTCGAGCCAATGCTCGAGCTCCTTGAAGGTCCAGCGTTCATCCTCGTCATCGATGAGGAGGCCGCGACAGAGCTCGGCCATCGCGATCGAGAGGCGCGTATTGCCGGACAGCACGGGGAAGGAGCCGCGCGTGATCTTTTCGGCGATCAGCTGATCGTCGTTCAGCCCCTGGCCCGGCGGCTTGCCCGACAAGAGGTAGAGGCACAGCACGCCCAGCGCATAGAGATCGTCCGCCGTGGTGCCGGCGCTGCGGGCCACCGGCATCGCCATGGCGCCCTCGATCGTCTCGTATGCCAACGGCTGAAAGGCGGCCGGCGGGTGCGTGACGCATTCGCCGAGGCAGGCCTGGCGCCGGGCCGCATCGCGGAAGAAGATATTGTCGGGCCGGATGCCGCGATGAGCGACATTCTCGGTCGAGAGCGCCCTGATGCCGGGCAGGAGCCCGCTCAGGAGCCGCTCCGCCACCTCCTGCTCGGACCAGGGCGGGATCGCCTGGTCGCAGGTGCCGAAGAGCCGCCCGCCGGCCGGGCGCTCGAAGATGACGGCAAGGCAGCGGCGCTTCAAGGGCGGCCAATCGACCGGGCCGAACTCGACCGGCGTCAAGAGATGCGGCTGGCGCACCATCTTGACGAGGTTGAGCGCCGGACCGCGCGGCGGCATCGTGGGATCGCAGATGAGCGCGAAGAAGCTTTGCCCCTTGGTCCGGTGATCCTCGACCGCATAGGCAGAGGCACTCGGCGAGCGCAGCTCCGGGATCGGCATGCCGGGCAGAATCTCCCAGCGGTCGCGCAGCTTCACGCTGACGGCCCTGGAATTCTCCGATTGCTTCGCTGCTGCCGCCATGCCCGCTCGTCCGCCGCCTCGAAAGCCGGCGGCAGATTAGCGGTCAATCGGTGAAGGGATCGTGGACGAGAATGGTGTCTTCACGCTCGCGCCCGGTCGACAGCAAGGCCAGGGGCGCCTCGATCAGCTCCTCGATCCGGCGGACATATTTGATCGCGAGCGCCGGCAGCTGGGCCCAGGATCTGGCACCCTGGGTGCTGTCCTTCCAGCCTTCGAAGCTTTCATAGATCGGCTCGATCGCGGCGTCGGCCATGAGGCCGGGCGGCAGGTGGTCCCACGCCTTGCCGGCATAGCGATAGCCCACGCACACCTTGATCTCGTCGAAGCCGTCGAGCACGTCGAGCTTGGTGAGGGCTATGCCGTTGATGCCGCCGATCTTGATCGCCTGGCGCACGAGCACGGCATCGAACCAGCCGCAGCGGCGCTTCCTGCCCGTGACCGTGCCGAACTCCTGGCCGCGCTCGCCGATGCGCTCGCCGATCGCGTCCTTGAGCTCGGTCGGGAACGGGCCGGCGCCGACGCGGGTCGAATAGGCCTTGGCGATGCCGAGCACATATCCCACCGCACTCGGGCCGACGCCGGACCCGGCCGCCGCCTGGCCCGCCACCGTGTTGGAAGAGGTGACATACGGGTATGTGCCGTGATCGACATCGAGCATCACGGCCTGCGCACCCTCATAGAGGATGCGCTTACCGGCCCGCTTGGCCTCGTCGAGGATCCGCCAGACCGAGCAGGCGTAGGGCAGGAGCTTGGGCGCCAGCTCGAGCAGGCTATCGATCAGCGCCTGGCGCTCGATCTCCGGCTCGCCCAGGCCGCGCCGGAGCGTGTTGTGGTGCATCAGCAGATTGTCGACCTTGTCGCCCAGCGTCGCGGGCTCAGCCAGGTCGCAGAGCCGGATCGCCCGGCGGCCGACCTTGTCCTCGTATGCTGGGCCGATGCCGCGCCCGGTCGTGCCGATCTTCTTTTCGCCGCGCGCCGCCTCGCGCGCCCGGTCGAGCTCGCCATGGAGCGGCAGGATGAGGGCGGCATTCTCCGCCACTTTCAGCGATTGGGGCGAGATCGCGACGCCACGCGCCTTGATCGCCTCGATCTCGCCGATGAGATGCCAGGGATCGACGACCACGCCATTGCCGATGATCGAGAGCTTGCCCGGCCGCAGCACGCCCGAGGGCAGGAGGCTCAGCTTATAGACCTCGTTGCCGATGACCAGCGTATGGCCGGCATTATGGCCGCCCTGGAAGCGGACCACGATCTCCGCGCGGTTCGACAGCCAATCGACGAGCTTGCCCTTGCCCTCGTCACCCCACTGCGCACCAATCACGGCGACATTGGCCATGAGGTCTCTCCCGGAACTGAAATGCAGACGCCAGGCCTAGCACCCTGTGGCGGTGGGGGCAAGGGCGGTGGGGGCGCTTTGCGACGCTCGAAGCCAAAGTCAAGAATGCCAATGCAACCGGCGCGCAACGGCGGGGATGAGATGAAGACGCAGCTGACACGCGGACTGAAACGGCGCCGCATGTATATCGAGAACAAGGAAGGCGAGATTGACGGCGCCCGGGCTCGGATCGGTTGGGTCAGCTTTTCCAAGACCGGCCAGACGATCTATTATCGAGGCCGCGCGCTCCTCAAGATCAATGGCGGCGGCGTGCGCGGCAATTTCCTCGATATCGATACGCGCGAGGAATATTGGGTCTCAGGCGTCAAGAAGCGCGGCTCCAATGTCCATTCGACGGAGCACGTCGAGGTGCTGATCGACGACGACGCCGACATGGAACGAGCCGGTTAAACCGCCTCAATCGCCCCGTCCAGCCACGTTTGCCCACAGCCGAGCCGCTTCGCCTCGGCGGCCGCGTCATCGATCGGGGCCAGGCCGGCGACCGTCGCCCAGCCTTCCGCGCGCAGTGCCGCCGCCTGATCGTGCGGCGTGCCGTGCGGAAGATAGATGCGGCGGCCGGCCGGCGCCTTGGGCACGGCGGCAAGCAGCGTATCGGTATAGAGGGTGAATCCCGTCGCGGGCTCGGCCGCGTCACCGGCGAGATAACGCCCGCCGCGGCCGAGATCGTTTCGAAGCCCACGCGCGAAGAGCGTGAAGGTGACGCCGGTATGGTACTCGAAGCCGCGATTTTCGACCGGGTCGATGGTGAGCGACAGGCCGGGCGAGGCCGCCGTCACGAGATCGAGGATCGTCCTCAGCCGACCGATCTCGCGCGCCGCCGCTTCGGGCAGCTCGATGCGGGCGATGCGCTCGAGCGCCGCCGTCGCCGGGCCGGCCGCCGCCATCAGCCGCGACAGGATCTTGGCCGGGCCGCCGATCTCGTCGAGCGTCGCCGCATCCTTGCGGTCCAGCACCTGGCGCAGCCTGGTGGCCGTGATTGGCGGGACATTGTGGCCGTCGAGGATGAGCGGCACGAGCGTCGGCAGGGTCAGATCGACCGACAAGCCGGGCACGCCGACGCCGACCAGCGCGTACGCCGCGAGCGAGATCATCTCGGCATCGGCGGTCGCCTCGGAGGATCCGATCAGCTCGGCGCCGACCTGGCCGAATTGCCGCTCCGGCCGAAGCTGCGAGCCGCTGACCCGCAACACCTGGCCGGCATAGGAGAGCCGGAGCGGGCGCGGTGACTTGACGAGGCGGGCCGTCGCAATGCGGGCGACCTGCAGCGTCATGTCGGCGCGCACGCCGATCATGCGCTGCGAGATCGGGTCCATCAGCCGGAAGGTCTCGGTCGCCATGGCGCTGCCGGCGCCGTCCAGGAGGCTGGTCTCGAACTCGACGAGCGGCGGCTTTACCCGCTCGAAGCCGTGCAGCCGGAGCGTCTCCATCAGACGCTCGACGAGGGCCGCCTCGAATTCCGCATCGGGCGGCAGCACGTCGCGCAGGCCTGCGGGCAGCAGCGCTGGATGGAGGGTTTCGTCCAAGACGGGCTCCTTTGCTCAAGCTCGGTCGGGCGGAGAGATAGCTCACATCCGCCCGCCCGTCACCGGCTTCAGAAGCGGAGCCCCCTCACCTGCACGACATGGGGGATCGAGCGGACCTGATCGAGCAGCGTATTGCTCAGCGGCTGATCGACCTGGATCATGGCGATCGCGTCCTGCTCGGGCCCGAGCCGGCCCAGATGGAATGTGGCGATATTGACCCCGGCATCGCCCAGCGTGCGGCCGAGATTGCCGATGAAGCCGGGCTTGTCCTGATTGCGTACGAAGAGGACGCTGGCGCCGAGCTCGGCCTCCATCTCGATGCCCTCGACCTCGACCACGCGCGGCTTGTCGCCGCCGAAGAGCGTGCCGGCGATGGTGGTGACATGGCCGCCGCCCTCGACACGGACGCGGATCAGCGTCTGATAATCGGCCTCGCCATCGAGCTTGGCCTCGGTCACACGGATGTCGCGCTCGCGGCACAGCACCGGCGCATTCACCATATTGACCGTCTCGGTCAGCGGCCGGAGCACGCCGGTCAGCACGATCGCGGTGAGCGGGCGGACATTGAGCTCGGCGGCATGGCCTTCATATTCGACCGTGATGGCGTTCAAGCCCTGCTCGACCATCTGGCCGGCGAAGGAGCCCAGTTGCTCGGCAAGCTTCATGTAGGGCCGGAGGCGGGCGGCTTCTTCGGCACTCAGTGAGGGCATGTTGAGCGCGTTGACGACGGCGCCGGTCAGCAGGAAATCGGCCATCTGCTCGGCCACCTGCAGCGCCACATTCTCCTGCGCCTCGAGTGTCGCCGCCCCAAGATGCGGCGTGCACAGCACATTGTCGCGGCCGAAGAACGGGCTTTCGCGCGCCGGTTCGACCGGGAACACATCGATCGCGGCGGCCGCGACATGGCCGGAATCGAGGGCGGCAATGAGGTCGGCCTCGACGATGAGGCCGCCGCGCGCGCAATTCACGATGCGCACGCCCGGCTTCATCTTGGCGAGGGACTGGGCGTTGACGATGTTGCGCGTGGCGTCGGTCAGTGGCGTGTGCAGCGTGATGAAATCGGCGCGGGCGAAGAGCTCGTCGAGCTCGACCTTGTCGACGCCCAGCTCCAGCGCCCGGTCCTCGGACAGGAACGGATCGAAGGCCGCCACCTTCATCCTGAGGCCGATGGCACGGCTGGCGACGATCGAGCCGATATTGCCGCAGCCGATGATGCCGAGCGTCTTGCCGGTGATCTCCACCCCCATGAAACGGGATTTCTCCCATTTGCCGGCCTGGGTCGAGCGGTCGGCCGCCGGCAGCTGGCGAGCGAGCGCAAGGATGAGGGCGATGGCATGCTCGGCCGTGGTGATCGAGTTGCCGAAGGGCGTGTTCATGACCACGACGCCGCGGGCGGTCGCCGCCGGCACGTCGATATTGTCGACGCCGATGCCGGCGCGGCCGACGACCTTGAGGTTGGTCGCGGCATCGATGATGGGCTTCGTCACCTTGGTGGCGGAGCGGACGGCGATGCCGTCATAGTCGGCGACGATGGCTTTCAGCGCGTCCTTGTCGAGGCCGATCTTGACATCGACCTCGATGCCGCGGGAACGGAAGATCTCGGCCGCGCGCGGCGAGAGATCGTCGGCGATCAATACCTTGGGCATGGCGACATTCCTCGAAAATTTGGCTGTTGGACCCTCGCCCGCTCGGCGGGAGAGGGTGGCTCGCCCTTGCGAGCCGGGTGAGGGAATGGACGCAAGGTCTTGAAACGCCTCGCATCCTACCCTCACCCCGACCCTCTCCCGCCAAGCGGGAGAGGGAGTGTTCAGAAGCTCTCGCGAACCGCGTGATAGGCCCAGTCGATCCAGGGCAGGAGGGCGTCGAGATCGGCCGTCTCGACCGTGGCGCCGGCCCAGATCCGGAGGCCCGGCGGCGCATCGCGATAAGCACCGATATCGAGGGCTGCTTCCTCGGCCTCGAGCTTGGACGCCACCGCTTTGGCGAAGGCGGCCTGGCGGTCGGCCGGGAGAGCCTTGAACCAGGGATCGCTGAAGGTGAGGCAGACCGAGGTGGTCGAGCGCGTGGCGGGCTCGGTCGCCAGGAAGTCGATCCAGGGCGTGGCCTTGACCCAGTGGTCGAGCGCCCGGAAATTCCGCTCGGTCCGCTCGATGAGGCCGGCAAGGCCGCCGATATTCTTGGCCCAGGCGAGCCCATCGAGCGCATCCTCGACCGCGATCATGGAGGGCGTGTTGATCGTCTCGCCCTCGAAGATGCCGTCGATCAGCTTGCCGCCCTTGGTCATGCGGAAGATCTTGGGCATCGGCCAGGCGGGATTGTGGCTTTCGAGCCTTGTGACGGCGCGCGGGCTCAAGGCGATCATGCCGTGCGCCGCCTCGCCGCCCAGCACCTTCTGCCAGGACCAGGTGACGACATCGAGCTTCGGCCACGGCAGATCCATGGCGAAAGCGGCCGAGGTCGCGTCGCAGACGGTGAGGCCGGCGCGGTCGGAAGATATCCAGTCGCCATCGGGGACGCGCACGCCGGAGGTGGTGCCGTTCCAGGTGAAGACCACGTCGCGGCCAAAATCGATGTCGGCGAGTGCCGGCAGCGCGCCATAGGGAGCGGTGAGCTTGCGGAGATCCGCGAGCTTCAGCTGCTTGGCGACATCGCTGACCCAGCCTTCACCGAAGCTTTCCCAGGCGAGGATGTCGACGCCGCGGGGCCCGAGCAGCGACCAGAGCGCCATCTCGACGGCGCCCGTGTCGGAAGCGGGCACGATGCCGAGCTTGTAATCGGCCGGGATGCCGAGCAGCGCGCGGCTGTCCTCGATGATTTGTTTGAGCTTGGCCTTGCCAGGCTTGGAGCGGTGCGACCGGCCCGTAAGGGCATCGGCGAGTGCGGCCAGGCTCCAACCGGGGCGCTTGGCGCAGGGGCCCGAAGAGAATTGGATACAATTCGGGCGTAACGACGGCTTCATGCGGCTATTCCTCACAGAATAGATGCGCCCCGTTGGGGGGGCGTGTCCCGCTATCAGCCCTAAGTCGAATCGCTTCCCGGCGTCAACCGCAATATTGTCAGGATACAATCAATCGCCATTGGGCAGAAAGATTCGTCCTTCGAGATAAAGCCGTGTCCGGCCGGCGATCAGCACGCGCGAGCCGCGATCCTGCACATGAATGGTGCCGCCGCGCGCCGAGATCTGCCGGCCGACCAGGCTTTTGCGGCCGAGCCGGCGCGACCAGAAGGGGGCGAGCGCGCAATGGGCGCCGCCCGTCACCGGATCCTCGTCGATGCCGAGATTGGGCGCGAAGAAGCGCGAGACGAAATCGGCCCCCTCGCCCGCACTCAAGGCCGTTACGATCACGCCGCGCGCCGGCACCTCCTTGAGCTTGCGGAAATCGGGCGCCAGCCGCCGCACCTCGTCCTCATGCTCGAAGACCGCCAGCGTCAAGCCGCCCGAGAAGAGCTCGCGTGGCGTGGCCCCCAGCGCTTCGGCCAGGCCCGGCAGCGTGGCCGGCGCCTCGATCGGGCGGGCCGGGAAATCCATTTCCAGGAGCCCGTCGGGCCGATGCGTGACGACGAGCGTCCCGGCCCAGCGCGTCGTGAAGCTGACCTGGCGCGAGGCCGGCTTCAGATATTCGAAGACGATC
Organism: uncultured Alphaproteobacteria bacterium; assembly: GCA_963762435.1. Taxonomy (GTDB): domain Bacteria; phylum Pseudomonadota; class Alphaproteobacteria; order ATCC43930; family CGMCC-115725; genus JAXDMU01. The sequence goes on along the minus strand of CAVXLN010000008.1, from coordinate 436,602 downwards.
GCGGCCGAAGCCAGCGTGGCGTGGCCGCAGAGATCGATCTCGAGCGTGGGCGTGAACCAGCGCAGCGCGTAATTTTCGCCGTCGGGGATGAGGAAGGCTGTCTCGGCGAGATTGTTCTCGGCCGCGATCTTCTGCAGCACATCGTCGGGCAGCCAGGTCTGCATCGGCACGACCGCCGCCGGATTGCCGCCGAACACCGCGTCGGCGAAGGCATCGACCTGATATATCGGGAACTCAAGCGCCATCATTCCTACTCCGTCGAGGGTCGGTCTTGAAAGGCCGACAGGCTTTGCCGCTGCCGGCCGTCCGCATCGAAATTGGCCGGGTCGAGCCAGCGATCGAACGCGGCCTTGAGGGAAGGCCATTCGCTGTCGATGATCGAGAGCCACGCCGTGTCGCGGCTGCGGCCCTTATAGATGGTGGCCTGCCGGAAGATGCCTTCGAAGCGGAAGCCCAGGCGCCGCGCGGCCGCCCGCGACGGCGCGTTGAGCGCATCGCATTTCCATTCGTAGCGGCGATAACCCAGCTCGTCGAAGGCGCGGCGCATCATCAGATACATGGCTTCGGTCGAGGTCGGCGTGCGCTGGAGCAGCGGCGAGTAGGTGAGGTGCCCGACCTCGATGCTGCCCGCGTTCGGATCGATCCTGAGATAGCTGCAGACGCCGACCGCCAAGCCGGTCTGGGCATCGACGATGGCGAAGAAGAGCGGATCCGCCTGGCGCGCTGCCCAGCTGAGCCATTCCTGGAGCCCGGCCAACGTCTCGAACGGGCCGTTATAGAGGTAGGTCCAGTTGCGGCCCTCGCGGTCGAGGCTATAGGCCTCGAAAAGCGCTGGTCCATGGCGCGCTGGATCGAGCGGCTCGAGCCGGCAGAACCGGCCCTCCATCACCGTGTGCGGCGGTACCGGCCGGACCGACCAGCCGGGCACGGCAGGTCCGACGGGCTGCCCCAACGCGTTCATGCGGGGCAGCGGCGTCGCACTTGTATCCATTCAATCCTCCGCGGAGACGGTAGCAATCCGACCTGTCTCGATGTAAAAGGAAACAATTCCGCTCTGATCGCGTCAAACTGAAACTTGTCATCATGACAATATGGCAACCTGATCTCACCGCCCTTCCCGGCCCCCGCTATCGCGCCATTGCCGAGGCGCTGGCCGCCGATCTCAGGGCGGGGCGTTTGAAGCCCGGCGACCGGTTGCCGACCCATCGCGACCTCGCCTGGCAGCTCAAAGTCACGGTCGGCACGGTCAGCCGCGCCTATGCCGAGGCGGAGCGGCGCGGCCTCATCGATGGCGAGGTCGGGCGCGGCACCTTCATCCGCGAGCCGGCGCCACCGGTCATTCCGCCGCTGGCGGCGAGCGCCGCGTCGGAGCGCGAGCCGGCCGCGATCAACATGGCGCTGGCCCAGCCGATGCCGGGCGACGAGGTGACCCTGCTGGCCGAGACGCTGAAGGCGATCGCAGGCTCAACCGAGCTCGCGGCACTGCTGCGCTATCAACCCCATGTCGGCCGCCCGGCCGACCGCGTCGCCGGTGCAAGCTGGCTCATCGAAGGCGGCGTGCCGGCCGAGCCCGACCGTGTCGTCGTCACATGCGGCGGCCAGCATTCGCTATCGGTGCTGCTGAACGGCCTGGTCGAGCCCGGCGATACGGTCGCGACCGAGGCGATGACCTATCCCGGCTTCAAGGCGGCGGCACAGCTTCGGCACCTCAAGGTCGAGGGCATCGCCATGGACCAGGAAGGCATCCTGCCCGACGCCTTCGCCGCAGCCTGCCGTGCCATGCCGCTGCGGCTCCTCTATGTGACGCCCAATCTCAACAATCCGATGGCCGGCATGCTGTCGATCGAGCGGCGCAATGCCATCGTCGAGACGGCGCGCCGGCACGATGTGCTGATCGTTGAGGATGATGTCTATGGCTTCCTGGTCGATCGGCCGCCCTCCTTCGCGGAGCTGGCACCCGAGCTGACCTGGCATGTGACCTCGCTGTCGAAGAGCACGGCACCCGGCCTCAGGGTGGGCTATGTGCTGGCCCCGCCGGATCGGCCGGATCGGCTGGCGATGGCGATACGGTCGTCGATCTGGATGGCGCCGCCGCTCTTGGCCGAGATCGCGACAAGGCTGATCGAGAGCGGCGATATAAGGCGGCTGGCCCAGACCAAGCGAAGGCTGGCGACGGAACGGCTGGCGCTCGCCCGCACGATACTCGGCAATGCCTGCGCGCTACCGCAAAGCGCCTATTATTTCTGGCTGCCGCTGCCGGAGAACTGGCGCGCCGCCGAGTTCGCGGCCGCCGCCCTCGCCCGCGGTGTCGCCGTGACACCGGGTGCCGCCTTCGCCATCGGCCGCTCGACGCCCTTCAACGGCGTGCGGGTGTGCATAAGCGCGATGTCGGATCTCGGCGAGCTCGAGCGCGGCCTCAGGCTGCTGGCTCAGCTTTGGGCCGAGGAGTCCGATCCGCTGCTCGCCGTGATTTGATTATCGGTAAACGACGGCATAGCCGTGATTGAGCGGGCCGTGGCCCTGGCCGAAGCCGGGGGCGGCCCGGATCGCGTCGCGCACATAGGTGCGGGCGCGCGAGACCGCCTCGACCAGCGGCCTTCTTTGTCCCAAGCCGGTGGCGATGGCCGAAGCGAGCGTGCAGCCGGTGCCGTGCGTATGCCGCGTCTCGACTCTGCGGGCTGTCGAAGACGAGCACGCCGTCTTCACTCGCCAGCACGTCATGCAGGATGGCGCCGTCGAGATGACCGCCCTTGAGGAGGACGGCGCGGGCGCCGAGCTGGCGGAGCTCCTGGGCCGCCTGGCGCATGGACGCAAGATCCGGCAGGTTCCGGCCCAGCAGTATTTCGGCCTCCGGCAAATTGGGCGTCAGGAGATCGGCGCGGGGCAGCAGCCTCGCCTTGAGCGCATCGACTGCGGGCGAGGAGAGCAGCTCGGCGCCGCCCTTGGCCACCATCACCGGATCGACGACGAGCGGCAGATTGGGCGCCAGCGCTTCCAGCATCTCGGCCACGGCGAGCACGGTGGGCGCCTCGCCCAGCATGCCGGTCTTGATCGCATCGGCACCGAGATCGTCCAGCACCGACCGCATCTGCGCGCGCACGAAATCGGGCGGCACGGGCAGGATGGCCTGGACGCCGAGCGTGTTCTGGGCCGTGAGCGCCGTGACGGCGGTCATGGCGTAGCCGCCGAGCGCCGTCACGGTCTTGATATCGGCCTGAATGCCGGCACCGCCGCCCGAATCGGAGCCGGCGCAGATCAGGATGCGGGCCGGCTTCACGTCAATCGGCCATGGAGACGGCCGAGACCTCGGTCAGGAGCGCGGCGATGGAATCCACCACGCGGATGACCAGCCCCTCATCCTCGCCTTCCGCCATCACGCGGATGACCGGCTCGGTGCCGGATTTGCGGATGAGCAGGCGGCCGGAGGCGGCGAGATCCGCCTCGGCATCGGCGATGGCACGCGCCACGCGCGGCGTCTTCAGCGGATCGGTGCCGGCCGGGTAGCGCACGCTTTTCATATGCTGCGGCAGCGGCGTGAAGATCCGCCCGACCTCGCTCGTGCGGCCGCCCTGCTCGATGAGGGCCGCCAGCACCTGGAGGGCGGCGATGAGCCCGTCTCCAGTCGTGGAATGATCCTGCAGGATGATATGACCGGATTGCTCGCCGCCGACATTGTAGCCCCGCTCGCGCATGCGCTCGACGACATAGCGGTCGCCGACATTGGTGCGTGCAAGCGTCAGGCCGAGGCTGCCCAGATGCCGCTCGAGCCCGAGATTGGACATGACGGTGGCGACCACGCCGCCGCCGCGAAGCGTGCCGGCGCGGTGCCAGCTGGTGGCGATGAGGCCCATCAGCTGATCGCCATCCAGAAGCTTGCCGGTCTCGTCGGCTACCATCAGCCGGTCGGCATCGCCGTCGAGCGCCAGACCGATATCGGCACCGTGCTCGACCACCGCCCTTTGCATGGCCGACGTGTGGACGGCGCCGACATTGTCATTGATGTTGAAGCCGTCGGGCGCCACACCGAGCGGCACCACATCGGCGCCGAGCTCGTGCAGCACTGCCGGCGCCACCTTGTAGGCCGCCCCATGCGCGCAATCGACGACGATCTTGATGCCGTCGAGCCGCATGCGCTTCGGGAAGCTGTTCTTGACGAACTCGATATAGCGGCCGCCGGCATCCTCGAGCCGCTGGGCGCGGCCGAGCTCGCGCGGACCGGCCTTGCCATTCATCTCGCCGTTGGCTAGCACGCCGGCTTCGATCGCCGTCTCGATCTCGTCCGACAGCTTGTAGCCATCGGGCCCGAACAGCTTGATGCCGTTATCCTGATAGGGATTGTGCGAGGCCGAGATCATGACGCCGAGATCGGCGCGGAGCGAGCGAGTCAGCATGGCGACGGCCGGCGTCGGCATCGGCCCGACCAGCACCACATCCATGCCCATGGCGATGAAACCCGCGGTCATCGCCGGCTCCAGCAGATAGCCCGAGAGCCGCGTATCTTTGCCGATCACCACGACATGGCGGTGATCGCCGCGACGGAATTGCCGTGCCGCGGCCATCGCGACCTTGAGCGCCACATCGGCCGTCATGGGATCGGCATTGGCCGTGCCGCGAATTCCGTCCGTCCCGAAAAGCTTGCGACTCATCCAGATCTTCTTCCTTGTGCGCGATCCCGTCGCGTGATGAAGGCGCGCTTATAGCATATCGAAGCTTCGAGATACCTTAATCCGCCCGGTAGCGGAGCGTGCGCAGCGCCTCTGCCGTTTCGGCCACGTCATGGACGCGCAGGATGTCGGCGCCGGCGAGGTATCCCGCGAGCCCGGCGGCGAGCGACGCGGCCAGCCGGTCCTTGGGCTCGGCCCCACTGCCGGCGAGGCGCGCCAGGAAGCTCTTGCGCGAGACGCCGATCAGCACGCCGCAGCCCAAGGCGCGGAAGAGCCCGATGCGCCGCATCAGCTCGAGATTATGCTCGAGAGTCTTGCCGAAGCCGATGCCGGGATCGACCATGATGGCCGAGTGCTGGATGCCGGCAGCGATGCAGGCTTCGATGCGGGCGTCGAGAAAGTCCCAGATATCGAGTGCCGGATGCTCATAGGCGGGGGCGGCCTGCATGCGCTGCGGCTCGCCCTGCATATGCATCAGCACGACGGCTGCCCCATGACGGGCGACGCAGTCGATGGCGCCCTCGGCCTGCAATGCCGACACGTCATTGACGATGCGGGCACCGGCGGCAAGGGCGGCCGCCATCACGGCGGGCCGGCGTGTGTCGACCGAGACGAGCGCGCCCGCGCGGGCCAGCGCCTCGATCACGGGGACGACCCGTGCGGCTTCGATCTCGGGCTCGACCGGCGAGGCGCCCGGCCGGGTCGATTCGCCACCGATATCGAGAATGTCGGCGCCGGCAGCCCTGAGTGCCAGCCCGTGCTCGATCGCCTTGCCGGGATCGAGATAGTCGCCGCCATCGGAGAAGCTGTCGGGCGTCGCATTGACCACGCCCATGACCAAGGGCCGATCGAGCGCCAGGCCGGCCCAGGCGGCGCGTCGGCGCCCGAGCCGGTCGGCGAGATGCCGCAGGCGGGACGCGGCCGGGCTTTCGGTCGTCGCCAGCCACTGCCGGAACGCGCCGGCCGGGACGAGATGGGCCTCGGCCCCGCCCGGGCGCCGCACCAGAATCTCGACCATGGCAGCCGCCTCGTCGGGGCGGCCCGTCGGCAGCGCCGTGCCGGCCGCAACGGCCGCGCGCGCCGTGGCACCGGTCAGGAAAGCCTTGGGATCGAGATAGAGGGTGGCTGGATCGGTCGCATCAGAAACAGCAAAGCCCCACGCGGAGGTGGGGCTTCGCCGATCTTGCTCGCCGGTGGCGGCAGGCGCCATCAGGCGTTGGGTTGCGGCTCGGGCTCGAGGCCGCCGGCGGGCTTGTCCTTGCGCACGCCGCCGGCCGGCGGGATCGAGGAGCGGCGCTGCGGCCGCGGCGCATCCTCGTTGCCCGTGTCGCGCACGATGGTCTCGCCGGCCACGATCTTGCGGCATTCCTCGCCCGAGAGCGTCTCGTACTCCAAAAGGCCCTTGGCCAGCGCATGGAGCTCGTCGATCCGCTCGCTCAGGAGCTTGCGGGCAGCCTGCTCGCCTTCCTCGACCAGACGCCGGATCTCCTCGTCGATCAGCTTCGCCGTCGCGTCCGAGACGTTCTTGCGCTGGGTGACCGAGTGGCCGAGGAACACCTCTTCCTCATTGTCGCTGTAGCGGATGCGGCCAAGCTTGTCGGACATGCCCCATTCGGTGATCATCCGGCGCGCCATGTTGGTCGCCTGATGGATGTCGTTGCCGGCACCGGTCGTGACATTCTCGAGGCCGAAGATCAGCTCTTCCGCGACCCGGCCGCCGAAGGTCATGGCGATGCGGGCTTTCAGTTCCATGAAGGAATAGTTGAGCCGATCCCGCTCCGGCAGGCTCATGGTGACACCCAAGGCCCGGCCGCGCGGAATGATCGTCACCTTGTGCAGCGGATCGCAGCCCGGCTGATACATGGCGATCAAGGCATGGCCGCCCTCGTGATAGGCGGTCAGCTCCTTTTCCTTCTCCGTCATGACCATGGAGCGGCGTTCCGCCCCCATCATGACCTTGTCCTTGGCCTGCTCGAACTCGAGCATGCCGACCGAGCGCTTGCCCTTGCGCGCCGCCATCAGCGCCGCCTCGTTGACGAGGTTGGCGAGATCGGCGCCCGAGAAGCCGGGCGTGCCGCGCGCGATCACCTTGGGATCGACGTCGGAGGCCAGCGGCACCTTGCGCATATGGACCTTGAGGATCTTCTCGCGGCCCAGAATGTCGGGGTTCGGTACCACGACCTGGCGGTCGAAGCGGCCCGGACGCAGCAGCGCCGGATCGAGCACGTCGGGACGGTTGGTCGCCGCGATGAGGATCACGCCTTCATTCGCCTCGAACCCGTCCATCTCGACCAGCAGCTGGTTCAGCGTCTGCTCGCGCTCGTCATTGCCGCCGCCGAGGCCGGCGCCGCGATGACGGCCGACCGCGTCGATTTCGTCGATGAAGATGATGCAGGGCGCGTTCTTCTTGCCTTGCTCGAACATGTCGCGGACACGGCTGGCGCCCACACCGACGAACATCTCGACGAAGTCCGAGCCCGAGATGGTGAAGAAGGGTACGTTCGCCTCGCCGGCGATGGCGCGCGCCAACAGCGTCTTACCGGTACCCGGCGGACCCACCAGCAGCACGCCCTTGGGGATCTTGCCGCCCAGGCGCTGGAATTTCTGCGGGTCCTTCAGATACTCGACGATCTCCTCGAGCTCCTGCTTCGCCTCGTCGATGCCGGCGACGTCATCGAAGGTGATGCGGCCGACCTTCTCCGTCAGCAGGCGAGCCCGCGACTTGCCGAAGCCCATGGCCCGGCCGCCGCCGCCCTGCATCTGGCGCATGAAGAAGATCCAGACGCCGATCAGCAGCAGCATCGGGAACCAGTTCAAGAGCACGCCGAAGAGCGAGGGGACATTTTCGTCGCTCGGCTGCGACTTGACGCGGACATCCTTTTCCAGGAGCCGGCTGACCAGGTTCGGGTCGTTCGGCATGTAGGTCTGGAACGACCTGCCCTCTTTCAGCGTGCCGGTGATGACGTTGCCCTGGATGGTCACGTCATTGACCTGGCCGTGATTGAGGTCGTTGATGAATTCGGAATAAGCGACGGCGCCGGGATTACCGCGTGTCGAGGAGCTTTGGAACAAGTTGAAAAGGGCGACCAGCAGTAGACCGATGATGATCCACAGTGCCAGATTCTTCCCAAAATTATTCACGGTCCAAGCCTTTCATTCCGTCCTCGGTGCAGTGCTTCGCCGAGCCGCCCATCGTCGCGCCGGCGATCGAGGGCAATAGATAAGATGCGCCGCGTCCTAAACAACTGTAAAGCCGCGGCCACAAACCGGGTGCCCCGGTTGCCAGCGCAGCGTGACCTCGAACACCCGATCCATTGTTCCCCTCTCGAAATGCCGCCAATCGAGATGGGGGATTGCGATAAGCGTACCGTCTCGCCGAAAGGCCGGCAAGGTCGGCCACACTGTGCGAGGAAGATGGGGTGCGGCAAGGCCCGGCGCAATGGTGCCGAGTTCAATGATGCCCTGCTGTCCAAGCGGACCGACGGTCACGCCGGCCGCACCCTCGGCGGGGCCATGCCAAAACGCCAGGAAACGGCTGTCCCACAGCGCCTCGCCGCCCGGCGTCAACGCCATTTCCGGCGCTATGGCCGCCGCCTCGCGCTGGATCAGGATGAGGCCTCGGCGCGGGAGAATTCGGCAGCCGCCGAGCGTTCTTCCGCCCGCGAGCCCGTCCGGCAGGGCGGCGGCCAACCGTTCCAGCCGCTCGAAGCGCGGCGTGTAGGGCTCGGCACCCACCGCCATGATGAGGGAAGCCAGCGCCCTCAAGCGGATTTCGGGCTCGGCCCGGGCCAGGATCGCCGGGTCGAGGCGCACGAATCCCGCCGGATGCGGTGCCGCGGCCTCGACCAGCAGGCGGTCGGTCACAGCCTCGAGGGCTGCCCGGGCGCGGCCGAGGTGGCGGCAGGTTTCGGCGAGGCGATGCGGCGCCAAGCCGGCCGCCGCCAGCACGGGTTGGCCCCCACGCAATCGGGCGCGGGCGAAGCGCGGATCGCGATTGGACGGATCCTCGATCCAGCCCTGGCCTTCGGCCCGGAGCGTCGCGCGCAACCGGGCGGCCGGAGTATCGAGGAGCGGGCGCAGCAGGCGGCCATGCCGCTCCCAGGCGATCGGCGCCATGGCGGCAAGGCCGGCGAGGCCGCTGCCGCGCCCGAGCCGGAGCAGAAGCGTCTCGGCCTGGTCGTCCTGGTGATGCGCGGTCAGAAGATGGAGCACGCCCTGGTGCCGGCACCATTCGCCGAGCAGCCGGTAGCGCGCGGCGCGGGCGGCGGCCTGGATGGCGCCGGCCGGATGCGGCCCGTCCCAGATCAGCGTTTCATGAGCGATGCCGCGCGCCTCGGCCCATTCGGCGACGCGCTTGGCCTCCGCCGCCGAGGCCGGCCGCAGCCGGTGATCGACCGTCAGCGCTACAGCGTGGCCGCCCAGCACCCGCGCCCAGCGATCGGCCAGCAGCAGCAGGGCCAGCGAGTCGGCCCCGCCCGAGACGGCGACGGCCAGCACCGGTCGCGGCTCGAACCCGCCCAACCGGCCCATCAGAAGCGCGAATTCGGCCGCGTCGACGGGAGGCGGATCGGCCGACGGCACCAAGGCCAGAACCGGCTCGGTCACTGCGAGATCTCTTCGAGCGCCCGGCCCGTGGTGCGCGGCCCGAACCCGCCGATCGAGATCACCACCATGGCCATGGCGCCGGCGATGAAGAGGAACACGGCGGTGACGCCCTCGCGCTGCAGCAGGTAGCTGATCGCCAGCCCGGCGAAGGCGGCGGAAAGCCGGCTCCAGGAATAGACGAAGCCCACGGCGCGGGCGCGCACCCGGGTCGGGAACAGCTCGGCCTGATAGAGATGGAAGGTGAAGCTCAGCCAATTATTGGCGAGCGTCAGCAGCACGCCGAACAGGATGAGCAGCGCCGGCGCCTGCTGGCCGGCAAAGAGCAGGCCGAAGCAGGCGATGCCGATCGCGGCACCGACGATCTGCCATTTGCGCTCGAACCGGTCGGCGACAAGGCTGCCGATCAATGGCCCGAACGGGTTGGCGAGGGCGATGATGAAGGCATATTCCAGGCTCTGGGTGACATGGATGCCTTTGGTGATGAGCAGCGTCGGGACCCAGGCAGCGAAGCCGTAAAAGCCGAAGGTCTGGAAGAACTGGAAGACCGACATCATGATCGTGCGGCGCCGGTAGGGCGGCTGCCAGATCTCGGCGAAGCTGCCGAGCCCTTCCGCCTCGGCGCAGGGCGGGCCGGGCGGCGGCAGGGTGGCGCCGCCGGCGACGATCGCGGCCTCGAGGGCGGCAGTGATCCGCTCGGCCTCCGCGATCCGGCCGCGGCGGGCGAGCCAGCGTGGCGATTCCGGAATGCCGAGCCGGATGAACCAGACGACGATGGCGCCGGTCGATCCGATCAGCACGACCCAGCGCCAGCCCGACAGCCCGAGCGGTGCCGCGTCGGCGAGCAGCCATGCCAGGAAGGCCACCACCGGCACGGCCGCGAAGGTGATCGTCTCGTTGACCGCGAAGGCGCGGCCGCGATAGGAGCGCGGCACCAGCTCGCTGAGATAGGTGTCGACGGTCACGAGCTCGACGCCGAGACCGATGCCGAGAATGAAACGCCAGAGGATGACGCCGAATCCCGTCGTCTGGAGCGCGAGGATCACGGCCGCCGCCGAGTACCACAGCAGCGATCCGGTGAAGATGGCGCGCCGCCCCATCCGATCGGCGATCGAGCCCAAGAGCAGCGTGCCGACATAGAGGCCGGCGAACGTGGCGAAGACGAAGGTGCCGACGCCGGTGATGCCGATCTCGGCGAGCGCGCCGAAGGGGCCCAGCGATTCCGGCGTGAACAGCCCTTCCTTGACCATGCCGGGAGCGACATAGGCCGTGAAGAAGAGATCGTAGAATTCGAAGGCGGCGCCGAGCGACAGCAGCAGCACCATGCGCCAGATCGGCCGCGTTACCGGCAGCCGATCCAGCCTGGCTGCGATCTCTCCTGCCGGATCCGCGCCACCGATGCTGTCCACCCCGAGCGTTGCCATACTGGCGGTTCCTCCGCCTTGTGATCATTGACCCTCGCCCACCTGGCGAGAGAGGGTATCCACACATCTTTTCCCATTTTTTCAATGGCTTCCGCTTTTCGCTTGTCATGGCCGGGCTTGTCCCGGCCATCCACGTCGAGCCGCCATCGTGTTTTTCTACGGTAAAGCTGTGCTGCGGTACGATGTGGATCCCCGGGACGAGCCCGGGGATGACTATGAAATATCAAACGATTGGAAATATTGAGATAATTTCGTGAATCCCGTAGCCAAGCGGGCGAGGGTTATTAGCAGCCCGCGCGGCGTTTTTCCTGTGTTTCCGTATCCTTGAGGGATTGCTCGAGCTTCGGGAAGTCGCGGTCGAGCCGGGCGAAACTGGCACAGGCCCCCTGCTTGTTGCCCTGATTGTTGAGCGAGATGCCAAGCTTCAGAAGCGCCTCGGACGCTTTCGGCCCCTGCGGATATTTCTCATAGCCCTTGGCGAACTCGGCAGCGGCGGCGGCATTGTCACCGCGCACGAAATAGGTCTGGCCGAGCCAGAATTGCGCGTTGCCGGCAAGCGGATCGGTCGGGTGCTTCTGCAGGAACTCCTTCAGCGCCACCTCGGCATTCTTGAAATCCTGCTGCCGGACGAGGCCGAAGGCGTAGCTATATTGCTCCTGCGCCGAGCCTTGCGGCAGCACATTGGCGCTGGGACCGCCATTCAGCGCGGCGGCAGCCGCGGCACGATTGCCGGGCGGTACGACGAGTGCTGCGGGACCAGGGGCCGGCCGTTCCATGTCGGCAGCACCGCCGCGCGCACCGGCGGCACCGGCGGAAGCGACCTCGGGGGCCGAGCCGCTGCCGTGATCCTCGAGCTGCTGGAACCGCACCTCGTTATCCGCCTGCATCTTGTCGAGGCGGGTGCCAAGCTGTGACACGCCGTTCTGCAGCTCTTCGAGCCGGCCGGTGAGCCGGCGCATCTGCTCCTCGAGCTGATCCATGCGGATCGAGACATCGACGGCATTGTTGGTGTCGCCGCTCGGCGGCAGCACCGGTGCGGGACCGCCGCCGACCTGGGAGCGATAGACCTGGCGCTGGACCTGGTTGAGATCGCGCTCGAGCCGATCGAGCCGTTCGAGAATTGGCCGCATATCCTGGGATTGCGCGCGCACCGGCTGGACCGGCAGCACAATGGCGACCAGTGAAAGGCCGATTAAAAGGCGAAGGCCGTTTAGGCCGAAGATTGAACGCATCGGTATCCCGCAATAAGGGCAAGGCGGTGTCGAAAGCAAACGCTATTGGAGCAAAAGCGCCCAATATTCTTGGTCGATCGAACCGCGCTTGTCACTATCGCCTGGAATTCGGCAAAAAAAGGGCGCCGCGAAGCAGCTCGTTCGAGTGGCTCGCGACGCCGCTTCTTGTCGGCGAAGTTCCGTGGGCGCCGCTCCGACAAGGAACAGCGCCGAATCACGCCCTTCTTAGTTGATGACCGTCACGGCGCGACGGTTCTGCGCGTAGGCCGCCTCGTTCGAGCCGACCACCGCCGGACGCTCCTTGCCGTAGGAGATGGTCTGCAGACGGCTCGCCTGCACGCCCAGCGCCACCAGCGCGTTCTTGGTCGAGGTCGCGCGGCGCTCACCCAGCGCCAGATTGTATTCGCGCGTACCACGCTCGTCGCAATGGCCTTCGATCGTGAAGGTCAGCTGCGGATACTTCTTGGTGAAGGCCGACTGACGGTCCAGCACGGCCTTGGACTCGCCCGAGATGTCGGACTTGTTGAAGGCGAAGAAAATCCGGTCGCCGACCTGGTTCTTCAGCTCGTCAGCCGGAGTGATCGTTGCGGCCTGGGGCGGGGGCGACTGGACGGCGGCGCCGCCGGCCACATCCGTCGCCTTCGGCGTCGTGTCGCAGGCGGCGAGCAGAGCCGCGGCAGCGACCAGAGTCAGAATCTTTTCACGCATTTTTTTCGTTCCTTCAGCGTAACCATAGGTGGGTTTTGGAGGTCGTGCGACGAAGCCGGAGAGCCTCACAAGGAACAGCAGAAGCCGTCCATCGCGCGAAACGGATGGAAAATCGGCGCGGACTATACTGGGAGTTCGTCAGGGAAGCAAGGGGGACCAAGCCGGGTCCGAGCCATCCTGAGGGGTTACGACCTCTCTTTCGTTCACGCCCGTAAGATCGACCGAGAACAGCCGGACCGAGCCGCCGCGCCCTTTCGAGTCCGACGGCGTCTGCCGGGAGAAGATCACGACGCGGCCGTTCGGCGACCATGTCGGGCTCTCCACGACGAAACCGTGGCTCAGGATGCGCTCGCCGCTGCCGTCCGGATGCATGACTCCGATCTGAAAATCTTCCCGGTCGAACTTAGTAAAGGCGATCAGGTCACCGCGCGGCGACCAGACTGGCGTCGCATATTGCCCAGTCCCGAAGCTGATTCTTTTGACGTCGCCGCCATCTGCATTCATCACATACAGCTGCTGCGAGCCGCCGCGATCAGAATTGAAGGCGATGTACTTGCCGTCAGGCGAATAACACGGCGAGGTATCGATATCGTGGGTGCTGGTGAGCTGGGCCACTTTGCGGGTCCGCAGGTCCTGCGAATAGATCTGGGTGGCACCGTTGTTCGAGAAACCGAAGATGACCTTGTTGCCGTCCGGCGAGAAGCGCGGCGCCGAGGTCATGCCGGGGAAGTCGCCCAACAGCTCCTGCTGGCCGGTATCGATGTTGAAGAGGTAGACCCGGGGCGTGCCGCGCGCATAGCTCATATAGGTAATCTCTTGAGCCGTCGGCGAAAAACGCGGCGTCAGCACGAGCTCGCGGCCTTGGGTCAGGAACCGGTTGTTGAAGCCGTCCTCGTCCATGATGGCGAGCCGCTTGATGCGGTTCTGCGCGGGGCCGCTCTCGGCGATGTAGACGATGCGCGTATCGAAATAGCCGTCCTCGCCGGTCATCCGCTTATAGATCGCGTCGGCGATGATGTGGGAGATGCGCCGCAGATTCTCACGCGTCGTCGTATAGGCGAAGCCCGTCATCTGGGTCCCGGCAACGACGTCCCAGAGGCGGAACTCGACCCGGAGCCTGCCGTCGGGCTGAGTCGAGACATCGCCGGTGACGAGCGCCTGCGCATTGATCAGCCGCCAATCGGCGAAGCGCGGCGTCGGCGGGCCGCCGCCGGCATCCTGGATGAAGGATTTCGGATCGAGCGGGCGGAACAGCCCCGAGCGCTCGAGATCGGCCGAGACGACCTGGGTGACGCCGTGCCCGGCCTCGGTCTCGCCGGGGTTGGTGCCGCGCAAATCCGGAATTGCGATCGGCAAGGGCTGCGCGTTCGGATGCGTGACATCGATATTCAGGACGTTCTGCGCCGGCGCGGGGCCGGCCGCGAATAGCAGTGCTGCGCACAGGACGAATGCAGCACTGTAAAACCAATCTTTCTTTCGCGTCATGAGACACCTTTCGGCGTGAAGGTAAAGGTCAGCACCCTCATCTGATCGTACTTGCCGGGCGGGATCGGCAGCTTGTTGCATTGTGCGATCAACAGCGCGCGCCGGGCGCGCTCGGCAAAGGCGCGCCATTCCGGATCGCCGGCGCGGCCTTCGGAATCAAGGATCTGAGTGTTGCGCACAGTGCCGTCGGGATTGACCTCGGCCTGGACGATGGCCCGCATATCGGCCGCCCCCTTGGCACCGGCATCGAAGCCCCAGCAGGCTTCGACGGCGGCCGCAAGCGCATCCTTCTCGCTCGTGGTGAGCTGGCTGCCGAGCGGCGCGTTGGGCGCCGCCGAGGCCTGCTGCGTCACCGGCGGCTGCTTGGTCGGCTTCTGCGGCTGGTCCGGCGGCTTGTTGTCGGGCGCCTGCTTGGCGAGATTCTTCAGGAGCTCGTCGAACCTATCGACCTTCGGCTTGGGCGGCTCAGGCTTCGGTGGCGGCGGTTGCGGCGTCTCCGGCTTGGGCGGGGGCGGTGGCGGCGGTGTCGGCGCGGGCGAGGGGACCGGCGCCGGTGGGGGTGGCGGCGGCGCCGGCGGAGGCTCCGGCTTCGGCGGCTCGGGCTTGGGCGGAGGCGGAGGCGGCGGTGATGGCTGCTGCTGCGCCACCTGCGGCGGGGGCGGAGGCGGCGGCGGGCTCAGCACATCCTTCGGCGGCGTTGGCTTCTCGGCGGGCACCACAGGCGGCGGCGCGTCGGGCTTGGCTTCGCGCACCGGCTTCGGATTGACCACCGTGGTCTTGGTGACATCGGCGAGGTTGACCAGCTGGACCGCGATCGAGGTTTCTTCCGGCGGCGGCGGCTTCTGAAACAGGCTCGGCAGGCCCAGCAGGATCGCGACCAGCAGCCCCGTATGCAGCACGGCCGATATCGCGAGCCCGCTCGTCATATCGTCGTCGCGCCGCGGCGAGGCCGGCCGGCGCTGGACCGAGCGGCGCGGCGGTTGCCCGGGCCCAGGCGGAGCGGACTGGCGCGGCCGGACCGGACCGCGCCCATAGGGACCGCCGGCGTTCGAGCCGGGCGCCGCTCTGCGGGGAGGTATGGCCGAGGGCCGTTCGCGCATCGTCAGTGCTTGCGCCCCGCCTGCGGCAGCTCGGCGATGAGCGAGACCTTGTTGAAGCCGGCCGATGAAACGAGGCCCATCACCTCGATCACGCGGCCGTAATTGAGCGCCTTGTCGCCGCGCACATAGATCACCGCATCGGGATTGCTGTTGGTGATCGCCTGCAGCTTCGGCACCAGCGCGTCATCCTGGATCGGCGTCTCCTGGATGAAGATCTGCCCGTCCTTGTTGACGGTGACGACGAGCGGCTCCTTGTTCTCGGTGATGGCCGGTGCTTCGCTCTTCGGCAGATCGACGGGAACGCCGACTGTCAGCAGCGGGGCCGCGACCATGAACACGATCAGCAGAACCAGCATGACGTCGACCATCGGCGTCACATTGATGTCGGCCATGGGCTTGTAGGCGCGTCGCGCGCCCATCGCCCGACCGCCATTGGTGCGGTTCAGCGTTCCGCCTGCCATGGTCAGACCTTCTCCTCTAGTTGTCGCGAGAGGATGGCACCGAATTCCGTCGAAAAATTGTCAAGCCTGGTCGCATAGCGCCCAAGATCGGTCGTAATCTTGTTGTAGCCGATCACGGCCGGGATCGCGGCGACCAGGCCCAAGGCCGTGGTGAACAGCGCCTCGGCAATGCCCGGCGCCACCACGGCGAGCGAGGTGTTCTTCGTTGCCGCGATCGCTTCGAAGCTGTTCATGATGCCCCAGACCGTGCCGAACAATCCCACGAACGGCGCCGTGGCACCGACCGTGGCAAGGAACGCCAGATAGCGCTCGATCCGTTCCATCTCGCGCACGATGGTGACGCTCATCACCTTCTCGATCCGCTCGCGCAGGCTCGCCTGCAAGCTGCCCGGAACGATCAGCCCCTTGGCGGCCGAGCGGCGCCATTCGAGCATGGCGGCGGCGAAGGTCGCCGACATCGGATCGGTCGGCCGCGAGCCGATGCGGTCATAGAGATCGTCGATCGAGCCGCCGGACCAGAAGCCCTCCTCGAACTCGTTGCCGGCGCGCGTCAGGCGGCGCACGCGCAGCACCTTGTCGAAGATGATGGCCCAGCTCCAGAAGGAGGCGAGCAGAAGCAGCAGCATCACGGCTTTCACGATGAGGTCGGCTTGCAGGAACATGGACCACATCGAGAAGCCGGCGGCTGCCTGGCCTCCGAGATCGGCTACGGTGTCGACGGTGCCTGGCATGGGTCGGATACGCTTTCCTGAGAGTCGAGAAGAGGGCGAATGAGCGCGACAAGGCTGGCGGGCAAACGCCCGGGCCGGCCGGATCGACTCAACAAAACGAGTTGCAAATGCAGAACCACCAGCTCGACTGCACCCCGCCGGATCGACTGGACGGCGCGCATGCTGGCACCTTTCATGCTTTCGATCGAGCTGACCACGGTCAAGGCGTCATCGAGCCGCGCCGGCTTCATGAAATCGATCTCGGCCCGGCGCACGACCCAGCCAAGGCCCGTCTCGTCCAGCACCTGCTGGTGATGCCAGCCGATAAGGCGCAGAAACTCCGACCGCGCGCGCTCGGCAAAGCGCAGATATGTGGCGTGATAGACGATGCCGCCGGCATCCGTGTCCTCGTAATAGACCCGGATCGGGAAGAGGTGCCGGCCGCGCTCGATCCGGCCCGAACCGGGCTCGAGGACGCTCACGACGCCTCCTCCGGCTCGGCCGCGAGGAGATCGAGCTGAACCCCGGCCGGCCGCATGATGGCGAGGCCCAGATGCCGGAACGCCTGGTCGGTCAGCATCCGGCCGCGCGGGGTGCGCATGAGGAACCCCTGCTGGATGAGATAAGGTTCGACCACATCCTCGATCACGTCGCGCTGCTCGGACAGCACCGCCGCCATGGTCTCGACGCCGACTGGACCGCCCGAATAATGCTCGGCGATCGCCTTCAGATACCGGCGATCCATGGCGTCGAGCCCGCGCTCATCGACCTCGAGCCGCCTGAGTGACTTGTCGGCGGCATCGGCATCGACCCTCGGCGAACCTGCCACCATCGCGAAATCGCGCACCCGGCGCAGCAGCCGGCCGGCGACGCGAGGCGTGCCGCGCGAGCGTTTGGCGATCTCGGCGGCGCCATCGGGCGCCAGCGCGAAATCGAGGATACCGGCGCCGCGCTCGATGATGCGCTGGAGCTCGTCCGGCTCGTAGAAGACGAGATTGAGCGGAATGCCGAACCGCTCGCGCAGCGGCCGGCTGATCAGGCCCGAGCGGGTCGTGGCGCCGACCAGCGTGAAAGGCGGCAGATCGATCCGGATCGAGCGCGCCGCCGGCCCCTCGCCGATGATGAGGTCGAGCTGGAAATCCTCCATCGCGGGATAAAGGATCTCCTCGACCACGGGCAGCAGCCGGTGGATCTCGTCGATGAACAGCACGTCGCGCGGCTGGAGATTGGTGAGGAGTGCCGCCAGATCGCCGGCGCGCTGGATGACCGGGCCGGAGGTCGCGCGGAACCCCACCC
This sequence comes from uncultured Alphaproteobacteria bacterium, assembly GCA_963762435.1. GTDB lineage: Bacteria > Pseudomonadota > Alphaproteobacteria > ATCC43930 > CGMCC-115725 > JAXDMU01. Next base: position 418,920 of record CAVXLN010000008.1, on the reverse strand, counting down.
CCATCTCGCGCGCCACGATCTGGGCCAGTGTGGTCTTGCCGAGGCCGGGCGGGCCGAAGAAGAGGACGTGGTCGAGCGCCTCGTCGCGCGCCCGGGCGGCCTGGATGAAGATGCGCAGATTCTCGCGCACCTGGCGCTGACCGACGAAATCGTCGAGCGCCAGGGGCCGGATCGACGCCTCGGGCGCATCCTCCTCGCGCCGGGCCGGATCGACCATGCGCGTCGGCTCGCTCACGACGCGATCTCCTTGAGGCCGGCCGTGATGAGGGCGCTGGCCGTGGCACCGTCACCGAGCTTGCGCTGGGCGGATGCCACCGCACCAAGCGCGTCGGGCCGACGATAGCCCAGATTGACGAGGGCCGAGACCGCATCCTCGGTCGGACCGGACGGTGCCGGCGCCGCGGCACTCGCCGAGGGAAGCGCGATGCCCCCGGCCCAGCCATTGGCCTTGCCTTTGAGCTCGGTCACGAGCCGGACCGCGAGCTTGGGCCCGACGCCATCGGCGCGCGTCAGCTGGGCCCGATCCTCGGCCCGGATCGCCTGCGCCAGCCGATCGGGCTCGAGCGCCGACAATATATTGAGCGCCACCTTGCCGCCGACGCTCTGCACCGTGGTCAGCAGGCGGAACCAGTCGCGCTCGGCCCGGTCGATAAAGCCGTAATAGGTGACGCTGTCCTCGCGGATCTGAGTCTCGATCAGGAGCGTCGCCATATCGCCGAGCGCCGGCAAGGCGGCACGCGTGCGGGTCGAGACCAACACGGGATAACCCAGCCCGCCGACATCGATCACGATCGCGTCGAGCCCGACATCCTCGACGGTGCCCTTGAGGCGGGCGAGCATCATCGCCCGATACCCGCGGCCTGGCGCATGAGCGCGCGGCTGGTGAGCGCGTGATGGGCGTGGCAGATCGCGACGGCCAGCGCGTCGGCGGCATCGGCCTGGGTGGTGAGTGCGCCCGGCAGCAGGCGGCGCACCATCATCTGCACCTGCTCCTTGTCGGCATGGCCGGTGCCGACGATCGATTTCTTGACCAGGTTCGGCGCGTATTCGGCGACGGGGAGGCCACGCTGCGAGGGCGCCAGCAGGACCACGCCACGCGCCATGCCGAGCTTCAGGGTCGAGGCCGGGTTCTTGTTGACGAACGTCTCCTCGACCGCCGCCTCGTCCGGCTGCCACTCAGCCAGCACCTCGTTCAAGCCTTGCCAGAGCTCGCCCAGCCGTTCGGCCAGCGATTTCTTGTCGCTGGTCTGGATGACGCCGTCCGCGACATAGCTCAAATGCTGCCCCGCCATCTCGATCAGGCCCCAGCCGGTGCGGCGGAGGCCCGGATCGAAACCGATCAGGCGGAGTGCCACACGCTCAGACATTCCAATGCCCGAGACCGGCCCCTCGCCACCACCTCGCCGTCATGGCCGGGCTTGTCCCGGCCATCCACGTCGGGCCGATGCAGTATCTTTTCAGGACAGAGGCAGCTTCACGACGTGGATCACCGGGACAAGCCCGGTGATGACAAAGAAAAAGTGCAGGAATGACGAGCACCACCTCACCCGCCCTCTCCCCGCCAATGGGGCGGAGGGGAGAAGAGCATTTCGATCGGCAGCGAAAAGCTTTCATGATCCGCTTCAGCCCTCGAGCTTGGCCATGATCTCGTCCGGAATGTCGAAATTCGTGTAGACGGTCTGCACATCGTCGCTGTCCTCGAGCGCTTCGACCAGCTTGAAGAGCGATTGCGCCGTGTCCTCGTCGCCGACCGGCACCAGATTCTGCGGCCGCCAGACCAGCTTCGCCGCGGACGCCGTGCCGAGCTTCGCCTCGAGCACATCGCGCACGGATGCGAGATCATCGACCGAGCAAAGGATGCGATGCTCCTCCTCGTCGCTCTCGACATCATCGGCCCCGGCCTCGATCGCGGCTTCGAGCATGGCGTCGGCCGAACCCGTGTCGGCCGGGTAGGTGACCTGGCCGCTGCGGCTGAACTGGAAGCTCACCGAATTGGTTTCGCCGAGCGTGCCGGACGAGCGGGTGAAGGCAGTGCGCACCTCGCCCGCGGTGCGATTGCGGTTGTCGGTCAGCGCCTCGACGATGACGGCGACGCCGCCGGGGCCGTAGCCCTCGTACCGCACCTCTTCGTAATTGTCGCCATCGTCGCCGCCGGCGCCGCGCTTGATCGCGCGATCGATCGTGTCGCGCGGCATGTTCGACTGGCGGGCCGCCATGACCGCGGCCCGGAGGCGCGGATTGGCGGCGGGGTCGGGCAGGCCGGAGCGCGCAGCCGTGGTCAGCTCGCGGATCAGCTTGGTGAAGACCTTGCCGCGCTTTTTATCCTGCGCACCTTTGCGGTGCATGATGTTCTTGAACTGGGAATGGCCAGCCATCGCGTTCTCAGCCTAGGTAAAGCGGGATTCTGTAACTTGGATACCACATGTAGTGGCGCCGACCCAGCCCCGACGCGCTTCAATAATGAGGCAATATGGCGGGAATGGGGCCGGCGCACGGACGCTCCGGTGGAACGGGCTACCTCAGCCGCTGCCGTCGGGCAAGGATTGCTGCAGCCGGCCGCCGACCCTAATCGGCGATATGGTCTTGGCGAGGCCCGTCGCATCGTCGGTCTCGACATAGAGGCCGCAGACCGTCGCCGGCCCTTCGGCCGGCGTCAGCCGCTCGCCCGGCACCTTGCGCACGAAACGGTGGATGGCGGCCGCCTTCTGCATGCCGATGACGGAATCATAGTCGCCGCACATGCCGGCATCGCTCAAATAGGCCGTACCGCCCGGCAGGATCTGCGCATCGGCGGTCGGGACATGGCTGTGCGTGCCGACGACGACGGAAACGCGGCCATCGAGGAAATGGCCCATCGCCATCTTCTCGCTGGTCGCCTCGCCATGGACATCGACCAGGATCGCCGCGACGTTGCCGCCCAGCGAGCGCCCGGCGAGCTCGCGCTCCATCACCTGGAACGGATCGTCGAGCGGATCCATGAACAGCCGCAGCATGATGTTGACGACGACGACACGCCGGCCGTCGGCGAGCTGGAACAGGCGCGTGCCCTTGCCCGGCGTGCCGGGCGGGAAATTGGCCGGGCGCAAGAGACGCTGATCGCCATCGATGGTCGACATCAGCTCGCGCTGATCCCAGACGTGATTGCCGGTCGTGATCGCGTCGACCCCGACCTCGTACAGCGATTGGCAGATCTTGTCGGTGATGCCGAAGCCGCCTGCGGCGTTCTCGCCATTCACCACGCAGAAATCGACATTGAGGTGCTGTCGCAGCCGCGGCACCTCGGCCAGCGCCGCCTCGCGTCCGACGCGCCCGATCAGATCGCCCAGAAACAATAACCGCATTTAATGTCCGCCAACGATCGAAGGCGCGGATTAAAGGACTCCCTGATCCGTCAACACCAGATCAAGTGGCTCATCCCAGCTATCCGCCGGCACTTCTTCGACCTCCTGTGCCGCAAATGCGACACCGAGCGCCAGGATCTTGTGGTGCCGGCGCAATGAGGCCAGCGTCAGGTCGTAATATCCGGCCCCATAGCCCAAGCGCCGATGCTGCCGGTCGAACGCCAGCAGCGGCACCAGCAGCACGTCGGGCTCGATCGGGGTGGCGGTATCCGGCGGATGGGCCGTGCCGAACGGACCGGTTTCGAGCGCCATGCCGGGCCGCCAGCGCCGGAAGCTCAAGGGCCGGCCGCGCGGCGGCACGATCGGCAGCGCCGTATCGCGGCCATTATGCGCCAGCGCCGACAGCAGCGGCCGCACATCGATCTCGGTCCGGATCGGCCAATAGGCGGAGATGGTCAGAAAGGAGCGCTCGCCCAGCACATGCATGGCGTGGCGCGCGAGTGCCGCACCGGCATCGGGATTGGCCGCATGGGCGGCAGCGCGCGCAGTCTCGGCGGTGCCCCGCAGCATGGTCTTGGCGTCGGCTGGGCTCATAGGGGAACCGGTCGGAAGGAAAGCGCGGAGCCGCATCGGCCGTCGGACTTGTCGTACCCTCGTGGCCTGCATATGCAGGTGGGAGCCATATACCGAGACCACGGCCCCGGCAGAGACAGCCCCCATGAGGAATACATTGGCCCCGGGGTATGAGCTGCCAGTCGAACCGCGCAGCCCCGCTTATGATAGTTAGTCCTCGGCGAGCGCGTCCGCAATGGCCTCGACCCGTGCTGCAAGCCCATCGAGCATGCGCGCCAGCCCCGCCTCGTCGACATTGTGCGATCCGGAACCGTTGGATGCTGAGGGCGGCGGCGTCTCGACCCGCTCGGAGAGCTCGTCCGCGATGATCAAGCCGGCCATCAGCAGAAGCCGCGCATCGCCGACCTGGCCGACGGATTGGACGAGCGTCGAGACCTTCTGCTCGAGATAGCGGCCGAGACGCTCGACATGCGCCTCCTGCCCGTCATCGCACGCAACCGCATAGTAGCGGCCATTGATCATGACCTGGACTTGCGCCATCGGCTCAGCCGTTCAAGACTGTGCGCAGGCGCTCGATCGCGCCGTCGAGGCGATGGGCGACGCCGTCCGTCACGGTTTCGAGCTGAGCGAGATCGGCCTTGGCACGGGCGAGGTCCGCCCCCATGCGCTTGCGCTCGCCGGTTGCACCGGCAAGGCGCGTGCGCGCCGCCTCTTCGAGGCGGCCGATCGCCCTCTCGAGCCGGGAAGTCGCTGAGGCCAGATCCGTCATAGCCGCATTATGCCCGGGAAAGATCAGCGATGCCACAGCCTTAGCGGCAGGGCCCGTGCCCGGGCGGCGTTCAGGCGGCCGAGGCCGGGGGCGTGCCGGCGCAGAGGCGCTGCACCATTTCGGCCGTGATCGCGCAGCCGGCCGTCGGCGCCTCGATTCGGAGCACGGTAAAGCCGGCCTCGATCAGGCGTTTCGCCTCGTTGAGCGCTGAATCGAGATCGCCCATGATACCCAGGCCGAGGCGCTCTCCCATCAGGTACCGCACCTGCCAATTCATTTCGAGTATTCCTCCTGTGCTCAAAGATGCGGCAGGCACCCGGCACCAGCAAGCTGGGGGTTTTACGTAGGAGGCGGCCTCACTGGAGCATGCATCGCGTGTTGACCGGCCGGGACGGGCACAGCAATCTCTGCCCTCCTTTGCCGATCCCCGCCTGATAGCGAGCCCCTTTCATGTCCAGCTCCCACGACACGCCCAGCAATGCCCCGGCCGATCATTCGCCGATCGTGCAGCATCCGATCTATGGCCCGATGGCCAACGCCATCCGCGCGCTTGCCATGGATGCGGTCGAGGCGGCCAAATCCGGCCATCCGGGCATGCCGATGGGCATGGCGGACGCCGCGACCGTGCTGTTCGCCGAGCATTTGAAGTTTGACGCCGCCGATCCCGACTGGCCCGACCGCGACCGGTTCGTGCTGTCGGCCGGCCATGGCTCGATGCTGCTCTATTCGCTGCTGCACCTCAGCGGCAACAAGGCGATGACGCTCGATGAGATCAAGCATTTCCGCCAATGGGGCTCGCTGACGCCGGGCCATCCCGAATATCACCACACCCCGGGCGTCGAGACCACGACCGGGCCGTTGGGCCAGGGTATCGCGACCGCGGTCGGCATGGCGATCTCGGAGCGGATCCTGAATGCCCGCTTCGGCGACGGCGTCGTCGATCACCATACCTATGTTATCGCCGGGGACGGCTGCCTGATGGAGGGCATCAGTCACGAGGCGATCCAGCTGGCCGGCCATCTGAAGCTCGGCCGGCTGATCGTGCTGTGGGACGACAACCATATCTCGATCGACGGCCCGACCGAGCTCGCCGTCTCGGGCGATCAAGCCAAACGCTTCGAGGCGGCCGGCTGGCATGTGCAGCATGTCGACGGGCACGATCCGGCCGCGGTCTCGGCCGCGATCGCGGCGGCGCGCACCCAGACCGAGGCGCCCTCGATGATCGCCTGCCGCACCACTATCGCCTTCAGCGCGCCGACCAAGGCCGGCACTGCCGCAGCACACGGAGCACCCCTGGGTGCGGCCGAGATCGAAGGGGCCAAGGCCAGACTCAATTGGACATATGGCGCGTTCGAGGTGCCAGACGAGATCCGCGCGCAATGGCTGAAGGTGGGATCGCGCGGTGCCGGCCAGCATGCCGCGTGGCGCGACCGGGCGGCATCCCTGCCGGCCGAGCAGCGCGCCGCGTTCGACCGGCTGGTGCATCGCACGCTGACCCCCGGCTGGGAGGAGGCCGTCACCAACATCATCGCCAAGTTCGCGGCCGAGAAGCCGAAGATCGCGACCCGCCAATCCTCGCTCCTGGTGCTGGAGGCGATCACCCCGCATCTGCCGGAGCTGATCGGCGGCTCGGCCGACCTCACCGGCTCGAACCTGACCAAGACCAAGGCGCAGAAAGCGATAACGCCCGAGGATTTCACCGGCAGCTACATCCATTACGGCGTGCGCGAGCACGGCATGGCCGCGGCCATGAACGGGATCGCCGTTCATGGCGGCCTCATCCCCTATGGCGGCACCTTCCTCGTCTTCACCGATTATTGCCGACCCTCGATCCGCATGGCGGCCCTGATGGGGCTGCGCGCGATCTATGTCATGACCCATGATTCGATCGGGCTGGGCGAGGATGGGCCGACGCATCAGCCGATCGAGCATCTGGCGGCCCTTCGTGCCATCCCCAATCTGCAGGTGTTCCGGCCGGCCGATCCGATCGAGGTGGCGGAGTGCTGGGCGCTCGCCATCAATTCGCCCCGGACGCCCTCGATCCTGTCGCTGTCGCGCCAGGGCACGCCGACGCTGCGGCAGGTCGGCCCCAACCTCAGCGCCAAGGGCGCCTACGTGCTGAAGGAAGCCTCCGCCGCCCGCAAGGCGAGCCTCTTCGCCAGCGGTACCGAAGTGGCGCTCGCCGTCGCCGCGGCCGAGACGCTCGAAGCGGACGGCATTCCGACCGCAATCATCTCGATGCCGTGTTGGGAGCTGTTCGAGGCCCAAGACGAGGCCTATCGCGCGAGCGTGCTGGGCGAGACCGCCAATCGCGTCGGCATCGAGGCGGCCGGCGGCTTCGGCTGGGCGAGCTGGCTCGGGCCCAAGGGCCGCTTCATCGGCATGGGCCATTTCGGCGCCTCGGCGCCGGCCGAGCGGCTTTACAAGGAGTTCGGCATCACCGCCGAGGCCGTCGTCGCTGCCGTCAAGGCAGGTCTGTGACATTGGCGTAAAGGCGGAGTCGATTTTTCGAACCTTTTTGCTTTAAGAACGGATCATAACCGGACGCACCGGTTTTGCGGTGCCCGGCCCCGGAATTGATGGGAGAGCGATATGGCAGTGAAGGTTGCAATCAACGGCTTCGGCCGCATCGGCCGCCTGGTGCTGCGCGCGGCGATCGAGTCGAGCGCCAAGGATATCGAGGTCGTGGCGATCAACGACCTCGGGCCGGTCGAGAGCAACGCTCACCTGCTGCGCTATGACAGCACCCATGGCCGCCTCGGCACCGAGGTCACGACTGGCCCGGATTGGATGGATGCCGGTCTCGGCAAGATGCGCGTCACGGCCGAGCGCGACCCGGCCAAGCTGCCCTGGAAGGATCTGGGCGTCGATGTGGCGCTCGAATGCACCGGCTTCTTCACCAAGCGCGACGATGCGGCCAAGCACCTCGCCGCCGGCGCCAAGCGCGTGCTGATCTCCGCACCCGCCACCGGTGCCGACCAGACCATCGTGATGGGCGTCAATCACGAGGTGCTGAAATCCGAGCATCACATCGTCTCGAACGGCTCCTGCACGACCAACTGCCTGGCGCCGGTGGCCCATGTGCTGCAGGAAACGGTCGGCATCACGGTCGGCTTCATGACGACGATTCACGCCATGACCAACGACCAGCGCACGCTGGACCAGCTGCATGAGGATGCGCGCCGGGCCCGCACCGCCTCGGCCTCGATGATCCCGACCTCGACCGGTGCCGCCAAGGCGCTCGGCCTCGTGCTGCCCGACCTCAAGGGCAAGCTCGATGGTGTCGCGATCCGCGTGCCGACGCCCAACGTCTCGCTGATCGACCTCACCTTCACCGCGTCCCGCGACACCAGCGTGGACGAGATCAACAACGCCATGACGGCGGCGGCATCGAGCGCCCGGTTCAAGGGCGTCCTCGGCGTCAATGACCGGCCGCTGGTCTCGATCGACTTCAATCACGATCCGCATTCGGCGACCTTCGACCTCAGCCAGACCGTGGTCATGGACAAGCGCTTCTGCCGCGTCCTGGCCTGGTACGACAATGAATGGGGCTTCTCGAACCGCATGCTCGACACCGCGCGGGCGATCGCGAAGCTGATCTGAGGCAAGCCATGGCAGGCGGGGAGATCGAACCGCCTGCCATTCTCGTGCATAGCGCCGAGCAGGCGCAGGCCGCGGCACGTGCCGCCGTCTCGCTCGGCGCGAAGCTCTTCCTGCGCAGCCCGCCCGACGCCGTGGCACATCTCGGCATCGGCTGGTACCTGGCACTGGCAAGCCTGCTGCGCGAGCGACACCCCGGGCTCGATCTAACCCTGATCCTCGATTGCGCCGACGAGCCGGGTACCACACTCGCGGCCTTGCGGCGCGGCATCGGTCGCGTGCGCTTTTGCGGCCCAGCCGAGATGGCGGCCAAGCTTGCCGCCATCGCCGCTCAGACCGGGGCGGCACTCGATACGGATGAACGCCCGCCGCTCGATCTCGCCAAGGCTGAAGATGCCGAAGCGGAATGTCGGCGCTGGCTTGCGCCAAGAGCCCGATGCGATCAGGTCGAGCAGACCTGAAATCATCCTGCGCCAGGGTAACATTGCATCGCCGGATCGGCCCACTTACGATCGAACCATCGGTTTCAACATCTGAACGAGCCAGGATTGCCCGCGAACATCAACGACCCAGCACCCTGCCGGCTCTATCTGGTGACACCCTCGGTGCTCCAGCCCGGCACCTTCCGCGACCAGCTCGCCTCGGCACTCGATGGCGGCGATGTCGCCTGCGTGCAGCTCAGGCTGAAGGATGTGAGCGACGACGAGATCCGGCGCGCGATCGACCTGTTGATGCCGATCGCCACCCAGCGCGATGTCGCCTTCATCTTGAACGACCGGCCCGATCTGGCGAAGGCCATGGGCTGCGACGGCACGCATGTCGGGCAGAAGGACATGCCCTATGACGCGGCGCGCCGGCTGCTGGGCCCCGACCGGATCGTCGGCGTGACCTGTCACGACAGCCGGCATTTCGCCATCGATGCGGCCGAGGCGGGGGCCGATTACGTCGCTTTCGGCGCCTTCTATGAGACCAAGACCAAGCCGTCGAACTATCGCCCGCAGCCTGAGCTCTTGGAATGGTGGAACGAGGTGATGACCGTGCCCTCAGTGGCGATCGGCGGCATCACGCCGGAGAATTGCGTGCCGCTGGTCCAGGCCGGCGCCGATTTCATCGCGGTGGTGAGCGCCGTCTGGGAATGCCCGGAGGGGCCGGGTGCGGCGGTGAAGGCGTTCAACAAGGCGTTCGTGGCGGCACGCGCCGGCTGATCACATCACTGGCGCCCAGAGCACTGCATCGATCGACGGCGCGTGGGTGGCGAGCATGATCAGCCGATCGACGCCGAGTGCTACGCCGGAGGAGGGCGGCATGCCGTGCGCGAGGGCGGCGAGGAAATCCTCGTCGATCGGATAGCGCTCGCCATAGAGACGCTCCTTCAGATCCATATCGGCCGCGAAGCGCGCGCGCTGGGTCGCGGCATCGGTCAGCTCGCCGAAGCCGTTGGCGAGCTCGACGCCGCAGGCATAGAGCTCGAACCGCTCGGCCAGGCGCGGATCTTCCGGCTTCGGTCGGGCGAGGGCCGCCATCGAGACCGGATAATCGGCGAGGATCGTCGCCCGGCCCATACCGAGATGCGGCTCGATCCGATCGAGCATGATGCGGAAAAAGAGATCCTCCCAGCTGTCCCCCTCATGCGGCGCGATGCCGATAGGCGCCGCGGCGGCAACGAGGAGAGCCAAGTCCGGTAGCACCGGGTCGGGCGCGGTCGCCAGCAGGTCGATCCCGCAATGGCGCTCGAAGGCTTGGGCGACGGTCAGGATCTCGGGCGGCGCCGCCGGATCGCAGACCTGGCCGCGGAATTCGAGCGTGGCGGTACCCGCCTCGGCGCAGGCGAGGCGCAGCAGGTTCGCGCAATCCGCCATCAGCGCCTCGTAGCCGGATCCCACGCGATACCATTCGAGCATGGTGAATTCCGGGCTGTGCGTTTGGGCCCGCTCGCCGTTCCGGAAGACATGGCCAAGCTGATAGATCCGCTCCATGCCGGCGGCGAGCAGCTTCTTCATGGTGAATTCGGGCGAGGTGTGGAGATAGCGTGTCCGCTTCTCGCCTTCCGGCGTCTCGAGCAGGGTGGCGAAGGCCTTCAAATGCGGCTCGAGGCCTGGGCTGACTTGAAGGGCCGGCGTGTCGACCTCGGTGAATCCTGACTCGGCGAACCAGCGCCGAAGGGCAGCCAGGATCCGGGCGCGGCCCAGCAGAAACGGGCGCTGCTCGGCAAAGCGCTCGGGCAGCCACCAAGATTCGCTCACGCCAGCCATGCCGCTTCCCGCTTCCTTTGCCGAGGCCAAGCTGCTAGGTAACGCGCCATCTTTGCATCCCCTGAAAGCCAGACTGTCGAACAGCCATGAAGATCAATGCCAACGATATTCGGCCCGGTACCGTCCTCGAGATCGGGGGCAAGCTGTTTGTCGTGCTGAAACGCGAGACTGTCCAGCCCGGCAAGGGCGGCGCCTTCGCCGCGGTCGAGATGAAGGATATCCGCACCGGCACCAAGGTCGTCGAGCGGTTCCGCACCCAGGAGACGGTCGAGCGCGCGCATCTCGACGACAAGGAAATGTCGTTCCTGTTCACGGAAGGCGATTTCGCCACCTTCATGGACCAGGAAAACTACGAGCAGATGCAGATCCCGCGCGAGCTCATCGGCGAACCTGCGGATTTCCTGCAGGAAGGCATGATCGTGCAGGTCAAGCTGCATGAAGGCACGCCGCTCTCGGTCGAGCTGCCGCAGAACGTGACCTTGAAGCTGGTCGAGGCCGATCCGGTGGTGAAGGGGCAGACCGCCTCCTCCTCCTACAAGCCGGGCAAGCTCGAGAATGGCCGCCGCGTCTTGGTGCCGCCGCATCTCGAGGCCGGCACCCGCATCGTCGTCAGCACGGCCGACGGCACTTATCTCGAACGCGCGAAGGACTGATCGCCATGGCGGTGCGCTCGGCTGTCCTCAATGTGATGGCCGCCGCCGCCCGCAAGGCCGGCCGCGGCCTCATCCGCGATTTCGGCGAGGTCGAGAATCTGCAGGTCTCGCAGAAAGGCCCGTCGGACTTCGTCTCGACCGCCGATCTCAAATCCGAGAAGATCCTGCGGCTGGAGCTGGAGAAGGCGCGCCCCGGCTGGGGTTTCCTCATGGAGGAAAGCGAGCCGGTGCCGGGCGACGGCAAGCATCGCTGGATCGTCGATCCGCTCGACGGCACGCTCAATTTCCTGCACGGCATTCCGCATTTCTGCATCTCCGTGGCGCTCGAGCGCGATGGCGAGATCATCGCCGGCGTGGTCTATGAGCCGCTCCGCGACGAGGAATATTGGGCCGAGAAGGGCGGCGGCGCCTTCGTGAGCGACCGGCGCCTGCGCGTCTCAGGCCGACGCAACCTGACCGAGGCGGTCATCGCCACCGGCATCCCCTTCGCGAACAGGGCCAACGATCCGGGCTATCATCGCGGGCTGCAGGCGATCGCCGCCGAAACCGCCGGCATCCGCCGCTTCGGTGCGGCGGCGTTGGATCTCGCCTATGTCGCGGCCGGCCGGTTCGACGGCTTCTGGGAATATGGCTTGAAGTCCTGGGACATCGCGGCCGGCATCCTGCTGGTGCGCGAGGCGGGCGGCTATGTCAGCGACTTCGAAGGCAGCCACGACGTGCTGAAGACCGGCAATGTGCTGGCGGCCAACGATCATCTGCATTTGCCGCTCGGGCGCATCCTTCGGCAAGCGAACAAGGGCTGATCAGCGGCCGTGATTATCCACGGCCTCCCGTTCCGGCAGCCCTTCCAGATGCAGGAGGATCTCCTCTAGCATCCAGGGCGCGTAACCGCTTGCCGGATTGTCGATGCCGACATCGCAGCTCTGCCGGTCGCCCGGCAAGGAGCCGTGCGAATGGCCGAAGAAATGCAGCGCCCCGTGATGCGCGCGATTCCAGACCCGCATTCTGTAATGCAGCAGCAGCGCCACATTCCGATGGAGATGCCCCCGCCATTGTGCCGTCACATTCCGGCGTATAGGCTCACCCCGTCGCCACCGATCGGCCCCGTGTCCCGTGAAGCCTCGCATCTACCTTCTGCGGATGATCCTGTTCCTCCTCGTCGTGGGCGGGATCTCGTATCTGCTGGCGCCGGCGCTGGAGCCGGCCTTTCGCGCCAATTTGACGCTCAACGGCATAATCGCGGCGGTGCTGCTGATCGGCATCGTCACAATCTTCCGACAGGTCTGGATGCTGAGCCCGGAAGCTGCCTGGATCGACAATGCCAGGAGCCATGACCGCGCGGCGCTGTCGGGCGACCTGCCTCGGCTGCTCTCGCCGCTCGCCAATATGCTGGGCGACCGGCGCGGGCGGATCTCGCTCTCGCCGGTGTCGATGCGCACCTTGCTCGACGGCATCGGGTCGCGCCTCGACGAGCAGCGCGAGACCTCGCGCTATCTGATCGGCGTGCTCGTCTTCCTGGGCCTGCTCGGCACCTTCTACGGGTTGCTGGAGACGGTGCGCTCGGTCGGCGGCGTCGTGGGATCTCTCTCGGGCGGCGGCGATGTCACCAAGGCCCTGAGCGATCTCAAGGAAAGTCTGGCAACCCCGCTCGCCGGCATGAGCACGGCCTTCAGCTCCTCGCTCTTCGGCCTCGCGGGATCTCTGGTGCTGGGCTTTCTCGATCTCCAGGCCGGCCAGGCGCAGAATCGCTTCTTCTATGAGCTCGAGGAATGGCTGTCGGGCCTGACCCGGATCTCGGCTGGCCCAGTGGCCGAGGGCGACCAGTCGGTGCCGGCCTTCATCCAGGCGCTGCTGGAGCAGACGGCCGACAGCCTCGATAATCTTCAGCGCATCATGGCGCGGAGCGAGGATGGCAGGCAGCAGGCGAACCAGGCCTTTGTGCAGCTGACCGAGCAGATGGCGCTGATGACAGAGCAGATGCGGACCCAGCAGGATGTGCTGTTGCGGATCGCCAGCCTGCAGCAGGAACTGCGGCCCGTGCTGGCGCGGCTGGCCGAGCCGGCGGCGCGTTCGAGCGGCGGCAATGGCCTCGACGATGCGGCACGCGGCCATCTGGGCAATCTCGATCGGCAGGTGAGCCGCCTGCTCGAGGAATTGGTGCGCGGGCGCGAGCAATCGGTGCAGGAAATCCGGTCCGAGATCAGGCTGCTCGCCCGCACCATCGCTGCCTTGGCCGAGGAAGCCGATCAGCGGGAATAGGAGCGAAACATGCCCTTGTCGCGCCGCTCGCGCGGCACTTCCACGATCAATATCTGGCCCGGCTTCGTCGATGCGCTGACGCAGCTGACCATGGTCATCGTGTTCGTGCTGATGGTCTTCACCATCGGGCAATTCTATCTGAGCGGGGCCGTCAGCAACCGTGACGCCGCGATCAAGCAGCTGACCCAGCAGCTCAACGATTTGACCGACATGCTGGGACTCGAGCGCAAGAGCAATGCCGACCTCAAGCAGAGCGTCGCCACGCTCGGTGCCCAGGCCGGCCAGGCCAATGCCGCCAAGAATGCGCTGTCTGCCCAGCTGGCCGACGCCAACACCAAGGCCGATGCCGCCGCCGCGAGTGCCCAGGGCAAGGACGACACGATCGCGACCTTGAACCAGAATATCGACGCGCTGCGCCAGCAATTGAGCGAACTCACCGCCGCGCTCGATCTCGCCAAATCCCAGAATACCGATCAGGCGGCCCAGATCACGGATCTCGGCAACAAGCTCAATGTGGCGCTCGCCACCAAGGTCGAGGAGCTGGCGCGCTTCCGCTCGGAATTCTTCGGCCGCTTGAGGCAGATCCTGGGTGACCGGCCGGATATTCGCATCGTCGGCGACCGGTTCGTGTTTCAGTCAGAAGTGCTGTTCGAGCCGGCCTCGGCCGATCTCAGCGACGGCGCGCGCCAGCAGCTGCAGCCGCTGGTCAAGGCGATCCAGGAGATCCAGGCCAAGATCCCGCCCGATGTGAACTGGCTCTTGGAGGTGGACGGCCATACCGACAAGAGGCCGATCAACACGCCGCAATTCCAGTCGAACTGGGAGCTGTCGACGGCGCGCGCCGTCCAGGTGGTGAAGTTCCTGATCGATCAGGGTGTCCCGGCCGAGCGCCTGGCCGCCGCCGGCTTCGGCGAGTGGCAGCCGATCGACAAGGGAACGACCGACGACGCCTATCGCCACAACCGGCGGATCGAGCTCAAGCTCGACTCAGCACTGACTGGTGCAGCCGCCTTCGCCTGGATGCCGTGCGCATTGATGATCGCACCGATCAGGCCCGGAAAGCGGCCATCGACCTCAGCGCAGCGCGAGCTGTTGTGCATCTCGACCCCGCGCCGCTCCGACCGGATCAGGCCGGCCTCTCTCAGCACCTTGAAATGCTGGGACAGGGATGATTTCGGGATCGTGCGGTCATTGATGTGGGCGAAGGCCGTGCAGGTCTGCGCGCGACCGGCACCGGCGATCTCGACGAAGATCGCGACCCGCACGGGATCCGACAGCGCGTGCAGGATCGCCTCCAGCGGAACATCCTCGATCGATGGGTGGGTGAGCGGTCTCATGAAAATGAAATAGGGCGGCTTGACATCGAGTTCAATAGTTCCATTTACCTGAACTATGGGACGAACCCGATGCGCCAGCCGCTGGTGCTTCCGATCTCGGACCCAGAGTCTTTTGAAGGGAATACCAAAATGTCCAAGCTCGCAGGCAAGGTCGCCGTCGTTACCGGCGCCTCCAAGGGTATCGGTGCGGCCATCGCCAAGGCGCTCGCGGCCGAGGGTGCCGCCGTCGTCGTGAACTACGCGTCGAGCAAATCAGGCGCCGATTTGGTGGTCGACAAGATCGTGACGGCCGGCGGCAAGGCAATTGCCGTCAAGGGCGATGTCGCCAAGGCGGCCGAGGCGCAAGGCATCGTCGACGCCGCGATCAAGAATTTCGGTAAGCTCGACATCCTTGTGAATAATTCGGGCGTCTATGAGTTCGGTGCGCTCGAGGACATCACCGAGGCACAGTTCCACCGGATGTTCGACATCAATGTGCTGGGCGTGTTGCTGACCACCCAGGCGGCGGCGAAGCATCTCGGCGAAGGCAGCAGCGTCATCAATATCAGCTCGGCCGTGACGGCGATCTCGCCGCCGCAATCGGCCGTCTATACCGGCACCAAGGGTGCGGTCGATGCCATCACCGGCGTGCTCGCGGCTGAGCTGGGCGCGCGCAAGATCCGGGTCAACAGCATCAACCCGGGCATCGTCGAGACCGAAGGCACACAAGGCGCCGGCTTCATCGGCTCCGATTTCGAGAAGGCTCTCGTCGCCCAGACGCCGCTGGGCCGGGTCGGCCAGCCCGGCGATATCGCTCAGATCGCGGTGTTCCTGGCCTCGGACGATGCCCGCTGGCTGACGGGCGAGAAGCTGGTCGCCAGCGGCGGCCTGCGCTGAGTTGAGAATGCGGCCGGGCCCGCTCGAAAGACGGGCCCGGTCTTTTGCTGTCTCACGGCCGCCAGAACGGCTTCGTGAATTCGCGTTCGATCACGCCGCGATCGAGCCCGATATCGGCCAGCATCCGGTCGTTCATGCTCATGAGCATGCGGCGCTGGCGCCCCCGCTCGCGCCACAGCGACAGGCCGTCGAGCCAACGGACCAGACGCTTCTCGAGGCTCGACCGGAGCGACACATTGACGGGCTCGTCGCAGCAGCTTGAATAAGCCATTTCCATCCTCCTTCCGGGTGCCGGGCGGCACCTCGCTTGCCCGTGAATATCGCGCGAAAGAGCACCTCGCGACAAACCAGAGTTTCTGGTAGAAAGGCTTAGCTCAGCTAAGCCTTGAGGCATGTCATGGCCCGCCGCCTGCCGCCGCTCAACGCGCTCCGCGCCTTCGAGGCCGCGGCCCGTCATCTGAGCTTTCTGAAGGCAGCGGAGGAGCTGCATGTCACGCCCGGGGCGGTGAGCCAGCAGATCAAGGCGCTGGAGGATCTCCTGGGCGTGACCCTGTTCCGGCGGCTGCCGCGCGGCGTGCTGCTGAGCGATGCCGGGCAACGCTATGGCAAGCGGCTGGGCGAGCTGCTCGACGGTGTCGAGGCGGCGACGGCGAGTTTGAAGCGCGACAGCGCGTCCGCCGTGCTGACGGTCAGCACGACGACCTCACTCGCGGCGCGCTGGCTCATCCCCAGGCTGGGCAGCTTCAGTGCGGCACATCCCGGCATCGTCGTGCGGGTCTCGGCCGAGAATGCGATGGTCGATTTCGCCACGGCGGAGGCGGACATGGCGCTGCGCCGCGGCGCGGGTGCCTCTCCGGGCCTGCGGTCCGAGCGGCTGCTGCCGGAGGAGGTGTTTCCCGTCTGCAGCCCGGCTTTCGCCGCCGGACCGCCGCCGCTCAAGACGCTCGAGGATCTCCGTCACGCCACGGTGCTGCATGAGGAAGTGAGCCCGGGCGGCATCGATCTCGACTGGGCCGATTGGCTCAAGGCCCTCGGCGCCGGCCATATCGAGGTGCGTGACGGGCCGCGTTTCACCTACACTCATATGAGCCTGCAGGCGGCCGCTGCCGGCCTGGGCATCGCGCTCGGCAACAATGTGCTGGCCGGCGGCGATCTCACCTCCGGCCTGCTCGTCCGTCCCTTCGCCGAATTGGTGCCCAGCCTATTTGCCTATTGGCTGGTCTGCCCCGAAGCCACGGCCGAGCGACCGAAGCTCAAGGCCTTCCGCGACTGGGTCACGGCCGAGTCACGCCGCTTCCTCGAAGAACAAGCTAAGCTTGCTGCGTAACCTCGACCGGCTGGCGCCGATTGACGAGATAGATGCCGAGCGCCACCAACGCCAGCGCCACGGCCAGCGAGGGCGACAGCGCCTCGCCCAGCAGCAGCCCGCCGGCCAGCACGCCGAAGAGCGGCGTCAGGAAGGTGAATGAGGAGACCTTCGCCGCGGGATAGTGCCGGATCAGCCAGAACCAGGCGAGATATGAGGCGAAGGCGACACCGATCGCCTGGAAGGCGATCGAGGCGAGACCAGTGGGCCCGACGCCGTCCGGCCACACCTCGCCATACCAAAGCGAGATCGCCGGCAGGATCAGCGCCGAGACGACAAGCTGGTAGAACAGCGTCTTTTCCGGCGTGGCGCGGGCGAGCTTGCCGGCCTTGATCAGCACGGTCGTGGCACCCCAGAGAAACCCGGCAAGAAGGGCCAGGGCCGTGCCCAGCACTTCGTCGCGCCGCATCGCGCCGAGCGCATCGCCGAAACCCAGCGCCATGCCGGCGAAGGCGCAGGCGAGACCGAGCCATTGCCAAGGCCGAAGCCGCTCGCCCGGCAGGAAGAATTGCGTGCCGAGCGCCACGAAGAAGGGTGCCGAATAGAGGAAGAGAACGACATGAGAGGCGCTCGCCAGCGCCAGCGCCTCAAACAGCACCGCGAATTCGACACCGAAAAGCGCGCCGACGGCCAACCCCTGCCAGAGCGTGCCGTCAGGCTCGAACAGCGGAATGTCGCGCCCTTTGGCCCAAGCGCGCAGCAGCAGCGCCGCCACGGCCGATCGCATGCCGGCTTGCAGCACGGGCGGAATCGAGTCGTTGGTCAGCTTGATCGCGACCGACTGCACGCCCCAGAGCGCGCACAGCAGCACGAGAAGGGCGGCGGCGCGCCCATCGATCCGGTCTCTGTCGGTCATGCGAGTCCCGTGATGGCCCAGCGCGCCACCTTCTTCATGAGGGTGGGCAAAGCATGCTCGGCGAGCTGATCCGGCCTGACCCAGAGGCCTGGGGCCGACGCGGCCGCAGATCCGGCGAGCACGGCCAGCTCGAGATGGAAATGCGTGAAAGTATGGCCGACGGCGCCCGGCAGCAGGCGCCACTCCCGCGCCGGCACCGGCGACAGTTCCCGGGCCTCGGCGACCGGCCAGACAGTGTCGCGCCAGGGGGTCGAGGGAATCTCCATCATGCCGCCCAGCAATCCGCTCTCCGGCCGCCGGCGCAGCAGGATCGTGCCGTCCGGCCGGACGAGCCAGAAGGCGACGCCGCGGCGCACCGGCCGCTCGGCCTTCGGCCGCTTGGCCGGCAGACGCTCGGGATCGCCCGCGGCACGCGCCCGGCAAGACGCCATCCAGGGGCAGAGCACGCAGCGCGGCTTGCGCGGCGTGCAAACCGTGGCGCCGAGATCCATCACCGCTTGGGCGTAGTCGCCGGGGCGGTGTACCGGCGTCAGGCTCTCGGCATGCGCGCGCAGTTCGGGCTTGGCATCGGGCAGTGGCGTCTCGACGGCGAAAAGCCGCGCCATGACACGCTCGACATTGCCGTCGACCACGGTCGCCGGCCGGTCGAAGGCGATCGCCGCGATCGCGGCGGCCGTGTAGGCGCCGATGCCCGGCAGTTCGCGCAGCCCTTCCTCCGTCTCGGGAAAGCGACCGCCGAAACGGTCCGCCACGACCCGCGCACAAGCATGGAGGTTGCGCGCCCGGGCGTAATAGCCCAAACCCTGCCAGGCATGGAGCACGGCGTCGAGCGAGGCGGACGCCAGATCCTCGACCCGGGGCCAGCGTGCCGTGAAAGCGCCAAAATACGGCCCCACAGTTGCGACCGTGGTCTGCTGCAGCATAATCTCGCTCAGCCAGACCGCGTAGGGATCGGAGGGATGGCCGGGTTCGGCGCGCCAGGGCAGGCTGCGACGATGGCGGTCGTACCAATCGAGCATCGATCGGGCGAGATTGGCCTCTCTTGGGCCGCGGGCAGTTGGACCGGTTGGCGGGACGTTCGGCATGAAATCCTTGGGCAGCACGGTATCGAAGGTCGCAGCCCCCGTGCTCGGGCGCCGCGGCTTCGGCGAGGCGCAGGTGATCCTGGAATGGAAATCCGTCGTCGGCCAGGATCTCGCCCGAGACACGCTGCCGGTCAAGCTTTCCTTCAGCCGCGGCGAGCGTACCGACGGCACGCTGCATTTGCGCGTGGCGCCCGGCGCCGGCCTGACCGTGCAGCATCTGGAACCGCTCATTATCGAGCGCATCAACACCTTTTTCGGCTATAAGGCGGTCGCCCGCCTGGCGCTGCGCCAGGGCACGATCGACCGGCAGGACGAGGCCCGTCCGCCGCTGCTGCGCCCGCTCGACGGAGCGGAGCAGGCGGACCTCGCGCAACGGCTCGAAGGGGTGGCCGATCCCGAGCTGCGCGCCGCCCTCGAAGGGCTGGGCCGCGCCGTCATCGGTCAGTCGCCTCGTCTTGCCTCGAAAGCAAAAACCCGATAGCGTCCATATGTAGTGGTGGAGAAGAATATGTACCGCATTCTATTGAGCTGCCTGCTGTTCGCCGCATTCGCGATGGGATCGGCCCAGGCAGCACCGGACGAGCAGGTCGCGGTCGGGCTCATCCCGCCCTTGACGGCGGCCGACACGACGCTGGGCCAGGCCGACGCGCCGGTCACCGTGGTCGAATATGCCTCGCTCACCTGCCCGCACTGCGCCAATTGGGAAGCGGGCGTGTTCCCGCAGGTCCGCAAGGAGTGGATCGACACGGGCAAGATCCGCTTCGTGTTCCGCGACTATCCGCTCGACGCGCTGGCGCTGAAGGCGGCACAGCTGGCGCGGTGCACCGGCGACGACAGATTCTGGGGCTTCCTGCAGGCGCTGTTCGGCAGCCAGCGAGTCTGGGCGATCGCGCAGGATCCCGAGGTCGAGCTCGTCAAGATCGGCAAGCTGGGCGGCATTCCCGAGGACAAGGCCAAGGCCTGCATGTCCGACGAGAAGCTGGCCCGCTCGATCGCCGAGAGCCGGCAGCATGCCGAGGATGCCGGCGTCAACGCCACGCCCACCTTCTTCTTCAACGGCAAGCTGGTGTCCGGCGAGCTTCCCTATGATGTCTTCGTCAAGAATCTGACGGAAGCCGGCGCGAAATAGCCGCCACAACCGAAAGCTCGAGTCTCTTTGCACGTCACCAAGCTCAGCCTCAGCGGCTTCAAATCCTTCGTCGAGCCGACCGAGCTGCTGATCGAGCCGGGCCTGACCGGAATCGTCGGGCCCAATGGCTGCGGCAAGTCGAACCTGGTCGAGGCGCTGCAATGGGTGATGGGCGAATCCTCGGCTCGCCGGCTGCGCGGCGGCGAGATGGACGATGTCATCTTCGGCGGCACCGCAGCGCGGCCCGCGCGCAATGTCGCGAGCGTGGCGCTGGCGCTCGACAATCCCGAGATGATGACGGTCGCCGAGCTGGAGGCGGCCGAGGAGGTCGAAGTCGAGCGGCGGATCGAGCGCGGCAAAGGCTCGGTCTATCGCGTCAACGGCCGCGAGCAGCGCGCCCGCGACGTGCAGATCCTGTTCGCCGACGCCGCCTCGGGCGCCCAATCCTCGGCCCTTATCGGCCAGGGCCGGATCGGCTGGCTGATCAACGCCAAGCCCAGTGAGCGACGGGCGCTGCTCGAGGAGGCGGCCGGGATCGGCGGCCTCCATGCCAGGCGGCACGAGGCCGAGCTCAGGCTCGCCGGGGCCGAGACCAATCTCACCCGGCTCGCCGATATCGCCCAGAATCTCGATGTCCAGCTCGACCGGCTGAAGAAGCAGGCGCGCCAGGCCGAGCGCTATCGCAAACTGACTGAGCAAATTCGCCTGAGCGAGGCGCTGCTGCTCTATCGCCAGGTGCTGGATCAGGCGGCTCGGCTGCTCCAGTGCGCCGAGCGGCTGAAGGCATCCGAGGTGCTCGTGGGCGAGACGCTGGCCGCGGCGACGGCAGCCGAGGCGGCGCGGGATAAAGCGCGCGACGGGCTGCCCGGCCTGCGGATGGTCGCGACCGAGACGGCGCAAGCGGCCGAGAAGCAGGCCGCCGCGCTTCATATGCTCGAAGCGGAAGAGCGGCGCCTCGACCAGCTGCTGCGCGACAGCCGGCTCCGGCTCAATCAGATCGAACAGGATCTCGCCCGCGAGACGCAGCTGGCCGCCGAAGCACAAACGATGTCAGGGCGGCTCAATGAGGAGCGCGCGACGCTGCTCGGCCAGCAGCAGGGCGAATCCCTGGCCCAGGCCGAGCTGGCGGCACTGCTGTCGGCCGCCAAAGCGGAGACGGCCGCGCACGACACCGCCTTCGCCGAGGCCACGGCCCGCACCGGTGCGCGGGAGGCCGAGCGGGCTGCCTTGCGGCGCGAGCTTTCGGCCTTGGAGGAGCGGCGGGCGCGGCTCGAGCGCGTGCTGGCCGAAACCGGCGCCAAGCTCGCCGAGCTCGACCGCAGTGCGATTCCGCCCGAGCGCGTGGCGGCCGCCGGAGAGGCCGTCGCGGCCGCCGAGGCGGCCCTCACTGCGGCACGCACCCGCGCCGACGAGGCGCAAGCAGCCGCCCGAACGATCGCCGAGGCGGAGCAGACCGCACGGCAGCGCTGGCAGGAAGCCGAGCGGCATTACGTCAAGCTCGGCGCCGAGATCGATGGGCTGCGCAACGTCACGGCTGGGGCGCAACGCCGCGGTGCTGCCCCCATTCTCGACCGCGTCGCGGTCGAACCCGGCCTCGAAGCGGCCCTGGGTGCGGCGCTGGGCGAGGATCTGATGGCCGCGACCGATCCCGCCGCCCCGATCCATTGGGCTGAGCTGGCCGATATGGCCGGGACACAAGCCGCCCTGCCCGGCGGCGCCGACCCGCTGGCCCGCTCGGTCGAGGCACCGCCGCAGCTTGGCCGCCGGCTGGCCCATATCGGAATCGTGCCCGATGCCGAGACCGGCCGCGCGCTTCAGGCGTCCCTGAAGCCCGGGCAAAGGCTCGTGACGCGTGACGGCGCGCTGTGGCGCTGGGATGGGCTGACCGTCGCGCCAGGCGCGCCCACGGCGGCCGCGACGCGGCTGGCCCAGCGCAACCGGCTGAAAGCGCTCGAACGGCAGCAGGCCGAAAGTGCGGCTGCCCTCGCGGACGCCCAGCAGGCGGCCGCCGCCGCGAGTGCGGCACGCCAGGCGGCCGAAACCGAGGCGCGCGGGGCGCAGGCCGCGACGCTGCAGGCCGGCCAGGCGGTCAGCACGGCGCGCCAGACCCATTCGGCGCTGCAGCAGCAGCAGACCCAGGCCGAGGTGCTACGCCAGAGCGTCACCGAGAGCTTGAGCCGAGCCGAAAGCGAGCGGACCGAGCTCACCAGCCAGATCCAGGCCGCGCAGGCAACCCAGACCAATCTGGCCGATCCTGCCGCCGACCGTCTCGAGCTCGAGACGTTGCGTTTGGCGCTCACCACCGCGCGCCAGGTGGAAGCCGGCCATCAGCGCGAGGCCGACCGGGTCACCCGGGAGGCCGCGGCGCGCCAGGCCCGAATTGCCGCCATCGACACCGAAAGCCGCGCCTGGGTGAAACGCACGGAAGGGGCGGCCTCCCATGTCGCCGAGCTCGAGGAACGGCGGACGGCGCTAGCCGCCGAGGCCGCTACCCTCGCCGGCCGACCAGCAGCACTCGCGACCGAGCGCGCGGGTTTGCAGGCGGGCTTGTCGGGCGCCCGCGACATGGCACGCGATACGGCCGCCGCTCTCGCCGAGGCCGAGCGTCGTGGGGCCGAGGCCGAACGAAGGCAACAGGAGGCGGCCGCCCAGCATGCCAATGCCCGCGAGGACCGCGTCCGCGCCGAGGCGGCGCATGATCAGGCAGAAGAGGCTCGGGCCGCGGCATCCGCCCGGGCGCGCGAGAATTTCTCCTGCCCGGCCGAGCAGCTGCCGCGCGTCGCCGGCATTCCGGCCGACGCGCCGGCCGAGGCAGTGCCTGAGCTTGAGGCCCGGTTCGAGCGGCAGAAGCGCGACCGCGAGGCGATCGGGCCGGTCAATCTCATGGCCGAGACCGAGATGGCCGAGCTCGCTCAGCAGCTCGGGACGATCGAGAGCGAGTCGGCCGATGTCACTGCGGCCATCGCCAAGCTGCGCCAGGCGATCGGCCAGCTGAACCAGGAGGGGCGCGAGCGGCTGGCCCAGGCCTTCGCCACGGTGAACAACCATTTCGAGACGCTCTTCACCCGCCTGTTCGGCGGCGGCCACGCGCATCTCGAACTGATCGAGGATCCAAGCGATCCCTTCGCCGGCGGCCTCGAGATCATGGCGAGCCCACCGGGCAAGAAACTGCAGATCCTCTCGCTCTTGTCAGGCGGCGAGCGGGCGCTGACCGCACTCGCCCTCATCTTCGCCGTGTTCCTGACCAACCCTGCGCCGATCTCAGTGCTGGACGAGGTCGACGCCCCGCTCGACGACGCCAATGTCGAGCGTTTCTGCCAGATGGTGCGCGAGATCTCGGAGCGGACCGGCACGCGCTTTCTGGTCGTGACCCATCACCGCGTCAGCATGGCGCGGATGGATCGGCTCTATGGCGTGACCATGATGGAGAAGGGCGTGTCGCGCCTCGTCTCGGTCGAGCTGGCGGCCGCCGAAAGGCTGCGCCAAACCGCCTGAAACCCGCGCCGAATAGGCATGCACAGCCAGAGTTTTTGCGGCCTTGACACGCTAGGAACCGCTCGCTAGGGTCCGCGCCGTTTCGTCGCGCCAGCGGCCGGGACCGGGGATCGTTTGGTCCGCTTCGGGGTCTTCTCCATGGATGATCGCCAGGCACCGGACTCTTCGAAACAGCCCGGCGGCGGGAACGGCAAGGGTACCGGGGCATCGTCGAGCGCCATGGGCGTCGGCATGCAGATCGGGCTCGAGCTGGTCGTCTCCGTGGCGTTCTGTGCCGGCCTTGGCTGGCTGGTCGATCGCGGGCTCGGCACCAAGCCTTGGGGCGTCGTGATCGGCTTCTTCCTTGGTGTGGCGGTCGGCATGGTGAGGGTCTACCGGGCCGTGTTCGGTCCGGGCATGAGCGGCAAGTAATGCTATGGCGCCCGGTCCTGCGGCGCCGAGCGTGGAACGAGGATAGACGTGGCGACTGAAGGCCCCCTGAGCCAATTCACGATCGAGCGGTTGGTGCCGCTGCACATCGGCAAGTTCGATGTGTCCTTCACCAACGCGTCGCTGCTTATGCTGCTGACGGTGCTCCTGGGTACCTTGTTCATCGTGTTCGCCATGCGCGGCCGCAATCTGGTGCCGACGCGGGTGCAGTCGATGGCCGAGATGATCTACGAGATGGTCGACGGGCTCGTCAGCGAGCATGTCGGCCTCGAGGGCAAGCCTTATCTGCCGTTCCTCTTCACGCTCTTCATGTTCGTGCTGCTGGGCAATCTGCTCGGCATGGTGCCGTGGAGCTTCACCTTCACCAGCCACATCATCGTGACATTCGCGCTGGCCGCGGTCGTGTTCCTGGGCGTGACGTTCATCGGCATCGTCAAGCATGGCCCGAAATTCCTGACGCTGTTCGTGCCGCATGGCGTGCCGGTGGTGTTGCTCATCCTGCTCGTGCCGATCGAGATGCTGTCCTACTGCATCCGGCCCTTCACGCTGGCCATTCGACTGTTCGCCAACATGATGGCCGGGCACACGATGCTGTTCATCTTCGCCAGCTTCGTCACCAGCCTCGGCATCTTCGGCTTCCTGCCGATCGGGATGGATGTGTTCCTGGTGCTGCTCGAATTCCTGGTCGCTGCATTGCAGGCCTATGTCTTCCTCATCCTGTCCTGCCTCTATCTCAAGGACGCGATCCACCTTCACTGAGCCGCCGGCTAGGCTGCTCGAACTCTCTCCGCAAGCCCTAAGACTTTCCAAGCAAGGACGACATTATGGATCTTCAGTCTGCCAAGATGATCGGCGCCGGTATCGCCTGTATCGCGCTGGTCGGCGCCGGTATCGGCATCGGCAACATCTTCGCCGCGCTCGTGAGCGGCCTCGCCCGCAACCCGTCGGCCAACATCCAGGGTCCGGCGTTCCTGGGCTTCGCGCTTGCCGAAGCGACCGGCCTGTTCGGCCTGCTTGTCGCCTTCATCCTGCTGTTCGGCTAATCGGCGCGGGCCTTCGGGCATCGCCTTCTCCAGGTTGGGCCGCACATGCCGCAACTCGATATAGCCACCTATATCCCGCAGCTCTTCTGGCTCGCGGTCAGTTTTATCCTGTTCTACATGCTGATGTCGCGCGTGGGCCTGCCCGCGATCGGCGGCGTGATCGAGCAGCGCCGTACCCGCATCGAGGGTGACCTCGAGGCGGCCAAGCGGATGAAGACCGAGATCGAGGTCGTGATCCAATCCTACGAACGGGCGCTCGCCGAGGCCCGGACGCAGGCCGCGGCGCAGATCAACGCCACCAAGGAAAAGCTGGCGGCAGCGGCGGCGGCAAAGCAGCACGAGGCGATGGCCAAACTGAACGCCCAGGCCAAGGAAGCCGAGGCGCGCATCGATGCCGCCAAGGTGCAGGCCATGAGCAATGTCCGCGCGATCGCGGTCTCGGCGGCGCAAGCCGCGACGAGCCGGCTGATCGGCGACACGCTGGACGAATCTCAAGTCGGCGCCGCCGTCGATCAGGCCATGAAGGGACGGGCGTGATGGAGTTGCTCCGCGACCCAGAATTTTGGGTCTTCATCGCCTTCGTCATCGGCGTCGGCATCATGCTGTGGAAGGGCACCGGCATGCTCAACACCGTGCTCGATGCCCGCGCCCAGCGGATCAAGGCCCAGCTCGACGAATCGCGCAAGGCGCGCGAGGAGGCCGAGGCGGCCCTGGCCGAGTATCAGCGCAAGCAGCGCGATGCCATGACCGACGCGCAGGAGATCGTCCGCCACGCCGAGGCCGAGGCCGAGCGCGTGTCGCGCCAGGCGGTGATCGACCTCGAGGCAGCGATCCAGCGGCGCGAAGAGCAGGCGCGCGACAAGATCGCCCAGGCCGAGGCGAAGGCGCTGGCCGAGGTGCGTGCGGCCGCGGTCGATGTCGCGATCGATTCGGTCCGCATCCTGCTCAAGGAGCGGCTCGACAAGGCGCGCGGCGCTTCGCTGATCGACGAGGTCATCGGCGAGTTGCCCGCAAGGCTGCACTAAGCAGCTCCGCCATATTCTCCGGATAGATCGTCTCGCCGGTTTCGGCGAGCTGGTTTTCGAGAAGCTCTGGGGCGGACCACCAGCGATGGTCCGCCATCACTTCCCGCTCGAGATCCGTCCAGCCGTCTCGTGACAGCGAGCTATCCGCGGCCCTGACCACGAACAGGCGCTCGTCGGACAGGACAGGCTCGCCCGTGGGCAGCCGGATCACCGGCGCGCGTCGGCCGATCTCGGGTCCGATCGGGACATCCTTGAGCCCCGTCTCCTCCTCGAGCTCGCGCTTGGCCGCCGCCTCGAAACTCTCGCCCGGCTCGAGCCCGCCGCCTGGCGTCGCCCAGAAATCCTGGCCGGCGAGCGGCCCCCGGCGATGGACGAAACGGAAGAGAAGGACGCGATCCTCCGGATTGATCACCAATAGCCGTGCAGACGGCCGCACCGGCAACGCCCGATAGGCGCCGTCGCTCAAGAGCGGGATCGAGCGGCTGACATCCCGCGCTAGCGCCAGCTCGACATCGCCAGCAAAGCCGCGATCGCTCAGCTCGCGCCCCGTAACTGAGTCCCGGATCAGCGCGCCGAGCTCTGCACCGGCGGCTCGATAGGCGTCGCGCGCGACCCTCGCTTCGGGCGTGCAATCGAGCCCGAGCGCCTGGATGATGGCGCCCGCGCCCAGCAGATCCTCGATCGCAGGCCGAAGGCTGCCGTCGGGCCAGCGCTCGCCCGCTGGATGATTCCGATAGCACCGGCACCGGCGATCTTGCGCGCGACCTCCGCCACGGCGCCCGCATTGCGCAGCGACCCCGCCAGCACCGGCAGGGCACCGCCGGCGAGCGACAGCCGCGCGCCATTGGGCGACGGCAGCACCAGCTTGAGCCCGTCCGCGACATCGAGAAGGCTCGCCGGCGACAGGCTGGGGACCGTCACCGAACGTTGGCGCTGGGCCAGCACTGCACCGATCCGCGCCGCCATCGCCTCGGCGTCAGGCCCGTGCTCAGCCGTGGGAAAGACGACGGCGCCGCGCGAGACCGCGATATCGACGGCGGTCGAAAAGGACAGGACATCGACGATGACGAGCACCGAGATCTGGCCCTTGAGCGCCTCGACGCCAGCCAGACCCCACTCGCTCATGACGAGCGCCATCGCTCTTCCCCAACCGGATGAGGCGAGCTTGATCGCATCATTTTCGCCGAATTGCCACGCAATTGCCGGGTTCGCCCCGTTCTATGGACTAAGATCGCGGTGACAAGGAGGGGGCATGGCGCTCGCGCATGAGCTGATCTTCATCGGCGCGTTGCTGCTCTTGGCCGGCATCGTCGCCGGAATCCTGTCGAGCCGGATCGGCGCTCCGCTGCTGTTGGCGTTCCTCGGCCTCGGCATGGCGGCGGGCGAAGGCGGGCTTGGGCTCCACGTCGGCGAGACCGGTACGGCCTATCTCATCGGCAGTGCCGCCTTGGCGCTCATCCTGTTCGATGGCGGGCTGCACACGCAGCGGCGCGTCTTCAAGCTTGCCTTCGGCCCGTCGCTGGCACTTGCCACGATCGGCGTCGGCGTCACGGCCGGCATCACGGCCATCGCCGCTTATGCGTTCATGGATATCGGCTGGCTCGAATCCGGCCTGATCGGTGCCATCGTCTCCTCGACCGACGCTGCCGCCGTGTTCCTGCTGCTGCATCAGCAGGGGCGCGATGTGAGCCATCGCGTCACCGCGACGCTGGAGACAGAGGCAGGCTTCAACGACCCGGTCGCCGTGTTCCTGACCGTGACGCTGGTCGCCCTCTTGGCCCATCACGGCGCCCGAAGCATCGCCGAGACGCTGCTGTTTCTGGCCCGGCAAGCGACCCTCGGGCTGGCTCTGGGCATCGGCGGCGGCACGCTCCTGGTGCAGCTGGTCAACCGCCTGCCGGTCACCGCCGGCCTCTATCCGATCCTGGTCATGGCCGCGGTGCTGGCGCTGTTCGGCGGGACGCAGCTGCTCGAAGGCTCGGGCTTCCTGGCCGTCTATCTCTGCGGCCTCATCTGCGGCAACAGCCGGCTGCGGGCGAGCCAGACGATCCTGCGCTTCCACGAGGGCATGGCCTGGCTGTCGCAGCTCGTGCTGTTCATCATGCTGGGGCTGATGGTTGTGCCGAGCCACCTTATCCCGCAGGCGCCGGCCGCCCTCGGCGTGGCGCTGGCGCTCATGTTCCTGGCCCGGCCGGCGGCCGTCTGGCTGTGCCTTACGCCGTTCCGCTTCACGACGCAGGAGCGTCTCTTCATCGCCTGGGTCGGATTGCGCGGTGCCGTGCCGATCTTCCTGGCCTTGATCCCGAGCCTGAGCGGCCTGCCCCATGCCGAGATCTATTTCCACATCACCTTCCTGGTCGTGCTGACCTCGCTGGTGCTGCAGGGCTGGACGATCGCGCCGGCGGCACGCTTGCTTCGCCTGGAGCTGCCCGAGGAGGCGGCCGAGGCGCAGCATCTCGATCTCGAGCTCGCGGCCGACACGGCGCGCGCGATCCTGGCCTGGCGTGTGGCATCGGGATCGCCTGCGGTCGAGCGCCCCTTCGAGACGCTGCCGCTGCCGCACGATCTGCGTCTCGTCGCCGTGCTGCGCGAGGGGATGGCGATGGAGAAAGACAAGATCGACCGGCTGCGGCCGGGCGATGTCGTCATGGCGCTGGCGCCCGATCACGCGGCCGAGGCGGCCGATCGCCTGTTCGCACCCCGCCCGCGCCGGGCCGGGAAACCCGGCACGCTCGGCGATTTCGTGCTCGATCCCGCCGTGCCGATGGCGACCGTGGTCGATCTCTACGGCCTGCCGGCGACGATCGCCGACCGCGCCAAGCCGGCCGGCGTCTATCTGCGCCAGCGGCTGGGGCGAGCACCGGTCGTGGGCGACCGGCTGCATCTGGGCCTGGTGGACCTGATCGTGCGCCGGCTCGACGGCGACATCATTGCCGAGATCGGCGTGGCGCTCGATCCCGAGCGCGACCCGTTCGAAAGCCTGAGCATCCGCCGCCGGCTGCGCGGCCTGTTCCAGCGGAGGCGGCGGCGAAAAGCTAGTGCTTGAGCTGGGCCCGGTTGAAGTCCAGCTCCTCCTCGGTCAGCTGGAAGCCGATCACGACATGATATTTCGGCGCGTCCTTGGGATCCGACATCGGGATCTTCTGGGTGTCGGTATCGCGCGCGCCGGCGCGGGACTGGTTCGCCTTGAACTCGATCGCGTTGGAGAAGACCCGCTTGGCCAGGATCTTGTCATGCGGATCGGCGATCGCGATGAAATACGGAAGATCGATCGACCGCGCCGTCGCGGCCGGCCCGATCTCGGCCAAGGTCGAGACGGTCACCGTCATCGAGGCGCCCTCGTCATTGACCTTGCACTCGACCTTGAGATCGCCGAGCGAGGCGCGATAGGCCAGATTGGTGAAGCCGGTGCCGTGCCCGTCGAAGCGCGAGAGGGCGCTCGCCTCGGTGAGGATGCCGGATTCGGGGCATTTCACATCGGAATATTCGCTTTCGACGAGGCTGCAGTCGGAGAGCAGGCCGGTGAGGCAAAGGAGGGCGGCGGCGCGCCCCAAGGCGGCGCCTTGGGAGAAGAAATTCATGATCACTCGAAGCTGGTTAGGACTGTTTTGAAAATGCGCGTTGGGTGCATTTTCGCGGCCGGGGTCTGCAGCGCATTTTCAAAACAGCCTCTTAGCGATGCCGGCTGCCGGCCCGGCGCAATCTTGTCGGCGTCGATCTCATGGTGCTTTCCTTCGATGGACAGCCTGTACTAGCGTCGGCCGGGATCCGAAGCGCCGCGATAGTATGGGCAGCATTCGGATCGCACAAGGGCTGCTGGTTGGGGCTGTGGATAGATTGGGACGCCGATATGCTTGCTGAGCCGGACCTGGGTTGAGATGGCGGTCTATACCGATGTGTCCGACGGCGATCTCACCCGTTTCATGACGGATTACGATCTGGGCGCCGTGCTGTCCTGCAAGGGCATCGCCGAGGGCGTCGAGAATTCGAACTTCCTGCTCAGAACCGAGCGCGGCGACTTCATCCTGACGCTCTATGAGAAGCGGGTGAACCCGGCCGACCTGCCCTTCTTCCTCGGCCTTATGGAGCATCTGGCGGCCCGCGGCTTCTCCTGCCCGGTCGCGATCCGCGCGCGCGACGGCGAGGCGCTCAGGCGGCTGTGCGGCCGGCCCGCCGCCGTCATCAGCTTCCTCGACGGGCTGTGGCCGCGCGCGATCCAGCCCTTTCACTGCACCGGCATCGGCGATGCGCTGGCGCGGCTGCATGGTGCCGGTGCCGGATTCGGCATGACCAGGCGCAACGATTTGTCGGTCGAAGGTTGGCCGCCGCTGATAGCCGCCACGCGCGACCAGGCGGATTTGGTGGCGCCGGGACTGGCCCAGGAGCTCAAAGCGGAGATGGCCTATCTCGAGGCCCATTGGCCGCGCGGCCTGCCGACCGGGATCTGCCATGCAGACATGTTCCCGGACAATGTGTTCTTCCGCGAC
Organism: uncultured Alphaproteobacteria bacterium; assembly: GCA_963762435.1. Lineage (GTDB taxonomy): Bacteria > Pseudomonadota > Alphaproteobacteria > ATCC43930 > CGMCC-115725 > JAXDMU01. The sequence continues at coordinate 388,345 of CAVXLN010000008.1, read as the reverse complement.
ACCGAGGTCAGCGGCGTCATCGATTTCGCCTTTGCCTGCACCGAGGCGCTCGCCTATGACCTCGCAATCTGCCTCAATGCCTGGTGCTTCGAGCCGGATTTCAGCTGGAACCCGGAGAAGGGGCGCAGGCTCGTGGCAGCCTATCAGGCGATCCGGCCGCTCGAGCCGGCAGAGCGGGCGGCCCTCACCGTGCTGGCACGCGGCAGCGCGCTCCGTTTCCTGTTGACCCGGCTCTATGACTGGCTCAACCGTCCGCCCGGAGCGCTGGTCAGGCCCAAGGACCCGCTCGAATGCCTCGCCATGCTTCGCTTCCACCGCAATGCCACGGGACCCGAGGCTTATGGACTCTAAACCCGTCGAGATCTTCACGGACGGCGCCTGCAGCGGCAATCCCGGTCCAGGCGGCTGGGGGGCCATCCTGCGCTATGGCGAGGTCGAGAAAGAGCTGTTCGGCTCGGAGCGGCTGACCACCAACAATCGGATGGAGATGCTGGCCGCGGCCGAGGCGCTTACGGCCTTGAAGCGGCCCTCGCAGGTCCGGCTGCATACCGACAGCCAGTATCTCAAGGACGGCATCACCAAATGGGTCGCGGGCTGGCAGCGCAATGGCTGGAAGACGGCCGACAAGAAGCCGGTCAAGAATATCGATCTATGGCTGAAGCTGATCGAAGCCCTGAAGCCGCATCAGGTCGAATGGGTCTGGGTCAAGGGCCATGCCGGCCATCCCGAGAATGAGCGGGCGGACGAGCTGGCCCGGCGCGGCGTGGCGGCGGCCCGAGTGTCTGGGCGAGGATGAGGCGGCGAGCGGAAGCGGCGGGGTCAGGTAAATCGCTTCGGGACATTGCGCCATGCTTCGTCCCGTGCGAGCTGGATCTCGGCATGGCCGGAAAATGGCGCCGCAATCGCGTCGACCAATCGCGCAGCTTCCTCCGTCCGCGCGCGCTCCAGCGGCGTTAGGCTCCGTGCGTACGCGACATGCTTCCACGCCTGGGCGCGAGCAAGCTGGATCTCGGCATGACTGGAAAATGGCGCCGCAATCACGTCGATCAATTGCGCAGCTTCTTCCGTTCTCGAGCGTTCCCCCGGCATCTCGCTACGCGCATAAGCAACATGCTTCCATGCCTGGGCCAGAGCGAGGCGCATTCCAGCATGGTCCGGAAACGGTGCGACAATCTCCCCGACCAGCCGAGCAATCTCTTCTGTCCGTACGCGCTCCTCGGGCGTCTTGCAGCATGCATAAGTAACGTGCTTCCATGCCTCGGCTAGAGCCAGCCGGATCCCAGTATCGTCCGGAAACGGTGCCGCGATCGCATTGACCAAGCGCGCTGCGGCTTCCGTCCATTCACGCTCTTCAGGCACTTGGCTCCGCGCATAAGTAACATGCTTCCACGCGTTTGCCCGCTGGAACTGGATCTCGGCATCGTCTGCAAATGGCATGGCGATCACATCGACCAGACGCGCCGCCACTTCCGCCCGTGACCGCTCCACCGGGATCTCACTGCATGCATAAGCGACGTTCCTCCATGCTCGGGCACGCTCATGCTGAATAGCGACATACTTTCTGAACGGTGCCGCGATCACATCCACCCGGCGCGCCGCCGCTTCCGTCCGTCTCCGCTCCCCCGGCATCTTACTCCGCGCATAAGAGACGTTTGCCCACGCTAAAGCCCGCGATCTTTGGATCTCGACATAATCCGCAAACGGCGATGCAATTTCATCGACCAGACGCGCTGCAACTTCGACCTGCATCCACGTTTCCTGCACCTTAGTGCGAGCGTAGCTGACATTCCCCCATGCCGCCGCTCGTTGTCGCTGGATATCGGCATCATCCGCAAACGGCGACGCAATCATATCGATAAGCCGCGCCGCATCTTCGGTCCGCATCCACTCCTCGGGCGTTTCAGAGCGAGCGTTGGTAACGTTCCTCCAAGCCTCCGCCCTTTGGCGCTGAATATTGGCATCGTCCGGAAACGGCACAGCGATCGCATCGACGAGACGCGCCGCCGCTTCTGCCAATAGTCGCTCCTCTGGGATCGAGGACCGCGCATCCGAAACCCAGTTCCACGCTTCGGCTCGTTGACATTGGATCTCGGGATTGTTGGTAAATGGTGCCGCGATTGCATCGGCGAGGACCGCAGCTGCTTCGGTTCGGCCGCGCTCTTCCGGCAAGCGGGACCGCGCTCGGGCTATCATCACCACTATTCGAAGTGACAGAAGCCTCAGCGGGATCTCGGCCGGACCATCGTCCTTTTCATCGCTAGGCAATTCGGCAACATCGGCGGCAAGCATCTCGATCTCGCGCATCTTCTCGGCGTCCAGCCGAAAATATAGGCTACGAATCCGCCAGAGCCGACGATAGCCGCTGAGCAATTTCGCGATCTGCGCTGCTTCGGCGGTTCCTGCATTCGACGGCGCCGCCTGATCATCCGGAAGGGATGCCAAATCCAATTCCAGCCTGGATGACAACCGCCTGACGATCCGATGGTCGAAGTCCTCGACGACAGCCGCCAGTTCCGAAAGCCGGTTAAGCCCTTCGAGTGTTTCAACGAAGGCAACACAGAGCCCGTGAAACGACGACGCCATCGGTAATGTCAGGCTCTCCGGCACATATGTAAGGTCTGGGGGAAGACGCCGGAGCCATCGTTCCAAGACCGCCAGATACCTCTCCCACACCGGGTCGGCGACAACCGGTGCTCGGAAGCGCCGTGCGCCCAGAGACAGCAGCAGGAGCAACGAAACGATGAGGTCCGGCACGCTCTGCGCTTGAGCTGAGCCCAGCGAGGTAATGCGATCAAACGCCTCCGGTAGCGATTCGACTGGAAGCGCATCGAGATGCCTAAGTGCCGCCGGGACACCCTGGCGGGAAATCCAGGTTGCGCGGATAGCCGCACCGGCGAACAGATCGAGAGCAAGCGTTGGCTCAGCGGCTTGCTCAGGCAATGCATCCAACGTTTTTGCGATTTCGGTCGCAAGCCAGCCGGGACGACCGAGCGCCTTCAACACGCCATGCGGATTGGCGCGATAGGCGCCGAGAATGAGGTCCGGCAGCTTCAACTCGGGAAACTCGCGGATAGCGAAACCGACATAGGCTTCCGAGATAGGCCAGGCGCCGGGCGCCGGAACGACTTGCAGTTGCGCATCGGCAAGCGGCAGCAGTAACCGCATTTCGGAGGTCGAGTTGGTCGCTCGTAGCGTCGGCGCGTGGGCGGCCGGAATGCCGCCGGCAATGGCCGCAGAGGCGATTGCCTCGATCACCGGATGGCCGGTCCGGTTGGCCTGGCGCTCATAAGCTAGATGATTGTGTAGCAGCTCGCCCGCCCGTTCGCCGAGAACGCGGTGGGCGATCAAGGCCTTTAGCGCCGCTCCCGACTTGTCGCCAAAGATATCGCGTTCGATCTCGTCGAGATGTTCTATGCGGAGTAGCGCCGCGGCCGTGCGCCGCTCTGATTTCGCCAGCCAATGGGTCGCTTCCGCCAGCAAGAACGGATTTCCATCGAGCGCCGTGCATAATTCGTCTAGCTCCGCTTCCGCCCAAAGGCTGCGAAGCGCGCCGGTCGGCCGGATGATCGGACGGCCGGTTTCGACCTCGCGCTCCCAGATCCCTTTCGATACGGCAGCCCGGAAAGCGAGCCCGCTCCAGCGCAGATCACCAAGGACGAAGATCGGGATCGGTCGTTCCGCCTCGTCGAGATAATCGTTGCCCCCGCCAGCATAGGTGGCATGCAGCTTCAGCCCAGGCGGGACGAACTGATCGACGATGACGAGGCGCACTGGATACCAGAAGCTGCCCTGCCGCTCGTTCAGCAGAGCAATAGCTTTGCCGGCAACGCGGCCGCCGGGATCGTCTAGGATTAACAGTGTCGGTGCCGAGGGGAGCCATTCCGCGAGCCTTTTCTCCCAGTCGCCGGTCCTGATACCGATCTCGCCAGCGTCCCAGGGATCCCCCGGTGCGCGTGAGGCCCAGAGCCAGACCCGACGGAACCAGGTGCCGAGACGGCGGGATCCACGCTCGCGCCCGCGCGAGGCCTGCTCGGCAGACGGAACCATGATCGCATCGCCCAGCCGATCACGCCGGCCAAGATGCCGGGCGACCTCACGCGTGAGCTGGCTCTTGCCGACGCCGTTTGCGCCCAGGAGCAGTGCATAGCGAAAGGAATTTTGCAGCTTGGGCTGGCCGCTAACGACCCAGGCCAACCGCCAGCGCCCATCATGCAGCCCATCTACGGCCCAAGCGAGCAGACCGTCCCAGGCCGTTCGGAGTGGGCCGTCTGCCGGCAGATGCCAGACCAGCAGCCCTGTTGCTCTGCCTATCGGCTTTAGCGTGCGGTCGTCAAAGAGAGGGAAAAGATGGAATTCGAGCGCCTTCACCGGGCTCGTGAAGATCAGCGGAAAGCCCAGCACAGTGGCTGAAAGAAGTGATTGCGTTATCGGTTGCCCGAGCGCGGCCTTGAGCTTATCAGGTAGGACCGCGTTTAAGCTTTCAGAAAGCTCAGTGCCGACCGCCCAATCCAACACGCGAACGGCCACAATGAGCGAGAAAACGGCGATCGACGCGATTATCCAGCGTCGCGCGACCGCTATTGGCCTGCGATGCCCCGGATAGTCGAACGCCATGCCGATCCCCTGACAAAAGTGCGTCCGTCATCATCGGCACAGCAAGTCGCGATTGCAATCACTTCAAGCAACTACGTCCGAAGGCAGCCGGCGGCGCAGAAATACCGCCGGCTGAATCAATCAGAGCGCCTTGAGGATCGCCTCACCGCTCGAGACTTCGAAGGTGCCCGGCTTCTCGACATTGAGCACGGTCACGACGCCGTCATCGAGCACCATGGCATAGCGCTGCGAGCGGAAGCCCAGCCCGAAGCCCGAGGCATCGAAGCCGAGCTCGACCGCCTTGGTGAAATCGGCATTGCCGTCGGCCAGCATCACGACCTTGCCTTCGGCCTTCTGGTCCTTGCCCCAGGCGCCCATGACGAAGGCGTCATTGACCGAGAGGCAGGCGATGAGCTCGATGCCCTTGGCCGCGAGCTCGTCGTAATTCTGCACGAAGCTCGGAACATGCTTGGCCGAACAGGTCGGCGTGAAGGCGCCGGGAAGCGCGAACAGGACGGCCTTCTTGCCGCCGAAGAGCTCGTCCGTGGTGACCGTTTTCGGCCCCTCGGGCGTCAGATGCCGAAGCGTCACCGACGGGATCTTGTCACCAACCTTGATGGTCATTGCTCGCTGTCCTTCCGGATCGAATGGGAGATGGTGCCATACGGGCGTGCGGGACCATATCGGCCCGGCGACCGAAAATCACGCGCGAATCGAAAGCTCACGAAGTCGTGGCCGCGGCCTGTTTCAAGGCATCGAGCACGGCCGAGGGGGTGAGCAGTTCCGGCAGCGGCACGCCCGCGGGCGCCCCCGGCCCATAGACGATGTTGAACGGAATGCCGTAGCGGCCATAGGTCTTGAGATAGTCGCCGATGGCACCGTCGCGCCGGGTCCAGTCCGCGCGCATGGCGATGATGCCGGGCGCTGAAAGCTGCCCGCGCACTGGGTCGGTATCGAGCACCAGCCGCTCATTGACCTGGCAGGTGAGGCACCAGCCGGCCGTGACATCGACGAAGACGACCCGGCCGGCGGCGACCGAAGACGCGATCGCGGCATGATCGAACGGGACCCACCCCGCCTCGACCGCGGCAGCCGGCAAGGCCCCGGGCCGGATCAGCACGGGCGGCAGGATCATGGCGAGGAGCAGAAATGCCGCGGCGAGGCCGAAGGGCCGGCGGCCCCGGCCGAGCGCCAAGGCCAGCGCTGCGGCCAGCGCCAGTGCTGCGGCGAGGCCGGCGGCGATCGGCCCGGCCTCGGCCAGCAGGACGCCGAGGAGCCAGACTGCCGTGCCGGCAAGGAACAGCCCCATCAGCTGGCGGAGCCGCAGCATCCAGCGGCCCGGCCGCGGCAGGAGATGCGCCACGGCCGGAAACAGCGCCACCAGCAGATAGGGCAACGCCATGCCGATGCCGAGGCAGAGGAAGATCGCGATGATGTCGAGCGCGGATCCGGTCAACGCGAAACCCACCGCCGTGCCGAGGAAGGGGGCCGAGCAGGGTGTGGCCAGCAATGTCGCGAATACGCCGGTGAGGAAATTGCCGCCCCGGGCGCCGATCGATGCCAAGCCCGAAGGCAGCGGGATCTCGAACCAGCCGAAGAGATTGCAGGCGAAGAGGGTGATCACGGCGGTGAGCGCCGTGACGAAGACCGGCTCCTGGAACTGCACGCCCCAACCGACGGCGGAGCCGGCATCGCGGGCGGCCACGAGGGCGGCCGCGATGATGAGGAAGGATGTCACGATGCCGGCGCTGGTGGCGAGGAAGCCCAGCCGGATCGTGCGCCGCCCGTCGCCGGCATGGCCGATGAGCGCCATCAGCTTCATCGACAGCACCGGCAGCACGCAGGGCATGAAATTGAGGATGAAGCCGCCGAGAAGTGCCACGCCAAGGATCGGTATGAGGACGGCGAGGCCGCTAGAGGGTGCCGCCGGCACCGGCGTGACCGTGAAGGTCGCGGCGCGGAACCCGCCTTGGCGCTCGATCAAGGTGAGGTCGAGATGCTTGCCCAGAAGCTTACCGAGATTGGCGGCACCGCCGGCATCGATGAGGCGCAGCATCGTTGCCCCATCCTCGACCGAGAACTTGGGGGCCGAGAAGCTGAAGCCATCGGCCCCTTCGACCAGGAGATCGGGGGCCGAGAGCGATGGCGCCGCCTTGAGCCGCACGGTCAGCACGGCATCCTTGCCGCTGGGCCCCAGCGTGGCGCCGAGCGGGGTCAGACCCGCCGCCTCGGCCGAGCCCGGGACATGGGCCATGGCCTGATCGAGGCCCGGCGCCCAGGGGCCGGTCGCGCCCGGTGCCACGGTGAGGGCAAGGGTCACGTGGTTCGGGACGCAGATCTCAGCACAAGTCAGGAAATCGACGGCGGCCGTGAGCTCGGCCGGGGCCGACGGATCGGGGATCGTGGCCGCGATCGGCAGTACCGTCTCGCCTTCATAGCCGAAGGTTTCGAGCCCGGCGTAAGAGAAGCGGCCGGGCGCCGGCCACGAGGTGTCGCCGATCGTGACGTTGGCGGAGCCGGACCAGTCGACCGCCGGCGGCAGGCCGGCGTCGCCGGGCGCGCGCCAATAGATCTTCCAATGCGGCGCCAGCTGGAAATCGAGCCCGAGCCGGAGCGTGCCGCCGGCGCCCGGTGCTGCGATCAGCCGGACCTGACCTTGCCGGGTGATGCCCCAATCGGAAGCGAGCGGCTCGGCCGCTTGGGCGGCGATGGAAAGGCCCAGCGCAAAGAGGATGAGAAGGCAGCGGATCATGGCCGTTCTCTATACCGGATCAATCGAGACATCATGAACAACTTGTCGCGAGCGGCTTTTGCATCGGCCGTCTTGCAGCGGGCCGAACGCGGAGCTATGTCTTTTTCATGCCCAGGTTCCGCAGGAAATCGACCGGTGAATCCGGCGCCCCATCGGACAGTTCCGGCTATCTCGCCGGCCAGCTGCTGATTGCCATGCCGCAAATGCAGGATTCGCGCTTTCAGAAGACCGTGCTCTATCTGTGCGTGCATTCCGAGCGGGGTGCGATGGGGCTCGTCATCAACAAGGTCTTGGACAGCCTCACGGTTCCGGAGCTGATGGCGCATCTGGAGGTGCCGGCGGAGCAGCCCCTGAAGCCTGAGAAGGTGCATTTCGGCGGTCCGGTCGAGACCACGCGCGGTTTCGTGCTGCACAGCGACGATTATGTCGATGAAGGCACGCAGGTGATCGGCAACGGGCTGGCGCTGACGGCGACGCTCGACATCCTGCGCGCGATCGGGCGCGGCGAAGGGCCGCGCCAGATCCTGTTGGCGCTTGGCTATGCCGGCTGGGGCCCCGGCCAGCTCGATGCCGAGATCCAGGCCAATTCCTGGCTGCACGCGCCGGCCGACAACGCCATCGTCTTCGACATCGACAATGAGTCGAAATGGGATCAGGCGGTCAGCCGCATCGGCATCGATGCGCGGATGCTGTCGTCCGAAGCGGGGCATGCTTAGAGAATAGGCCCCGCTCCGCCCCCGTCGGCTACGGCATTCACTCAATTCATTTAGGAAAATCAGAGAGATCATCAGTTTTCGTCATGCCCGGGCTTGTCCCGGCCATCCACGTCGTGACGTGGGGAACATTTTCTTCAAGCAGAATCGGCGTCGGCCCGACGTGGATCACCGGGACAAGCCCGGTGATGACGACGGGGTAAAGGCTTTGCCCAGTAGAGTGAAGAGGCCAGGTGAGGCGAGGAACGCTCGGAATTATCCGTCCGGCGGGGTGTGATAGCGCAGCCGGTTCCATTCATAGAGCGGCATGCCTTGACCTCGGAACGGCTGCGGCCCCGGCTGAGGCTTTGGCCGCGGCGGCGGCTCCGGCGCTTCTCTGCCCTCGTTGATGAACCAGCCCTTGTCCTGCCAGACCGACAGCTCGACAGGGATGCCGAGCTCGTCGCAGAGGCCGATGATGACGTCGCCGACCCGGATGGTGAGGAGCTCATCCTCGATATCCGGATCCATGAGACGCTCGTGCAGATCGGTCAACAGGCTCTCGGGCTCCGACGTGGCCTCCACCATCAGGGCGACATCGCGGGCGACCTGATGCTTCTTGACGCGCAGGCGTGACGTTCTCGATCGCCTGCTCGCGCTCTTTCGCGTGGCGTTTCTCGACAGCCTTCGCCGAGATATCGGCAAGCTTCTGCTTGAAGGCCAGAGTCTGGCGGATCGAGCGGCTGACGCGGGTGAAGGCGAGACTCAGGCGGTCGGCATTCTCGGCATTGCCGGCAGCGGCTTCCGTCACGATCTGCGCCTTCAGCGCAGTCGCGACCTCGAGCGCCAGCTCGGTCAATGTTTCGAGGATCTTGCGATCCCGCGCCGTTTCCACCGTCTCGTCCCTCCTTGTCGATCAATCTCGAACAAATAAGGAACATATGGGGTGAAGCTGGTCAAGGGCTTGTGGAAGCGGGTTGTGTCTCAGTTTGAATTCTGTGGATAACTTAGGAAGGAAGCACTTTGAGGTTAAGCTTTGCGCTCGACGGAGCCCACTCCGTCGCGGCGAGGCTGATGATCTCATTCAGGTCGGCGGCAGCATAGCCGGCGCATTTTTGGCACTGGATGGTTCCGGCGTTCTTTAGCCAGTCAATCCTCTTGCGGCTGACGTTTTGGCAATGAGGGCACACGACGCTGATGGAATCGGTGTTGGTCAGCATTCTGGAACTCCCGGAAGCGCCCTGCTAGAAATTCTCCGAAAAGACGGAAACCTTCGAAACTCTGCGATGTTCTCGGTGCATGATGGCCGACCATGAGGAAATATTCGTCAAGGTAAATGCACCGGTCGATCGTGGGATCGCTCCGCTAGTCGAGGCGCTGAGCGCCATTCCAGACCTAGAAACTCTGGAAAGCTGCCAGGGCGATCCTGATAGTCATAAGATGGCATATGTCTTTTTCCGCTACCGGGATTGGCAGGCTGCTGGTGAGCTGCTGTTCGAACAAATCCTAGGCGCACTTGACGAGGATCTCCGAGCTGAAGTGTCGGTCTCCCTCACCGCCTATGACACCAGTCATGCTCAAGGCCGGATCGCAGTAGAACAGTCTGCGATGCCGGCCTTGATCAATGTCATACGGTCGGTTAGTTCCGACCGTATGAGCCAGTGTTCTGGTGGCACGGGATGCACATAGCTTGGCAATTGCCGAGCGTGTCATCGCCACCAGATGATACGGCCGTTCTGTGATGAGCATGCCAACCGCTGCTCAGCGACTTGTTGCACCTTCCTGTATGACCGCACCGGGTCATGGTGCACTCGCATTTTCCGCCGGCCCGGTTGTACGCAGCGTCTTTAACACTTTGAGGAAACGCCATATTTTGACACTCCTTATGCCGTCATAAAATCGTGACGGACGACAGGAGCCGCTTGACCGAAGTGCAAAACACCGGCATAAACCGTGTCGCAACAGTTTCCCGTCCCGCGCCGGCTCCTAATTCGCCGCGGGCTAGAACGAGGCCGGTGTTACCAGCACCGGCCTCATCCTTTTCGGACCGGGACGTTTGCCACAAATCCGCGACTCGATCAAGTGAGAGTGTGTCCCCGAGTTGGCGGCAACTATATCTACTCAGACCGCCTCGCTCTTCCGGTAGGTCTTCGGCCGGTTCGGCTTCTCAGCCCGAGCGTCGATCAGCGCCACGATATCCGACATATCCCACAGCCGATCCGACAGCCCTGCGGCCATCGCGGGAGCGACGCGCAGGCTCTTGTGCTGGCGTACGAAGTTGTACCAAACGGTATAGAGCGCGACCATGTGCATGTGGTTCTCGAGCTTCTTCGAGAACGCGTTCGTCAGCCTGGTGTAGCGGCGCATGCTCATCCGCATGGTGAGGTTCGACCGCTCAACATATGACGTGCTGACGTGCGCCTTCTCAGGCGAGCCGATTACGGGATGCTTCCGGGTGCCGATGCACTCCGCCGGGCTATAGCGGCCCTTCGTGCTGTCCGACGCCGGTCCGTAAAGCTTCACGAGCTGGGCGAAATCCGCATCGGCGCCGAACGTCCGCTCGACCGCGACCACATAGGCATGCAGCCCGTCAGTCGTGATCTGCACCCGGTTCGCCAGGCGCGAGCGAAGGTCGTCCATGAAGATGTAAGCGAACTCGGCGCTGCGGACATCCGAGAACTCATAGGCGACGATGAGCTTGCTGTCGGCGTCGATCGCCGTCCAGGTCCAGACATCGCCCGCATAGCCTTCCGTGCCCTTCACGGCCTCGGCATTGCGCTGCTTGGCGTAATTAAAGCTCCAGATCTCATCGCACTGAATCCGCTTCGAGTTGACGCCCCGGACGGCGCCATCGTGGAAGGCATCGCAGGCCTTTCCGGCATCGACGAGCAGCTTCGTCACCGTGTTGATGGACACGTCGCAAACCCGCGAGATCGACCGCATGGAGGAACCCTCGACGAGCATCGAGAGGATCTGGGTTCGAGTGGCGAGCGGAAGCTTGTTCATACGCATAATTATATGAACTTTTATGCTTAGCGTCAATCACGGTTTATCATTATCATCGAACGGAAGCTGAATTGTGTCACCAAAACGAGGGTGGATTCGATCGAGCTTCCGCTGATAATCGGCGACATCTGTCGATAGCATCATGATCGTCTTAACCGACCTGAGTAGATCTCGGAGCTCTTTGTACCCAGCGTGTTCCGTAAGATGCTGAAAGAGCTTCTCCGAAGGTCTTCCGTTGGCTCCGCGCTTCACCAGCTTATGAAGTTCGTCGCGAACGCCCGGTGCAAGGCGTCGGTAAATGTCTTCGGTCCTTCTGGCAAAAATCATGGGGCGCTTCACGCTCCCGGATTCATACGAATATCCGTGCAGTCTAAACATCTCCTTGTAAAGTTCGTCATCAAAGGTCTTTACCCACGGGAAAGCATCTTTTGAAACATACTTCTCCAATAGTTTAATCAGGGCATCTTTTGCCCTGATATCCTGGAATCCAGTCGCCTCATCTACCAGCGCATCAATTGCAACGTTGGTTAATGCTTCAAGCAAAGTAAGGCAGGCTTCAGCGATATGCTTCTGGCCAGGCAGTAAAACACCGGACATATGAGCCTTGGCGTATACCCAACAGACATCGGGTAGCAATTGCGCTCGGTATCCAAGGGCACGGCCGCCGCCCGCATGCCCACGGCGTTCTGTTTCAAAAATTATTGGAGATGACGAGGCCGCCAACCCACTGGTAATAAAGGGTTCTAAGTTCTTCGCCCTCAAAAAAGCCGGCAAGTCGGCGATGCCGGATGATGAGGCTGCCCGGGCCGTATTGGGGGTCGGTGCCCTTCCAATAGCCGTCAGAAACCCCGTCTGGGTGAGAACTCTCGTGTTGCTCTGGTCATCAAGAACCGCGCACGGAATATTACCGACCTTCAGAACGCCTGAAACGATCGTTTTGGGGATTGGGTTTCCTAGATCGGTATGAAACGAGGACCATCGCGCGATGGCGCCTTGTCTGGCGATGCTGCTTCGCTCCTCCGCAGACAACCGCTGTGCACGTTTTTTACCGCCTCGGCTTTGGGGCGTTTCATCATCTTTGCCCTTCATGTGAGCCACTCCAATCAGCAAGCATGGAGTAGCTATACACGACCAAGCATTAGCAAGCAAGCGCGGAGAACATTTGTGAACGAGCTTGCTATTTACCCCACCGCTTCGCCGCCGCCTTCTTAGCGATCTCTGCCCGCTGCTCGGGTGTCAACGCCTTCGCCCGAGCAGCGCCGCCCTTCTTCCCGAGAGCCTTCGCGTTCGGGTCCTTCCCATCATCAACGGGAGTGTCTTCCGTCTCTTCGCCTGTGGCGATCCGCATCACGCGCACGGCATTGCCGATCACGTCGGCGGGGCGTTTCTGGCCTTGGGGTCCCTTGGGCATTTAGTTTCCTAGAAACTGGAGAAAGCCAACGGTAGCAGCTAAGGCCGCGACAAACGCGCTAAAGGCGGCATAGGCATTCAGGCGTGAGGATTTTTGCAGGGCGGCTCTCACGGGCTCAAAAATTGACGAATCCGAGTCAAATCCAACGTCCGGGAATGGCGGAATATTGACGAGGGACGCCATGAGCCACAGCACGGCCGCAGCTAGCGAGGCCAGAGCCCCAACAATCGATGCTATCGTTGCCAACAGTTGAGCGCCCATCGACCCGTCATGCTTCTCGCTAAGCATATAGGAGCGGAGCCCCGGACGCGACAGCCGGGTCAACCCCAACAATTTTCAAACTGAGACACTACCTGGAAGCGGCTTGTGGATAACTCGTCCCCTACCGCCCCAGCACCCATTCCTCCGCCAGCAGCGCATGCAGGACATGGTCCTGCCATTTGCCGTCGATGCAGAGATATTGCCGGGCGTATCCCTCCTCGGCGAAACCCGCCTTCTTGAGCAGGTCGCGGCTGGGATTGTTGGCGGGGAGACAGGCGGCCTCGACGCGATGCAGCTTCAGCCGCTCGAAGGCGTATCCCAGGATGAGCGCCACCGCCTCGGTCATATAGCCGCGGCGGGCATGGGGCCGGCCGATCCAATAGCCCAGCGTGGCGGTTTCGGCGACGCCACGGCGGAGATTGGTCAGGCCGATGCCGCCCAGCAACGCGCCGGTCTCGTTCAGGAAGATGAAGAAGCTGTAGCCTTCATCCTCGCGCCAATCGAGCGCATAGCGGGCGAGGCGGCGGCGAAAGGCCGCGCGCGAGAGGGCGTCGCTGGTCCAGCTCGGCTCCCACGGCTTCAGGAACTCGCGCGATTCGGCACGGAGCTCGGTCCAGGCCGGCCAATCGGCGCGCTCGGGCGGGCGGAGATGCAGTTGCTCCCCTTGCAACCGGACCGGCGGCAACTGGCCGCCGAGCAATCCGTTGAGGAGCGACATGGCGGCCGTTACACCCGAAGCCGCCCGGTGATGTCGGCGAAGCTCGCGACCTTGCCGACCGGACCGAGTGTCGTAAGCGTCGGTGCCGCCCCGAAGATACGGGATGCGGCGCGGGCGATCTGGGCGGTATCGACGGCATCGATCTTGGCCACGATCTCGGCCGTCGAGTGCGGGCGGCCATAGATCAAGAGATGGTTGGCATAGTGCTCGGCACGGGACGAGCTGCTTTCGAGGCCCATCAGCAGGCTGGCCTTGAGCTGGGCGCGGGCGCGCTCGATCTCCTCGGATGTGAGGCTCGCCGAGGTCGTGACCAGCTCGTCGCACAGCACCGGCATCAGCTCGGTCACCTCATCCTCGCCGGTGCCGGCATAGATGCCGAAGAGCCCGCCATCCTCATAGGCGGCCGAAAAGGCGTAGATCGTGTAGACGAGGCCGCGCTTCTCGCGGATCTCCTGGAAGAGGCGCGAGGACATTCCGCCGCCCAAGAGGGTCGAGAGCATCGAGACGGCGTAATAGTCGGGATCGGCATAGCCCACCGACGGGAAGCCCAGGACGAGATGGACTTGCTCGAGATCCTTCACCTCCCTGAGATCGCCGCCGACATAGCGGGCGGGATCGGGCCGGCCGACCGGGAAATCGGCGAGGCTGCCGAAGCGTTCCTGGGCCAGCCGCACGACCGCATCGTGATCGACCGCACCCGCCGCCGACAGCACCATGCGCGAGGCGCCGTAGTGGGCACCCATGTAATCAGCGATCTTTTCGCGCGGGATGGTGCGGATGATCTCGGCCTGGCCCAGCACCGGGCGGCCCAGCCCCTGATCGGGATAGGCCTGCTCCTGGAACAGATCGAAGATGATGTCGTCGGGCGTGTCGTTGGCCTGGCCGATCTCCTGCAGGATCACCGTGCGCTCGCGCTCCAGCTCCTCGGCATCGAAGACCGAATGCTGGAGGATGTCGCCCAGGATATCGACGGCGAGCGGCACATCGCCCTTGAGCACGCGGGCGTAATAGGCAGTGTGCTCGCGCGAGGTGTAGGCATTGAGATGCCCGCCGACATTCTCGATCTCCTCGGCGATGGCCCGGGCGGAGCGGCGCTTGGTGCCCTTGAACGCCATATGCTCGAGCAGGTGGGCGACGCCATTCACCTCCTTGGGCTCGTTGCGGGTGCCGACATCGACCCAGATGCCGAGTGCCGCGGTCTCGACCCCGCCCATCTCGTCGGTGACGATGCGGAGCCCGTTGGCGAGCGTGCTGACGCGCGGCGTGCTCATACGGCTCTCGCTTTCTCGGCAATGAAATGGCGGACGGATGTCAGGTCGTTCGGCACGATGGCAATACGCTCCGGGCAGGTCATGAGGTCCGCAAGATGCGGCGGCAAGGCGGGATGCTGGCCGGTCGCGGCCTCGACAGTGTCGGGGAATTTGGCGGGATGGGCGCAGGCGAGCGCCACACAGGGGATGCCGGGCTCGCGTGGCGCCGCCCGCATGGCGGCGACGGCGACGGCGCTGTGCGGATCGAGAAGCTCGCCCGTCTCGCGGAAGATCTGGCGGATGGTGGTGCTGATGCCGTCATCATCGAGCCGATATGCGGAAAAGAGGCTGCGTGCGGTCGCCCAGACCTCAGGGTCGGCGGCAAGGTTGCCGGTGGCGCGGAAATCGCGCATGAGGGAGGCGAGCCGGCCGCCGTCGCGCCCGACCAGCTCGTGCAGCAGCCGCTCGAAATTGCTCGAGACCTGGATATCCATGCTGGGGCTGAGACTCGGCTCGACCGCGGAGACGCGCATCTCGCCCGTCTCGATGAAGCGGTAGAGGATGTCGTTGCGGTTGGTGCCGATGATGAGCTGCGCGATCGGCAAGCCCATGCGGCGGGCGATATGGGCCGCGTAGATATTGCCGAAATTGCCGGTGGGGACGGCGAAGGAGACCGGCCGATCGGGCGCGCCCAACGAGAGGGCAGCCCAGAAATAATAGACCACCTGGGCCGCGATGCGCGCCCAGTTGATCGAGTTGACGGCCGAGAGGCTGAAACGCTCGCGGAAATCCACATCCGCGAAGAGCGCTTTCACCAGATCCTGGCAATCGTCGAAGCTGCCCTCGATCGCGAGCGTGTGGACGTTGGAAGATGGCACGGTCGTCATCTGGCGCCGCTGCACCTCGGACGTGCGGCCATGCGGATAGAGGATGAAGATATCGACGGCGTCGCGGTCGCGGCACGCCTCGATCGCGGCCGAGCCGGTATCGCCCGAGGTGGCGCCGACGATGGTGACACGCCGATGGTGCCGGGCGAGCACCAGATCGAACAGGCGGCCGACCGCCTGAAGCGCGTAATCCTTGAAGGCGAGCGTGGGGCCGTGGAACAGCTCCATGAGCCATTCATTGGGCCCGAGCTGCTTCAAGGGGGCGACGGCGCGATGAGTGAAGCCGGCATAGGCATCGGCGAGGAGTGCCTTGAGCTCGGTGGGTGAAATCGTTTCGCCGACGAAATGGCCCATGATCTCGGCTGCCAGCGCTGGATAGTCGAGGGTGCCGAGGCGGCGGATCTCGGATGCCTCGAAACGCGGCAGCTCGACCGGCACATAGAGCCCGCCATCCGGCGCCAGGCCGGCCAGCAGGATATCCTCGAAAGAGTGCTGCTCGTTCGAAGCCGAGGATTGGCGGGTGCTTAGATAGCGCAAGGCGAAAGGGACCGTTTCTGCGAAGGCCTCAGCCTATCGCTGGCCGGTACCGCCCGCAACCGGCCTCGCTATTCGGCAGTGCCCAAGAGAGTTCGGCATGAACGCCGCGGGCGCGGCGTAGCGGGCGAGACGCCCGCTCCACTTATCATTCCTGCCTTGCTGACTGGTCCCTACTTCACCGGCTTCCTGAATTTCAGCACGAAATTGTCGGCCTCGCCGATGGCGGCATACTTCGCCTTGTCCTTGTCGCCGAGCGCATAGGTCGGCGGCAGGGTCCAGACCCCTTCGGGCCAATCCTTGGTGTCCTTGGGGTTGGCGTCGATCTCGGACGCGCCGACAAACTCGAAGCCCGCCTTCTTGGCGAGCTCGATCGCGTAATCCTGGCGGACATAGCCGGACGCGGCCTTGGGGTCCTGGTCGACATCGCTGCGGCCGCGATGATCCTCGAGGCCGAGGATGCCGCCGGGCTTGAGCGCCTTGAAATATCCGGCCAACGCCGCCTCGGCATAGCCGCCGGCCATCCAATTATGGAGATTGCGGAAGCTCAGGATGAAGTCGGCCGAGTTGGGCGGCGCCACATCGTAGTGATCCTTGGCGAACTCGCTGAGCATGACCTTGCCGTAGCTGGCGGGATCGGATTTCAGCTTCTCGTCGAACTTGGCGAGGCGCTCGTTGCGGGCGGCGGCGCGGTCGGGCGGGTCGGCTTCGGTGGGCTTCGGAATGACGGCGCCGTAATAGGTGCCGTGATCCTTGACATAGGGCGCCAGGATCTCGGTCCAGTAGGCACCGCCATCGGGCCAGATCTCGACCACGGTGGCATCGGGCCGGACGCCGAAGAAGGTCAGCTCCTCGACCGGGTGGCGCAACGCGTCGCGCGCCTGGAAGGCGGGGCTGCGCTGCGGGCCGGCGACGATTTTCTGCAAGGCCGGATCGGGTACCGGCATATCGGCGGCCATGGCGGGCAGCGCCGCCGCGACCAGAGCCAGAAAGGAGAGCCGGAGCGCGCGCATGGAAATCCCGTCGTGAAAGCTGTATGGGCCCCGAAGGTCTACTCTTGCAAGTAGCGGGTTCTCAAGTGCTTTTCGAAAGCGTCGACCGAGAGCGGAGCACCCGTGGCATCGGTCAGGAGCTCGGCGGCCGAGACCGAGGAGGCGCGGCCATGCACATTTTTCCTGAGCCAGCCTAGCAAAGGCTGGAAATTGCCGCGGGCGATGCCGGGGCGGATCGACGGGTCTTGGGCCGTTGCTGCGGCGAAAAGCTGCGCCGCGGTCATGGCGCCCAACGTGTAGGTCGCGAAATAGCCGAACAGGCCCGAATACCAGTGGATGTCCTGCATCACGCCGTCGCGGTCGTCGGAAGGCGCCACGCCGACCAGCTCCATCATGCCGTCATGCCACGCACCCGGCAGGTCGTCGACCGAAAGTTCGCCGGATATCAGCGCCTTTTCCAGGCGATAGCGCAGGATGACATGGGCGGGATATGTGGCCTCGTCGGCATCGACGCGGATGAGCGAGCGCTCCACATGCGTATTGAAGCGGTGGAGATTGTGGGCGTCCCAGGCCGGCCCGCTGCCGCCGAAGGCTTCGAGCAGATGGGGGGCGGCGAATTCCATGAATTCGCTGCTGCGGCAGGCCTGCATCTCGATCAGGAGCGACTGGCTTTCATGCAGGCTCATGCTGCGGGCGCGGCCGACCGGCTGGCGCCGCCAGCTGGCGGGCAGGCCCAGCTCGTAAAGCGCGTGGCCGGTCTCGTGCAGCACGCCCATGAGCGCGCGGTCGAAATCGCTCTCGAAATAGCGTGTGGTGATGCGGACATCGTCGGGCGTGCCGCCGCAGAACGGGTGCGCGCTGACATCGAGCCTGCCATGGGCGAAATCGAAGCCCAAGGCCGCCATCATCTTGCGGCCAAGTGCCGTCTGCGCCGCGACCGGGAACGGGCCGGGCGGCACCAGCACGGGTGCCGCCTTGGCCTGGCGCTCGATGATGGTGCCGATGAGGTCGGGCAGGAAGGCGCTGAGCCGGCCGAACAGGCGGTCGATCTCGGCCGAGCTGCCGCCCGGCTCATATTGGTCGAGCAGCGTGTCGTAGAGCGGCTTGTCGAACTTCGCCGCCTTGGCCTGGGCGGTCTCGCGCGTGAGCCGCAGCACCTCGGCCAGCGCCGGCTTGACCATGGCGAAATCATTGGCCGGCCGCGCCTTGCGCCAGATCATCTCGCAGCTCATGCTGGCCTTGACCAGCGCCTCGACCAGATCCGCCGGCACCGAGGTCGCGTGCTGCCAGGCACGCCGCATTTCGGTGAGGTTGGCGCGCTGCCAGAGATCGAGATCGTTCTGCTGGTCCGCGGCGGCGAAGGCGTCATCGAGTGCTGGATCGGTCAGGAGCTCGTGGCACACGACCTCGAGCGTCGAAAGCTGAGTCTGGCGAGCACCGGCGCCGCCCTCCGGCATCATCGCCGCATTGTCCCAGCCGAGGACCGACATCGCCTCGCCCAAGGCACCCAGGCGCGCAAAGCGGGTTTCAAGCCGCTGATAGGCCGTCATCATGTGTTGGGTCCATCCTCTTCGGGCCGGCGATAATGGTAGACGAGATAGATCACCACCAGCGTCACGGCGAATGAAAACCACGTGATGGCATATTGCAGATGGTCGTTCGGCAGCGACACGCGCGTTTGGCCGCCGAGCGGCAGGCCGCCCGGATTGGGTGCCGGGCCGGCTTCGACATAATAGGGCAGCACGTTGGTGAGATGCAGCGTCTCGGCCATGGCCGGAATGTCGACATAGAACCAGAAATTGTCGCCCGGGCGGTTGGTCGGCACGAGCCAGCCGGTCGGGGTGACGTTGAGGCGCAGGATGCCCTCGATGCTGGTCTCGCCCTCGATCTGGCCCTGCTGGCGGGTGGCCGGGTCTTTGCGTACGTCGGGCACGAAGCCGCGATTGACGAGCAGCACGCTGCCATCATCGAGCGTGAAGGGTGTGACGATCTGGAAGCCGGAAACGCCGCGCGGGTCGAGGGCTGCGATATAGAGCTCGTGCGCGTTGTCGAACTTGCCGCCGACGGTCACATGATGGAATTCGAGCGGGTTCGCCGCGGCGAGCGTCGCCGGCGCGGGCACGGCGGGTGCAGCTAGCGCCGCCTCGCGGGTCGCGATGAGGTTGGTCTTCCATTCCAGTCGCTCGAGCTGCCAGAAGCCCAGGCCCATGATGAAGATGAGGGCCGGCACGGTGAACAGCGTCGGCCACAGGGTGAAGCGGAAATGCCCTCGGACGAAGGCGATGGGAGCGGTCATGACGATTGGTAAATGCCCAAAAGCAATCGGGGCGGCCTAGCCGCCCCGAACTCGCTTACTCGACGATGGCAGCACCACTGCCGCCCCAGAGATAGACGCAGAAGAACAGGAAGATCCAGACCACGTCGACGAAGTGCCAGTACCAGGCGGCCGCCTCGAGCCCGAAATGATGGTCGGGCTTGAAATGGCCGAGATAGGCCCTGACCAGACAGACGATCAGGAAGGTCGTGCCGACGATGACGTGGAAGCCGTGGAAGCCCGTCGCCATGAAGAAGGTGGCGCCGAAAATGTTGCCCGAGAAATGGAAGAGGGCATGGCTGTACTCGATGCCCTGGACAAAGGTGAAGGTGAGGCCGAGCAGCACGGTAAGAGTGAGCCCCACGAGCATCCCGCGCCGGTTGCCCTCGATCAGCGAATGGTGCGCCCAGGTCACAGTCGTGCCCGAGAGCAGCAGGATGAACGTGTTCAAGAGCGGGAAATGCAGCGCATCGAACGGGATGATGCCCTTGGGCGGCCACATGCCGCCGGTCGCCGCCTTGGGATAGAGGCTCAATTCGAAGAAGGCCCAGAAGAAGGCGACGAAGAACATCACCTCGGACGCGATGAAGAGCGTCATGCCGTAGCGCATGCCGATCTGCACGATCGGCGTGTGATGGCCTTGGAACGTGGCTTCGCGGATGACGTCGCGCCACCACACGGCCATCAGCAGCAAGAGGCCGGCGAAGCCGAAGCCCGCGAGCATCCAGCCCCAGGCGGCATGGTGCATGCCATGCACGGCGCCGAAGAACATGAGGCCGGCCATGATGGCGCCGACCAGCGGCCACGGGCTGGGATCGACCAGATGGTAAGAATGTTTGGCGTGACCGGCGGTCTGATCGCTCATCGGGAAGACTCTTTTGATGATGGGCTTGAAACGGCGGGTGAAACAGGCAAGGCCCCGACCCTAGCTTCGCTCGGGCGGGTTTTCGCCTGAAAAAACGTATAAGACAAGGTAATTGCCGGGATGTCCCTGGCGTTGCGGTCCTTCAATATATCGGGGTCGACAAAGAAGGTGACCGGCAGTTCGGCGGTCTCGCCCGGCTCCAGGGTCTGCTGGCTGAAGCAGAAGCATTGGATCTTGTCGAAATAGAGCCCGGCAACGTCCGGCGTGACGTTGTAGGTGGCCGTACCCGTGATGGCATGGTCGGAATGGTTGGTGGCGCGGTATGCCACCAGCGTCTGCTCGCCCAGCCGCACCTTCACATCGCGCTGCTCGGGCTCGAAGCTCCAGGGCAGCCCGGGTGCTACGTCGGCATTGAAGCGGACATAGATCCAGTGGTCGGAGACCGCACCCGGCGCCTTTTCGGCGGTCTGGGTCGTGCCGCCATATCCCGTCAGCTTGCAGAAGCGCTGATAGAGCGGCACCGAGGCGAAGCTCAATCCCAGCATGCCGATGACGCCGACCAGGAGAATCGCCAGCGTGCGGTTGTTGCGGCCCCTGTTCATTGCTGCAGACCGATCCGCACGATGCTGATGATGTAGACGAGGGCCACGAAGGCCACGAGCAATCCCGCGAGCGCCAGGTTGCGGCTTTTCCGCCGACGCTTGAATTCCGGGGTTTGTATCATCGGCATGGCTCAGCCCGCCAACGAAGGCGCGCGATCCACGATCAGGAGCGCGAACAGCAGGAAGAGATAGAGGATCGAGAAGCCGAACATCTGCTTCGGCGTCCGGTCGGTCCGGTCGCGGCGGAGGCGGAGCGCGAAACCCGTGAAGAGCGCCGACAGCAGCACGGCCACACCCAGATAGACATAGCCCGCGAGGCCGAGGAAATAGGGCGCCACCGCGAACGGCCAGAGCACGATGGTATAGATCAGGATCTGGTTGCGCGTGGCCGCCGCACCGGCCACGACCGGCAGCATCGGCACGCCGGCCTTTTCATAGTCGCCGGCGCGATAGAGGGCGAGCGCCCAGAAATGCGGCGGCGTCCAAAAGAAGATCAGGCCGAACAGCATGATCGAGGCGAGGCTGACATCGCCGGTCACCGCCGCCCAGCCGATCATCGGCGGAAACGCGCCGGCGGCCCCGCCGATCACGATGTTCTGCGGCGTGCGGCGCTTGAGCCAGGCCGTATAGACGAAGACATAGAAGAGGATGGTGGTGGCCAGGAGTGCCGCTGCCACGAGATTGACCGCGAGCCCCATGATCATCACGGCGGCCGCGCCCAGCACGATTCCGAAGGCCAGCGCTTCGCTGGGGTCGACGCGGCCCGCCGGCAACGGCCGGTTCCTGGTGCGCGTCATGACCGCATCGATGTCGCGGTCGTACCACATATTGATGGCGCCGGAGGCACCCGCGGCGACCGCAATGCACAGGATGGCGACGGCGGCCAGCACCGGATGGAGATGGCCAGGTGCCAGCCAGAGCCCGACGAAGCCGGTGAAGACGACGAGCGACATCACCTGAGGCTTCAGCAGCGCCCAGTAATCGGCCACGCTCGCCGTGCTGAGATCGGCACGGCCGGCGAGCTCGGCGGAGGTTACATCAGAGACGGACAAATGTTTCGGCCCGGTTGTTCAGTTAGCAACACAAATGAGGCTGGCCGACGGTCCAGGCCCCCACCCGGGCCGCCGGCGCTGGATTACTTGATGACAGGCAGCTCGTCGAAAGTGTGGAAAGGCGGCGGCGAGCTGACCGTCCATTCGAGCGTGGTCGCCCCCGCACCCCACGGGTTGTTGGCGACGCGCTTGCCGAAGGCCAGCGTCCACAGAACCATGCCGACGAACCACAGGGTCGAGGCGTAGGAGATGAAGGCGCCGTAGGAGGCCACCTGGTTCCAGCCCTCGAAGGCCGGCGGGTAGTCGACATAGCGGCGCGGCATGCCGGCGAGACCCAGGAAATGCATCGGGAAGAAGGTCAGGTTCACGCCGATGAAGGTCGTCCAGAAGTGCAGCTGGCCGGCCCATTCCGGATATTGCCGGCCCGACATCTTGCCGAACCAGTAATAGAAGCCGGCGAAGATCGAGAAGACCGCACCGAGGCTCAGCACATAGTGGAAGTGCGCGATCACGTAATAGGTGTTGTGGAGTGCCACATCGACGCCGGCATTGGACAGCACGACGCCGGTGACGCCGCCGACCGTGAAGAGGAAGATGAAGCCGATCGCGAACAGCATCGGTGTCTTGAACTGGATCGAGCCGCCCCACATGGTGGCGATCCAGGAGAAGATCTTCACGCCGGTCGGCACGGCGATGACCATGGTGGCGGCCATGAAGTAGGCGCGCGTGTCAGCCTCGAGGCCGACCATGTACATGTGATGCGCCCAGACCACGAAACCGACCACGCCGATCGCGACCATGGCGTAGGCCATGCCGAGATAGCCGAAGATCGGCTTGCGCGAGAAGGTCGAGATGACGTGGCTGACCATGCCGAAGCCCGGCAGGATCATGATGTACACTTCGGGATGGCCGAAGAACCAGAAGAGGTGCAGGAACAGGACCGGATCGCCGCCGCCGGCCGGATCGAAGAAGGTCGTGCCGAAATTGCGGTCGGTCAGCAGCATGGTGATGGCGCCGCCCAGAACCGGCAGCGACAGCAGCAGGAGGAAGGCCGTCACCAGCACCGCCCAGGCGAAGAGCGGCATCTTGTGCAGCGTCATGCCGGGTGCCCGCATGTTGAAGATGGTCGTGATGAAGTTGATGGCGCCGAGGATCGACGAGGCGCCGGCGAGATGGAGCGAGAAGATCGCCATGTCCATCGCCATGCCGGGATGGTACTGCGCGTCCGACAGCGGCGGATAGATCGTCCAGCCGACACCGGCGCCGCCATCGACGAAGGCCGAGCCCAGGAGCAGCGCGAAGGAGGGGACGAGCAGCCAGAAGCTGATGTTGTTGAGGCGCGGGAACGCCATGTCGGGCGCGCCGATCATCAGCGGCACGAACCAGTTGCCGAAGCCGCCGATCATCGCCGGCATGACCACGAAGAACACCATGATCAGGCCATGGGCCGTGGTGATCACGTTGTAGAGCTGATGATCGTCGTGAAAGAGCGCCGCACCCGGATGCATCAGATTGTAGCGCATCAGCACCGAGAAGAAGCCGCCGATGAGGCCCGCGATGATCGCGAACATCAGATAGAGCGTGCCGATGTCCTTGTGGTTGGTCGACATCAGCCAGCGCCGGACGAAACCGGGACGATGATCGCCGTGGTCGTGCCCATGATCGTGGTCATGAGAATGATCATGCGCGTGCGTTGCTTGAGCCATATCCTTGCCCTTCGGTCCTTCGTCTGTTCGATCCGGCGTCAGTTATGCGCCGGGACGGTCGCGGCGGCGAGCTTGGTCGCGTGCGCTGCTTCGGCCGCCTGCTTCTGCTTGGCGGCCCACTGGTCGAACTCTTCCTTCGGCACGGCGTGAACCTTGATCGGCATGAAGGAATGGTTCACGCCGCAGATCTGATTGCATTCCCCGAAATAGGTGCCGGGCTTGTCGATGCTTAGCCAGGTCTCGTTGAGGCGGCCCGGCATGGCGTAGGTGCCGACCGCCAGCGCCGGGACGAACCAGTCATGCATGACATCCTGGCTCGCGAGCTGAATGCGCACGACGGATCCCACCGGCAGGACAACCTCGTTATCGACCTGGAGCAGGCGCTCGTTCGGATCCTTCAGGTCCTTGTCGTCGACGATCTGGCTGTCGAAGCCGAAGCCGCCATTATCGGGATAATCGTAGTGCCAGTACCATTGCAGCCCGGTCACCTTGAGGGTGAGGTCCGCCTTGGGGGTCGTCGTCTCGAAATACAAGAGCTTGAAGGACGGCACCACGATCACCAAAAGAATCACGATCGGCAGCACGGTCCACAGGATCTCGATCACCGTGTGATGCGAGGTGGTGGAGGGGATCGGATTCGCCTTGGCGCGGAAGCGGAAGCAGACATAGGCCAGCAGCCCCACCACGAAGATCGTGATGATGGTGACGATATAAAGAATCTCGGTATGCAGCGATTGGACCCGCTCGGCCACCGCCGTCGCCGGATCCTGCATGTCCATCTGCCAGACATGCGGCTGGTCCGCCCAGGCGGCCCCGCCAGTCGCCAAGCCGGCGACCACGATCAATATGGCCAGTGCGGCGAAGCTCAGGAAAAACCGCCCGATGGTTCGCGT
The DNA here is from genome assembly GCA_963762435.1 of uncultured Alphaproteobacteria bacterium. Lineage (GTDB taxonomy): Bacteria > Pseudomonadota > Alphaproteobacteria > ATCC43930 > CGMCC-115725 > JAXDMU01. The sequence goes on along the minus strand of CAVXLN010000008.1, from coordinate 363,817 downwards.
CATTCTCTACCTACCTGCCTATGGTGCTTCAGCCTGCTGTCCCGACCGGTGCCCTTGAACCTATCTCTAACTGGGCACTCTCATCTCGTATCGGATAAGGCCATTCGAGGGATGGCGCGCACCCTACCCCAAACAATATGCGCCTCACAACACTCAGAACCGCCTCACGTGACGAGAAGTTTGCATCGCAGAAATTCAGTGGTTCCGCCAGCCCGCGCCGCATTCTATCATGCTATTTTCGTGACGGCGGCCTACACCAACGTCGTATTCGGAGTTACCCTATGACCGATCTCGCCGCCACCGACACGTTGTTCTTCGAGCGCACCGGCATGGATCCGGGCCGAGTCGAGTCGATCGTGGGCGAAGCGCTCGCCGGTATGGATGATGGCGAGCTCTATCTCGAGCACAGCGTGAGCGAGGCTTTGAGCTTCGACGACGGCAAGCTCAAGAGTGCCAGCTTCGACACCGGGCAGGGTTTCGGGTTGCGCGGCATCTCGGGCGAGGTGACGGGCTATGCCCATTCGGGCGAATTGAGCGAAGCGGCGATCCGCCGCGCCGGCGAGACCGTGAAGGCGGTGCGCCAAGGGGCCGGCGGCACCATGGCCGAGCCGCCGCGCGGCACCAACCGCTCGCTCTATACCGACGCCAATCCGCTCAATGCCGTGCCGTTCGAGGCCAAGGTCAAGCTTTTGGCCGAGATCGACGCCTATGCCCGCGCCAAGGATCCGCGCGTACGCCAGGTGTCCTGCACGCTGGCCGGCGAATGGCGCGCGGTGCAGATCCTGCGGCCGGACGGGGTGCGCGTCGGCGATATCCGCCCGCTCGTCCGGCTCAACGTCTCGGTCGTGGTCGGCGACGGCGACCGGCAGGAGACCGGCAGCTCCGGCGCCGGCGGGCGGACGAGCTACGACCTCTATATGTCGACCGACCATTGGCGCCATCAGGTCGACGAAGCGCTGCGCCAGGCGCTCGTCAATCTCGATTCGGTGCCCGCGCCGGCCGGCGAGATGACGGTGGTGCTGGGTCCGGGCTGGCCCGGCGTCATGCTGCACGAGGCGATCGGCCATGGGCTCGAAGGCGATTTCAACCGCAAGCAGACCTCGGCCTTCTCGGGCCGCGTCGGCGAGCGGATCGCGGCCAAGGGCGTCACGGTCGTCGATGACGGCACCCTGCCTGATCGGCGCGGCTCGCTGACCGTCGATGACGAGGGCACGCCGTCGAATCGCACCGTGCTGATCGAGGACGGCATCCTCAAAGGCTATATGCAGGATCGCATGAATGCGCGCCTGATGGGCGTCAAGCCGACCGGCAATGGCCGCCGGCAAAGCTATGCGCATCATCCGATGCCGCGCATGACCAACACCTACATGCTGAACGGCGAGCATGCGCCCGAAGAGATCGTGCGCTCGGTCAAGCACGGGCTCTATGCGGTCAATTTCGGCGGCGGCCAGGTCGACATCACCAACGGCAAGTTCGTGTTCTCGGCGTCCGAAGCCTATCTCATCGAGGACGGCAAGGTCGGACGCGCCGTGAAGGGTGCCACGATCATCGGCAACGGGCCGGACGCGCTGACCAAGATCAGCATGATCGGCAACGACATGAAGCTCGATGACGGCATCGGCACCTGCGGCAAGGACGGCCAGGGCGTGCCGGTCGGCGTCGGCCAGCCGACGCTGCGCATGGACGGGCTCACCATCGGCGGCACCGGCGGCTGAGCGCCGGGCGGGGTTCGGGGGACAGGAACAGATTTTGCCGCGCGCCTTTCGTTTCGGGTCCGGCTTTGCCGCGCTCGCCATTGCGGCCCTCGCGGCGGCGCCGGCCATGGGCTGCGATCTGGCCACGGCCGACAATGACCGCTGGTCGCTGACGCATGAGGGCGGCGTCGCCTGGCTGGTCAGCCCCTGCGGCGAGGATTTCTTCTCGGCTGGCGTCAATGCGCTCGATGGCGGCAAGCCCGACCGGGTCGCCAACGACCGGGTCTGGTACAGCTGGACCGCCTTCGCGCCGACGATCGAAGCCTGGATGGACGAGACGCGCGAGCGGCTCGGCCAATGGGGCTTCAATTCGGCCGGCGCCTGGTCGCTGCCGCCCAGCGAGCTCGCCATGCCGGAGATCGCCAATCTGGAGCTGGGCCGCCTCGCCCGCTTCCATTGGTTCGACCCGTTCGACCCGGCGACCGAGACGGCGATGATGGAAAAGGCCGAAGCGCTGGTGCAGCCCTATAAGGGCAGCGCCTATCGCATCGGCTATTTCTCCGACAATGAGGTCGGCTGGTGGGGGGGCGCGCTCTTCGTCTTCTATAGCCAGAAGCCGGCCGAGAATTTCACCAAGCAGCGCTGGGTCCAGTTCCTGAAGGAGCGCTATGGCGGCGACTGGCGGCACTTCAGCCGCGATTTCCTGCCGCCCAAGGGCGTCGAGGGTTGGGACCAGCTGCTGGAATCCCAAAGCCCGACCAAGCTCAGGCCCGGCAGCGACGGCATCGGGGCGGTGCGGGCCTGGACCGGCATCGTCGCCGAGCGCTACTACGCGCTTGCTGAGAAGGCGATCCGCACGGCCGATCCGTCGGCGCTGCTCTTCGGCGACCGGTTGCCGATCTATTACGATCCGGCGGCGATCCGGGCCGAGGCGCGCCACGTCGATGTGATCGCGACCAACTACAATGTCGACAGCCCTGACGGCTGGGTCGCGCGCTATTATTTCGACGGGCTGCATCAGCTGTCGGGCGGCAAGCCGGTGCTGGTGTCGGAATGGTTCTATGCCGCGCGCGAGAATCGCACCGGCAATCTCAATAACGGCCATCTGATGACGGTGGGCACCCAGGCCGAGCGGGCCGAGGGCGCCTCCGCCGCGATCGCGGAATTCGCCCGGATTCCGGATCTCGTGGGCCTCCATTGGTTCCAATATGCCGACAATCCCAAGGGCGGGCGCGCCGACGGCGAGGATTACGATTTCGGCCTGGTCGATATCGACAACCGGCCCTATGAGCAGCTGACCGCCGCACTGGCGCCCCGCACGCGTGCCTTGCCGAGCCTCCACGCAGCCCAGGCGCCCGATTCGCGCCAGACCGACCGGCATGAGATCTCGATCCCCTATGCCGAGATCGATGTCGGCGACAAATCCTTGAAGGAATGGCCGAAGACGGCGTCGCTGCTGCCGGCGCTGATCGCGTCCCCCGGCGAGGTGGCGTTCGGCGAGGCCTATCTCGCCTGGAACAGCCAAGGGCTGGCGCTCGCCTCGATCGGCCAGGATTATTACGACCTCGATCTCTTGGCGTATGACGGCGCCTTCCCGCTGGGCGAGGCGTATCGGCTGGAGCTGGGCGTGGCGAGCGATGCCGGGACCAAGCATTTCACGCTCTATTTCATTCCGCCCAGGACCAAGGTGAAGGATCATCCGCCGATGATGGCGCTGTTGTGCGCCGGTGCCGCGGACGAGACGGCGGAGGCCAAGGCTTGCCGGCCGGTGCCGGGGGCGCTCAGCAGCTATTTCGGCGCCGACCAGCCGCGCATCACGACCGAGGCGCTGTTGCCCTGGCCTGCCCTCGGCCTGGACGGACCGCCGGCGAGCGGCAAGCTGAAGATCGAAATCGCCGCATCGGCCTGGTACCGCTCGCGCTGGATGTCGCTGAGCGGGATGAGCCCGGAAGAGGGCCGCGACGCGCCCGAGCGCTGGGCGACCGTCCGGCTCGGCCGGGTGAGCTGAGGCGATGGCGGCCCGCGCGCACCTGACCGTGATCGAGACACCGCGGCTGACATTGACGCTGCCGGGACCGGAAGCGGCCCCGCGCATCGTGGCCTATCGGCGGGAGAATTGGGATTACCACCGGCCCTGGAGCCCGCCGCGCGGCCAGGATGATCTGTCGGTCGCGGTCTGGCGCCGGCGGCTCGAAAGCTGGGCCGAGGAGGAGCGCGACGGGCTGGCGCTCAGGCTGATGCTGTTCCCGCGCGGCGATCTGGGCGGCAATGTGCTGGGCACGGCCAACTTCACCCAGATCGTGCGCGGCGCGTTCATGGCCTGCTATCTGGGTTACGAGCTCGACCAGCGCTGCGAAGGCCGCGGCCTGATGCGTGAGGCGCTGGAGGCCGCGATCCGCCATATGTTCGAGCGGGTCGGCCTGCACCGGATCATGGCCAACCATATTCCCTACAACCAGCGCAGCGCCGGTCTCCTCAAGCGGTTGAGTTTCCAGCCGGAAGGCTATGCCCGCGACTATCTCTATATCGACGGCGCCTGGCGCGACCATGTGCTGACGGCGCTCACCAACCCGAGCGCGGCGCCCCCAGGGTGAACGAGGCGCCGGAGGCGGCACTCTTCGCCAGCCCGTCCCCCGAATCGGAAGTAGCCTTGCTGAAGCGCCTCGATGCGCTGGTGGCGGCGGGCGGCATTGCCCTCGCCCTCGACCGGGGCAAGCTCGCCCACATCGATTTTCCGCTGGCGCTGGAGGCGGACGGCAATCGCTGGGCCTATCCGCTGGTGCTGGCGACCGTGCTGATCGGGTGGTTTCTCGGGCTCTGGGCGGGGATCGCCGCCGGTCTCGTTTCCGCCCTTTGCTATCGCACGCTCGGCCGGGCCTATATCGCGCGCCGGCTCGAGCAGCGGATCCGCGCGCGCGGCTTGACGGAAGTCGAGACCTGGCGGCGCCTCTGGCGCTTCGGCGGCGTTATCCTGACGGGACCGGACGGCGCGCCGTGCCAAGGCCCGGACGGCAATTGGATGGCGCTGGTGCGGCAGGCGGATCCCCGATGATGTGGCAGGCGAGCGACACCATCACCGTCACGACGCATGGCCAGGGGCTTTATGACGTGACCGACAAGATCGCCCGCTTCGTGACCGCGAGCGGTGTAAACCAGGGGCTGCTCACGGTCTTCTGCCGGCACACCTCGGCCTCGCTTCTCATCCAGGAGAATGCCGATCCCGATGTGCGAGCCGATCTCGAGCGCTTCTTCAAGCGGCTCGTCGCCGAGGATCCTGCCCTCTATCGCCACACGGCGGAAGGGCCGGACGACATGCCGGCGCATATCCGTGCCGCACTGACCCAGACCCAGCTCGGCATCCCGGTCGTGGAGGGGCGCATGGCGCTCGGCACCTGGCAGGCGATCTATCTCTTCGAGCATCGCGTGGCGCCGCATGGGCGGACCCTGCTGTTGCATCTGATCGGCGAGTAATGATCGCCGATACTTCTATGTAACCTTGGCTTCTCATCGGAAAACCCAATATTGGCATTAACGGAATCGATAGAGATACATCGATATTTCTGCGACGTCACTTACACGCAACATCATTGAAAGTTGACTCGCCATGCGCTTCGTCGATCTGAGGATCGGGACCAAGCTTGCCCTTTCGTCGCTGCTGATCGTCGTGGTCGTAGCAGGCATGGCCGGTTTCGGCATCGACAGCTCGAACTCGGACCCAGTCCGCGACGGCCGCCGCCTCGCGTTCGACCAACGTCTTCACCGGCATCGCCGACGCACGCGGGCTTGCGAGCGAAGCCGTTCTGGCCATGCGCGAGATGCAACTGGCCCGCAACAGCGACGAGCTGGCACACTGGACCGAGCTCGCCAAAGCGACGCGCGACCAGGGCGGAGCCGAGATCGAGGGCGCCGCCCAGACCACGGCCAACGCCGAGATGAAGACAGCACTCGACGGGCTGGCGACGCGCTGGCACGATTTCGACGCAGCCGCCGATCGCTATGCCGCGCTGATGCATACCGCTTTCGATACGCGCGACCGGCTCTTCGCCGGCGCCGGCAGTGCCGTGCTGCGTGCCATCGACGAGCTAGAACCCTCTGCTCCGCCCGACGAAGCGGCGGCGCTGTCGCGGCTCGCCGCCGCCATCGAGGGCGTGCGCGCGCTCGGCTGGAAATATCTGGTGCTGCGCGAGCCCGACGGGCAGGCCAAGCTCGGGGACGCGACCGCGGCGATGTCCGGGCGGCTCAAGGGCCTGGATGCCATCGCCGCGAAGGCGCCCGGCCTGCAGCCGAGCCTCGATGTGCTGAAGGAGCAGGCTGCGGTCTATGCCGCGACCGCCCTCAAGCTCGAGCAGGCCGATTCGGCGGCGCAGCAGCTGCTGATGACCGAGGTCATGGCGGCGCGCGAGGCGCTGGAGGACAATCTCGGCCAGATCGGGGCCAAGGCGATCGATCGCGAGAAATTCTTCGTCGGCGAGGCGCTGACGGCCTCAGCCCGGAATTCCCAGCTGCTGATGGGTTCGGGTGCCATCTGCCTGGTGTTGATCCTGGGCATCGCCTGGGCCATGACGCGGCTGATCGCGCGGCCGGTCGGGCAGCTGACCGCCACGATGGGACGGCTTGCCGGCGGCGAACTCGATCTCGAGATCCCGGCCACGGCGCGCGGCGACGAGGTCGGCGCCATGGCGCGCATGGTCGAGACCTTCCGCGGCGGCCTTAAGGAAGCCGACCGGCTGCGGGCCAGCCAGGAGGCCGAGCGCCAGGCGGCGGAGCAGGAACGGCAGGCCGCCCTCGCCCAGGCGGCCACGACGCTCGACCGCCAGTCGGACGAGATCACCACGGTGCTGACCAGTGCCGCCGCCCGGCTGCGCTTGGCATCCGACGCCATGTCCGAATCCGTCTCGAGCGCCGCCGACCGCGCCGGCGAAGCGTCGAGTGCTGCCCAGGCCTCCTCCGCCAGCGTCGATGCCGTGGCCGCCGCGGCCGAGGAGCTGGCGGTGGCAACGGCCGATATCGGCCAGCAGGTGGCGCGCACGAGCCGGGCCGCCGGCGAAGCCGCGACCGAGGCGGCCGAGAGCAGTGCGGCCACCGACGGGCTGGCCGCGGCCGCCGCGCGAATCGGCGATGTCGTCGATCTGATCCAGCAGATCGCCCAGCAGACCAATCTTTTGGCCTTGAACGCCACGATCGAGGCGGCGCGCGCCGGCGAGGCCGGCAGGGGATTCGCCGTGGTAGCAAGCGAGGTCAAGGCGCTGGCGACCCAGACGGCGGATGCCACCGGCGAGATCGCGGCCCAGATCGATGAGATCCGGACGGCGACCGGCAATGTCGTGGCCTCGATCGGCAAGATCGGCGGCACGATCGAGGCGATGAACGAGATCGCCGCCACCGTAGCCGCCACGATCGAGGAGCAGGGCAGTGCCACCCAGGAGATCGCGCGAAGCGCCCAGGAAGCTGCGGACGGCACCAATGCCGCCGCATCCCATGTCAACGAGGCCGCCATGGCGGCGTCGGCCGCCGGTGCGGCCGCCCGCGACGTTCTGGCCTCGGCCGAGGAGATCGGGCGGCAGGCCGGCGCCATCCGCAATCAGATGCGCGGCATCAGCGCCGCGATCCGGGGGAACTAGCTAATACGCGTAATCCTCGTAGATCGGATCGATCTGCCCGTTCCACTTCTCGTGATAGTCGGCCAGCATCTCTTCCGCGGGCGTACGGCCCGAGCCGGCGATGGCGAAGAGCGTGTCGAGGAAGAAGCCTTCATCATCGCCCTGGGCATTGCGCCGGGCGCGGCGATGGAGGCCTTGGCGCGCGATCGCCAGCATGTCGAGCGCCACATCGCGCAGGACGCCCTGGCGGAAGGGGGTCGCAAGCCCGAGCTTCGGCACCTGGGCGCGCAGCGCGTCGATCTCGGCCACGCTCCAATCCTTGGTGAGCTCGAGTGCCGCATCGAGCGCCAAGCCGTCATAGAGCAGGCCGACCCAGAGGGCCGGCAGCGCACAGAGACGGCGCCACGGGCCGCCATCGGCCCCGCGCATCTCGAGAAATTTCTTCAGCCGCACCTCGGGGAAGGCGGTGGTCAGATGGTCGGACCAATCGCCCATATGCGGCAGCTCGCCCGGCAGCGCCGGCAGCTTGCCCGCCATGAAGTCGCGGAAGGATTGGCCGGCCGCATCGATATAGCGACCGTCGCGATAGATGAAATACATCGGCACATCGAGGATGTAGTCGACATAGCGCTCATAGCCGAAGCCCGGCTCGAACACGAAATCAAGCATGCCGCTGCGATCGGCATCCGTGTCGGTCCAGACCTGGCTGCGATATGACAAGAACCCGTTGGGCTTGCCCTCGGTGAAGGGCGAGGCCGCGAAGAGGGCGGTGGCGACCGGCTGCAGCGCCAGGCTGGCGCGATATTTCCGCACCATGTCGGCTTCCGATTCGAAGTCGAGATTGACCTGCACGGTGCAGGTGCGGTGCATCATGTCGAGGCCGAGCGTGCCCACCTTCGGCATGTAGTTGCGCATGATCTCGCTGCGGCCCTTGGGCATGCGCGGCATATCGGCCAGGCGCCATTTCGGCTCGAACCCCAGACCGATCATGCCGAGGCCCAGCTCGCGCGCGACCTGGCGCACCTGTTCGAGATGCGTGTGCACCTCCGAGCAGGTCTGATGGATCGATTCCAGGGGCGCCCCCGACAGCTCGAACTGGCCGCCCGGCTCGAGCGTGATCGAGCACAGGCCCTTGGTGAGCGCCAGCGGCCGCTCGCCCTCATAGACCGGTTCCCAGCCGAATCGGGTCATGCCCATGATGAGGGCGCGGATGCCGTCCGGCCCGTCATAGGCGGCGGGGCGGTGATCGGCGAGATGGAACACGAATTTCTCGTGCTCGGTGCCGATGCGCCAGTCGGCGGGCGGCTTCTCGCCTGATGCAATATACTCGACCAGCTGGGCCTTGCCGGTGATCGTCTCGCCGCGGGAATTCGGGGGTGCCGACATGATGGTCCTTGAGCAAGAGCCTTGAGCCGTTAGCGGTGCCGCCGGCGACCCCAATCGCCGACCAGCGCCTGGAAGACCGCGAGCACCGCGAGCGCAGCCGTATCTGCCCGGAGCACGCGAGGCCCCAGGCCGATGCGGGTAACAATGGGGAGTTTTCCCAAAGCGTCAAGCTCGTCCGGGGCAAAGCCGCCCTCCGGTCCGATCAAGATAGCGGCATTGACAGCAGCCGATCCGAGCGCGCGGAGGCTTTCCGCGACAGGCGGGGCGGTGCCGGTCTCATCACATAGAATGAGAGCGCGGCCGGCAGGAAAGCTGGCGATAAGCGCCTCCAGCCGGACCGGATCGGCCACTTCCGGCACGCTCAGCCGCTCGCTCTGCTCAGCCGCCTCGCGCGCATGGGCGGCGAGCCGCTCGGTATTGACGCGGGCGACATTGGTGCGTTGCGTCAGCACGGGGACGAGCCGGCTGACGCCGAGCTCGGTCGCCTTCTCGGCGATGAGATCGATGCGCGCACGCTTGATGGGGGCGAAGCAGAGCCAGAGATCGGGCTCAGGCTCTTGCTGCCGCGTCTGGCGGAGCGGGCGGAGCGATACTGCATGCTTGCCGAGAGAGTTCGATCGCGGCGGCCCACTCGCCGTCGCTTCCATTGAAGAGGGCGACATGATCGCCCGGGCCGAGGCGCAGGACCGAGCGGAGATAGTGGGCCTGGTCATGGTCGAGCGCGACCGCGGCCTCGGCCGCGAGCGGGACCGTGACGTAAAGGCGGGCGGCGATGCGGTCTTCGGGCTCGGACATGGCCTGTCGCATAGCATCGGCGGGGTTACCGGCGAAAGTGCTCGCTGCGGCCGTGATGTTTGTTTAACCAATCCCACAGAAAAAGGGCGGGAGCAGGTTTCCACTTTTGATCGCGGAGGGCCTATGAGGATTGGAGCGGTCGTTGTCGCGGTGATCGTGGCCGGGCTGTTGCTGGCGCTCAATCCGGGGATCGACAGCTACAATGCCTGGGCGCGGCAGAAGCTCGGCGAGCAGGGCGGCTCGGGCAAGGTCCCATCGGCGCTGATGCCGAGCCTTGCCATCGAGGCGACGACGCGCCGGAATATGCTGTTCTTCTCGCTTTACGAGACGAAGATCGCGGAAAACGCGTCGGTTCGGACACTGGGCGTGCTGTCAAATTTCATTCTGCTGTCGGTACCGGAAGCGGGGACGCCCAAGATTGTGGCTCAACTGCCGCCGGCAGCGGCACCGCCGGCCAATGCGGCTTCGGACGAACCGCACTGTGACAATGCCGTGGTCTCGAAGCAGGAGGGGCGTTTCCTGCCGGCTGCCGGGACGCAGCTCCTTACGGTCGCACGCGAGCAGGCGACCGCCGTCGGCTCGAACGATGGCCCCTATTGCAAATACACGGTGCGGCTGTCGAGGCTCGATCCGGCCTCGCATGCCGACATCGTCCTCTGGCAGATCGATCTGCCGGGGCCGGGCGCCGTCTTCTCGGGCGGAGATTGGCATCGCCAAGCGACGGTCAAGCAACTGGACGTGAGGCCGGTGCGGGTTCTTCCGCTGCCCATGGACCAATTGCAGCAGATCTTGCTCTATCGGCATGACGACGCGGCCGATGGTGGTGGCTCCGTCGCCGAGATCATCGCCTTTCCGACGCCCTACGGAAACGCCGCCGGGATGTTGAGCGTGCGCCAGCATGGCAATATGGCGGTGAAGGTCGAGGACCGTGATGTCGTTATCGATGGCTATTTCATTCCGCGTGGTGCCTGCAATGCGTGCGGCGAAGCGCGATCGCTCCGGCTTCGCTATGACCGGACGGCAAAGCAATTGGCGATCGTCGCCCCGGACCAGCGATCGATCGAGTTCTACCGCTTCCTGACCGGCACGCGATAGGGTTCACCCCGCTTCCTTCTCGTCCTCCGCCGCGCTATCCCTCAGCCCCATGAGCGCCGCCTTCACCGATATCCGCGCTAATAGCTGGATCGACCGGCTGCTGCCGCCGGCTGCCCGGCCCTATGCCAGGCTGGCGCGCTTCGATCGGCCGATCGGGTGGGAGCTGCTGCTTTATCCCTGCTGGTGGGGGCTGGCGCTGAGCGGGCGCGGGACGGTTTGGCTGTTCCTGCTCTTCCTCGTCGGCGCCGTCGCCATGCGCGGGGCCGGGTGCACGCTCAACGACATCATCGATCGCGATATCGACGGGCGGGTCGAGCGGACGCGGCAGCGGCCGATTCCGTCGGGTGCCGTCACGGTGCCGCAAGCGCTGCTCTTCATGGCCGCACAGCTTGCCATCGGCGCCGCCGTGCTGCTGGCCCTGCCGCCGCTCGTCTGGGCGCTCGGCATCGCGATCCTGGCGATCGTCGTGGTCTATCCCTTCATGAAGCGGGTGACCTATTGGCCGCAGATCTTCCTGGGCCTCAATTTCAATTGGGGTGCCGTGATGGGTTGGGCGGCAGCCGCCGGCACGATCGGCAATCCTGCCTGGGCACTCTATCTGGGCGGCGTGGTCTGGACGCTGTTCTACGACACGATCTATGCCCATTCCGACAAGGCGGACGATCTGGTCGTGGGCGTGAAATCGACGGCACTACGCTTTGGCGCCGCGAGCAAACTCTGGCTTGCGGGCTTCGCCATTGCGACCGTAGCGCTTTGGGCGCTGGCCTTGGCATTGGCCGAAGCGCGGCCGGCAGCCTATCTCTGCCTGTCCTTCGCGGCCCTGCATTTCGCCTGGCAGCTCTGGCGCTGGCGGCCGGACGACCCGGCGCACTGCATCGCCATCTTCAAGAGCAACCGGATCGTGGGTTGGCTGATGCTGGCGGGGTGCCTGCTGGCCTAGGCATGTGACATTGACTCGATCAAGGTCAACTGTCACATTATGCTTATGGCGTCGACGGGAAAATATACCGCTGCCGAGCTTGCGACCTTGGGCGGCGTGCCGCTCCGGACCATCCGTTTCTACATTCAGCAGGGGCTGATCGACCCGCCGCGGGGCCGCGGGCGCGGGGCGCATTTCGACGACCGGCACCTGACCCAGCTGAAGCGGACGCTGAGCTTTCAGCGCGCCGGGCTCGACAATGCGACGATCAAGCAGCATGGCGCAGAGCTCGACGCGATCCTGGCGGCGCGCGGGCTGACGCTCGAGACGGCCGGAAAGATGTGGGGCGCCTTCGCACTGGGCGCGCTTACCAAGAAGAACCCGGCCGAGGCCGAGGAAGAGGAGGATCTGCTCGATCCCGCCGACGCCGTCCGCATTCCGCTGGCGCCCGGTGTCGAGCTGATGGTGCGCCGCGATGTGACCTTGCCTTCGCCCAAGCGGCTGGTCGAGCTGGCGCTTTTTGTCCGCCGCATCTTCAAGATGGGATAGGAGCCATGAAAGCACGATCCTTCTATGCCGAGCTGGTGGCGCGGAAGGGCGGCACCACCAACCCGTCGATCATCGACGCCTTCCGTACCGTCGACCGCGCGCAGTATGTCGGCCCCGGCCCGTGGCCGATCGCCACGCTGGACGGCGCCGTCGAAACGCCGGATGCCGACGAACACTATCTCTACCAGGACGAGCTGGTGGTACTGGCCGCCGATCGCAGCATCAACAATGGCCAGCCCAGCCTGCATGCGCGCTGCCTGGCCGCGGTCGAGCCCAAGCCGGGCGAGCGGGTGATCCATGTCGGTACCGGCACCGGCTATTACACCGCCATCCTGGCGCATCTGGTTGGGCCCGAGGGCCGGGTCGACGGGTTCGAGATCGTCGAGGAATTGGCCGCGAAATCGGCACGGAATCTGACACCACTCTCAACTGTCACTATTCACGCGCGATCGGCGGTCGAGGGCCCGTTGCCGCAGGCCGATGTCATCTATGTCTCGGCCGGCGCCACCCATCTGCCGGCGGTCTGGCTCGATGCACTGGCCGAAGGCGGCCGGCTGATCTTTCCGCTGGCAGGATCTCAGGGCGGCGGCATGATGCTGATCAAGCGGCTCGAATCCCAGCGCTATGCGGCCTCGATCGTGTGCGCCGCTTTCTTCATCCCCTGCATCGGCGCCAATGACGAGGCGCAATCGGCGGCATTGGCACGCGCTTTCGCCACCGGCAAGCATGCCGCCGTCAAGTCGCTGCGCCGCTCGGAAACGCCCGACGAAACCCTCTGGTATGGCGGCGAAGGCTGGTGGTTCTCCACCGCCGAGCCTTAGCGCGCCGCGATCACCCGGATCTCGACGGTATATTCGGGGGCGGCGAGCTTGGCTTCGACGCAGGCGCGCACCGGCGTCTCACCCGGCGTCACCCAAGCATCCCAGACCGCATTCATCTCGTTATAGAAGCCGATATCGGCGAGCCACACGGTGGCCTGCAGGAGCCGGCTCTTGTCGGTGCCGGCCTCGGCCAGAAGCCCGTCGATGCGCGCCAGGATCTCGGTCGTCTGCGCCGTGACCGAGCCGCCGCGAGTTTGCTCGGCGGTGATGCCGCTCAAATAGACCGTGTCGCCATGGATGACGGCACTCGACATGCGCTTGCCGACGCCGATCCGGGTGATCTTGCTCATGCTGTCGCTTACCTTTCGATCAATGGCCGCCAAGCAGGCCCTTGAGCGCGTTGGCGGGATTGTTGCTGGTCGGCTGCTGCTGACCGGTGCTCGGCTGATTGCCGCCGCCTTTCAGCGATTTCAGCAGCTGGGCCGGGTTGCTGATGCCCTGTTGCAAGATTCCGGCGAGGTCGGGCTTGTAGCTCGGATTATCGAGCGGGCCCTGAACCAGGATGGGGACGGCGACATTGCCGCCGGAGGCGTTCTTGGGCGTCAGGCGATAATCGATCTGGCGGCGCGGCAGATCGACCGTGCCGGCGCCGGCGACCTCGAAGGCCGGGGATTTGAGATCCAGATCCTGGTTCTTGATGACGCCCGATGCCACCGTGAAGGTGCCGGCGAGCGAAGCGAAATCGGTCTTCTGCGCCCCGCCCGCGACGGCCTGGGCGAAGGCCGTTTCGACATTCTTGGCCATGGCCGCGAGGTCGACGCCCTGAATGGCGCCGTTCGCGACATTGGCGGAGCCCTTGCCGTCGAGGCTGCCGATGATCTCGCGCTGGCTCTTGCCCTTGCCGGTGATGTCGAGGTCGAAACTGCCGGTACCGGAGAGCTTGTCGATCGCGACCGCATCCTTGAGGAAGGGCTGGACCGCGATATTGGCGAGCTTCAAGGCCAGCTGCAAGGAGGGAACGGCACCCGAACCGTCGAGCACCACCTGGCCGGTGCCGGTGCCCTGATAGAGGGCCATCTGGTTCAGCACGGCCGTGAGCTTGCCGTCCTTGAGCTGGACCGCGGCACTGCTCTGGCCGACCGCGATCTTCTGGACATTCAGCCCGGCCATAACGAGGGTGAGGTTGAGATCCGCCTGCTTCAGGCCCGAGACATCGATCGGCGCGTCGCTCCATTCCTTGCTGCCGCCAGCCGCCGGCTGGGAAGGTGCCGCAGGGGCGGCGGGTGCGGCGGCGGGCTTCCCGTCCGCGGCACTCGCCATATAGGGATCGAGATCGAGCTGCTGGATGGTGAGATCGCCCTTGATCGACGGCCGGGCGCCAGCGCTGTCGACGGAGAGCTGCTTGATCGTGGCGTTGATCTTGTCGAGCTGGAATGTGGCATCCGTGAAGCTCGTGACATTGCCTGCCAGCGCCAGCTTGCCGGTAATGGCGAGCAGCCCCATCGTGTCGGGCGAACCGCCCTTCATCGGCGAGCCGGCCCAGTCGGCGAGGCCCCGGATCGACGGGATCTTGAGATCGACATCGCCGGTGAGCTTGGTCGCGGGCTTGAGCCCGCCCGTGCCCTTGAAGCCCGCCGTGATCGGATCGCCCTGGAGGCTGACCGAGAGGGCGCTGCCCGCCCCCTCGGCGAAGGCGCGCGGATTGTCGACGCCCAAGGCTAAGGCGATCTTCTTGGCGTTCCAGACCAGCGAACCGTCGAAGGAGAGCTTCTTGTCGAGTGCCGGCAGGCTGACCGTGGCGTTGATGGCACTCACCGTGCGCTTCTCGTTGGTGCGCTGGTCGAGATAATTGATCGTGCCGTTCTCGAGCCGGATATCGTCGAGCCGGAGCTGGTCGAGCTGGATCGAGCTGCCGCTGGATGAGGCGGTCTGAGGCGCCGGTGAGGGCGACGGCGTCGGCTTCGGGGTCGCGGGCTTGGCGCCCTTGCCCTCATCGAAGTCCCAATTGGGATGGCCTTGAGCATCGACCTCGAAATTCAGCACTGGATCGATCAGCTCGAGCCGATTGAGGATGACGTTGCCCGAGAGCAGGGGCAGCAGCTCGAGATCGATCGCGAGCTTGCCGAGCTGCGCCATGTTCTTGGCATAGCCCTTGGGCACGTTGGAGATGGTGACGTTGGACGCTTCGAGGCGGAGATGCGGGAACACCGACCAATGCACCGGCCCGTTCACCGTCACGTCGCGCCCGAGCGATTTGCTCGCCTGCTGCGTCACCTCGTTCTTGATCTTGTCGGTCGGTATCAGGAAGGGCCCGACGATGATGCTGCCGATGAAGACGATGACGAGGACGCCGATGGCGTAAAGCACCTTGCGCATTCGTTCCTCCCGAGAATCCTGCGCGACGGCACATGCTATACCGGCAACGCCCGCTTGTCGGCCTCGTTTCGGCCGAGCCTGAAATAAGCTCTGTTTTCCGGACCTTTGCCGTCAGCCGCCCGGCGATACGAGCTTGGCGACGACCCAGCGATTCTTGCCGATTTGGCGGACGCGCTCGAAGCCATGCCGCTCGAACAGCGAGAGCGTGCAATTGTTGAGGAAGGCCGCCCCGTATCGGCCTTCGATAGCCTCGGGATAGCTTTCCACCGTGCCGCCGCCCAGGCGAGCGATCTCCTCGAGCGCGCCGGCCAGCGCCGCAGCGGCCACGCCCCTTCGGCGCACCGTCTTGTCGACGAAGAAGCAGGTGATCCGCCAATCGGGCAGCTGTGTCAGCCCGGCGTTATACGCGGCGAGGCTCTTGATCCGCGTCAGCTCCGCGGTCGGCCCGAACTGGCACCAGCCGATGCAATTCTCACCGTCATAGACAAGGGCGGCATGAGCCGCGCCGGCGCGCACCCGCCGTTCCTTGTTGCACCGGTTCTTCTCGACGCTCCGGTCGCGGCCGAAACCCTCGGGATGGAATCCCATGCACCAGCAGCCGCCCCACACGCCATTATGCCGTTCGACCAGCCGGGCGAAATCCGGCCAGGTAACCTCATTCAACGGTTTCACGGCGAAATCGCTCATCTCAACGCCATGCCCGCCTTGTCGGCTCAGCCTCGGCAGGGCAGGACATTACGACGATGTATCGATCGCGTACTGAACGAAGTGGGCTCTGTGCGCGATCTTGTCGTAAAGCGCCTGCGCCGGCCGGTTGTCGGCGTCGGTCACCCAGTAAAGGCGCCGCCAGCCTTGGGCACGCCCCTGCTCCTCCAGATACTCGATGAGCGACCGGCCGATACCCAGGCCGCGCGCGGACGGCTCGACCCATAGATCTTCCAGATAGCAGACCGGGCGGAGCGTGAAAGTGTGCGGGTGAAGGATGGTATGGGCCAGACCGACGATATCGGACGGCGCGTCATCGGCTTGGGCGAGCCAAGCCGACATCGGGTGAGCCGGGTCGAGAACGCGCTGCCAGAGCGCATCGACGACCTCGCCGCCCATGTTGAAAGCATCGAAATGCGCGCAGTTGGCACGCCACAATCTTTCCCAGCCGTCCCGGTCATTGGCGCCGGCCTCTCTGATTGTGGGCATTTTCGGTTTGTCCTTTATCTTTCCGTGTGACGGCCCGGAAGATGCCGGGCGTCTCACGTCACTGCGTCCGCTTAACCGAGCCCAAAATAGGCCCGATGCAGCGCGTCGTCCGCATGAAGCTGGGCGACGGTTCCGGAGAAGCCGGTACGGCCGCGCTCGAGCGTGAAGACGCGGTCGGCGAGGTCGAGAAAGGCGACATTCTGCTCGGCAATGAGGAAAGAAAGACCCGATTCGCGGAATTGGCCAAGGATGCGAATGACCTCGCTGACGAAAAGCGGTGAGAGGCCGGCCGAAGGCTCGTCCATGACGAGCAGGCGCGGGCCGCCGGCGAGCGCCTTGGCGATGCCGAGCATCTTGCGCTGGCCGCCGGAGAGGCTACCCGCGAGCGCCTTGCGCCGGCCGGCGAGGTCGGGGAAGGTCTCGAAGAGCTCGGCAACCCTTCGCTCGAGCGCCCGCTTCTCGGCGAACTGCCCGCCGATGCGGATATTCTCCTCGATGGTGAGGCCGGCGAAGACGCCCATCTCGGACATATAGGCGATGCCGCGCCGGACGCGTCGATCGGTGCGGAGCGAGGTCACATCCTCGCCCGCGAGGGTGATCAGGCCCTGCCAGGCCGGCATCAGGCCCAGCAGGACCTTGAGCAGGGTCGTCTTGCCGGCGCCGTTGACGCCCAGGAGGACCACGCTCTCGCGCTCGCGCACGGTCAGGTGCGCGCCCCACAGCACCTGGACCTTGTTGTAGCCCGAGACGAGGTCGCGCGCTTCGAGGAGCTCAGCCATGGCCGCCTCCGAGGAAGACGCGCGTCACCTCCGGATCGCGGGTCGCCGCGGCCAGCGGGCCCTCGAAGATCTCGCGGCCGGCATTCATGACGATGACCCGGTCGGTCAGGCGGTCGATGAAGCCCAGCAGGTGCTCGACCACCAGCAGTGCCACGCCGCCGTCGGCAAGGGCCTTGAGCCGGTCGGCCAGGCGGGCGAGCTCGGCCGGGTTCAGGCCGGCGGCCAGTTCGTCGACGAGGAGCAGCGTGGGGGCCGTGGCAAGGGCGCGGGCGAGATCGAGCTTTTTCTGCTGCGCAGTATTGAGCTCCTCCGCCGGCCGGTCGGCGAGCGTGTCGAGCTCGAGCGAGGCCAGGAGCGCCATGAGGTCGAGCGGCTCCGGCGACGACCTGCCATAGGTGGCCGCGACCTGGACATTCTCGCGCACGCTCATGCCGAGGAAGGCGTGCGGCGACTGGAAGGTGCGGTTGATGCCTTGACGCGCGAGGAGATGCGAGCCGGTACCGCCGATCGACCTGCCCTTGAAACGGACGGCCCCGCCATCGGGCGCGTGGAGGCCCGAGACGACATTGATGCAGGTGGTCTTGCCCGAGCCGTTCGGACCGACGAGGCCCAGCACCTCGCCCGGCTTGAGCGCGAAGCTGATGCCGTCCAGCGCGCGGAAGCCGCCGAAGCGCTTCACCAGCTTGTCGACCTCGAGGATCGGCGTCTCAGGGGACACGGATGCCTCGCCTTGTCAGAAGGGAGCTGAGGCCGTTCGGCAGGAAGAGCGCCAGCACCACGATCAGAATGCCGTAGATCAGCTGGAAATATTGCGGCACCGAGATGCCGATGAAATTGTAGATGCCATAGAGGATGATCACGCCGAAGATCGGCCCGGCCAGCGTCGCCGCCCCGCCGAAGAGGGTGAAGACGATGGCGAAGATGCCGATCGAAAAATCGAATGCCGCCTCCGGATAGAAGACCGAGATGTGCCAGGCGAAGACGCCGCCGGCGAGACCGGCGACAAGGGCCGAGAGCAGCCAGGCGATGGTGCGGCTCTTGACCACCGACACGCCGGCCATGGCGGCGCTGATATTGTCCTCGCGGATGGCCCGGAGCGATAGGCCGAAATTCGAGTTCCGGAGCCAGATGACGAGGCCGAAGGTGGCGGCGAGCACACCCAAGGCCGTCGCATAGCTCATGCCAGGCGCGAAGACGGCGTCGAGCCGGACGCCGTAGGGACCCTTGGTGATGTCCTCGAGTGCCGGGTTCGAGACGATCTGATAGAGCGCTTGGGCCGCCGCCAGATTGGCGATCGCGAAATAGGCGCCTGAGAGGCGCAGCAATGGCGTCAGCACCAATGCCACGATGAGCGCCGCAGCACCCGCCACCGCGAGAGCGCCGGCCGGCGGCAAGTGCCAATGCATGACGGCGAGTGCGAAGCCATAGGCACCGGCGCCATAGAATCCGACATAGCCGAAGGGCAGGAATCCCGTGAAGCCATAGATGATGTTCAGCCCCTGCGCCAGAATCAGGAACAGGATGAAATTGAACAGCATCAGCTGGTTGGAATAGACCAGCGGCAAGAGGCCGAGGAGGAGCAGGACGGGCAGCGCGACCAGGGCCGCATCCTTGATCGCGCGGCTAGGCATGCCGGACCCGGCGGCCGAGCAGCCCCTGTGGCCGGACCAGAAGGACCGCCATGAGGAGGAGATTGGGCAAGAGATTGGCCCAGGATCCGAGATAGGTCTGCATCAGCATCAGCGACACGCCATAGATCATGCCGCCCAAGGCGGTGCCGACCGGATTGCCGAGCGTGCCCAGCACGATGACGGCGAAGGCGGCGACATTGATCTCCGCGCCCATCGGCGGGGTGATGCTGCCGAACATGAAGGGGGCGAAGACGCCCGAAACACCGGCCAGCGCCACGCCGATGCCGAAGGCCAAGGCCGAGACGCGGTCGACATCGATGCCGGTGGCGAGCGCCTCGTCGCGGCTGACCATGACGGCGCGGGTCAAAGTGCCGAGCCGGGTGCGGTAGAGATAGAGATAGATGCCGAGCACGCACAAGGCCGAGACTGCCCCGCTATAGAGCCAGGCGACCGGCACGCCTTGGCCCATTATATGGACCGACCCGCCGCCCAGCACGCGGCTTGGGATCGAGCGTTCCGACGCCCCGAAGGCGATGCCGGCCAGCGCCTCGATGATCTGCGACAGGCCGAAGAACAGGATGAGCGACAGCATCTCGGCATCGCGCGAGAGCTGGAGCCGAGGCACCACCAGGTAATAGATCGGCAATCCCAGCATGAGGAAGACGACGAACACCACCAGCGCCGAGACGAGCGGGTGGAAGGCCAGGAGCGTGAACAGCCAGAAGGCGGCATAGGCGCCCAGCATCAGGAAATCGCCATGTGCCAGATTGACGATGCGCATGACGCCGAAGATGAGGTTCAGTCCCAACCCGATGAGGGTGAAATAGAGGCCGAACACCAGCCCGGTCAGGATGGCGTGGAACAGCATGGGCGCCCGCCCGCCGCTAGGGCTTGTTGTAGACGGGTTCGCCCGTGGCGAGCTCGTGCGGGAAGACCACTGTCGTCTTGACCCCGCCCTTGCCGTCCGGGAAGAGCTGGCCCAAGGGCGTGATCTCGCCGATCTGGGCGCCGGTCTCGTCGAGCTGGAACTCGCCATCGATGGTCTTGAGCTTGCCCGACTGGGCGAAGACCGCCTTGCGGAGATCGAGCTGCGCCATGCTGTCGGTATCGGCAAGCGCCTGGCCGATCAGCAAGCCGCTGGTATATCCAGCGACCGAATTATAGCCGAACTCGACACCTTCATTCGGATAGGTCTTGTGCCAGAGCGCGCTGTAATCGGTGAGGCCGAGCCCGACATCGGCCTTGTAGGGGATCACCGCCGGCGTGATGTAGGTGAACATGTTGGTCACACCTTCGGGTCCGACCGCCTTCACCACCGCATCGGTCTCGAGGCCGGAATAGATCGTGAAGACGAATTTGAACTTGGTGCCCGAATCCTGAAGATTGCGCAGGAAGGCGATGTCGTTGCCGACATAGCCCAGTGCGATCACCGCATCGGCCTCCGTCGCCGCGATATTGTTGATGAGGGTCGTGTAGTTGGACGTGTCGGTCGGGATGCCCTGGTCATAGACGATCTCGACCGGCGAGCCCTGCTCCTTCATGAAGCCGCGCAGCGCATTCGCCTGGGTGCCGGTGAAATCATTGGTGCAATAGAGCAGTGCTATCTTCTTGATGCCGGCCTTGGGCCCGTCCGCCTTCAGGAAATCGGCGATGTATTTGGGCCAGACGGTCGAAACCGGGTCGGCCAGCAGCGCGATATAAGGGTTGTCCTTGGTGAAGAAGGCCGCCCCCGTGCCGGTCATGTCGAAGAGCAGCATCTGATGCTCCTTGGCGATGGGCACGAAGACCGCCGTCAGCACCGAGCCCGAATCCGAGACCAGGATATCGACCTTGTCCTGGGTGATGAGCTGATCGATCAGGCTGGCGGCAGTACCCGGGTTGCTCTGATCGTCATAGGAGATGAGCTTCAGCGGGATCTTCTTGTCGAAGGGTTTGACGAAGGCGCCGCCCGCCTTGTTGGTCTCGTCGACCCAGAGCTTGAGGCCATAATAAGCCGGCATGGAGATGCTGGCGAAGCGGCCAGAGCTGGCATGGAGATGCCCGATCTTGATCTCGGCCGGCGCATCGGCGGCATAGGCGGCACTGCCGATCGCGGCGAACGCCAGGAAACCCAGCGCCAACAATATGCTGCGCAACATCTCAACCCTCCCGCAATTTCCTTAAGCTCTAAATCGGATCGCGGATGGACGGAAGAGCCGTTTGCGTTTCCGACGGGCAAAGCTGGAATCGGCACCCGCGCGGAGGCCGTATCCCATGGCCGCTCTCTCGGCCTAATATAGTGTCCGGGAGCGAGGCCAGGGGGAATTCCGGGCATGACGGATATGGCCGAAACCTCAGCATTTCGGATCGACGTCACTAATCTGTGCGTCTGGCGACGAAATCGTGCCGGCATCGACGAGCGTCTCGAGCTCACGCCGAAGGCGTTCGATGTTCTCCGGTATCTGGTCGAGCATCCGGGCCGGCTGGTGAGCCATGACGAGCTGCTGACGGCGGTCTGGCGCAACGTGCATGTTCAGCCTGACGTGCTGAAGAGCTATATCCTCGCCATCCGCACCGCCCTCGGCGACAAGAGCGCCAGTCCCCGCTTCATCGAGACCCAGCGCGGCCGCGGCTATCGCTTTATCGGGCCGCTCAGTGCTCCGGCGATGGAGCAGCCCTCGGCTTCGCCTCCCACCAACCTGCCGCAATCCTTGACGAGGATCATCGGGCGCGATGCCGAATTGGCCGAGCTCGAGGAGTGCCTCGCCCGCAACCGGCTGGTCACGCTGATCGGCCCGGGTGGCGTCGGCAAGACCCGGCTGTCCATAGAGCTCGGCCGGCAGGTGCTCGGCCAATTTATCCATGGCGTATGGCTGGTCGATCTGGCACCCGTAACCGATCCCGCCCTGGTGATAAGCGCGACCGCGACGGGGCTGGGTGTGCTGCTGGGGAGCACCGAGGCTTCGGTCGAGACGATCGCTGCCGCGATCGCGAAACAGCAGCGACTGCTGATCTTCGACAATTGCGAATATGTCATCGGCGCCACAGGGGCCCTGATCGAGGCACTTCTGAAGCGCGCTCCCGACCTCTCGGTGATCGCCGCCAGCCGGGAGAATCTGCACATCTCCGCTGAGCAGATTTATCGCCTTCGCCCGCTGGCACTCCCCCCTCCTGGTGCCACTGACATTGCCGATTTCGGTGCGGTGGCACTCTTCGTCGAGCGTGCGCGTTCGGCGGACCGGGACTTCGCGCTCGATGCTGGAAATGCCAGTAGTGTGGCGGAAATCTGCCGACACCTCGACGGAATTCCTCTGGCCCTCGAAATGGCCGCGTCTCGCGTCCCCTTGCTTGGCGTCGACCAGCTGCGCGCCGGCCTCGACGAGCGGCTTCGCCTCTTGAAATCCCACCAACAACTTGGCGAAATTCGCCACCGCACGCTGCGCGAGACGGTGGAATGGAGCCATGGGCTGCTCGATCAAGCGGACAAGCTTGTGTTCCGCCGCCTCGCCGTCTTTGCCGGCACCTTTTCTCTCGATGCCGCCGTCGCCGTTGCCGGGGCGGACGATGCCGATCGCTGGGACATCGTCGATATCCTCGGCCGGTTGACCAACAAGTCGCTGTTGACGCTCGAACAGGGCGACCGGCCGCGCTATCGGCTGCTGGAAACCCTGCGGTTCTACGCGCGGGAGAGGCTGAAGGAGAGCGGCGAGCTCGAGACGGTGGCCGAGCGCCACGCACGATATTTCACCGAACTGTTCAACCGAGTCTCCGAGGCATGGGAAACGACGCCATACGCGGAATTGCAGAGGCTCTATCGGCCGGAGATCGATAACGTTCGGGCGGCCCTTGACTGGGCGCTGGCCGATCGGGACCGAGCGCAGATCGCCGTGGCGTTGGCCGGCGTCGCGGCGCTCCTTTTGATGCGGTTCGGGCTCATCGCGGAGGGCAGGCGCTACACGGAACAGGCAATGCCCCTCCTGGACGCAGAGACGCCCCCGGCCATCGCGGCAGGGCTGCTGCGACAGACGGCTCTGCTCTGGTTCTCCGATAGCCTGAGAGCGCTGCCGCTCTTGGAGAAGTCGGCGGCGCTTTACCGCCAAGTTGCGGATCAACCCCACCTTGGCGCAACGCTCGCCAGCATCGGTGGCCTCTATGCCTACCTCGGGCGGAATGAAGAGGCAAAGGCGGCCTTGAGCGAGGCCCATCATCTGCTCATTTCAACCGACTACAAACGTGCGCTTTACAATACCCTCAATTCATTGGGCACTCTCTCGCTCATCACGAATGATTACGCTGAGGCTCGACGCCTATACACCGGCGCGCTCGATCTGGCCCGGGAAATGGAAGATGTAACACGAGAAGGTAATATTTTACTGTGTCTGGCAGAAGTCGAGTTCAATCTCGGCGACGTTGCACAAGCGATCGAGCTGGGACGGGGCGCGGTAAGCCGCGCTCGATCAGACGAGCAGCGTCATTATCTTGCCTATCCCCTGCTCAACCTGGCCTCATACTTGATCGTCCAGGACGATCCCTGGGAAGCCCGCCCGATCGCGGCCGAGGCCTTGTCGGTGGCGCGAGAGGAGGGCGGATACATCGTCAGGGTCTTGCTGCAACTGTGGGCGCTCCTCGGCGCTCTCGAGGGCCGATCTGTCGAGGCTGCCCGGCTCTTGGGATTCGTCGATGCCGGCTATGCCGGCGGCGGCGAGATCCGACAAGGAACCGAACAGATCATCCACGACCGCCTCTTGGAACTGCTCGAGACGGAACTTTCGTCGACCGATATTCAGGTTTACGCAGCCGAAGGGGCGCGGTGGAACGAACCTCGCGCGGTCGCCTATGCTTTCGAGCATCTCGTTTCGCCGAGAACCTCGGTGCCGGCATGACCACCCCGAACGCAAGACCGACGCCTCACGTCGCGTCAGGCGACCTCGGCCCGCAAACCGCCGCCCTCAAATCCGTCCTGGAGAACAAGCCGGGAGCACAGGGGCAGCCTATGGCCGCGTCCAGGGGAACCGTGCCGTTGGTGCTGATCTACAAGGTGGTGGGCAAAATGTTTGCGATCCTGTCGATCCGCGGCGCCCAGAACGTGATCCTGAAATGCGACCCGCATTTGGCGGAGGCGCTGCGCGCCCAATACACGGGGGTCGGCCACCGCTCTCACCTGGACCGGCGGTTCTGGATCAGCGTGGATCTCGACGCCGACGTGCCGGCCGAGGAGATCGAGCGGCTGGCGGCGCATTCCTACGATCAGGT
The DNA here is from genome assembly GCA_963762435.1 of uncultured Alphaproteobacteria bacterium. Classification (GTDB taxonomy): domain Bacteria; phylum Pseudomonadota; class Alphaproteobacteria; order ATCC43930; family CGMCC-115725; genus JAXDMU01. Next base: position 339,746 of record CAVXLN010000008.1, on the reverse strand, counting down.
CTGCACCGGCCTCACCCGCAAGCAGCGGGCGGAACTGGCTGAGGGGTCCGTCAAAACCTAGCGTCTTCCGAACAGCCTTTCGATGTCGCCGAGCTTGAGCTCGACATAGGTCGGGCGACCGTGATTGCACTGGCCGGAATGCGGCGTCGCCTCCATCTGGCGCAGCAGCGCGTTCATCTCCTCGGCATTGAGGCGGCGACCGGCGCGGACCGAGCCGTGGCAGGCGAGCGTGCCGCACACGGATTCGAGCTTTTCCTTGAGGCTGAAGGCGGCCCCCAGCTCGAGGAGCTCGTCGGCCAGATCCTTGACGAGGCCGGCGACATCGCCGTCGCCCAACAATGCCGGCACCTCGCGCAAAATGACGGCGCCGGGACCAAAGCCTTCGATGACGAGGCCGAGCTCCTTGAGCTCGTCGGCGCGCGCCAGCAGGCCATCGATCGCGGCACTTTCGAGCTCGACGATTTCCGGCAGCAGCAGCGCCTGGCGCTTGACGCCGCCCTCGGCGAGGGCGGCCTTCATGCGCTCATAGACGAGCCTTTCATGCGCCGCATGCTGATCGACGATGACGATGCCGTCCGCCGTCTGGGCCACGACATAGGTGTTATGGAGCTGGGCGCGCGCGACGCCGAGCGGATAGGTGGGGAGATCCGCGGGCACGGCGCCGGCGGGAGCGGCACTGGGCGCGCCGAGATCGAAGCGCGGCTCGGCGCCGTAAGGCTCAGGGGCGTAGAAGGCGGCGGCCGCCTCGGCTAGGCCGGCCGGCATTGATGGCCGGATCGGATAGGTGCCGTGCTGCCCGTAGACGGGACGGAAGGCGCCGATCGTGGCGGCCGCGACGCTTGTGGAGGCGCGATGCCCGGCGTCGGTCAGCGCATGGCGCAGGGCCGAGACGATGAGGCCGCGCACGAGGCCGGGATCGCGGAACCGGACCTCGGCCTTGGCCGGATGGACATTGACATCGACTTCCTCGGCCGGGAGATCGACGAAGAGCGCCACCATGGGATGCCGGTCGCCGGCCAGGAAATCCTGATAGGCCCCGCGCACGGCGCCGTTCAGCAGCTTGTCGCGCACCGGCCTGCCATTGACGAAGAGATATTGTTCGCGCGCGGTCGGCCGGTTGAGCGTGGGCAAGCCCGCGAAGCCGGTGAGGCGGAGGCCTTGGCGCTCGGCCTCGATCGCCAGCGCATTCTCGGCGAAGTCGCGGCCAAGGATGGCGGCGAGGCGGTTGAGGCGTTCCTTGACCGGATCGCCGGTCTCGATCAGCGGGGCGGCGTGCAAGCGCAGGAGCACGCGCTCATCCTCGCTGACCGTGAAACCCACCTGCGGATGCGCCATGGCGAGGCGCTTCACCATATCGACCGCCTGGTCGCGCTCGGTGCGCGGTGTCTTCATGAATTTGAGGCGTGCCGGCGTCGCGTAGAAAAGGTCGCGCACCTCGACCCGCGTACCAGCAGGATGGGCGGCCGGCATGGGCTGGCCCTTGAGCCCGCCTTCGACCGCAAGGCTCCAGCTCTCGGCCGAGCCGGCCAGGCGGCTGGTGATGGTGAGGCGGGCGACGGCGCCGATGGACGGCAACGCCTCGCCGCGGAAGCCCAAGGTCGCGATCCGGGTCAGATCGTCATCCGGCAATTTCGAGGTGCAGTGCCGGTCGACCGCGAGCGTCAGCCCGTCACGATCCATGCCGCCGCCATCATCGGTCACGACGATGAGGCTCTGGCCGCCCTCGCGCAGCGCCACCTCGATGCGAGCAGCACCGGCATCGAGCGCGTTCTCGACCAGCTCCTTGACGGCCGAGGCCGGTCGCTCGACCACCTCGCCGGCAGCGATGCGATTGACCAGGATGGTCGGCAATTGGCGTATTTTGGCGGTCATGATAGGAGAGCTACAATATCTGGTGTCCTAGCGTGAGTCCAACGCCCATGAGTAGCGGCCTCATCATCTTCGATTGCGACGGCGTGCTCGTCGACAGCGAAACCATCGCCTGCCGGATCGAGACCGGCCTGCTGAAAGAGATCGGCCATACGATCGGCTATAATGAATTCTGCCGCCGCGCGGTCGGACGGAGCCGCAAGGATACCAATGCGATGCTGGAGGAATTCTGGGGCCGTGCGCTGCCGGCGGATTGGGCCGAGCGGGTGCGTGCGGTAACGCTGGACGCGTTCGCGGCCGAGCTCCGGCCGGTGCCGGGCATCGCTTCCGTGCTCGACGGGCTGGGCGATCGGCCGCGCTGCGTCGCCTCCTCGAGCAGTCCCAGCCGGATCGCCCGATCGCTCGAGCTGACGGGCCTGGCCCACTATTTCGGCTCCGACATCTTCAGCGCCAGCGAGGTCAAACATGGCAAGCCCGCGCCGGATCTGTTCCTCTATGCGGCAGCGCGCATGGGTGCCGAGCCGACAAGCTGCACCGTGATCGAGGATAGCGTGCCGGGAATCGAGGCCGCCGCTGCGGCCGGCATGAGAGCGGTGGGCTTCACCGCCGGCAGCCATTGCCAGCCCGGCCACGAGGCGGTGCTCAAAGCCGCCGGCGCGGACGCAGTGGCAACGGATGCAGCGGCACTTGCGGCGTTGCTCGAGAACGAAAGAGGGCGAGGTCACTCATGAAACATGCCACCGCCGCCGCTCTGGAGCAGCTGTCGGCGCTGCTCGACCAGATCCGCGCGAAGGAAGGGATCAAGGAAAAGAGGCTCGGAATCTTCTATCGAAAATCGAAGGCCTTTCTTCATTTTCATGAAGATCCGGCGGGTATGTTCGCCGATCTTACGACCCACGACGGCTTCGATCGCTATCCGGTGAATAGCGAATCCGAGCAGCGGACATTCCTGTCGGCCATCGATGCAGCGCTCGGCCGCTGACGGGTCGATCAGGGCTCGGTGCTCTCGGGCATGCCGAAGCCCACGTCGAGGAAGCGGAAGAGATGACCGATCGGGATCTCCTGGCCGTCCGGCCCGCGGCCCGGCTTGAAGCGGGCGCGCAGCGGCGCGAAGCTGTGCATGAGCACGCGCGGCTTGCCGGGCTCGTCGGGATCGATCGGCAGGATCACCACCTCGGACGGCAGCACGCGGCCCGACGGCATGACATGCTGATGCTCGAACACGGAGCCGCAGGGCATTCCCGACATCTGGAGGAACCGGTAGCTGCGCAGCGGCCGGTCGGCCGGCACGGTGAAGGCCAGGAGATTGCGCCCGGTCAGCTCGTAGCCCAGATACTCGCCAAGCTGGCTGCCGGCCAAGCGCACCAGCACCTCGTCAGGGCCGCGCACCTCGGTCAGCATGACGAGCGCCAGGAGCGGCTTCACATCGGCGAGATCGAGTGCGGAACGGAGCGGCAGCGCGCGCGTCCCACGCCAGCGCAGCCAGGCCGTGATGAAGCGTTTGCTGCGTGCCTCGCGCACGGATGCTATCAGCCGGTCCTCGAGACTCGGCACGGCATCCGGCTCTGATTTTGGTGCGGACGCCATCGAACCTCGATCAGGAAACCATCAGAAAACAGGGAAGTACGAAGGTGCGTCTCGTCCATAAAGGCGGCGCGGTCAAAGGATCCGCGCATCGCTGAGGCTCACTCGGAAGCGGGCTCCAGCACAATGTCCGGTTTCAGCCCCGGCGGATCGCCGACCACGACGAAAGTGAGCTTGGCCGGATCGAGCAGCCGTTTGGCGACGCGCGCCACATCCTCGGAGGTCACGGCGGCGATCAGCTTCGGCCGAAGGTCGAAATAATTCTGCGGAAAGCCGTTTTCCTGCAGCCCGAGCAGGCGGCCGGCGATGGCGCCCGTCGAATCGAGCCCAACCGTGTAGGAACCGGCGATGTAGGTCTTAGCCTCGTCGATCTCCTGGGCCGTCGGCGGATGATCGCGCAGCTTGGCCCATTCGGCGCGGATGATGTCGATCGTCTCGACCGTCGAGCTGGGTTTCGTGCCCGTATCGCCCTCGATCAGATCGACATGGTCGCGATGATCGAGCCCGGTGCCGATCGAGTATGCCAAGCCGCGCTTCTCGCGCACCTCGTTGCCGAGCCGCGAATTGAAGGGGTCGCCACCGAGGATGCGGTTCAGTACCAAGGCCGCATATTCGTCCTTGTCGTGGATCGCGATCCCATGCTCGCCGAAAATCACGACGCTTTGCGGGATTTGCTTGCGGATGAGGCGGATCTTGCCGTCGTCGACCGGCAGCACATCGGGCGGCACCACCGGCTCGACCGCCTTCTCGGGCAATGCTCCGAAGGTCTTGTCGAGCAACGGCTTCAGCTGATCGGCGGTGATGTCGCCGACCACGGATACCAACAGATGGTCGCGGCCGAGGCGGGTGCGCGCGAAATCCTTGAGCTCGTCGATCGTGATCGCCGAGACGCTGGCCTTGGTGCCGTAGCTCGAACGGGCATAAGGATGATCCGGAAACTGCGCCTTGAACCAGGCGAGTGCTGCCAGCGCATCCGGGTTCTGCTGCTGACCCTCGATCGCCTGCAGGATCTCGGCGCGCACGCGCTCGACCGCGGGCGGATCGAAATGCGGCTCGTTGAGGCCGAGGCGCAACAGCTCGAACACCTCGTCACGGGTCGGCGACAGCGTCTTGAGCGAGCCGCGCAGCCGATCCTCGCTGGCATTGAAGCTGACCGAGGCCGAGAGATCCTCGAGCCGGCCCTGATATTGGCCGGAATCATAAGGCCCGGCCCCCTCGTCGAGCAGGCCCATGACGAAGGTGGCAAGCCCGGTCTTGTCCTTGGGATCGCTGGCGGCACCGCCCTCCATCGAGAAATCGAGGCTGATGACCTTTTGCGTATGATCCTCGACCAGCCAGGCGGTGATGCCGCCGGGGCTTGTCACCGTCTCGACCGTGACGGCGCCGGCGGGTGCGGCGGCCAGGCCCAGGAAGAGTGCCAGAGCGGCGAAGGCGGCGTTCCGCATCAGCGGATCTCCCCCGAAGGCGGCGGCGCTTCCGGCTGGGCCGGGAAACGGGCGGCCGCCGCGGCATCGGCCGGCAGCAGAAGACCGGTGACCGAGGGCTTGGCGTCGAGCACGAATTTGGCGGCTGCCATCACCTGTTCGGGCGTCACTGCCTTGATCCGCTCGGGCCAGGCATCGAGATCGCCCAGCGTCTGGCCGGTGGCGAGGGTACGGCCGATGATCTCCGCCGGTTCCTCGAGACTGTCCTCGGCATATTGCGCGGCCGTGACGATGCGGTCTTCGGCGCGGGAGACCTCGTCGGCGGTGACACCGTCCTTCAGCAGTTTCTCTACGACGACATCGACGGCCTTGCCCATATCCTCGACGGTCGAGCCGGGGCGCGGTGTGGCATAGAAACCGAAGGTCGAGAGATCGAGCCGGTTCGGCGAGTAGAAGGCGCCGGCGCTGACCGAGATCTGCTGATCGAGCACCAAGGCGTGATGGAGCCGGCTGTTGGCGCCGCCGCCCAGGATCTCGGCCAGCACCTCGAGCGCGTAGGAATGCTCCTTCTCGCCGGCATGGTAGCTCGGCGCCAGGTAGCGGCGGCTCCAGCTGGGCGTGCGCACGCGCGGATGGTGCAGCGTCACGACCGTGTCGGCCGAGCGGCCCGGTTCCTGCACCCGGATGCGGTCCGGCACGGGATGGGACGGGATCGAGCCGTAATATTTCTCGGCCAGCGCCTTGACCTGGTCGACCGTGACATCGCCGGCGATGATGAGCACCGCGTTGTTGGGCGCGTACCAGGTGTCGTAGAAGCGCTTCTCGTCCGCAACGCCGAGCGTCTTGATCTCGTCGGTCCAGCCCAGCACCGGGATGCGGTAGGGGTGGTTGAGATAGAGCGAGGTCTCGACCTGTTCGTCGAGCAGTGCCGAGGGCACATTGCCGATGCGGAGGCCCCATTCCTCGAGCACGACGGCGCGCTCGGGATTGAGCTCCTTCTCATCGAAGACGAGATTATGCATGCGGTCGGACTCGAGCCGCATGATCAGCTCGAGCTGGCTCGACGCGATCTTCTGATGGAAGGCCGTGTAGTCCCAGCTGGTATAGGCATTCTCCTGCCCGCCCTGGCGCGCGATGAGGGCGGAGAATTCCTTGGGCTTCAAGGTCTTGGTGCCCTTGAACATCAGATGTTCGAGGAAATGCGCCGCACCGGACTTGCCGCGCACCTCATCCGCCCCGCCGACCTTGTACCAGAGCCATTGCGTGACGAGCGGGGCGCGATGGTTCGGCACCACCACGACCTCGAGCCCGTTCTTCAGTGTGAAGCTGGTCTGGCCGAAGATCGGCTCGGCCGCCAGGGCGGCGCCGGCAAGCGGCAGCAGCAGGGCGGCCAAGGCTGCCCAAACCAGAAGTGCCGCGCGCCGGACGGACATGCGGGAGATCAGAACAGATCCTCGAGCGTCGAGCGGTGCGTGCGCTCGATCAAGGGTGAACTGCCTTCGGTCACCGGCTTGTTGAGCGCCGCATTCTCGCTCAAGCGCTGCGACTCGCCCGCGGCATCGAGCGATTCGTCGGGCGGCGTGTCGTCATGCCAGAACATGAGCCCGTCGATGAAACCGGTGTCGCGCTGATTCTCCTTGGCGGTCTCCTTGTCGACCGTCTGCCGGATGGTGGGATCGATCTCGGCCGCACCTGCCTTGCCGAGCAGAACCTGCTCGCCGGGTGTCAGCGGGCCGGAATCGCCCTGTGGAATCTGCGCTTTGTTGTCGGCAACGCGGAACACGATCTGCCGCGCCTTGTCGGTCGTGGTCGGCGTGGTCGGCTTGTCGGACGGGCTGCGCGGCGGCCGAAGCTCGTAATCGGGCGGCAGGGTCAGAGGCGAGCCCTGCACCACCGTGAACTCGTCGGGCGGTGTCTTGACCAGCCCCAAGGCCTTGCTGAGATCACTGCACCCGGTAAGTGCCAGCATCGCTGCTGCACCGAAGATCACCCGCTTGATCATGCCGCTCCCGAACCTCAAAGTGCCGACTACTTAGGCGATCTGGCACCCGCGGGCAAGCCGCCGGGTGGCGATACGCCGGTCCCGATACAGATCGCCGCACCCATGCTGCGCCGGGCGACATCAATGCCAGCTTCCATCGCGGAAATCGAGAGGTTCGACGCCGGGCCGATTGACCGCCTCGCGGCCGCAGTGAAGACTGGCGGTCGGAGGAACCCATGGCGGCACCTGATATCATCGTCACCTCGGCGCCGGACGAGGCCGCCAAGGCGGTCATCGAGGCCGGGCTGGCCGACTATAACGAGAGGATGGCGGGCTATCTCGATCATCAGCCGCTCTCCGTGCTGGCCCGGGATCCGGAGACCGGCGCCGTGCTGGGCGGCGCCGTCGGGCGGTCGTCGCTCGGCCTTCTCTTCCTCGATCTCTTCCATCTGCCCGAGAGCCTGCGCGGCCAGGGGATCGGCTCGAGGATCCTGGCCACCTTCGAGGCCGAAGGCCGCAAGCGCGGCTGCCGCTCGGCGTTGCTCTACACGATCAGCTTCCAGGCGCCCGACTTCTATGCGCGTTACGGCTGGCACCGGTTCGGCGAGATCCCGTGCGATCCCCCCGGCACCAGCCGGATCTTCATGACCAAGACGCTTTAGGTCACGGCATCGGCGCAGCGGTCGCACACATCCGGGTGGTCGGGATGGGTGTGCTTGGCCGCCGTCACCTCGGGCAGCACGCGCCAGCAGCGCTGGCATTTCTCGCCCGTGGCCGGGGTCACGATCGCGGCCACACCCGGCACTTCCGGCAGCGCGAAGGCTCCTTCCGGTGCGGGCTCGGCCGACAGAACGGCTTCCGACACGATCGAGAGCTCGGCCGGGTCGAGCCCCGCAAGCGCTTCGATGTAACGCGGCTCGGCATGGATCGTGACCGCGGCCTGCAGGCTGGATCCCAGCCGCTTCGCCGCGCGCTCGAGCTCGATGGCGCCGGTGACGACCCGGCGCAGATCGCGCACCAGTGCCCAGCGCTCGCCCGCGGCGTGGTCGAGCCACGAATCCGGCACCTCGGGGAAGAGCTCGAGATGGACGCTCTTCTCCGGGCCTGTGCCGTAGCGCGAAAGCCAGGCTTCCTCGGCGGTGAAGCAGAGGATCGGCGCCAGCCATTTGGCAAGGCAGTCGAAGACCCGGTCGAGCACGGTGCGGGCCGCCCGCCGGCGCGGATCGTCCGGCCGGTCGCAATAGAGCGAGTCCTTGCGGATGTCGAAATAGAAGGCAGAGAGATCGACCGCGCAGAAGTTGTGGAGCTCGGTATAGATCGTGTGGAAGTCGAAATTGTCGACGCTCTGCCTGACGATCTTGTCGAGCTCGGCCAAACGGTGCAGCACCCAGCGCTCGAGCGGCGGCATCGCGGCCGGCTCGACACGCTCGGCATCGGTGAAGCCCGGCAGCACTGACAGGAGATAGCGCAGCGTGAAGCGCAGGCGGCGATAGATATCGACCTGATATTCCAGGATCTTCTTGCCGATCCGCTGATCCTCGTAATAGTCGGTCGCGGCGACCCAGAGGCGCAGGATATCGGCGCCGCTCTGGTCGGTGACCTCGATCGGATCGACCGTGTTGCCGAGCGACTTCGACATCTTGCGGCCTTGCTCGTCGAGCGTGAAGCCGTGCGTCAGCACCGCATCGAACGGTGCCCGGCCGCGCGTGCCGCAGGATTCCAAGAGCGAGGATTGGAACCAGCCGCGATGCTGATCCGAGCCTTCGAGATAGAGGTCGGCCGGCCATTTCAGCTCCGGCCGCTCCTCGAGCACGAAAGCGTGGGTCGAGCCCGAATCGAACCAGACATCGACGATGTCGGTGACCTGCTCATACTCCTCGGACTTGTAGTCGGGCCCGAGGAAACGAGCGGGCGGCGAGGTGAACCAGGCATCGGCCCCTTCGGCCTCGACCGCTTCGGCGATCCGGTCGATGACCTTCTGATCGCAGAGCAGTTTGCCGGTCGCTTTCTCGACAAAGATCGCGATCGGCACACCCCAGGCGCGCTGGCGTGAGATGCACCAGTCGGGCCGGTTCTCGACCATCGAGCGGATGCGGTTGCGGCCCTGGTCCGGCACGAAGCGGGTGGCGTCGATCGCGTCGAGCGCCGCTTTGCGCAAGCCCGTCGTCTCGAGCGAGATGAACCATTGCGGCGTGTTGCGGAAGATGAGCGGCGCCTTGGACCGCCAGGAGCATGGGTAGGAATGGAGCAGCGTGCCCTGGGCGAGGAGGCCGCCGGCCGCGTCCAGCGCCGCGATCACGGTCGGATTGGCGTCGCCCGGCTTGCCGTAGGGCGTGTAGACGCGCTTGCCGGCGAAGAGCGGGACGTGAGGGTAGTAGCTGCCGTCGCCATCGACGGTCTGCGGCACCTCGACGCCATTGGCGACGCCGAGCTCCCAGTCATCCTCGCCATGGCCGGGGGCGATATGGACGAAGCCGGTACCGGCCTCGGTCGTGACGAAATCGGCCGCCAGCAACCGGACATCGAAATCATAGCCTTGGCCGCGCAGCGGATGAGCGGCGACCGTGCCGGCGAGATCGGCGCCCTTGAGGCGGGCTTCGACGGTCCAGGCCGCGATGCCGGTCGACTCCACGACCGACGGGACGAGCGCTTCGGCCAGCACCAGCCGCTCGCCCGGCAGCGCGTGGCCGCCCTCGGCCGCCTGGTCGACGCGCAGCACGACATAGTCGAAATCGGTGCCATAAGCGATCGCGCGGTTGCCCGGCATGGTCCAGGGCGTGGTCGTCCAGATCACCACCTTGGCGCCGGCGAGAGCCGGCTGAGACGGGGTGACGACCGGGAAGCGGACGAAGACAGTGGTCGATGTATGCTCGTGATACTCGACCTCGGCCTCGGCCAGCGCCGTCTTCTCGACGACCGACCAGAGCACCGGCTTCGAGCCGCGATAGAGGCCGCCATTCATCAGGAACTTGCCGATCTCGCGCACGATCCGCGCTTCGGCATGGAAATCCATGGTCGTGTAGGGATTGTCCCAATCGCCGATGCCGCCCAAGCGCCGGAACTCGGATTTGCTGCACCTCGAGCCAATGGGCGGCAAACGCCCGGCATTCGCGCCGGAACTCCTCGATCGGCACGTCGTCCTTGTTCTTCTTGGCGGCCCGGTACTTCTCCTCGATCTTCCATTCGATCGGCAGACCGTGGCAGTCCCAGCCCGGCACATAGGGCGCATCCTTGCCCAGCATCTGCTGCGAGCGGACGACCAGATCCTTGAGGATCTTGTTGAGCGCCGTGCCGACATGGATGTCGCCATTGGCATAGGGCGGGCCGTCATGGAGCACGAATTTGGGCCGGCCGCGCGATTGCGCGCGCAGCTTCTGGTAAAGCCCGATCTCGGCCCAGCGCTCGAGCAGCTTGGGCTCGCGTTTCGGCAGCTCGGCCTTCATCGGGAAATCGGTTTGCGGCAGGAAAACGGTCGGTCGGTAATCGACGGTCATGGCTCGGGGATCATCTCGATTGGACGGCAAGGAAGGCGCCGGGACAGGAGGTCCCGCGGCGCACGCGACAGGTCCCGGCCCCTCCGATCAAGGAGCCGGGTGGCTAATTCGCGCCGTCAGGGCACGGTATCCGTGCAACATCGCCATGGCGGCGACCATATGGGAGCGGAACGGGCGGCGTCAACCGGGCGGTACCGAGGTCAGGGGCCGAGATATTGCGCCTCGATGCGCAAATTACCGATGAGCCCGTCGCGGATCGGGGCGGCCAAGACCATCGATTGGCTGACGACGCCCCACCAGCGCGTGCCCTCGATCCGGGTCGAGAGCTCAAAGCTGCCGCCATCGGCGGATGGGCGCACAGCATAACCTATGCCGGTAGCCGATAGCACCGCCTCGGCCTCGTCGAGGGCGGTGCCGGGCGTCAAGACTGCGAGGAGATGATTGAGCGCCGCGACCTTCTTGTCACTCTGGCCATGCGGTGTGAGGGATTCCCCCAGCAAGCCGAACATGGCGGCCGTGAACAGCAGATAGCAACTGCCGGCCAGCACGACCAGCCAACGGAGGCCGGAAAGGATTCCGCTCAAGCACATGCGATCACAGCTCGGCCTTCCGACCAGGCTCCTTCAATCGGGCGAGGTCGAGATCGGAACCGACGAGCGCGGAGCGCCTGAGCGCCGTCAAGATTCCGCCCCTCCACTGAGGCGACTCGCTGGGGCGACTGTTCTTCAAGGCTCGATCTTGCGCTGTCTCGTCCACTTCTGCCTCTCCGTTATGGTCTGGTAATATAACCGGTAATTCAGTCACCGAGCAAACGGCCTACCCCTTAAGCCTGTTAAGACGAAGCCCGTTCAAGGCATGATGCGGGCCATGTCCGCCCCCCGCCCGTTCGAGACCATCGCCCCGGTTCTGCTCGGCACGCTGAGCGCGCAGCTGGCGCTGGGCGTGATGACGCCGCTCATTCCGCTGCTGCTGTTGCGCCAGGGGGTCGCGACCGAGGCGATCGGCTTCGTCGCCTCGTCTTATTTCCTGGGCTTTCTCGCCGGCGCGCTCAGCGCCGATCGGATCGTGCGGCGAGTTGGCCATATCCGCGCCTTCGCCGTCTTCGCCGCGATCGCGGCGGATGCCGGGCTGATGATGGCGCTGGTGCCATCGCCCTTGGGCTGGGCGGTCTGCCGGTTCCTGATCGGCTTTCAGATGTCGGGGCTGTTCCTCGTCATCGAGAGCTGGCTCAACGACAAGGTCGATAGCAAGACGCGCGGCCGCACCTTCGGCCTTTATCTGCTGGTGTCCTGGTGCGGGGCGGCCGGCGGCCCGCTGGCGCTGAAGCTGTTCGAGCCGTCGATGACCCTCTTCGTCGGCGTCGGCATCGCATTCGCCACCTCGCTGCTGCCGATGGCGCTGACCCAGGTTTCGAACCCGACGATCGGCGAGCGGCGCCCCTTCGGCATCGTCAAGCTTTTCCGCATCTCGCCGCTGGGCGTGGTCTGCTGCCTGACGGCGGGCATCGTCAACAGCGCCTTCTGGGCCTTCATCCCGGTCTATCTGACCTCGATCGGGCATGGTGTCGACGATGTCTCGAGCTTTGTCGCCGCCGCCACCATCACCGGCATGCTGGTGCAATATCCGATCGGGCTGCTGTCCGACCGGCTGGGCCGGCGGCCGGTGACGCTGGGTGCCTTGCTCCTGGGCCTCGTCTTCGCGCTGCTGATGGGCTGGTTCCAGGCCGCACCGCTCGAGCTCCTGACGCTTATGGGTTGCCTTTTCGCCGGCGTCATGGCGCCGGTCTATGGCTTGGGCGTGGGCCAGACCAACGATTATATCGAGCCCGGCGATTTCGTCGGCGCCTCGGGCGGGCTGCTGTTTGTTTGGGCCCTTGGTGCGAGCCTCGGTCCCACACTGGCCGGCGGCGTCATCGCCGTGACCGGGCCGGCCGGCCTGTTCCTCTATCTTTCGGGCATGCTGGCGCTGGTCAGCCTGTTCACGCTGGCGCGCCTGTTCCTGCGCCCGGGCATCCCGCGCGATCAGCAGAGCGGCTTCGTGCCGGCGCCGACGGCTCCCGCGGGCCTGGCCGAGCTCGACCCACGCGCGGAGCCGGTCGCCGATAGTATTAATTAGAGGGCGATTCAGACATTAGGTCGATCCGACCTAATGTCATCGCGCTCTCGGATCAGTGATTATCGCGCGGCACCGGGAATTTCTCGGAGAGGCGCTGGTACTTCACGGCTGGTTCCAGCACGGCACCGGTCGCGAGCTGGCCGACGCTGTTGCGGTAGATCTCCTGCCAGGGCGTCTGATTGACGAGTTCGGGTGGCTGCCAGGCGGCCTTGCGCTGAGCCAGCTCGTCGGCACTGATCAGGATATCGGCGCGGCGTTTCGTGAGATCGATGCGGATGCGATCGCCGGTACGCAGGAGTGCCAGGCCGCCGCCGATTGCGGCCTCGGGCGAGGCGTTGAGGATCGACGGGCTGCCCGAGGTGCCGCTTTGCCGCCCGTCGCCGATGCAGGGCAGCTCGTTGATGCCGCGGCGCACGAGCGCGTCGGGCGGCAGCATGTTCACGACTTCGGCCGAGCCCGGATAACCCACCGGTCCGCAATTGCGGATGACGAGGAGGCAGGTCTCGTCGATCTGGAGCGACGGCTCGTTGATCCGGTGATGGTAATCCTCCGGTCCTTCGAACACGATGGCACGGCCTTCGAAGGCGCCCTCGTCGCCCGGATGCTCAAGATAGCGGTGGCGGAAATCGTCGGAGATGACCGAGGTCTTCATGATGGCGCTGTCGAAGAGGCTGCCCGACAGCACGGCGAAGCCGGCATGGCTCTTCAGCGGCGTCTCGTAGCGATGGATCACCTTGGGGTCAGTGATCTCGGCCCCGCGATTGACCTCGCCGAAGGAACGGCCGGTGACGGTGAGGGCGCTTTCGCGGATCTTGCCGTGGCGCATCAGCTCGGCCACCACGGCCGGCAGGCCGCCGGCGCGATAATAGGATTCACCGAGATACTCGCCGGCCGGCAGCATGTTGACGAGCAGCGGGATGTCGTACCCGACCCGGTCCCAATCATCGTTGGTGAGCTCGACGCCGATATGGCGGGCGATGGCGTTGACGTGCGGCGGGCAGTTGGTCGAAGCACCGATCGCCGAGGCGCAGACGATGGCGTTCTCGAACGCGGCTTTCGTCAGGATCTTCGAGGGCCTGAGATCCTCATGCACCATTTCGACGATGCGCCGGCCGGTCAGGTAGGCCATCTGCGCGCGCTCGCGATAGGGTGCGGGGATCGCGGCACAGCCCGGCAGCGACATGCCGAGCGCCTCCGCCATCGCATTCATCGAGCTCGCCGTGCCCATCGTGTTGCAATGGCCGGGGCTCGGCGCCGAGGCCGCGACCATGTCGATGAATTTCGCGTAGTCGAGCTCGCCCGCGGCATGGCGCCGCCGCGCTTCCCACACGACGGTGCCCGAACCCGCAAGCTTGCCCTCGAAATACCCGTCGAGCATCGGCCCGCCGGAGAGGACGATCGCCGGCAGATCGACGGTCGCCGCCCCCATCAGCATGGCCGGCGTGGTCTTGTCGCAGCCGGTCGTGAGCACGACGCCGTCGATCGGGTAGCCATGCAGCACCTCGACCAATCCCAGATAGGCCAAATTGCGGTCGAGGGCCGCGGTCGGCCGCTTGCCGGTCTCCTGGATCGGATGGACCGGGAACTCGAACGGGATGCCGCCGGCATCGCGGATGCCGGCGCGCACGCGCTCGGCCAGCTCGATATGGTGGCGATTGCAGGGCGAGAGATCGCTGCCGGTCTGGGCGATGCCGATCATCGGCTTGCCCGATTGCAGCTCCTCGCGGGTCAGGCCGAAATTGAGATACCGCTCGAGATAAAGGGCCGTCATGCCCGGATTGTCGGGGTTGTCCCACCAAAGCTTGCTACGCAATACCCGCCCCGTCATCTCGTTCAATCTCCCGTCATTCGGCGGCCGAGAGCCGCGCAGCACTCTCGCTCCGCCGCTGGGCGAACAGGCGCCGCTCGCGTGCCGGATCGATGAGCACGAGCCCGATGATGCCGCATACAGCCAGAATTGCAGCCAGAATCAGATAGCCGTTGCGATAGCCCGTGATCGGGTCGCCCGCGGCATCGACGACCCGGCCCATGAGCGAGGGGGCAATGATGCCGGCCGAGGAATAGATCGCATTATTGATGGCGAGCATGGCGCCGCGCTGCCGCGCCGGTGCGATCTCGGCGATGATCGGCGGGCCGACGGTGAAGATGACGAAGGTGATGGAGGCACCCACTGTGTAGCAGGCGAGCTTGATCCAGAGCGTGTCGGAAACCGCCATGCCGGCCGTGGCGACCGCGCCCAGCAGCAGGCCGGCGCAGCCGAGCGCCCCGCGGCAGAGCCGGGTCGACATGCCGCCGGCCAGGAGCCGCTGCGACAGGAGGCCGATGCCGGGTGCCAGCCCGATCGAGATCACGGTCGGAATGACGCCGACCCGGCCGGCCCAGAGCGGATCCAGATGCGCCGCCTGGATCATGTAGGAATAGCCCCAGACGATGCCGACCGCGATCGCCCAATAGGCGCCGAAGCATGTGAGGAAGATGCCGATCATGGTCGGGCAGCTGAGGAGCCGCCGATAAGGCAGGCTCTCCCCCAGCTGAACGCCGGTCGCGTCATCCTCGATCGGGCCCTCGCGGCCGAGCAGGAACCAGGCCACGGCCCAAACGAGCCCGGCCAGGCCGACCGCGAGGAAGGCGGCATGCCAGTCCCAAGTCTGGATGATCGCCGGCAAGAACAGCCCGGCGGCTGTGGCGCCGACGCCGGCGCCGAGCACCAGCAGGCTGGTCGGCAGCGTGCGCTTATCGTCCGGAAACCATTTATAGGCAGCGTGGAGCGCCACCGGATAGGCCGGCCCTTCGCCGGCGCCCAGCAGGATGCGGCAGGTGAACAGCGTGCCGAGCCCGACCGTGCCGATCATCGGGAACTGGGTCAGCGACCAGATGACGCCCATGCCCAGGAGCAGCCAGCGCGACGAAAGGCGATTGGCAATGAAGCCGCCGATGATCGAAGAGATGGCGAAGAGATAGAAGAAGCTCGAGCCGACATCGCCGAAGGTCGCATAGCTGAGATTGAGATCCTTGCGGATCGCCGGACCGGCCAGGCCGATGACGCTCTTGTCGGCATAGTTCAGGAACATGAAGAGAAACAGCAGCGCCACCATCAGCCAGGCGCGGCCGGTTGACGGAATACCGGCAGCCGGATGTCGCTCGGAACGTCATGAACCCTTTCCTCCCTTCCCTATCGACGCGCCTCTCGGTTGCGTCGCCGGTGCGTGTTCGCACTCTCGTTTTCAGCCTGACATGCTGGCTCGGGATCGCGCAAGAAGGCTCAGCTGCCGTCGATGATCTGCCGCACGATGCCGATGGCGCGGCGCAGCAGCGTCTCGGACGCCTCCGGCGTGCGGAAGGCGGCATGGGCCGAGAGTGTCACGTTGGCGAGCCGCGTGAAGGGATGATCGGACGCCAGCGGCTCGGCCGCGAAGACATCGAGCCCGGCATGGCGCAGCCTGCCGCTTTCGAGCGCCGCGATGAGCGCTGCCTCGTCGACGAGCGCCCCGCGCGCGGTGTTGACGAGGATGGCGCCCGGTTTCAGGCGGGCCAAGCGGGCCGCATCGATGATGCCGCGCGTCTCGTCATTGAGCGCCAGATGGAGCGACAGGATGTCCGCCTGCGCCAGGACTTCGTCGAGTGCCGCCATCGGCACACCGGCATCCGGCACCGGGCTGCGGTTCCAGGCGACGACGCGCATGCCGAGAGCGGCGCCGAGGCGCGCCACCTCCTGACCGATGCCGCCGAATCCCACAAGGCCCAGCACCTTGTCTTTGAGCTCGACGCCGCCCATGGGCTGCCAGGTGCCGCCGCGGATGCCGCGATCCATCCGTGCCAAGTCGCGCGCGGCCGCAAAGATGAGGGCGATGGTATGCTCGGCCACGGCCCGGTCGCCATAGCCCTTGATGGTGTGGACGGTGACGCCGAGTGCGGCAAGCGCCGGCACATCCATGTAGCTGGCAGCACCCACGCCGAGAAAGACGATGTGCCGCAGATCGGGGCATTGCCGGATGATCTCGGTCGGCATGTAGGAATGATCGTCGATGCAGATCGGAAAACCCTCGAGCAACGTCGGCAGATCGGCCGAGGTGAAGGGTGCCGTGTTGATGGTGACGGCCGGATCGTCCGGGCCATGAACGCGGGCGAAGACCGGCCCGAGCTGCTGATTGCAATCGACGAACAGGGTTTTCATGGGGCGTAGGCTCCGGGCTGACGGCAGCCCAACTTGGCCACGAGAGACGCATGGCCGGCAAGTGCATGCGGCCATTGTCAGGCCGCGGCAAATCCCGCTCAATCACGCTCGCATCGCAGCAGGAGAGCCATCCGATGGGACCGATCGTCGCCGTTATCGCACCGGGCGCCATGGGCAGCGGGGTCGGCCAGCGGCTGGCCGAGCAGGGCGCCGAGGTGCGCACCTCGATTGCCG
Organism: uncultured Alphaproteobacteria bacterium; assembly: GCA_963762435.1. GTDB lineage: Bacteria > Pseudomonadota > Alphaproteobacteria > ATCC43930 > CGMCC-115725 > JAXDMU01. The sequence goes on along the minus strand of CAVXLN010000008.1, from coordinate 322,871 downwards.
GGCGGAGTGCGGCCACGATCGAGCGCGCGCAGGCGGCCGGGATGATCGCGGTCGAGGATGGGGATATCGCGGAGTCCCAGATCATCCTGTCGATCGTGCCGCCGGGCGACGCGCTGGGCCTGGCCCAGCGGCTGGCGCCACTGCTGGCCCGGGCCCAGCACAAGCCGGTCTTCGTCGATTGCAATGCGGTGAGCCCGGACACGGTCCGCGAGATCGCGGCGGCACTGGCCGCCACCGGCTGCCCCTTCGTCGATGCCGGCATCATCGGCGGCCCGCCCAAGCCCGGCGAGGCCGGCCCGACCTTCTATGCGAGCGGCCCGGCGGCCGCCGCGTTCGAGCGCCTGTGTGCACCGGCACTCGAGATCAAGCGGCTGGACGAGACGATCGGCACGGCCTCGGCGCTCAAGATGTCCTATGCCGGCATCACCAAAGGGATGACGGCGCTGGGCACCGCGATGATGCTGGCGGCGACCCGCGCCGGCGTCGCGGACGCGCTGGCCCAGGAGCTGGCGGCGAGCCAGCCGATGCTGCTCAAGATCTTCACCCGCTCGGTCCCGAGCATGTTCCCCAAGGCTTATCGCTGGATCCGCGAGATGGAGGAAATCGGCCATTTCTCCGGCGATGCCGCCACCGAGGAGATCTATGAGGGCGTCGCGGACCTCTATCGCCGCATCGCCGCCGATGTCGACGGGCCGAACCGGGATACGGCGGCACTCACGGAATTCTTCAAGCGGGTGGCACAGTAGGTCGGCCATCACGCCAGGATGAGGCACGCCATCCGGATCCAGAGGGTGATGAGGACCAGATTTCCCGCCGCGAAGACCGGCGTTCGCAGCCACAGGCGATTGCGCAGCAGATGGATGAAAGCGTGCAGCCAGCGCAAGACCGCATAGGACCAGCATAGCAGGCGAAGCGCCTCGTCCGGCACGCCGCTGCCGATGAGGATCGCCACGGCCGCATAGAACAGCGTCGGAAACTCGAACAGATTGGCGAGCTGGCGGGTCGGCCGGCCGACGGCCAGGGACGCGCCGGTGCCGTCGAACTCCTCGTAGAAGGCGATCGTCCGCCGACCGCTCGCAATGTCCGCGAGGCGCGTGCCGAGGATGCCGGACGCCACGGCGAAGGGCAGCGCCGCGAGCAACAGCACCGGCGGCAGATAGAAGGCCGCGACGGTCATGGCAGCGCGGCGGCAAGGAACTGAAGCATGCCGCCGACGGCCGCATCGAACCGCGCTCCGAAATAGATCTCGAAATGGCTGGCATCGAAGGAGATCGCGCGCCCCTTCGGCGCCAGGGCGGCGATCTTGTGGGCGAGTGCCGGCGGGCAGATCTCGTCGCGTTCGCACACGACCATGAGCAGCGGCGGCACTATCCGGCGCGCCCAGCGGATCGGCCGATAGAAGGGCAGGGTAAGCATCACGCGGGCCGCCACCTGGTTGCGCCAGGGCGAAGGGCCGTCGAGCATGGCCCGGTAGCTCGCTTCCGCACCGAGCTTCGTCATCAGCGCCACCTCGCCGGGGGCGCCCGCGAGCTTGATGTAGTGCGGCGAAAACCCGGCCAGCGCACGCGCCTGATCGTAGAGGCCGGCGGCGATCCAGCCGAGCGCTTGGCGCAGCGTCGTGCCGATTGCCACGGCCAGGCAGTCGCTGACCGTGCATTGCGAGATCACCGCGGCAAGCTCGGGGCGGCGCGCACCTGCGACGATCGCATGGCCGCCGCCGAACGAGGTGCCGAACAGGATGATCCGGGCCGGATCGAGCTCGGGCCGCGCCCGGGCACAGTCGATCGCCGCATCGATATCCGCGAGCTGAGACCGGATCGAGCAGAGCCCGCGCGGCATGCCGCCGCTGTCACCCCAATGCCGGTAATCGAAGGTCAAGACCGCATAGCCGGCGCCAGTGAAGCGTTCCGCATAGGCCGGAAGCCGGACCTGGCGGATGGCGCCGATGCCGTGCGCCACCACGATGCACGGATAAGGCGCCGGCCCGTCGGGCAGATAGAGCCAGGCGGCGCAGCGTTCCTGCCCCGACGGGATGACGAGATCGAGCCGCCTCATTGAGTGATTGCCCTTCGCGAAAAAGTCTCCGACGATGGCATCGATAATCTGAGGAAATTCTCAGATTTGGTACTCGCATTGGCGGACGAGGTTTCGATGGGGCGGAAGAACGCAGGCAATCTGCCGAGAAAGCGGCCGCTTCAGGCCCGGTCGCGCGCGACGGTCGAGGCGCTGCTCGAGGCGGCGGCTCAGATTCTGGCGGCCCGCGGCTATGAGCGCAGCACGACCGATGCCGTGGCCGAGCGCGCCGGCGTCAGCATCGGGACGCTGTATCAGTATTTTCAGAACAAGGAGTCGCTCGTCGCTGCCCTCATTCGCCACCATATCGACGAGATCGTGGTGACGGTCGGCGCTGCCCTCTCGATCCGGCCGGACGTCTCGATCGAGGATCTGTTGCTGGCACTGATCCGCGCCGGGCTGGCGGCCCACCGGGTCAATCCCGCCTTGCACAAGGTGCTGGCCGAAGAGGTGCCGCGCGCGGCCTATCCGATCGAGGCGCGCGATCTGTCCGGCCGGCTTCAGGCGATGATCGAGGCGGCGCTGCAGCACAAGGCGCCGGGCATCCCTGCCCCGCGGCGGCGTCTGGTCGCCTGCATCATCGAATGCACGATCGAGGCGCTGACGCATCGCGCCGTGGTCGAGGCACCCGATTGGCTCGAAAGCGGTCTCATCGAGGAAGAGACCTTGGCCTTGCTGTGCCCCTATGTCGTGCAGGCGCTGGACGCGGAAGCGGTACAATGGCGCGGCAATGCCGCCCGGGTTTGACTGGAGGATCCCATGGAGATCAAACGCATCGGCTCGCAGCCTTCAGGCAAGGGCTCGGAAGCGTATTTCACCGGCGCGGTCCGAATCGACGCGCTCACGAGCCCGCCCGAGCCGGCGCGGGTGGCGATGGCGCTGGTGACCTTCGAGCCCGGCGCGCGCACGGCCTGGCACACCCATCCGCTGGGCCAGACCTTGATCGTCACGGCGGGCTGCGGCCGGGCGCAGCGCGAGGGCGGCCCGATCGAGGAGATCCGACCGGGCGACGTAGTCTGGTTCGCCCCCGGCGAGAAGCATTGGCATGGTGCCGCCCCGACCACCGCCATGAGCCATATCGCGATTCAGGAAAAGCTGAACGGCTCGCCGGTCGACTGGCTGGAGAAAGTCACCGACGAGCAATATCGGGCTAGCGACTGACCTCGAAACTGTAGTGCCCGCTGAGGGCGTGATCGCCGCCGTCGGTCGAGAGGGTGTGCCAGTTCACGCGATACTTGCCGTTCGGCAAGGGGGGCAGTTTCAGCATCATCTGGCGCGCATCGTCATGATCGACCTGCGCCTGATCAGTCGTCACCGATCGGCCATCCGCTGATTTGACCTCGATGCCGGATTTCTGCGGATCGAGCGCCTGCGTGAAGAATATCCGGACTTCCGGCGGGGGCGCCGCGACGGTGCCACCCACGGGCGGAATTGCCCGATCGAGCTGCGCATGAGCATTCGCCGAAGCGGGTGCCACGGCAGCCAACACTATCAATAGGAATCCGACAAAAGACGACCGCACGACCAACACCCTAAGTTTCGATCTCCGCCACCACTTGGCCTTCCGCCACCGTCTCGCCTTCGGCGACGCGAATCGAGACGAGCCGGCCGGCGTAGGGTGCTGTGACCGGGATTTCCATCTTCATGCATTCGAGGATGAGGATCGTGTCCTCGGCACCAAGGCTTTGGCCGGGCGCGGCCTCGATCTTCCATACCGTGCCCGCGACCTCGGTCTCGATCTTTCTGATCGGCAAGATTGTGCCCCCCTCGGCGTCTCGGCCAAGATGGGCCTCGAACAGGGGTTAGCTATAACGGAGAAACTGAATGAGCTGGAAGCCCGAGATCGAGGCGCTGCGCGAGCGCGAGCGGCTGGCGCAGGCGATGGGCGGGCCCGAGAAGGTGAAGCGCCAGCATGATGGCGGCAAGCTGACGGTGCGCGAGCGCATCGAGCGCCTGCTCGATCCCGGCTCCTTCCATGAGATCGGCGCCGTCGCCGGCCGCGCGCAGTATGACGAGCAAGGCCGGCTGGTCGAGTTCATGCCGGCCAATTTCGTGGTCGGGCGCGGCACCATAGCGCAGCGCCCGGTGGTGGTCGGCGGCGATGATTTCACCGTGCGCGGCGGTGCCGGCGATGCCGCGATCTATGGCAAGCAGGGCATCGGCGAGCAATTCGCGCATGAGATGCGCCTGCCGCTGGTGCGGCTCATCGACGGCACGGGCGGCGGCGGCTCGGTCAAGACGCTGGAAGTGACCGGCCGCACCTATGTGCCGGCCAATCCGGCCTGGGACTGGGTCGTGGCCAATATGGCGACCGTGCCGGTCGTGGCGCTGGGCCTGGGCTCGGTGGCAGGTTTGGGGGCGGCGCGGCTCGTCACCAGCCATTATTCGCTCATGGTGCGCGGCATCTCGCAGATGTTCATCGCCGGGCCGGCGCTGGTGAAGCGGATCGGCATCGATGTCACCAAGGAGGAGCTGGGCGCTGCCGAGATCCATGCCAAGGCCGGCGCCATCGACGATGTGGTCGAGAGCGAGGATGAGGCGTTCCGGCGGGCGCGCCGGTTCCTATCCTACCTGCCGAGCTCGGTCTTCGAGCTGCCGGCGCGTGGGCCCGTGACGGACGACTCGATCTCGGCGCGACGAATGGCTGATCGAGGCGATCCCGCGCGACCGGCGCAAGATCTACAATATCCGTAAGATCCTCGACGCGGTGCTCGATCGCGGTTCCTTCTTCGAGATCGGGCGGCAATTCGGCGGCTCGATCGTGACAGGCTTGGCCCGCCTCGATGGCTGGCCGGTCGCGGTCATGGCCAGCAATCCGCAGATCTATGGTGGCGCCTGGACCGCGGACTCGGCGCAGAAAGCGTGCCGCTTCGTCGATCTGGCTCAGACCTTCCACCTGCCGGTGGTCCATCTCGTCGATGTGCCGGGCTTCCTGATCGGGCCCGAGGCGGAAAAGTCCGCGACGATCCGGCACGGGGCGCGGGCGCTGGCCGCGATCTACCAGGCCAAGGTGCCGTGGTGCTCGATCATCCTGCGGAAAGTGTTCGGCGTGGCGGGCGCGGCGCATATGAACCATACGCGGCTTCATTACCGCTATGCCTGGCCATCGGGCGATTGGGGCTCGCTGCCGATCGAGGGCGGGCTCGAGGCGGCCTATCGCGCCGAGCTCGAGGCGGCAGCCGATCCGGCCGAGCGCCAGCGCGAGATCGAGGAACGGCTCAATCGCGTGCGCTCGCCCTTCCGCACGGCCGAAGCCTTCATGATCGAGGAGATCATCGATCCGCGCGAGACGCGGCCGCTCTTGTGCGAGTTCGCCAACCTGGCGGCCCCGCTGCGCGAGGCGGGCCGCGTCGCCAACGGCATGCGGCCCTGATCGTTATTTCCCTGCGCAGGCGACACTCGCAGATCCGAGCAGCGAGAGCGCCAGCTCCGCTACGGCAGCCGGCTCGATCGGTTTTGGCAGCGTGTGAGTGGCGCCGACCGCGGCGGCGATCGCCGACTGATCGAAATCGACGCATTCATCCGGGCGGTAAAGCGCGATCACCGGCACATGGGGAAAGGCCTCGCGCGCGGCCACGATGATGTCGAACCCATCGAGTTCCGGCGCCAGAAGGTCGGTGACGATGAGATCGAACGGCTTGCCGGCGGCGAGCGACAGCAAGGCGGCGACCCCGCTATCGACGGTTTCCGGCCGATGCCCGGCGGCGCGCAGCGAGGCTGCGACGCGCGCGGCGAAAAGGTGATCCTTGTCGATCACGAGAATTCTGCCCATGGCGTTGCTCACGCCCGGGGGGAAAAAGAAACGAACTGCGGAGTCACGGACAATCTCGCTGCGATCGAAGGTTGGCATCTCCATCTCAAGAAGCGCGCCAGTTTCGAGAAACTTCCCCATATCTTTGAAAATGAGCGCTTTTTCTGCGGCGAGCGCGGAAGCGTCGCTCCGGACTCGGACAAAATGTGCGGATCGCGACGCCGGCGAGGGGCGATCGGCCGAAAGAGACCGGTCAATTTGTCCCGACTCACGGTCGAACCATCGCTCAGCTTTCGTTAGCCCGTTGCGGCTAGCGTTCAACACTCGCGCGTTTCGCGCTCGAGACGCCGTAATGAGGAGCCGTCATGGGGCCGATCAGAGGATCGCGGCATCATTGGCCGGCGCTGCTGATCCTGGCATCCGGGCTCGTCGCCGGATGGCTCGCCACGCGCGCTGCCGGCGCCACGGCAGGCGCGCTGGCGCTGGCGCTGTCGGCCTGCCTTGCCCTCTATCTCGACCGCCGCCGCGCCGAGCGGGCGTTGAAGGCGCAGATCCGCAGGCTGGCCGAGTCCGACGCGTTTCATCGCGCGGTCGTCGACAATCTGAGCGACGTCGTGTTCCAGACCGATGGCAAGGGCCAGTTCATCCTGCTGAATCCGGCCTGGACGGAGCTTACCGGCGTGCCGGTCGAGCAGAGCCTCGGCCGATCCTATCGGGAATTTCTCGAGCCCGGCTATTTCGTGCAGAACCAATCGCCGGTCCGGCTGCTGGCGCTGGGCGAGACCGATCTGCTGCGCACCGAGATCCGCTATGTCGGACCGGACGGGCGGACGCGCTGGATCGAGATCTTCGCCCGCCGGCTGTCCGGGCCCGACGGCAGCCTCCTGGGTGCGGCGGGCACGCTATGCGACGTGACCGAGCGGCACGAAGCGGCGGAGGCGCTGCGCGCTAGCGAGGCGCGGCTCGCAGAGAAGACAGAGATCCTCGAGGCGACGCTCGAGCATATGGACCAGGGCATCGTCATGATCGATGCCGCCCTCACCGTGCCGGTTGCCAATCGGCGTGCAGCCGAGCTCATGGGCATTCCCTACGAGCTTATGAGCGGCCGACCGCGGATCGAGGAGGTCATCCGCTATCAATGGAAGACCGGCGAGTTCGACAAGGCTGATTCCGCCATGCGTGCCTATGCCCGGTCAGACGGCGCGCTCGGCCGGGCCAATGCCTATGTGCGCGAGCGGCCGAACGGTCAGGTCATCGAGATCCGCAGCCGGCCGCTGCCGGGGGGTGGTGCGGTACGCACCTATTCCGACATCACCGATCAGCGCCGGGCCGAGCAGGAGCTGCGCACCGCCAAGGAGGACGCCGAGACCGCGAGCCGCGCCCGCTCCGCCTTCCTGGCCACGATGAGCCACGAGATCCGCACGCCGCTCAATGGCGTCATCGGGCTCGCCGATCTTTTGATGAATACAAAGCTCGACGAGAAGCAACGCCGTTTCACCGAGATGCTCCGGCAATCGGCCGAGCACCTGTTGCAGGTGCTGAGCGACGTGCTGGATTTCTCCAAGCTCGATGCCGAGCGGATGGAGCTCGAGCGGACCCCCTTTGCGCTCGCCGAGATGATCGAGGGTGTCATCGCCATCCTGGGCCCGCGCGCCGCGGCCAAGGCGCTCGATCTCGATTGCGTGATCTCCCGCGAGGTGCCCCCATATCTCGAAGGCGATCCGGGCCGGCTGCGCCAGGTGCTGGTGAATCTGGTCGGCAATGCCGTGAAATTCACCGAGACGGGCCGGGTGATGCTCGATATTGGTGCCACCGAGGTGACCGAGACGACTGCAGCGCTCATCTTCGAGGTGGCCGATACCGGCATCGGCATAGCACCCGAAGCGCAGACTTCGTTGTTCAGGGAATTCAACCAGCTGGACGGCTCGATCAATCGCCGCTTCGGCGGCACCGGGCTCGGTCTCACCATCAGCAAGCGTCTGGTGGCGCTGATGGGCGGCGACATCTCGGTCGAGAGCGCACCGGGATCGGGCAGCCGATTCCGCATCAGCCTGCGCCTGCCGCTGGCCAAGCGGGAGGCGGTCGTCGCGATCGCGTCGCCCTCGACGGCAGAGGAGGCTGCCGGGCTCAGACTCGTCGCTGCCGGGCGGCGCCTGCGCGTGCTGCTGGCGGAGGATAATCTGACCAATCAGCTGGTCGTCTCGACCATGCTGGAGAATGCCGGCTGCCGGGTCGATGTCGCTTCGAACGGGCTGGACGCGGTCGAGGCGGTGCGGAAGCGCGCCTACGATATCGTGTTGATGGACATGATGATGCCCGAGATGGACGGGCTGGCCGCGAGCCGTGCCATCCGAGCCTTGCCCGGCACCAATGGCCGCGCGGTGCCGATCCTGGCCGTCACTGCCAATGCCTTCGCCCATGATCGCGAGGCCTGCCTGGCCGCCGGGATGAATGGCTATGTGACGAAGCCGGTCAGCGCTGCCCGCCTCGCCACCGCGATCCAATCGGCACTCGGGCGCGAGGCGCCGGCGGCCCCGGAGCCGGCACCGGCCGAGCTGCTGGAGGACAGGACGGACGAACCGATGGACCCGGCGGCGATGGCGACGCTGCGCCAGGTCTATGGCAATGCCACGGGCCGGTTCGTCGATCTTTTCCTCAGGGAGGCCGAAAAGCAGCTGGCCCGTCTGGCCGAGCTTCTGGAGAGCGGCGATCTCAGCGGCATCGGCATCACGGCGCACACGCTCAAAGGCTCGGCCCTGACCTTCGGCTGCCGCACGCTGGGCCGGCTCGCGGCCGAGCTCGAGGGCGCCGCCCAGGCCGGCGAGCGGGGCCAATTGGGCTCGCTCGTCGCCGCCGCCACGGCCGCTTTTCCCGAGGCGCGCGCCGCCCTCGGCGCTGAGCGCGGATAGGTCTCGATCGGCCTCGAATCTCGCGCCCATTCAGGATACTCTAAGGTGTCACGCGCGGCCCGGCTTCAGGGAGAACATCCTGTCCGAATTCGGCAAGATTCGGCAGTCTACAGACGCCGCCGGGCCAGGCCCGGCGCCGGTCGAGAAACCATTGCCGCATGCCCGCGTCTGGCTGTTCAGTCACCTGCGTTTCGACGAGGCGGCCCTCTCACTTGAACGCCATGGTGTGCGGGTCGAGCTCGAGCGGCGGCCGATCGAGCTCCTGCGCCTGTTGCTGCTCCATGCCGGCGAGGTCGTCACCAAGGACGAGCTCTTGGACGCGGTCTGGGCCGATCGCGAGGTCACGGAAAGCTCGCTGACCAAATGCGTGGCGCGGCTCCGCCAGGCGCTGGGCGATGACGAGCAGGCCATCATCCGCACCGTCCATGGCTATGGCTATCAATTCGCGGCCGAGCTCAGGACCGAGACCCGCCCCTCGCCGCCGGCTCAGTTCGATTTCGAGCCCGGCCAAGCCCTGCCGCACCGGCGCAACTGGCAGCTGATCGAGCGGCTGGGCACGGGCGGCTTCGCCGATGCGTGGCTGGGCGAGCACGGCAAGACGCATGAGCGGCGCGTCTTCAAATTCGCCCATGACGGCGTGCAGCTGACCATGCTGAAGCGCGAGATCACGCTGTCGCGCCTGCTGGCCGACCGGCTGCGCGCCCGCCCCGACATTGCGCGCGTGCTCGACTGGAATCTCGATGCCCCGCCCTTCTTCCTGGAACGGGATTGGAGTCCGGCCGGATCGCTGCGCGACTGGGCCGATGGTCTAGGCGGCATCGGCGCCGTGCCGATGGCGACCAGGCTGGACTTGGCATCCCAGACCGCCGATGCGCTGGCCGCGATCCATTCGGTCGGCGTGCTGCACAAGGATGTGAAGCCGGCCAACATCCTGGTCCGGCTCGAGGAAGACGGCACGCCGCGCATCTGCCTCGCCGATCTGGGCTCGGGCGGCGCCTTCGACATGGCCCAGCTCGACCGGCTGGGCATCACGCCGATGGGCTTCACCCAGGCGCTCGGCGGCGACTCATCGTCCTTCGGCACCGTGCTTTATACCGCCCCTGAGCTGCTGCGCGGCCATGCGGTGAGCGTGCAGGCCGATATCTACGCGCTGGGCGTCGTGCTGTTTCAGATGGTGGTCGGCGATTTCACCCGGCCCTTTGCCCCCGGCTGGGAGACCGGCGTCGCGGACGAGCTCCTGCGCGAGGATATCGGGCTGGCCGCAGCCGGCGATCCGGCCGATCGGCTGGCCGATGCCGCGATGCTGGCGGAGCGGCTGCGCAGCATCGAAGCCAGACGGGCGCGGCGTGAGAAGGAAACGCTGGAGCGGGCCGAGAACGAGGCCAATCGCCGGGCGGTCGAGCGGGCGCGGGCGCGGCGCGGCCCCCTGATCACGGTGTTCGTGACGCTGATCCTGGCGCTGGTCGCCAGCAGCTGGCTGTTCCTGCGCGCCGAAAGCGCCAACCGCCGCTCGAAGCAAGCGGCGGTGACGGCGCAATCGGTGACCGATTTCCTCAGCACCGATCTTCTGTCCAAAGCCAATCCGTTCCTGTCGGCCGATCCCAATGTCGGAGTCAAGCAGCTGCTCGCCTCGGCGGTCGCCAATCTCGACCGGCGCTTCAAGCCCGGCACGATCGAGCGCGCCGCGATCGAGGAGGCGGTCGGTCGCGCCTATTCGGGCCTGGGCGATCTCAAGGCCGCCGAACCGCTGCTGCAATCGGCGCTGGCGACGCGGCAGGCGCTTTTGGGCGACGGCAATCGGGCGACCGAGCGCGTGCGGCTCGACCTGCTCGAGCTCTATCAGGCGCGGTCCGACAACCCCAATATCCGCAGCACTGGCGAGGCGATCCTGAAGGCCGGGCCGACCAGCGCCGAATCCGAGCTTCTGGCGCGCTGGGGGATCGCCACCGCGAATTGCAATGAGAGCGGCACGGTCAAGAGCTGCATCGCGCCGATGAAGCAGCTGCTGGCCGACGCACGCGCCCGGCTCGGTCCGCAGAACGAGTTCTTTCTATCGAGCGAAGGCATGCTCGCCAAGGTGATGAGCCTCGACGAGGAGTTCGACGAGGCGATCCCGATGGCGCGCGAGGCGCTGGCGCTGTCGGAGGAGGCCTATGGCCCGCATCACCCGCTGACCGCCGATCGGAAATACCGGTTGGCCGAGGTGCTGGACGAGGCGCATCAGCGCGACGAGGCGATCCAGCTCACGCTCGATGCGCGTGCCGATCTGCTCGCCGTCTCGGGCAAGGAAACCGAGCAGACGGTGACGCTCGCCGACGAGCTGGGCATCCTCTATTTCCGGACCAAGCGCTATGACGAGGCGGTGCCGCTCTATCAGCTGGCGATCGACTACGACACCAAGAATTACGGCGAGGAATTCTCCGGCACGCGGGAGGCGATGAACAACCTCGCCTTCGACTATATCAGGCTCGGCCGGGTCGCCGACGCGATCCAGCTGCAGGAGAAGGTTGTCGCCCTCGACGCCAAGACGCTGGGCTCCAACCACCAGGACGCGCTGTGGCGCCGCAAGAGCCTGGGCGGCTTCTATGAGCAGGCGGGCGATCTCGCCAAGGCCGAGGCCACATATCGCGCCGTGCTCGAGGATGCGCGCCGGCTCTTCGTCGGCGGCGAATGGGATCTGAGCCAGTTCACCCTGGCGCTGGGCAAGCTGCTCGGCCATGAAGGCCAGACCGACGCGGCACGCCCGCTCTTGGAGGAGAGCGTCGCGATCCTCGATAAATCGCTCGGCCCCGACAGCGACGAGACCAAGAAGGCGCGGGACGCGCTCGAGCAGCTCGGGGCGGGGAAGCCCTAAACCCCCCATTCCTGGCGCTTGCGGTAGATCGTCTTGACGCTGATGCCGAGGCAGCGGGCGGCCTCGGTCATGTTGCCGCCGCAGGCCGCGATGGCGGATTCGATCGCCTCGCGCTCGACCTGGTCGAGCGGGCGGATGCGAGCGCGCGCGGAGAGGCCGGTCGCGGCGGGAGTTGAAGACGGGGCCGCCATCGGCTGAACCGCCGCGACCGGCGCCATGTCCTTGAGCGGCGCCGGCAGCATGGCGCGCGCCACCGTCTCGCCATCATGCAGCACCACGACATTGCGGATGACGTTCTGCAGCTGGCGGACATTGCCGGGCCAGCGATACTCCGTGAACACCGCCTCGACCTCGGGCGAGAGGCCGGCGAAGCGCCTTCCCTCCTCTTCGCCGAAGAGGGCCAGGAAATATCGGGCGATCAGCAGCACATCCTCGCCGCGCTCGCGCAGTGGGGGAATATGCAGCGGCACCACATGCAGCCGGTAATAGAGATCCTCGCGGAACCGCCCGCCCTGGACCTCGGCCAGGGGATCGCGGTTGGTGGCGCAGACGATCCGGAGATCGGCCTTGGCCGCGCGGTCGCTGCCGACCTTCTGCACCACGCCGGTCTGGAGGAAGCGCAGGAGCTTGGTCTGGAGGGCCAGATCCATCTCGCAGATTTCGTCGAGAAAGAGCGTGCCGCCATCGGCGCGCGCGGCGGCACCGTCGCGGTCCGAGGTGGCGCCGGTGAAGGCGCCGCGGACATGGCCGAAAATCTCGCTCTCGATCAGATCCTTGGGAATGGCGCCGCAATTCAAGGCGACGAATGGGGCGGAAGCGCGATCGCTGCGGCGATGGATCGCCTCGGCGCAGACCTCCTTGCCGGTGCCGCTCTCGCCGGTGATGAAGACCGTGGCGCGGCTCTTCGCCGCCTGGTCGATCATGCGGTAGAGCGCCTGCATCGAGAGATCGGATCCCACGAAGCCCTCGAAATGGTCGCCGCCGCGCGAGGGCGACATGATCTCGACGATGCGGACGAGGCGCCGCCGCTCCAGGCAATTCCTGAGCGTGGTCAGCATGCGCTCGGGTGCAAAGGGCTTGATGAGGAAATCGTCGGCGCCTGCCTTCATCGCCTCGATCGCGGTATTGATCGAGCCGTGCGCGGTCATCACGACCACGGCCGCGTCGTTGCCGGACGCCCGTATCTCCTTCAAGAGCTCGATGCCGTCGCCGTCCGGCAGCCTGAGATCGAGCAGCAGCGCCGGCGGCCGGAGCGAGGCAAGGGCCGCCCGCGCGGCGGCCAGGTCGGCCGCATGCTGCGAGACGAGCCCGTCGCTGCTGAGCTGATGGGCATACATCTCGGCCATCACGACCGAATCTTCGACGATCAGGACGGTCGCGGGCGGAACGGTTGCAGGCTCGGCTGTCACCCTGGGCTCCCCAGCGTCTCGGTCTGCTTATAACATAGCAGATATGAAGCACTTGCGGCTCGCGCAAACCGAGAAATTCTGTGACGGCTACAGCGCAGAGCTGCCTTTAGGGCTTCGTTAAGGGCGCCCGAGTCGGGGGTTCGCGCTTGTCGGCGATGAGGGAACCGAGGAAGGTCGCCGCCGCGAAGGCCGAGCAGCAGACGATGGGCACGTAATAGCTGCCGGACCAGCCGAGATGCTGGCACAGCTTGAATGCCAAGAAGGCCAGCGGCATGAAGCAGGTCAGACAGAAGGCCTGCCAATGCGCCCGGCGGCGCGCAGCCACGAATTCCGGCAATTCTCGAACGGACTGATAGCGCCGGGCATAGGTCCGCCAGCGCCAGCTTATCCTCTTGATCACCCCAACACCCGTTGGCATCCCCACCAAGGACGGACCACAATATCGGACTTAGCTGAATTCCACCTGAATTGGCCGGCCCTTTGAATAAAGGAGTCTGCGCCGGCATCGCATTAAAGGCTTACGGCAACGCCGCATTCGGGGCATTCTCTGCACGCGGAACGCAGCATCGGCGCTGGAGCAGCATGACCCCGGAAGATAGCGTGATCGGCAGCATGGACCCGTGGGCGACCGAGAAATTCGGCGTCGGGCAATCGGTGCCGCGCAACGAGGACCCAACGCTGCTGCGCGGCGAAGGGCGTTATACCGACGATCTCAACCTGGCGGCCCAGGCCTATGCGGTGATCGTCAGGAGTGCCCACGCCCATGGCGTGATCCGCGGCATCGACATCGCGGAGGCCAAGGCCGCCCCCGGCGTGCTGGGCGTCTATACCGCGGCGGATCTGGCGCCCAAGGATTATGGCTCGTTCAAATGCATCATCCCGATGCAGAACCGCGACGGCAGCCCGATGCACAAGCCCGGGCGCTGGGCGCTGGCCAGCACCAAGGTGCGCTATGTCGGCGAGCCGGTGGCCTTCGTGGTGGCCGAGACGGCGGCCGAGGCGCGCGATGCCGCCGATCTGGTGCTGCTCGATGTCGAGCCGCTGGAGGCCGTGACCGGCATGGAAGAGGCGGCATCCCCGGATGCCCCGCTGCTCTATGAGGAGATCGGCACCAACGTCGCGGTCGATTTCCATACCGGCAATGCCGAGCCGACGGCGGCGGCCTTCGCCAAGGCCGCCCATGTGACCACGCTCGGCATCGCCAACAACCGCATCGTCGTCTGTGCCATGGAGCCGCGCTCGGCCCTTGCCGATTACGAGGGCGAGGAGGGCGAGCCCGAGCATTGGACGCTGCGCGTGGGCTGCCAGGGCGCCTTCGGCCTCAGGAACGGCATGGCCGACATCTTCCATGTGGCACCGAAGCAGATCCGCATCCTGACCGGCAATGTCGGCGGCTCCTTCGGCATGAAGGCGTCGCCCTATCCCGAATATATCTGCATCATGCATGCGGCCCGCGAGCTCGGGCGCCCGGTCAAATGGACCGACGAGCGCGCCGGCAGCTTCTTGAGCGACGCCCATGGCAGGTCGAGCGAGGTCGAGGCGCAGCTGGCGCTCGACGAGCACGGGCATTTCCTCGCCATCCGGGTGACCGGCTACGGCGATCTCGGTGCCGGCCACACCAGCGTCGGGCCGCTGATGCCGACGCTCAATATCGTGAAGAACATGATCAGCGTCTATCGCACGCCGATCATCGAGGTGGCGGTGAAATGCGTCTTCACCAACACCACGCCGGTCTCCGCATATCGCGGCGCCGGGCGGCCCGAGGGCAATTACTATATGGAGCGGCTGATCGATGCGGCGGCCGCCGAGATGGGCATCGACAAGGTCGAGCTTCGCAAGCGCAACCATATCCGGCCGGACGACCTGCCCTATAAGACGCCGGTCGGGACGCATTACGATTTGGGCGAGTTCACGGCCTTGCTCGACGAGGCGCTCGAGCGCGCGGATTATGAGGGCTTCCCGGCCCGGCGGGCCGAGGCGGCAGAGCGTGGCAAGCTGCGCGGCATCGGCATCGGCAGCTTCCTCGAGGTGACGGCGCCGGGCACGAAAGAGCTGGGGCGCCTCAGGTTCGAGCCCGACGACACGGTGACGATCATCACCGGCACGCTCGATTACGGCCAAGGCCATTGGACGCCCTTCGCCCAGGTGCTGAGCCAGAAACTCAGCATCCCATTCGACAAGATCCGCCTCATCCAGGGCGACAGCGACGAGCTCATCGCCGGCGGCGGCACCGGCGGCTCGCGCTCGATCATGGCGAGCGGGACGGCGATCCTGGAGGCGAGCGACGAGGTGATCCGCAAGGGTACGGAGATCGCGGCGCACCTGCTGGAGGCGGCCGCGGCCGATATCGAGTTCGAGGCCGGCGATTTCACCATCGCCGGCACCGACCGGAAGATCGGCATCCTCGATCTCGCCAAGCAGCTGCGCGAAGGCAAGGTGTCGCTGCCGCCCGAGCTGCCGCAGAGCCTCGATGTCGAGCGGCAGGCGAGCGAGGTGCCGTCGACATACCCCAATGGCTGCCACATCGCCGAAATCGAGATCGACCCCGAGACCGGCACGGTCGAGGTGGTGAAATACACGACCGTCAATGATTTCGGCACGCTGGTGAACCCGCTGCTGGTCGAGGGCCAGGCCCATGGCGGCATCGTCCAGGGCATCGGCCAGGCGCTGATGGAGCGCGTCTATTACGACGAGGGCGGCCAGCCGCTGGCCGGTTCCTTCATGGATTACGCCGTACCGCGCGCCGGCGACGTGCCGGGCTTCACCTTCCACAGCCGCCCGGCCCCGGCCAAGACCAACCCGTTGGGGGTGAAAGGCTGCGGCGAGGCGGGCTGTGCCGGCGCGCTGCCGAGCGTGATGAACGCGGTGGTGGACGCGCTGAGCGTGCGCGGGGTGCGGCATATGGACATGCCGGTGACGCCGATGAAGGTATGGGCGGCGCTGGGCGGGGAATGACGCGGCCGCGCCCGTTGGCCCAGCATCCCCCGCCGTCATGACCGGGCTTGTCCCGGTCATGACGGGTGAGTTTGAGTTCGAGCTCGCCGGCGCCCGTCAGGGCGGACCTTCGCGGATACGGGCGAGGTAGGCGAGGTAGGCAGCGCTGGGCGGCCGCTCGTGCGGCCGAAGCTGCGGCTCGGGCGTACACTCCTGCGCAAGAGGCTTCGGCGTGC
Organism: uncultured Alphaproteobacteria bacterium; assembly: GCA_963762435.1. GTDB lineage: Bacteria > Pseudomonadota > Alphaproteobacteria > ATCC43930 > CGMCC-115725 > JAXDMU01. The sequence continues at coordinate 306,705 of CAVXLN010000008.1, read as the reverse complement.
AGGCTTCCTCCTCCGATTCCTCCTCGTCTTCCTCGGCCTCGCCCCAACCTTCGGCCTCGAACCAGGGCTCAGCCTGCCAACTGTTCCAGACCGGCGGCACGCCCAGATCCCGGCAGATGCCGGTGGCGATATCGCCGACCGTGTGGCGGCCGAGCTCGTCGCCGATCTCGGGCGATTCGAGCCGGTCATAGAGATCGGCGAAGAGGCGCTCGGATATCCCCTTATCGTGCGCGCGATCGTGCGGCGTCTCGGGCCGCTCGGATATCGCCTGCTCGACGGCGCGGCGCACCTCCGCCTTGCGCCGGACCCGGCGCCCCGCCTCGATGGCCAGCGCGCGCTCCCGCTCCGCCCCGCGCCGCCAATCCTCGGCCAGCTTGGGCTTCAAGGCCAGGCATTGGCGCACTGCGCGCGCCGTGCGCTGAAAGGCGAGCGTGAGCTCGGACGCGGCCTGATCCGCGGCCCGAGGGGCGGACGCATGCTCTACCGCGTTTTCGGCGGGCTGGGCCTGGGCCGGCGCGGTCGGTTCGGCGGCCGCGAGCGTCAGAATGCGGCCATGCAGCGCCTCAGCGATGTCCATGCCCATCTCGGCCAGCCGGTCGAGTATCCGCTGATCCCGCTCGGTCCGGGCCGCAGCGCCGCCGCTCTGCGAGAAGGCAGCCGACTCCGCCCGAGCCCCGGAAGGGTCGGCTTGCGTCGTGTGCGCCCAAGCGGCGGATGCGTGCTCTATGTTCATGGGGTAAATCATGAACATCGGCTGAGGTGCGAGTCAAGGCGTGGCGGCACGAAGGGGTGTGGATAAGTTTGGTAGATCCGTGCGCTTTGCACGGCCAAGGTGGTAACTTGCGGCGTTACCGATATGGTAATGATCCAGCGATCATTGATGAAGCCGGCTGCTACGACTGGGCATGTCAGATAGCTACAATCCTCGCCTGGACATCTTGCCTGCGGCACAGCGGCGGCTGTGGGACGAGTTCGATCAGACTCCAGTGCAATCTGTGCTCCAAGGCGACACGGCAGTGTCGCTCCTCGATCTCGCTGGCATGAAGGCAGCGGCGGTACAGCAGCGGGCCGAGGCGAAAGACTATCTCGATATCGATGCGATCTTGGCAGATGGCCGGATCGATCTATCGATGGCGCTGGCGAGCGCCAGCGCGATCTATGGGCGGCAATTCAATCCGCTGATCACGCTGAAGGCGCTCTCCTTCTTCGAGGATGGCGATCTGCCTCAGCTGTCGCACGCGGTGCAGGAGCGGCTGGCCAGTGCGGCCCGGAAGGTCGATCTCGACCGGCTGCCTGCCCTGCCCCAGAAAGACTCGGCGCGATGAAACCCATTCCGCTGACGCCGGCAATCGACGCCATTGCGCGCCGGATCATCTGGTTCGAGCCCCCGACGAAGGCGCTCCAGGATCCGATCCGCTTCATGGCCTATGCCATGGCGCACGCGACGCATGAGGATATGAAGGTGATCCGGCGCTATGTGTCGGACGAGGATTTCCGCGAGGCGCTTGATAAGGCGCCGCCGGGGATCATCGATGCGCGGTCCTGGGCGTATTGGAATGGGCAGATGGGGCGATTGCCGGTGCCGCCCATGCCGAAGCGGAGATTCGGCATCGATGATTCTTAGGGTATATTCCGCTTCGTTTTGTAACGCCCGATTCCAGCCTTAGTTGCGTATTGTGTCCCTGTAATTCGTATTGTGTCCCGGCGCGTTCCAAAACTAAGTGCAACAGGAGCAGGTTCCTGGGGTGCTGATCTTGGAGCGAGGCCATGGGAGCAGTTTACAGTCATTTGAGCTATGGCGAGCGGTTAGCGATCACGGATGGCCGACGCGCTGGTCTCAGCATGCGGGCGATCGCCCGCATGCTGGGCCGCGATCCGTCGACGGTGAGCCGGGAGCTGCGCCGGGTACCGCCGTGGAGCGTTGGCCGGTACGACGGGTGCTCGGCCTATTTCGGCGCGGTCCGTCGCCGCTGCCTGAGCCGGACGGGCGGTCGCAAGTTGCGCCTGGGCTCCGCTCTGTTCGACACCGTGGCCGGTCATATACGCGAGGGATGGTCGCCCTTGCAGATCGCAGGCAGACTGCGGCGCATGGAAGCTGACGATCGGCGCCGGCGCGTCTGTCACGAGACCATTTATCTGGCGCTTTATGCCCTGCCGCGCGGCGAGCTGCGCCGGGAATTGCTCGCTTGCTTACGCCAGGGACGGCAAGCTAGGCGTCCGCGCTCGCGCGGATCCGACCGGCGCAGCTGGGTCCCGAACGAGCTGCGGATCGCCGCACGCCCGGAAGATATCGAGGAACGCCAGATCCCGGGCCACTGGGAGGGCGACCTCCTGAAGGGCGCCTTCAACCGCTCCGCCGTCGGCACGCTCGTCGAGCGCTCGAGCCGTCTGGTCATGCTGGCCCGCCTCGAGGCAACCGATGCCCAGGCCGCACAACAGGGCTTTGAGCGGCTGTTCGATCAGATGCCGCAAGGCCTGCGCAAGACCATGACCTATGATCGCGGCACCGAAATGACCTGTCATCAGGAGCTTACCCGCAAAACCGGCGTCAAAATCTACTTCGCCGATCCCCATAGCCCCTGGCAGCGCGGCAGCAACGAGAACGCCAACGGCCTCATCCGCGAGTACTTGCCCAAAGGCACCGATCTCAGCTCCTTCACCCAGGACGATCTCGACGACATCGCCTACCGGCTCAACTCACGACCGCGAAAGGTGCTCGATTTCAGGACCCCGTACGAGGCCTACAATGAATACTTGAATGCAACTTTAGCTGCCGAAGCCGCTGTTGCGCTTCAGGATTGACACCGCCCCCTGTAATTCCAAGATCAGCACCCCAGGAACTTGCTCCTGTTGCACTTAGTTTTGGAACGCGCTGAACTCGTGCTGTATTCTAAATGTGCTGGGAGATGCTAAGTGTCAGATATTTTAGAGGCGACAAATTTAGGCAAGACTCGTTTTTTATCCTTCACTATGGCGGATTTGCCCGTTGATCAATTAGATATTGTAATGAGTAATGTTCTATCGAGAATTGCGCGCGATCGATTTAGACGCTCGGAAGGAAATTTTTTTCTATCGCGAATCTATGAGGGTGAACCTCTTCGTGGCGGAGCTCATCTCTTTAAAGTTGTTATATATTCCTCTTTGGTGGCGCAAAATAGATCCATTATAATTACAAACTTAGCAGACGGATGGAATTCTTTAGCACATCTTGTTGCAAGGGAGCACAATTGCTTTCAGATTCAAATTATTTCGACACTGCTTGATGTTTTATTTCCGATCAATCGATTCGAAGTTTGGCGGTCGGGTGTTTCGGTTCGCTCCGTGTTAGCTATGCGGGATACCGACGAATGGAAATTCTTTCAAAAAGGTGAGCCGGAATTTTTTGAAGATAAAAATTACTACAATACAAAACTGAAGAAAAATAAACTAAACAGAGAAATAATCGTCCGATATATCGAGCGTATTGGGATAAATATTAGAGATGAGCGCTTTTGGCGTGCCAATGACGCTGCAATATACTATGAAGAGTCTCGGTCGGGGCGGCCGTCTATTTAGGAGGAAGCACGGCGGCACAGTTACACTCAACCATTTACCGCCGCTTCCCCAACCCCGGCCGCCGCGTCTCCGTCGTCTGCTGCGTCACGAACCGCTGCGTCCCGTGCTTCCGCCCAGTCCTCGCCCCTTCGCCGCCGCCGAGCCCCGTCCCGGCCGGCTGCCAGGTCGGCACCAGATGCTGCTTGCCCGGCCCGATGAGATCCGCCCTTCCCATCCGCTTCAGCGCATCCCGGAGCAGCGGCCAATTCTCGGCGTCGTGATAGCGGAGGAACGCCTTGTGCAGCCGCCGCTGCTTCAGCCCGCGCGCCGTGAACACCGTCTCCGTCGCCACGCGGCGCACCGGCTTCAGCGTGTTCCGCTCCGTGTAATACATGGCGGCCGAGACCGACATGGGCGAGGGCAGGAAAGTCTGCACCTGGTCGGCGCGGAATTTGTGGCGCTTCAGCCAGAGCGCCAGATTCATCATGTCTTCGTCGGTGGTGCCGGGATGGGCCGCGATGAAATAGGGGATGAGGTAGAGCTCCTTCCCCGCCTCCTTGGCGGCGCGGTCGAACATCGCCTTGAAGCTGTCATAGGCGCCCATGCCGGGCTTCATCATCTTGGAGAGCGGCCCGGCCTCGGTATGCTCGGGGGCGATCTTGAGGTAGCCGCCGACATGGTGCTGCACCAGCTCCTTGACGTAAGCCGGGCTCTTGACCGCGAGGTCGTACCTCAAGCCTGAGGCGATATGGATCTTCTTGATGCCGGGGAGCGCGCGGGCCTTGCGGTAGAGCTGGATCAGCGGCCCGTGATCGGTATCGAGGTTCTTGCAGATGTCGGGATAGACGCAGGAGGGGCGGCGGCAGATCGCCTCGATCTTCGGGTCCTTGCAGGCCATCCGGTACATGTTGGCGGTGGGGCCGCCCATGTCCGAGATGATGCCGGTGAAGCCCTTGACCTTGTCGCGGATCTCCTCGATCTCGCGCAGGATCGAGCCTTCCGAGCGGCTCTGGATGATGCGGCCCTCATGCTCGGTGATCGAGCAGAAGGAGCAGCCGCCGAAACAGCCGCGCATGATGTTGACCGAGAAACGGATCATGTCCCACGCCGCGATCTTGGCGTCGCCATAGGCGGGATGCGGAGAGCGGGCATAGGGCAGGCCGTAGAGCCCGTCCATCTCCTCCATCGTGAGCGGGATCGGTGGGGCGGAGAGCCAGAGCTCGCGGTCGCCATGGCGCTGCACCAGGGGCCGGGCGTTGCCGGGGTTCGCTTCCTGATGCAGCACGCGGGACGCGTGGGCGTAGAGCACGCGGTCCTGGCTCACCTGCTCATAGGCGGGAAGGCGGATGACGGTGGGGCCGGCGGGCAAGTGCCGGCGCTTCGGTGTCGGCGGGATCTCGGGTTCCGGCCGGCGCTCGTCACTGTTTTCGGTGGCGCACGCGCTGGGCTGGCGCTGCCGCATCGGCAGCAGCTCGATCGGGGCGAGGCCGCGGGCCTTCGCCGTCTCGACGAGGTCGGGCGGCTCGACTGAATCGGGCTCGTCGACCTGATCGGAGCGGATGACGGCCCAGCCTTCCGGTATATGATCGCGGAAGATGCCCGTGCCGCGGATGTCGCTCATCGTTGAGGGATGCTCGCCCTTGGATGCCCGGTGGGCGATCTCGACGATGGCGCGCTCGGCATTGCCATAGACCAGCATGTCCGCCTTGGCGTCGGCCAGCACGGAGCGGCGCACCTTGTCGGACCAGTAATCATAGTGGGCGATGCGCCGGAGCGAGGCCTCGATGCCGCCGATCACGATCGGCACGTCGCGAAAGGCCTCGCGGCAGCGCTGGGAATAGACGATGACCGAGCGGTCGGGCCGCTTGCCGCCCTCGTCGTTCGGCGTGTAGCTGTCATTGTGGCGGAGCCGTCGGTCGGCCGTGTAACGGTTGACCATCGAATCCATGTTGCCGGCGGTGACGCCGAAGAACAGGTTGGGGCGGCCCAAGGATTTGAACGCATCCGCATCCTGCCAGACCGGCTGGGCGATGATGCCGACGCGGAAACCCTGCGCCTCCAAAAGCCGGCCGATGATCGCCATGCCGAAGCTCGGATGGTCGACATAGGCGTCGCCCGTCACCAGGATGATGTCGCAGCTGTCCCAGCCGAGCTCCTCCATCTCCGCCCGCGACATGGGCAGGAACGGCGCCGGGCCGAAGCGATGGGCCCAGTGCTTCCGATAGGAGAAGATATTCTTGGCGATGGCTGACATGGCGGTGGGCATACCATAGGCACGCCCTGAACGCGAGCAAGGCTGGGCTGCGCGCTATTTGTGTTCCGTCAGCCGGTCCATCACCGCCATCAGCACGGCGGTCACGACGAAGGCGAGCAGGATGCCGACGGCCCAGGCCAGCTCGCGGTCCGAGAGATGGTCGAGATTCATGAAATTCTCGAGCACATGGATAGCGGCGATGGCGACGATGGTGGCCATCAGCTTCAGCTTGAGGTCGCCGAAATCGACATGCTCGATCCAATGCGGCTTGTCGCGATGGTCGTCGAAATCGAGGTTCGAGACGAAGCTCTCATAGCCCGCGAACATGACCATGAGGACGAGGCCGCCCATCAGTGCCACATCGACGAGGTCGAGCACGCCCAGGATGACGGCGCTGCCCTCGGACGCGATCAGATGGTTGACCAGCACCCAGAGGCTCATCACGAACTTGATGAGCAGCACGACGAGACCGGCGCCGAGCCCGACGAAGATCGGCGCCAGCAGCCAGCGGCTGGCGAACAAAGTCTGCTCGATCGCGCGCTCGATCGGCGGTGCCCGCCGTTTCGGCTCGGGCTTGGTCTCGGCATCCATGGCGGCTCCCCCTCGGCCGGTAGTATGCCTGATTGACTCTACCAGCGCACCGTCTCACCCTTGTAGTTGAGATAGACAAGGCCTGGTTTGCCCGCACGCCTAGCTAGAACATCGGCGACACGGGGGATGCTGTCCTCGATGCCGAGCGTGGCCTCGGCTCCGCCCATGTCGGTGCGGACCCAGCCCGGGGCGATGATGACCATGGCGCGCGGATCGCCGGCGTGCCGGGCGGCGAAGCTGCGCATCAGCTGGTTCAAGGCGGCCTTGCTGGCGCGATAGACTTCCCAGCCGCCGGTCTCATTGTCGGCGACGCTGCCGAGGCCCGACGACATGATTCCGATCGTGCCGCCCGGCGGAACGAGGTGCTCGAGCGTCTCGATCGCGCGCATCGGCGCCAGCGTGTTGGTCAGCATCAGCCGGATGAAGCAATCGGTCGAGACCTCGCCGACCGTCTCGGCCGGGCCGTTGGCGATGCCGGCATTGACGAACAGCAGATCGATCCGCCGGCCGGCGAGGCGGTGCGCCAGGGCCTTGAGATCGACGCTGCTGGTGATGTCGAGAGTCTCGATCTCGAGCCGTCCGTCATATTGCTCGGCAAGATCGTGGAGGCCCGTCCAGGCGCGCCCGCGGATCGTGCCGATGACACGCCAGCCGCGTTTCAGATGCTCCTCGGCCAAGGCCAGGCCGAGGCCGCGCGAGGCGCCGAGGATAAGCAGGGTCGATTCAGCCATTGTGACGCCTCCCTCTTGATCGGGTCGGCAGGGACATGGCGCTGGACGGCTGATAACTCCACTGCATAAATATAATTTGTCTTATGACGAGGAGTCATCGATATGAGCTTCGATGCCCGGCTGGTGAGCGGGATCGGCGTGCTGGCGGCCGTGGTCGAGGCCGGCAGCTTCGTGCGCGCGGCCGAGGCACTGGGCCTGAGCCAGCCCGGCGTCAGCCGCGCCGTGGCCCGGCTCGAAGCACGCATCGGCGTGCGGCTGCTCGACCGCACCACCCGCTCGGTCTCGCTGACCGACGAAGGCCGGCGCTTCTATACTCAGGTCGGCCCGCTGCTGGATGGGATCGAGGAGGCGGCGACGCTTGCCGCCGGTGCTGCCGCGGCCGTGCGCGGCAGGCTCAGGATCAATGTCGACCCCTATTTCTCGCGCCTGGTGCTGGCGCGCGAGCTTGGCCGTTTTCTCGAGACTTATCCCGAGATCACGCTCGAGCTCATCACGCGCGACCAGGTCGGCGATCTCGTGGCCGAGGGGTTCGATCTCGCCATCCGCTTCGGGCCGCCGCCGACCTCGTCGGCGATCGCGCGCAAGCTGACCGAGACGCGCATCCTGACCGTGGCCTCGCCCGGCTATCTCGCCCGGCACGGCAAGCCGAAGCATCCGAGCGAGCTGGTCGGCCATCCCTGCATCCATTTCCGCAACCCGGTCACGGGCCAGCCCTTCGAGTGGGAATTCCATCGCGGCGGCGAGGTGCTGGAGGTCAAGACCACCGCCCGGCTGCTGCTGACCGAGGTCGGCACCATGCATGGCGCGTGCGCCGCCGGCGCCGGCATCGCCCAGCTGATGGCGCTGGGCGTGCAGGATCTGCTGGCACGCGGCGAGATCATCGACATCTTCCCGGATTGGCCGGACGAGCGCTTCCCGCTCTACGCGCTGCACCCCTCGCGCCATCTGCCGCCGGCCAAGGTCAAGGCCTTCATCGATTTCCTGCTGGCAGCACTATGAGTCCGTGCCGACCAGGATTGCCACGAGCGCGCCCGCGATTCCCAGCAGGATCAGGACCAGATAAATCGCCGCCAGCGTGAAGACGAACCGGCGGAAGCGGTTGAAGAGGAGCGCATCGACCCGTCTCGTCGTGTCGAGACACCATTCGAGGCGCTGCGGATCGAGGCGGCCCGGCAGATAGAACCGATGCAGCTGCCAGCCTTCCAGCCACGGCTTGAAATCGGCACGGAGCGGAAGATAGGGGAAACGCCGGCGGATCGGGCTCGGCGCCGGCTGGAGCAGCAGCCGGGCGCCATAGCGGCGCGGCCAGTGCCAGGGCCGGATGGTGAAATGATCGGCGGCACGGCACATGCCGTCGAACCAGGCCTCGGCCGCCTGGCGCGCCAGCAGCTCGACGATCGCGTCGGCAGCGCCATAGCGTTGGCCCGACCGGGCCCAGCCCATGAGCTCGATGAGGCGGGTCAGCACCGAAGGATCGATCGCGGGATTGGCGGCAACCCGGCGCGCCAGGGCCGCCGACAGCGCATCCTCGTCCTGAAAGCCGATCGTCCCGTCATCGACGGCGTCGTGCCAAAGCTCGGCCGCCTCCATGAACCGGCCGGCCTCGGTCGCGGCGGCGATCCGGTGATGGGCCGCGCGATCCGGCACGACCCGCGGCGGCGGCAGCGGCGCCGGGATCTCGGGCTCGGCCGGCAAAGTCCGTTCGATCGTCTTGGCGGTTGGGACGGCTGCGGGATTCTGCGCGGCCCAGCGCTGCGCCGCCTCGAACGCGGTGCGGAGGGTGCGGAATCCTTCCGGGTCGACATCCGGCCGCGTGCGCTTCAGCAGCACCGCATAGGCGCGGCGGATCGCCGTCTCGTCGCTGGTGGCGGCAATGCCGAGCCGGCTCCAGGGATCCATCGAACGTCTCTAGCCGGCCGTCGGCAGCTCGGTATATTGCGGCAGATCGTCGGTGATGGTGAACCACGGCGCCTTGGAACCGACGAAGATATGCGCGCTTGGTCGGATGCCGGGCGGGTCGTCGAGCGTGCCCATGGCGACATGGACATAGGCGCCGTCGCGCACGACCGAATAGAGCAGCGAGCCGCACAGGCGGCAAAGCGCGTTGTGCCCGTCGGGCTCGCCAAAGATCATCAGCCTGTCCGCCCCAGCGGTCACGGTGAGCTTCGCCCGTTCGATTCCGGCGAATGGCTTGAAGGCCGAGCCCGTGGTGCGCCGGCATTCCGAGCAATGGCAGTTCAAGGCATAGCGGAACGCATCCTCGACTTCGTAGCGGACAGTGCGGCAGAAGCAGCTGCCGGCGAGACTTCTTGGGACTGGTCATGCGAAGGGATCCTTGTCCAGCTCAGCCAGGCGGTCGGCGAAGGCACGGCGATGCAGCTCGATCTCCTTGTCGTCCTGGCGCTCCAGCACCTCGGTGAAATCGCCGATCCAGGCCGAGATCTGGCTGCGCACCGGCCCCAGACTCTCCTCGAACAGCCGATCGGCGCGGGCCAGCACCGCCAGATTCTCGGCCTGCTCGCGCGGATGCACCTTGAGCTTGGCGAGATCCTGCCGGCGGGCCTCGATCTGCTCGCGCGTCAGCACCCCGGGATTGCCCTCGATCAGCTTGTGATGGGTTTCCCCGGTCGAGGCGACGGTGACATCGACTTCGAGCAGCCCGCTGACATCGTAGGTGAAGCGGACCTGGATCTCCTCCTGGCCGGCCGCCCGGCGCGGGACCGGCACGCGCAGATTGCCGAGATGGATATTGTCGCTCACCAGCCGCGCCTCGCCCTGGTAGATCTGCACGTCGATAACGGTCTGGCCGTCCTTGACCGTGTGGAAGGGCTCGACCCGGCTTGCCGGGATCACCGTGTTGCGTTCGAGGATCGGCGAGAACAGGCCGTAGGTGCGCGTACCGTCGGGCCGGGCGCGCGAGATCTCGATGCCGAGGCTGAAGGGCGACACATCGGTCAGCACGACCTCGTCGAGCATGCGGTCCTGCGCCTTGAGGCCCGCCTGCACGGCCGCACCGCGCGCCACCACCTCGTCCGGATTGATGTTTTGCGCCGGCAGGCGGCCGAACATGCGCGCGATCATCTTGCGCACGATCGGCATGCGCGTGGCCCCACCGGCCAGCACGATCTGGGTCAGATCCTCCGGGGCCAGGCGCGCATCCTTGATCGCCTGGGCCAAGGGATGCCGCAGCCGCTTCAAGAGGGGCGACGCCAGCTCGTGGAACTGCGCCTGGTCGATCGTCCAGCTGAGCTTGCCGTTCCCCGTCGGCACCTCGAGCGTTGCGGTCTCGCTGTCGGACAGCGCGCGCTTGGCGAGCTCGGCCTGGCGCCGCAGCACGACATAGCGCGGATCGGCCGGGGCGAAGGGCTCGGCCGCGTTGCGCGGCGGGATGCCGGCGCCGGCGCCGACCTTGTCGATGAAGGCATCGACGATGACATCGACGAAATCCTCGCCGCCGAGGAAATTGTCGCCGGCCGTCGCCCGCACCTCCATGATGCCGTCGAACATCTCGAGGATCGAGACATCGAAGGTGCCGCCGCCGAGATCGACGACCAGGATGCGCGCCGCCGTATTGGCGTTCGTGAAGCTGTCGAGCCCATAGGCCAGCGCCGCCGCCGTCGGCTCGTTCAAGAGCCGCTCGACCTTGAGGCCGGCGAGCTCGCCCGCCGCTTTGGTCGCCTTGCGCTGCGTGTCGTTGAAATAGGCGGGCACGGTGATCACCGCCTCCTCGACCCGTTCGCCGAGATAGGCCTCGGCATCGTCCTTCAAGGCGCGCAGCACGAAGGCCGACAGCTCCTCCGGCCGGAAGCCGCGCCCGCCCAGGAGCACGATACGGTCCGAGCCCATATAGCGCTTGAAGGCGGCCGCCGTGCGCTTGGGGTGCGACAGCAACCGGTCGCGCGCCGCTTCGCCCACGGCGATCTCGCCATTGTCGAGCATGGTCACGACCGATGGCGTCAAAAGCCGGCCGAGCGGATTCGGAATGAGCTCGTGCCGCCCGTCGCGCCAGACGCCGACCAGGCTGTTGCTGGTGCCGAGATCAATGCCGATGATCATGCGGATAGCCTGCCCGAGCGTGGCGTTAGGATCGAGGGGATGGCGAGAGTAGCGGGAGCGGCGACCGATCGGCAAGAATTCACGACCTGATCTTTGGCGCCGGAGGCACCCTGGTCTATCCTGCCGATCATGAATCCGGGCCTCGTCGTCCATATCGCGGCCGGCACTGTCGGCATCATGGCCGGCGCCGCTGCCTTGTCGGTCGCGAAAGGCGAACGGTTCCATCGCGCCTTCGGCACCGCTTTCTTGGCCGCCATGGCGATCACGACCATGACCGGCATCGCGTTGGCGCTCTTCATTCCGAAGAGGGGCGTCGTGGTGGGCGGGATCTTCACCCTCTACTTCATCGCAACGGCCTGGATGATTGTGCGCCGCAAGCCCGGCACGATCGGCGCCCTCGAGTATGCGGCCTTCCTGTTGGCGCTCGGCTGCGCCGCTATCGACCTCCTCTTCGGGCTCGAGGCGCGCGCCAATCCGGCGGGACGGCTCGACGGCTATGCGCCGGGCTTCTTCTATGGCTTCGGCGCCTTCGCCTTCTTCGCGGCAATCCTCGATCTCAACATGATCCGCCGCCATGGACTCACTGGGGCGGCCCGCATCGCGCGCCATCTCTGGCGCATGTGCTTCGCCCTTCTGATCGGTTCGGCAACCTTCTTTCTGGGCCAGCGCAAGATCATGCCCGCCGCCATCGCCGGCTCGCCGCTGCCGTTCCTGCCTGAGCTCCTGGTGCTGGGCGTAATGATCTTCTGGCTGATCCGCGTGCGGATGGCGAAACGCCCAAGGCGGGGAACGGCGAGCCCTTAGGTCCTGGATGATTTCCATGACGGCAAGGAGACGGCTTTCTCAAAGTGACTTAAGTCCAATCAAAGGCTTTGCTACTCGCGGATTTTGGTCGACACCGGGCGGGTGGCCTGGCACGGACTTAAAACGATATCCTCCCAAATTGGGAATTTGACAACGAACTACGAATTGGTATAACTGCTCCCATCCTGGGAGGAAAAGTTGCGATTGATAGGGCGGGCTAAGTTGGCGGCGCTAGGCGAGCAGGATCGAGAAATCGCGCGATGGATTGCGAACTGGGTTGCTGAGCTTCGCGATGCCCACTGGAAGCGCCCTGCCGATATCGCCGGCCACTTTCCCAAAGCGCGTCTGCAGAGCGATGGGACCTTCCTATTCCCTATAGCTGACCGGGAGTTCGAAATCCACGTAATGATCGCCTTCCCTCGAGGTATTGCGTTAATCCTGTCGATTAAATTGTTTGATGTTGCCAATGGAAACTAGAATCATCCGCACCGACGATCAATATCACTCCTACCTTGAAGAGGTTGAGAGTCTCATATCTTGTGGCGAAAACCTTACCCAAACAGAGATTGATAGGTTAGAGGTTTTAACAGTTCTGATTGAAGCTTTTGAGAACGGAAAATACCCTCTCGATCCACCCGATCCGATAGATGCCATATTGTTTCGCATGGGAGAAAAGGGCCTTAAGCAAGCCGATCTGATTCCCTACTTCGGCACTAGCAGCCGGGTTTCAGAGGTTCTAAAGCGAAAGAGACCGCTCACAGTCCAAATGATCCGAGCAATTTCTCTCGGCCTTGGCATCTCTGCTGATACCCTTATTGGCCTCGGGGAGAGCCACAGCGTAGAAAAAAAGGAAATTGACTGGTCTAAATTTCCTATAAAGGAGATGATGGCTCGGGGTTGGCTGCAATCTCTCACTTCTCGCGGTGCAAAGAACGCCGAAGATCTGGTAAAGACGTATATAGCTGAATCTAATTTGCAGCTTAACTCAGCGTCCTTTCGGCGGACCCTATCGGGTGAAGCAAAATCTCCAACCACAAGTTACGCGCTTTTTGCTTGGTTGGCCCGGGTCATACAGAGATGCAGGCAAAAGAAATCAGCGCTCGGCCCTTTCGAAAAGCAGAATTTAACGGCTTCATTTTTACGCGAAATCGCTCAAATGAGCTGGTCTGATCGAGGGCCGTTGCTCGCTATAGAGTTTTTGGAGAAGAATGGTATAGCGGTTATTATAGAGCCTCACCTAAAAGGTACCCAATTAGACGGGGCGGCCTTGAAGGACCTCGATGGTACCCCCGTGATCGGACTTACGCTGCGATATGACAGGCTCGATAACTTTTGGTTCACGCTAATGCACGAGGTAGCCCATATTTGGAAACACGTCGATGGTACGCTCGAAACCTTCGTTGATGATCTCAATGTCACGTCGGAAGATAGGCGAGAAGCTGAAGCGAATCGACTTGCGAGTGAGGCCTTTATTCCCAGGCTTATTTGGAAACGCAGTGACGCATATATATCACCCAGCAGGGACACGATAGAGAAACTCGCTCGCGATCTGCGGATTCATCCCGCAATTATCGCAGGCCGACTCCGAAGGGAAATAGGTAATTTTGCACTCTTTTCCGATATGGTCGGCTCGAATCAGGTAAAGATCTTGCTCTCTTCGATTGGTGAGTGAGGAGGTGTTATGACTCCCATACACGTTGTAATATTGAAACCGAACCAAGGCGAGTTAGGGGCTATCAAGAGTTTAAATGATTCGACGATGCGCAAATTGTTGCTTTGTTTTGATGTGGGCCGCCTCACAGATAAGATCCGGGAGCGCAAATTTATTAAGCGCAGCAAAACCCCAGTTATCGCCTACCTAAACTACATTACCAACAACATTGCCGAAGCGCTGCAATTCCGGCCCGATACGCGAGTCATGATTGACGGCTTCCAATGGCCTGCCGATTCTCTAGCCGAGAACGGCGATCATGTGGTCGCTTATATGACTTCGCGGCTCAGAAGCTTCGGGGTCGCCGTCATCCCCGTTATTGGATACGATAGATGGGGTCATAGTGACTATAGAGCAGGGTTGAAAAATATCCAGCCCGAGAGTAACGGCGAGGTGTGCCTTCGCTTAGACAGTTCAGCGTTCGAAGATCTTGCGGAGCCCGGGCATTTCCGATCGATTATTGCCGAAATGATCGACGAGCTGCAACTTTTTCCGTATGCTTGTTCTATTTTATTCGATTTTGGCGATATATCGGGCAACTCGAAATCTGTCGAAGTCGTGTTGCGGGAAGCCGCGAGTGCAATCCGCCTTCTTCGTCCAAAGGGATTCAACCGCTTTGTTTTGGCGGGTTGCTCGCTGCCTCGGACGATAGACCTTGCGGTACCTGAGCAAGATTCTACCGGAGTTATTTGGAGAAAGGAAATTCTTGTTTGGCAAGCCCTTCGGACGGAGTTCCGAAACGTCGACATTATGAGCGGTGACTACGGCGTACGCGGACCAACAACCAGTGAAGCTCCCAGCAAATACACAAACGGAAAGATCAGGCATACCATCAATAAGCAAATTTTCGTTGTTCGAGGTCATCCATTTTCTTACGATGGTGGCTACACGCAGATGCACGGTCTATCCGACATAGTTGTTCGATCCCCGCACTTTCTTGGAGAGAGTTTTAGTTGGGGAGATAGGCAGATAGCCAGATGCAGATCACGCCTTACACCGGGCGGCTCGACAAGATGGATTTCCATAGACACCTGTCATCACTTAACTTTTGTTGTGCAAGAAGTCGAGGAATTTGAACGTAACCTTGTTCTCGTGGAAGCTAGATAGCGAGGACAAAATCGGTCGAATTCGATGCCATCCTCGCTGAACTGGGTGCGCTTTTGGACTCCGATAGTGAAACCCGTCACCCCGTAGGCAGCATATGCATGAAGGGCTTCGCCTCCTCGAGCACCCGGGCGTAGGCCGGGCGGGCCATCAGCCGGTCGAGATAGGCCGCCGTGTTCGGATGCGTGTCGCGGAAAGGTCGCATCAGGATGTTGCCGTAGAAGAGCGGCGGGGCGGCGGCGCAATCGGCCATGGTGAAATCATCGCCCATGGCCCAGCGCTTGGTCGCCATGTCGCCTTCGATCATGTCGAGGGCGGTGCGGAATTGCGCCCGCGCCTCCTCGATGCCGTAGGTGTCATGCTTGCCCTCCGGCCGCATGCGATCGAAGGCGAGCTTCTGCATGGGCGTGTGCAGATAGAGATCGAAGAAGCGGTCGCGCATGCGGACCTGGCGGGCGAATTCCGGATCCTCGGGCACCAGCTTGACCGGGCCCGGATAATGCTGGGCCAGGTATTCGATGATGATACTCGATTCCGGCACGACCCGGTCGTCGTTCGCGGCGTCGCGCAGGACCGGAAAACGGGCGACCGGCCAGAACGCCTGAAGCTCGGCGTGGGTGGCGGGATCGTCGACCCGCTTCACCTCGAACGGGGTGTCGTTCTCGTAGAGCGCCATCAGCACCTTGTGGCAGTAGGAGGAGAGCGGATGCATGTAGAGGGTGAGGCTCATCGCGAATTCTCCGTCGGCTGAGGATCGTTGCTGCCCGAAGGACGGTCGAGGCCGGGCTGGGCCGACAATCGTCGGGGAAAAATTTCCGGGATCAGCCGGCGGCGCGGATCCCATAGATGCGCTGGACGAAACCCGCGAGCGGCCGGGCGCGGGTTTCGGCGATGATCGCCTGCATCTCGGCCGGCATCGATGCGAGCGGCGGCATCGGTGTCGTGTAACCTTCCGGCATCAGGAACGGGGCCGCCGAGGTGGCGAAGGCGAGGTCCGAGAGGGTGAGGCTGTCGCCGACCAGGAACGGGCCCCCGCCGGCCAGCCGCGCATCGACCGCGTCGAAGGTCTTGCGGATGCTGTCGAGCGATCGCTTGGTGCTGGTGGCGCCGAGGCCCAGGCAGATGCCCAGGAACCAGCGCAGCGCCGGATAGACCGGCTTCAGCACCCGGGCTTCGCCCGGCGGCAGGCCCTCGCCGAAGGGTTCGAGCAGGATGTCCTCGTGCGGCAGCAGATAGTAATAGCTGACGCTCGCCGTCTCCGAGCCGAGATCGGTGTTGAAGCGCTTCCAATCGGCGTCGATCCGGGTCCGCTCGCCCGGCGGCATCAGCGACAGTTCCGGCGGGCAGATCTTCTCGAAATGATCGGCCACGGCCTTCGGCCCGGGCAGGCCCGAGAGACCCGGCCCATAGAGCGCCGGCACCTGAAGCGTGAAGGCACGGAAGAGCGACAGGACCGACGCCCAGCCGAAGATGTGCCGCTGCTCGATATAGGGCACGGCGTAGCGCCAGAGCAGGAAGCGGCACAGCTCGCTGTCGATCATCGGCGCGAAGGTCAGCATCGTGAGCCGGGCCGGCCCCGCTGTCGCCCCTTCCGCTGCGCGCTCTTCCGGCATGGAACCCCCGAAGCTCCCCGCCCTTAAGGTTAACAGCATCGGCGGTCGGGACCAACACTAAAGCACTTGCTTAACTATCTAGACCATGATAGTTAGGCACATGCTTAACCAATCGCCCGATCTCGACCGTCTGTTCCATGCGCTGGCCGATCCGGCGCGGCGCGCGATGCTGGAGCGGCTGAGCCGGGGACCGACGCCGGTGAGCGAGCTGGCCCGGCCGCTGCCCATGTCGCTGCCCTCGGTGATGCAGCATCTGGGCGTGCTGGAGGCGGCGGGGCTGGTGCGGTCGGCGAAGCTCGGCCGGGTCCGGACCTGTGCGATCGAGCCGCGGGCGCTGAGCCCGGTCGAGCAATGGATCGAGGCACGCCGGACCGAGTGGGAGCAGCGGCTCGACCGGCTGGGCGAGTATCTCGAAACTCTCAAAATCCAAGGAGACGGCAATGACCCAGGCACATGAAGCGACCCGGCAACCGCCGCCGCTCAAACTCTCGCGTGTCTTCCACGCCCCGCGCGCGACCGTGTTCAAGGCCTGGATTTCGGCCGAGCACATCAAGAACTGGTTCAGCCCGGCGATGTTCACGACGCCGGAAGCCAAGATCGAGCCGCGGATCGGTGGCGCCTTCGATGTCTGCATGCGCGCTCCCGACGGCACCAATCATTGGAGCCGCGGCCAGTTCGTCGAATTGGTGACCGACACGCGGCTGGTGTTCGAGGGTGCCGTCGTCGATGCCGCCGGCAAGCCGATCTTCCTGGCGCGGACCGAGGTCGATTTCTCCGATGCGCTGGGCGGGACGCAGCTCGACATCGTGCAGAGCTATCATTTCGAGGATCCGGCCATGGGCGCACCCATGGTCGCCGGCGCCCCCGAAGGCTGGCGCACCACGCTCGACAAGCTCGAGGCGGAGGTCCTGCGCATGCAGGACGGTACTGGGACCGGCGCGCGCGCCGTCGTCCACGCGACATTCGATATCGAGCGCACTTACGATGCGCCGGTGGCCCGGGTCTGGCGCGCCCTGACCGACGTATCGGCCAAGCAGAAATGGTTCAGCGGCCCGCCCGGCAAGTGGGAGCTGGTCGAGCGGCAGATGGATGTGCGTCCCGGCGGTCGCGAGCGGCTCAAAGGGCTCTGGGCAGGCGGCACG
This sequence comes from uncultured Alphaproteobacteria bacterium, assembly GCA_963762435.1. Lineage (GTDB taxonomy): Bacteria > Pseudomonadota > Alphaproteobacteria > ATCC43930 > CGMCC-115725 > JAXDMU01. The sequence continues at coordinate 289,165 of CAVXLN010000008.1, read as the reverse complement.
GTGTCGACCTTCGACGCGATCTATTTCGACGTGATCCCGAACGAGCGATTGGTCTACAGCTACGAGATGCATATCGGCGACAAGAAGATCTCGGTGTCGCTGGCGACCATGCAGCTGACGGCGGAGGGCAGCAAGACCAAGCTTGCCGTCACCGAGCAGGGCGCCTTCCTCGACGGCTATGACGATGCCGGCTCGCGCGAGCAGGGCACTCATCACCTGCTCGATGCGCTGGGCGTGTCGCTGGAGGCGTGATGGTAATCGAAATGAGGAGAATAAGCCCGCAGATGATCGGGCCAGGGTCGAGACTCAATCATTCACACAATTCATTTAAGAAAATCAGAGAGATCATCAGTTTTCGTCATGGCCGGGCTTGTCCCGGCCATCCACGTCGGGACGTGAGGAACATCGTCTTCAAGCAAAATCGGCGGCGGCCCGACGTGGATCACCGGGACAAGCCCGGTGATGACGGTGGGGTAAAGGCATCTCATTGAAACGCCGCAATAAGATGTGCGAGCGCCTTAGCGTGAATCCGCGCCAGGTCAGCCGGTCCGCTCGATGGCATCCTGGCGCAGGCGCACGCAGCGCCCGTGCCGCCAGACCTCGACGCCGGCATATTTGCCGACCGCATCGAGCTCGCCGGCAATGATACGGGCCTCGTCATCGTCAACGCAATTGACGATCTCGATATTGTCGACCTTGCCGTTCGGATCGAGGAAACAGAGCTGATAAATGCTCATAGCATCATATCCCTGGACGGACGAACGGCGCCGGTGCCGTTTCGGCTGCCGGCGCCGCCATCGTGTCAGTCGCTGATTCTGGGGAGAGCGAAGGCATCCCTAAGCTTGCTCGCCAGCCGGTGGAGTGGATAAGCCAGACGGGCAGAGGGGCGGAGGGCGGATGGGGTCCTGTCTCGCCGCAGCACCTCTACCTTGTCTTTGCGTTCCTCTAGATCCTGCATTAGGCCACCCTTATCAGCGTGACTTCGCCGGAAGCCGCAGTCTCCGTGGGATCGGGAACGAGAAACGGCTTCGGCTACGATCGGTTCCAGGTGAAAATTCCCCGAACCCACCGTGGTTCCTAAAGACCACAGTTCGACGGCCGCCACATCATCCGTTCATACGAGACCGTCGAGAGTTCATACGGAGGCGGCAGCGGCTTCATCCCCGGCTCGCATGAAAACGAGTCGGGCGGCGCCATAGACGCGCTGGTCGGCGAGCGCGAAGCCCGAGGGAGTGGAGAAGAGCTCGCGCGCACCGACTTCGAGGATGACGAGCGCGCCCGGCGCCAGCCAGCCCCGCCGGCGGAGAGCCGCAAGCGCCGGCGCCGCGAGCCCCTTGCCATAGGGCGGATCGAGGAAGGCGAGGCCGGCCGGCTGCGGTGCCATCGGCGGATCGGTGGCATCAGCGGCAAGCAAGGTCGCGCGCTCGCCTTCGCGGAGTGCGGCGATATTGGCGGCAAGCGCCTTGCGGGCCGGAGCCGCCAGCTCGAGGAAAAAGACGTGCGCAGCCCCGCGCGACAGCGCCTCGAGGCCAAGGGCACCCGTGCCGGCAAAGGCGTCGAGCACGATGGCGCCCACGATGGGCGAGCCGTCCGCCGCCCATTTGCCGTGCTCGATGATGTTGAAGAGCGCCTGCCGCGCCTTGTCGCTGGTCGGGCGGGTGAGATCGCCCTCGGGTGCCGCCAGCGTGCGGCCGCGATGCCGGCCGGCGACGATTCGCATCTTCCCTAGCCCTTACGCCCCTTGTCGCCCGCCGGGCCGAGGCCGAGCTGGTCGCGCACGACGCGGCGCGGCACCTCCTCGACCTGACCGCGCGGCAGGGCACCTAGCTGGAACGGGCCGTAGCTCAGGCGAATCAGCCGGTTCACCGTATATCCCAGATATTCGAACACGCGGCGGACCTCGCGATTCTTGCCTTCGGCCAGGCTCATCACGCACCAGGCATTGGCCCCCTGCTGGCGTTCGAGCTCGGCCTTGATCGGGCCGTAGCGCACACCGTCGATCGTGACGCCCTTCTCGAGCGGTACCAGCCGCTCCGGCGCCATCACGCCATGGATGCGCACCTTGTAACGGCGGATCCATCCGGTCGAGGGCAGCTCGAGCTTGCGCGCGAGCTCCCCGTCATTGGTGAGCAGCAGCAGCCCTTCGGAATTGAGGTCGAGCCTTCCGACCGAGATGACCCGCCCAAGCTCGGGCGGCAGCTTCTCGAACAAGGTCGTCCGGCCCTTCTCGTCCTTGTGGCTCGTGACCAGGCCGGCCGGCTTGTGATAGCGCCAAAGCCGGGTCGGCTCGGGCTCGGCCAGGGGCTTGCCGTCGACCAGGATGACGGCGCCCTCGCCGACGGTGACGGCCGGGCTGGTCAGCACCGCGCCGTCGAGCTTGATACGCCCCTCGGCAATCCACCGTTCCGCTTCCCGCCGCGAGCAGAGCCCCGCCCGCGCGAGCACTTTGGCAATCCGGTCAGCCATCTAGCTCGACGCCTCGACGAAAGCGCGAAAGATGCGCTCATCCGCAGGACTGATCGCGAATTCGGGGTGCCATTGCACGCCGAGGCAGAAGCGGCGGCCGGGCGCCTCGATGCCTTCGATGACGCCGTCGGGCGCCACGGCGTCGATGACGATGTCGGGTGCCACCTCCTTCACGGCCTGGTGATGGGCGGAATTGACCGGGATCTCGTCCATGCCGGTGATGCGATGAAGCAGCGTGCCGGGTGCCACGCGCACCAGATGGCCGGGCTCGTTGCGGGGATTGGGCTGTTCATGGGCGAGCGGTTCCCGGATCTCGTCCGGGATATGCTGGATGAGCGTGCCGCCGAGCGCCACATTCAGGAGCTGCTGGCCGCCGCAGATGCCGAGGATGGGCTTGTCCTCGGCCAAGGCGCCCTGAACCGCGGCAAGTTCGAACGCCGTGCGCCGATCCTTGGTCGTGACACTGGCATGGCGCGCCGTGGCGCCGAACAGTGCCGGATCGACATCGAAGGCGCCGCCCGTCACGATGAGCCCGTCGATGAGGCCGAGATACTGTTCCGCCTTGTCGGGCTCGTGCGGCAGCAGGATGGGCAGCCCGCCGGCGCGCAGGACGGCGCTGCAATAATTCTCGCGGATCGCGTACCAAGGGAATTTGGAATAGCCGCCGGGCGGCTCGGAATCGAGAGTGAGGCCGATGGTGACGGGACGAGACATGGCGAATCCTTCAGGCACGGCGGGGACCTTAGGCCGGCCCTCAACCCCGCGCAATCGGCGATGACCCCCTATATGGACATGGCCTTGGCAGAGGCGGAGGCGGCCGCGGCCGCGGGCGAGGTACCGGTGGGTGCGGTGCTGGTCGAGGCCGGCACCGGCCGCGTGCTGGCGCGCGCGCGCAATCGGACCGAGGAGCTCAGCGATCCGACGGCCCATGCCGAGCTGCTGGCGATCCGTGCGGCCTGTGCCGCGGCATGCAGCCCGCGCCTGCCCGATGCCGATCTCTATGTGACGCTCGAGCCCTGCCCGATGTGCGCCACCGCGATCTCCTTCGCCCGGATTCGGCGGGTCTATTACGGCGCCGACGACCCGAAAAGCGGCGGCGTCGATCACGGCGCCCGGATCTTCGAGCAGACGAGCTGCCACCACCGGCCCGAAATCTATGGCGGAATCCAGGAAAGCCGGGCCGAAGCGCTGTTGAAGCGGTTCTTCGCGGCTCGGCGCTGAACGTCAGCTCTGCGGACCGACCAGAATGGCCGGGTTGGGGTAGAGCCGCCGCAAACTGTCGTACCGAGCCGTGATCGCGCGCTGGAGCCTCTCGTCGGCGAGCGCTATCACGAAGCGATCCGAGCCGATATCGGGGAACCAGAGCGCCTCCGGCGGCAGGAGCGCCAAGCGGTGGACATCGATCGTGAAGCCGTTGCGCATCCCCATCTTCCGCGAACTCGCCTCGGACACCGTGATGCTCAAGCCGGGCGGTATCCCCTCGATCAATCGAGGGGAGGTCGTCGTCAGCATGACCAGCGCGCGAAGCCCGCCATTCCGCAGCCGGATCATGGTCTGGACGTAGACGATGTGACGGACAGGGGCAGGAACCGTCGGCCGTTCCGCGAAGGGGAACCAGGCGTCGATGAACGTGCCGCGGCGACAGCTCATTCGCGGCGGGTTCGAGCGGCGACTCCCGCGAGATGGTGAAAGCGCTTTGTCTCCTCCGCGTCGACGGCACCATCATCGTCGATCGCGATGGCGCCTTCGAGCGCGTCGTCCTCCAGCGCGGACAGCAGCGGCCGCGCGCCGTCGGCAGCAATCAGGATCTCGGCAAGCGCCACCTCGACCAGATTGGCCAGCGATCGATTCTGACGCTCCGCCTCGCGCCGCGCCCGTCCGAGAATCTCGTCTTCGAGACGCAAGGCGACTTGGGTTTTCATGAAATGGACTCCCGATCTCGTACGATCCACTCTAATCCAACATCGGCCGGGATGCAATGCATCCCGCCCTCCCTAGCCCTCGCCAGGCTGCGCGCTTTCGAGCCAATGGGCGAGTACTCACGCAATTGTCACAAGGTTGCGATCGATCATTTCACCGAAGGCCTCGGGATGCGGCAAATCGTCATTATTCCTTCAAAATATATCCTTCGATTTATAACCATCTTGTCAGGCAACCAACAAAGACAGCGTTAACCGTCACGTAGACACTCCCCGCGCGAATTACAATTAACGGGGGTTTGTCGAGATGCCGTCACCAGATCGTCGCACTATTCTCCGTGGCATGGGCGCTGCCGCGCTCGGCGCCGCGTTTCCCGAATCGATCCAGCGCGCGCTCGCCATCGAGCCCAAGATCGTCACCGGTACGATCCAGGATGTGAAGCACATCGTCGTGCTGATGCAGGAAAACCGGTCGTTCGACCATTATTTCGGCTCGCTGCGCGGCGTGCGCGGCTTCAGCGATCCGCGCGCCGTGACGCTTTCGTCCGGCAACTCGGTGTTCCAGCAGCCGAACGGCACCGGCACGCTGTTTCCGTTCCATCCACCCGAGCCGCTGATGGGCTATCAGTTCGTCGGCGACCTGCCGCACAACTGGTCCGACGCGCACAATGCCTGGAACAACGGCAATAATGACGGCTGGGTCGCGGCCAAGGGCAACGAGACGATGATCTTCGTCGATCGCGACGACATCCCGTTCCACTACGCGCTCGCCGATGCCTTCACCATCTGCGACAATTACCATTGCGCGATCATGGGGCCGACGGACCCCAACCGCTATTACATGTGGACCGGCTGGGTCGGCCAGAACGGGACGCAGCCCGACACGGTCGAGACTCCCTTCGATTCTTCGATCCCCGGCACCTTCAGCCTCGTCTCCGGCCCCTCGACCGGCAACGGCGTGCTGCCGGGCGGCCCGGTCGTCAACAATGACGAGCAGGGCTACAATTGGCTGACATATCCCGAGCAGCTGCAGGCGGCCGGCGTCACCTGGAAGATCTACCAGGATATCGGCCTGGGCCTGACCGTGGACCAGTTCGAAGGCTTCACCGACAATCCGTTCATCGGCAATTTCGGCGACACCTCGATCCTCTATTTCCTGCAGTACCAGAACGCTGAGCCGGGCAATCCGCTGTTCGATCTCGCCCGGACCGGCACCGACATCAATGGCGACGGCACCGTCGATGGCGGCTCGCTGTTCGCGCAGCTGCAGGCCGATGTGGCCAACAACACGCTGCCGGAAGTGTCGTGGGTCGTGGCACCCCAGGCCTATTGCGAGCACCCCACCTTCCCGCCGAACTGGGGCGCCTGGTACATCTCGAACGTGCTCGATGCGCTGACCTCGAATCCGGAAGTCTGGGCCTCCACCGTCCTCATCATCAATTTCGACGAGAATGACGGCTTCTTCGATCATGTGATCGCACCGACCGCCCCGATGAGTGCTGCCCAGGGTGCCTCGACGGTCAGCACCGTCAACGAGATCTATCCGGGTGTGCCGAGCAGCAAGTCCTTCTTCCCGGGCCCCTACGGCATGGGCGCCCGTGTGCCTTGCCTCGTCGTCTCGCCCTGGAGCAAGGGCGGCTATGTCTGCTCGCAGGTTTTCGATCACACCTCCGTCATCCAGTTCATGGAGCAGCGGTTCGGCGTGATGAACACGCACATCACGCCCTGGCGCCGCGCCGTCTCGGGCGACCTCACCGCCGCCCTCAATTTCACGAAGCCGAGCGACTCCGTCCCGCCGCTGCCGGACACGACCAACTTCATCAGCTTCGTCAGCGGCTCGACGCTCGAGCCGGTGACCCCGGCGATGCTCGCGGCCGGCAAGCAGCCGGCGGCGACCTTGAAGATTCCGCTGCCGACGACCCAAATCGCCCCGACGCAGGAGCCCGGTCAGCGTCTGGCCCGGCCGCTGGCCTACGACCTCTTCGCCAATGCCGATGCGGATCTCGGCACCGGCACGGTCACGATCGAGTTCATCAGCGCCGGCTCGATCGGTGCCTTCTTCCATGTCCGCTCGGCCCTGCCCGCGCAGAATAGCGGTGCCGGCGCCGGCCCGTGGGGCTACACGATCGACCCCGAGACCGGCGTGGTCACGGACAGCTGGACCCCCACCAGCGGCAGCAACTACGATTTGTCGGTCTATGGCCCGAACGGCTTCTTCCGGCGCTTCGCCGGCGGGCTCGCCTCGAATTCGGGCAATCTCGATATCGACTTCACGCAGGCGGCCGGCGGTGGCGGTTCGGTGACGCTGGACATCTTCAACCCGACGCTGGCGGCACAGACCATCACGCTCACCAACAACTACACGGGCACGGTCACCCAGCATAAGGTGAAGGCGGAATTGACCTTCACCGAGGTGGTGGCGCTGTCCACCTCCTTCGCCTGGTACGATCTCGTGATCACGACCAGCAGCGATGCGGGCTTCGTGCGCCACTATGCCGGCCATGTCGAAACCGGCAAGGACAGCATGAGCGACCCGGCGATCGGCGCCGCCTGAGGTCATAAGGTTCGGCCCCTCGCCTCGGCTTCGAGGCGAGGGGACTTATTCGCCGCCCTTGAGCTGCGCTCGCGCCTCGCTGGCGGATTCGTAGATGTGCGGGGCGACCTCGCGCCGGCTCAACGCGTCGCCGAGCTTGGCCCGGAGGAAGGTGCTGGTCGTGTAGCGTGTGGTCGTGATGTAGAAGCGCTCCGTCAGATCCGCCACCATCGCCGAGTAATGATCCAACAGCTCCGGCGGGATCGAGAAATTCTCGTAATTGATGATGGCGTGGACCTTGTGCCCGAGCGGCTCCAGCTTTTCGGCGACGAGCCGGCGGATCTCGTTGATCGTGTCCGGCGACCGCACCGCGAGACCCTCGAAATTGATGAAGATCGTGTTGTTGGCGGCATCGTAATTGAGCCGCTCGGCGAGCGGGACGGCGAGCAGCCGGTCGCGCAGCCCCATCGGCTCGGGCGCGAAGATCGCGGCATCCATGAGCTTGGGTGCCTTCACGATCGGCCGGAAATCCATGCGCGCCAGGATGTCCTTGTCGATATCGATGCCGGGGGCGACCTCGACGAGCTCGAGCCCTTCGGGCGTCAGCTCGAACACGCAGCGTTCGGTGACATAGAGCACCGGCTGGCCGCGCGCGACGGCGTAGGATCCCGCGAAGGTCCGATGCTCGACCAGCTGAACGAATTTGCGCGCGCGGCCGGGCTCGAGGATGGAGAGCTTGCCGTCCGAGACCGCGACCTTGAGGCCGGCCGCATCGAAGGTGCCGACGAAGACCAGCTGCTTCGCCGCCTGGCTGATATTGATGAAGCCGCCGGCGCCGGCGAGCTTGGCGCCGAATTTCGAGACATTGACATTGCCCTTGGCATCCGCCTCGGCAAGCCCGAGAAAAGCCAGATCGAGCCCGCCGCCATCATAGAAATCGAACTGATAAGGCTGGTCGATCACCGCGTCGGTGTTGATCGCGGCACCGAAATTGAGGCCGCCCTGCGGGATGCCGCCGATCACGCCCGGCTCGGCCGTCAGCGTGATGAGATCGGCGATCTTTTCCTCGTTCGCCACATCGGCCACACCTTCGGGCATGCCGATGCCGAGATTGACGACGGCATTGGGCAGGAGCTCGAGGGCGGCGCGGCGCGCGATGATCTTGCGCTCACTCATCGCCATCGGCTTCTCGGCCCCGGCGGGCGCGCGGATCTCGCCCGCGAAGGCCGGGCTGTATTGGGTGGCGAAGGTTTGCCAGTGATGCTCCGGCTTCTCGGCCACGACGATGCAATCGACCAGCACGCCCGGCACCTTGACCTGGCGCGGATTGAGCGAGCCGCGCTCGGCCACGCGCTCGACCTGGGCAATGACGATGCCGCCGGAATTGCGCGCCGCCATGGCGATCGCCAGCACCTCGAGTGTCAGCGCCTCGCGCTCCATGGTGATGTTGCCGTCGAGATCGGCCGTGGTGCCGCGGATGATGCCGACATCGATCGGGAAGGATTTGTAGAAAAGCGCCTCCTCGCCGCCGATCGTGACGAGCTCGACGATATCCTCCTTCGTGCGCTCATTGACCTTGCCGCCGCCATGCCGGGGATCGACGAAGGTGCCGAGCCCGACCTTGCTCAAATGCCCGGGCCGATGGGCCGCGATGTCGCGGAAGAGATGGGTGATGACGCCCTGCGGCAGATTATAGGCCTCGATCTGGTTGGCGATCGCCAGCGCCTGGAGCTGCGGCACCAGCCCCCAATGGCCGCCGATGACGCGCCGGACCAGGCCCGGATGGCCGAAATGATTGAGGCCGCGATGGCGCCCGTCGCCTTGACCCGCGGCATAGACGAGGGTGAGGTTCTGCGGCTTCCCGCGCGCCTTCAAGGCCGCATTCTCCTCGGCCAGGAAGAGCTCCTCGAGCGCCACCGCGATGCCTTCGGCGAAACCGATGCCGACGAATCCTCCCGTCGCGACCGTGTCGCCGTCGCGGATCAGCCGGACCGCGTCCATCGCCTGAACGAGCTTGCCGCCCTGGCCGAAGCGCAGCGCCATGAGGAAGGGATCGACGGCTTTCATCGGGGCCATGCTGTCCTCCTGGTTTTGGGGCGCTGCACCAGCGGGCCGGCCCCGGTACCGAACCGTGCCGGAGGCACCCTTCCCAAGCCAAACCTCACACGATGCCGGTCACATAATAGACCAGGATGACCACGAAGACGGCGAGCGTCTTCAGGCAGGTGATGGCGAAGATGTCCACGTAGGATTGCCGGTGGGTGAGGCCGGTGACGGCCAGGAGCGTGATGACCGCGCCATTGTGCGGCAGCGTGTCCATGCCGCCCGACGCCATCGATGCCACGCGATGCAGCACCTCCATCGGGATGCCGGCCGCATTGGCGGCATCGACGAATTGCTTCGAGAGGGCCGCGAGCGCGATGCTCAAGCCGCCGGACGCGGAGCCGGTGACGCCGGCCAGCGTGGTGACGCTGATCGCCTCGTTGACCAGCGGGTTCGGGATCGCCGCCAGCGCGTTCTTGATGACGATGAAGCCTGGCAGCGCCGAGATGACGGCGCCGAAGCCATATTCCGACGCGGTGTTGAGCGAGGCCAGCAATGAGCCTGCAACCGCCGCCTTGGAGCCCTCGGCAAAGCGGCCGGCAATACCGCGATAGCCCAGCGCGATCGTGACGATGATGCCGGCAACGAGCGCCATCTCGAGCGCCCAGACCGATTTCACCGAGTTGATCGGGATCGAGATCGGATGATCGAGCCCGGCGAGCGTGGCATTGGCCGTGTCGCCATAGAGATCGGGGACGAGATAAAGCGTGAAGAGGATGTTGAGCACGCCCACGACGATGAGCGGCAGGACGGCGATCACCGGGTTGGCGAGCTCGCCCTCGGCCATCGGCTCCGGCTCCTGCGTGTGGCCGGTGCCATAGCCTTCGCCTGCGGCCTTGGCCGTGCGGATGCGCCAGGTGAGGTAGCTGACGCCCGAGACGAAGATGAAGATCGAGCCGATGATGCCGAGCCAGGGAGCCGCATAGGCGGTGGTGCCGAAGAAGGTCGTCGGGATGATGTTCTGGATCTGCGGCGTGCCCGGCAAACTGTCCATGGTGAAGCTGAAGGCGCCCAAGGCGATCGTGCCGGGGATCAGCCGCTTTGGAATGTCGCCTTGCCGAAAGGCTTCGGCAGCGAAGGGGTAGACCGCGAAGACGACGACGAAGAGCGAGACGCCGCCATATGTCAGGAGATTGCTGACCAGCACAATTGAGATCACCGCCTGGTGGGCTCCGACCAGCCGGATCACGGTCGCGACGATCGATCTCGAGAAGCCCGACAGCTCGATTACTTTGCCGAAGATCGCGCCGAGCATGAAGATCGGGAAGAATGCCTTCACGAAGAAGACCATCTTGTCCATGAACAGGCCGGAATAGACCGGCAGCACCGCGGCCGGATCGGCCGCGAGCACGGCAAGCAAAGCCGCGATCGGCGCGAACAGAATGACGCTGAAGCCGCGATACGCCATGAACATCAAGAACGCGAGCGCGGCCAGCGTGATGACGAAGCTCATCTCGGTCGTCTCCCCCTGGATCGCCGGCCGCTTATCGCGGCTTGCCCGGTGGCGATGTTGTCGTTTGCAGACATAAGCTTGAGCGACTTCAACGCGAAGTGCAAGCCGTGCCGTCGCGATACATTTGAATATATGGTACAGAAATTCCAGTCACTCTTGGTGCTTTTTCCTATCCCGCTCCCGCGGCAGATACAGGGGGCGAACCAAGAGGAGCAATCATCATGACCAAGTTCGGAAAGCTTGCCTTCGCCGTCGCCGTCAGCGCGCTTGCCATCCTACCGGGTGCCGCCTCCGCCGCGGGCGACAAGATCGCCCCGGCCTTCAATGAGACCATCCCGAATGTTCCGGGCAAAAGCCTGATCGCAATCGTGGTGGATTACGCGCCGGGCGGCACGACGCCGCCGCATCACCACGCCGCCTCGGCCTTCATCACGGGCTATGTGCTGGCGGGCGAGATCCGCAGCCAGGTCGATGGCGGCGAGGTCCGGGTGTTTCATGCCGGCGAAAGCTTCACCGAGCAGCCGGGTGCCCACCACACGATCAGCGAGAATGCCAGCAAGACGAAACCGGCGAAGCTGCTCGCCATCTTCGTCGTCGATACCGGCGACACCAACCTGACCACACTCGAGGGAGGGGCCAAATGAGCCGCCGTATCTTCCTCGCCGGCGCCACCGGTGCCGGCGGAACCTGGTCGAGGCCGCGATCGCAGCCGGTGCCAAGCGCTTCATCGCGCAGAGCATCGCGTGGCTGAGCGCTCCTGGGCCGCTGCCGCATACCGAGGAGGATCCGCTGATCCCCGAGGACGAGACGTCGCGCGATGTGGCTGTGATCGAGGAGCTGACCCTCCATTCCCCGCCGCTTGCGGGCGTGGTGCTGCGCTATGGCCAGCTTTACGGGCCGGGCACCGGTTTCGACCAAGCTTCGGGCGCAATGCCGGTGCATGTCGAGGCCGTCGCTCATGCGGCGTTGCTGGCGATCGACCGGGGCGGCACGGGCATCTTCAACATCGCCGAGCCCAACCGCGAGATCTCGACCGAGAAGGCCGAGCGGCGGCTCGGCTGGCGCGCCGATTTCCGGTTGCCGAGCGCAGGATGATTTCAGGTCGATCGGGCAGCGCTCCCTCTCCGCCCCATTGGGGCTACGGCATTCACACAATTCATTTAGGAAAATCAGAGAGATCATCAGTTTTCGTCATGGCCGGGCTGGTCCCGGCCAGCCACGTCGGGACGTGGGGAACATCTTCTTCAAGCAAAATCGGCGTCGGCCCGAAATGGATCACCGGGACAAGCCCGGTGATGACGGTGAGGTAAGAACATCTCAGTGAAACGCCACAACAAGACGTGTGAATGCCGTAGCCCTGAAGGGCGGAGAAGGACTTTCTCTCAGCCGAACCGGCGGATGAGCTCGCCGAGCTTGGTGCAGGATTCGGCGAGCCGCTTGTCCGGCACATTGGTGACGCCGAGCAGCAGTCCGGCTTGGCCGGCATCCGGGACCGCATAGAAGGCCGAGAGCGGCACCGGCGCCATGCCGAAGGCGAGCGCCTCGCTGGCGATGGCGGTGTCGCGCGTGCCGTCGGGCAGCTTGAGCAGCATGGCGAGCCCCGCCATCGCCTCGACCGGGGCTTCAGTGCCGAGCGCCTTCGCCAGCGCGTCGCGCCGCCTGGCATAAAGCCGCTTCATGCGCCGGAGATGGCGCAGATAATGGCCGTCGCGCATGAATTCCGCGACGGCAAGCTGGAGCGCTGCCCCCGGCGCCGGTGCCAGACAGGCCGCGACCTCGCCGAAGCGGGCGGCGAGGCCCGGTGGCGCCACCAGAAAGCCCAGGCGCAGCGCCGGGCTGATCGTCTTGCTGAAGGTGCCGATATGGATGACGCGCCCGGCGCGGTCGAGCGAGACCAGCGCCGAGGCCGCGCGCCCCTTGAGCTGCAGCTCGCTCAGATAATCATCCTCGAGGATCCAGGCTTGCGATCGCTCGGCCCAATCGATGAGTGCCTTGCGCCGGGCGAGCGACAGCGTCATGCCGAGCGGCGCCTGTTGGCCCGGCGTCACCAGCGCGAACGCCGCGTCCGGTGCCGCCGCGATCCCGTCATCCACCACGATCCCCTCGGCATCGACGCGCACCGGCACGGGCGTGATGCCGGCGAGGCCGAAAGCGATGCGCGGGATCGGATAGCCGGGCTCCTCGATCCAGCCCTTGGAGCCCCCGAGGCCCAGCGTCTGGATCGCGAGGCCGAGCGCCCCCGAATAGCCGCCGGTGATGAGGATCTGCGCCGGCGTGCAGGCAACGCCGCGGGCAATCGCAAGATATGACGCGATCTCCTGCCTGAGTTCCGGCTCGCCGCGCGGATCGGGATAGCTGACCGGAGCGGCCGCGCCCCGGCGTGCCGCCCGCGCCATCACCCGCGCCCAATGCTTGAAGGGGAACGAATCCTGCGCCGGCACACCCATCTGGAAGAGGCTGGGCGGGGTCGAGAAATCCTGGAAGAAGCCGCCGAGCGGCGCTGGCACGGGCGCCGTTTCCGCCCGAGGCCCGGCGGGCGGATGATCGGCGACCCGCGTCCCGGCCGGGCCGGCCGAGACGATGAGCTGTATGTCGATCAGCCTTTCATAGGCCAACCGGACGGTGCCGCGTGCCACGCCGAGCTGGGAAGCGAGATCGCGCCAGGAGGGCAGACGCGCGCCCGGCACGAGCCGTCCCTCGGCAATGGCGGTGCCGATGCCGATGCGGATCTGCTCCGCCAGCGACAGCTTGGCGGCGCGATCGAGGCGAAGCTCAAGCGACTCACTCATGCCGTCATGGTACAGAATTTCTTGCCGGACTTGGTGCTTTCTTCTGGCCTCTCCGACGCGCAGATTCACTACCAGAGAGCAACCCCAATCGGAGGACAAGATCATGAGCAAGCGCATCGACTACGTGACCGCGGCACCAGGCGGCGTGAAGGCGCTGGGCGGCGTCTATGGCTATATCCTGCAATCGGGCCTGCCGAAGCAGCTGGTCGACCTGGTCTATCTGCGCGTCTCGCAAATCAATGGCTGCGCCTATTGCATCGACATGCATTCGCGCGACCTGCTGAAGAGCGGCTTGCCGGTCGAGAAGCTGGTGCTGGTGCCGGTCTGGCGCGAGGCCGAGTCGCTGTTCGATACCAAGGAGCAGGCCGCACTGGCCTGGGCCGAGACGGTCACGCGCGTCGCCGAGACCCATATCCCCGACGAGGATTACGAGGCGGCGCATGCGGCTTTCACCGACAAGGAGCTGTCGGACCTGACCATCGCGATCGGCCTCATGAACCTGTTCAACCGGTTCGGCATCGGCTTCCGGAAGACGCCGGAGGCGGTGGCAGCAGCGGCATAGCGGACGGGATCTTCTCGGTCTCGCCCTCATGGAGACGGAAGAAGGCATCCTGCGGCGAGTCGAGCGCCATGGTGGCGATGCGGTCGAGACCGAGAAGATGGCCGCGCAGCATCTTGCCGGCGACGCCATGGGTGAAGATCACGGTCTCGACCACAGGATCGAATCGCAGAGCGGCGCGCGCCAGCCGATCCATTACCCCCGGCCAGCGCTCGCCGCCCGGGCAGTGGAAGAACAGCGAATCGCCCGGGCCGTATTGGGCGGCGAGCATGTCGAAATCCGGCACGTCATCGCGCGTCAGCCCGTCATACTCGCCGAGCGAAACCTCCTGAATATCGGGATCGAGCCGGCACTGCACCGCATCCCATCCTGCCGCTGCACAAGCGAGCCGCATCGTCTCGACGGTCCGGCCGAGCGGACTCGAAACGAGCACCGGGGTCACGGGACCGAGGCGGCGGTGCAGCGCCTCGCCGAAACGCCGCGCCTGGTCGCGGCCTTTCTCGGTCAGCGGTGAATCAAGCGCCCCTTGGAAGCGGCGGTCGCGGTTCCATTCGGTCTCGCCGTGGCGGAGGATGTAGAGGGGCATCGACGAGGAGCCTATCCCCGCTCCCGCGCCACCGCGCGCCAGCCGATGTCGCGGCGGCAGAAGCCACCGGGCCAGTCGATGCGGTCGACCGCCTCGTACGCCGCCTTCTGAGCCTCGCCCACCGTCTCGCCCAGCGCCGTCACGACCAGCACGCGGCCGCCATTGGCGATGAGGGCGCCGTCGCGCCGGGCGGTGCCGGCGTGGAAGATCTCGACATCGCCGCCGCCGGCCGTCTCGACGCCCTTGATCTCGGTGCCCTTCTGCGGCGCCTCGGGATAGCCGTTGGCGGCAAGCACGACGCAGAGGGCGGCGCGCGAGTCCCAGCGCAGCGTGATCTGGTCGAGCACGCCGTCGCGTGCCGCCATCAGCGCCGGCAGCAGGTCGGATTTGAGGCGGCGCATCTGCACCTCGGTTTCGGGATCGCCGAAGCGGGCGTTGAACTCGATCACCTGCGGGCCGGCCGCGGTCAGCATCAAGCCCGCATAGAGAATGCCGGTGAAGGGCGTGCCTTCCGCCGCCATGCCGCGCAGCGTCGGGCGAATGATCCGCTCGACGATGTCCGCCTCGAGCGTCGGCGTGAGCGCCGGGGCCGGCGAATAGGCGCCCATCCCGCCGGTGTTGGGGCCGACATCGCCGTCGCCGACCGCCTTGTGGTCCTGCGCCGAGGGCAGCAGCAGGAAGCTCTCGCCCGAGCAGAGCGCGAAGACGCTGACCTCCTCGCCGACCAGCTTCTCCTCCAGCACCAGCTCGGCCCCGGCGGCACCGAACTTCCCGCCCTGCATCATGGCATCGACCGCAGCGAGCGCTTCCGCTTCGGTTTCGGCCACGACAACGCCCTTGCCGGCGGCGAGGCCGTCGGCCTTGACCACGATGGGCGCACCACGCCGGCGGATCTCGGCCCGCGCCGTCTCGATATCGGTCGTGCGCAGATATGCGGCCGTCGGGATGTTGTGCCGCGCGCAGAGATCCTTGGTGAAGGCCTTGGAGCCTTCAAGCTGTGCCGCGGCCTTCGTCGGACCGAAGCACCGGATGCCATGGGCTTCGAGATGATCGACCAAGCCGGCAACCAGCGGCGTCTCCGGCCCGACCACGACGAAATCGATCGATTCGGCCTGGGCGAGCCGTAAAAGCCCGTCGAGATCCGTGTCGGCCACCGCGCGGCATTCCGCCACCGCCGCGATGCCGGCATTGCCGGGCGCGCAGAAAAGCTTGTCGCATAAAGGCGAGGCCGCAATCGACCAGCACAGCGCATGCTCGCGCCCGCCGCCGCCCACCACCAGAACCCGCATTAGCGCTCCTTTCGCTTTCCAGCTTGTGGTCGAGGCTTTTATCATAGGCGGCGATGTCGGAAACCCCTCCCTCCACTCCAGCCTCGAATGTGCCGGTCTATAGCGTCGGCGAGCTGTCGGGCGCCTTGAAGCGCACGATCGAGCAGGCCTATGGCCATGTCCGCGTGCGCGGCGAGATCTCCGGCTGCAAGCTGCATGGCTCCGGCCATATCTATCTGGCGCTCAAGGATATGGATGCGGTGCTCGACGCCGTGTGCTGGCGTGGCACGGCGCAGCGCCTGCCGATCCGGCCCGGCGACGGCATGGAGGTGATCGCGACCGGCCGCCTCACCACCTTCCCCGGCCGCTCGAAATATCAGCTGATCATCGAGCATATGGAGCTGGCGGGCGAAGGGGCACTCCTCAAGATGCTCGAGGACCGCAAGCGCAAGCTGGCGGCCGAAGGGCTCTTCGCCGAGGAACGGAAGCGCAAGCTGCCCTATCTGCCGAATGTCATCGGCGTCATCACCTCGCCCACGGGTGCGGTCATCCGCGACATCCTGCATCGGCTGGCCGAGCGCTTTCCGCGCCATGTGCTGGTCTGGCCCGTCGCCGTCCAGGGCGTAGGGGCGGCCGAGCAGGTGGCCCGCGCCATCGAGGGCTTCAACCGCCTCTCGCCGGGCGGACCGATCCCGCGGCCCGACCTCATTATCGTAGCGCGCGGTGGCGGCAGCCTCGAGGATCTGATGCCGTTCAACGAGGAGATCGTGGTGCGCGCGGCTGCAGCCAGCGCCATCCCGCTCATCTCCGCAGTCGGGCACGAGACCGACACGACGCTGATCGACTTCGCCTCGGACCGGCGCGCGCCGACGCCGACGGCCGCGGCCGAGATCGCGGTGCCGGTGCGGCTCGATCTGTTGACGGAAATCGGTAGCCTCGGCAACCGGCTCGATGCCGGGGTCGCGCGCTTCCTCAGCGAAAGGCGGCTCCGGCTCGACGGGCTGGCGCGCGGGCTGCCGGAACCCGGGCGGCTGATCGAGACGGCGGCACAGCGTCTCGACGACCGGGCCGAGCGGCTCGATCTCGCCATCCGTGCCATGCTGCGCGACCGGGCGGCGCGGCTGGCGGCCGCCAAGCTCAAGCATCCACGCGACGGCATCGCCGAGGCGACGCGGCATCTCGACCTGATCGCCGGGCGCTTGCCGCCGGCCTTGGAGCGGGCGCTCGAACGCGCCCAAGAGAAGCTCGCCCGCAGCGCCCAGGTGCTGGAAAGCCTGTCGCCCTTCAAGGTGCTGGAGCGCGGCTATGCCGTGGTCGAGGACGAGGCCGGCCACCCGGTCCAGCCCGCCGCGATCGCGCCCGGCATGGCGCTGACACTGCGCTTCCACGACGCCAGCATCGCCGCCCGCGCCGAAAGCGGCCCCGCCCCCGTCGGCGAGACGCCGGCGCGCGGCCGGCAGTCCGCGAAGAAGCCGAAGCCGGCGGCGGAGGAAGGGCGGCAGCCCTCGCTGCTGTGATCCGCTGCAGAGCCGCCGGATGGCCGATTCCGTCCGATCTTTGTCATTTCCATCGCGGCCGGCGCGCTTAAAGTAGCTTTTGGCTCATAGCCCGGAGACCCCGCGATGGCCCTCGAACTCCGGCCCAATTGCGAATATTGCGATCGGGATCTGCCGCCCGGCAGCACCGAGGCGCGCATCTGCTCCTATGAATGCACCTTCTGTGCGGATTGCGCTGAAACCCGTCTCCACAATGTCTGCCCCAATTGCGGCGGCGGCTTCGCACCGCGGCCGATCCGGCCGGTGCGGGACTGGCGGCCCGGCATCTCGGCGGCGCATCAGCCGCCCTCGGCGAAGCGGGTGCATTTTAAGCGCAGCGCCGAGGAGATCGCGGCGCTGTCGGCCAAGCTCAGGGACGTACCGTCCGAGACGCGATAAGCGGGTCGAGCAGCCCTTCGATCACGGCGGCATCCGCCTCGCTCGCCCAGGCGAGATCGACCTCCAGCACCGCGATGCGCGGGCGCAGGCCCGGCGGCAGGCGAACGGCGTCCTTGGCCGTGGTGACCAGCCTGGCGCTCGTCGCGTCGGCGCGGTCGAGCAGGGCCGCGATCTCGCCCTCGCGATAGGCATGGTGATCCGGGAAGGAAGCACATTCGACCGGCTCGGCGCCAACCGCTCTCAGCGACTCGAAGAATTTCTGCGGCCGGCCGATACCGGCGAAGGCAAGCACCCGGCCGGTCACGGGTGCCCGCGGCTTGAGGAAGGCGCGCACCAGCGGCAACTCCGCGAGCAGCTCGGCGGCACCCGTCCGATCCTCGCCGATCAGGATCGCGGCATCGGCGCGCGCCAGGCCGCGGCGGAGATTTTCGCGCAACGGCCCGGCCGGCAGCACGCGGCGATTGCCGAAACCATAGCCGCCATCGACCACGATGAGGCGTAGATCCTGGTGCAGCGACGGATTCTGCAGCCCGTCATCCATCAGGATGAGGCCGGCCCCGGCAGCGATCGCGGCCTGGGCACCGGCCGCCCGGTCCTGCGCTACCCAGCTGGGTGCTGCCTGGGCGAGCAGCAGCGATTCATCGCCGACGCTCAGGAAATCATGGATCGCGGGATCGACCCGAACCGGTCCGGCAAGTGCTCCGCCATAGCCGCGCGTCAAGAGATGCACGGCGACATTGCGCCGCCTGAGCCAGGATGCCAGCGCCAGCACGGTCGGCGTCTTACCGGCACCGCCGACGATGAGATTGCCGACGCAGACGACGGGCACCGGCGCCACCCAAGGCGAGGCGTGCGCGCGGCGCCAGCGGCCGGCGAGATCGACGATCAGGCCCGCCGGCGCCAGTGCCGCCGCCTCCCAGCCGCGCCGATGCCAGAATTCAGGCGCCTGCATGCTGGACCGTCTCAAGTGCGGGCGCCGAGGATCGGCCGTCGAGGGGCTGGGTCAGTGGGGAAAGGCGGTCGATGACACGATCGATCACCGTGCGGCTGGCCTCGGCGACGGCGAATGCCGCCTCGCCCATGGCAGCGCGTGCCACGGGGTCGGCGAAGAGCGTCTCGAGCACTAAAGCGATCTCGGCGGCATCGGCGACCCGCCTGGCCCCGCCGGCCGCTTCGAGGGCGGCGGCCGATGCCGCGCAATTCACCGTGTCGGGACCGAACAGCACGGGCCTGGCCAACTGCGCCGCCTCGAGCGGATTATGGCCGCCGCAGCTGCCGGGCGGGCCGAGCGAGCCCGCGACCAGCACGATCTCGGCCAAGCGGTAGAAGAGGGCGAGCTCGCCCATCGTATCGATGAGATAGATCTCGGTATCGTCACTTAGGACCTCGCCCGAGGAGCGGCGTGCCACGGAAAACCCCTGCCGGCGCAGCATCTCGGCGATCGCATCGGCGCGATTAGGATGGCGCGGGGCGAGCAGCGTCAAGAGGCGCGGCAGCCGGCCGGCGACCGTGCGATGGGCGGCGGCCACGATCGCTTCCTCGCCCTCATGCGTGGACGCAGCGAGCCAGACCGGCCGATCGCCCAGGAGTGCCTGGAAGCGATTGAGGCTCGCCTCGTCGGTCGGCGGCAGGCTGGCCGCGGCCTTGAGATCGCCGACGGTCTCGGCATGCGTGCCGCCCAAGGATTTGAGCCGGGCGACATTCTCCTCATCCTGCGCCAGCAGCAGGTCGAAGCAATCGAGGAGCTGGCGGATGAAGGAGGGCCAGCGCTGCCAGCCGCGCGAGGAGCCGGTCGACAGCCTGGCATTCACCAGCGCCATCTTGATGCCGCGCCGGCGCGTCTCGAGCACCAGATTGGGCCAGAGCTCGGATTCGACCCAGATGGCGAGATCGGGCCGCCAATGATCGAGGAAGCGGCGGATCGCCGCCGGATGGTCGAGCGGCACGAATTGATGCCGCGTGCGCAAGCCGGGCAGGCGCCCCGCCAGCAGCGCCGCCGAGGTCACCGTGCCCGTGGTGACGAGGATCTGGGCCTCGGGCAGCCGGACCATCAGCCGCTCGATGATCGGCAGCAGCGACAGGGATTCGCCCACACTGGCGGCATGGAGCCAGACGAGCTTGCCGGTCGGACGCTCGAGCCCGGCGCGGCCCCAGCGCTCGCCGAGACGGGCGCGATCCTCCTTGCCGCGTGCGGCCCGGCGCGCCAGCACCAGATAGGCCAGCGGGCGGGCGGCCTGGGTCGCCAGGCGATAGAGGCGGGCAGCACTCACGCGGCCGCCCCTTGCGCCGAGGATTCAGCGAGGGGCGCCGGCTCGACCGGCAGGCGCCCGCAATGGCGATCGGCCTCGGCCGTGATGCGATTGAGCTCCTGCTCGAGCTTGAGCCGGGCCGCCTCGAGCGCCGCGGCATCGGCATGGGATGCCACGCGGATCGGTTCGCCCCAGATGAAGATGCCGCGCGAGAAGGGCAGCGCCAGATGGAACCGGTCCCAGGTGCCGAGCACGCGCCGATGCGAGGTCGCATAGCTCAAGGGCAGGATCGGCGCCTGGGCCAGGCGCGCGGCCGCGATGATGCCGGGGCTGGCGCGCATGGCCGGGCCGCGCGGCCCGTCCGGCGTCACGCCGATATTCTCGCCGGCGCCAAGTGCCCGCAGCATGGCGCGCAAAGCGCCCGTGCCGCCCTTCGATTTCGATCCGACGATCGTTCCGAGACCGAAATGAGCGATCGCGTCGGCGATGATGCGGCCGTCATTATGGCCGGAGATCAGCATGTTCATGCTGACACCCGGGCGCCAACCCTTGGGCGCCATCAGCAGGCGGCCATGCCAGAAGGCGAGGATGAAGGGCGTGCCGGCATCCCAGAGGCCGGCCGGCAGCGCGCCGCCCTGCACTTCCCAGCGGCTGGTGCGGTAGACGAACCGGATGTAGGCCGCAATGAGCGCGCAGATGAGCCGCCGGACGCCGGCGGAGCGCAGGAGGTCGCGGCCGAAACGCATCAATGGACCGGTTCGCGCCGCGGTGTCGGTGGCGGCTCCAGTGTCGCGTCCGGCACTTCCTCGGTGAATTGCATGTCCCAGAGCCGGGCATAGAGGCCGCGCTGGGCCAGCAGCTCGGCATGGCTCCCGCGCTCGCCCACGCGGCCTTCCTCGATCACATAGATAAGATCGGCATCGGCGATGGTAGAGAGCCGGTGGGCGATGACCACGCTGGTGCGATTGGCGGCGAGCCGCTTCAGCGCATCCTGCACCTGCCGTTCGGATTCCGTGTCGAGGGCGGACGTCGCTTCGTCCAAAAGCAGGATCGGCGCGTCCTTGAGCATGGCGCGTGCAATGGCGAGGCGCTGGCGCTGGCCGCCCGACAGGCGGATGCCCTGCTCGCCGACCAGCGTATCGTAGCCTTGCGGCAGCTCCAGGATGAAATCATGCGCGGCGGCCGCCTTGGCCGCGGCCTCGATCTCGGCCAAGCTCGCCGACGGCCTGCCATAGGCGATGTTGCCGCGCACCGTGTCGTCGAACAGGCTGATCTCCTGGCTGACGAGCCCGATGGCGCCGCGGAGCGAGGCGAGGGTGGCCTCGCGCACATCCATGCCGTCGATCGTGACGCGCCCTTCACCGACATCGTAGAAGCGCGGGATGAGATTGAGCACTGTCGATTTGCCCGCACCCGAGGGCCCGACCAGCGCTACCTTGAGCCCAGCCGGAATATCGAGATCGATACCGTCGAGCGCCGGGATCTCAGGGCCGTAGGTAAAGCGGACGCCTTCGAAGCGGATAGCGCCGCCGCGGATGGCGAGCGGCCGGGCGTCGGGCCGGTCCTTGATCGTGGGCTCGATATCCATGACCTGGAAGATCCGGCTGGCCGCGGCCAGCCCTTCCTGGAGATTGACCTGCAGCCCGGCGAGCGACTTGAAGGGCTGATAGGCCAAGAGCAGCGCCACGATGAAGGCAAGCAGCTGATCCGGCGTGCGCGCGCCGGCCATGACCTGATAGCCGCCATAGAGGATGATCGAGGCGACGGCGACGCCGCCCAAGGATTCCATGATCGGCGAAGCGGCGGCGCGCACGCGCGACACCTTCTCGACCAGGCGAAAGACCCGCTCGGTGACATTGACCGCCCGATCGGTCTCGTAAGCCTCCATGCCATAGGCCTTGACGTGGCGGGCACCCTGGAACACCTGGCTGAGGAGGGTGTTGAAATGCCCCATCTCCTCCTGGAAGGAGATCGACGCCTTGCGCATGCGCCGGCTCATGCGCCGGACCGGCAGCACGGCCGCCGGGAAGAAGACGAAGGCGATCAGCGCCAGCAGCCAATCCTGGTAGAACATCATCGCGACCAGGAAGATGACGCTGAGGGCATCGCGGCCGAGCGCCACCAGCGACTGGGTGGCGGCGTTGCGCAGCATATTGGCGTCGTTGGTGAAGCGCGAGATGAGCTGGCCGCTCGGCGTCTTGTGGAAATAGGCGAGATCGGCCCGGATCAACCGCTCGAACAGCCCGACCTGGATATCGGCGACCAGACGCTGGCCGATCGTGGTCATCAGGATCGACTGGAAATATGTGGCGAAGCCGGTGGTCACGGCGATGCCGAAGACGGCACCGGCGAGCAGATCGAGCTCGAGGCTCGACCCCGTCTGCGACAGCATGTGGCGGAGCGCCTGGCCCGTCAGCCAGACATTCGCGGCCTTGGCGCTGGCGACGATCACCATGCACAGGCTGGCGGCCACGAGCCGGCCA
The DNA here is from genome assembly GCA_963762435.1 of uncultured Alphaproteobacteria bacterium. Lineage (GTDB taxonomy): Bacteria > Pseudomonadota > Alphaproteobacteria > ATCC43930 > CGMCC-115725 > JAXDMU01. The sequence continues at coordinate 266,823 of CAVXLN010000008.1, read as the reverse complement.
GTATGAGGCTTGAGATAACCGCCGACCAGCCGCCGCCACAAGATCAAGCTGTCACCGCTGAACGGCGACGGGCGCGGTTTTGAAGGTTCCGGCAATTCGGTCAAAGACGAGGCCCGCATCCCATGAAGATGGGGGCTTGTACTCTCGCCATGCCACCCCTGGCAATGCGCTCGGCACGGCAGGCATGCCGGCCGGCCTGCTGTCGCGATGTCCTCGCCCATGGCATAGTCGGGCGCTTCATCAAAATCTTGAATGGGGACGGATCATGGCCTGGAGCTTCAGCAGCGACGTGCCCGAGACCTTGCAGAGCGTCGGAACCCGGCCGCTTTTCGTCATGCGGCTCGTGGTGCCCGAGATCCAGGCGGTCGGCGCTACGCCGGCGGCCGATCGCCGGATCGGCGTCGTCGCGGGCGGCACATTCGAGGGCGAGCGCCTGTCCGGCACGGTGCTGAACGGCGGCAATGACTGGATTACGGTGCGCAAGGACGGCGCCAGCATGCTCAATGTCCGGATCGTGCTCAAGACCAACGACGACGCGCTTATCGGCGTGACCTATCAAGGGCTGCGCCACGGCCCGGCCGAGGTGATGCAGAAGATCGCCAAGGGCGAGACGGTCGATCCGACGAGCTATTATTTCCGCATCGCCCCACTGTTCGAGACGGCGGCGCCTAAATATGACTGGCTCAACCGCGTCGTCGGGGTCGGCATCGGGCACCGGGTCGCGACGGGGCCGATCTATAGTGTGTTCGAGGTGCTTTAAGAAGGCTAAGGCGTTCACACATCTTATTCTTACCCTCACCGTCATCACCGGGCTTGTCCCGGCGATCCATTTCGGGCCGACGCCGATTTTGCTTGAAGACGATGTTCCCCACGTCCCGACGTGGATGGCCGGGACAAGCCCGGCCATGACGAAAACTGATGATCTCTCTGATTTTCTTAAATGACTCGCCCTATCGCACCAGTGCCAGGTTCGACAGGAACTGCTGCGCCGAGGCCGTCCAGGTGAATTCGCGGGCGCGGGCGCGGCAGGCTTCGGGGTCGATCGCGAGGGCTTCGAGGGCGGCCGTCTTGAGATCCCAATCGAGCACGCCGACGCCGGATTGCTCGACCACATCGATGGGGCCGGCAACCGGGAAGGCCGCGATCGGCAGGCCCGAGGCGAGTGCTTCCAAGAGCACCAGGCCGAAGGTGTCGGTCAGGCTCGGAAACACGAAGATGTCGCTCATGCCATAGAGATAGGCGAGATCCTCACCCTCGTGCCGGCCGACGAAGCGGGCCTCGGGATACCGCGCCATGAGATCGGCCCGGGCCGGGCCGTCGCCAACCAGGAGCTTGGTGCCGGGCAGGTCGAGATCGAGGAAGGCCGGCAAATTCTTCTCGACCGCGATGCGGCCGACATAGAGGAAGATCGGCCGCTGGTAGTCGGTCGCGGGCTTCGCGATCGGCCGGAAAGTGCTGAGATCGACGCCTCGGGTCCAGCGCGAGAGGCGGTTAAAGCCGTGCGTCTCAAGCTCGCGCTGAATTGATTGCGTGGCGACCATGGTGGAGGCGGCCGCGGCGTGGAACCGGCGCAACAGCTCGTAGGTCCAGCGGGACGGGATGTAGAAGCGCGCCTCGATATAATCCGGGAACTTGGTGTGGAACGAGGTGGTGAAGCTGAGGCCGTTGCGCCGGCAAAAGCGCCGGGCGGCAAGGCCGAGCGGGCCCTCCGTCACGATATGGATCGCGTCGGGCCGCGCCTCGCTCAGGAGCCGGTCGACCTCGAAGCCCGGCACCAGGGCGAGGCGGATCTCCGAATAAGTCGGGCACGGGATGGTTGTGAAATGCTCGGGCGTGATCATGACGAGATCGTGGCCGAGCGCCTGAAGCTCGCGCGACAGCGACAGGAGCGTTCGCACCACGCCATTCGTCTGGGGCAGCCAGGCGTCGGTGACGATCGCGATCTTCATGATGTCTACTCGGCCGGAACCGCTTCGGCTTCCGACGCGGCACGACGGGTCAGGGGATCGAAGCTGCGCACTTCCATCCAGCGGATGATCTCGAGCTTGCCGTCGAAATGCTCGACCAGTGCGGAACAGCTTTCGACCCAGTCGCCGTCATTGCAATAGAGCACGCCGTCGATCATGCGCATCTCGGGCTTGTGGATATGGCCGCAGACGATGCCGTCGACACCACGGCGCCGCGCCTCCTCGGCGATCGCGGATTCGTAATTGCCGACGAACTCGACCGCGTTCTTGACCTTGGCTTTCAAATAGGCCGAGAGCGACCAGTAGCCATAGCCCATCCGGCGGCGGATCCGGTTGAACACGACATTCAGCGCCAGCACCGTCGTGTAGGCCCAGTCGCCCAAGAGCGCCAGCCACTTGGCGTAGGTCACGACGCCGTCGAAATGATCGCCATGGACGACCAGCAGACGCTTGCCGTCCGCTGTCTCGTGGATCGCCTCGTCCTGCAGATGGATCTCGCCGAACACCAGGGACGCCGCCGAGAAGTCGCGCAGCGCCTCGTCATGGTTGCCGGGAATGTAGATGACCTTGGCGCCCTTGCGGGCCTTGCGCAGGAGCTTCTGCACGACATCGTTATGGGCCTGGGTCCAGTACCAGGACTTCTTCATCCGCCAGCCATCGAAGATGTCGCCGACCAGATAATAGGTCTCGGCATCATTGTGCTTGAGGAAGTCGAGCAGGAACTCGGCCTGGCAGCCGCGGGTGCCAAGATGGACATCCGAGATCCAGATCGTGCGGTATTCTTTGTCGGGCCCGAGATAGGTCATTGGCAAACTTCCCGCACCGCAATAGCATAGTGATGTATTGCGCCTGGAAAATACTGCTTCTAGATATAGTGTCAAGCATTAACTGTGACATACTATATGTCACATATCCGAGACTAGCTGGTCATCGATCCGACATAAAAATATAACATCGATTGACGCTTTATTTCTGCGGTGCGGCAGAAATTCAAGCGCCGGCGATGGTCATGCTTTCGACCCGAAGTGTCGGTGCATTCGTCCCCGCGCGGAATTCGAGGTCGGACGCGGCGCTCAAACTCAGGAACATCTCCTTGAGATTGCTGGCAATCGTGATCTCGTTCACGGGATAGGCAAGTTCACCATTCTCGATCCAGAAGCCGGCCGCCCCCCGGCTGTAATCGCCGGTGACGCCGTTGACGCCCATCCCGATCAGCTCTGTCACATAAAGCCCCGACTTTATGTCGGCGATCAGCTCCTCGCGCGACTGCTTGCCGGGCTCGAGATAGAGATTCGTGGTCGACGGCGAGGGTGGCGAGGAAGTGCCGCGCGAGGCGTGGCCGGTCGATGCCAAGCCCAGCTGCCGGGCCGAGCGGAGATCGAGCACCCAGGTCTTGAGGATGCCGTCCTCGACCAGCGCCCGGCGCTGATTGGCGAGGCCTTCGGCATCGAACGGCTTCGAGCGCAGGCCGCGCTGGCGATGCGGATCGTCGATGATGTTGATGCCCGCCGGAAACACCCGCTCGCCGAGCTTGTCCTTCAGGAAGCTGGTCTTGCGCGCGATCGAAGGGCCGAGAATGGCGCCGACGAGATGGCCGAGGAGACCCGAGGCGATGCGCGGGTCATAGACGACGGGCAGCCGCGCCGTCGCCGGCTTGCGCGCATTCAGGCGCCGCACCGCCTTCTCGCCGGCGCGGGTCCCGACCTTCACCGGATCCTCGAGATCCTCGGCATAGACGGTGCTCGAATAATCATAGTCGCGCTCCATCCCGTCGCCGGATCCGGCGACGACCGCGGCGCTGACGCTGTGGCTGGAGCCGGCATAGGTGCCGTAGAAGCCGTTCGAGCTCGCCAGCACGACCCGGCTCGAGCCCCAGCTGGCCTCGGCCCCTTCGGAATTGGTGATGCCGGCCACGGCGCGTGCGGCATCCTCGGCCGCCCGCGCGCGCTCGATCAGGATCTCGGTCGCGGGCTCGACCGGGTCGAGGAGGTCGATCGCGGGCCAGGTCTTGGCGATCTGGGCCGGATCGGCGACACCGCAGAACTCGTCCTCCGGCACGCTCTTCGCCATGGCGACGGCGCGCTCGACCAGCGCATCCAAGGCCGCACGCGAGCGGTCGTTCGAGGAGACGATGGCCTGGCGCTTTCCGATCAGCACGCGCAAGCCCAGATCATAGCCTTCGGAGCGTTCGAGCTTCTCGATATGGCCCAAGCGCTGGGCATGGCTGATCGACACGCCTTCGAACATGACGCCGTCGGCCTGGTCGGCACCGGCCTTGCGCGCCCGCTCGATGAGGTCGGTGAGCACATCGTTCTGAGCGTTCGTAGCGGTCATGTCGGCGGGCTCCTTTGGGGCGTATCGCATGCTCGGCACAGCAAGCTTCTTCCGCTTTGCCGCCGCCTCGTGTAGCACGGCTGTCATCAGAGGCAAGGATAACGGCGTTGGACAGCTCTCCCAACATTCCTAAGAGTGACATCGAGATCGCGCGCGCGGCCGCGCTGAAACCGATCGAGGAAATCGCCGCCGAGCTCGGCGTGCCGGAGGCCTCGGTCTATCGATACGGGCCCTACAAAGCGAAGCTTTCCGCCGATTTTGTGGCAAAAGCTCGGCGGCGGCGGCGCGGCAAGCTGATCCTGGTCAGCGCCATCAGCCCGACACCCGCCGGGGAAGGCAAGACCACCACGACGATCGGCCTCGGCGATGCGCTCAAGCATCTCGGCCATAAGGTCGCGATCTGCCTGCGCGAGCCCAGCCTCGGCCCCTGCTTCGGCGCCAAGGGCGGGGCGGCCGGCGGCGGCCATGCCCAGATCGTGCCGATGGAGGAGATCAACCTCCATTTCACCGGCGATTTCCACGCCATCGGGGCTGCCAACAATCTGCTGGCGGCGATGATCGACAATCAGATCTATTGGGGCAATCCGCTCGATATCGATCCGAGGCGCGTCACCTGGAAGCGCGCGCTCGACCTCAACGACCGCGCACTTCGCCATACCGTGGTCGGGCTCGGCAATGGTGCCGTCCGCGAGGATGGGTTCGACATCACGGTGGCGAGCGAGATCATGGCGATCTTCTGCCTGGCCACCTCGCTCGACGACCTCAGGCAGCGGCTGGGCCGGATCATCATCGGCGAGACGCGCGGGCGGAAGCCGGTGACCGCGGCCGATCTCGCTGCCCCCGGCGCCATGACGGCGCTGCTCAAGGATGCGCTGCAGCCCAACCTCGTGCAGACGATCGAGCATACGCCGGCGCTCGTCCATGGCGGACCCTTCGCCAATATCGCCCATGGCTGCAATTCGGTGCTGGCGACCGAGACGGCCTTGGGCCTGGCCGACTATGTCGTGACCGAGGCGGGCTTCGGCGCCGATCTTGGCGCCGAGAAGTTCCTCAACATCAAGTGCCGGGTCGCAGGGCTCGAGCCCGCCGCCGCGGTCGTGGTGGCGACGATCCGGGCGCTCAAGATGCATGGCGGTGTGGCGCGTGCGGATCTCGGCGCCGAGAATGTCGCCGCCGTGCGCGCGGGTGCGGCCAATCTCAAGCGCCATGTGCAGAATCTGAAGAAATTCGGCCTGCCGGTGACGGTGGCGCTCAATGGCTTCACGGCGGATACCGTCGCCGAGCAGGACGCCGTGCGCGCGATCTGCGCCGAGATCGGCGTCAATGTCCATGTCTCGACTCATTGGGCCGAGGGCGGCAAGGGCGCCGTCGGGCTCGCGACCGAGGTGGCCCAGCTGGCGCAATCCGGTGTCGCCCGGTTCAAGACGCTCTATCCCGACGCCATGCCGCTCACGGAGAAGATCCGCACGATCGCGCGCGAGATCTATGGGGCGGCCGACATTGCGGTGGCGCCGGCCGCGGCGAAGCAGCTGGCCGCGTTCGAGGCCGCGGGCTTCGGCCATCTGCCGGTTTGCATGGCCAAGACGCAATATAGCTTCTCGACCGACCCCGATTTGCGCGGCGCGCCCGAAGGCCATATCGTGCCGGTCCGCGAGGCGCGGCTGGCCGCGGGTGCGGGATTCGTCGTGGCGCTGTGCGGCGAGATCATGACCATGCCCGGCCTGCCGCGCCGACCGGCCGCCGAACATATCGATGTCGACGCCGAGGGCAACATCACCGGGCTGAGCTGAGATGATGGCGAAAGGCTGGCTCGCGCTATCGCTGCTCGCGGCCTTGCTCGGCATAGGTCCGAGCCGAGCGGCCGAACCGAGCCATCACATCGCCTTCTTCGGCTTCTCGCTGATCAATACGTCGCTTGAGGCAACGAGGCCTGAGGAGCAGGCCCGGCTCAAGATGCTCGACGGCCTGTTCGACGAGAAACTTTCGGCCTCGGGCAAATACACGATCGTGCCGCTCTCGCCGGAGATCGAGAAGCAGGCCGCAAGCGGCCCGGCGATCGGCGGCTGCAATGGCTGCGAAAGCGACTATGCCAAGGCGGTCGGTGCCGACTGGGCGGCCTGGGGCACGGTCCAGAAAGTCAGCAATCTTATCCTCAACATCAACCTGTACATGGAGGATGCGAAGACCGGTAAGCTCACCTTCGTCAAAAGCGTCGATATCCGCGGCAATACCGACGAGACCTGGCATCACGGGCTCGACTATATGCTGCGTCACTACCTGTTCGACGAGCCGTAGGCGCGTCCCACGCAAATCTGCACGCCGGCCCGGAACGCTTGAAGCCCGCCATCCGATGCCCAAATGATGGCGCCTGATTTCTGGAAAGTGCCATGTCCGATCCCAACAGCATCATTTGGCACGGCACCACGATCCTTTGCGTGCGCAAGGGCGATCATGTCGTGCTGGCCGGCGACGGCCAGGTCTCGATGGGCCAAACCATCGTCAAATCCAATGCCCGCAAAGTCCGCCGCCTGGGCGACGGCTCGGTCATCGCCGGTTTCGCCGGCGCCACCGCCGACGCCATCACCCTCTTCGAACGGCTTGAGGCCAAGCTCGAGCAGCATGCCGGCCAGCTGACCCGCGCCTGCGTCGAGCTCGCCAAGGATTGGCGCACCGACCGCTATCTGCGCCGGCTGGAGGCGATGATGGCGGTGGCCGACAAGAGTGCTTCCCTCATCCTCTCCGGCAATGGCGATGTGCTGGAGCCGGAGGATGGTATCATCGGCATCGGCTCCGGCGGCACCTATGCGCTGGCCGCCGCCCGCGCGCTCATCGATGTCGACGGGCTCGATGCCGAGGCGATCGTGCGCAGATCGATGGCGATCGCCGCCGGCATCTGCGTCTACACCAACGAAAAGATCATCGTCGAAAGCCTGTAAGTCTATGACCGCTTCCTTCAGCCCGCGCGAGATCGTCTCCGAGCTCGACCGCTACATCATCGGCCAGAATGACGCGAAGCGCGCCGTCGCCATCGCGCTCCGGAACCGCTGGCGGCGCCAGCAGCTGCCCGACGCGCTCAAGGACGAGGTGCAACCGAAGAATATCCTGATGATCGGCCCGACCGGTGTGGGCAAGACCGAAATCGCGCGCCGGCTCGCCCGGCTGGCCCAGGCGCCGTTCATCAAGGTCGAGGCGACCAAATTCACCGAGGTGGGCTATGTCGGCCGGGACGTCGAGCAGATCGTGCGCGACCTCGTCGAGATGGCGCTCGGCATGACGCGCGAGCGTCTGCGCAAGGAAGTCGCGACCAAGGCCGAGGCCAATGCCGAGGAGCGCGTGCTGGACGCGCTGGTCGGCACGAGTGCCGCCGCCGATACGCGGTCCAAATTCCGCAAGATGCTGCGCGAAGGCCAGCTCGACGACCGCGAGATCGAGCTGCAGCTCAGCGACAGCGCCGGCGGCCAGATGCCGACCTTCGAGATCCCGGGCATGCCCGGTGCCCAGATGGGCATGGTCAATCTGGGCGACATCCTGGGCAAGACGTTCGGTGGCCGGACCAAGACGCGCAAGATGAATGTCTCCGACAGCTACGAAGTGCTGATCGCCGAGGAGAGCGACAAGCTGCTCGACAGCGACACGGTCACGCGCGAGGCGATCAATGCCACCGAGCAGAACGGCATCGTTTTCATCGACGAGATCGACAAGATTTGCGCGCGCTCTGAACGGTCCGGCGCCGATGTCAGCCGCGAAGGTGTCCAGCGCGACCTGCTGCCGCTGATCGAGGGTACTACGGTCGCGACCAAGTACGGGCCGGTCAAGACCGACCATATATTATTCATTGCGTCGGGCGCCTTCCATCTCGCCAAGCCGTCCGATCTCCTGCCCGAGCTGCAGGGACGGCTGCCGATCCGGGTCGAGCTCCGGGCGCTCACCAAGGATGATTTCAAGCGTATCCTGACCGAGACCGAGGCGAGCCTGATCAAGCAATATGTGGCGCTGCTGGCGACCGAAGGTGTCACACTCGCCTTCGAGCCCGAGGGGGTCGAGGAGATCGCGTCGGTCGCGGTCGAGATCAACACCGCGATCGAGAATATCGGCGCGCGGCGGCTCCACACGGTGCTGGAGCGGCTGTTGGAGCAGGTCAGCTTCGCGGCATCCGACATGTCGCCGGGTTCGGTCGTCACCATCGACCGCGCCTATGTGCAGGATCATGTCTCGGCGCTGGCCAAGAACGCGGACCTGTCGAAGTTCATCCTGTGAGGTTGTGGCCGGACCGGGTTCCGTGCTAGCCCACCGGCCTCGATCTTTCCGGAGCTGATTTCATGTCCGACATCGCCGCCAACGGCCAAGACGGCGCGCCCGCCAACCAGCAGCCGCAAGCGCCGTCGCTCATCGTCAATGCGCAGTATCTGCGCGATCTCAGCTTCGAGAATCCGCGGGCGCCGGACAGCTTACTGGGCCAGAACGGGCCGCCCGAAGTGACGATCGAGGTCGATGTCAAAGCGCGCCAGCTGAATGAGGAGCTGTTCGAGGTCGTCCTCAACGTCCAGCTTGAGGCGCGTACCAAGGGCGAAGTGTCGTTCCTGGTCGAACTCGATTACGGCGGCGTCGTCACCATCCGCAACGCCACGCCCGATCTGCGCGCGGCGCTCATCCTGATCGAGACGCCCCGGCTGCTGTTCCCCTTCGCGCGCGCCATCATCGCCGATGCGACCCGCGATGGCGGCTTCCCGCCGCTCATGATCAATCCGATCGATTTCGCCGAGCTGCAGCGCCGCAAGGCCCAGCGCGCCGCCGAGACCGGCAGCGCCACGCCGCCCGAATCGGCCTAACCCTAGCTTTTGAGCCAGAGCGGGTCCTTGAGGCCCGCCACCATCGCCTGATGGGCTGCGAGCTCCGCATCGCTCGGCGCGAACGGGCGCGGCGGGCGGGCGATGCGCACGACATTGTCGGCGGCAAGACCCGTCGTCTGGCTGGATTTGGCGGCGAGCTCGAATTTCGGCTCGTATCCGCCCTTGAGCTCCAGATAGACCTTGGCCAACAGCTTGGTGTCGATGAGCGCGCCATGCTTCGCGCGGCCCGAGAGATCGATGCCGAAGCGGCGGCAGAGTGCGTCGAGGCTGGCGGACGCGCCCGGGAATTTCCGGCGTGCCAGCTGCACCGTGTCGATCACCGTGCAGGCGAGCCGCGGGCGGCCGCAGCGCACCAGCTCCGCCTGCAGGAAGCGGACATCGAACTCGGCATTGTGCGCGATCAGCGAGGCGCCTTCCATGAAGGCGATGAAGGTCTCGGCCTGCTCTGAAAAGAGCGGCTCCGTCTTGAGGCGTTCCTCGCTCAAGCCATGGACGGCGAAGGCCTCCGCCGGCATGTCGCGCTCGGGATTGCAGTAGAAATGCAGCTCGTTGCCGGTCGGCATGAGGTTGAAGAGCTCGACGCACGCCACCTCGACCACGCGATGGCCGTCAGCGGGATCGAGACCGGTGGTTTCCGTATCGAGAACGACTTCGCGCATTGGGATAGGCGTGCCCAGGACCGTGACGAGATTGGATCAGTTTGACGAATCGGTGCAGCATTTTCAAGCTGTGGCGTTTGCCTAAACCGGTTTCTACAACATATGGTGTACGCTGACGCTTCTGTCGATCCGGCACCTGCTTCGCCAGGATCGCGCGGAACTTCGCCTCGCTCATGCCCGGCCGTTTCAGCACGCGCTGACGCTGGAGGAAGGGAGGCGCCGAGACGACGATCACTGCGTCGCAGCCGGCATCGCCCCCTGTCTCGTAGAGCAGCGGAACGTCCTGGACCACGATGGGTGCGCGTCGCCGCGCCTGGGCCGCGAGGAAGCGGCGGTTCACCGCCCGCACTTTCGGATGCAGAATCCGCTCGAGCCGTTTCAGCTTGGCGGCATCGCCGAACACCTCCTTGCCGAGCGCCAGCCGATCGATCCCGGCTTCGACCGAGCCGACGCCGGGGAAAGCCGCCAGCACCTCGCGCACGGCGGCACCGCCGGGCCCCAACAGGTGATGCACCACGGCGTCCGCATCATGGACCGGCAGACCGAGGCGGCGCAGCATCGCTGCCGCGGTCGATTTGCCCATGCCGATCGAGCCCGTGAGGCCGAGCAGGATCACGGTCGGAAGGTCTCCAGCACGGCTGCCCGGAGGTCTTGATCGACCGTCGGCTCGACGCCGAAGAATGCGGCGAAGGCCGGGCGAGCCTGGTGCAGCAGCATGCCGAGACCATCGACGACCGGATTGCCGCGCCGCCGCGCCGCCGCCAGGAGCGGCGTTTCGAGCGGGACATAGACGATGTCATTGACGATCGCGGTCCGCGGCAGCTCGGTAAGATCGAGCTCCAGCGGCGGCTGGCCGGCCATGCCGAGACTCGTCGTGTTGACGAGCAATCCGCAGCCGGCAAGGGCCGCGGTGCGCTCCGCCCAAGGCAAGACCCTGACCAAAGGCCCGATCTCACGCGCCAGCTCGACCGCGCGTTCCTCGGTCCGGTTGATGAGACGGATCTCGGTCACCCCGGCCTCGATGAGGGACCCCGCGATCGCGCGCGCGGCACCACCGGCACCCAGCATGACCACGGGGCCGCTACCGGGCCGCCAGCCGGGCGCCCCATTCTCGAGGTTGCGCAGAAAGCCATAGCCGTCGGTCGAGCGCCCTTCGAGGGTGCCGTCGGGCCGGACCAGCACGGTATTGACCGAGCCCAGCCGCACCGCGGCCGGATCGAGGTGATCGACGATCCTGGCACCCGTCTCCTTGTGCGGTACCGTCAGATTGACCCCGGCAAAGCCCAGCGCCGGCAGGGCGCGCAGCGCCTGCTCGAGATCCGCCCGCCGTACCGGCAAGGGTACATAGGCACCCTCGATGCCATAGCGGGCGAGCCAATGACCATGCAGCGCCGGCGAGCGCGAATGGTCTATCGGCCAACCCATGACTCCGGCGAGACGGAAGGCGCTCATCGGGTGAGCGCGCCCTGATCGCGCAGGAAAGCGAGCAGCGGCAGAAGGGGCAAGCCGAGGATGGTGAAGAAATCGCCCTCGATCCGATCGAACAGCTGAGCACCGAGCCCCTCGAGCTGATAGGCGCCGACGCTGTCGAGCACGGCGTCGCCCGCCGCTCCCAGATAATCATCGAGGAAGGCATCGGAGAAGCTGCGCATCGAAAGCCGAGCCACGTCGATCGCGTGCCAGACCCGGGCGCCGTTCCGCATCGCGACACAGGCGCTGACCAGCCGATGCTTCTTGCCGCGCAAGGCCTGGAGCTGGGCCCGCGCATGATCGCGATCGGCCGGTTTCTCGAACCAGATCCCATTGCAATCGAGGATCTGATCGGCGCCGATGACGAGTGCGCCCGGATGCCGGCCGGCGATGCGGGCGGCCTTGAGCTCCGCCAGCGCTTCGGCGCATTCCTCGGCCGAGCGTCCTTCGGCTGTGAAGCTCATGCGGATCTCACGCTCATCGATGGGTGCGGCTTCGGCCAGCATTTCGACCCCGGCACGCGCCAGCATCTCGCGCCGCGTTTGGCTGCCGGACGCCAGGATCAGCGGGACGGTCGTCATCTCAGCCCTCAGCACCACTGCGCTTGGCGAGAAGCTTCATGATCGCGGCGGCCGTCTCCTCGATCGAACGGCGGGTCACATCGATGACCGGCCATTTATGTTCGTGATAAAGCCGCCGAGCCGCGGTGAGCTCGGTCTTCACCGCTTCGAGATCGACATAGTCGCTTTCGGTCGCGGGCTCGTGATGGATCGCATTCATGCGGTTGCGGCGGATGGCGATCAAGCGTTCCGGATCGTTGGTCAGGCCGACGATGAGGGGCTTCGTCGCCGCGAACAGCTCCGGCGGCACCGGCACGCCCGGTACCAGCGGGACATTCGCCGCCTTCACGCCGCGATTGGCGAGATAGATGCAGGTCGGCGTCTTCGACGTGCGCGACACCCCGGCCAGGATGACATCGGCCTCGTTCAGGCCCCAGGGCGCCTGCCCGTCATCATGGGTCATGGCATAGGTCATCGCGTCGATACGCTGAAAATATTCATGATTGAGCGTGTGCTGCTGACCCGGCAGATTGCGCGCCGGCCGGCCGAGATAGGCACCGAGCGCGCCGATCGCGGGATCGAGCACGGGAATGGCCGGCACATTGAGCCGCCTGCAGCATTCCTGGAGCGGCCCGCGCAGCTGCTCATTGACCAGCGTGTAAAGCACCACGCCGGGATTGGCATCGACCCCGGCGATGACGCGCTCGATCTGCGCCTTGGTCCGCACCATGGACCAGATATGCTCGATCGCCTCGGCATCCTCGAACTGAGCGAGGCAGGCGCGCGCCAGCGAATGCACGGTTTCGCCCGTCGAATCCGAGACGAGGTGCAGATGAAAGCGCGATTCCGTCACGAGGGAGCTCTAAAGCTGTGGAAAACTCGCCTGTCTATGGGGATAAGTCGCGACTTTTCCCGATCCGGCCGGAACCATCCCCGTTTCGCCTCTTTCATTCCGCCTTTCGCCCCCTTGGAGATAAGCCTGGAAGCGCTGTCGGAATGACGTGGATTGAATCGCGACCGGCTCCTTTATCCACTCTATCCCCGCTCTGCCGCCTCGTCACCGACTCGTGCAATCTCATCGGCTTGGCCGGCTTGTCCACAAGAGCCACGAGCGCGAACGCCGGCAATCCATCGGCTGGGGATGAATCGGCCTCGGCCGGTATTCCGCCTTACCCACAGGCTTCTACTACCACCACCACCTAATATCCTTTATTCCTTCCTTGATGAGAGTCGGTACCCTTCCCCGTTCCAACACGCCATGATCGAGCCACAGAAGCCGCTCCTGCGGGCACTCGCGGGCTTGCCCGTCGTACGCCACCCCTTCTGGTTCATGCGTCAGGCCGGCCGTCATCTGCCGGAATATCGCGAGCTGCGCGCCAAGGCGGGCAGCTTCATGTCGCTCTGCCTTACGCCCGAGCTTGCCGCCAAAGTCACGCTTCAGCCGGTCGAACGCTATGGCATGGATGCCGCGATCCTGTTCTCGGATATCCTGGTGATACCGTTCGGGCTCGGCCAGGAAGTGGGCTTTCAGGAGGGTGAAGGCCCGAAGCTCGAGCCGATCCGGAACCGATCCGGTTTGGCACGACTGTCGGAATCGCTCGATCTCGAGCGCCTCAATCCGATCTATGAAGCGGTCAAGCTGGTTCGGCATGATCTGCCGGCGGAGACAGCGCTGATCGGTTTCGCGGGATCTCCTTGGACAGTCGGGACCTACATGATCGAGGGCGGGTCGAGCCGGGATTACACCCGCGCGCTCGGCTGGGCGGCCGAGGACGAGGCCGGGTTCGCGGCCCTGATCGACCGGATCGCCGATGCCACCGTCCTTCACCTCGATGCGCAGATCCGGGCCGGCGTCGAGGCGATCCAGCTGTTCGACAGCTGGGCCAGCGCCTTGTCGGGAGACGCGTTCACCCGCTGGTGCGAGGCGCCGACCCGACGCATCGTCGAGACCTTGAAGCGGCTGCACCCGACCGTACCGATCATCGGTTTCCCGAAAGGTATCGGCGACCGCTATGAACGGTTCGCGGCATCCACGCGGGTCGATGCGCTGGCGATCGATCACACTTTGCCGCTGTCCTATGCCCGGGAAGTACTGCAGCCGAAAGTGGCGCTGCAGGGCAATCTCGATCCCGAGCTGCTGCTGGCCGGCGGCCCGGAGCTGGAGCTCCAGGTCGGTAAGATCCTGGCCATGCTGGGTAACGGCCCCTTCGTGTTCAATCTCGGCCATGGCGTGCTGCCGGCGACGCCGATCGCTCATGTCGAACGCGTTTGCGAGATATTGCGGTCGGTTCCAGCGCCCTCATGAAGACCGCCATCATTCTGTTCAATCTCGGCGGTCCGGATCGGCCGGAAGCCGTCGAGCCGTTTTTGTTCAACCTCTTCTACGACCCGGTCATCATCGGGCTGCCGACTCCGCTGCGCTGGCTCATCGCCCGCCTGATCTCGAGCCGGCGGGCGCCGGTCGCACGCGCGATCTACGACCGGATCGGCGGCGGCTCGCCCATTCTCGGCAATACCGAGGCGCAGGCGGCCGCCTTCGAAGCGGCCCTCGGCCCCGACTACAAATGCTTCATCGCGATGCGCTATTGGCACCCTCGTGCCGCTGAGCAGGTCGAGGCGGTGCGCGCTTGGGCACCGCAGCAGATCGTGCTGATGCCGCTCTATCCGCAATTTTCGAGCACCACCTCGGGCTCATCGATCCGGGAATGGCAACGGGCGGCGCGGCAAGCCGGGCTTAAGGTGCCGACGGTGGCGCTGTGCTGCTATCCGCGTCAGCCGGGCTTCATCGCCGCGACTGCCGAGCGCCTGCGTAAAGGGCTGGCCGCGGTGCCTGACGGGCTGGCGCCGCCGCGCGTCCTGTTTTCGGCCCACGGGCTGCCGAAGCGGGTCGTCGAGCGTGGCGATCCTTACCAATGGCAGGTTCAGGCAAGTGTCGCTGCCGTGCTGGAGGCGCTCGGTCAGCCGGGCCTCGATCATGTGCTGTGCTATCAAAGCCGCGTCGGGCCGCTCAAATGGCTCAGCCCCTCGACCGCGGACGAGATCGAGCGCGCAGGCCGCGACCGAGTGCCGCTGGTGATCGTGCCGATCGCCTTCGTGTCCGAGCATTCGGAGACTCTGGTCGAACTCGACATCGAATATCGTCATCTTGCGGACAGGGCCGGCGTGCCGGCCTATATCCGGGTTCCGACGATCGACGCGCTGCCCGACTTCATCGCCGGGCTGGCGGATGAGATTCGCCGCCTGACCGGATCGAATTCAAGGATCTGCTCGGCGGAAATGAAGCGGATCTGTCCTGGCGATCGGTCCCTGTGCGCATTTCAAGCTTTGGAGGCGGAATGGGTTTCCTGATTGCGGTGATGCCTTGGATCAAGGCGCTTCACGTCATCAGCGTCATCGCCTGGATGGCGGCGCTGCTCTATCTGCCGCGGCTCTTCGTCTATCATGCGGACGCCCCGGTCGGGTCGCCCCAGTCCGAAACCTTCAAGGTGATGGAGCGGAAGCTAGCGCGCACCATCATGCTGCCGGCTATGCTGGCCACGCTGCTGTTCGGTCTTCTGCTGCTGTCGACGCCGGGCGTGGTCGATTGGTCGCGGCACTGGATTCATGCCAAGCTGACGCTGGTGGTGCTACTTCTGGTCTATCAGCATTTTCTCAGCCGGTGGCGGCGCGGCTTCGAGCGGGACGCGAACAAGCGATCGGCGAAATTCTACAGGATGGTCAATGAGCTGCCGGCAATCGCCATGGCCCTCATCGTGATCCTGGTGATCGTGCAGCCTTTCTAGCAAGGATCGTATAAACTCCCTCTTGCCCCAGCGGCGCCACAAACCCATTTGACTTGTCGAGAGACCTCGCCTAAGAACCATGCACGCCGTTTCACCGGCGTATCTTTCCCGAGAAAAATACGCGCGTCCGGGTACCTATCGCAGGCAAAACCTGCCGGCCTGTTTCAGGATGCGCGATCCGGGGCTCTCTCCCGACGTTCCCTCCTGCCTCAGCGCGACTGCACCCATGAATCTCCAAGAATTAAAGCGAAAGACTCCGGCTGAACTCCTGGCCTTTGCCGAGGATCTACAGATCGAGAACGCCTCGTCCTTGCGCAAGCAGGACATGATGTTCGCGATCCTGAAGCAGCTCGCCGAGAATGATCAGCCGATCTTCGGCGATGGCGTGCTCGAGATCCTGCAAGACGGTTTCGGCTTCCTGCGCTCGCCCGAAGCGAATTACCTGCCCGGTCCCGACGACATCTATGTCAGTCCGAGCCAGGTCCGCCGTTTCGCCCTGCGTACCGGCGACACAGTCGAAGGACAGATCCGCGCGCCCAAGGATGGCGAGCGGTATTTTGCGCTCCTGAAGCTCAACTCGATCAATTTCGAGGATCCGGACCGGATCCGGCACCGCATCAATTTCGACAATCTGACGCCGCTCTATCCCGACGAGAAGCTCAAGCTCGAGCTGGCCGATCCGACCCGCAAGGATCTGACGACCCGCGTCATCGACTTGATCTGCCCGCTCGGCAAGGGCCAGCGCGCCATCATCGTGGCACCACCGCGCACCGGCAAGACGGTGATGCTGCAGAATATCGCGCATGCGATCGCGGCCAACCACCCCGAGGTCTATCTCATCGTCCTTCTGATCGACGAGCGGCCCGAGGAGGTCACCGACATGGCCCGCTCGGTCAAGGGCGAGGTCGTGAGCTCGACCTTCGACGAGCCGGCTTCGCGTCACGTCTCGGTCGCCGAGATGGTGATCGAGAAGGCGAAGCGCCTGGTCGAGCATAAGCGCGATGTCGTGATCCTGCTGGATTCGGTGACTCGCCTGGCGCGCGCCTACAACACCGTCGTGCCGAGCTCCGGCAAGGTGCTGACGGGCGGTGTCGATGCCAACGCGCTGCAGCGGCCGAAGCGCTTCTTCGGTGCCGCGCGCAATATCGAGGAAGGCGGCTCCCTCACCATCATCGCGACGGCGCTGATCGATACCGGTTCGCGCATGGACGAGGTGATCTTCGAAGAATTCAAGGGCACTGGTAACTCCGAAATCGTGCTCGACCGCAAGGTCGCCGACAAGCGCACCTTCCCGTCGCTCGACATCACGAAGTCGGGCACGCGCAAGGAAGAGCTGCTGGTCGAGAAGGGCACGCTGTCCAAGATGTGGGTGCTGCGCCGTGTGCTCATGCCGATGGGTGTCGTCGACGGCATGGAGTTCCTGCTCGAGAAGCTCAAGCAGTCGAAGAGCAACGCCGATTTCTTCGATGCGATGAATACCTGAGGCTATGCCTCCGCCGTCGGGTTGCGACGGTAGAGAATGGCGTCCAGCAGAATCAGGCCGACGCCGATATTGAGAGCGGCGTCGGCCAGATTGAACACGGCGAAAGACCAGCTGCCCGCATAGAGCTGCACGAAATCGACGATCCGGCCGCTGAGCACGCGGTCGACCAGATTACCGGCGGCCCCGCCGATGACCATGGCGATGCCGGCCAGCAGCACCGGTTTCTCCTTCGGCACCGATTTCATCCATCTCGTCAGCAGCACGATGACGATCGCCGTGAAGACCGCGAGCGGCCAGCGCTGCACGGCTCCGGGCAGCTGCAGGAAGCTGAAGGAAATGCCCGGGTTGTAGGTCAGATAGATGTTGAAGAACGGCACCACCGGAACCGGCTGATAGGCCGGCGCCAGCGTCTCGACCAGGCGCTTCGAGCCCTGGTCGAGGAGCAGCACCACCAGGGACAACCGAAGCCAGGGCAGTCCGAGCCAATACATCGACATTAGACCGTCAGCACGGTCGAGCCGGTCGTCTTCCGGCCCTCGAGATCGCGATGCGCCTGTGCCGCGTCGCTCAGCTTGTAGGTCTGATTGACCGCGATCTTGACCACGCCGCGGCCGACCACGTCGAAGAGGTCGTTCGCGGTCTCCTCGAGCTCGGCGCGGCTGGCGATGAAGGAAGCCAGTGTCGGCCGCGTGACGACGAGCGAGCCCTTGGCGCCGAGGATACCGAGATCGATCGGCCCGACCGGGCCCGAGGATTGGCCGAAGGTCACCATCAATCCGCGCGGACGCAGGCAATCGAGCGACTTCATGAAGGTATCCCTGCCGATCGAATCATAGACGACGGGCAATTTTTTGCCGGCCGTGATGTCGATCACCCGCGCCTGGAAATCCTCCGTCGTGTAGTTGATCGTGTGATGGCAGCCATGGGCGCGGGCGAGGGCTGCTTTCTCCTCGCTCGAGACGGTGCCGATGACCGTGGCACCGAGCGACGACGCCCATTGGCACAGGATGAGCCCGACGCCGCCGGCCGCGGCATGGATGAGGATCGTGTCGCCCTGCTTCACCGGATAGACCCGCCGGATGAGGTATTGCACGGTCATGCCTTGCAGCATCATGGCGGCGGCCGTCTCGTCCGAGACGTTGCCGGGGATCTTCACGACCCGGTCCGCCGGGATCAGCCGAGCCTCGCTGTAGGCGCCGATGGCGCCGGCATAGGCGACGTGGTCGCCGATGGCCAGATGGGTGACGCCGGGGCCGATCGCCTCGACCGTGCCCGCACCCTCCATGCCCGGCACGAAGGGCAAGGGCTGCGGATAGAGGCCGGTCCGGTGATAGACATCGATGAAATTGAGGCCGACATTCGTGTGGTGCAGCCGGATCTGGCCGGGGCCGGGCTCGCCGACCTCCATCTCCTGCCATTCGAGAACCTCGGGGCCGCCGGGCTTATGGACGAGGATCGCGTGGTTCATGGGACTCTCCTAGAGCAGGATGATATTAGGTCGAGTTCGACCTAATATCTGAATCCTGCTCTCGATCAAATGTTTAGAGACCGATTCAGCGATCAGGTCGAATCGACCTGATCGCATCGGGCTCTGAGGTCAGGCGAGATGGGCCTTGAAGAATTCGAGCGTGCGGCGATTGGCGAGATCGGCCGAGGCCGCATCGTAATGCTGCCCGCCGACGCGTGCGAAGGCATGGTCATCCTCGGGGTAATCATGGAGCGTCACCAGCGGATTGCCGTCGAGGGCGGCATGCACGGCCTGCTGCACTGGCGGCGGTCCGAACTCGTCCTTGCCGGCGATATGGAGCATCAGGGGCTTGCGGAGATGGGCCTTTTCGCCGACCAGCTCGTCGAGCCCGACGCCATAGAATCCGACGGCCGCATCGATGTCTGTGCGCGTGGATGTCAGGAAGGCAAGCTTGCCGCCGAGACAGTAACCGACCGAGCCGACCTTGCCGGTCGAGCCGGTCATCACGCGCGCTGCCGCGATCGTCCTGGCCAGATCCCGGACGCCCTTATCGACATTGAAGGTCTGGAACAGTTCGAAGGCGCGCTTCCATTCGGCCTCGGTCTTGTCGGTGATGTCGATATCCGGCTCGATGCGCCAGAAGAGGTCAGGGCAGACGGCGATGAAGCCCTGTGCGGCGTAGCCGTCGGCCAGGTCGCGCATCACCTTGTTGACGCCGAAGATCTCCTGAATCACGACAAGCGCCGGGCCGTGCCCGCTCGAAGGCGCCGCCACATAGGCGTTCATGGCGCCGTCGCCGGTATCGATGGTGAATCCCATGATGTCTCCTGGGCTTGAGCGTTAGTGATTCCGGAGCTCGGCATCAAGTGCCGCGGGATTGGTCATCGGCAGGGAGCACACCGTGCCGACACAGAGATAGGCGGTGGTACGCCCTGCCTGCTGCCCTTTGCCGAAGGCCGGATGGCCGGCCGGCAAGCTAGCGCCGGGCTCGAGAAGCTGCAAGACGAGGTTGGGTAACGCGTGGCGCCTTGCTACCGACAGCAGCGCCTTCGTGCCGGCATCCGTGCGCGCGCCGACCAGGACGAGCTGAAGCGGCCGGCCCAAGAAATCGATGCCGTTGAGATACGTGCCGAGCGGGAAGTAATTCCGTTCGAGCTCGCCCGAGAAGGCGGCGACCAGCGTCTCGGCGCGTTCGCGATAAAGCGCGTCGCCAGTCAGGAGATGGAGCCGCCCGAGCGACTGGACCAGGCTGCCATTGCCGGCCGGCACGGCTGCATCATTGGCGGATTTGGTCCGGACGATCAGGCTTTCCGTATCGTCGGCCGTGAAGAAATAACCGCCGGCGGGATCGGCGAAATGCCGGTCGAGGAGGGCAACCCAGGATCGCGCCTGGCCGAGATAGGCGGCGTCGCCTGTCGATTCGTGGAGCGCGAGCGCCGCCCGGATCATATCGGCGTAGTCATCAAGCGTGCCGGGCTGGGTCCGGCCGAGACGCCAGGAATGGGCAAGGCGATCGCCGTCCGACATCATCCGGCCAGTGACGAAGCGATAGGCCGAAATCGCAGCATCGAGCCAATCCGGCCGGTCGAACGCATCGGCCGCCCGGACGAGAGCCGCGATCATCAGCCCGTTCCAATCGGCCAGCACCTTGTCGTCGCGCTCGGGACGGATCCGCGGTGCCCGCGCCTCGAACAGAATCTGCCGGCAGCGCGCCAATGCCGCTTCGGTCTCGGCATCGGCGAGGTGCGGGGCCTCGAGCCGGTTGAGGATGGTCTTGCCTTCCCAATTGCCGCTGGGCGTTACGTCATAAGCAGATTTGAAGAGCGCGGCGTCGGCGCCGAGCAGCCGATCGATTTGGGATTCGTGCCAGACATAGAATTTGCCTTCTTCATGCTCGCTGTCGGCATCGAGCGTGGAGGCGAAGCCGCCTTCGGGCGCCAGCATCTCGCGCTCGAGCCAGCCGATCGTCTCCTCGACCCGCTGGCGATAGAGCGGATTGCCCGTGTCCTGCCAGGCCCAGACCTGCAGATCGACGAGCTGCGCATTGTCGTAGAGCATCTTCTCGAAATGCGGCGCCAGCCAGCGCTCATCGACCGAGTAGCGCGCGAAGCCGCCGCCGAGGTGGTCATAGATGCCGCCTTGGCACATATGGTCGAGGCTGACGAGCACGGCATCGCGCATTGCGGTGTCGCCGGTCCGGTCATAGCCGCGCCAAAGGAGCTCGAGGATCGAGCAATTGGGAAATTTGGGCGCGCCATCGATGCCGCCATGCGTGAGATCGATGGCCTTCAGCAGACGCCGGGCGATTGGGTCGAGCGTTGCGAGCTCGACCGGGCCGGCCGCCTTCGGTTGGGATAGGTGAGCAAGGCCGCGGCCGATCTCTTCGACATTGGTTGCGACCTTGTCTTTCTGTTGATGGTACGCGTTGGCGATGCCGCGCAGCACATCCGGAAAGCCCGGGCGGCCCCAGCGTGCGTCGGGCGGGAAATAGGTCCCGCCCCAGAAGGGCTTGGCATCCGGTGTCAGGAACATGGTGAGTGGCCAGCCGCCTTGCTCGCCCAGGAGCGCCAGCGCCTGCTGATAGATCGCGTCGAGATCCGGCCGCTCCTCGCGATCGACCTTGATCGGCACGAACAGCTCGTTCATCAGGCTGGCGATCGCCGAATTCTCGAAACTCTCATGCGCCATGACATGGCACCAATGACAAGCGGCATAGCCGATCGAGAGCAGGATCGGCTTATCGTCGGTTCGGGCCTCCGTCAGCGCGGCTGGGTTCCAGGCGCGCCAGGCGACTGGATTGTCCTTGTGCTGCAAAAGATAAGGGCTGGTCTCGCGGGCGAGCTGGTTTTCCATTTTTACCGAGGCTTTGGGGACGGATTGTCCTGGCAGGGCCATCCTATTAGGTTCCACGGCAGAGGCCAACGCTCGCCGCGACGAGGTGGGTTCGTGAGTTGAGGAGAGATCATGGAGTTGGCTGAGCGGCCATTTTATCGGGCGCATGTGTTCGTCTGCACCAATATCCGTCCGGAAGGGCATCCGCGCGGATGCTGTGCGGGAAAGGGCAGTGAGAAGCTGCGCGATTATATGAAGGCGCGCGCCAAGGAGCTGCGTATTGCCGAAACCCGGATCAACACGGCGGGCTGCCTCGATCGTTGCGAGCTGGGGCCGGTGATGGTGATCTATCCCGAGGGGGTCTGGTACGGCTATCGCACGCGCGAGGATATCGACGAGATCCTGCAGACGCATCTGATCGAGGGGCGGCGGGTCGAGAGGCTCGTGCTGCATCCGGATCAGGTGCCGGCCAAGTGATCGGATGATGGAGCGGCCGGACACGATCTTTGCGCCGGCGACGGCGCGCGGCCGATCCGGCATCGCCGTCATCCGTGTCTCGGGTCCCGAGGCCTGCGCCGCCCTTCGAGGCCTGTCCGGACTGGTTCCACAGCCGCGCCAGGCGCGCTTGGCGAAGCTGAGCGATCCGTCGAGCGGCGAGCTCATCGATCACGGGCTGGTGCTGTGGTTCCCCGGACCGGCAAGCTTCACCGGCGAGGATGTCGCCGAGTTCCATATTCATGGTGGTCCAGCCGTGATGACGGCGATGCTGGAGGCGCTAGGCAATCTGCCGCGGTGCCGGATAGCCGAGCCCGGTGAATTCAGCCGGCGCGCCTTTGAGGCCGGCAAGCTCGATCTGACGGCGGCCGAGGCGATTGGGGACCTTGTTGACGCGGAGACCGCGGCCCAGCGGCGTCAGGCGCTGCGGCAGATGGAAGGCGGCTTCGCCCGGCTGACCGAGAGCTGGGCCGGGCGGCTGGCCCGGAGCCTCGCGCATCTTGAAGCGGCCGTCGATTTTCCGGATGAGGATCTGCCGCCCGGGCTGCTCGACACGCTAGGGGCTGAGATCGCTGGCCTAGCGCAGCAGATCAGTGCCCTTCTCGCTGACGGGCGGCGCGGCGAAATCGTGCGCGACGGGCTGTCAGTTGCGATCATCGGTCCGCCCAATAGCGGAAAATCTAGTCTTCTCAATGCCTTGGCGGGTCGTGATGCGGCCATCGTGTCGAGCATCGCCGGAACGACGCGGGATGTTATCGAGGTCCATCTCGATCTTGGCGGCTATCCGATCATCCTGGCCGATACCGCCGGCATTCGCGACAGTGCCGATCCGATCGAGGCAGAAGGTGTCCGGCGCACGCGCGCTCGTGCGGCGGAGGCCGATATGTGCTTGATTCTGATAGATATTATGGATGATGTTTCACGTGAAACGACACTGCTGTCGGAGCCCGTACCGAGCCTGCTCATCCGGACCAAATGCGATCTGAAGCCGGCTCCGCCCGGCGAGCTCGGCATTTCGGTCAAGACCAACCTTGGCGTGGATACGCTGATCGAGCGGCTCGGCCAGGAAGCGGAGAAACTGCTCGCCGGTCCGGCGCCGCTTGTGACCAGACAACGCCATCGAACAGCTCTCGCTGAATGCCGTGACGCGCTTGACCGCTCGCTGACAGCCGGCGAGCCGGCGCTGATTGCCGAGGATCTGCGGCTGGCGCTGCGCGCGCTCGGGCGGATTACGGGGAAGGTCGATGTCGAGGATCTGCTGGATCTGATCTTCCGCGAGTTCTGCATCGGCAAGTAGCGTGCTATAAGCCCGTCGCATCATGATCAGCGCGTTCGGAAAGTTCGATGTCGTCGTGGTCGGCGGCGGCCATGCCGGCTGCGAGGCCGCGGCTGCGGCCGCTCGCCTGGGGGCCAAGACCGCGCTCGTCACGCACAAGCGTGCCACGATTGGCGAGATGTCGTGCAACCCGGCAATCGGGGGACTTGGTAAGGGCCATATCGTCCGCGAGATCGATGCGCTCGACGGTGTGATGGGCCGGGCAATCGATCGCGCCGGCATCCAGTTCCGCATGCTGAACCGATCCAAGGGGCCGGCAGTGCAGGGGCCGCGCGCCCAGGCCGACCGCAAGCTCTACCGGATCGCCATGGCCGAGCTGTTGGCGGAAATCCCGTCGCTCGAGATTGTCGAAGCGGCGGTCGAGGATCTGGCGCTCGATCCGGCCGCCCAGGTCGCGGGTGTGGTGCTGGCCGATGGCAGCGTGTTGGCGACCGGTCGAGTCGTGCTGACCACCGGCACCTTCCTGCGCGGTCTCATCCATATCGGTACCGAGCGTGTGCCGGCGGGTCGGGTCGGCGAAGCGCCCTCGATCGGGCTCAGCGACACGCTGGGCCGCGCGGGATTTGTGCTCGGCCGGCTCAAGACCGGCACGCCGCCACGTCTCGATGGCCGGACCATCGATTGGGCGTCGCTCGAAATCCAGCCAGGCGACGATCCGCCGGAGCCTTTCTCGTTTCTGACCGACAGGATCACCGTGCCGCAGATCGCGTGCCATATCACCGGCACGACGCTCGCGAGCCACGCGCTGATCCGCGAGAATCTGCACCAGGCGCCGGTCTATTCCGGCCAGATCGAGGGCACGGGACCACGCTATTGCCCCTCGATCGAGGACAAGGTGGTGCGGTTCGGCGACCGTGAGCGGCACCAGATCTTCCTCGAGCCGGAAGGGCTCGATGACGACACGGTCTATCCGAACGGGATCTCGACCTCACTGCCGCGCGACGTACAGCAGAGGTTGCTCGAGACCATTCCGGGCCTCGAGAAGGTGCGGATGGTCCGGCCGGGCTATGCGATCGAATATGATTTCGTCGATCCGCGCGAGCTGATGCCGACGCTCGAGACGCGGCGCGTGCCGGGACTTTACTTGGCCGGCCAGATCAACGGCACGACCGGTTATGAGGAGGCGGCGGGGCAAGGGCTGATCGCGGGCCTCAACGCCGCTCTCGCGGCGGGTGGCGGCGCACCGTTCCTGATCGATCGCGCCGAGGCCTTCATCGGTGTCATGATCGACGATCTCGTCCATCGCGGTACGAGCGAGCCCTACCGTATGTTCACCTCGCGCGCCGAATACCGGCTGCTGCTGCGGGCGGACAATGCCGATCGGCGGTTGACGGCGCGCGGCATCGAGATCGGCTGCATCGGCGCCGATCGCCGCCAGCATTGGGCGGAAAAGGCGGCTGTGTTGGAGGCGGCGGATCAGCTGGTGCGCGCGTTGGCCCTGACTCCGCAGGCGCTGCAGCGCCATGGCATCGAGGTCAACGCCGATGGGCAGCTTCGCTGCGCCATGGATCTGCTCGGCCATCCCGGCATCGATCTGAAGCGCTTGGGCCAAGTCTGGCCGGAGCTCAACGGCTTCCGGCCGGATGTGGCGCAGCAGATCGAGATCGATGGCCGCTACGCTGCCTATATCGAGCGGCAGCGGAAGGATATTCAGGCCTTTCGCCGTGACGAAGCGCTGATCCTGCCGGCCGATCTCGATTACGCGACGGTCGGCAGCCTGTCGAACGAAGTCCGCCAGAAGCTCGACAAGGCGCGGCCCGCGACGCTGGGGGCGGCGGGCCGAATTCCTGGCGTGACCCCGGCGGCCGTAATGGCCTTGCTGCGGCATGTGAAGCGCACGCGCCTCAGGCTATCGGCATGATTGCTGTTTCACGTGAAACAGCTCGGCCTCTCAGCGAGGCCGAGTTCGCAGCGCGTATCGGCGTGGCGGCTGATCGGCGGGAGCGGCTCAAGGCCTATGTGGCATTGCTGGTGAAATGGAACGCCAAGATCAATCTCGTCGCGGCCAGCACACTGGCGGATGTCTGGCGCCGGCATATCCTGGATTCGGCGCAGCTTTTCCCACTTTTGCCGGCGGGAACCGAAACGCTGATTGATCTCGGCAGCGGCGCCGGGCTGCCGGGCCTGATTCTGGCGATTCTTGGTGTGCCGAAGGTTCATCTCGTCGAGTCGGATGGCCGCAAGGCGGCATTTCTGCGCGAAGCGGCCCGAATCACCAGCACGCCGATCGAAATCCATGCCGTCCGGATCGAGGCGGTACCGCCGATCGCCGCCGATATCCTGACGGCGCGCGCGCTGGCGCCGCTTCCGGCACTTCTGGAATATTCGGCACGGTTCCTTCGGCCCGGGGGGTCGTGCTATTTCCTGAAGGGGCAGCGCTGGGGGGAGGAGCTCGCCGAAGCGCGCCTTCATTGGCAATTTGCCGCATCCGAAATCCCGAGTCTCTCCGAGGCGTCGGGCGTCGTCTTGAAATTGGAGTCCATTGTTCGTGAGCGCTAGCCCCGAAAAGAGCGGCATCAACGCCGAAACCGGTTCGTCGGCCAGGATCTTTGCCGTGGTGAACCAGAAGGGCGGGGTAGGCAAGACCACGACGGCGGTCAATCTGGCGACAGCGCTGGCGGCTGCGGAAAAGCGCGTGCTGCTGATCGATATCGACCCGCAGGGCAATGCCTCCACCGGCCTCGGCATCACCCAGAAGCAGCGCTTGATCACCACCTACGACGTGCTGATGGGTGCCGAGGAGCTTGGCGCGGCACTCGTTTCGACCACGGTGCCCGGGCTGCAGATGGTGCCTGCCTCGACCGAGCTTGCTGGTGCCGAGATCGAGCTGGTCAGTGTCGACCGCCGCGAATATCGGTTGCGCGACGCGCTGAGCCGACTCCGCACCGTCTATGATTACGTGCTGGTCGATTGCCCGCCGTCGCTCGGCCTCTTGACCTTGAACGCCATGGTCGCGGCCAACGCGGTCATGGTGCCGCTGCAATGCGAGTTCTATGCGCTCGAGGGGCTGAGCCATCTGGTCAAGACGATCGACCGGGTCAAGAAGCACCTCAATCCGGGCCTCGATATCCAGGGCGTGGTGCTGACCATGTTCGACAAGCGCAACAATCTCTGCGACCTGGTAGCGACCGATGTGCGCGGCTATTTCGGCCAGAAAGTCTACAACACGGTGATTCCGCGCAATGTCCGCACCTCGGAGGCGCCCAGCCACGGCAAGCCGGTGCTGCTCTATGATTGGCGCTGCGCCGGGGCCCAGGCCTATATCCATCTTGCCAGCGAAGTGCTCTACCGTGAGCAGGATTATGCTCAGTGAGCTTAGTGTTCAAGGACGGCCCGGCGGAGCATGAGCGTGACCGATAAGCGCCGCAGCCTGGGCAAAGGACTGTCGGCGCTCTTTGCCGACGAGGTGGCGGCGGAAGAGGCGGAAGGCAAGCTTACGCGCACGGTGCCGATCGCCTATATCCACCCGTCGCGCTATCAGCCGCGGCGGTTGTTCGATCCCGAGAAGCTGGCCGGCCTCGTCCAATCGATCCGCGACAAAGGTGTGCTGACGCCGCTTCTCGTGCGCCCGCACCCGACCCATGCCAACAGCTACGAGCTCATCGCCGGCGAGCGGCGGTGGCGTGCCGCACAGCAGGCGCAGCTGCATGAAGTGCCGGTCATCATCCGCGATCTCACCGATCGCGAGACGCTCGAGATTGCGCTGGTCGAGAACCTCCAGCGCGAGGATCTCAATCCGCTCGAGGAGGCCGAGGCTTATGCCAGGCTGATGGAGGAGTTCCAGCACAGCCAGGAGGATCTGGCCCAGGCGGTCGGCAAGAGCCGCAGCCATGTCGCCAACACGATCCGGCTGCTGGGTGCCAGCGAAAAGGTGCGCGAGTATCTGGCGGCCGGCAAGCTCACCGCCGGCCATGCGCGCGCGCTCATCGGCGCCGAACGGGCCGACGAGCTCGCCGAGCTCATCGTCGAGCGCGGGCTCAATGTCCGCCAGATCGAGGCGATGATGGCGCGCACGCGGAAGCCCGCGCGCTCATCCGCCCACGATCCCGACCGCGCCAGCCTCGAGCGCGAGCTCACCAACGAGCTCGGCCTCGCGGTCAAGCTGAAGCCGCGCGGCAATGGCGGCTCGATGGTGATTCAGTACCGCACGCTCGATCAGCTCGACCATCTGCTGAAGCGGCTGCGCTGAAGTTATTCCCGCATCAGTTGTGCGCTATCACCCGCGCGGCCGCCCCGGCAGCCTGCCCGCCAGGCTCAGCGCATGTCGGCAGATCGTGTCCTCGGGATAGACGGTCGTCTTGCAATCGAGCTCGGCCTGGAACAGCAGCTTCAACAAACGCTGCACCCGCTCGGCCGGCCAGGCGGCCAGCTGCGCCCGGAACCGGTCGGCATATTTGAAGAAGATCGGCGGCCGCATGCCGCCGGCCACCGCATCGACCGATTGGCCCAGTGCGACGAGGCTAGCCGCCAGGTGCAGCCGCTGCGCGTGGCGCAATGCTGAGCGCAGAATGCCAACGGCGCTCTCGCCTTCGAGAAAGAGGCGAGAGAGGGCCGCCTCGACGGCGCCGGCATTGCCTTCGAGCGAATCATAGATGACATCCTCGATGGCGAGCAGGCTCGAATCGCCGACCGACGCGATTGCCTCCTCCAGCCCGATGCGCCCGCCCGGGCCGGCGAGCAGCGTGAGCTTGTCGATCTCCTGTCGTGTCACCAGCCGGTTCTCGCCCAAATTGCCGACCAGATAGGCGATCGCCTCGTCCGTGACCTGGATCCGGCTTTGGCCGAGCGAGTCGCGGATGAGGCCGGCAAGCTCCCGCGGGCCGTCGGCATAGCAGACGATGGCGGCGGCGTTGGCGGCCGCTTCCGCCAGCTTGCGCAGCGACGAGCCGCGGCCGAGATCGCCCGCCTCGATCACGATCAGGGCATCGCCGCCCGGGCGATCGAGCACGAATTCGAGCGTCTTGGTCAGCGCGTCACCGGCCTCGCGCACGCGAATGACGCGCTTGCCGCCGAACAGGCTGATCGAGGCGGCCTCGTCGGCTAGCCGTGCCGGATCCTGGCGCACCATGTCGCCGCTCAAGAGCGCCAGGCGGAACGGATCGTCGGCGGCGCTCCCCAGCACCGACCGGCAGATCTCGTCGGCCCGCTCGCGCACCAGCCCCTCATCCGGCCCGAACAGGAGGATCGCCGCCATGTTCGCCGGCGGCTCGCGCAGAAAGGAGCGCAGCTGGGACGCCGCTGGCTTCACTTCTTCTCGGTATGCAGTGTGCGCATATAGAGCGCCACGCGCTCTTCTATCTGCTCGGAGCAATCCTTGACGGCCAAAACCTCGTCCGTATCGGCGCTGACGACATTGGCATATTCGTTGGACAGCACGTCATGGCCGCCTTGGGAGCGGACGATGCCGCTCGTCACGACCATCCCATCCGTGATCCGGCGCAGCTGCCAGTTCGCGGTCATGCTGATCGTGCTGCGGCTCGCCGTACCGTCCGCGCGTGCCGCGATATCGGACTTCAATTCGGTCAGCCCGACATTCAGCTCATAGACGGCCGGAATGGCCCCGCCTTGCGGCTTGAAAGTGTCGTGCAGCTGATTGGTCATCAGCTGGCCATAGCGCTCGCCGATCTGGTTGACGCGAATGGTCGCGAGATCGCCCGCGACATTGGCGCCCGACGGGCCGGCATGGTCGCCATAGAGCGGCGAGAAGCCGCATCCGGCCAGCGCCATCAGTGCGGCACCCAGCGTCGCCTTGCTACGCCACGACATTGACGATCCGATTCGGCACGATGATCACCTTCCTGGCCGGCTTGCCGTCGAGCGCCTTCTGCACGGCCGGGAGCGCCAGCGCGGCTGCACGGGCCGTATCTTGATCGACATCGCGCGGCTGGTCGAGCGTTGCGCGCAGCTTGCCATTGACCTGCACCGCCAAGGTCACGACATCGTCGCGCACCAGCGCCGGATCGGCCTCGGGCCACGCCGCATCGACGACCATCCCGTCATGGCCCAGGAGCTGCCACAGCTCCTCGGCCAGATGCGGCATCATCGGCCCCAGCAGAATGACCAGGCTGTCGAGCGCCTCGGCGAAATCCGCGGCGTCGGCCTGGCCCGCCACCGTTTCGAGATGGTTCGACAGCTCGCGCACCCGCGCCACCGCGCGATTGAAGCGGAACTGCTCCAGATCCTCGGTCACGGCGGCGATCGTCTTGTGCGTGAGGCGCCGCGTCTCGCTCGCGCTATTGCCGCGTACGGCGGCGCCTTCGGGCTTTCCAGCGCTAAAATCCGCGACCAGCCGGTAGAGCCGGTTGACGTAACGCCAGGTACCCTCGATGCCGGCCGCGGTCCATTCCAGATCGCGCTCGGGCGGGCTGTCCGACATCAGGAACAGCCGCGCCGTGTCGGCACCATAGGCATTGCAGATATCGTCGAGCCCGACCGTGTTCTTCTTGGACTTCGACATCTTCTCGATGCGGCCGATCGTCACCGGCAGGCCGTTCTGGTTCGTGACCGTGCCATCCTCGGCGACCAGCGTATCGTCGGGATAGAGCCAGCTGCCGTCGACATCCTTGTATGTCGCATGGCACACCATGCCCTGCGTGAAAAGACCGGCGAACGGCTCCTCGAGCTCGAGATAGCCGCAGCGCTTCAAAGCCCGCACGAAGAAGCGGGAATAGAGCAGATGCAGAATCGCATGCTCGATGCCGCCGATATATTGATCGACCGGCAGCCAGTAATCGACATCCCGGCGCTCGAACGCGGTCTCTGCCCTGGGCGAGCAGAAGCGCGCGAAATACCAGGAGGATTCGAAGAAGGTGTCGAACGTGTCGGTCTCGCGCTCGGCCTTGCCGCCGCATTGCGGGCAATCGACATGCTTCCAGGTCGGGTGCAGCGCCAGTGGATTGCCGGGCTCGGCGAAGCTCACATCCTCCGGCAGCTCGACGGGCAGATCTCGTTCCGGTACCGGAACGACCCCGCATCTGCCGCAATGGATGATCGGGATCGGGCAGCCCCAATAGCGCTGGCGCGACACGCCCCAATCGCGCAGCCGGTACTGGATCGTCCCGGTGCCGCGGCCGAGCGATTCGAGCCGCTGGATGACGGCACGTTTCGCCTCGGGCACCACCAGCCCGTCGAGGAAGTCCGAATTGACCAGGATGCCGTCCTGCGCCACGAAGGCCTCGGTCATGATCACGGCCGCCGGCCCGTCGGCCGGCCGGACCACGGTCTTGACCGGCAGCTGGTATTTATTCGCGAAATCGAGGTCGCGCTGATCATGCGCCGGGCAGCCGAAGATGGCGCCGGTGCCGTACTCCATCAGCACGAAATTGGCGATATAGACCGGCAGCTCCCAGCTCGGATCGAGCGGGTGCTTGACCGTCACGCGGGTGCGGAATCCCTGTTTTTCCGCCGTCTCGACCGCGACCTCGCTCGTCCCCATGCGGTTGCATTCGAGATTGAAGGCCGCGACGGCCGCGTCCTCCGCCCCCAGCCGCTGGGCGACCGGATGATTGGCCGAGATGGCGCAGAAGCTCGCGCCGAACAGCGTGTCCGGCCGGGTCGTGAAGATCTCGAGCTTTTCGCCGTCGAACCCGTGGCCGGCGAGATCGAAGAAGACGCGTGCCCCTTCCGACCGGCCGATCCAGTTCGACTGCATCACGCGCACCCGTTCGGGCCAGCGGTCGAGCGTCTCGATCCCGGCCAGCAGCTCGTCGGCGAAATCGGTGATCTTGAGGAACCATTGCGACAGCAGCCGCTTCTCGACCAAGGCACCCGAGCGCCAGCCGCGGCCCTCGATCACCTGCTCATTGGCCAGCACGGTATGCTCGACCGGATCCCAATTGACCCAGGATTCCTTGCGATAGGCCAGGCCCGCCTTGAGGAAATCCAGGAACATCTTCTGCTCATGCCGGTAATAGCCCGGATGGCAGGTCGCAATCTCGCGGTCCCAATCATAGGACAGGCCCAGCTGCTGCAGCTGGCCGCGCATGATCGCTATATTCTCATAAGTCCATTTGGCCGGATGGATGTTCGACGCGATCGCGGCATTCTCGGCCGGCAGGCCGAACGCGTCCCAGCCCATCGGATGCATGACATTGAAACCGCGCGCCCGCTTGAAGCGGGTCAGCACGTCGCCCATCGTGTAGTTGCGGGCATGGCCGACATGGAGCTTTCCCGACGGATAGGGAAACATCTCCAGCACATAGTATTTCGGCCGCGTCGGATCGGTCTCGGCCTTGAAGCTCCGGGCTTCAGCCCAAGCCTTGCGCCAACGCGCCTCGGACTCGGTGAAATTATAGCGTTCCGTCATCGGCTTCTACTCTCCCGGGGGCGGACGGCTCCGCGCCGGGAGGGCCGCCTCAAACCGAACCTATTCCTGTACGAGCGTACCCGAATTGATGCGAAGCTGCCGCGCCCGCGTCAGGATCGTGTTCTCGAGATCGCCCGAGGCCTTGGCATCGACCTGGGAATCGACCCAATGCCCGTCCACCGTCTGGGTCTGGCGGAACAGGGACGCCTTGATGCCGGCGGCCCTGAGCTCCTTGTCCAGGATGAAGACATTCACCTTGAAGCGCTCGTTCGGCGTTTCCGGCGGTGCATACCAGTCGGTGATGATGACGCCACCGAACGGATCGGCCGACGCGATCGGCATGAACGAGACCGTGTCGAGCGAGGCGCGCCACAGGAAGGCGTTGACGCCGACACCGAGCGAGGCTTGCTGCGTCGGTTTGCCGCTGCTGAACAGGCCGCCGCCCGTCAACACGGAATCGGCGCGCTCGGGGGCAGCGCCCAGCACCTGGGGTGGCGTATCGTTCGGCGAAGGGCTGTCGCAGCCGGCAAGGGCGGCGAAGGCAAGGCCAGAAACACAGAAAGCCAAGAATTTACGGTTCGACATCGGACTCCTCGGACCGGCCTGACCGGGCCGGCACGCTGCAAGGTGAGCGTTCCTAGCATGTTCGGCCGCCGCTTCAAAGACTATGATCCGGCCGAATGACAGGATCGGGACATGATGGATATCGACACCAATCTCGCGGGCATCCGCAGCGAGCTCAAAACGCTGGCATTGCAGCCGGTGACGCTGGTGGCCGTGAGCAAGACCAAGCCGCGCGAGGATGTCGAGGCGGCACTCGCAGCGGGCCAGCGCGTCTTCGGCGAGAACAGGGTGCAGGAGGCGATCGCCAAATTTGCCCCGCTCAGAGAGACCACCGCCGATCTCGAGCTTCATCTCATCGGCCCGCTTCAGACCAACAAGGTGCGCGAGGCGATCGAGACTTTCGATGTGATCGAGACGCTCGACCGGCCGAAGCTGGCCCAGGCGCTGGCCGATGGGCTCGCGAAATATTCGGGCCGGCTTCGCCAGCTGCTGATCGAGGTGAATACCGGCGAGGAACCGCAGAAAGCCGGCATCCTGCCGGCCGAGGCCGATGATTTCATCCGCGACTGCATCCAGCGGCTCGGCCTGCCCGTCACCGGCCTCATGTGCATCCCGCCGGTCGATGACGAGCCGGCGCTCCATTTCGCGCTGCTGCGGGAGATCGCCCGGCGTCATGCGCTCGAGGTTCTGAGCATGGGGATGAGTGCCGATTACCGGATCGCGATCCAGCAGGGCGCCACCCATATCCGGCTTGGGACCGCGATCTTCGGGGCACGCGCAGGTCATGCCGCGATGCCCACCTCATCCTAAATCCTTCTCCGCCCCATTGGGGCTACGGCATTCACACAATTCATTTAGGAAAATCAGAGAGATCATCAGTTTTCGTCATGGCTGGGCTTGTCCCGGCCAGCCACGTCGGGACGGGGGGAACATCGTCTTCAAGCAAAATCGGCGTCGGCCCGAAATGGATCACCGGGACAAGCCCGGTGATGACGGTGAGGTAAAGGCATCTCATTGAAACGCCACAGCCTCGTAGGGCGGAGAGGTTGGGTGAGGTGAGGGATTCCAGAGGTGTTTACGAGTGTGAGAAGGACTTCTCAGCGCCGTCCGAACACCGGATCGCGCTTTTCGGCGAAGGCGGCGAGGGCTTCGGCGTGGTCCTGGCTCTTGACCAGGACGGCGAATTCCTTGGCCTGGAAAGCGGCCGCAGCCTCATGGCCGAGATCGAGCGCCACGCTCGCCATGCGCTTCGTCGCCTCGACCGAAAGCGGCGCGCGGCTGGCGATCCGGGAGGCGAGCTCGAGGGCGCTTGGAATCAGATCGTCGGACTCATGGATCGCGGTCACCAGGCCGTAGCGCTCGGCCATGGCGGCATCGTGCGGCGAGCCGGTCAGCAGCATCGCCTTCGCCCGTGCCACGCCGATGAGGCGCGGCAGGCGCCAGGCGGACGCCATCAGCCCGACATTCACGCCGGCGCAGACGAAGCGGGCGCCCGAGGCCGCTACGCGGATATCGCAGCAGAGCGCGATCTCGAGCCCGCCGCCGACGCACCAGCCATTGATGGCCGCGATCACCGGCAGGCGGAACCCCTCGATCCGGTCGAGCAGCGTGGCGAAGCTCGCCGCATCGGCGCCAGGTGCGGCGTCGTGATGCGCCTTCGCGGCCGCAACCCGTTCCTCCTTGAGATCGTCGCCACTGCAAAAGGCGCGGCCACTGCCGGTCACGACGACGGCGCGGGTGATGTCGTCGGCCTCGATCGCATCGAGATGGGCCAGGAACTGGGTGCGCATCGCGCGGCCCATCGTGTTCATCGGCGGATTGTCGAATTCGAGCAGTGCCACATGGTCGCCATGGCGCCTGAGATGGATCGTCGGCCCGCTCATCGATCACCCTCAATGATGACGCGCGAGCCGGCATCGGCATTCGCGAGGAACGCCATCAAGTCATCGAGCGCCAGCGCCACGCAACCCTCGGTGGGCGCATAGCCCGGCCGCGCCAGATGCAGGAAAATGGCGCTGCCGCGCCCGGGTACGACGGGGTGGTCGTTATAGCCGAGCGGCACGACCAGGTCGTAGACACGGTCCCGGCGCCATAGCCGCTCTGCACTTGCCTTGCAAGGCAGCTTGACCGGCCGGTTATAGGCAGGATCGGCAGGCGCGTCGCACCAGCCATCCTGCCGTCCGATGGTCAGGACAGCGAGGCCGGTATGCGGTACCAGCAGCCGGTCGGCGCGATAATGGACAGCTCGGCAGGCCCAGGCGCCGACGGGTGTCGCCCCGTCGCCCTCGCGCTTTTCGGCGGAAACGCCGCTGCGGCCCAGGGCGCAGCGTACCCGAATACCATCGTATTCGGCCCAGCCGTCGGGAGTGACTATCAGATCGCTCGCCATTCTCCCTGCTTAAGCGGGGAGCTGCGTGCCGGTCAATGACTCTGGTCGATCCCGCTGCCGTCGCCGGCGCGGGGCTGCGCTGCTATCAGCGCATCGTATTTGGCCAGACCGTCCTTCATCCGAGCCACGAAATCGGGCGGGGCCGAATCGACCGAGGCGGGTGCTGCCGATGCCGCCGCTGCCCCCGGCGCAATGACGCCGGGCGGCAGGCTCAGTGCCACCGGCGTTGGATTGTGGATGGCGGAGGTCGCGCGCATCTTGGCGATGCCCTGCGGCGTTACATCGATCGGAATGCCTTGCGCCTGCTGGCCGAACGCCACGCCGGATTGCGCGGGCTTGGGCGGCGCCGAGGCCGATGCGCCGGCGTCGCTCTGGCCCTGGTCGCTTTGGGCCTTTGCGACCATCTGGGCGATATCGAGCGGCGTCGTCGGTGCGGCTGCGGCCAGCATGGCCGAGGTATCGCCCTTGCCCTGCGGCAGGATCGAGGGCGATTTCGGGGCCTGCGGCAAGGCCGAGAGATAGGCGGGGGTGGGGGCGGATGCCGGCGGGCTTGCGACGGGTGCCGGACTGGGCTGGCTCTTGGCCGGCGCTGCGGTGGATCCGGAGGATTTGCCGCCGGTGAAGATGTCGATTACATGCTGGCCGATATCCTCGCCCGTCGTCTCGATCACGGCGACCTCGACGGCGCCGGACGCGGCCCCGATCGGCCCGCCGAAAAGCCCGTCGCCCACGACACGCGCGACATTGCCGATCGTGTCGCCGGTGATGGCCCGATAGATCGGCGCAATGATCGGCAGATGCTGCAGCGGATTGATGGTGTCGAGGAGGTCGTGGAAGCTGAAGGACGAGCCGGCCCAGAAATGCGACTTCGGCGCCGGAGCCTGTCCGGTGACGGTGAGCGATTCGGTCGGCGAGGCGGCAGTGGTCATCTGATCCTTCGGGTCCTGGCGAGTTCACGTCTCGCAAGCCCGATGCCAGCGCTGTTCGGCTTTTAAATCAGTAATTTAAGAAGGGCGGCGGATACCGGGCCGGCAAGTCTTGCCGGGCGCCGGGTCAGAATTGATGGCCGCTACGCTTGGCCTTGGTGTCGAGATAGAGGCGATTGTGCCGATTGGGTGCGAAGGCGTGCGGCACGCGCGTCACCTCGATGCCATGCTTGGCGAGGGCCGCCACCTTGTCGGGGTTGTTGGTCAGCAGCCTGACCTTGTCGAAGCCCAGCTGGCGCAGGATCTCGGCCGCCGGCTGATAGACCCGCTCATCGGCGTCGAAGCCCAGCTGCTCGTTGGCGTCGATCGTATCGAAGCCGGCATCCTGCAGCCGATACGCTCTGAGCTTGTTGACGAGGCCGATGCCGCGGCCTTCCTGGGCCAGATAGATCAGCACGCCGCCACCTTCCTCGGCGATTCGCTTGATGGCGCCGCGCAGCTGCTCGCCGCATTCGCAGCGCAAGCTGGCCAGAAGGTCGCCGGTGAAGCATTCGGAATGGATCCGCGTCAGCACCGGCCCCGGCCCGGCGGGCTCGCCGATCAGGATGGCCAGGTGGTCGACGCCGCCATCATCGGGGCGGTATGCCACGATCCGCGAATTCTCGGCATCGGCCAGCGGCACGCGCGCATCGGTTACGCGCCGGAGCGTGCGCGCCAGCACCGAGCGATGCTCGAACACGGTCGCGACATCGAGCTCGATCAGCCCTTCCTCGCGCGCCAGCGCATGGCCCTTGTCCGCATCGATCGGGAACAGCGCCATCGCCGGCAGCAGCCTTGCCAACTTGGCAAGCTCGATCGCGGCCGATGCCAAGCCCTGCTTCGGCGCATCGGTGACCCCGATCGGCTGATCGGTCACCTGGCGCGGCATGGTCGGGTCGGCCAGCTCGTTGATCAGGCTGGCGGTGACGATGCCCGCGGGTTTGAGCTCGACCGGTGCCGCGGACGCGGTCGCCGCCGGCGCCAGATCGAGCGCGGCCGCCCGGCGCCGGGTCGTGGCCAGCGTCGGCGCCACGCCGGCCCAGGCGATCGAGCGCGCGAGGCTTGCGTCGTCGACCGTTTCGGCCGCCTGGATCAGCGCCAGCTTGTCGCCGTCGCGCAGCAGCGCCACATCGCCGCGCCGCAAATCGGCAACCGCACGGTTGACCGCATGCGGGCGCGCCGCAACTTCGGCCGGCACCGGCTTGACCATCGCTTGCTTCAGCATCCCTGCTTCTCTCGCTTCCCGGCTGCCATCATACACATCCGCCATCCTCTAGATATGGAGAGCGTGAGGCCGGCGCCATACCCGCACCGCTGATGAGCCATACCAGATCGCGTCCGAACGAGATTATCAAAAGCCCGAGACCGATTGCCGCGAACCAGGCGGACCAGGGTGCCGCCAGTCCCGGCGTGAGGGCGGCCAGCAGCAGCATGAGCTGCAGGACACAGACGGCCTTGCGCGCGAAGCTCGGCGGCAGCGGCCGGTTGAGCAGCGGGACGGCCAAGGCTGCGCCGAGCCAGAGATAGCGCATCAGCCCGCTCAGCAGTACCCAGGGGCCGGCCCGGCCGGCCGTCCAGACGAGCATCGACAGCAGCAGCACGAAGGCGGCATCGACCTCCATATCGAAGCGCGCGCCGAAGCCGCTTGCCTCGCCCTGTTGCCGGGCAAGTCTTCCATCGAGACCGTCGAGCAGCAGCGCCAGCGCGCCACCGGCCAGGATCGCCCAGCCGAGTGCCGCGTCGGGTTCACGCCCGTCGATGATGAAGGCGGGCAGCAGGGCCACCAGCGCGCCGCGCAGCACGGTGACGAGATTGGCTGTCCCGAACCGCCGGTTTTCAAGCCGGTCGAGTCCGCGCCAGACCAAGAGCGCGCCCAGCGCGTAGCAGGCAAAGGCGCCGGCCACGGCCTCTGCGCCGATCCGCCCGGTGCCGGCCAGCGCCAGCGTCAGCCCGGCCAGCAGGAGCGCGCCCAGCAGAAGGGCGATGGCGGCGCCGGGCCGCGATGCGTGACCGACGGTCCGGCCGGTTACAGATGTCATGGAATGAATGAAGCAGCAGCAGGGTTGTACCGGTATGGTCAGCGTGAGTTACATACGTCTTTAAAGACAGCGTCAAACCTCTTTCTATTCCGCCTCTCTCAGCCTTGGACAATGACTGCCGGTGATAGCGCCTGAATTTCTCGACGAGGCCGCCGCCTGGGCGGTTATACAGACGGCGCGCGACGAGACCCGCCGCAGTGGAGCCGCGGCGCGCCTGCGCCTCGAGCTCGGCTCGACCCTGCTCGAGATCGAGCCGGATGGCGGCTGGTCGAGCCGGCAGCGTCTGGCACCGCCGGTGCAGGCGCTGCTTGATCTCTATCTGCCGCTGGCCATGGCGGGCCCGGATTTCGTCGTGGCTCATCTCGGCCAAAGCCTTGATGGCCGGATCGCGGCGGCGAACGGCGCCTCGCGCTGGATCACCGGGCCGGAGGACATTCTCCACAATCACCGCATGCGGGCGCTGGCCGATGCCGTCATCGTCGGCGCCGAGACGGCGCGGCGCGACAATCCGCAGCTGACGGTGCGCCGTTGCGCCGGCAGCAATCCCGTGCGGGCGATCATCGATCCCTGGCTCAGCCTCGATCCCGAATCCGGCATCCTCAACGACGAGGCCGCCCCCACGCTCATGTTTGCGGCCGCCCGAGCGATGCCCGCCTCGGGCCGGCTGGGCTCGGCCGAGATCATTGCCGTGCCGGAGGAAGGCGAAGCGCTCAGCTGTGCCGCCATGATCGCGGCACTTGCCTGGCGCGGCCTTCGGTGGATCTTCATCGAAGGCGGCGGCGTCACCGTCTCGCGCTTCCTCGAGCAAGGGGCGCTCGACCGGCTGCAGGTCACCATCTCGCCGATGATCATCGGCTCCGGCCGGCCGGCCCTGATGCTCCCGGAGATCCAGGATCTGTCGCAGGCACTCCGCCCGCGCACCCGGCGCTTCGATCTCGGCCAGGATCTGATGATCGAATGCCTGCTGAAATAGCCGCGCGCGCCTTCTGGACGATCGCACCCGGCGAAGGCGAGATCCGCGCGGAGGCGCTGCCGGAGCCCGGGCCGGACGAGGTGCGGGTCAGGGCGCTCGCGAGCGGCATCAGCCGCGGCACCGAGGCGCTGGTGTTCCAGGGCCGGATTCCCGCCAGCGAATATGACCGCATGCGCTGCCCGTTCCAGGCCGGGCATTTCCCCTTCCCGGTGAAATATGGCTACGCCTCGGTCGGCATGGTCGAGGCCGGGCCGCCGGCGCTGATCGGCCAGCGCGTCTTCGCGCTCCATCCGCACCAGGACCGGTATGTCGTGCCGGAAAGCGCCGTCATCCCGCTGCCTGAATCAGTCCCCACCTCGCGCGCGGTGCTCGCCGCCAATCTCGAGACGGCGGTGAACGGGCTCTGGGATGCCGCCCCGCGCGTCGGCGATCGGATCGCCATCGTCGGCGCCGGCGTGGTGGGTTGTTGTGCGGCACTGCTGGCCTCGTCCATTCCCGGCGCGCAAGTCGAGCTCATCGACACCGATCCCGCGCGAGCCGCCGTCGCGGCGGCGCTCGATCTCGATTTCGCCTTTCCGGGCCAGGCAATGCACGAGGCCGATCTCGTCATCCACGCAAGCGGTGCGCCCGAAGGGCTGGCGCTGGCGCTCGATCTTGCGGGGTTCGAGACGACCGTGCTCGATCTCTCCTGGTATGGCAGCAGGCCGGTGACGCTGCCGCTCGGCGGTGCCTTTCACAGCCGCCGGCTCACGCTGCGCTCTTCGCAGGTGGGGTCGGTCGCCACGGCGCAGCGGGCGCGCTGGCCGCATCGCCGCCGCATGGCGCTGGCGCTGGCGCTTCTGGCCGATGCGCGCTTCGATCATCTCTTGACCGGCAGCTCGGCTTTCGATGATCTGCCGGCCGCGATGGCGCGGCTGGCGCCGGCGACCGGCACGCCGCCCAGCGGCACGCTCTGCCATTCGATCATTTATCCGTAACGAGGCATTTCCCATGTACAGCGTGGCCGTCAGCGATCACGTCATGATCGCGCACAGTTTCAAGGGCGCGATGTTCGGCCCGGCCCAGGCGCTCCATGGCGCCACATATGGCGTCGAGGCCGAGTTCCGGCGCCAGGCCCTCGACGAGCACGGCCTCGTCTGCGATATCGGCCTCGCCATCACGGTGCTGAAATCCGTGCTCCAGCCGCTCGCTTACAGCAATCTCGACGAGCTTCCGGCCTTTTCCGGCCGCAACACCACGACCGAGTTCCTGGCCGGCTGGATCTTCGAGCGGCTGGCCGCGCGCGTGCAGGCGGGCGATCTCGGTCCCGGCACGGCCGGCGAGCTGCACTCGATCCGGGTCGTGCTGCGCGAATCGCCGATCGCCTGGGCCGCGTTCGAGGGTGCACTCTGAGCCGCCTCACCTTCGCCGTCCCCGGCCGGCTCGACCAGATCACCGGCGGCTATATCTATGACCGCCGCGTGGTCGAGCGGATGCGGCGGAGCGGCCACGAGGTCGCGGTGGCGGAGCTGGCCGGCCGGTTTCCCGATATCGACGCGACGGCGCGCGAAAGTGCCACGATGCTTCTCGATGGCTTGGCCGACGACAGCGTGCTCTGCCTCGATGGGCTGGCACTGCCGGCGTTCGAGATGCTGCCGGCGCATTGCGATCGCCTCAAGATCGTGACGCTGGTCCATCATCCGCTGGCGCTCGAAACCGGGCTTTCCGCTGCCGAGGCAGCACGGTTCCATGCCATCGAGCAGCATCTCCTGCCGGCCTGCCGCGGCGTCCTCTGTCCCAGCCCGGCCAGTGCCGCCGGGGTCGAGGCCTATGGCGTGCTGGCGGCACGCGTCCGCATCGTGCCGCCCGGGCTCGATCACCCGGCCCGGCGTGAGCGCGCATCGCACGCGGGACCACTGCGGCTCCTCTCGGTCGGCACGGTCACGCCGCGCAAGGGCCATGTGCTGCTGGTGCAGGCGCTCGGCCGGCTTGCCGAGCTCGATTGGCGGCTCACGATCCTCGGCAGCCTCGAGCGCGATCCACCGACGGTGGCGGCACTGCGCGCGGCGATCGCCGAGTCCGGCCTCGGCACCCGCATCGAGCTCCTCGGCGAATGGCCGCCCGAGCGGCTGTCCGAGGCCTATGCGGCGGCCGACCTGTTCGTGCTCGCCTCCTACCATGAAGGCTATGGCATGGTATTGGCCGAAGCGATGGCGCATGGGCTGCCGATCCTCTCCACCACGGCCGGGGCCATTCCGGACACGGTCCCGCCCGCGGCGGGGCTGCTGGTGCCGCCCGGCGATGCCGATGCGCTGGCGTCAGCACTCGCCCGGCTCATCGCCGATGCCGGCCTGCGCGCACGGTTCGTGGCCGGCGCCTATGAGGCGGCAAGCGCGCTGCCGGGTTGGGACCGAACCGGCGATCTTTTCGCTGCAGCCCTCGATGCCCTAGCGCAGGATGATTTCAGGTCGAATCGACCTGAAATCTGAATCCTGCGCTAGCTTAAACAGTTAGAGACCGATTCAGTGATCAGGTCGAGCAGACCTGATCACATCGGGCTCTAGCCACGCTTCCGTCTGCGTTGCAGCGCTGAGGGCGCGGCACTATTCTCTCGAACCGGGGTGCCGGAAAATTCGGTAAGGAGCGGATCATGCCAAGCGCTGAGTGGCAAGGCAAGGTGATCGCCCAGAGCGATCGATTCGAGACGGTTGAAGGCAATATCTATTTCCCGCCCTCGGCGTTGAAGCAGGAATTCTTCCGCCAGAGCGACACGAGCTCCGTCTGCCCGTGGAAGGGCACGGCGCATTACTTTTCCGTCGTGGTCGATGGCGTCGAGAACAAGGATGCGGCCTGGTATTACCCGGATCCGAAGCCGGCGGCCGAGAATATCCGCGGCTACGTCGCCTTCTGGCGCGGTGTCAAGGTCTCCTCTCCGTGAGCGTATCCGCGAGCAAGACCAGGAAGATACTGCTGGTCGATGATGACGCGCCGCTGCGCGAGGCTTTGGTCGAGCAGCTCAAGCTCCATGAGGAGTTCGAGACCGAGACGGCCGAGACCGCGACCCAGGCGCTCGACGCGGTCAAGCTCCGGCATTTCGATGTGATCATCCTCGATGTGGGATTGCCCGATATCGACGGGCGCGAGCTGTGCCGGCTGATGCGCCGCAACGGCGTGCGCACGCCGATCATCATGCTGACGGGGGCCGATAGCGAGGCGGACCAGATATTGGGCCTCGATTCCGGCGCCAATGACTATGTCACCAAGCCGTTCCGCTTGGGCGTGCTGCTGGCGCGTCTCAGGGCCCAGCTTCGGCAGCATGAGCAGAGCGAGGACGCGATCTTCTCGCTCGGTCCCTATAATTTCCGCCCTTCGGCCAAGCTGCTGACCGATTCCGACGGCAAGAGGAAGATCCGCCTGACCGAGAAGGAGACGGCGATCCTCAAATATCTGTTCCGCGCCGGCGACCGGCCGACCGCGCGCGAGCTGCTGTTGAACGAGGTCTGGGGCTACAATGCCGGGGTTACGACCCATACGCTCGAGACCCATGTCTATCGCCTGCGCCAGAAGATCGAGGCCGATCCGTCGCGCGCCGAGATCCTGATAACCGAGCCTGGCGGTTACCGTTTGGTGCGATAGGCGATGCCCAGTGCGGCCAGATTCGTTTCGGTCGCCTGATCGACGGCAAGGCCGCGCAAGGCGGCCGCCTCGGCGGCGCGCTCGACGATCTCGCCGAAGCCTTCGATCTGGCTTTCGATGCCGAGCCGCGTGCCGTTGCCGGCCAGGCTCAATTCCATCCAGCCTTGCTTCCGGTCGCGCCGCATCGAGAAATAGCGCAGCTCCAGCCGGTCGAGCGCTTCCCACGGAATGCGCCGCTCGATCGGACCGGCAAGCCGGATGGCGTCCGGCATGAGCTCGATCCGGCTCTTCTGCCGAAGCCAGGTGCGCGCACCGAAGGCCAGCAGCAAGGCCGCCAGGAGCCCGAACAAACTCACCAGAATCCAGTGCATGGGCAGCAGAATGGCCAAGGCCGCGAAGACGAGGCCCGACGCGGCGCGCGCGTAATCGGCAAGCAGCGCCGGCCGCGGATAGGCAAAGCTGGTGGTCATTCCTTTTCCCGACGCTTGAATGACCTATTATCGCTTTCTATGCAACCGCACCTGCTACTCCTCGCTCTCTCGCTGCTTTGGATCGGATCCGCTTCGGCCGAGACCGATCGGATCGCGGCAGCCCCGCCGGTCGCGGCGGCACTGGCCGAGCTCGACCGCTCGATCGCGGCCGACATCGCGCAGCACGGCACGCCGGGTCTCGCCATCGCGGTCACCCATGGGCCGGTGGTCATCTGGAGCCATCAATACGGCCTGGCCGATCTCGAACGCCGCGCGCCGATCGGGCCGGGCACGCGGTTTCGGCTTGCCTCCATGTCGAAGCTCTTCACCGGCATCGCCGTGATGCAGCTGCGCGACGCCGGCAAGCTCGGGCTCGACGATCGCGTCTCGGATCATCTGAAGGGGTTCACGCTCGCCGGCGATCCCAATCCGCAGATCACGCTGCGCGAGCTGCTGCTGCATCTCGGGGGATTGCCGCGCGAGGCGCTCGGCGCCTCCTGGGACGACCGCACCATGCCC
This sequence comes from uncultured Alphaproteobacteria bacterium, assembly GCA_963762435.1. Taxonomy (GTDB): domain Bacteria; phylum Pseudomonadota; class Alphaproteobacteria; order ATCC43930; family CGMCC-115725; genus JAXDMU01. Next base: position 223,748 of record CAVXLN010000008.1, on the reverse strand, counting down.
GACCGTGCCACGCTGCTGCGCCAGATGCCGGAAGAGCCGGAAGCCGTGCCGCGCGAGACGCTGTGGAAATACTCCAATCTCGGCTACGCGATCCTCGGCCTCGTCATCGAGGCGGCGTCGGGCGAGAGCTACGCGGACTATGTCGCCGGGCACATCCTGAAGCCGCTCGGCATGAAGGAAACGCGGGTCGAGCTGGCACCCGACGATCCGGCCCTCGCGACCGGCTATGGGGCGAAGAGTGCCGATAGCGGCCGGGCGGCGCGGCCTTTCCTCGCGATGGGTGGCCTCGTCGCTGCGGCCGGCATCGCCTCCACCGCCGAGGATATGGCGAAGCTCGCCGGCTGGGCGCTCGATGACACCGACGGTCCGGTGCTTTCGGCCGCAAGCCGGCGCGAGATGCTGCGTATCCAGACTGTCTTTCCGGATTTCTCGGGCGGCCAGGGGCTGGGCTGGCAGACCCGCCGTGTCGGCACCGCGATCCGCATCGGCCATGCCGGACAGGCCGCAGGCTATGCCGGCCGGCTCGAGATCGAGCCCACTTCGCATCTGGGCGTGGTCGTGCTGACCAATGCCGATGAAGGCGGCCCGACGCGCATCGCCGACCAGGCGCTGGCGCTCTTGGCGCCCGCCATCGCCGCCGCGACGCCGGCTCCGCCCATGCCCGTCGCCGATCCGGCCTGGCAGAAATATGTCGGGACCTACAGCTCCCAGCATGGCGGTACGGGCAGCGCCATCGTCATCGCCAATGGCCGGCTGGCCTGGCAGGATCCGGGTGCCGGCGATCCGGCCAAATCGCGGATATATCTCGATCCCGACGGGCCTGACCGGTTCCGCTTCACGGCCGGTCCGCTCATCGGCGAGGATCTCGTCTTCGAGCTCGATGCCGAGGGCAAGATCGTGCGGCTCAAGGCCGGCGGCGATTACGACTGGCGGAAATAGGCGCCGCTTCTATGAAGGCTTGCGCCAGACCACCAGCAAAGACTTGCCCAGGTGAAATCCCGACAGCGGATCGATGGCGCGCGACAGCGGCACCATGGCGCGGTCCCACAGCAGGATCTGCTTCAAACTCGGGTTCGATTGCGCCAGCAACAGCTTGTTGCCGAGCGAGGCGAGCAGGCCCACGCTATCGAGATAGCGCGCCCGCACGAGCGCCAGGCCGGGTGGGCAAAGGTCCAGCAGCCGGCGCCGGCCATACCGCCGGAAATGACCGATGGCGGCATCGAAAGGCGAATAGAGCGCCTGGTGGGCCGGCACCAGAATGATGAGATGTCCGCCGGGTGCCAGGTGATCGCGGGCATGGCGGACTTCGTCCCGATCCTGCTCGATATGCTCGAGCACATCGATATAGAGGATGCTGTCGAAGCGTTCCTCGTCCGAGAGCACGGCCAGGCCGCCGCAACGCGGCTCGCACTGCGCCGGCAACGCACCGCCGGCGCGATCGCGCTCGAGCCCGTCGGCCATCTTGGCGTCCGGCTCGAGTGCCACCCATTGCCGGATGCCGGCGCCGCACAGATCCTTCGTGATGGTGCCGATTCCGGCGCCGACTTCCAGCACGCGCGAACCCAGATAGGGCCGCATTGCCGATTGCCAATAGGCACGCCAGTTGGTCGCGTGCGTGAAGACGGCGAGCTCGGTGCCGAGATAGTCGGTCTTCTCCTCTAGGGCTGGCATCTGTCCACCAGGATTGTTCGGCCGGCGACGAACTGCAGCGCCATGGTCGCCGGGATGAAGGCGACCGCGGAGCGGCTGCCGAGCAGCAGGATCGAAGCGAGGATCGACACGGTCAGGGCCTGGAACACAATGAGCGCGCTGATGCCCACGACATTGCTGGTCCAGCCCGGAATGGCGAGGTCGGTGATCATGCGGATGATGGTCGCGACCAGCGCCACGGCGATGGCCATGGCCGCGACGAAGGCCGAAAAGGCCAGCAGCCGTGCGAAGACAAGGTCGCTGAACACCGAGATGGCGCTGATGCCATGGGTCAGGAGCGACACGAAATTCATGCTCGATCGGCCGGCATATCGCGTGCCGCGCGCGCAATCGAGCCGGAAGAGCGGCATGCGGGACCGCAGCATGCTCGCCGCCAGATGGTTCCAGCTTTCCGGCATGAACAGCAGCGATCGCAGCATGCCGGCGGGAATCAGCGAGAAATTGCCGAAATCGATCTTCTTGCCGGTCATTGTGCGGAACACGGCCTTGTAGAGCCGGTAGAAGAGCTGAAAACCGGTGCTCTCCGAGCGGCTCGCCCGGCGTGCCACGATCAGCGATTTCCGATGCGCGCGATGCGCTTCGATCATGCGTCCGATATCCTCGGGGCGATCCTCGCCGTCGCCGTCGGTCACGATCGCGACATCGAACCGGCCGGCGTCGAAGGCTGCGGCCAGGCCCACCGCAATGGCCCGCTGGTGCCCCAGATTGCAGGCCAGCGACAGGATCTCGACGCGCTCGAGCGAGGTCAGGTCCTGGAGCCCGGTATCGTCGGGCAACGAGGTCTGCGACCCGTCATCGATGGCGAGGATGGTCAGGCGCGCGGGCCAGGCGGGCGCCAAGGCGGCAATGTTCCGGCACAGCGCCGCCAAGGCTGCCCAGTCGTTGAAAACGGGAATGATGATGGCGACCTGCAGATTCGGAACGGCTGCGGTGCCGTTATTTGTCGTCATAAAAGCTCCGGAAGACCGGCCAGACGGGGCCGCCTTGGGCGATGTTCTCGTTGGCAAGAGCGACCCACCCGGTGTTGTCGGTCGGCAGCTGATCGGCCGGCGGATCCGATTGGTGCGAGGCCGGTGCCGTCATCTCTGCAACACGTCCAGGCAGAAACCTCTCGATCGAGCTCGAAAAGCACCATAGGGCGGCCAAGGCAAGCAAGGGGCCGGCGAAACGGGTGAGCAGCGAGAGTTGCCGTCCAGCCTCGGCAAAGAACCAGACGACGGCGATGACGACAAGCGGAAAGGATCCGATCCATTGCCGGCCCAGGATCCAGTAGTGGCTCCGAATCGAAAGCCAGGAGACAAGGAGCGACAGGCCGACGGCCAGCACGAGCAGCACCAGGGGTGCCACGAACGGCCGGAGGCGGCTGCCGAACCGGCGCGGCAGCAGCAGCCCGAGGGCCGCCGTGATCAGCATGGCGAGCGGCACGCTCCATCGCGTCGTCCATTCCCGCAAATCGTTCGGATCGCGCAGGAAGGCGAAATGCTCCAGATCCCAGAAATGCAGCCAGAAGTAATCGCGTGGAATCCATTGGAAGGGATCGAAATTGAGCGGCACGCGCCGAGGCAGCCAGCTGAGCTCGGCCACTGCGGCATAGATCGCGACACCGGCCGCGATCAGCCAAGGATTGGCAAATCGCAAGGCCGAGGCGACGCTCAGCGCCGCACGATCCTCCGCCACCCAGACCCCATAGCTGAACAGCAGTGCCACCGCCCAATAGGCTGGAAAATAAGGATGAAAAGCGGCACCGAGCAGTGCGGCGGCGTAGCCCAGCACCATCGTGCCCCGGCCGCGCCGCTCGGGTGGCGCCGAATAGAAAGCCAGGATGCCGACCGCGGCCGCGGCGAGCGGCATGTAGGGGCGCGCCTCGCCGGTATATTGCATCAGCGGATCCGCGGCGAACATGCCGACGATCACGACGACCTGCCATAGGCTCGAATAGCCGCGATTGCGCATGAAGATGACGGCGCCGAGCAGCAGGAAAGCAGCGCTCAGCAGGCTGGGCAGGCGCAAGATGAAGGCGCTCGCGCCGAACAGCTTCAACAGCCAGAAATCCACGATCATGTAGAGTCCGGTCTGGTTGAAATTGATCGAACCGATCGATTTCGCGATGGCGCTCCACGCGCTGGCCGTGTCGGGAAAGCCGGCGAAGGCGAAGTGGAGAAATTCGTCGATCCAGATCGGCCGCCCGAGCCGGGCATCGAGGCCAAGGGCGATGCCCGCCAGGACGAGCAGGCAAGCATATCCCAGCCAGCGAATGAGCCGCGTTTCGCGCAAGGCTAGCCTCTAGCTGCCGAGCGTCGTCACCACAGGGACATGGTCCGACGCCTTCTCCCAGCCGCGCAGCGTGCGGTGAATCTCGGATTTCGTGAGATCCGGCGCCAGGTCGGGCGTCACCCAGATATGGTCGAGCCGGCGGCCGCGGTTGCTCGCCTCCCAGTCGCGCGCGCGATAGCTCCACCAGGAATAGGCCTTCTGGTCGGGCGGCACGAAATGCCGGGTGCTGTCGACGAAACTGGCCGTCGCCTGCAGCTTGCCGAACTTCTCGACCTCGATCGGCGTGTGGCTGACCACATCCAGGAGCTGCTTGTGCGACCAGACATCGTGCTCGAGCGGCGCGATGTTGAGATCGCCGACCACGATCATCTTGCGCCCACGCCCGGCCGCCTGAGCGAACCATTGGGTCAGCTCGTCGAGGAACTGAAGCTTGTGGGCGAATTTGTCGTTGAGCGCCGGGTTCGGGATGTCGCCGCCGGCCGGCACATAGATGTTGTGCAGCTCGATGCCGCCCTCGAGCACCGCCATGACGTGCCGGCAATCTGTCTTGCCGCACCAGGTCGGAATCTCGGTCGCCTCGAACGGCAGGCGCGACAGGATGGCGACGCCGTTATAGCTCTTCATCCCGGCGAAATGGCGATGGCGATACCCCATTGCCTCGAACCTGGCATCCGGGAAGAACTCGTCCGGCGATTTGGTTTCCTGCAGGCACAGCACGTCGGGCTGCGCATCCGCCACGAAGCGGGCGACATTGTCGATCCTGAGGCGGACGGAGTTGATGTTCCAGGTGGCGACGGAGATGGCCATCAGCGGATCGCGACCTCGAGGTCCGTCAGCTTGTCGACATGGCCATGCAGCTTGTCGCCGCGCCCGACGGCGGCGACCCCTTCGGGCGTGCCGCTGAAGATCAGGTCGCCCGGCTTGAGCTCGACGAAGCCCGACAGGAACGCGATGATCTCCGGCACCGACCAGATCAGCTCCTTCACATCGCTCTGCTGGCGGATCTCGCCATTGACCTTCAGCCAGATGGCGCCGTGATCGATATGACCGACCTCGCTCGCCTTATGGATCGGTGCGATCGGGGCGGAGTTGTCGAAACCCTTGCCCATGTCCCAGGGCCGGCCCAGCTTCTTCGCCTCGCCCTGGATGTCGCGGCGGGTCATGTCGAGGCCGACGGCATAGCCATAGACATGATCGAGCGCCAGCTTTTCGGGAATATCGGCACCGCCCTTGCCGATCGCCACCACCAGCTCGATCTCGTGATGGAGATCCTCGGTCTTGGGCGGATAGGGCATGACCTGGCCGGTCAGCAGCAGCGCGTCGGCCGGCTTGGTGAAGAAGAAGGGCAGCTCGCGCTCGGGATCGTGCCCCATCTCGCGCGTGTGCGCCGCATAGTTGCGGCCGACGCAGAAGATCCGGCGGACGGGGAACGGATCGCCGCCGACGACCGGAACGGTGGTCACCGGCGGAGCGGGAATGGCATAGCCCATGAGAAGCCCCAAGAAGGATGCGGGAGATTACGTGCGGGCCGCATCAAAGCAGAACCACCCGATACCCGCAACCGGCGCCCGCGCTTGTCTTTCAGGATCCTGATCGGCAAAAAAAGACGGCGCCCGATCGGGGGGATCGGACGCCGTTGTGCTTGCGATGTCCAGGTCAGGGGGGTGCCTGGAGCATCTTGAAGTGCCGTTGAGGAATGTCCGAGCCAGCAGGGGGTCTGGATCGAACCATCAGGACATCCGTAGGTCGCTGATCACTTCGATACAGCATTTGGCGTCGATCGGCCGAAGCACAAATGCAGGTAGTGCATGGCCGAGGCGGCAGCTCTGCATGAGACGAAACGCATCCACCGCCGTTTACCGCACCGACCCTTTGAAATCGCAAATCTTTTCTTTAAATTAGCGATCAGCGCGAGCGCGGCGAGGTGTCGACATTGCTCGGCAGATTGAAAAGATTATCCGCGATCTGCACGCCATCCTGAATGTCGGTCAGCGCCACAGTGGTGTTTTTGCCCTGGGGATCCAGCACCGTCCATTGCCGCAGCGTCAGCGGATCCTCGCTCAAAAGGATGGTCAGCGCGCCGGAATCGGCGTCGCGCGTCTGCGTCGCCGTGACACGCACCGTCTTCTGCCCGCGCTCGAACCGCGTCACCGTCACGTCGCCCGTCAGCGTGATCCGGTCGCGCAGCAGAAACCAGGCGGCGGTCTCCTCGATCGGAAAATACTGGACATGCTTGATGCTGAGATCATTGACCGCGACCAGCCCGCGATTGGCGATCAGCTGCAGCTTGGCCGGCGCGTCGTAATCGAGCCGCATCCGGCCCGGGCGCCACAGCCAGACGGTGCCGGTCGAGACCGCCCCTTCGGCCGTCGTCTGCTGGAACTTCGCCTCGAGCGTCTTGATGCCGTTGAGATAGGTCTCGATTTGCACGAGCTCGGCCTGATCCTGGGGCGTGAGCGCCACGCCCTTCGGTGCCGGGCCGGCGGCGAGTGCGGGGCCGGCGGCAAGCGCGCACAGCCCGCCCAGCAGAATGGCGCGCCGATGGATCGGCCTGCCGGCCGTGCTTCCGTACTCGCTCGAACGCATGGGATCTTCCTTGGCTTGAGGCGTGAGGTCTCTCTTCTTCGCCTCAAATAGTGTCAGCGCGGCGGCGGCGCCAGCACTTCCCGCTTGCCGACATGGTTGGCTTGGCCGACGACGCTCTCCTGCTCCATCCGATCCATGATGCGGGCGGCGCGGTTATAGCCGATCTGCAGATGCCGCTGCACGAAGCTGGTCGATGCCTTGCGCTCGCGCGTCACCAGCGCCACGGCGCGGTCATAGAGCTCGTCGCCGCTCTTGCTGCCCTCGCCTTCGCTCTCATCGAATTCGCCGACCGGGGAATCATCATCCACGGTGACATCCTCGACATAGTCGGGCGAGCCCTGGCTCTTGAGGAAATTCACCACGCCCTCGACCTCGGAATCGGCGACGAAGGGGCCGTGCACGCGGGTGATGCGCCCGCCGCCGGCCATATAGAGCATGTCGCCGCGGCCCAGCAGCTGCTCCGCCCCGGATTCGCCGAGGATGGTGCGGCTGTCGATCTTGGAGGTGACCTGGAAGCTGATCCGGGTCGGGAAATTCGCCTTGATCGTGCCGGTGATGACATCGACCGACGGGCGCTGCGTCGCCATGATGATATGGATGCCGGCGGCGCGCGCCATCTGCGCCAGGCGCTGGATCGCGGCCTCGATATCCTTGCCGGCGACCAGCATCAAATCGGCCATCTCGTCGACCACGACGACGATGAAGGGCAGCGGCGTCGATTCGAGCGGCTGCTCCTCGAATTGCGGCTCGCCCGTCTCGGGGTCGAAGCCGGTCTGGATCCGGCGCAGCAGCTTCTCGCCGCGCGCGGTCGCCTCGCTCAGGCGCTGATTATAGCCCTCGATATTGCGCACGCCGAGCTTGGACATGGCGCGATACCGGTTCTCCATCTCGCGCACGGTCCATTTCAGCGCCACGACCGCCTTCTTCGGGTCGGTCACGACCGGCGCCAGGAGATGCGGGATGCCGTCATAGATCGACAGCTCCAGCATCTTGGGGTCGATCATGATGAATTTGCACTGATCGGGCGGCATCCGGTACAGCACCGACAGGATCATCGTGTTGATGCCGACCGACTTGCCGGAGCCGGTGGTGCCCGCGATCAGGAGATGCGGCATCTTGGCGAGATCGGCGATGATCGGGCCGCCGCCGATATCCTTGCCCAGCACCAGCGGCAGCTTGGCCGCGTTCTTCTCATAGGCCTCGGATGCCAGCAGCTCGCGCAGATAGACCGTCTCCGACCGGCTGTTCGGCAACTCGATGCCGATCACGTTCCGGCCGGGCACCACGGCCACGCGGACCGAGACGGCGCTCATCGAGCGGGCGATATCGTCGGCCAGGCCGATGACGCGCGAGGATTTCGTGCCGGGCGCCGGCTCCAGCTCGTAGAGGGTGACGACGGGACCCGGCCGCACCTTCACGATCTCGCCGCGCACGCCGAAATCCTCGAGCACGTTCAAGAGCAGCAGCGCATTCTGCTGCAGCGATTCCTCGCTCGGGCCGGCGCGGTGCCGGTCGCGCGGCGCCTCGGCCAAAAGATCGAGCGGCGGCAGCTCGTAATCGCTGTCCGGCTCGAGATCGAGCATCGCCTGGCGCGGCGTTTCGGGCCGCCGGGCCGGTGCCGGCCGGGTCGCCTGGGGGGCGACGACATCGCGCGGCAAGGCGCGCTTCGGCTGCAGGCTGATGGTCGGGTCGCGCCGCACGCCCGTGCCTTCGCGCGGCACGCGTCGTGGCTCGATCGGTGCGGTCCGGCGCGCCGGCCATCTCAGGAAGCCGGGCATGGTGAAATATTGGGCAAGATCGAGTTCGCGGCAGAGTCAGCCCCAAGCTCGGCCGCCCCATGCCCCAGCGCCAGGTCGTGCGCCCGGCCTTGCCGCCGACGCGCGCAACCCGGCCGGCGCCGCGCCCGACCGCGACCCATTCCCCGCGCGAGAGACCCAGCACATAAAGCAGCAGCACGCCGGCGAAGGCGGCAATGCCCATCGCGACCAGCGGCTCGGCCGGGCCGATCGCGACGCGGTTCCAGAAGATGAGCCCCGTGACGCCGCCGATCCGGCCCGGCAGGATGCCGAGGCTGATCGCGGCCAGGATCAGGACAGCCGGAATCAGCAGCAGCCTGAGCCACAGCAGCCGAACCGGCCGATTCAGCAAGAGCCGCAGCGACCAGACCGTGGCGATCATCGGCAGCAGATATGGGGGCACGAAGCCCAGCGCCTGGATCAGCGCATCGGCCAGCACGGCACCGGTCGGGCCGCCGAAATTCGCCGGCATCCGGTCGGAGGCCACATTCCAGGATGGGTCGTGCCGGTCATATGTCGCCAGCACCAGGAACAGCACGATGCTGCCGAGGAACAGCGCCACCCCGGCGAGTTCGCTCAGGCGCCGCCGCAGAAAGCTGCCGAAGCTGCCATTGGCACTGAAGCTGGCGCCGAATCCGGCCATCACGGGCCTCATGCGATCCGCGCGAAGCGCTCGAGCGCTTCGGTCACGATGGCATCCTCATGCACAAGCGCCAGCCTCAGATATCCGGCACCCGGATTGACGCCGGCCGCATCGGTCACGCCGAGATAGCTGCCCGGCACGGTCCGGACCCCACCCTCTTGCCACAGCCGGAATGCCGTCGCCTCGTCATCGCCGACCTCGAGCCACAAGAAGAAGCCGCCTTGCGGGCGATAGAAACCGTAACGGCCGCGCAGGATGCGCTCGGCAATGTCGAATTTCGCGCGATAGAGCGCGCGGTTCGCCTCGACATGGGCTTCGTCGTTCCAGAGCGCGGCGGCTGCCGCCTGCAGCGGCATCGGCACCTGGGCGCCGGCATAGCTCCTGAGCGTCTGCAGCCGGGCGATCAGCTGCGGATCGCCGGCGACGAAGCCCAGGCGCAGCCCGGCGCCGTTCGAGCGCTTCGACAGGCTGTGGAAGACGAGCAGATTGGCAAAGCCTTCGCCCAGCGCTGCCGCGGCCTCGAGCCCGCCGGGCGGCGGCGCCTGGTCGTAGATCTCGGAATAGCATTCATCGACGGCGAGCACGAAATCATAGCGCCGCGCCAGCCGCATCGCCTGTTTCAGATAATCGAGGCTGGCGATGGCGCCTTGCGGATTGGCCGGCGTGCAGAGGAAGGCGAATGCCGTCCGCTCCAGCACCTCGCGCGGCACCGATTCGAAATCCGGCAGGAATCCCGTCTCGCGCGTCGCCGCCACGGGCACGATCTCGGCTCCGGCCATGCCGGCCGCCCCGCGATAGGCCAGATAGAAGGGGTTCGGCAGCAGCACGGCCGGTTGCTTGCCGGCCTTCGTTTCCGGCACCGCCATCTGGGTCGCCAGGAACAGGCCTTCCTTGGTGCCGGCCAGCGCCAGCAGATGCTTGTTCGGGTCAAGCGCCTCGGGCCTCAAGCCATAGCGGCGCGTCAGCCAGCGGCAGGCGGATGTCCGGAACTCCTCGGTACCCTGCACTGGCGGATAGCGATTCCACAGGCCGGCATTGGCGGCCACGACGTTGGCAACCCAGGCGGGCGGTGCATGCTGCGGCTCGCCCACGCTCAGGATCAGCGGCTGCGCGTTGTTGCGCGGCACGACATCCTTCAAGAGTGTGTTCAGCCGGGTGAAGGGGTTATCCCCCAGCCGCTCCAACCTCTCATTCGTCTGCACGGTCGCTCTCGCCTCAACACGCGTCGAATCACGAACTTATCAGACGGTGTTCAAGCGATCTTATAGGCTGAGCGGCTTTCGGCCAACAGGAATCGGTGGGCTTCACCGATGCGCGCACCTCTGCTAGGGTCATTCAAGCGCAATCCTTGGTTTCAGATGATCTTTCGATTGACCCTGGCGTTACTGACGGGAATTGCGACGATCGGTGCTGCGGCGGCCGATCCGGCGCCGCCCGGCAATGATGTCTATTTCAGCCTGATCCGGACCGAGCCGGATCAGCTCCCGCCAGTCGGCTGGCGCCGCCTCGGCATTGCTCCGACCGTGGCGGCCGTGCCGCGAGACGGCTTCTACGCGAGCACCTTCGTAAGCGGGGCGACGGGGCAGATCGTCATCGCAATTCGGCGATTTAATCCCATCCCGATCCTGCATCAAGGCACTTACGACACGGATGCCGCGATTCTGTTCGGCTTGGCCCCCGCGCGCTATGCCGAGGATGTGCGTGCGTTCGTCGCTGCCGTAGAGACGGCCGCCGCTGCGCAGTCGCCCCCGCTCTCGACCGTTCGGGGGAATGTCTTCGTCACGGGCAACTCGCTGGGTGCCTATGGCGCCGAGCTCGCGGCCCGCGAGTTCGGCTATGGCGGCGTGGGCTTCGGCGGTCCCGGCTTACCGGGCTATCGCGCGCCGGCCGAGCGCCCCGGCAACTTCACCAATTATCTTCTGCGCGGCGATCCCGTGGCCGAGCATGCGACCGACACCGGCATTCGCTGGGGCGGCTGGCTGGAGGCGGCCGAAGCCGGCGATCATTGCGGCCGGATCGAATGGCTGGGATCGCCCGGCCATGAGCGCGCGCTCCAGGCGGCCGTGACGCTTGCTGGAATTCAGCCGATATCCCCGCTCGCGAGCCCACTGCCGGCGGCAGGATTCCTCGGTCTCGCGGTCGAGATCGGGCTTTGGCATATGAGCCCGCGCTACAAGACCGCACTCGGCATCGAGACGCTACCCCGCCAGCAATGAAAACGGCGCCTTCGATTGCTCGAAGGCGCCGGGAATAAAAAGGGGCAGCGTCGCCGGAGGCGCCGCCGCCCAGGGGGAGCTATTGCACCATTTCGCCGTGGAGGGCCAAGTCCAGACCGTCGCGCTCGACTTCCTCGTCGACGCGCAGGCCCACGACCATGTCGATCACCTTCAGGATGATGAAGGAGGCGATCACGTCGTAGATGATGACGATGGCCACGCCGATGAGCTGGTTCACGACCTGGCCGGCATTGCCCTCGATCAGACCCGAGGTGCCGCCATATTCGCTGATCGCGAAGACACCGGTCAGGATGGCACCCGCCATGCCGCCGATGGCGTGGACCCCGAAGCAGTCGAGCGCGTCGTCATAGCCGAAGGCATGCTTGAGCGAGGTCGCACCCAGGTAGCAGACCACGCCGGCGATGGCACCGATCGCGAGCGAGCCGGCCGGGCCGACGAAGCCCGAGGCGGGCGTGATCGCAACGAGGCCGGCGACGGCACCGGAGCAGATGCCGAGCACGGTCGGCTTGCCGCGGGCGGCCCACTCCACGAACATCCAGGCCAATGCCGCGGTGGCGGTCGCGATCTGGGTGACCGTCATGGCCATGCCGGCCTGGACGCCCGCCGAGGTCGCCGAGCCGGCATTGAAGCCGAACCAGCCGACCCAGAGCAGGGCTGCGCCGATATAGACATAGACGACGTTATGCGCGGGGCCGGTATCCTTGCGCTTGCCGAGCAGCAGCGCGCAGACCAGGCCAGCGACACCGGCATTGATATGCACGACCGTGCCGCCCGCGAAATCCAGCACCTTGACCATGGCGGCGTCGTTGCCGCTGTTCAGGAAGCCGTCCGGACCCCAGACCCAATGGGCGACCGGGGCATAGACCAGCGTTGCCCAGGCGGCCATGAACCACAGCATGGCCGAGAACTTCATGCGCTCAGCGAAGGCGCCGGCGATGAGCGCCGGGGTGATGATCGCGAAGGTCATCTGGAAGCACATATAGACGCTCTCGGGGATCGTCGCGGCCAGGCTGTTCGGGACCGTCAGATTCTTCGAGACATCGCTCAGCATGTTCTGCAGGAAGGCCCTGTCGAGCCCGCCGATGAACGGCGTGCCGGCGCGGAAGGCCAGGCTGTAGTTGCACACGGCCCACAGCACGGTGACGAGGCAGGTGATGGCGAAGCTCGTCATCACCGTGTCGCCGACATTCTTCTTGCGGACCATGCCGCCATAGAAGAGGCCGAGGCCGGGGATCGTCATCATCAGGACGAGTGCCATGGAGGTCAGCATCCAGGCAGTGTCGCCCGAATTGGGCACGCACGGATCGGTGACGCCGGACGCGCAGGCCGGCGGCGCCGGGGCGTCGGCGGCCGGTGCCGCAGCAGCAGCAGCGGGAGCCGGGGTGGCCGGCGCATCGTCGGCGAAGGCCGGCAGTGCGGCACCGAGGCCCGCTACCACGAGGAAGAGTGCCGCGGCCATCGCCAGGATCGACCGGCCGATCCTTCCTCTGGCCTTCAACAGACGCATCATATGCTTTCTCCCCTGACTAGGATGACGGTTTCCCGAAAGGCGGGTCCTTCGATGCGTCCCGACTCTGGCCCTGAGTCGGCGCGCTTGAGCCCTTGCACAACAAGAACCGTGCCAAGTCGATTCCACGCGGCAGAATTGTGCGGCGCGATATGTTTCGCTCATTGATGCCTATTTTATAGGCAGACATGGCTAAGCCGCAGGCAAGAATATAAAAGGAATATAAATTTCCCCGCGCTGGACAGTCCGGCGGGCGCCGGGCAAGCTCCGCCCATGGTCAAAGCCGCTCCTGCCCTCGTTTCCGGCCCGCCCAGCTTCAAGGCCGAGATCGCCATCATCGGCGGCGGCCTTGCCGGTTTGCCGCTCGCGGTTGCCTGTGCCGGCGCCGGCATCTCGACTGTCGTGATCGATCGGGAGAAGCCGGCCGCGATGGTGGCGGAGCCGTTCGACGGACGCAGCTCGGCGATCGCCTATGGCTCGCAGCGCGTGCTCGACGGCATCGGCGTCTGGCGCCATGTCGAGCGTGCGGCCGAGCCGATCCTCGATATCCGCGTCGCCGATCAGGGCTCGCCGCTCTTTCTCCATTACGATCATCGCGAGCTTGGGTCGGAGGCGGCACCCTTCGGCTGGATCGTCGAGAATCGCGTGCTGCGCCGCGCCCTGTTCGAACGGCTCAAGGATCTGCCCGATCTCGTGCATCTGGCGCCTGCCGCGGTCGAAACGGTCGAACGCGGGGCGGAAGGCGTCACCGTCCGGCTCGCCGGCGGCGGCACGGTTTCGGCCCGGCTCGCCGTCGCGGCCGACGGGCGGAACTCGCCACAGCGCGAGGCCGCCCAAATCCGCACGCTCGGCACTCAATATGCCCAGCACGCCATCACCTGCACGGTGGCCCATGAGCAGCCGCATGGCGGTGTCGCGGTCGAGCATTTCCTGCCGGCGGGGCCGTTCGCCATCCTGCCCATGACGGACGGGCCGGAAGGTCACCGCTCCTCGATCGTCTGGACCGAGCGGGCGCGGCTGGCGCCGGCTCTGATGCGGCTCGACAAGCCCGATTTCGATCGCGAGCTCGGCCTCCGCTTCGGCTCGTTCCTGGGCCAGGTCGCCTCGATCGGGCAGCACTGGTCCTATCCGCTCGAGGTTCGTTATGCCGCGCGCATGACCGACCGAAGGCTGGCGCTGGTCGGCGATGCCGCCCATGTCATCCATCCGATCGCGGGCCAGGGCCTCAATCTCGGCATCCGCGATGTGGCGGCCTTGGCCGAGCTCATCGTCGATGCCTGCCGGCTCGGCCTCGATCCGGGTGCTGCCGACCTGCTCGACCGGTATCAGCGCTGGCGCCGGCTCGACACGCTGGCGCTTTCGGCCGTGACCGACGGGCTCAACCGCCTGTTCTCGAACGATGTGGCGCCGCTCAGGCTGGCCCGCGGCGCAGGTCTGGCGCTGGTCAACCGCGCGCCGCCCTTGAAGCGCCTCTTCATGCGCCACGCCATGGGCATCGTCGGCACGCTGCCGCGGCTCGTGCGCGGGGAACAGCTTTGAGCGAGGAAAAGGCCGAGGCAAGAATGTCCTTCTCCCCTCGTGGGAGAAGGTGGCCCAAAGGGCCGGATGAGGGGGCATGCAGGTCTGTGAGCTTAGATCTGGACACCCTTCAGCAAGTGCCGGCGAACCCCCTCATCAAAGGGGAGAAGGGTAATACTCGAAATATGTGAATGCGATAGCGAAGGACTTTGTCTAGAGCCCGATGCGATCAAACGGACTCAGTCTGATCGCGATCCGCTCTAGCGCGTCAGCCCGGCGGCCTTGAGCTCATCGAGATAGCGCTGCCAGCGGATGGGATATTCCGTACCCAGTTCATAGAGATAGCGCCAGGTATAGATGCCGGTGTCGTGCATGTCGTCGAAGCGGATACGCACGGCGTAGTGGCCGACCGGCTCCAGATCCTGGATGCCGACCTCCGCCTTGCCGAAGACGAGGGTCTTCTGGCCCGGGCCATGGCCCTGAACCTCGGCCGACGGGCTTTCGACCCGGAGATATTCTGCTGGCAGCTCAAAGCGCGAACCGTCATCGAAGCTGATGTCGAGCCTTTTATCGGCCCGCTTCAGCACCAGCTCGACCGGCCAGCGATCCACTAGGCCTCCGCCGGCTTGTCGATCGACCGCGCCTCGTCGACCAGCATGATCGGAATGCCGTCGCGGATCGGATAGGCCAGGCCCGCCTGGTCGCTGATCAGCTCCTGCGCCGCCCGGTCATAGCGCAGCGGCGCTTTCGTCAGCGGGCAGACCAGGATCTCGAGCAGCTTCGGATCGATCTCTTGCGCGGCGTCAGCCATTCCCGTCGCTCCCCCTATCAATGCCGCGCATCATTGTCCGGCCCGCTGCCGGCGCTGCGGGCGATCATCTCGACCAGGCTGGTCAGGATCTCGGCGCGCGAGTCCAGCGTCGGCGCTTCCAGCAGCGCCTGCTTCTCGGCGGCGCTGAACGGGCAGGTCATGGCGAGCGAGGTGACGAGCCGTTCATCGCCGGCCTTCTCGAGTGCGGACCAGTCGACGCCGATGCCGTGCTGCGTGAAAAAGGTCTTGAGCCCGGCGAAGAGCCGCGCCCGGTCGAGCGCCAGGCTCTCGGGCTCGACCAGATCCGCCTGATAGGGCGTCCAGTCGGCTACCACCTGGCGATAGGCGCAGGTCGTCGCCAGCTCCTCGGTCACGCTGAAGCGCGAGATTCCAGCCAGCGTGAGTAGATAGCGCGGCCCATCCTCGGCCAGCGACACGATGCGGCCGGCGCAGCCGGTCTTGTAGACGGGCGGGTTGCGGGCCGGCGACTCGGGCCCGGTCGGCTGAATCATGCCGATCATCCGGTCGCCGGCCAGCGCATGGTCGACCATGGCGAGGTAGCGCGGCTCGAAGATGTTGAGCGGCAGCCGGCCGCGCGGCAGGAGCAGCACGCCCGACAGCGGAAAGATCGGCAGGCTCGCCGGCAGCGGCCGCGCCGCGAAGGCGGCCGGGCCCGCCGCTGCGGTCATGGGCCGGGGGCCTTCACGAGAACAGAATCGAGGACAGGCGCTTGCGCCCATCGACGGCCAGCGGGTCGGTGAAGCCCAGCGCCTCGAAGAATTTCAGCAGCTGCTTGCGCGCCGCCTGCTCGTTCCAGTCGCGGTTGACCCGAATGATCTGGAGCAGGTGGTCGACCGCCTCCTCGCGTTTACCGAGTGCGAAGAGGGCGATGGCCAGCTCCAGCCGCGCCTCGTGATCGTCGGCATTCTGCTGGAGGCGATGCTCGAACTCGCTCGTGGCCCCAGCCGATTTCGCCGCCTGCTCGGCCAGCTCGATCGCGGACGCGAGCGATACTACGTCGGCATGCTTCGCCTCCTCGGCCGGGATGCGCGCGAAGATCGCCTTGGCATCCTCGAGATCCTCGGCAGCGAGCGCGCACCGCGCCAGGCCCACAAGGGCGCCGACATGGGTCGGCTCGCGCTCCAGGATCTGCTGATAGATATTCTCGGCACTCGCGGCATCGCCGTCGGTCAGCGCCTGCTTCGCCATCTCGATCGCCTCGTCGATCGCCGACGGCCCGGCCTTGCCGGCCAGGCGCTGGACGAAGGCTTTCACCTGCGCTTCGGGCAAGGCGCCGACGAAGCCGTCGATCGGCCTTCCGTCCTTGAAGGCATAGACTGCCGGAATCGACTGGATCCGCATCTGGGTCGGAATCTCGGGATGAGCCTCGATATCGAGCTTCACCATCCGCACGGCACCCTTGGTCGCCGCCACGGCCCTTTCCAGCATCGGGCCGAGCGTGCGGCACGGGCCGCACCATTCCGCCCAGAAATCGACGATGACCGGGGCCTGCATCGACGCCTCGACGACATCGGCCATGAAGGCGGCGGTGCTGGTTTCCTTGACCGGAGGAGCCGCATTGTTGGCGGCGATAAGCTGATCCACGGGGAATTTCCCACCCTGTTGCCGGGATTGCGCTGCCATAGCAAATGAGCCTTCACCCGAGCAAGAACAAGCCTTCGCCGGCCGGTCCCGGGTGCGAAAAAGAAGCTTGCGCCAGGTCGGGCCCTCTGTATATATCGCCCACCCGGACGGCCGAGGCTGTCCACCGGATGCGGGCGTAGCTCAGGGGTAGAGCATAACCTTGCCAAGGTTAGGGTCGAGGGTTCGAATCCCTTCGCCCGCTCCAAAATCTCTTAGAGATTTCAAGCGGATAAAAACGGCCCTTCGGGGCCGTTTTTGCTTCCCCGCCTCCGGCGTAAAAGCCGGGGAAGCAACAGAAAGCGTAAAGCAGCGGGCTTTGGGCCGCTTTGGGCATGGGTAGCTCCTGCCATCGGCCGCTTGCCGCCTGCATGACAGGCCGTAATGCGAGATGGCGCACCCCATCAAGAGGGCTCGCTTTGGGCGCCTTTGTGCTTCCCCGGAGGCCGAGGCGAGGGCGATTTTGCTTCGCCGGGCGCTTCCCCGGCGCAGACTGCGAGGCGGATGCGAAGCTCATAATTCAGCGCTGCCGCATGCTAGGCGCGTCGGCAGCACGAGCTTTCGCCGCTGATCAATAGCGGCGGTTCCATCGTCCTCACGACCTCGACCGCAAACGTCAAGGGGATGCCCATGCTCGCCGCATATGGAGGGGCCAAGGCTGCGCTGCGAAACTTCGCTCGGATGTTCGCCGCTGAGCTGCTTCCTCGGGGGATTCGCGTCAACGCGGTGTCGCCCGGCCCCACCGACACGCCGATCGCCGGCAAGTCGATGCCCGAGACCTGCAGGCCCATCTCATAGCGCAGATGACCGAGGCCATTCCGATGAAGCGCTTCGGAACGGCGGAGGAACTCGCCAAGGCCGTCCTCTTCCTCGCTTTCGACGCGACCTTCATGACCGGCGTCGAACTTCCGGTGGACGGGGGTTGGTCGCAACTCTGACGGCCGCGCGCCGCCGCTACCTGAGTAGACGGGCGTTCCGCACGTGAATCGATCTCAAGGTAAAATTGGGGTCATCACGGACGGGACGAGCGGCCTCGGCCTTCCGTCACTCCGCTGGGAGGCGAACGACTAGAGCGAAGCCGAAAACCCCAAGAGTTGAGAGGATCGTATCGATGAACCTGAGCGACACGCCCTTCGCCGAGAAGAAGTTCATGACCGTCAATGGTCAGCGGATGGCCTATATCGACGAGGGCGAAGGCGATGCCATTGTCTTTTCGCACGGTAATCCGACCTCGTCCTATCTCTGGCGCAACATCATGCCGGCCTGCCGAGGGCTCGGTCGGCTCGTCGCCTGCGATCTGATCGGTCAGGGAGACTCGGATAAGCTTCCGAATTCCGGTCCTGACAGATACGGCTACTTCGAACAGCGCAGCTTCATTCATGCGCTTTGGGATCAGCTTGATCTCGATGACAACATCATATTCGTCGTCCACGACTGGGGTTCGGCGCTCGGCTTCGACTATGCAAGCAAGCATGCCGATCGGGTGCAGGGCATCGCCTATATGGAATCGATCGTGGCGCCGCTCGAGTGGAGTAATTTAAGCGAAGAGATGCGGCCAGCCTTCGAGGCGATGCGTTCTCCCGCCGGCGACGCGATGGTCCTGCAGGAGAATTTCATGGTTGAGCAGATCCTCTTCGGATCCATTCGCCGGCCAATCTCCGATGTCGTTAAAGCGGAATATCGCAGACCCTTCCTGAACCCGGGGGAGGATCGACGCCCGACCTTGAGCTGGCCGCGTCAGATCCCGATTGCCGGCGAACCGGCCGATGTGGTCGAGGCGGTCAAGGACTATTCGCGATGGTTGGCGACCAGCCCTGTGCCCAAACTCTATTTCCAAGCCATTCCGGGCGCCCTGGATCACAGTCCTAAGCAGGTCGCCTTCTGCCGGACCTTTCCCAATCAGGAAGAAATCCAGGTGGAAGGCGTCCATTTTCTTTCTGAGGAGGCCCCCGAGATTGTCGCGCCGGCCGTGGCCGCCTTTGTCCGCCGACTTCGCGGCATCGCATAAACTCCTCGCCGGATTGGAGGCCCAGCAGAGTTCGCCATCTGCTTAGTCGCGCATACTTCCACCAATCAGGCTCCATCGATTCAAGACAACTAGGAGGAACTCAATGGCCGACTTCCCCTATCGCTGCGCCTTAATCATCGGCGCCGGACCGGGCATCAGCGCTTCGCTAGCGCGGCGCTTGTCTAAGATTGGCTTGCAAGTCGGTCTCGCCGCTCGCGATGTCGAAAAGCTGAAGCCGCTTGCGGTGGAGACTGCCGCCGCCGTCTTCGCCCTCGACGCCTCCCAGCCGGACGCAGTGGCTCAGCTGTTCCTCGACATGGACCGCCAGGTCGCCGAGCCCGATATCGTGATTTACAACGCCAGCTCGCGCGTCCCAGGTCCGCTCTCGAGCGTCGATCCCGCCGCGGTCGAGAAATCAATCGCCATAACCACGTTCGGCGCGTTTTTGGCCGCCCAGCAGGCCGCCAAGCGAATGGAGCCAAGAGGGCGTGGAGCGATCTTCTTTACCGGTGCGAGTGCAGGCATGAAGGGTTTCGCCCAATCGGCGGCTTTCGCGATGGGCAAGTTCGGACTGCGCGGGCTCGCTCAGAGCGCGGCAAGAGAGCTGGGCCCGAAGGGGATACACGTCGCGCATTTCAACATCGACGGAGGCGTCCGCTCACCGCGCCGACCGGGCCCGAGCGATCAGCCTGACAGCTTGCTCGATCCCGACGCAATCGCCCAGACCTACATGGACGTCCTCGCGCAGCCGAGAAACGCCTGGTTGCACGAAATCGACCTTCGGCCGTGGACAGAGCGATTCTAGGCGTCGCCGTGTTGCCCGCCACTTGGTCGATAGGGTGCATCCGTCAGGCCGCAATGGCGCGATCGACGGCGCCGCACCCTGGCACAGTTTCGCCAATGAGGAGTTTCCGATGACAGACACAGTGAACCATCTGGTTCCAGAGCAGGGGAAATTTCGCCGCTCCCTCGCGGCCGTCGGCGCCTTCCTGCAATCGCTGGACTACACCAGCTTCGACTACACTCTCGATTACATCGAACGGTTGGAACGGGAGGTAGGACGACTAAAGGAGGAACGGCGCCAAAGCCGCGATCCGGAGGCAGTCGATGCTCACAACGCTAGCGCCGCTGCACTCGAACATTGACTCGACCGCTGGCGCATCCCTGGACGGATGAATAGCCCCTGCGCACTTCCATCCCTTGTCATATTAGACCATGTGGTCTAATATGACTCTATGAGAACCAAGACCTTTGATCCCGATGGCGCGATAAAGCGTGCGCTGGAGGCGTTCTGGCAGAATGGTTATGAGGCGACCAACTTGCCCGAGCTGCTGACGACAATGAGCCTCGGAAGAGCGAGCTTCTATAACGCGTTCGGGTCCAAGCATGAGTTATTCGTTCAAACGCTCGACCTCTATTTTCAGACGCTGAGAGAGCATTTCGGCCCGTTGATTGCGCGCGAGCCCACTGCGCGGCGGGCGCTCGAAATGTTGGTGGACGGTATCCTCACCGTCGCACGAAGAGATGACGGGCAGACAGCGAATTGGCGCGGCTGCTTCATCGGCAATACCGCGCTTGAGCTCGGGTCAAGTGATCCCGACGTTGTGGCGCGGCTCACGATTGGCGTCGACACGCTTCGCTCCCTTTTTGCGGCGGCGTTGTCGCGCCCAGCAGCTGGGTCCTCGCAATTCTCGAACGTCACCCTCCGTCAACGCGCGCTGCAGTGCGTGGCAAACATCCAAGGGGTGCTGGTCTTAGCGAAATCAGGAGTGTCCGACGCTGAGATCACAGAAATGCGCGACGCGATGATCGCGGCGGCGCTTAACGGGGAGAAGAGAGATGAAGATAATATCAAGTGAAGCGCACGCAGCCCTCGACTATCTGACAGTCGTCATATTCGCGCTCGCGCCGACGATCATTGGATTGACTGACATTTCGGCAGTGATTTCTTATGTACTCGCCGTTGTGCATTTGTCGATGACGCTCATGACCGACATGCCGTTTAGCCTGATCAAACTCGTGCCTATTAAGTTGCATGCCCTTGTCGAATTAGTGGTCGGGCCGGTGCTGGTGATCGGCGGTTCGCTGTTGGAGTTGCCAACACAGGCTCGGATATTTTTCGTCGCGATGGGCGTCATCATTTTTGCAGTCTGGCTCCTCTCGAGGTATTCCCACTCTGCGGGGCAATCGGGAGCGAAGCTCGCATAGGGCGAGAAGTGGTCCGCTAGATCGGTGGATGGGGAACGCGGGGCGGCGGAAGTTAGCGCACAGAAGATCCGCTCCCGCGAACGCCGGCGCTAAATCGCGCGGTTGAAAATGTAGCGGAAGTTATCGAAGCGACTCCGCTACATCAACGTTATCGCGCCACATTTCCACGCCGCGGCAGGAGGACTAAGTCGGCCGCTTCATCGGCGTCTTTGAGGAGCGTCTTACGCGGCGCGCCCATCTGTGCATGCATTGTCAGACCGCGGGCAAGGTTGAGGACTTGCCGCGCGCGGCAGCGCGAGCGCCCTTTGTCTCTGCGTACGCCCGAAGGACGCGCAAGAATATCGTCCGCTTGTCCCCGAAGACGGCATACAGGCTTTGCCGTCCCACACCCATGCCTGCGATGAGATCGTCGACGTGGATGTAGTCCTGGGTCACGCTCGGAGAGCCGTGACCGAGCAAGGCTCGAATCGTCAGCTCGGAGAAGCCCAGGTCTCCCGCGACACTCGCGAACGTGTGCCGCAACGTGTGGGGCGTGACGCCTTCGATGCCGACCGACGCGCACAGCCGCTCCAGGCACGCCTTGCCGGCGGTATAGTGCCCCTCGCCGACCTCAGACGGGAAGACATAGGGCGAATTCACGCGCACCGGCTGCTGTGCGATCAGCTTCACGGCAGAGAGGCCAATCGCCCTGACCTGGGCGTCGCCCTCGGTGTCGGGAAAGCCAACATAGCCTTCCGCGGCGGAGACCCATTCACGTTCGAGGCCTTGCCCCTCGGAGATCCGAAACCCAGTCAGAAGTAGAAGCCGCACGACGGCGAGCGCGATGGGGCTTTCGATTTCCTTGGAGGATGCTTTGCAACCTCGACACGGTGCGCGCGGCGACGCCAGGCCCCCCGGTGGTCGCGCCGCCTCGGCCCGCGCCGCGTGGCTTAGCGGTCTTCCCCGCGACGATGTCCGATTGCATGCGCTCGATGTCGGCGATCTTGAGAGTGTGGATCAGCGCTTTGCCCAAGAGGCGCTTGATGTGTGTTTCGATCCGGCTCTTGTCCATCGCGAGCGTGGAAGCTTTGATCGGCCGGTTCCGGCGTCCGAGAATGCGGCCGGCCTTGGCTTCCTCGAGATACCAGTCGCACAGCGCCGCCACGGTCGTTTTCCTCCGCGTGTCGGGCTTTTTCGCCGGATCATTACCCTTGGCTAGTTCGCCAAATTTCACCTTGGCGAGATCGCGTGCGTTCTCAACCGTGATCGCGCCGAAGCGCCCGAGCTTGATCCGGCGGGTCCGGCCGTCGGCATCTCGGTACTGAAGGATGAAGGTCTTCAGGCCAGAGTGAATGACCCGGACGCCGAAGCCCTTCAATTCGCCATCCTAAAGGAAGCCCTGTTCGCCCTGCTTGCCCGGCGGCGTCAGGCCTTCGACGACCGTCTTGGTTAACCTCCCGCTCATGACGCCTTCCTCTGTGCGATCGAGTCTGCTTACATTTTCAGGCCTGCGAGAAAATGTAAGCACTATGTAAGCAGTTCGGCGCAAACGACGGGCGGATCGGTCGGGGTTGAGCGCAGAACATTCTGTCTAAGTCATTATTTTATAGTGATGTAGAGCAACCGAGAGTGGTCTGGCGAAGGACAATCTAGACCTTGCCAAGGTTAGGGTCGAGGCTTCGAATCCCTTCGCCCGCTCCAAATTTCCTCCGAGAAATCAGAGCGATAAAGACGGCCCTTCGGGGCCGTTTTTGCTTACTCCGGCGCTGGGTAAGCGCGGCGGCGCGCGACGCTAAAGGTCCATGGCGAGCTCGACACAGAAATCGACGAAGGCGCGGACCTTCGCGGGCGGATGCTTGCGAGACGGATGGAAGGCGAACAACGGAAAGCGCTCGCCATGCCACGCCGGAAAGAGGTCGACCAGGATGCCGTCCGTCAGCAGGTGCCCCACGCTCCAGCCGATGATCTGGGCGACGCCCGTGCCGGCGATGCACTCCTGCAGCATCGTTTTGGGATCGGTGAAAGTGAGTGGCCCCGCGGTGGGCACGCCAATCGATTCCGTGCCCTGGATGAACACCCAGTCGAACGGCCGGCCGGTATAGGGGTCGAGGAATTGCAGGCAGCGATGCCGGGCAAGCTCGCTCGGGTGGCCGGGCGTGCCGTAGCGTTCGAGATAGCGCGGGGCGGCCACGGTCAGGATCGGCGCCTCGATCAGCTTGCGGGCGACCAGGCTCGCAAGGCGCGGCTGACCGAAGCGGATGGCGAGGTCGACGCCTTCCGACACCAGGTCGCCGACATGTTCGCTGGTGATGAATTCGATCGAGAGCTCGGGATAGCGCTCGCAGAAGCCGCCGAGGCGGCCGGCCAGCACCAGCGGAAGAAAGAAGGGGTCGATATCGACCTTGAGGCGGCCGCGGACCGCTGACGCCGCACCCGAGGCGACGGCGGCGGCATCCTCGATCGCGTTCAGATGCGGCCTCACTTCTTCATAGAAGCGCCGCCCCTCGTCGGTGAGCGTCACCGAACGGGTCGTCCGATCGAGCAGGCGCACATTCAGCCGCGTCTCGAGGCGGCCGATGGCCCGGCTGACGCCGGAATTGGTGATCCCGATCAGCTCGGCGGCCTTGACGAAGCTGCCGCCCTCGACGACCGCCGCCAGCACGCTCACGCCTGAGAGAATTCGTCCATCGAAAGGCATCAGCCCTATCCTGACATTCAGTCAGGAATGATCTGACTTAAGCTCACTTAATTCAAGATCGTTCTGGCGCGATAACGACCCGGCCGCAATCGCGAAACAACAAAGAGGATTTCGATCATGAGCCGGCAGCAGATGAACGGTCGCACCCTGTTCAAGGGTGGCACCATCGTCACGATGGATCCGAAAGTGCCCAATCTCCCGATTGGCGACATCCTGGTCGATGGCGGCCGTATCGCCGCGGTCGGGTCGAACCTCCCGGCGGATGGCGCCGAAATGATCGACGCCACCGGCAGCATCGTCATGCCGGGCCTGGTCGACGCCCACCATCATATGTGGCTCGGCGTCATGCGCCGCCTCATGCCCGATGTTGACGATCTCTTCGCCTATATCGACGTTGTCGCCGAAACGCTGGGCGCGCATTATCGCCCGTGCGACATGCATCTCAGCACCAAGCTCACGGCGGCAGCCTCGCTCGATGCCGGCATCACCACCATCATCGACGCCTGCCATTCGTCGCGGAGCCCCGAGCATACCGATGCGGCACTTGATGCGCTGCACGACAGCGGCATCCGCGCGCTGCACATGGTCGGTGCCGCGATGGACAAGAAGGCGTCGGCCGCGCATCTGCCGGGCGACCTCAAGCGCCTCGCCCAAAACTGGAACCAGGGTGCCGGGCTGGTGCGCGTCGGGCTCTTCGGCCAGCTCAAGCTCGACTGGTGGAAGGTCGCGCGCAACCTCGACATGCGCATCCTGACCGAGTTCATCGGCGACCTGGCCAAGCTGGAGCCGGCCTTCGCCGAGCCCGGCGTGCTGGGGCCGCACAACATCTTCAATCACTGCACGCGCATCCCTGAGGAAACCTGGAAGCTGTTCGGGGCGGCGGGCGTGAACGTCACCGTCAATCCGCGCTCGGACGCGCTGTTCGGTTTCGATGACGACAGCTTCGCCTATCAGCAGGCGATCGATCATGGCCTGACGCCGGCGCTCGGCATCGATCTCGACACGGCTTTCGGCAGCGACCTGTTCGGCGAGATGCATGCCTTGTTCGGGCAGCAGCGTTCGGCGATGCGCTATCGCCGGTTCCGGGGCGAGGCCGGTGTTCCGGCACCGATCTCGGTGCAAGCGGTGCTCCAGGCGGCGACGGTCAATGGCGCCCGCGCGGCCGGGCTCGAAAGCGAGATCGGCAGCCTCACGCCGGGCAAGCAGGCCGACATCATCATGGTCCGCACCGATGGCGTCGCCGTCTTCCCGGTGAGCAATGCCATCGGGACCATCGTGCAGGCGGTCGAGCGCGCCGACGTCGACACCGTGATGGTGGCCGGCGAGATCCGCAAGCGCGCCGGCAAGCTGGTCGGCGTGGATGTCGCCAAGCTGCAGGCCGAGGTGACCGCGTCCCGCGATCATCTGCTCGAGGCGAGCGGCTACCGGACCGACCTCTTCGCCTGATCCGGAGGCGCCGTCCCTCGGGGCGGCGCCTTCCTCTCAACCAATTCCATGGAGGCTGTCATGCCAGCACTCGCTTCAAACGGTGCGAGCCCGTCGGGCGCAGCACCTACTCATCTCTCCCGCCCTGCGCCTGGGATCATCGCGGCGCTGTTCTCGGGATATCTTTGCGTCGGCCTGCCGCTGCCCGTGATCCCGCTGTTCGTCCATGACAAGCTGGGCTTCAGCAACCTCGTCGTAGGCCTGGTGATCGGCATCCAGTTCCTGGCCACCGTGCTCACCCGCGGCTATGCGGGACGGCTGACCGATCATCATGGCGGCAAACGCTCGGCCCTTCAGGGTGCTGCGGTCTGCGCGCTGGGCGGATTGTTCTACCTCGTTGCGGCGATGCCGGGCCTCTCACCGGCGACGAGCCTCGCCGTCATCGTGCTCGGCCGCCTGGCGGCCGGTTTCGGCGAGAGCCAGCTCGTGACCGGCTGCGTGTCCTGGTCGATCGCCTCGGTCGGCCCGCAGCGTGCCGGCATGTCGATGTCCTGGACCGGCATCGCCATGTTCGCCGCCCTCGCCATCGGCGCCCCGGTCGGGATGGCGCTCTATCAGAACTATGGCCTCGAGGCCGCGATGATCGCCTGCATCGCGGCACCCCTTCTCGCCGGGGTCATTGCCTGGTCCTCGGTGTCCTACACCAGCCCGGCGGGCCCGCGCCTGCCCTTCACCAAGGTGATCGGCCAGATCCTGCGCGAAGGAATGGGTCTGATGCTGCAAGGCGTCGGCCTGTCGGGTCTGACGGCCTTCGCCTCGCTTTACTTTGCCGCGCGGAACTGGGGCCAGGCCGGTCTGGTCATGACCGCGTTCGGCATCGGCTTCATCTTCGTCCGCGTGGTGCTGGGATCTCTGCCGGACCGGATGAACGGCTACCGGGTGGCATTCTGGTCGCTGGTGGTCGAGGCGATCGGTCAGGCAATGATCTGGGGTGCCCCCGATGAGATCGTTGCACTTGCCGGTGCGCTGGTCACGGGCCTCGGTTGCGCGCTGGTTTTCCCGGCACTCGGCGTGGAAGCCCTCAAGCGGGTGCTGCCCGCCAATCGCGGCAGTGCGATGGGGGCCTTCGTCGCCTTCCTCGACATCGCCTACGGCATCTCCGGTCCCCTCGCGGGCGTGATCGCAGGCCAGTTCGGCTACGCGGCCGTCTACCTCTTCGGCGCCGGCTGCGCGCTGGCTGGTGCTGTGCTCGTGGCGGCGACCCGTCGCCCCCAAGCCTGATCGTCAAGACGAAGGAGCATTATCTTGTCACGTATCTTCATTTCGGGATCTTCCGCCGGCCTCGGCCTGATGGCGGCCGATCTGCTCGCCGGCAAAGGCCACAGAATCGTGCTGCACGCTCGCAACGCCAGGCGCGCCGAAGCAGCCCTTGAGGTACTGCCTGAGGCCGAGGCGATCGTGGTCGGCGACATCGAGACCATCGCGGGCGCCAAGGAAGTGGCGGCCCGGGTCAATCGGCTTGGTCCCTTCGACGCTCTGATCCACAACGCCGCGGTGGGATATCGCGAAGGCCATCGCCTCACCGCCGACGGCCTGCCGCATGTGTTCGCGATCAACACGCTGTCGGCCTATATCCTGACCGCACTGATCGAGCGGCCGAAGCGCCTCGTCTATCTGAGCTCCGGCATGCACCATCATGCCGACGCCAATCTCGACGACATTCTCTGGCAGAAGCGCCGGTGGAACGGTTCGACCGCCTACGCGGAGAGCAAGCTTCACGATGCGATGCTTGCCTTCGCCATGGCGCGGCGCTGGCCGGAAGTCTTCTCGAACGCGCTGGAGCCCGGGTGGGTCCCGACCAAGATGGGCGGCCCCGGCGCGCCCGACGATATGGATCAGGCGCATTTGACCCAGGCCTGGCTCGCGGCGGGCGACGATCCGAACGCCGATGTGACGGGTCGGTATTTCTATCACCTGAAGCGCATGAAGCCGAACCCGCAGGCCGCTGACCAGGCGCTCCAGGATCGCCTCATCGCGATCTGCCAGGAAATCTCGGGCGTGGCGCTGCGGGAAATCGAGAAAGGCAAATTATGAGCAAGATCGCATTCCTTGGCCTCGGTGCCATGGGCTCGCGCATGGTGCCGCACCTGATCGACGCCGGCCACGCCGTGACAGTGTGGAATCGCTCGCCTGCCGCCGTCGAAACCGCGGTGGCGCGCGGGGCGGAATCAGCCTCGACGCCGCGCGAGGCGGCGGAAGGTGCGGAATTCGTCCTCACCATGCTGACCGACGACGACGCCTCCAAGGCCGTTTGGATGACGCCCGATACCGGTGCCCTGGCAGGTCTTGGCAGGGGTGCTGTCGCCATCGAGATCAGCACCGTCTCGCCTGATTGGCTCAAGCGCCTCGCGCTAGCCGTCGAGGCGCGCGGCGCCCATCTGCTGGATGTTCCGGTCGTGGGCTCCTTGCCGCAGGCCGAAGCAGCCCAGCTCATCCTTCTGGCCGGCGGCGCCGAGGCGGCCTTTTTGCAGGCCAAGCCAGTACTCGATTGTATCGCCGGCAAAACCCATCACGTCGGGCCGCAAGGCCAGGGCTCGACGATGAAACTGGCGGCCAATGCGCTGCTGGCGATCCAGGTGGCCGCGCTCGCGGAGACACTCATGGCGCTCGACAAATCCGGCATCGCGCCGAAGCGGGCGCTGGAGATCATCAGCGGGCTGCCGGTGATGAGCCCGGCCGGAAACGGGTTCGCCCGCCTGATGGTGGCCGGAGACTATGCGCCTCGCTTCACGGCGGCGTTGATCGCGAAGGATCTGCGCTACGCGGTTGCCGAAGCGGCCGAGACCGAGGCCAAGGTGCCGCTGCTCGCGGCCGCGCGCGGCGTCTTCGATGAGCTGTGTGCCAAGGGCCTGGGCGGCGAGAACATCAGCGCCGCCATCAAGGTCTATCGCGGCTGACACCGGTCGGCTCGGCGGGGCCGAAGACTCAGGCCCCGCCGCGTGCCGTATCCTTGGGCCGCCCCTTCTCGATCGGCTCATGCTCGTCCGACCGAGTGCTGTGGGTGTTGGCGTGGTCGGGCGGCAGGTGCCCGCTCGGTCGACCGCGATCGGGGGTGCGGGCATTCTGTCTTGCGAGTTCGGGATTCGGAGCGGTCTTCGTCATCGCAGGTCCTTTCAGCGCGATCGAGAGCGGAGGTGGATCGAATAACATCCGCCTCGAGGCGCGGTTCCCCGAAGTGCGGGAACCAGCACGGCCCCGCGGCGGTTCGCGGAAACCATGGAAACGATGCCGCTCCTGCCCGGCTGGGGCGATCTCGCTCTACGCCTCCTGCTGACCGTGCTGGCCGGTGCGCTGATCGGCTGGAATCGCGGCGAGCACGGCCATCCCGCCGGGCTGCGCACGACGCTGCTGGTAGCACTCGCCGCCGCCATCACCATGATCGAGGTCAATCTCCTGCTGCCGATGGCGGGAAAGGCGCCGGATTCCTTCATCACCAATGATCTGATGCGCCTGCCGCTCGGCATCCTCTCAGGCATGGGCTTCATCGGGGCCGGCGCCATCTTGCGCCGGGGCAACCTCGTCCAGGGCATCACGACGGCGGCGACGCTTTGGCTGACCACCGTGATCGGCCTTTGCTTCGGCGGCGGCCAGCTTCAGCTGGGCACGGTCGCGACGATCCTCTGCCTCGCCACGCTCTGGGGCCTCAAATGGGTCGAACGCCGTCTGCGGTTAGAGCGCCACGCCTCGCTGGCGCTTACGCTCGAGCCCGACGTGCCAGCGATCGCAGCATTGCGCAGCCGCTTCGGCGCTGCCGGCTTCGACGTGCGCCTCGATGCCATCGCCGTCGCTCAGCAAGGCTGGCGCCAGCTCGAATTCGGCTTCTGCTGGCATGGCGGGCCCGAAACATTCGAGGTCGAGGCGCTCATGGGCGAGCTTGCCGCGATGCCGGGCGTCCTCGCCGCGTCCTGGCGGTCCGGCGCCGCCCCGCCGGTCTGATCGGAACCGGCGGCATCTGTGCGGATTATCATTGGGGAGGGTGGCGTCATGGCGGCACGCGCGATCTGGAAAGGGTTCCTGAAGCTAGGCGAGCTGAGCTGCCCGGTGGCCCTCTTCACGGCCGCGTCCCAATCCGAGCGGATCGCGCTGCATACGGTCAATCGCGCCACCGGCCATCGCATCCATCGCCAATTCGTCGATCAGGAGACTGGCAAGCCGGTCGAGCGCGACGATCAGGTTAAGGGCTACGAGACCGGCCCTGGCGATTACATCATGTTCGAGCCGGACGAGATCGCCGCGGTGATCCCGGAGAGCGACAAGATTCTCGATATCGGGCAGTTCGTCGCTTGCGGCGATATCGATGCCGTCTATTTCGACCGGCCCTATTATCTGGCCCCGGCCGATCGCGTGGCCGGAGAGGCCTTCGCGCTGATGGCCGAGGCGATGCGCCGGCAGGAGGTGGCGGCGTTGGCGCGCAGCGTGCTGTTCCGCCGTGTCCGCAACGTGCTGATCCGCCCGCAGGAGCATGGGCTGATCGCGACCACGCTCAAATTCGATTACGAGGTCCGCAGTGCAGCGCAGGCTTTCAAGGATATCGCCCAGCGCAAGATCGAAGGCGAGATGCTCGAGCTCGCCAAGCACATCATCGAGACCAAGCAGGGCAAGTTCGATCCCGCCGCCTTCGAGGACCGCTACGAGCAGGCCTTGGCCGATCTCATCAAGGCCAAGCGCGAAGGCCGCAAGCTGCCGAAGGCGAAGCCGATCCAGCCGACCAAGCGCAACGATTTGCTCGAGGCTTTGCGCCGGAGCGCTAGCTCCTCGAAGCGAAAAGCCGGCTAAATGTCGCTCGCGACATATCGCAAGAAGCGCAATTTCACGGTAACGCAGGAGCCGTCGGGGCGGTGCCCCCCGGCCGGCGCCGGCGACAGCTTCGTCGTGCAGAAACATGCGGCCCGCCGCCTTCACTATGATTTCCGCCTGGAGATGGGCGGCGTGCTGAAGAGCTGGGCCGTGGCGAAAGGGCCGAGCCTCGTGCCGGGCGAGAAAAGGCTGGCCGTCGAGGTCGAGGACCATCCGCTCGATTACGGCGATTTCGAAGGGACGATCCCGAAGGGTGAATATGGCGGCGGCACGGTCATCCTGTGGGACCGCGGGCGCTGGCACCCGATCGGCGATGCGGCGAAGGGTTTCGCCAAGGGCCAGCTCGATTTCGAGCTCGACGGCGAGAAGCTCAACGGCCGCTGGCACCTGGTCCGGATGGCGCACAAGCCCGGCGAGAAGCGCAATAATTGGCTGCTGATCAAGGGCGACGACGAGGCCGCCCGGCCGGACGGCGCCGACATCCTGGCCGAGCGGCCGGAATCGGTGAAGACCGGCCGCATGATCGATGCGGTCGCGGGCGAGGCGCCCGGCTGGTCGTCGAAGACAGGGCGAATCAAGCGGCCGAAACAAGCGTCGGCACTGCCCGATTTCATCGAGCCGGCGCTGGCGACGCTCGCGGTCAAGGCGCCGTCGGGCACCCGCTGGCTGCATGAGATCAAGTTCGACGGCTATCGGCTCCAGGCCCGGCTCGACGACGGAAAGGTCACGCTGCTGACCCGGACCGGCCTCGATTGGACCCGTAAATTCGGGCCGGACATCCCGGCCGCCGTGGCAGGCCTGCCGGCCGAAACGGCGCTCATCGATGGCGAGCTGGTGGTCGAGAACGACGTCGGTGCCTCGGATTTCTCGGCCCTTCAGGCAACGCTCAGCGCCGGGCGGCACGACGGGTTCCTGTTCTATGCCTTCGATCTCCTTCATCTCGACGGCGGCGATCTGCGCGCGCGGCCGCTCATGGAGCGCAAGGCGGCGCTCGCTTCACTGCTTGCCGGCGCCGCCGAGCGCCTGCGCTTCAGCGAGGATTTCGCCGAAGATGGTTCGCTGATCCTCAAGCATGCCTGCCGGCTCAGCCTCGAAGGCATCGTGTCCAAGCTTCGCAACGGCCCCTACCGGTCCGGCCGCTCCAGGGATTGGATCAAGTCGAAATGCACGGCCCGGCAGGAATTCGTCATCGCGGGCTATGTCCCCTCGACGGCGACAGCCCGGGCGGTGGGCTCGCTCGTGCTGGGCTATCATGAGGGCGCGGCGCTGGTCCCGGCCGGCCGGGTCGGCACGGGCTTCAGCGCCAAGGTGGCGGCCGATCTCTATCGCCGCCTCGACGCGATCCGGCAGGAGGCGAGCCCGTTCGCCCGCAGGCTCACTTCCGACGAAGTGCTGAAGGTCCGGTTCGTCCGGCCCGAGCTCGTCGCCGAGATCGAGTTTCGCGGCTGGACGGCCGACCGCCATCTGCGCCATGCGGCGTTCCGCGGCCTGCGCGAGGACAAGCCGGCCCGCGAGGTCGTGCGCGAGGAGGCCAGCGCTGCTGCGGCGCCGCCGAAGCCGCCCATCGGCGTCAAGCTCACCCATCCCGACCGGCTCTATTGGCCGGGCGAGGGCGTCACCAAGGAAGGGCTCGCCGAATATTATGCCGAGGTGTGGCGCTGGATGGCGCCCTATATCGTCGGCCGCCCGCTATCGCTCCTGCGCTGCCCCGAAGGTGTTGCGGGACAATGTTTCTTCCAGAAGCATGTCTGGAAAGGCGCCAACAAGGCGATCCGGCTCAAGGCCGATCCGAAGGACAAGTCAGGCGACCAGCTGCTGACGATCGAGGATCTCGACGGGCTTGTCGCCCTCGTCCAGGCCGGCGTGCTCGAGATCCATCCCTGGGGTTCGAGCTGGGCGGCCCTCGAGCGGCCGGACATGATGATCTTCGATCTCGATCCGGGTGACGGCGTCGCCTGGCCCGAGATCGTCGCCGCAGCTATCGAGGTGCGCGACCGGCTCGACGCGGTTGGGCTCAAGAGCTTCGTCAAGACGTCGGGCGGCAAAGGCCTCCATGTCGTGGCCCCGCTCACGCCCGATGCCGAGTGGCCGGCCGTGAAGGCTTTTTCGAAGGGCATCGCCGACGCCATGGCCAAGGACGATCCCGGCCGCTACGTAGCGGTCGTGACCAAATCCAAGCGGCATGGCCGGATCCTGCTCGATTATCTGCGCAATGGCCGGGGGGCGACCGCGGTGGCGCCCTACTCGACTCGTGCCCGGCCCGGTGCCGCCGTTTCGATGCCGGTCGCCTGGGACGAGCTGGCCGAGCTGGCGGGGCCGGCCGCCTTCACGGTGGCGAACGCCGTGCCCCGCCTGGCGCAGCTGGAGGAGGATCCTTGGGCCGGCTTCCGCAAGGCGGCCGCGAAGCTGCCCAAGCCTGGCCGACGCTGAACCCTATCGGGATTTCGGCCGCTTCGAGTCCGCCGCCAGGCTCTTGCGCAGCGCATCCATGATGTTGACCACATTGCCGGCCGGCGGCTCGGGCTTGGCGCGGCTTTTGGCCGGGGGCTTGCCGCGCTTCTTCGCGGCGATCAGCTTGGCGAGCTGATCCTGCACCGGATCGGACAGCAGTTTCGGATCCCAGGCGCCGGTCCGCTCCTTGATCAGCTTCGTGATCAGTGCCAGGGAGTCCGATGCGGGCTTTTCGGACTCCGCGTCATCGAAATACGGCTCGGCGGGCCGGACCTCGTCGCCATAGCGCAAGGTCCAGAGCACGATGCCGCGGTCGTGCGGAACCAGCATCACGGCCCGCTCGCGGCGATAAAGCACCAGCCGCGAGATGCCGGCCATGCCGGTCGATGCCATGGCAGTGCGGATGACGGCGAAAGCCTCCTCGCCGACCGGATCGTCCGGCAGCAGGTAATGCGGCGTGTCGTACCAGATCCAGCCGATCGAGCTCGCCGGCACGAACCGCTCGATATCGATCGTCCGCGTGCTGTCGAGCGCGACGGTATCGAGCTCCTCATCCTCGAGGATCAGGTAATCCTCCTCGCCCTGCTGATAGGCCTTGGCCTCATCCTCGGGCTTGACCGGCTTGCCGGTCTCGGCATCGACCAGGCGGCTCTCGACGCGATTGCCGGTCGTTCGGTTCAGCACATGGAACCGGATCTTCTCGGATTCCGAGACGGCCGGCGCCATCGCGACGGGACATGTGACGAGCGACAGCTTGAGATAGCCCTTCCAGAACGGGCGCGGCGCCATGGGCAGCTCCTTGGCAACTTCCTCCCCCTAACCGCGCGCAGGACGCCACGGTTCCGCTACGCCGCAGCACTCTAGCGACTCTGAGTTTCTGCGGGGGCACCCGCCGGCAATTTCGCCTGACCCGAGAACGCTATTGGCATCGCGATCGTTTGCACCCATGTCAACCACCGGGTGGTTGCCCCGGAAAGCGAGGCGGACTCGTTCGACGGTGCCGATATCCCAGTGCAAGGGGCCGACTATGCGACAGAGCTCTCTATTGGCGTGTCGATCATCCAGGCGCTCGTGCTGCGGCCCAATCTGCAATTCATCCATGATCCCGATGGCGCACCCGCCAATCACGATGCCCTGATCCCAGGGCTGGAAGCGCTCGCGACCTTTTAGACAGGAGCCTCGCCCGATGAATCCCGTGACGGCAGCTCGGCCCATCCTCCTCCTCATCACCGCCATCGCGATGGCGCTCTTCGGCCTCTATCTCGCGATCGGCGGCGCCTGGCTGCTGTCGCTTGGCGGCTCGGCCTACTACGTCATCGCCGGCATCGTCCTCCTGATCGACGCCATCCTGTTGTGGCGGCTCCGGCGCGAGGCGCTCTGGCTTTATGCCGCCCTCGTGCTCGGCACGCTCGTCTGGGCGCTGTGGGAGGTCGGTCTCGATTTCTGGCCGCTGGCCCCGCGCGGCGACATCCTGGTGCCGCTCGGCGTCTGGCTCTTGCTGCCCTTTATCACCCGCCCGCTCCTGCCGGCCGGTTCGGCCGCCACCGCGGCACTCGGTGTCGTGGTGGTGATTGCTTTCATCGTGATGGGCATCTCGCTCACCGACACAAGGCATGTGATCGCAGGCTCGCTGCCGCCCGCCGCTGCCGGCAGCGCCGCGCCGGCCGAAGCCTCGGCGGGGGCCGATTGGACCGCCTATGGCGGCACCGGCTATGGCGACCGCTTCTCCTCGCTCGCCCAGATCACGCCAGCGAACGTCAAGAACCTCAAGCTCGTCTGGGAGTTCGAGACCGGCGACAAGCCGACCAACGAGGATCCGGGCGAATTCACCAACGAATCGACGCCGATCAAGATCGGCGACGTCCTCTATACCTGCTCGCCGCACCAGATCGTGTTCGCGCTCGATGCCGCGACCGGCAAGCTGCGCTGGAAATATGATCCGCAGATCCAGCACAATCCGACCTTCCAGCACATGACCTGCCGCGGCGTCGCCTATCACCACACCCCCGACGGCGCGCAGACGGTGGATGGCCAGCCGGCACCGGCCGAATGCAAAGGCCGGATCTTCATTCCGACCAATGACGGGCGGATGATCGCGCTTGATGCCGAGACCGGCAAGCCGTGCGACGGCTTCGGCACGCATGGCCAGATCGATCTGAAAGAGGGCGAGGTGGTCAAGACGGCAGGCTTCTACGAGGGCACCTCGCCGCCCGTCGTCACCGACAAGGTGCTGATCGTCGGCGGTGCGGTCATCGACAATTACTCGGGCCGTGTGCCGTCGGGCGTCATCCGCGGCTTCGACATCTATTCCGGCAAGCTCCTCTGGGTGTTCGATGCCGGCAATGCCGACCCGAACGAGATGCCGTCGGAGACGCATCAATTCAATCCGGGCTCGCCTAATTCCTGGATCGTCTCCTCGGTCGATGAAAAGCTGGGCCTCGTCTATGTCCCGCTGGGATCCAGCTCGCCCGACATCTGGGCCGGCAACCGCACGCCGGATCAGGAGCGGTACGATTCGGCGCTCGTGGCGCTCGAGATCGCGACCGGCAAGCTGCGCTGGTTCTTCCAGAACGTGCATCACGATCTCTGGGACATGGACATGCCGGCCCAGCCGAGCCTGGCCGATATCACGA
The DNA here is from genome assembly GCA_963762435.1 of uncultured Alphaproteobacteria bacterium. Classification (GTDB taxonomy): domain Bacteria; phylum Pseudomonadota; class Alphaproteobacteria; order ATCC43930; family CGMCC-115725; genus JAXDMU01. The sequence continues at coordinate 188,766 of CAVXLN010000008.1, read as the reverse complement.
CGGCCAACGGCACAGTGCCGGCGATCTATGCGCCGGCCAAGACCGGCAACATCTTCGTGCTCGACCGGCGCGACGGTCATCTCATCGTGCCAGCACCCGAGGTGCCGGTACCGCAAGGGGCGGCACCGGGCGACCGCACGGCGCCGACCCAGCCCTTCTCGGCGCTCAGCTTCCGTCCGGAGGCCAAGCTCACCGGCGCCGATATGTGGGGCGCGACGATGTTCGACGAGCTCGCCTGCCGCATCCTGTTTCATCAGCTGCGCTATGAAGGGCCGTTCACGCCGCCGTCGTTCCAGGGCACGCTCGTCTTTCCAGGCGATTACGGCATGTTCGAATGGGGTGGTGTGGCGATCGATCCCGCGCGCCAGATCATGATCGCCAATCCGCAATCGATCCCCTTCATCTCGAAGCTGATCCCGCGCGGCCCCGACAATCCGGCGGAGCCGAACGCCAAGCACCCGCCCGGCACCGAGCTCGGCGTGCAGCCGATGTACGGCACGCCCGATGGCGTGACACTCAGCATCTTCCTGTCGCCGGTCGGCATCCCGTGCCTGCAGCCGCCCTGGGGCGATCTCGCCGCGATCGATCTCAAGACCAACAAGATCGTCTGGCAGCACCGCATCGGCACGATCCGCGACAGCACGCCGGTGCCGCTGCCGTTCGAGCTGGGCGTGCCGATGCTGGGCGCCCCGATCGTCACGGCCGGCGGCGTCGCCTTCATCTCCTCGACCACCGATTACTATCTTCGCGCGTTCGATGTCTCGACCGGGGCGCAGATCTGGCAGGACCGCCTGCCTGCCGGCGGCCAATCGACGCCTATGTCGTACGAGGTGAAGGGCAAGCAATACATCGTCTCGTTCGATGCCGGTCACGGCTCCTTCGGCACCAAGCTCGGCGACTATCTCCGCGCCTATGCGCTCTCGGACACGCCCTGACGAGGAAGGCTGGCATCATGGAGTCATTCCATCTCACCCGCCGGGGCTTCGTCGCCGGCATCACGACCCTGGTGGCGCTGCCGGCCTATGCGGCGTCGCGCGGGGGGCCGCTCCTTGCCTATCTCGGCAGCTATACGGCCGAGCCGCCCGGTGCCAACGGCCATGGCGAAGGCATCTATCTCGTCCGTCTCGAGCCCGAAAAGGCGCAGCTCGAGCTCGTCAAGCTGGCGGCCAAGACGCCGAGCCCGTCCTGGCTCGCCCTCAGCCCCGACCGGCGCTTTCTCTATGCCGTCAACGAGCTCAATGATTATGGCGGCGCCAAGAGCGGTTCGGTCAGCGCCTTCGCCGTCGACCGGGCGAGCGGGGACTTGAAGCCGCTCAACATTGTGGCCTCGGGCGGTGCCGCGCCGGCCCATCTCTCCGTCCATCCGTCCGGCAAGTTCGTGCTGGTCGCCAATTACACCGGCGGCAGTGCCGGGGTACTGCCGGTCGGCGCGGATGGCAGCCTCGGCAACCTCACCGACCTCCAGCATGATGACGGGCCGCTCAATCCGGACCATGCGGCCGACGAGCCGCCCGGCAATTTCGCCAAGAGCGACCATTCGGGTGCCCATGTCCATATGATCGCCGCCGATCCCAGCGGCCGTTTCGTCATCGCCAGCGACGCCGGGCTCGACCGCCTCTATGTCTGGAAATTCGATGCGACGGCGGGCAAGCTGACGCCGTCCGATCCGCCTTTCGTGGCCGTGACGCCGGGGGCAGCCCCGCGTCATTTCGTGTTCCATCCGAACGGGCGCTTTCTCTACAGCCTGATGGAGCATGACGGCCATCTGCTCGTCTTCGCCTTCGATCCGGCGACGGCCCGCCTCACGCTCCAGCAATCGATCTCGGTATTGCCCGCCCATTTCGCCGGCAGCAATCTCGCCTCCGAGCTGGTCATGGCGCCGGATGGCCGCTTCCTCTATGCAGCCCATCGGCTCCATGACGCGGTCTCGATCCTCGCCGTCGCTGCGGACGGAAAAGTCCGCCTCGTCGGCGAAGCCCCAGTCGGGGCGGACTATCCGCGCGGCATGGGGCTTAGCCCCGACGGACGATTCCTGCTTGCGTGCAACCAGCTGGGCGATTCGGTGACCTTGTTCCGCCGCGATGCCGACAGCGGCGCGCTCCATTTCACCGGCGACTTTTTGCCGATCGGCACTCCGACCGTGGTCGCCTTCCTTTAAGCGGCCAAGGGTGCCACGCTAGCGATCGGGCGCTGACGCCGTGCGATAGTGCCAGACGATCTCGCGTGCGACATCTTCGGGGTTGCGCGCGAACGCCCGCGGCAGATCCCGATCGCGATCGGACGAGATGTTCCAGGCTTCGAGGGCTTCGTCCTCGGCACTCTTGCCCTGATAGCCCAGCCGGCTGAATTCCGCCGTTGCGCGGCGCAGCCAATCTTCCTTATCCATGTCATGTCCCCGTCCGAAGCGTTGCAGTCTCTGCAACGCGAATCGAGGCCGGCATGTCCCATCTGCTCGACCATTATGTGATGCCGCTGGTACGCGAATATGGCGTCGTCATCGTCGGCGGCGCCACGCTGCTCGAAAGCTCGGGCATCCCGACGCCGGCCGAGACAGCGATCATGGCGGGTGCCCTCTATGCCGCGACGACCCACGAGATCGGGATCGTGCCGCTGGTCGCCGTGGCGGCCGCGGGCGCCATCCTCGGCGACAATATCGGCTATCTCGCCGGCCGTTCGATCGGCTTCCGCGCGATCCGGCGCTATGGCAAGCGTATCGGTCTCGACGAGTCACGGCTCCGCCTCGGCCGCTATCTCTTCAAATGCCATGGCAGCAAGGTCGTCTTCTTCGGCCGGTTCATCACGCTGCTGCGCGCCTTTGCGGCCGTGCTCGCCGGGGCGGCTCAGATGGGCTGGTGGCGCTTCCTGCTCTTCAACGCCTTGGGCGGTATCGCCTGGGCCTCGCTTTACGGGTTCGGCACCTATTTCCTGGGCCGAGAAGCGCTGCGCCTCGAGGCCCCGCTGGCGATCGGGCTCGGCGTCCTGGCACTCCTCGTCATCGGGACGGTCGCGATCATGCTCAGACGCGAGGAGGCGCGCCTGCAGGCCGAGGCCGACGCGGCCTTTCCGGACGAGCGATAGGGCTCAGCTTGCCTTGATCGGCTCCGGCAGAGGCGGCATCGGGGAAGGACGGCCGGGAAACTCGTCGGGCAGATCGGGATTGGGGGCCGGATCGGGGACGGGCGGCAATTCCGGGTTCGGTATCGGATGCGGCGGCGGGGGCGGCAGGGAGATCTCGGACATGGGTCGATGCTTTCGATGCTGACGCGGCATGGACCCTCCAAACAGCCCGGCCGGCTCCCTGTTCCGCCGATCAGCTTGGGAAGAGATGAAGGGCTGCATATTGCAGTAGCATGATGGTCTTGCCGTCGCGGATCGTGCCCGCGCCGATCATGGCCATTGCCTCGTCGATGCTGAGCTCCAGCACGGCGATGTCCTCGCCTTCCTCCGCGTTGCCGCCGCCCGCCGAGACGCGATCGTCCGCCCGGTAGCGTCCGATGAAGAAATGCAGCCGCTCCGTCACCGAGCCGGGGCTCATGAAGGCGTCGAACACTTGCCTTACCTCGCGCACCCGGAACCCCGTCTCCTCCTCCGTTTCGGCCCGGATACGCTCCTCAGGCCCAGCGCTGTCGAGCAGCCCGGCCGGCGTCTCGATCAGGAAATCGTCATGGCCGTTGACGAAGGCGGGATAGCGGAACTGCCGGGTCAGGATCACGGCGCGCCGGTCGGAATCGTAGAGCAGGATCGTGGCGCCATTGCCCCGGTCATAGGTCTCGCGCGATTGGCGCTGCCAGGTGCCGTCACCGCGCAGGAACGCGAAGGTGGTCTTTTTCAAGACATACCAATCGTCGGACAGGAGCTTCACCTCCTCGACGCGCACGCGGTTGGCAATGCTCATAGCGGCCTCCCTCCTCTCTGGCATGTCGATCAGAAATCATGCATATTCGTGCAGAGTCAAGAAAGTTCGTGCAATCGAGATCGACATGCTGACCCAGGAACGCAAGGCTTTGATCCTCGAGACGCTCCGCCGCGACGGCAGGCTTGTCGCCAAGAGCTTCAGCCAGCTTCTGGGCTTGTCGGAGGACACGATCCGGCGCGATCTGCGCGAGCTCGCCGGCGAGGGGCGGCTTCAGCGCGTGCATGGCGGGGCCTTGCCGGCATCGCCGGCGACGGCCGATTTCGCCGGGCGGCAGGCGCTGTCATCCGCCGGCAAGGCCGCGATCGGCCGTGCCGCGGCGCGGCTTATCCGTCCTGGCCAAGTCGTGTTTCTCGATGGCGGTACGACCGCGGTGCAGCTCGCCCGCCATCTGCCGCCCGATCTCGACGTCACGATCGTGACGCACAGCCCCAGCATCGCAATCGAGCTGGTAGCGCATCCCCGCATCGCGGTCGAGCTCATCGGCGGGCAGCTCTTCAAGCATTCGATCGTGGCGGTGGGGGCGGCCGCGGCCGAGATGATCGCCCGCGTCCGGGCCGACATCTACTTCATGGGCGTCACCGGCATCCATCCCGAGGCCGGCCTCACGACCGGCAACGCGGAAGAGGCCGCGATCAAGCGCCTGATCTCGCGCCAGGCCGCCGAAACGATGGTCCTGGCGTCACGCGAGAAGCTGGGCGCCGCCTCACCCTATCTCGTCGTGCCCTTGTCCAATGTCGGCACGCTCATCGTCGAGAGCGCGCTGCCCGAGGCGGTGCTCGACCCTTTCCGCAGTCTCGGCCTCGACATTGTCGAGGCCTGACCGGTCAGCCGGCGCGCGCCGGAACGCCTTCGAGCAAGGGACCAAGCCCTTCCGCCATGCTGAGATGGGCGATGACCGCATCGCGCAGCTTGGGAAAAGGCAGCTCGGCGAGCATCGCCGTCTGGACTGCCGCCATCACCTCGCCGGCTTCCGAGCCGATCATGGTGAAGCCCAGGATCCGATCGCTGTCGGTCGCGACCAGGAGCTTCATGAAGCCCTCGGATTCGTCGGTCGCGAAGGTCCGAAGGATCTTGCGCGTCGGCAGCTTGGCCACGCGGACCGGGATGCCCCGGTGTTCCGCCTCGCCCTCGGACAGTCCCACGCGCGCCAGCGGCGGGTCGGTGAAGACGATATGAGGCACGATCCGATCGTCGGTGCGGCGGTTGCCGCCGGCCATATTGTCCCGGACGATCCGGAAATCATCGACCGACACATGGGTGAATTGCGGGCTGCCGGCGCATTCGCCGATCGCCCAGACGCCGGGTGCGGTCGCCCGCAACTGCGCGTCGACCTCGATGAAACCCTGTCGGGTCAGGGTGACGCCGGCCTTGTCGAGGCCGATATCCGCCGTGTTCGGCACGCGGCCGACGGCCACCAGCAGATGGCTGCCGTCTATAACCTTTTCCCCCGCCGCCGTCCGGACGGTCACGGACAGCGACTGCCCGTTCATGCCCTCGACCTTGAGCGGCGTGGCGCCCGCGATGATGTCGACACCTTCATCCTTCAGGATCTTGCCCATCTCCTCGGCGACATCGGAATCCTCGCGTCCCAGAAGCCGGGGGCCGGGCTCGATGACGGTGACGCGGCTGCCGAAGCGGCGATAGGCCTGCGCCATCTCGACACCGATATAGCCGCCGCCGAGCACGATCAGATGAGGCGGCACCGTATCGAGCTCGAGCGCTTCGATATGGGTCAGCGGCTGCGCTTCGACGAGGCCCGGAATCTTCGGGAGTGCCGCATGCGAGCCGACATTGAGCACGATTTCGGTCCCGGACAGCACACGCATGCCGCCATCATTGAGCGTCACCTCGATCGTCTTCGGACCGGTGAAACGGCCGCGGCCCATGATCAGCTCGGCGCCGGTCTGCTCATAGAGGTCGAGATGCAGCTCGATCTCGCGCTCGACCATCTGCTGCTTGCGCAGCTTTACCTGCGCCATATCGATTCGCGCGCCATCGATGATGGTGCCGAAATGCGCGGCGTTGCGTACGAGATGGGCCACCCGCGCGCCCCAAACCTCGTTCTTGGACGGCAGACAGGCCACGGCCGGACAGGACCCGCCGACCCATTGGCGCTCGACCACGGCGATTTTCTTGCCGGACCGGGCCAGATACCACGCAAGCCGCTTGCCGCCCTGGCCGCTGCCGAGAATGACGACATCGAAATTTTTAGTCTGGGACATGACTCAACTCCTTCCAACGGGGCGTCCAGCTCAGATCGATTTGACCTCGCCGCCATCCATGCGCAGCGTCGAGCCGGTCATCCAGCGCGCTGCGGGCGAGACGAGAAAAGCCATCAGCTCGGCGATCTCCTCCGGCTCGCCATAGCGCGCGATGCCGGCCTCCTTCGGGAATTTGGCCGTCGCCTCTTCCACCGTCATATCGTGCAGCGGCGCCCAATGCTGGAGGTAGGAGCGGCGCCGGCCGGTCATCACCGGGCCGGGCAGCACGCTGTTGACCTGCACCCCGTCCGTGATGCCGCGATCGGAGAAGGCCTTGGCCAGCGCCACGATCGCGGCATTGATCGTGCCGACGGCGGCATAGGGCGCCTTCGGGAAAAGCGCGGAGTTGCCGGACATCAGCACGACCGAGCCCCGGGACTCCTTCAAGGCCGGCCAGGCCGCGATGGTGAGGCGCCGGGCGCCATGAAGCTTCAACGCCAGCCCGTCCTCCCACGCCGCATCGGTCATCTCGAACAGATCGATCTGCGGCACGGCCCCCGCGATATTGAGCAGCGCATCGATGCGGCCGAATCTGGCGAGCGTCTGATCGACGACTGCCTGGGCCGCCTCGGGCCGGCCGAGATCGGCATCGATGACCAGTGCTTCGGCCCCGGCCGCCCGCACTTTCCGCTCCGTCTCTTCGAGATGGACGCGATTGCGCGCGACGAGTACCAGGCCCGCGAAATCGCGGGCGAGACGGATGGCTGTGGCCTGGCCGATGCCCTGGCTGGCACCCGTGACGATGGCGACGGATTTCGACATTCGAAGTCTCCTTCCGGTGGACGGCCTCAGCGGGGCAGGAAGTCGCGGATGGCCGCCGCAATCTCCGCGGCATGAGTCTCCAGCGCGAAATGGCCGGTATCGAAGAAGCGGATCGTGGCACCCGGAATGTCGCGTTTGAACGCCTCGGCGCCGGGCGGCAGGAAGAACGGATCGTTCTTGCCCCAGACCGCCAGGAAGGGCGGCTTATGAGTGCGGAAATAGGCCTGGAAGGCCGGGTAGAGCGCCACGTTGCTCTTGTAGTCGCCGAACAAATCGAGCTGCAGCTCGGTCATGCCGGGCCGCTCGAGATAGTGATTGTCGAGCGAATAGCCGTCCGGCGAGACCCGGGTCGGATCGGCGACGCCGTGCGTGTATTGCCAGATCGTGGTCTCAGGGGCCAGAAACGCCTTCAATGCCGCGCGATTGGCCTCGGACGGATCCCGCCAATAAGCCTGGATCGGGTTCCAGCCCTCGCTCAGCCCCTCCTCATAGGCGTTGCCATTCTGCGAAATGATCGCGGTGATCCGGTCCGGATGCTTGACGGCCAGGCGGAAGCCGGTGGGTGCGCCGTAGTCGAAGACATAGACGGCATAGCGGTCGAACCCCACCAATTCGGTGAAGCGGTCGATCGTCCCGGCCATCCGGTCGAAGCTGCCCTTGCCGCTCGGCATGTCGGAATTGCCGAAGCCCGGCAGATCGGGGGCGATGATGTGATAGCGGTCGGCCAGCAGCGGGATCAGGTCCCGAAACATGTGGCCCGCACTCGGGAAGCCGTGCAGCAGCAGCAGCTTGGGCGCGCCGGACGGACCGGCCTCGCGATAGAAGATCTTGAAGCCGTCGACATCGGCGGTTCGATAGCTGATGGTGGTCATGATATATCTCCTTCGATTGCGCGGATAACCGTGAAGTGCCGAATCTTTGGGTTATGAACCACTCTCGGTCCGGACCGCGGCGATCGCCTCGCGCAGCAGTTCCAGGACGGTGGAAGGTGCAGTCACGAGCGGCGTGTGATCGACGGAATGGGCGCGCATCCGCGCTTTCATGCGTTCGGCCACGAAGCGCTGGGTAGCCTCGACGATCATACGATCTTGCTCGGCCACGAGGAACCAGCTCGGACGATCCTTCCAAAGCGGCCGTGCCATCGGCACGGAGATGCAGGCGGGCGAGATCGGGCGCTGCACGGCGTTCAGCACGGCCAGCTCCTCGGCCGAGGCATTGGGCGCGAAGGCGGTAGGAAAGGCGTCGTCGGGCAGATAGATCAGCCCGTGCGCGTCGGGCGCCAGCTTCGGCGCCTGGGGATGCGGCTCGTTGCGGTAGAACACATCCGCCACCGTCTCGCCCTCGTCCGGTGCCAGGGCCGCGACATAGACGAGCCCCTTCACCTTCTCAGCACGTGTGGCGCCGATCACGGCCCCGGCATAGGCGTGGCCGACCAGCACGACCGGCCCCGAGATGCGCTCGAGCGTCCGGTCGAGGGCTGCCACATCCTCGGCGAACGTGGTCAGCGGCATCGGCACCGCCACTGCCTTGACGCCCTCCGCTGCCAAGCCCTCGATCACCTTGGCCCAGCTCGACCCATCGGCCCAGGCGCCGTGAGCCAGCACCACGCTCACATCGTTCGTAGGCATCGTTCTCACTCCCTGTTCATAACCGTCTTAATGATGATTAGATGGTTATCTCAGTGAGTGGTAACTTGTCAATGGCCTTTTCGGAGGTTATGTAGGGGGCACATTCATCAGAGCACGCCCGGTCCGCCGGACCGCGGCGTCGGAAGAGGAGCCAGGATGGGCCGACGGCCTGCTGCGATTTTTGTCGGTGATGCGCCGGGTGTGGATTTCCTCAATTCGATCGCCACACCCGTCGATACCCCGGTCGATTGGATCGATGACGGCGAGGGGCTGCTGGATTGGCTGGAGCAGGCGAAGCTTGTGCCGGCCGACGCTCTCGCCGGCGTCCGCGCGCACGCGCACGCGCTACCCGACGAGCTCGACAAGGTGGCGGATCAGGCGCGCAGCCTGCGCGAATGGTTCAGGGGCTTCGTGCAGCAGCACAAGGGCCACCCGCTCGAATCCCGGCATCTCGACGCGCTGGAGCCGCTCAATCGCCTGCTCGAGCGCGACGATACCTTCAGCCGGATCGCGGTCGAGCTCGACGGCGGACCGGGACCGTTCGCGCTTCAGTCGATGCGCCGGTGGCGCACGCCCTATGCCCTCTTACTACCGATCGGCGAGGCGCTGGCACAGCTCGTCACCACCGAGGATTTCACCTACGTGAAGGCCTGCGAAGGCCCGGCCTGCACGCTGCTCTTCGCCGATCACACGCGCGGCCATGCGCGCCGCTGGTGCAGCATGGCGATCTGCGGCAATCGCGCGAAGCAGGCCGCCCACCGCCATCGGCAGAAACAGCACCGGCATTGACTCGTCCGGCGTTGACTCGTGGGGCTTAGCGAGGCCGTTCGAGCATCAGCAGATGCAGCGGCCGCCGCTCGATGAAGCCCAGCTTGCGATAGAGCGCCACGGCGATATTGTTGGACGCGAAGACATGGAGGAATGGCGTCTCGCCTCGCGCCGTGATGAGCGTGATGAGCCGCCGCACCAGCTCGGCCGCGAGACCGTGCCCGCGATAGTCCCGGTCGACTGAGACGCCGCTGATCTCGGTGAAACCGTCGAGCTTGATCCGCTCGCCCGCCATGGCGGCCAGCCGGCCCTCTCGGCGGATGCCGAGATAGGTCCCGAGTTCGACGGTGCGCGGGCCAAACGGGCCGGGCCGGGTGGCATCGACAAGGGCCAGCATTTCCGGCACGTCATCGGCGCCGAGCATGACGGGCTCAAGCTTTGGGCTATCCGCCGCCTCGCCCTGCCATATCATTTGCAAGACCAGGTCGCGATGGGCGACGGCAAGGCCGGGCGGCGGCGCCATTTCCTCGAGCGTGGCGATGGCGGCACTTTCGCCCCGATCGATGAGCCCGGATAGGGCGGCGAACGACTCCGCACTGAAATCGCGCGTCGCCAGGAAGGGTGCGATGCCTGGCTGATAGCGCCGCGCCCAGTCGTTCCCGAGCGCGAAACGCGCCTGCCTGCCGGTCAGCGCATGCCATTTCGCATTGTCGAGCGGATGCGCGCCTTCATATCGAACAGCCATCGATGATGCCGTTTCGCCCTTGGTTGCCGCCGCCTTCGAGGTGCGGAGCCATCCCGCTATTTCAACTCGTCGCGGCCGCGCCCTTTCGTCGCTATCTCCAATCAGCGCGCTAGCCTCGATGCCCCAATACCCGCAATTCGCGACAACTCGACGTCCGGTTGGCGAGGTTTCATCAAGGGAATCACCGCACTGTCGGTGCCGGATCTCGAGCTGCGTCGTTCACAGCGGCAAGACAGGATTTGGTGGTCGTCGGAGCATGTCGGTATTTCCGGGTTGGCGCCTGAATCATCGACCGTCGCTGCAAACGATTGCGGCGCTTTTCCTGCTGCTTGTCTGCCTGTCGCTCGTCGCCCTGGATGGCTGGCGCACATATATCGGCCGCCTCGACGCCATCGCCGACGCGAATGTCAAAACCACCAACATCACGCGCTCAGTGGCACAGCAAGCGGAAGATCTCTGCGATTCCGCCGATGTCCTTCTGTTCGGCATCGTCGAGCGGCTCGAGACGGACGGGCTCGGTCCGGCTCAGCTCGATCGGCTGCATCGGTTCCTGGTCGCGCGCATCGGCGAGCAACCGCGCTTCCGCGGCGTCTTCATCTATGACGAAAAGGGCGATTGGTTGGTCAACTCGCTGCCGGGTACGCCGCCCGGCATGAACAATGCCGACCGGGATTACTTCAAGTTTCACAAGAACAATCCCAGCCGGGCGACCCATATTGGTGATCCGGTGAGAAGTCGCTTCGGCCATCAATGGGTCATCACCATCACCCGGCGCTTCGATCATCCGGACGGCAGCTTCGCCGGCGTCGTGCTGGTGTCGATCGACATGGATTACATCCAGAAATTCTACGACACCTTCAATATCGGCAAGAATGGCGCGATCCTGCTGGCGCGCGCCGACGGCACGGTCCTGGTCCGGCGCCCCTTCGTCGAGGCGAATGTCGGCCGCAACATCAGCAGCGGCATCATCTTCCATGATTATCTGCCGAAGGCGCCGGCCGGCACCGCCGAGATGAAATCTTCGATCGACGGGGTGAGCCGGCTGCAGAGCTATCAGACGCTCGCCCCATATCCGCTCGTCGTTGCCGTCGCCATCGAAACCGACGAGGCGCTGGCGCCCTGGCGCGAGCGGGCGCTGAGCCAGCTTGCGGCCGGCGTGGCCCTTGCCGTCGTCATCGGCCTGTTCGGCTTCTGGCTCGTCCGGCAGATCAAGCGGCGCCAGACGGCCGAGCGATCGGCGGCGCAGGCGGCGGCCGAATACCGCCTCATGGCCGATCATTCGACCGACATCATCTTCCGGCTCGGCCTCGATTTCGTCCGCCACTATGTCTCGCCGGCCGCCCGCCAGATCTTGGGATTCGAGCCTGCGGAACTGATCGGCACGACGTCCTTCATCAAGATTCATCCCGAGGATGTCGAGAAGGCCGCGAAAGCCTATCGACAGGTCGCGAACGGTGCGACCGAACGGGCCGAGGCCCGGTTTCGCACGGCCCACCGCGACGGCAGCTGGGTCTGGGTCGAAGTGAAGCTCGGGCTGGTGCGCGACCCGGTCACGGGCCGGCCGGCCGAAATCATCAGTTCCATGCGCGACATCAGCTCCCGCAAGGCGACGCAGGACGCGCTGACGCGGGCGCGCGACGCGGCCGACGCCGCGAGCCGGGCCAAGTCCGAGTTCCTGGCCAATATGAGCCACGAGATCCGCACGCCGATGAACGGCATCATCGGCATGAACGATCTCCTGCTGAAATCACCGCTCGGTGCCGTCCAGCGCCGCTATGCGCTGGCGGTGCGCAGCTCGGCCGACTCGCTGCTCTCGGTGATCAACGACATTCTCGACATCTCCAAGCTCGAGGCTGGCAAGGTCGAGCTCGAAGCCCTTGATTTCAACCTCAGCAGGGTGATCGAGGATGCGGTCGAGCTGATGGCGCCGCGTGCCAACGAAAAGCGGCTCGAGCTCGTCGCGGATTTCTTTCCCGGCGACCATACCTGGCTCCGGGGCGACCCGACCCGGATCCGGCAGATCGTGCTCAATCTGCTGTCGAACGCGATCAAATTCACCGAGCAGGGCTTCGTCGTGGTGGCCGCCAAGGTCGGTCCCAGCCTCGATGGTTCGACCGAGGTCGCGATCGTGGTCGAGGATAGCGGCATCGGCATGAGCGATGCCGCCAAGGCGAAGCTGTTCCAGAAGTTCGAGCAGGCGGACGGCTCGATCACACGCCGCTTCGGCGGCACGGGGCTGGGGCTCGCCATCTCGAAGCAGCTCGTCGAGCTCATGGGGGGCACCATCACGGTCGCGGATCGGCCGGGCGGCGGCACCAGCTTCCGCCTGACGCTGGCACTGGCCCCGGCACTCGAGCCCGAGGTCGCCGAAGAGCTGCCCCTGGCGGCCTTGGCCGGCCTCCGGGCGCTCGTGGTCGATGATTTCGCGCTGAGTCGCACCAATCTCGTCCGTCAGCTGGCCTCACTCGGACTGCGCGCGGCCGAGGTGCCGAACGGGCTTGCCGCCCTCGCCGAGCTCGGCCAGGCCGAGCGTGCGGGCAACCCGTTCGATCTCGTGCTGATCGATCAAGCCATGCCGGAAATGGATGGTTCGGCTCTCGCCGATATGATCGGCGAGAGGGGCCTCGCCCGGAGGCCGACGCTCATCCTGGTGGCGCCGGTCGGCCCGTCTGCGGTGAAAGGCGAGGTCGCCTCTTCCCTCATCGACGCGATCCTGCCGAAGCCGGCCAAGCTGCAGCAGCTCGCCGCCTGCATCCTCGGTGCCAACGATTCCCGCGCCGCGGCCGAAACGGCCCTGTCCGCCAGGGCTGTCGGCAATGCGCACGCCGTCCGGAGCCGCATTCTCGTGGCCGAGGACAATGCCATCAACCAGCAGATCGCCCACGCGCTGCTCGCCGATCTCGGCCATGAGGTCGAGATTGTGGCGGACGGGCGCCAGGCAGTCGAGGCGGTGCGGCGTCAGCACTATGATCTCGTGCTCATGGATGTGCAGATGCCCGTCCTCGACGGGCTCAACGCCACGCGCGAGATCCGGCTGCTCGAGGGCGAGGTTGGCCAGCTGCCGATCATCGCCATGACCGCCAACGCCATGAAGGGCGATCGCGAGGCCTGCCTCGAGGCGGGCATGAACGACTATGTCTCGAAGCCCTTCGAGGCCGCTCAATTCGCGCGGACCGTCGAGCGCTGGCTGGGCCTGTCGCGCCTCGCAGGGGATGAGGCGGCGGCGGATCAGCTGCTCGACCGGCAGCATCTTCAGGCGCTGGCCAAGATGATGCCGGCCGGGCGGATCAATCTCGTGCTCCAGACTTATCTCGAGGGCGATCTCGCTCGGCGGCAGTCGATCGAGAGCCTGGCCGCGACGGCCGAGCTCGGCGAGCTCGCGCAGGAGGCGCACGATCTCAAGAGCATGTGCGGCAATATCGGCGCGCGCCGCCTTCAGGCCGTCGCCGAGGATCTCGAGGCCGGCTGCCGCAGGCTCGATCTCGCTCATGCCCGGACCGCGGCGGCACGGCTTCCCGCCATCGCCTATGAGACCGCCACGGCCTTGCGGGCGCATCTCTCCGCCCTCAAGCCCAATTTCGCCGCCAAGGAAATCCTATGATCGGAAACAGCAGCGACCGGCGCAGCAAGATCATTCTTGCCGCCGATGACGAGCCCGAGAACCGCCTGTTGCTCAAACCGCTCATCGAGGGAGCCGGCTACAGCTTCCTCGATTAAGCGCTTGGCGCAGTCGCGATATAAATTGTCGCGATCTCGCCTAGACGCCGCCCGCATCCCGGTGCGAGGCTTCGGCATTCCTGAGCCAAGGAGTGTCGCCATGCCCGCCATTTTCCGCCATTTCGCCATCAATGCCGACAATGTCCAGCGCGCCAAGGCGTTCTATGAAAGCGTCTTCGGCTGGAGTTTCACGCCTTGGGGCCCGCCCGATTTCTACCAGGTGAAGAATGCCGGCTCGGGCGTGCTCGGCGCGCTCCAGGCCCGGCGCGACATCAAGCCCGGCATCCGCATGGCCGGCGTCGAGGCCAGCATGGGGGTGGACGATCTCAAAGCCACCATCGCCGCGGTCGAGGCCGGCGGCGGCAAGATCGTGCTGGGGCCCGTCCGCATCGAGACGGTCGGCGAGCTCATCTATTTCGAGGACCCCGAAGGCAATCTGATCGGCGCCATGCAGTATGAGCCCGGCTTCTTCGCGTGAGTGCTTCCGGCGACGGCTTCTGGGTGCGCTCGCTGGCCGAGACCTATCGGGCCGGCGGGCGCATTCCGCGTCATCAGCATCCCTGGGGCCAGCTCGTCTATGCGATCCGCGGCACGCTGCGGATCGTAACACCTTGTGCCGTCTGGCTCGCCCCGCCGACCCGCGCCGTGTGGCTGCCGCCCGACCGTCCGCACGAGATCCTGATGGCGGGGGAGGCGGCGCTCCGCACACTTTATATCGATCCCGTAACGGCCGCACCGCTGCCCAGCACCGAAGCCGTGCTCGAAGTGGCGCCGCTGCTGCGCGAGCTCATTCTGCATATCCTCTCGATCGGCATGCTCGGGCCCGGCATCGCCGCCCAGGAGCGGCTCGCCGCCCTGCTGATCGATCTCCTGGTCATGGCCAGGCCGCAAGATCTCAGCCTGCCGCTGCCCCGGACACAATCGGCCCTGGCGATCGCCGACGCGCTGCAGCGCGATCCGGCCGGTGCCGAGAGCCTGGCCTCACTTGCCCGAGCCGCCGGCGCCAGCCTGCGCACGCTGCAGCGCCGTTTTCCCGCCGAGACCGGCCTGACGCTCGACGCCTGGCGCCAGAAGGCGCGGCTGCTTCAGGCCGTGGCCGCCCTGGGCGGCGGCGCCAGCGTCACCCGCGCCGCCCTCGATAGCGGCTATGACAGCCCCAGCGCCTTCATCACTGCCTTCAAGCGGCAATTCGGCGTGACGCCGGGGCGTTACCGGACCAGCTAGCTTTTGAACGCCGGCTCGCCGGTCTCCAACAGCGATTTGAGATTGGCCAGGATGCGCGGCCAGCCATTCGAGACGGCGCCGATGAACTTCGACTCCTTCCGCTCGATCGAATGGGTGATGCTGAGCTTGACCGCCCCTTCGAACGGCTCCAGCTCGATCACGCAGCGGGCATAGCCCTCTTCCTTGAGCTCCGGCCTGAACTCATTGCGCCAGCTGAGCACGAGCCGCCTCGGCGGATCCGCTTCGACCACCTTGCCGGTATCGGCCACCCTGCCGTCGGGGAAGACGAGCTTCCATTGCGAGCCCGTCTTCCAATCGGTCTCGTGATGCATGCCGAACCAATATTGCCGAGTGAATTCAGGGTTGGTCAGCGCCGCCCACAATTTCTCGGGCGTGGTGCGGATATAGGTCACATAGATGAACCGGGTGGCGGACTCAGTCATGATCCTCTCCTTCGAGCCTGTCCTTGAGATCGGCGAGCGCGTCCAGACGCGGCCGCTCGAACTTCTCGATCCAGCGCCGCGCGATCTCGTTGATCGGCACTGGATTGATGAAATGCAGTTTCTCTCGACCGCGCCGCTGGGTCGCGATCAGGTTCGCTTCTTCCAGGATGGCGAGATGCTGCGATACGGCTTGGCGCGTCATCTCGTGTCCCTGGCAGAGTTCGCCCAATGTCTGGCCGGGCTTGGCATGAAGCCCGTCCAGCAGTGCTCGGCGGCTTCGATCCGCCAAGGCGCGGAACACGGCGTCGTCATTCATGGTATCAATATGCAAGTATTTTCTTGCATGTCAAGCCGGCATGCGCCGTTAGGGCCCGATCCGCTTAGGTCGATCCGACCTAAGCGGTGAATCGGTCTCTACCCATTTGAATCAGATCAAGATTCACCGGCTGGGTTGATCCAACCCAGCCGGATCTTGATCTAGGGCGTCATCAGCTTGGGCAGGTTCCAATGCAGCGTGAAGGCGGTCATGCGCAGCGCGAAGCAGACGAGCCCGCCGAGAATGGCCGCCACCGTCGGATTGAGCCGGAGGGCCGCACCAATCACCACCACCAGGGCGCCGGCCGCCGCCGCGGTGGCGTAGATATCGGCGCGCAGCACGGTCGGGATCTGCGCCAGCAGGACATCGCGCACCGTGCCGCCGCCGACACCGGTGATCGTTCCCATCAGCACCGCGATCAACGGGTTTATCCGGAAGGCGAGCGCCTTGCCGGCACCCGCGACCGCGAACAGGCTGAGCCCCGCGGCGTCGAGTGCTGTGAGGGCGTCCTGCGGAAACTGCTCGATCTCGCCATGACGGAAGAAGACGCAAGCCGCCCCTGCGAAGGCGGTCGCCGGATAGCGCCAATCGCGAATGGCGGCCGGTGGTGCCGCACCGATCAGCACATCCCGGACGATGCCGCCGCCGAGCGCCGTGGCGAAGGCCAGCACGGCCAGGCCCAGCACATCGAGCCCGCCTTGCGCCGCCGCCATCGCCCCTTCGATCGCAAAGAGGAACGTTCCGCCGAGATCGGCGAGAAGCAGCAACCGCGCGAGCTTAGGGTGTTCGGCCATCGTCGCTAACCCGGCTAGGTCGACCTGTCACGACCGAGCCAAGCTACCAACGATGCGGCTGATTTGAAGGAAAATTCCGTCGGAGTTTCAGCGCCGGCGGCCGGAGCGACCCAGACGAGCGCGGCTGGAGCTGCGGCTGCCAGCCGCGCGGGCGATCCCGGCGGAACGCCGGCCATAGCAGGCCAGCACGCGGTTCGCCCCATCCATGGCGGGCCCGATCTGAAAGACCGGCCCGGTCGGCGCCGGCTCGGTCATCGCGGCGAGCAGGCCCATCGGCTCCGTGGCGCTCACGGTTTCTTCGAGGCGGTCCATCTCAGTGCGCCAGATTGACTTCGATATGAAGCGGCAGCTGATCGCGGGATGGCGCCCGGCGCTCCAGGGTCTCGGCCAGATCGGCCATGGTGGCATTGGGCGGCAGCGCGAACACGGTCATGTCGGAATCGCCATAGACGGCAAGCACGCGATGACCGGTGTGGTGTAAATTCAGCGGGCGGGCAGCTTGGGTCTGCATGGTGTGCTCCCTGTTTGATTGAGAGCGACCGTACCAGCCGCAAGTATCGCGATGATGTATCCGCCGTAAGAAATAATGTTTTTGTGTAAATGCCGCGCAACAGCCGGGCGGGGGCTCCGACCGGCTGTTACTGAAGCATCAGCCCCGATAGATCGGGGCGCCGGAGGGGGCGCCGGTCGAGCCGCCATCGACCACGATCTCGGTCGCCGTCACGTTGCGCGACTCGTCGGAAGCCAGGAACAGCGCCGCATTCGCGATATCCTCGGCCTCGCTAAGCCGTCCGAGAGGGATCGCCTTGACATAGCGTGCCTCGGCGGCGGCAACAGCGACTGCGTCCGAGCCCCAGATCGGCGTCTTGGTGGCACCTGGCGTTACCTGATTGACACGAATGCCGCGCGCCGCGACATCGGTCGCGAGATTGCGCGTCATGGCGCGGATGCCGGCCTTGGTCGCGGCATAGGCCGCCGAAGCCGGCAGGCCCAGCACGGCATGAACCGAGCCGTTGAGGATGATGGACGCGCCGTCCTTGAGATGCGGATAAGCCGCCTGCACCGTGAAGAACACGGCAGTGAGGTTGGTCCGCACGACCTCCTCGAACTGGGCCAGTGTGGTGCTGCCGAGCGGCGTGCGCCCGGCGATGCCGGCATTGGCGAAGACGATGTCGAGCTTGCCGAGCTTCTGCGCGATCTCGGCCACGGCCTGCTCGGTCGCGGCCACATCGGTCACGTCGAGCTGGACCGCGAGCGCGTTCGGGCCCAGTGCCTCCGCCGCTTCCTTCAGCGTCTTCTCGTTGCGCCCGGTGATCGCGACCTTGGCGCCTTCTTCGATGAACCGCTTGGCGGTGGCGAGCCCGATGCCGCTATTGCCGCCGGTGATGAGCGCAACCTTGTTGGCGAGCCTCATGATGGTCTCCCTTGCTTCCTGTTGGGCCTGGCGTGTGCTGCCGGATCTGGATTATGATCAAGCTCCACACAAGATTATGATCAACATCCAGAATGTCAAGTGAGCTGAGGAGGACATGATGGGTCATTCGCAGGCCGACAAGGCCGCCACGCATGAGCGGATCGTGCGGATCGCGGCGAAGCGCTTTCGCGAGCGAGGTCTCGACGGCATCGGCGTAGCCGATCTAATGAAGGAAGCGGGCCTCACCGTCGGCGGCTTTTACAAGCATTTCGGCTCGCGCGACGAGCTGGTCGCCGAGGCGATGCGCGTGGCCTTCGATAATTGGCAGACGCAGCTCGACCGTCGCAGTGCCGAAGGCAAGCCGTCGGGCTTCGCCGATCTGGTCGCCGCATATTTGAGTGCCGCCCATCGCGACAATCCCGGCGCCGGCTGCGCCTTGAGCGCGCTGGCACCCGAGCTCGCCCGCAGCGACGCCAGGACGCGCGATCTCGCAACGGAGGCAGTCCGCCACGATATCGGTATTCTCGAAACTCGGCTCGAATCGGCCGGCTCCGAGGCAAGCCGCGCCCGCGCCATCCTCGCCATGAGCGCGCTGATCGGCGCCGTGGCGCTGGCCCGGGCCGTCTCCGACGAGGCGCTGTCGGCCGAGATCCTCGAGAGTGTCAGGGCACAACTGACCGGCGAGCAATCCCCGCAGCCCTGATGCGACTTCGCGGCCGGCTGCCCTCGGCGCTCATATGCGTTAGATCAGGGAGATACCGATCAGAGTGCGGTCGGTTCAGACGGAACTGTCTGAACCGTGAATCGCACGGCCAAACAAAAGACCGAGGAAGGCATGGAGGCGCTCGCGACCCAGGGGATCCGCCTGCCGAAGCTCGGTCTCGGCACCTTCCGCATGCAGGGCGAGGAGTGCCGCGCCGCGGTCGAAAGCGCGCTGGCGCTGGGATACCGACACATCGACACGGCCGAGATGTATGGGAATGAGGAGGCGGTCGGCGCCGCCATCGCCGCATCGGGCGTCCTCCGAGCCGAGCTGCATGTCACCACCAAGGTCTGGCATTCCAATCTGGCGCCCGACGCGATCCGAAGCAGCTTCGCCACCAGCCTCGACAAGCTCCGCCTCGATCAGGTCGATCTCTATCTGATCCATTGGCCGTCGCCCGCCATGGATCTGCCGGCCGCCCTCGAGACGCTGATGCGGATCAAGGAAGAAGGCGGCACCCGCGCCATCGGCGTGTGCAATTTCCCGGTGGCCCTACTGCGCCAGGCAGTCGAGGAGGTGGGCGCCCCCATCGCCTGCGACCAGGTCGAATATCATCTGCTGCTCGACCAATCGGCGCTCAAAACCTACGCCGCCCGGCACGGCATCCCGATCACCGCCTATTGCCCGCTCGCCCAGGGCCGCCTCGGCGACCACCCGGCGCTGGCCGAGATCGCGGCGAAGCATGGCGCCACACCGGCCCAGGTGGCACTCAAATGGCTGCTCGACCAGGACGGCGTCGCCGCCATCCCGAAGGCGCGCGGGGCCGAGCGACAGCAGAGCAATCTCGACGCTTTGAAGCTCATGCTCGACGATGCCGATCGCGCCGCGATCGCCGCACTCCCCAAGGATCAGCGTTTCGTCAATCCCGGCTTCGGGCCGAAATGGGATTAAAATGATCGGGTTCACACCGCTCGAACGCGCCGCCCTTGAAACGCTGTGCCGACTGGATGGTGGGGACGGCGCGATCATCGCCGCACAGCTCGCCACGGGTTTGGTCGTGGAGCGCAAGAATACGGGCGCGGGCTTCTTCACCTACTTTTCGGTCGATCGTGCTACCCCGCCGATAGCCAGACTGCCGTTTGAGCTGTGGCTGCCTTCGGTCGCAATCGAGGGGTTGGCAAACCCGCTCCTCCTCATGCTGTTCCTGAAGGATGGCTATGCGAGCTTTATTGAGGGCGCCACGGTCGAGGAAAGCACAATCGGAATCGACCTCGACACAGTCCGATTCGACATCATCATCTAACCGGCTCGACTGATCGACAGCCCCTCACGGAGGTTCCAATGGACTATGTGAAGCTCGGCAATACCGGTCTCGAGGTCTCGCGCATCTGCCTCGGCTGCATGACCTATGGCATCCCCGATCGCGGCAGTCACAGCTGGACCATGGAAGAGGAAAAGAGCCGGCCGCTCATCCGCCAGGCGCTCGAGCTCGGCATCAATTTCCTCGACACCGCCAACGTCTATTCCGACGGCACGTCGGAAGAGATCATCGGCCGCGCGGTCAAGGATTTCGCCCGTCGCGACGAGGTGGTGATAGCGACCAAGGTGCATGGCCGCATGCGCAAGGGCCCGAATGGCGGCGGCCTGTCGCGGTATTCGATCATGACCGAGATCGACAACAGCCTCAGGCGGCTCGGCATGGATCATGTCGATCTCTACCAGATCCATCGCTGGGACCCGACCGTGCCGGTCGAGGAGACGCTCGAGGCGCTCCATGACGTGGTGAAGGCTGGCAAGGCCCGCTATATCGGCGCCTCCTCGATGTTCGCCTGGCAATTCGCCAAGGCGATCTATCTCCAGCGGCACCATGGCTGGACGCAATTCGTCAGCATGCAGAACCACGTCAATCTGCTGAATCGCGAGGAAGAGCGCGAGATGCTGCCGCTGTGCCAGGCCGAGGGCATCGGCATCATTCCCTGGAGCCCGCTCGCCCGCGGCCGCCTGACCCGCGCCTGGGACGAGACGAGCGAGCGGCAGGAGACCGATAATTTCGGCAAGACGCTCTACACCGCCATGGTCGATGCCGACCGCAAGATCGTCGACGCCGTGGCGTCCATCGCCGAGAAGCGCGGCGTGCCCCGCGCCCAGGTGGCGCTGGCCTGGGTGGCCCAGAAGCCCGGCATCACCGCACCGATCGTCGGCGCGTCCAAGCCCAACCATCTCGAAGATGCGGTGGCCTCGCTCTCGCTCAAGCTCACGGCTGAGGAGATCGCCGCGCTCGAGGCACCCTATCTGCCGCACCCCGTGGTGGGCTTCCGCTGATCGGGCAAAAGCCCTCTCGCGCGTGGCGAGTTACGGCGACGCCTACATCTCAACGTCATCCCCGGGCTTGTCCCGGGGATCCACGTCGGGCCGACACAGATTTTGCTTGAAGACGATGTTCCCCACGTCGCGGCGTGGATGGCCGGGACAAGATGCTATGGGGGTCGGCGGCCGCGGTTATTATCCTGTTGGTTCGCCAAAACCTGAGCAGGATAGTTCGATGACGAGGATAGATCCGCCGCCTTCCGCGGCCGCCTTTGACCACGATAGCACGTTGGTGCTGGCTCTTGAATTGAGCGGCAAGTCTTGGGAGGTCGGCGCTGTCGTGCCCGGCGTGGCGCGTCGACCGAAGCGCGGGATTGAACCGCGGGATATTTCTGCGTTGCTGCAAGCGATCAGCCGGTGGCGGGCAGAGGCGCACGCGGGCGGGCGGCAGATCGCGCGGGTGGTATTGGCTTATGAGGCTGGCCGCGACGGGTTCTGGATTGCGCGCGCTCTCGCGGGCCATGGGATCGAGGTGCATGTCATGCACCCGGCGAGCATTCCGGTGGAACGGCAGGGCCGACGCGCGAAGACCGACCGGCTCGATCTCGACATGCTGCTTCGCACGCTGCTGGCCTGGCTGCGGGGTGAGCCGCGGGTCTGTTCGATGGTTAGAGTGCCGGCGGTCGCGGAGGAGGATGCGCGGCGGCCGGGGCGTGAACGCGAGGCGCTGATCGGCGAGCGGATCGCGGTGGAGAACCGGATCGAGAACCTGCTCTGCCTGCACGGTGTCGTGGGCTTCAAGCCGCGCCTGAAAAAGGCGGTTGAGCGCTTGGAGGAGCTGCGCGACTGGTCCGGATCGCCGCTGCCGCCCCAGTTGATGGAGGAGCTGCGGCGGCTGATGCGCCGCCAGCGCCTTATGAGCGAGCAACTGGCCGAGTTGGAGGCCGCGCGTGACGCGCTCGTCGCCACCCCCGATCCAGATCGCGAAACGCGGATGATTCGGCTGCTGACGCTGGTCCTGGGGCTCGGCGTCGAGACGGCGACGACACTGGTGCGCGAAGTCCTGTGCCGCCCCTTCCGCGACCGCCGGGCGCTCGCGTCTTTCACCGGCCTCGCCGGCACCCCCTTCATGAGCGGCAAGACCGAGCGCGAACAGGGCATCGGCAAGACCGGCAATCCGCGGGTGCGGCGCATCATCATGCAATTGGTCTGGCGCTGGCTGCGCTTCCAGCCAGAAAGCATCTTGAGCCGCTGGTTTGCCGAACGCACCGGCGGCGCCAAGGGGCGGATCCGCAAGATCATGGCCGTAGCACTCGCCCGCAAGCTGCTGGTGGCGCTCTGGCGCTACGTCACCCAGGGCATCGTGCTCGACGGCGCGATTATCGCAGCCGCCTGATCCAACCGGAACAATCGATAAAAGACGCCAACACGATCCGATGAAGGAGGCGCCAGATCGGGGTTGAGACCCGAAACCAACCAGGGTGGGCAGGTTGCCGTGCCGGACTATGGCTGAAACACGCCGCGGACAAGATTGGTCCTGCCCCCCTGGCCCCGAGCAGCCCAGCGAATAGGGCATCATGGTTCGGAGCCTCCGCTCCACCGGATACGAGCTTGCAGGCCGACCACGGTCTGAGCAAAGCGGGGCAGCCCTGGTTGGAAAGGATCAGCAACCCCCAGACCAGCTCCAAGCCCCCTGTCTGGCAGAAGATCCCTCAAGGACGCCAAAGACGCCGCTCCGCGGTGGCCTGCGGCCATCCTTGACCGATCCTCCACCAGACAGCCCCAAAACCGCACGGTCGGGACGAAGAGACGGCCTCAACGATCAAACAAAGGGATAACCTATGACCAAATCTACCCTTGACACCAAAACCCCCATACGAGCCCGGCCATGACGAAAATTGACGATCTTTTTGATTCGCCTAGATGAATTGCCTGAACACTCCTAAAAACTCCTTGCGCTCACCTCTCCCCCTCACATTTTTTGAGGGCGCCGTCGCCCCGATCGCGATGCCCAGCAGGATCATCGCTGTCGAGGCGACCAGGCCGGCATCGATCCGCTCGCCCAGAAACAGCGCTGAAAACGCCATGCCGACAATCGGGGTCGCCAGCACGCCGAGCGCGGTCGTCGTGGCCGGGACTTGCCGGTTGACGGCCGCCATCGCCCAGAAGCCGAGCGCCGTGCCGATCACGCCGGTGTAAGCGAATTCAGCCGCTAGCTTGACGTTCCAGACGATTTGAAGCGGCCCCTCGACAGCGAGGGCCAACCCCAGAACGATTCCGAATAGGCGCCGCGGCGGCTGGGATTCCTTCAGGAACAGCCGGGCGGCGGGCGCCACCCAAAGCGGGGTCGTATAGCCCAGCACGATCGAGCGCCCGACCGGCACATATCTGAGGCCGGCCGTCATGAAGGCCGCGAAGGCAACCATGTGGAACAGCGCGATCACCAGGATGATCGGCACATCGCCGCGCCGCGGGATGATGAATTGACCGGACGCCATAAGCATGGGGGCGAGCACGATCGCGGCCACGATGGTTCGAATCGCGGCCGCCCAAAGCGGTGTGACCTGCTCGACGATCACCTTCATGATCACCCAGTTGAGCCCCCAGGCGATCACCACGAAAGCGAAGAGCGCCACCGCATTCCTCGTCAGGCTCGGCGCATCGGTTCTGCGCGCGGGCGCTGCTCCGGCGGTCACAGCAGCACGCGCTGGTCGTGGAACGTCTTGCCGCCGACCGAGCGCGTGACCGTGCCGCCGCGCATTTCGAGGACCGGCAACGCCGCCAGCGCGTTCACCACGTGATAGAGCGTCGGCAGGTCCGACCAGCTCGCCTTGTTGAAGCGCACGGTGGCGGCCCCCGTCTGGCGTCGCTCGATCTGCTTGTCCGGATCGGCGGTCGGGGTGAGCGTGACCTGACGGATTTCCGTCTCGCCCCAAGCGCCGGTGCGCGGCACGTATTTCAGCATCAGGAACCCGTCCGAGGGAGCGCCTTGCGGGTTCGGATCCGCGTCGCGCGCCGGCGCGACCTCGAGCTCGAGAAAGCGAAATCCCATCCAGCTCGCCGTGCAGATCTGGACGCCGTCCCACTGGCGCGGCTGCTCGATATCGGCATAGAGCTTGGGATGCCCGATCTCATCACGCCCGGTGATGATCGCATCGGCGAGATTCTCCCAGATGACGGCCAGAAACTTGCCGTTGGCCTGGTCCCGAGCCCCCTTGAAGGCGGCCGGCCAGCTGACCCAGATCATCGAATAGCCACGCCCGGCCAGCCAGTCGATGTCCGTCATGTGATGAACCTCGACCGTGACCACGGGTTCGCCGGCCAGCGTGAAGCCTTCCGGCAGATGCTGTTCCAGCAATGCTGGATCGGTCAGGAAGCTCGCCGCGACGGAGAGGCGCCGGGGGCTGCGCTTCGGGTCAACCGCGATGCCGTCCGGCACCTGGCGCGGTCCGGGCGCCGGCCCGAAATGCGTCGGCATCCGATAGATCCGCCCGGCCTCGAATCGATAGCTCATGGAACGTCCCCTCTGTGCTGCGCGGCCGATGTTTGACAGCGTTGTCAAGTTTGATATTGTTGTCAACGACAAACTTGACACCACTGTCAAAAATGGAGCATCTGACTGCCATGGCCGGCACGCGACAATTCGACGAGGATGCATTGCTCGAGGAGGCCCTCAGGACCTTCTGGCAGAACGGGTTTGCCGCGACCTCGATGATCGACGTGGCAACAGCCACGGGGGTTCAGCGCGGCAGCCTCTACAATGCCTATGGCGACAAGGAGCGGCTGTTCCTGCTTGCCTTCGAGCGCTATGCCGGCCGCTTTCTCGAGTCAGTCCGTCAGGCGATGTCGGACCCCGACCCTACGGTGGCCCTGACTGCCTTGTTCAAGGGCATCGTCGCCAGCATGGTCGAAGGCGCGCCATCGCGCGGGTGCCTTACGACCAAGACGGTGATCGAATTGCCGCTCGCGGGCCCGGTGATCGAGGCCCGGGTCAAGCGGCTGATCCAGGATCTGACGGCCCTCATCCGCGACGCGCTGTCAACGCCGTCGGCACGGCAGCAGCTCAGCTGCGAGCCCGCTATTGCCGCGGACCTTGTGGTTACCTTCACGCGCGGACTGGCGGTGATGGAGCGCGCCTTCCACGATCCCCGGCATCTCGAAGAGATGTCGCGGCAATTCGTGCGTATCCTGGTGCCCGGAGCGAAGCGCGGCCGCTAATCCAGTGCTCGACGATCGCGTCGGGTGGTCATCGGCAGGCTCGTTCAGGTAGATCCGGATCGTGGTGCCGACGCCGACCTCGCTATATCGAGCCCATGATCCCTACGGCATCAGCCCCGTCAGCGCCGTGCCGCCGCGGCCGTGCGTGGGGCGCCGCGTGCCGGCGGGGCCGTGTCGTCATACGGCTTGACCCGGCGCCAGGCGGTCTCGATCTCGTTCAGCACGGGGCCGATCTGGTGCGGCGCGTTGGCGACGCAGGCGGCGTGCAGCTCTTCCGCCAGCAGCTGCAGCCGGCGCGCACCCAGATTGCCGGCGAGCCCGGTCAGGCTGTGCGCCTCGGCCCGAAGGCCGGCCAGGTCGTTGGCGCGCTCGAACTCCCGGAGCCGTGCCAAGGCGGCCTCGCGGCCGGCCAGGAACTCGGCGACCAATGCTGCCAGCCGGTCCCGCGGCATCACGGATTCGAGCAGCCTCAGCCGCTCGGCATCGATCCCGTCGCCGTCATCGGCCTCGCTGTCCTCGATGGCAGGCGGCGGCGTCATTTCCGTGACCGGCGATGGTGCCGCCGCCGCGCGCGGCTTCAGCCAGCGATCGACCGTGGCGAGGAAGCTCTGCGTGTCGATCGGCTTCGCGACGTAATCGACCATGCCGGCATCGAGGCATAGCTTCTGATCGCCCTTCATGGCGTTGGCGGTCATGGCGACGATCGGCACGGCACCGATGAGGCCGCCCAGCGCCCGAATACGCTGGGTCGCCTGCAGCCCGTCCAGCTTCGGCATATGCACATCCATCAGGATGAGGTCGGGCTCGCCCGACTGCGCCGCGTCGACTGCCGCCAGCCCGTCGGGCACGGACGCCACCGTATAGCCCTGCGCCTCGAGGATGAGGGTGGCGAGGTCGCGATTGATCGCATTGTCCTCGGCCAGCAGGATATGGCCGCTCTTTCGCACCTTGCGCCCGCCGGCCGCTTCGGTCCGCGAGGCTGCCTTGGCCGGCTCGGCGACGACGGCTGCTTCGCCCAGGGGCAAGGTCAGCTCGAACCAGAAGATCGAGCCGCCGCCCTCCCGGTCGGTGATGCCGATCTCTCCGCCCATCAGCGCCAGGAGCTGCGCGCTGATATTGAGGCCGAGGCCGGTGCCGCCGAAGCGGCGCGTGATCGAGCCGTCGGCCTGCTGGAATTTCTTGAACAGCTTTGGCTTGTCCGCTTCGCGCACGCCGATGCCGGTGTCATGCACCTCGACCCGTACGGCGGCCTGGCCCGGCCCGCGCGGCCTGGTCTCGACTGTGACCTCGACGCCGCCCCGTTCGGTGAATTTGATGGCATTGGCCAGCAGGTTCAGCAGCACCTGGCGCAGCCGGGTCGGATCGCCCCGCAGCGGCCGGCGCGCTTCGGCCGGTACCCGGGATTCGATCAGCAAGCCTTTCTCCGACGCGCGCGGCCGCATCAGCTCGACCGCCTCATCGACCGTGGTGCCCAGATCGAAATCGATATGCTCGAGCTCGACCCGCCCGGCCTCCAGCTTCGACACATCCAGAATGTCGTTGATGATGACCATCAGCGCGTTGGCCGAGACGCGCACCGTGTCGGCGAAGCGGCGCTGCTGGCCGTCGAGGGTGGTGCCCAGCAGCAGCTCGTTCATGCCGATGATGCCGTTCATCGGCGTGCGGATCTCGTGGCTGACGGTGGCCAGGAATTCCGATTTCAGCCGGTTGGCATTCTCCGCCTCGACCTTGGCGACCGACAGGTCGCGCGCCAGATCCCGCAGGCTGGATGCCTGGTGCTCCAGCTGCGAGCGGCTTTGGGCCAGCTCGCTCTCGCGCCGCTTCTGGGCGCTGATATCGGTGCGGATGCCGACCCAGCCGCCCGTCGCCATGCGCCGGTTGCTGCACAGGATCCAGCGCCCGTCGGCCAGCAGATGCTCGGCCGCGTCGCCGTCGGCGCGCATGGTCGTCAGCATCTCGTTGGCGAAACTCTCGGTGTCCGCGATCGGGCCGTGCTGGCCGGCGCGCGCCTCGGCCACGAACAGCTCCTGCATCGGCATGCCCGCCTGAACGAGCTCGGCATCGAGATGGAACAGCGCCCGATAGCGGGCATTGCACATGATCAGCCTGGCAGCCTCGTCGCACAGGATGAAGCCGTCATCGATGCTCTCGACGGCATCATGGAGCCGCGCCTCGGCTTCCATGCGGCTGGTGATGTCGCGCACGGCCGTGATCATCTCGCGCGGCTCGCCGGTGGCGGGGTCGCGCAGGAAGCGCAGCGTCGCCTCGACCCAGATATAGCGGCCATCCTTGCGGCGCATGCGATAGGAGACGGTCGAGCGATGATCGTCATTCCCGAGCGCGCGCCGCACATTCTCGACCAGCCGGCCCATATCGTCGGGATGCTGGAGATACGAGACCGGTTGGCCCTCGAGCTCCTCGGGCTCGAAGCCCAAAAGCGAGCGGCTCGCCGGCGAGACATAGCGGCGCACGCCGTCCGGGCCGATCCGGCAGATCATGTCGGTCGAATGATCGGCGAGCAGCCGGTAATGGTCGCGCAGTGCTGCCGCTTCCTCGGCCGCGCGCAGCGCCGCGGCGGCCGCCTTCCGGGCGCTCTTTTCCGCCTCGGCGCGCAGCCCGATCTGGCGACTCAGGCGATATCCCAAGAACCCCAAGGTCGTGACCAGTGCCGCCACGCCGATGCCGTGCGAGCGCGCATCCTCGTACCAGGGCGCCAGGATCTCGTCCTCCGCCAAGGCCGCATTGACGACGAGCGGATATTCCTCGAGCCGCCGATAGCTCAGGATCCGGACGACATGATCGAAGCGCGAGTTCACGGTGAAGGTGCCGATGGGGGTCTTCAGCGCCTGCTCGAACAGCTTGCCGCTGCTCAGATTCTTGCCGATGTCCTTCTCGACGAAGGGGCGGCGCACCAGCACTGTGCCGTCATCGAGCGCCAGCACGATGGCACCCAGCTTGCCGATCTGGAAAGTGTTGTAGAATTGCAGGAAGTAATCGGCATCGACGGCTGCCGCGGCGACGCCGGCGAAGCTGCCATCGGCATGCTCGAGCCGCCGCGACACCGGGATCGACCAGGTGCCGCTGACCTCGTCGATGATCGGGTGGGAGATATGGAGCGCGCGGCTCGGATGGTCGCGGTGAAAGGCGAAATAGTCGCGCTCGGCCGCACTTGCCTTGGTCTCGATCGAGCTTGCGATCGGCCGCCCGGCCTCGTCATAGACGAAGAGGCCGATCAGCTGCGGCAGCTCTTCCGCACTTGCCACCAGCGAGGCGCGGAGCCGCGCCGGCTCGATCGGGTCGGTTCCGGCGGTCCGGATTTGCTGCGTCACCATCACCAGCAGGGCGTCGGCGGCCCGGATCGTGTCGCCGGCATGCTGGGCGATGGCGCCCGTCAGATTGGCGGTGGTCTTGCCAGCATCGCGAAGATCATCCTCGCGATCCTTCCAGGTGCGCCAGCCATCGAGCCCGACCAGGCTCAGGCACATGAGCGCCACAAACACCATGGCACCCACCGAAAGAGTCGGGCGCTTCAGCGTAAGACGCTCGATCCTTGTCCTGAGCCAGCGCGTAGCCATCATCGCGAACAATCCGGGGTGCCGGGCCGCATCATCGCGGCTGCTTGCGAAGATGTTATTAATTTACGAGGCCTAAGCGCCCGGATGATCGCGCGCCGGCTCGGCTCTCGCCCCGGACGTTAATCAGAATAGCACTGCCTGCCTCCGGCAGGATAGCGCGTTGTGGGCGCGGGTTTTGCTTTGGAACCGAACCGGCTCTAGCGCGTGAATCCGCGCTCGACTCAAATAGATAGAGACCGATTCAGCGATCAGGTCGGTTCGACCTGGTCGCATCGGGCTCTAGTCCGACGATTCCTCCGAAAATGACTTTGGTTTCAGGCCCGCATGCCGGCAAATATGCCGCCATGGATCTGCGCCACCTCCGTTATTTCATCGCCGTCGCCGAGGAAGGCAGCCTGACAGTGGCTGCGGAAAAGCGGCTGCACACGGCCCAGCCGTCGCTGAGCCGGCAGATGCGCGACCTCGAAGCGGAATTGGGATGCGCGCTGATGACCCGCAGCGCCAAGGGCGTCGAATTGACCGCCGCCGGCCGTGTGTTCCTCGACCATGCCCGAATCGTGCTCGTTCAGGTCGAGGGTGCCATCGAGGCGACGCGGCGGGCCGCGGTGCCGGCCAAACCGTCCTTCGTCCTGGGGTTCCTGACCGGGCACGAGTTCCAATGGCTTCAGGCGGTGATGGCGATCATGCGCGACGAGCTGCCCAACACGGAAATCGTCATCCACAGCCTGTCGTCACCGGATCTGGCCGACGGGCTGATGCGGCGCAAGATCGACCTCGCCTTTCTCCGGCATGAGCGCAATGCGCCCGGCATCGCCTTCCGGCACCTGATCGATGAGCCGCTGATCGTGCTCATGCCGGCCGATCATCCCCTGGCGGCGCGCGACGCGATCACACCTGAGGATATCGTCGGCGAACCGCTCGTCGGCGTGCCGCACGACAAGTCTCCGGCGCTGAGGGCGGTGACCGACGCTTATGGTGCCAAGCTCGGCATCGATCTCACGCCCGATCACGATGTCGACAATCTCTCGATGGCGATGTCGCTCGTGGCGTCCACCCGCGGCATTGCGCTGATGCCGCTCTATGCGCGGAATCTGCTGCCGCCGACGGTCATCTGCCGGCCTCTTGCCGGCGTGGCGCCCACGATCGGCCTGTCGCTCGGATACAACGAAGCCAACAATTCGCCGCTGTTGAAGACGGTGGTATCTCGGATCGGCGAGATCAAATTCCCCAACCCTTGAGCTCAGCTCGCGGTCTTGCCGCCATTCACGCGGATGATCTGGCCGGTGATGTAGCTGGCCTTGGCGGAGGCGATGAAGACGATCGCCTCCGCGATCTCCTCCGGCGTGGCGCCCCGCTTCATCGGCACAGCCGCGTAGAACGCGTTCTTCCCGCCCGGCCAGTCGGCGGTCAGCCGGTCGAGCATGGCGGTATCGGTCGGACCCGGCGCCACGGCATTGACCCGCACCCCGAAGGGTGCTGCTTCGATGGCGGCAGATTTCGTGAAGCCCTCCACGGCATGCTTGCTGCCCACATAGATCGACATGTTGGCAGCCCCGCGCTCGCCCATGGTCGAAGAAAGATTGACGATGCTGCCCGCACCCTGGGCCTCCATCACGCGCAGCTCATGCTTCATGCTCAGCAGTGTGCCGAGCACGTTCGTGTCGAAGGCCGCGGCATAGGTTTCGGGCGTTTGCTCCGTCACCGGACCGGGCGTGCCTTCCGTGCCGGCGCTGTTGATCGCCATGTCGAGACGGCCGAAGCGCGCGACCGTGCGGTCGATGAGCGTGCGGACCTCGTCCTCGCGCCGCACATCAGCCTGGATGAAGATGGATTCCGCACCCAAGGTGCCGAGCTCGGCCGCCAATGCTTCGCCGGCATCCGGCCTGCGGCCCGACACGACGACGCGATTGCCGGCTTTCGCAAAGGCGATCGCTGCCGCCCGGCCGATGCCGGTCAGCGCTCCCGTGATTAGGACGACGGGTGCCATGATCGCTCTCTCCTTGGCTTGCGAGGTTGCAGCAGAAAATAGGCCGCGAGTGCCGAGCTGAAAAAGACTTTGTAGGTTTGGTCTCATGCCTG
The DNA here is from genome assembly GCA_963762435.1 of uncultured Alphaproteobacteria bacterium. Classification (GTDB taxonomy): domain Bacteria; phylum Pseudomonadota; class Alphaproteobacteria; order ATCC43930; family CGMCC-115725; genus JAXDMU01. The sequence continues at coordinate 157,896 of CAVXLN010000008.1, read as the reverse complement.
GAAGGCATCTGGACCGAGGGTAGCGCGTTGTGAGTGCCGGATTTCTCCACTAAGGTCCGGATTTCCGGAACGGGCGGCAGCAAGGGCGGCGATGAGCGCGATCGAGATTGGTGAGGGAACGTCGCCCGCGCGCGTGCTGAGCCCGACCGAATGGAATTTCGAGCTCGAGACGATTACCAAGCGCTGCCTCGCCCGGCTCAACGATCTGCCGGACTATGACGGGCTGTGCGACGAGGCGCCGGATCATCTGCTGCCGCCGCTCGACCGCGCCGAGATCGATCCCCAAAGCCTGACGCCGGATCAGCGTCATTGGCGCGAGCATGGCTATCTCATCAAGCCGGGCCTGCTGCCCCATGATCTCATCGACGCCTATGTGGCACTCCGCGCCCGCGACGGCGCGGGCAAGAGGCTCTCGACGCCGCTCGACGCGAAATGGCGCTCGCCGGTGCCCTACATGCATCATCGCGAGATCCGCGATCTCGCCCTCCATGCGGATCTCATGGCGGCGATGCAGTCGCTGATCGGGGCCGAGATGTTTCTCCATCTCAACCTCACCAACTGGTACAGCACCCAGCGTGACTGGCATCAGGACATCTATCTCAATCCGCCCGAGGTGCAGGGCTGGTATTGCGCGGTCTGGATCGCACTCGAGGATGTGCATCCCTATTCCGGTCCGTTCGAGCTCATCCCCGGCTCGCATCGCTGGCCGTTGTTGAGCGGCGAGAAGGTGCGCGGCTTCCTAACCGAGGAAGAGCAATCCATCACCGATCCGGTGACCGGCCGGCCGCTCTGGGCCAATCTCAGCGAGGCGATCGTCTCGGCCATGACCGAGCGCAAGCTCACTGCCGACGGCAGCAAACGGCGCTTCTTCATGGGCCGCAAGGGCGATGTGCTGATCTGGCATTCGCGCCTCACCCATCGCGGCACGCTGCCGGTCGTCCATAACCAAGTCCGGCCGGCGCTCATCGGCCATTACAGCGCCGTCGGCCATCGCAGCGACATGCCGGTGCTGGGCACGCATGAGAGCGGCGGCCGCTACGCCGTCTTCGAGCTGCCGGATCATTGAGCCCGTGAGTTTGCGCGCGCGTCTTTCCGGCCTGCTGAAGCCGCGGCCGCCAGCCATTGTGCCGCCGGCGATCGGCATGTCCTGCCACATCACCCGGCTCATGGCCGACCAGGCGGGCTTCTTCGTCCGCGGCTGGGCCCATGCCTTCGAGCGGCCGGTCGAGAGCATCGCGATCGAGGTCGGCGGCGTGCGCGTGCCGGTGGCACGGCTGCTGCCGACCCCCTATCTCCTCGATTTCTATCCGGAATATCCGCATCTGGCCCGGGTCGGCTTCGCCCTCCATGTCCCGTCGGCCCCCGAGCCGCCGCTGCGGCTCATCGTCGTGACGGCGGAGGGCGAAGCCGTGCGGGATCTCGCGAGCGACGCCTCGATGGCCGCCCGCTCGTCGGTCTATGAATATGCACCGCGCGATGTCTTCGACGCGTTCGGCATGTTCGCCAACCATCCCAATCGCGGCGCCGTGCTCGAGCTGCGCTACGGCCCCGATCATCCGGCGCGCGCGCGGTTTTTGGCCCAACTGCCGCCCGGCCTCGCAGTGACCGAGCTCCGCCTCGGCGACCCGATTGCCACCGAGACGCCCGACGCCGCGTCGCACGCGACACCGCTCGGCCTCGACTGCTATGGCGGCATCTTCTCACTGGGCGTGCTCGATCGCGTGGCCGAGCCTTGGCGGCTCATTGCCGACATGCAGTCCGCACTCACTTTCCAGGGTGCGGTTTTCCATCTCGTCGGCGGCGGCGCGTGGCAGATGTCGCGCGATGGGCTCGGCCGCATGTTCGGCCCCTCGGCGCTCTATAACACGGCAGCACTCGGCGACGCGTTCGAGGGCGAGCACTGGGTGCTCGCCCGCAAGCGTTAGCTCCGGAGGGCAGCCTTCGCCGCGTGATATTCGCGCCCGAGCCGCGCTACCAGGTCGGACGCCGCCTGGATCTCCTTGAGTGCCCCCACGCCTTGGCCGGCGCCCCAGATATCCTTCCACGGCTTGCTGTTGCGGCCGCTGTTGAAATTCATCGCCGAGGGGTCGGATTCCGGCAGATTGTCCGGGTCGAGCCCGGCGCGCGTGATCGAGGGCTTCAGATAGTTGCCGTGCACGCCGGTGAAAAGGTTGGTGTAGACGATGTCGGACGCGGCCGACTGCACCAGCATCTCCTTGTACTCGGCCGCGGCATTGGCCTCGTCGGTCGCGATGAAGGCCGAGCCGATATAGGCGAAATCGGCGCCCATCGCTTCCGCCGCCAGCACGCCGCGCCCGGTCGAGATCGCGCCCGAGAGCGCCAGCGGCCCATCGAACCATTGCCGGATCTCGTCGATGAAGGCGATCGGCGACAGCGTGCCGGCATGGCCGCCGGCGCCGGCCGCCACGGCGATCAGCCCGTCGGCGCCCTTCTCGACCGCCTTATGCGCGAATTTGTCGTTGATCACATCGTGGAACACGATGCCGCCATAGGAATGGACGGCGCGATTGAGATCCTCGCGGGCACCCAGCGAGGTGATCACGATCGGCACCTTGTGCTTCACGCACATCTCGAGATCATGCTCGAGCCGGTCGTTCGAGCGATGCACGATCTGATTGACGGCAAAGGGGGCCGACGGCTGCTCGGGATGGGCCCGGTCATGGGCCGCCAGCTCCTCGCGGATCCGGATCAGCCATTCCTCCAGCAGCTCGGCCGGCCGGGCGTTCAAGGCCGGGAAGCTGCCGACGATGCCGGCCTTGCATTGCGCGATGACGAGGTCCGGGCACGACACGATGAACAGCGGCGAGCCGATCACCGGCAGCGCCATCCGGCGCTTCAAGCCCTGCGTAATGCTATCCCGTCCCTCAACCGCAACATCATTCATGCTCGTTCCCCCGTTTTTTCCGACATAAGCGGCCGGCTCACCGGCTTGTCAATGTTACATCGGTGTTAGTTCCAAAGTAGAACCTTGACTTGCCGAACCGCAAGCCCGACCCTATCTACGCTCCAGCACGGGGAGATCGATGCAGGATCGGGGAGCGACCGTCGCCGTCATCGGGGCGGGAGATTTTATCGGCGCCGCCATCGCGCGCCGGTTTGCCGCCGAAGGCTATGTGGTCGTGGCCGGCCGCCGCCAAGGCGAGAAGCTGGCCCCGCTCGTTGCCGAGATCGAGGCCGCTGGCGGCCGCATCAGCGCCCGCTCGCTCGATGCCAGGCGCGAGGAGGATATCGTGTCCTTCCTGCGCGAGGCCGACGAGATCGCGCCGCTCCGCCTCTGCATTTTCAATATCGGCGCCAACGTCAATTTCCCGATCCTCGACACCACCGAGCGCGTCTTCCGCAAGGTCTGGGAAATGGCCTGCTATTCCGGCTTCCTGGCCGGGCGCGAGGCGGCCCGCCTCATGCTGCCCCGCGGCGAAGGCTCGATCTTCTTCACCGGCGCCACGGCCAGCATGCGCGGCGGCAAGGGCTATGCCGCCTTCGCCAGCGCCAAAGCCGGCTTGCGTGCCGTCGCCCAGAGCATGGCGCGCGAACTCGGCCCCCAGAACATTCATGTCGCCCATCTCGTCATCGATGCCGGGGTCGATACCGACTTCGTGCGCGGGCGCATCCGCGAGCGCGACGGCGACGCTGCCCTCGATGCCCTTGAGCCCGACCAATTGATGCGGCCCGAATCCATCGCCGAGACCTATTGGCAGCTGTTTCGCCAGCCGCGTGACGCCTGGAGCTTCGAGCTCGATCTCCGTCCTTATCGGGAAAGCTGGTGAGCCATGGTCAAGGTCGAATTCCATTTCGATTTCGGCAGTCCGAACGCGTATCTCAGCCATCTCGTCATTCCCGAGATCGAATGGCGCACGGGCGTCAAGTTCGAGTATGTGCCGATCCTGTTGGGCGGAATCTTCCGCCTCACCAACAACCGCTCGCCGGCCGAGGCCTTCGCCGGCATCCGCAACAAGACGGAATATCAGCGGCTTGAGCTCGAGCGTTTTCTCGATCGCTACGGCATTACCGCCTTCAAGATGAACCCGCATTTCCCGGTCAACACGCTGACGCTGATGCGCGGCGCCGTCGCGGCCGAGGAGGATGGAAATTTCTCGGCCTATGTCGACGCGGTCTTCGCCCATATGTGGGCCGAGCCCAAGAAGCTCGATGATCCCGAGATCTTCCGGGGTGCGCTGGCCGAGGCGGGCTTCGATGCCGACCGGCTTTTCGCCCGCACGCAGGAGCAGTGCGTGAAGGACCGGCTCCTCACCAACACCCAGGCCTCGGTCGAGCGCGGCACCTTCGGCTCGCCCACCTTCTTCGTCGACAGCGACATCTATTTCGGCAAGGACCGGCTGGGCGAGGTCGAGGAAGAGATCATGAAGCGCCGCCCGAAACGGCAACCGGCGGTCGGGTTCAACTGACGGCTACGAGGCCGCACTGATCAGCTGAGCCGGCACTTCGCCGCTTTCGACCGTCACGTCGTGCGGATCGAGCTTCTCGCCGCATTCCGAGCAGACCAGCACCGGATCGAACAGCTGCCCGCAGCTCTTGTGGCGATGCAGCACCGGCCGGCCGGTCCCGCCCGCCATATGCGCGTCGCCCCATTGCACCAGCGCCATCATGATCGGATGGAGATCGAGCCCCTTCTTGGTCAGCCGATATTCGAACCGGTCGGGCCGGACCTGATAGAGCTTCTTGCGCAGCACGCCGGCCTCGACCAGCTTCTTCAGCCGGTCGGCCAGCACATGGCGCGTGACGCCCAGCCGCGCCTCGAACAGGTCGAAGCGCCGAACACCCAGGAAACAGTCCCTGAGCACAAGCAAGGTCCAGCGGTCCCCGATGACGGAGACGGTCCGGGCAACCGAGCAATCCTCTCGATCCAGATCGTGCCAGCGCATAGGATGATCCCCCATGGACAAGGGCAGGCGAGACGCCATCAATATCATGCTGAGTGCGGTGATGGAATTGAGCGACGCGCGCTAAGGTATGCCGATCGCCCCAGCCGATGCCGCCCACTTCATCCGCACCAACACGGAAATCGCTGCTCCGTCGCTGCTGCCCGAGCTTCGGCTCCATCTCGCGACCGAGCTGACGCCGCTTTGGCAGGCGACTGAGGCGAGCCTCGCCGAAAGCAATCTCCCGCCGCCCTTCTGGGCCTTCGCCTGGGCCGGTGGCCAGGCCTTGGCGCGGCACCTGCTCGACCGGCCCGAGACCTGTCGCGGCAAACGCGTGCTCGATTTCGGCGCGGGCTCCGGCCTCGCCGGCATCGCGGCCGCCAAGGCTGGGGCGAAGCGCGTCATCGCGGCCGAGATCGACCCGTTCGCGATCGCCGCGATCACGCTCAATGCGGCCCTCAACGACGTGGTGATCGACGCACTCCTCGCCGATGTCATCGGCCGCGAGCCTGATGCCGATCTCATCCTGGTCGGCGATGTCTGCTACGAGCGGCCACTCGCCGACCGGCTGATCGCCTGGCTCCGGGAGTCGGCCGGCCGCGGCATCACGGTCCTCATCGGCGACCCCGGCCGCGCCTACCGCCCGACCGAGGGTGTCCTCGAGGTCGCCCGCTATACCGTGCCGACGAGTCTCGAGCTCGAGGACCGTGAGACGCGCGAGGGTATCGTGTGGCGGCTGGTGCGGTAGGGGAGCCCGACGCAGTTATTTGCGACCTAACACTTGGCCAGAGACCTGGACGGATGCTGTTCTGAACGTCCTTCTCAAAAGATACGGCAATGGCTGCGCCCCTTGTTTCGTCGAAAATCTGCCAAATCGAACCTTTTGCGGTTCCACTGGCTCCGACCGCCAAGCTGGCCATAGGGCCAGCAGCACGAGCAGGTAGATCGGATAGATGGCCCGTAGACGTGAGGAAGGAGCAGCAGCAAATTGCGGCTACCAACCGCTTGCATGCGGGGCAACTAAATAAACTTGTAGTACGGGGTGATTTCAGATTCGAAAACGAGGTCATCTTGCTCTCCAAGCTATCAGAGATCGCCAATATGCCGCTGTCCACGGGCGGCACAGATAGCCAGATCGCATCTTGTTTGCTCGAGCTGCTGTAATTCGATGCTGATGCCGGGCAGTGCGTTCCCCACCTCACCCTGACCCTCTCCGCCCCAATGGGCCAGAGAGGGAAAAACTGAGCCCTCTCCGCCCTTTAGGGGGGAGAGGGTTGGGTGAGGTGGGTTAAATCCCTCAGCGCTTGACCGGCCCTGCCCCCTCGACCAGCGACGGACCCATCCCCGGCGCGGTCTCGCTGCCCTCCACCACGCGGAAGCGGGAATTGCAATCATCGACCGTCGCCCAGGCGCGTGCGGCCCATTGCTTGTGCGCGTCCTCATATGTCGCGAAGGGGCCGTATTGCTCCAGCGTCTTGCCGGCGGCCGCGCGATCGAAACTCGTATCGGCATATTCGCCGCCGACGACCCAATAGGCCATGTCCGCCTCTCGATTTGCAGCACCCGCCCTCGAAGATGGCGCTTCTTTTCCGGAGCGGCAAGCTATAGTCCGGCTTTCTTCCCGAATGGTTGCCACGATCCATGCCTTATTCGAGCCTGCGCGACTTCATGGCCCGCCTGGAGGAGACGGGTCGGCTGGCGCGTGTCACGACACCCGTGTCACCGTCTCTCGAGATTACCGAGATCCACACCCGCCTCCTCGCCGAGGCCGGGCCCGCCGCCCTGTTCGAACAGGTGCTCCGGCCCTCGGGCGGGACCTATTCGATGCCGGTGCTGGTCAATCTGTTCGGCACGGTCGAGCGCGTGGCCTGGGGCATGGATCGCGAGCCGCATCAGCTGCGCGAGGTCGGCGAGACCCTGGCCTTCCTGAAGCAGCCGGAGCCGCCCGGCGGCTGGCGCGAGGCGCTCGAGATGCTGCCGCTGCTGCAAGACCGTGATGGCGATGAAGCCGAAGACGCGTCGGCTTCGGCGCCCTGCCAGGAGATCGTGCTGCACGGGCAGCGATATCGATCTCGCGCACGCTGCCGATCCAGACCTGCTGGCCGGGCGAGCCGGCGCCGCTCATCACCTGGCCGCTGGTCGTGACCAAGGGGCCGGGCCGGGCGCGCGAGGATGACTATCAATCTCGGCATCTACCGCATGCAGGTGACCGGGCGCGACACCACGCTGATGCGCTGGCTCAAGCATCGCGGCGGGGCGCAGCATCATCGCCGCTGGGGCGAAGCGAAGCGCGAGCCCTTGCCGGCGGCCGCCGTGATCGGCGCCGATCCCGGCACCATCCTCGCCGCGGTGACGCCGGTGCCGGACACGCTGTCGGAATACCAGTTCGCCGGCTTGCTGCGCGGCGCGCAAGGTCGAGCTGGTCGATTGCGTGACCGTGCCGCTCGAAGGTGCCGGCCCAGGCCGAGATCGTGCTCGAAGGCCATGTCATGCTCGACGAATTCGGCGATGAAGGCCCCTATGGCGACCACACCGGCTATTACAACTCGGTCGAGCACTTCCCGGTATTCCGCATCACCGCCATCACCATGCGGTCGAGCCCGATCTATCTCTCGACCTTCACCGGCCGGCCGCCCGACGAGCCCTCGGTGCTGGGCGAGGCGCTGAACGAGGTGTTCATCCCGCTGCTGCATCCAGCAATTCCCCGAGATCGTCGATTTCTGGCTGCCGCCCGAAGGCTGCTCCTACCGCATCGCCGTGGTCTCGATGCGGAAGGCCTATCCCGGCCACGCCAAGCGCGTGATGATGGGCGTCTGGTCGTTCCTCCGCCAGTTCATGTACACGAAGTTCGTCATCGTCGTGGATGACGACATCGATGCGCGCGAACTGGAAGGACGTCATGTGGGCGATCTCGACCCGCATGGATCCGGCGCGCGACATCACCGTGATCGAAGGCACGCCGATCGACTATCTCGACTTCGCCTCGCCCGAAAGCGGCCTCGGCGGCAAGATCGGCCTCGACGCCACCAACAAGCTGCCGCCCGAGACGCACCGCGAATGGGGCCGCAAAATCGCGATGGAGGCTGAGATCGTCGCCCGAGTCACCGAGAAATGGGCGAGCTACGGCCTTCCGGGCTCGGGCAAGCCGATCTGGAAGGGATGACCGAACCGCTCTTCACTGCTGCCGGCCGCCCGGTCATTCGTCTCGGTGGGTCTGAGATCCCGGCGCTTCAGCGCCTCATCGAGCGATGCCAGGACTACTACGAGCTGGTCAATGGCGAGCCGGCCGGTCCCGACGAGGCGCGCAAGGAGCTGACGGATTGGCCGCCCGAGCCGGCGCCGAAGGCGCTCTGCCTCGGCATCGCGGGCGAGGGCGGCGATCTCATCGGCCTGATCGGGGTGCTGCGCCATCACCGCCGGCCGGACCAATGGTATGTCGGTACGATGCTGCTCGATCCGGCCCGGCGCGGCCAGGGCTTCGGCCGCGCCGTCTACGAGGCGTTCGAGGCCTGGATCGTGGGCGAAGGCGGCAATTCGATCCTGCTGGCCGTGGTCGAGCCCAATCACCGCGCCGCCCGCTTCTGGGAGAGCGTCGGCTTCGATGCCCCGCGCTGCTACCCCGAGCGCCCGATGGGCAGGCTTCGCCATGTGCTGATCGAGTACGAGAAGGATATCGGCTGAGCGGCCTGCACGGCAGCTTTTCGGCCGTGAGCCTTTCGGCCCGGCCGCGTTCTTGCTAGAACCCCTATCCCCCTTCGAATGAGGAGATCGCTCCCGTGCGCCAAGGCAAGGTCGAGCGGAACACCAAGGAGACGCGGATCAAGGCCGCGGTGTCGCTCGACGGCACCGGCAAATACGCGGTCGCGACCGGCGTCGGCTTTCTCGACCATATGATCGAGCAGCTGTCGCGCCACAGCCTGATCGATATCGAGCTTGAGGCGCAGGGCGACCTTCATATCGATTTCCACCACACAACCGAGGATTGCGGCATCGTGCTGGGCACGGCGATCGCGCAGGCGCTGGGCGAGCGCAAGGGCATCGAGCGCTATGGCCACGCCTATATCCCGATGGACGAGGCGCTGACGCGCGTGGCGCTCGATCTCTCCAACCGGCCTTATCTCATCTGGAAGGTCGCCTTCTCCCGCCCCAAATTGGGCGAGATGGATACGGAGCTCTTCAAGGAATTCTTCCAGGCGCTGGCGCAATCGGCCGGCATGACGCTCCATATCGAAAATCTGTACGGCGACAACAACCACCACATCGTCGAATCCTGCTTTAAGGGCCTGGCCCGCGCACTCCGCCAGGCGATCCAGATCGATCCGCGCAAGGCCGACGAGGTGCCGTCGACGAAAGGCACGCTCGGCGGCTCTACGGCGTAACGATGGAACGCTGCGTCATTATCGATTACGGCTCGGGCAATCTCCGCTCGGCGGCGAAGGCGTTCGAGCGCGCGGCGCTCGAAACGGAGGCGAATGTTGCGATCGAGGTCACCGGCGATGCGGATTCCGTGCGCCGGGCCGATCGCATCGTGTTGCCGGGTGTCGGCGCCTTCGCCGATTGCCGCCGCGGCTTGGACGAGGTGCCGGGGCTGGTGGACGCGCTGGAAGCGCGGGTCAAGGGCGATGGCGTGCCCTTCCTCGGCATCTGCGTCGGCATGCAGCTCCTCGCCGAGCGCGGGCTCGAGCACCAGGTGACACAGGGCCTCGGCTGGATCCCGGGCGATGTCGTGCTGATCGAAGGCCCAGGAACCGACGATCAAACACTGCGCGTGCCGCATATGGGCTGGAACGATCTTCAAATTCATCGCCCGCACCCGGTGCTGGCCGGCATCGATCCGGGCGAGCATGGCTATTTCGTCCATAGCTACCGTTTCGCCTGCACCGAGCCAACCGATGTCGTAGCATCCGTCGAGTATGGCGGCCCAGTCGCCGCCTTGATCGGCCGGGACAACATCCTCGGCACGCAATTCCATCCCGAGAAGAGCCAGGCGACCGGCCTCCGCCTCATCGGCAATTTCCTGGGGTGGCAACCATGAGCGCCAAGCCCGTCATCTCGGTCGAGCGCCTGACCCATTTCGTCGGTACCGATCTCGAGGATCTCTGCGATGCCGCCGATGCCGCGATCGTCGCCGGCGGCGGGTTCGGCTGGGTCAAGCCGCCGCCGCGCCATGTCTTCGAGAGTTTCTGGAAGGGCGTGCTGGTGGTGCCGGAGCGGCAGCTGTTCGTCGGCCGGCTCGACGGCACCATCGCGGCCTCGGCGCAGCTGGTGAAGGCGGCGCGCAACAACGAGGCGCAGGCTTTTTCCGCGACATTGATGTCGAGCTTCGTCGCCCCCTGGGCGCGCGGCCATGGCCTCGCCAAGCTGGTGACGACCGCGGTCGAGGATGCCGCGCGCGAGGCCGGCGCGCAGATGATCAATCTCGACATCCGCGAGACCCAGACGGCGGCGATCCAGCTTTACGAGACGCTGGGCTATATGCGCTGGGGCGTGCATCCGCACTACGCCAAGGTCGATGGAAGGCTCATTCGCGGCTTCTACTATTGCAAATTCATCGATCCGACGCTCGAGACGCCGCCGGCGATGGAACCGGCCGGGGCGGGATCGTGATCCTCTACCCCGCGATCGACCTCAAGGACGGCCATTGCGTCCGCCTCCTGCGCGGCGACATGGATGCCGCCACCACCTTCTCCGAGGTGCCGGCGGACCAGGCGCGCCGGTTCGAGGCGGCGGGCTTCTCCTGGCTCCATCTCGTCGATCTCAACGGCGCCTTCGAAGGCAAACCGGTCAATGGTGCCGCGATCGAGTCGATCCTGGCCGCGATCCGCATCCCGGTGCAGCTGGGCGGCGGCATCCGCGATCTCGCGACCATCGATGGCTGGCTCGAGCGCGGCATCCGCCGCGTCATCCTCGGCACCGTGGCGCTGACAGATCCCGAGCTGGTGCATGAGGCCTGCAAGCGCCATCCCGGCCGCATCGCGGTCGGCATCGATGCGCGCGGCGGCATGGTCGCGACCGAAGGCTGGGCGCAGCAATCGCGCATCCGGGCGCTCGATCTGGCGCTCCGCTTCGAGGATGCCGGCGTCGCCGCCATCATCTACACCGACATCGACCGCGACGGCGCCTTGACCGGCGTCAATGTCGAGGCGACGGCCGATTTGGCCTTCGCGCTCACCACACCGGTCATCGCGTCCGGCGGCGTCGCCTCGATCCATGATCTCGAAGCTTTAAAGGCCGAGGCCGCGTCCGGCATCGAGGGCGTCATCTGCGGCCGGGCGCTCTATGACGGCCGGATCGATCCCGCGGCAGCACTGGCACTGCTCGAGGGGGAGTCCGCCTGATGCTCAAGATGCGCATCATCCCCTGCCTCGACGTGAAGGATGGCCGCGTCGTCAAGGGCGTCAATTTCGTCGATCTCAGGGATGCGGGCGACCCGGTCGAGCAGGCGCGGATCTATGATGCAGCCGGCGCCGACGAGCTCTGCTTCCTCGACATCACGGCCAGCCATGAGGGGCGCGACACGCTCTATGACGTGGTCCGCCGCACCGCCGAGCAATGTTTCATGCCGCTCACGGTGGGCGGCGGGGTGCGCCGGATCGAGGATATCCGCACGCTGCTGCTGGCCGGTGCCGACAAGGTCTCGATCAATACGGCCGCGGTATCGCGGCCCGACTTCGTGCGCGAGGCAGCCGAGAAGTTCGGCAGCCAATGCATCGTCGTGGCCATCGATGCCAAATCGACAGGCCCCGGCAAATGGGGCGTCTTCACGCATGGCGGACGGCGCGAGACCGGGCTCGATGCAGTCGAGTGGGCGCGACGCCTCACCGATTACGGCGCTGGCGAGATCCTGCTGACCTCGATGGATCGCGACGGCACCAAGGCGGGCTTCGATCTGGCTTTGACGCGCGCCGTCGCCGATGCGGTCACCGTGCCGGTCATCGCGTCCGGCGGGGTCGGGATCGCTCGATCATCTGGTCGACGGCATTCGCGATGGCCATGCGACGGCGGTGCTCGCCGCCTCGATCTTCCATTTCGGCACCTTCACCATCGCCGAGGCCAAGCGCCACATGGCGGCGGCCGGCATCGGGATGCGCTGAACCATGGCCAAGAAGAGCACGCAAGCCACCGACAAGGACAAGCTCTCGCCGATGGACCGGCTCCATGCCCGGATCGAGGCGGCGCGCGGCGGCGATCCCGAGAAATCCTATACCGCGAAGCTCTTCCAGCGCGGCCGCGCCAAGATCGCCCAGAAGCTGGGCGAGGAGGCGGTCGAGGCGGTGATCGAGGTGATGCGCGAGGACAAGGCGGCGCTTGTCGGCGAAAGTGCCGACCTGCTCTATCATCTCGCCGTCGCCTGGTCGGCCACCGGCATCAAGCCGGAAGAGGTCTGGGCCGAGCTCGAGCGGCGCGAAGGCATGGGCGGGCTGGTCGAGAAGGCGGCCCGGAAACCGGGCTGATCCAGGGAGAAGATCGCTATGGCTTACGATCCCAATAACATCTTCGCCCGGATCCTGCGCGGCGAGATCCCGTGCCGGAAAATCTATGAAGACGAGCATGTGCTGGCCTTCCACGACATCAACCCGCAGACGCCGACCCACGTGCTGGTGATCCCCAAGGGCGCCTATGTCTCCTTCGACGATTTCTCCCGAGAGGCGAGCGATGCCGAGCTTTTGGGCTTCATGCGCGCCGCCGGCCGGATCGCGCGCGATCTCGGCATCGCCGAGCCGGGCTATCGGATGCTCGCCAATATTGGCGTCAATGGGCATCAGGAAGTGCCGCATTTCCACCTGCATCTCTTCGGCGGCAGGCGGCTCGGCGCCATGGTGCCGCGCGACTAGATCAAGATCCGGCTGGGTAAATCAACCCAGCCGGTGAATCTTGATCTCGTTCAAAAGATTAGAGCGGGATTCACGCCTTGGGTTCGACCAACCCAAGGCGATCCCGCTCTAGGATTGGCGTTCATCAAGGATTAAGCGCGAGGGCGCAAGCTGGCGCCATGCTGGGATGGGCGCTCAAACGGCTTTTCTTCGTGGCCGCTGTCTGCGGCGTCTGGCTCTATGGCTGGAGCCACCGGGCCGATTTCATGGGGCCGCAGCATCCGATGGCGGTGTCCAAGCCGGGGCCTGTCGCGGCCAAGGGCGTCCCTAACGAGCTCAGGCTCAAGGCTGACCGGACCGGCCATGTCTTCGTCACGGCCGAGATCAACGGCACACCGACGCCCTGTGTCATCGATACCGGCGCCACGGTGATCGCCCTCTCGCCGCAGCGGGCGGCGGCGGCCGGCATCATGCGCAGCAGCCTCAACTACAATGCCCGGGTCATTACCGCCAACGGGGTCGCGGCGGCCGCCGTGATCGAGCTGCGCGAGGTGCGCATCGGCCAGATCGCCGTCACCGACGTGGTTGCCAACGTCTCCGACAATGTGCCGGACACCTGCCTGCTCGGCCAGAGCTTCCTCCAGCGGCTCCGGGGGTTCGAGCAGGGCGATGGCGTCTTCGTGATGAAATTCTAGCTCAAGCCGCCTCCCCCATCAGAATGCCGGCATCGAGCGGGACAAAACGATCGGCCGCGGCGATCAGGCAGTCGGCCGTCTTGTCTTTCCAGCTCAGCACCTCGACCCGGCAGCCATGAGTCTTGAGGTAATAGGTGAGCGGGACATAGTCCTTGTCGCCCGCGACCAGCACCACGACATCGACCTTGGCGGCGAGCGAAACCGCATCGATGATCAGCCAGCAATCGATATTCTTGGGCGGCGTCCTGACCTCGATGCCATAATGGCTGCCGATCGCGGTCTGCAGCTCGGTCGGGAAGCTATAGTCTCTTGCCGACTTGTACAGAATTGCCCGAACGATCGCGCGAGCGCCGACCAGGTCCAACAGCTTGCCGAAATCGACCTTGTGCCGTGTTGAGCCTTCGATCGACAGATTCTCGTCGTCGATCAGCACAGCGACCTTCTGCTTCGGCAGGTTCTTGAGTAAGCGGCGCTTCGGCTTGCGCCAATCGCAGGTTACGATCTCTTCCATCATCCGATCCTCCTCCGTTGCCTGACCGAGAGACGCGGGAGGAGGCCGGAATTGACACGCGGCTTACAAAGTATTGAGAAACGCCACCAGGTCGGATTTCTCCTGGGTAGTGAAGCCGACACCGAACCGCTGATCATAGAAATTGACGGCATCCATCAGGCTCGCCGCCGAGCCATTGTGGAAATAGGGTGCCCGAGCGGCCAGGCCGCGCAGGACCGGCCCCTTGGTCTTGCCGACATCGATGCAGTTGCCGCTCAGCATGGCGCGGCCGAGATCGGTCACATAGATCGGTGTGTTGGCCGGATGGAACGGTGTCGCGACCGAGCATTCGACGGTGAAGACCGGCAAGCTGGCCGTGTCGAGTGCCGGCGGCGCGTCCGGCCCGGCGCCGGCGATGCCGATATTGAGCGGCGCCTTGACCGAATGGTCGCCGCCATTGGGCGTGTCGTGGCAAGTGCCGCACGAGCCCGCGAAGCTCGCCACATTCAGCACGTCATTGATGCCGGCGACGCCCGTGATGTTGATCGTCTTGGTGTTGAAGACCGCCTCGCCGCGCGCGATCGCGGCTCGCGCCTGGGCGACCGAGCCGCCCTTGCTGTTGGTCCAGGCATCGTAGAGGTCGAAGATCTTGGCAGTGAAGGCCGCCCCCGTCGGGTTGAGGCCGAGCGGATCATTGATGCCGACATAGAACGGGATCTGCGAAAATGCTACGGCACCGCCCGAGGCGCCGCCGGCATTGAGCGCCAGCGCCCGGAAGTCGATGCTCTGGGCGGTCGACAGGCCCATCTCGAAAGCGACGATCTGCTGCAGCTGCGCCGGGGTCGGCGCCGCGGTTCCCTGGGCATGGATGAGCGTGGCGTCGATCGCCTGTTGCATCAGGTCCTGCTCGAGTGTGGGCTGATTGGCCGGGGCCGTTTGCGGCGGCAGCAGCCCGCCCTCGCGCCCGTCCCACATGACCGTGCTGAGGATCCGAAGATTGGTGCTGGGCAGCGGCCGCCGATAGACCGAGACCGTGCCGGTCGTCGGGCTGGTCAGGCCGGTCGCCGGATTGCTGTTGCAGCCATAGGGGTCGCTGACATGGGTGATCTGGAACTGGCCGCCCGGCAGGATCGGCAGGCCGATGCGGATCAGCCCCTTGCTCAGCAGCAGCGAATAGGCCTGGATCCGCGCGATGAAGGTCGCGGTATCGGCGGTCGGGCAGACGGCGCCGTCGACCGACCGGAAGATCGGGTCGGTGCCGAGCGTCAGCAGGAAGCGGGTCTGCACGCCCAGCGCGCTGACCGTCCAGCCCTGCTGAGGCTGATGGCAGCTGAAGCAGGTGCGGCCATTGGTGCCGAGATTCTGGAAGAAGGCATTGGTGCGGGTCAGCGTCGGGCCCGCCGGCTGATAGGTCTGGACCAGGCCGCTCGCATCGAAATCGAGCTCGTCCGTCGGAATGATAGCAGGCGCTGGCTGAGTGTATTGCTGTCCGCTCGCCGACGCGGCCCCCGCCGCTATCACCCAGCTTGCTGCTGTTGCTGCCGCCAAGATACGCCAATAGCGGCGAAGAGATCGCTTGATCATTTATTTCCCCCTGAAATGGATTTATTCGCAACGCATCGTTGTATAAAGGTGCGTACATTGCATGTATTTGATCCAACTATACTATTTTCTAGGCGCTCACTGCTACAGTTTTGAGCAGAGTGGGGTCGGAACCGCGAAGGGATTGCTCCGTTCGCTGTGCAGATTGCGCATCCATAAGGAAGTCGCCATGTCCCGCTTGACCCGATTGTCGCTGGCCGGCCTGGGCCTGCTATGCGTCTCGGCGCCGTTGGCGCTCGCTCAGCAATATCCGCAGACGGAGGCGGTTCCGTTGCCGCCGCCCGGTCCGCCGCCGGGTGCAGCTACCATTCCGGCGCCACCTGCCCCCGTGCCATCCGAATCGATCCCGCCCGTGCCGGGCGCGCCGATGCCGCCGGAATACGCCCCGGCGGCGGCACCACCGGTCCAGGACAGCGGGATCGTGCCGCTGCAGACGGCCGGCGAGACGACTTTCATCAATGGCGGCATCGGGTCGGAGGAAGCGGCCTATATGCGTTCGAACGCGCCGAAATTCAGCTTGCGCATGGAGTTTTCCGAGCGCCGCGACGGCGAGTTCGTCCGCGATGTGGCGCTCAATATCAGCGATCCCAAAGGGCGGACCGTCTTCTCGCTGCCCAAGGCCGGCCCGCTGACCGACATCATGCTGCCGCCGGGCAGCTACAAGGTCAGCGCCAGCTACGAGGGCGAGACCAAGATCCAGGATGTCTCTGTCGGCGGTCCCGGCCGCCAGGGCAAGGACATCGCCTTCAGCTGGAAGAGCAGCGAGAGCCAGTAAGGAGGCTCAGCCGCCGACGGCACCCGTCGTATTGACATAGACGGCGTAGAGGGACTGGCTCGCCGCCATGAACAGGCGGTTGCGCCAGCGCCCGCCGAAGCACAGGTTGGCGCAGCGTTCGGGCAGTGCGATACGGCCGATCGCCTGGCCTTGCGGCGAGAAGATCATCACGCCGTCGAGCCCCGACCCCATGCCCCAGCCGGCCCAGAGATTGCCGTCGGCATCGCAGCGGAACCCGTCCGGCGCACCACCCGGACCGGCATCGACGAACACCCGGCCATTGGCGAGGCGGGTGCCGTCATCGGTCACGTCATAGACCAGGATCTGGCGGTGCGGCATGGCGCCCGACGCCACGACGTAAAGCCGCGTCTCGTCCGGCGAGAAGCAGAGCCCGTTCGGCCGTGGGATCTCGCCGGTGACGATTGTGGCCCGGCCGGTCTGCGGATCGACCCGGTAGACATTGGTCGGCAGCTCGGGCTCGGCCCGCTCGCCTTCGTAATAGCCCAAGATGCCGAATTCGGGGTCGGTGAACCAGATGGCGCCGTCCGACTTCACGACCACATCGTTGGGCGAGTTGAGCCGCTTGCCGTCGAACTGGTCGAGGATGACGGTGAGCGCGCCGTCATATTCCGTGCGCACGACCCGGCGTCCGCGATGCTCGCAGGTGATCAGCCTTCCCTGGCGGTCGCGGGTATTGCCGTTGGCGTTATTGGAGGGCTTGCGGAACACGGAAACCGCACCCGTCTCCTCGTCCCAGCGCAGGATGCGGTCGTTCGGAATGTCGCTCCAGAGCAGATAGCGGCCGTCACCGAACCAGACCGGCCCTTCGCTCCACCGAAAGCCGGTCGCCAGCCGCTCGACCGCCGACAGCGTCACCCGGTATTTGGCGAAGCTCGGATCGAGAATCTCGATCGCCGGATCGGGATAGGCGGTCGCCGGCCGCCACTCGGTCAGGGCCATGATCTTCTCCGCAATCTTAGTGCTGCAGCTCCGATACGTCGATCGGCGCGCAATTGGCGCGGCCCGAAAGCACGCAGTCCTGCAGCTTGGAGGTAGCACTCAGCTTTTGCACCAGGAAAAGGCCGGCGAGCAGAAGCGCCAGCAGAAAGGCGATGCCGGCCAGGCTCTTGGTCTGGCGATCCTCGTCATTGTCATCGTCGGGGAGCCTCATTCCCCGGCTCCGCCCGCGGGGGCGGGACGCAGCAGATTGCCGCGCAGCTCGACCAGCTCATCGATGAGCTTCGCCCGGTCCGCCTCGGAGAAGCTCGAGAAAGCCTCGTCTCGCACCTTCTGTGTGACCGCGCGGATCCGCTCCAGCATCGGCTGCGCCGCCGGCGTCAGCCAGATGGTCCAGACGCGCCGGTCGCCCGCCTGCCGCCGCCGCTCGATGAGCCCTCGCACCGCCAGGCGGTCGAGCAGACGGACGAGCGAGATCGGCTCGATATCGAGGGCCGCCGCGAGCGTCGCCTGATTGATGCCCTGCTGATGATCGACCTGGAGCAGGACCGACGCTTCCGACCGGTTCACCGGCAGCGCGTCCAGCTTGGCCAGCTGGATATAGCGCCGGCGGACCAGCCGCGACGTATCCTGCAAGAGGAAGCCCAGCGTCCGGCGGACCGGCAGCGAGGCCGGCACCGGCTGGCCCGGTTTCTCGCACCCGATATCAGCGTCCGGCGGATCCCCGACGGGATCGCCGGCCGGTGCCGTGTACGGAGTTCCGGCCACGACCGTCATTCGCTAGTCGCCGGCCGGCGAGCGCGATTGTCCTGTCGCCGGCTCAGCACCATGCGGGGCCGTGACCTCGGTCCGCTGACGGCGGCGGCTGCCGAGCCACCCGCTGACCCGGTCGAGGTAGAGATATATCACCGGCGTGGTGTAGAGCGTCAGTATCTGGCTGACCAGCAAGCCGCCGACGATCGCAATGCCGAGCGGCCGCCTGAGCTCGGAGCCGGCACCCTGGCCGATCGCGATCGGCAGGCCGCCGAAGAGGGCGGCGAAAGTCGTCATCATGATCGGGCGGAAGCGCAGCAGGCAGGCCTCGTGAATCGCCTCGAGCGGTCCCTTGCCCTCATGCCGTTCGGCCTCGAGCGCGAAGTCGATCATCATGATCGCGTTCTTCTTGACGATGCCGATGAGCAGGATGATGCCGACCAGTGCTATCACGCTGAGGTCGTAGTGGAACAGCATGAGCATGACGAGCGCGCCGACGCCGGCGGACGGCAGGGCCGACAGGATCGTGATCGGGTGGATGTAGCTCTCATAGAGCATGCCCAGCACGATATAGACGACCAGGATGGCGGCAGCGACCAGGATCGGCGTCGAGGACAGCGAGGATTGGAAGGCTTGGGCGGTCCCCTGGAAGGCGCCGTCGATCGTGCCCGGAATGTGCAGCTGGTTCTTAAGGCCGTTGATCGCCTCGACCGCCTGGCCGAGCGCGAAGCCGGGCCGCAAATTGAATGATACGGTGACGGCCGGGAACTGGCCCTGGTGGTTGACCGTCAGCGGCTCGATCTTGGTCGAGTATTTAGCCACCGTGCTGAGCGGCACCTGCGCGCCACCCGGCCCCGGAACGTAGATGTGCTGGAGCGCGTCGGGGGTTTCCTGGAACTGCGGCTGGACCTCCAGTATGACTTTGTACTGGCTGGTCGAAGTATAGATCGTCGTGATCTGGCGCTGGCCGAACGCGTCATAGAGCGTCTCGTCGATGAGGCCGAGCGACAAGCCCAGGCGATATGCGGCGTCGCGATCGATATCGATGGCGATATGGGGGGCCGCCACCTGCTGGTCGGAGGTCACGTCCTGCAGCTCGTGCAGCTTCTGCATGCCGTCGAGCAGGATCGGCGCCCAATGGTTGAGCTCGCCGGAATCCGTGTCGGTGATCGTGTACTGGTATTCGGTCTTGGTCAGCCGCCCGCCGATATTGATGTCCTGGCCGGCCTGCATGAAGAAGAAGGCGCCCGGCACCTGGGCCATCTTCGGCCGCAGCCGCTGGATGATCTGCTGGGCGGAGGCACTACGCTCCTCGAACGGCTTCAGCTGCATGAAGGTGCGCGCCGTGTTCTCGCTGGGATTGCCGCCGGTGGCGCCGGCAAATCCCACGACAGCGGCCACATCCGGATCGGAGAGGGCGATCTGGATGAATTTCTTCTCGAGATCGGCCATGCCGGCGAAGGAGATGTCCTGCCGCGCCTCGGCCTGGCCGAAGATGAAGCCCGTATCCTGCTCGGGGAAGAAGCCCTTCGGGATCACGATGTAGAGGTAGGCGGTGGCGCCGATCAGCACCAGCGTCGACATCAGTGTCAGGAACTGATGGCGGAACACGAAGTGCAAGCCGCGGTCATAGCCGCGGATCATCCACTCGAAGAAGGATTCCGCGGCCCGGTTCAGCCTTCCCTTGGGCTGGTCGCTCTCGCGCTTGAGGAAGAGCGAGCACATGACAGGCGTCAGCGTCAGCGAGATGAAGCCCGACACCATCACCGCCGCCGTCACCGTCACGGCGAACTCGCGGAAGAGGCGGCCGACGATGCCGCCCATGAAGAGCAGCGGGATGAAGACGGCGACCAGCGAGAAGGTGATCGAGATGATCGTGAAGCCGATCTGGCCCGAGCCTTTGAGCGCGGCCTCGAACGGCTTATCGCCTTCCTCGAGATAGCGGACGATGTTCTCGATCATCACGATCGCGTCGTCGACCACGAAACCCACCGCGATGGTCAGACCCATCAGCGACAGATTATCGAGGCTGTAGTTCAGCATGTACATGATGCCGAAGGTCGCCACGATCGACAGCGGCACGGTCACGCTGGGGATGATCGTCGCCCAGACATTGCGCAGGAACAGGAAGATCACCAGCACGACGAGGCCGATCGTCAGCAGCAGCGTGAACTCCACGTCATTGACCGAGGATCGGATCGTGCCCGAGCGGTCGCTGACCAGATCGATCTTCACCGCCTGCGGGATGCTTTCCCTGAGATGCGGCACCATCGACTTGATCTTGTCGACCATCTCGATCGTGTTGGCGCCGGCCTGTTTCTGGATCAGCAGCAGCTCGGCCTGCTTGCCATTGAACCAGGCGCTGGTGCGCGGCAAGAGCGAACCGTCGATGACCTGGCCGACATCCTTGAGCTTGACCGGGGCACCATTGCGATAAGCCACGATCACATTGCCGAAGGATTTGGCGTCGAACAGCTGGTCGTTGGTGTCGAGCGTCAGGCTCTGATGGCTGTTTTCGAGATTGCCCTTGGGCTCGTCGAGCGTCGCCACGTTGAGCGCGCTACGGACATCCTCGAAGCCGATGCCGCGGGACGCGAGGGCCCCCGGATTGAGCTGAACGTGGGCCGCATAGGTCTGCTGGCCGGCGACGATGACCTGCGACACGCCGGCCACGGAAGACAGCTTCTGCGCCAGCACCGTGAAGGCGTAGTCGTCGACCCGGTAGATCGGCATCTCGTCGGAATAGACCGCATAGATCAGCACGGCGCGGTCGGCCGGATTGGTCTTCTTGTAAGTCGGCGGGTTGGGCAGATCCTTCGGCAACAGGCCGCCGGCGGCGTTGATCGCGGTCTGCACATCCTCGGCGGCACCGTCGATATTGCGGTTGAGATCGAACTGCAGCGTGATGCTGGTCGAGCCCAAGCCGCTGGTCGAGCTCATCTAGGACAAGCCCGGAATGGCCGCGAATTGCTGCTCGAGCGGGGTTGCGACCGACGACGCCATCGTGTCCGGGCTGGCGCCCGGCAGCTGTGCGGTCACGTTGATGGTCGGAAAATCGACGTTCGGCAGCGCCGAGATCGGCAGCAGATTGTAGATGGCACCCCCGAAGACGAGGATGCCCAGCATCAGAAGCGAGGTGGCGATCGGGCGCCGGATGAAGGTTTCCGAGATATTCATGATCTACCGACCGGCCTCCGCCGCCTGCTTCGGCGTGTCGACGCGGATCTTGGAGCCGTCGGTCAGGCGATACTGGCCCTCGACCACGACATCGTCGCCGGCGGCGAGGCCCTTGGCGATGACGGCGATATTGTCCTGGGTCGCCGCGACCTGGACGTCCCGCCGCTCGACCGTCTCGTCCGGCTTGATGATGAAGACATAGGGGCCCTGCGCGCCCTGCATCACCGTCTGCGCCGCCACCGTCACGGCATTCTTGCGCGTCGACAGAACCAGCCGGGCATTGACGAACTCGCCGGGCCACAGCCGTTCGTCGCCATTGTCGAAGCTGGCCTTCAGATGGATCGTGCCGGTTGCGGGATCGATCTGATTGTCGATCAGCGTCAGATGCCCATGGGACAGCTGGGTGGTCAGGTCGCTCCCCAGCGCCACCACTTCGAGGGGTGCTGCCGCCTGGCCCTGCCGGATCTCGTCGAGCGTGTCCTGGGGCAGCGTGAAGCTGACAAAGATCGGCTTCAGCTGCGTGATCGAGACCAGGCTGGTGGCCTGGCTCGCCTGGATATAATTGCCGATATCGACCAGCCTGGCGCCGGTGCGGCCGTCGATCGGCGCCCGGATGTCGGTATAGTCGAGATTGAGCTTGGCGGCGTCGATCTGGCCCTGATCGACCTTGATGGCGCCTTGCAGCTGGGCGACCAGCGCCTTCTGGTCGTCATAGCTCTGCCGGGTCTGGAAACCGGTCGACATCAGCTTGGAAAAGCGGTCGAGGTCGGCCTGGGCGCCGGCGAGCTGGCCCTGATCGCGCTCCTTGGCGGCCGTCGCCTGATCGAGGGCCGCCTGATAGGGACGCGGATCGATCTGGAACAGCTTGTCGCCGGCCTTCACCTCCTGGCCTTCGGTGAACAGCACCTGGGTGATCTGGCCGTCGGTGCGCGACTTGATGGCGACGCTGTTATAGGCTTGAACCGTGCCGATGCCGGAGACATAGACCGGCACGTCCTTGGCCTCGGCCTTGCCGGCGGTGACCGGGATCGGCGCACCTTGCGCCCAGGCGCCGGTGGAAAAAACGATGGAGAGACCGAGCCCGATCGGCCCACCAAGCGAACGCAACCGCATTGCCATCTTCCTCCGTCGCCGCTGCCCGTTCTCAAACGCCGGGTGCGGCCGAAAGTATGCGTCGCCCATAAATGGGATACATTGCAGACGATAGACAATGCTTATAAACGTCGCATCCCGTAGGGCGGCAATGCGAAAATAGACTGCCGGATCTGAGGCTCGCGCGCGCCACGGCGCGTGGTTTTGGATGCGATCCGCCTCTCGACGCGGTCGCTTCGGTGTGATAGGAGCATGGTTCGCGGCCGGTCGGGGATGCGCGAGCGGCTTGCTTTGTCCGTCCCCGACCGTATTCGACCTCTTGGCTACCGGGCCAGGCGATCGGCGCCGCAGGCCAACCGGCCTTGGACAATTGGGAGCTCTAATGCAGGTACTCGTTCGGGACAATGATGTCGGCCAGGCGCTGCGCGTCCTCAAAAAGAAAATGCAGCGCGAAGGGATTTTCCGCGAGATGAAGCGGCGGCGTTCCTATGAGAAGCCGTCGGAGCGTCGGACGCGGGAAGCCGCGGAAACGGCCCGTCGCCATCGCAAGGCAATGCGCAAGCGCCTCGAGCGCGAAGGCTATTAGGCCTGGACCGGACGACTGAAAGGACGAGACATGCGCGAACCTCTCTCGAAATTCCCCAAGCGTCCGACCGGTCCCGAATATACCCGCCGCACCATCGCCGAATGCCGGGCGCTGCTCTCCAATGCGCGCCTGTCGCCGGAAATGCGCCAAGGGCTCGAGGCCCGCGTGGCCCAGCTCCAGGAGGAGCTGCACGCCTTTGCGGCGCAGCGGGCGCGTGAGGCCGAGGCTGCAGCGACGGAAGCCGATGACGATAGTGCTGCCTCGCGTCCGCCGCGGACGCGGCGCTACTGATCGCATCGAAGCGGACCCCGTAGGCCTGGAATAGAGCGCCGAGCCGCGACGGCTCGGCTCTTGCCATGTCCGCCGGGGTCGCTTGGGCGTACGGGGCAATCGGGGCGGCCCGCCGGTCTCGCCAAACCTCAAAAGCAATTCAATGAAGTAAAACGACGTTGGGGCTCGGGTATCGACTCGCCGGGGCGGGGGATTTCGTGTTAGCGTAAGTAACTTATCGGGCTTCGGCGGCGAGACGCGGGGCTGTATCTCAGGAGAAAATCAAACCGTGGGTAGAGGAAAGGATTTCCGCGAGCCGAGGCGTCGCGGATTCGATGATGATCAGTGGTCGCGTCCGGACAGCGCGGCCCCCAGATCGCCATCCTTCGGCGAACGGCCGGCAAGCCGCATGCCGATCATGTCGACAGGCCCTGCCGTCAGTGCAGTGGTGAAGTGGTTCAATCCCGAGAAGGGCTTCGGCTTCGTCGAGCTGAAGGACGGGTCGGGTGACGCTTTCCTGCATATCGCCGTGCTCGAATCCTCCGGTCATGGTCCCGTGGCGCCGGGCACTACGCTCCTGGTTCAGAAGGGGCAAGGCCAAAAGGGCGCGCAGGTGACGCAGGTGATCGAGGTCGACGCCAGCACGGCTGTCGCCGAGGCGCCGCGGCCGAGCCGTCCGATGGGCGGCGGCGGTGGCGGTGGCGGCGGCAGCGGTGGCCCGCGTCTGCGCGAGGACCAGCTCGCCTCCGCGGTCGAGATGACCGGCACGGTGAAATGGTACAACCCGACCAAGGGCTTCGGCTTCGTGGCGGTGCAGGATGGCGGCAAGGATGTGTTCATCCATGCTTCCGTGCTGGAGCGCGCCCGGATTGCCGGCCTGCAGGATGGCCAGGCGGTCACGCTGCGCGTGGTCGAGGGCATGAAGGGGCGCGAGGCGGTCGGGGTCGAAGTTACCGGCTGAACCTGACGAGATCGTGGCATCGCCCGCCCTTCGCCGGCGGGCGATGCTTTCGGTCTGCGCTTTTTGACGATACGCGTGCCGGTCTTCCCGCGGGGCCGGCACGCTTCTTATGCGCGGCGACCATGCGGCGCCGTGCGCTCGACAAGCTTCAGCACTTCGCATCAAATGGCAGTCCCTCTTTCCAGGAGTGACCGCCCGTGACGACCGGCATGCGCAAAGGCCTGACGAGCTATGGCGACGAGGCCTTCTCGCTCTTTCTGCGCAAGGTCTTCATCAAGGCGATGGGCTATTCGGACGACGCGCTCGGCCGCCCGATCGTTGGCATCACCAATACCTTCAGCGATTACAATGCCTGCCACGGCAATGTGCCGAAGCTGATCGAGGCGGTGAAGCGCGGCGTGATGCTGGCGGGCGCCTTGCCCATGGAATTCCCGACCGTCTCGATCCACGAATCCTTCGCCTATCCGACCAGCATGTTTCTCCGGAACCTGATGGCGATGGATACGGAGGAGATGATCCGCGCCCAGCCGATGGATGCGGTGGTGCTGATCGGCGGCTGCGACAAGACGATCCCGGCGCAGCTGATGGCGGCGGCCAGCGCCGATATTCCAGCGATCGTGCTGCCGGTCGGGCCGATGATCGTCGGCCATCATCAGGGCGAGGTGCTGGGCGCCTGCACCGATTGCCGGCGGCTCTGGGCCCGCTTCCGCGCCGGCGAGATCGATGAAGCCGAGATCGACATCGTCAGCGAGCGGCTGGCGCCGTCGGCCGGCACCTGCATGGTCATGGGCACGGCCAGCACGATGGCGTGTGCCACCGAAGCGTTGGGCATGGCGCTGCCGCTGTCCGGCACGATCCCGGCGACCCATGCCGACCGGCTCCGCATCGCCGAGGCGACCGGCACGCGCGCCGCGGCCCTCGCGCAAGGCGGCCCGAAGCCGAGCGAGATCATGACGCCTGCCGCGTTCAAGAACGCGCTCACCGTGATCCAGGCGATCGGCGGCTCGACCAACGGGCTCATCCATCTGACGGCCGTGGCCGGCCGGCTCGGCATCCCGGTCGATCTCGATAAATTCGACGAGCTCGGCCGCCAGGTGCCGGTGCTGATCGACCTGAAGCCGTCGGGCGACCATTACATGGAGCATTTCCATTGGGCCGGCGGCATGCCCAAGCTTTTGAAGGAGCTGGGCGATCTGATCGACCGCACGGCGCCCACCGTGGCCGGGCCACCGCTGGGCGAGCTCATCGACAGGGCCGAGGAGGTGCGCGGCCAGACCGTGATCCGCAGCCGTGCTGCGCCCTTGAAGCCGATGGGCGCCATGGCCGTGCTGCGCGGCAATCTGGCGCCGCGCGGGGCCATCATCAAGCAGTCGGCCGCCTCGCCGGCGCTCCTCAAGCATGAAGGGCGTGCCATCGTCTTCCATAGCCTCGAGGATCTGGCGCGCCGGATCGATGACGAAACGCTCGACGTCACCGCCGACGACATCCTGGTGCTGCAGAATGCCGGCCCGAAAGGGGCGCCCGGCATGCCGGAGGCGGGCTATCTGCCGATCCCGAAGAAGCTTGCGCGTACCGGCGTCAAGGACATGGTGCGGATCTCGGATGCCCGCATGAGCGGCACGGCCTTCGGTACGATCGTACTGCATGTGACGCCGGAGGCCGCGTCCGGCGGCCCGCTGGCGCTGGTGCGGACCGGCGACCGCATCCGGCTCGACGTGCCGGCGCGCCGCATCGAGCTGCTGATCGACGCGGAAGAGCTCGGACGCCGGCACGCGCTCTTCCGCGCGCCGCCGCCACCGCCTGGGGCCGAGCGCGGCTATGCCGGCCTCTTTCACCGCACCGTGCTCGAGGCCGATGAAGGCTGCGATTTCGATTTCCTGGTACCGAAGCCCAAAAGCTGATCTCGAAGGAACCGACTGAATGGACCGCCTCAAGGGCATCGTCGCGGCTGCCGCGACACCGCTTCACGCCGATTTCTCGATCGATCTCGACGGGCTCGTCACCCACTGCCGCAATCTGCTCGATCGCGGCTGCGACGGCATCAATCTGCTCGGCACGACTGGCGAAGCGACTTCTTTCTCGCTCGCCGAGCGCCTTGCCGCCATGCGTACCGTGGCCACGGCGGGATTGCCGCTCGACCGCTTCCTGGTTGGCACGGGGGCGGCGGCGCTCAACGACGCGGTGGCGCTGACCGAGGCGGCGCGGGATTTGGGATTTTCCGGCGCCTTGCTGCTGCCGCCCTTCTACTACAAGGGCATCGACGACGAGAGCCTGGCAGCCTATGTCGAGACGGTGATCGCGCGGATCGGACCCAAGGGTCTCCGGCTCTATCTCTATAATTTTCCGCAGAATTCCGGCGTCCGCTATCCGCTCGCCGTGGTGGCGAGGCTGCACAAGGCCCATCCCGATCAATTGCTGGGGCTGAAGGACAGCTCCGGCGACATGGAATATGCGCGCGACCTCGCCAGGTCGATGCCGGGGCTCGATGTCTTTCCGAGCGCCGAAGGTGCCTTGGCCACGGCCAAGGAGGATGGCTTCGCCGGCTGCATCTCCGCCACCGCCAATGTGACGGTCGAGTTCGCCGCGCGCGGCTGGCGGGCGCTCGGCACGCCGGAGGGGGCAGAGGCCATCAAGGAGGCAGCATCCATTCGCGCCGCCCTTGCTACCGCCGGGCCGGTGATCTCCAGCACCAAATGGGCGCTCGGCGATCTCACCGGCAGGGCCGGCTGGCACCACCTGGCGCCGCCGCTGCGCAGCCTGACGGATGAGGAAATCGGCGTGCTGCGTGAGCGCCTCGCCGCGACCCGGTACGGCGCGCTCAAGCAGTAGCCGGCCATCGCCAGCCCCGCCCTCTCGATCGATAGTGGCGGCGCCGAGCGCCGCTTCTTCGGGCATCCCTGGGGGCTGGTGCCGCTGTCGCTGACCGAGACCTGGGAGCGGTTCAGCTATTTCGGCATGCGGGCGCTGCTGATCCTCTACATGGTCGGCCGGCTCAAGCTGCCCGACGCCGAGGCCTATGACATCCTCGGCAACTATCTGGCGCTCGTCTACACCACCCCGCTTCTGGGCGGCATCATTGCCGACCGCGTGACCGGACAGCGCCGCGCCGTGCTCATCGGCCTGGTGCTGATGGCGCTGGGCCATCTCGGCCTCGCCTGCGACGGCTTCGTCGAGGGGACGGCGGCGCGCCAGCTGCTGCTGGCGGCGCTCTCGCTCGTCGCCATCGGCAACGGCTTCATGAAGCCCAATATCGCGACATTGCTGGGCCGGCTCTATGACGATTCCGCCCGGCGCGATGCCGGCTTTTCGATCTTCACGATGGGCGTCAATCTCGGCGCCGTCGCCTCGGCGCTGGTCTGCGGCACGCTCGCCGACCGGCTTGGCTGGAGTGCCGGATTCGGGGCCGCCGCCATCGGCCTCATGATCGGTCTGGCCACATTCATCCAGGGCCAGCGGTTCCTGCCCGCGGAGGAGCGGGATTACGGCCCGCTGCCGGCCTGGCTCTGGGGCTTCACGCTCCTCCTCCTCATCGCCACCTGGCTGCTGATGCAGGCTCATGCGCTGGTGGGATTGGTCCTGGCCGCCAGTGCTGCCGGCACCATCGGCTGGCTCATCTACAATGCGTTGCGTGACGGCACACCGGGTGCCCGCGGCCGGGTTGCCGTCGCCTTCATCCTGACGGCCGGCGGCTGCGTCATCCTGTGGTTCCTCAACGACCAGGCCGCCGGCAGCCTCAATCTGCTGGCCGACCGGCACGTGCCGCGCGACGTGCTCGGGTTTCGCGTGCCGGCGCCGCTCTATCTCAGCCTCAACCCGCTTTTCACCATTCTGCTGGCACCCGTGCTGGCCCAGCTTTGGGTGATGCTGGCGCACCGGCGCGGCGATCTCACCGCACCCGCGAAATTCGCGATCGGCCTCGTCTTCGTCGCGCTCGGCATGGGTATTCTGGCGATTCCCTGCCTGCTCGCGGGTGTAGGTGGGATGCTGGCGCCCGGCTGGCTCATCGTCTCCTTCCTCATGAGTGCCATCGGCGAGCTGCTGATTTCGCCGATCGGCCTGTCGGCCACGGTACGGCTGGCGCTGCCGGGCCTCGGCGGCACGATGATGGGGCTATGGTTCCTCGGCATCGCCGGCGGCGATTACCTGGCGCAGGAGGCGGGCAAGCTCGCCAGCCTCGGTGTGGCCGATACCGGGGCGGGCGCGCTTGACGGCTATGTGCGCCTCTTCACCTGGCTCGGCGCCATCGGCCTCATCGCCGCCCTCGCGATGGCGCTGCTGCGCCCGTGGCTTGGGCGATTGATGGGCGAGGCAAAGTGAAGAGAGTGGAGCGGATCTATGCCTTCCGCCAGTATCAGGGTGCGATCAGCCCGTCCTTGAAGGCCGATTTCCGGTAGCTGAACACGATCTCGCAATCGACTTTCAGCAGCCCGCGCTCCTTGCCTTCATAGGTCAGGCGCGACAGCAGATCGCGGATCACATTGAGTCGCGCCTTGTGCTTGTCGTCGGCACGCACGACGGTCCAGGGGGCGATCTCGGTGTGCGTCTTCTCCAGCATCTTGTCGCGTGCCTTGCTGTAATCATTCCAATGATCGAGCGCCTGCTCGTCGATCGGGCTGATCTTCCACTGCTTCAGCGGATCCTTCCGACGCTCTTCCAGCCGCTCCTCCTGCGTGTCGCGGGTGATGTCGAGATAGTATTTGAACAGCTGGATACCGGAATCGACGAGCATCTCCTCGAACCGCGGCACTGTCTTCATGAACAGCGTATATTCGTCCTTAGTGCAGAAGCCCATGACGCGCTCGACGCCGGCGCGGTTATACCAGCTGCGGTTGAACAGCACGAATTCGCGGGCGGCCGGCAGGTAGTTCACATAGCGCTGGAAATACCAGTCGGTCTTTTCCCGGTCGGACGGCGTGCCTAGTGCCACGATGCGCGTGTCGCGCGGGCTCAGATGCTCGGTGATGTGCTTGATCGTACCGTCCTTGCCGGCCGTGTCGCGCCCTTCGAAGAGCACGAGGATCCGCTCATTCTGCTCGATCAGCTGGCGCTGGAACTTGACCAGCTCGATCTGCAGGAACCGCAGCGCCTCGCTGTAGGAGAGCTCGGGCATCTCCTTATGGTGCTTGCCGCTCATGATATCGCTCCCTCGGCCAATTTGAGATCGTCCTCCCGCTCGGCGCTTACCGCCAGAATGATCTCGATGCCTTGCACGACATGTTCGAGCGCCAGCGACGGCGCGTTGCGCTGGCGTGCCGCCTGCACCGGCAGCAGCGGGATGTGCAGAAAGCCGCCGCGGATCCGGTTCGGACGGCCGGCGTTCCGCCGGGCCAGGCTGTGCATCAGCCCATAGAAGATGTGATTGCAGACGAAGGTCCCGGCCGTGTTCGAGACCTGCGCCGGCAGGCCGGCATTCCTGAGCGCCTGCACGGCGGCCTTGATGGGGAGCGTCGAGAAATAGCCCACCGGCCCGTCCGGCGCGATCGGCCGGTCGATCGGTTGCTGCCCGTCATTGTCGGGAATTCGCGCATCATCGACATTGATCGCGACGCGCTCGAGGCTGAGCTCGGTGCGGCCGCCGGCTTGGCCCACCGCCAGCACGATATCGGGCCGAGTCTCGTCGATCGCGGTTTCGAGCGTGTCGATGGCGAGGCCGAACACGGTCGGGATCCGCCAGGTTGCGATCTCGAGCGGCCCCAGGCGCGGCTTCAGCAGGCCGATCGCCTCCAGCGCCGGATTGATGGTGTCGCCGCCGAACGGCTCGAATCCCGTAACCAAGGCCTTCATCCGACTCTCCCGCTGGTTTGGCTGATGGGCGGCAGCAAGCTCAGCCGGATCGCGATGGCCAGGCTGATCAGCTGCATGATGATAAGCCCGAATGCAATTCCGTCCCAGCCTGCCCGGGCGTAAACGACGCCGCCGGCCGATCCGATCACGCTCGAGCCCATGTAATAGAAGAAAAGATAGAGGGAGGCGGCCTGGGCCTTGGCGACGAGGGCTCGCCGCGCTACCCACGAGCTGCAGAGGGAATGGCTGGCGAAGAATCCGACCGTGACGATGGCGACACCGGCGACGATGCCGGCCACATTGTCGCTGCGCGTGAGCCCGATGCCCGCGAGCGAGATCAGGATCGTGCCCCAGAGCAGCCGGCGCCGGCCGAACCGGTCGGCGAGATTGCCGGTCAGGGTCGAGGTCGCCATGCCCAGCAGATAGACGCTGAAAAGGGCGCCCACCACGCTCTGGCTCAGCGAGAAGGGCGGCGCCAGCAGCCGGAAACCCACATAATTATAGACCGTGACGAAGCAGCCCATCTGCAGGAAGCCGGTCACGAACAGCCAGGGCAGGCCGCGATCGAGGAGATGATGGCCGAGCCCCGGCAAAAGCTGCCCGAACCGCAAGGGCCGCGCCGTGAAATGCCGGGATTCCGGCAATGCCCGCCAGAAGATCGCGGCTGAGACCAGGCCGGCGGCGCCGATGACACCCAGGCCAAGACGCCAGCTGCCGAGATCGCTGAAGAGGGCGCAGATCAGCCGCCCGGCCATGCCGCCGAAGGCGCTGCCGCCGATGAAGAGGCCGATCGCGAGCCCGACCGAGCGCGCTGCGATCTCCTCGCCCAGATACGCCATCGCCACGGACGGCACGCCCGAGAGGGCCACGCCGATGACGAGGCGGAGCGCCAGCAGCTGCTCGAAGCTCTGCGAGAAGGATGCCCCCAGCGTCAGCACGCTCGATCCGACGATCGACAGGCCCATGACGCGCTTGCGGCCATAACGCTCGCTGAGCGTGCCGGCGATGATGAGGGTGAAGGCCAGCGCGCCCGTGGTGAAGGAGATGGCGAGGCTGCTCGCGGCCGGGCTCACCAGGAAGGTCCGGGCGAATTCCGGCATCAGGGGCTGCACGCAGTAAAGCTGCGCGAAGGTCACGAATCCGGCGGCGAACATGGCGAGGTTGGTGCGCCGAAAGGCGGGCGTGCCGCCCCGGATCGGCCCTGCCTCGATCTCAAAATTCTCGATGGCTTGATTGACTTCCGTCATCCCCGGGCTCGTCCCGGGGATCCACGTCGTGCCGCAGCGTGAGCTTGCCGTAGAAAAACGAGGTGGCCGCCCGACGTGGATGGCCGGGACAAGCCCGGCCATGACGAGTGAAGCAAGAGCTGTCGCACTCTACCGGATCTCGCCGCCGAGTGCCCTGAACCTGGCCTTCCAGCGCTCCCGTGCCTCGGTCTCAGGCCAGGGGTCGAGCGGCCCCTGCCAGAGCTTGCCGCGATAGCCGCCGCCGACCAGCTGGCGCGCCTCGCGCTCGGTCCAGCCGGCCAGCCGCACTGCCTCGGTGACGGCGCTGATCCGGTCGGCCCGCTTCACCGCCTTGCGCCATTCCGCCGGCACGGCTGTGCCGAAACCCAGCGCCAGGCACAGCGCGCGCTCGAGCCGGCCTTCGAGCTCGCGATAAGTCTGGCCCAGCACGGCCTTCACGGGCGTCACGACATCGCCATAAACCGCCTCGGCCAGATCATGGGCCAGCGCCCAGCGCCGCACTTCCCAGGGGGCGCCGGGCCAGACCATCTCGGCCAGGATCTGCTCGACCACAATGGAGTGATGGGCGACGTTGAAGCCCACCTCGCCCAGCGTCTGGCCGCACCAGCGATTGACCCGGCTGATGCCGATGACGAGATCGCCGAGATCGAGATCGAGCGGGCTCGGATCGAGCAGATGCAGCCGGCGCCCCGACAGCATGCGGCCATAGGTGCGCGGCGCCTCGGCGCTGGTCGGAACGCGATGGGCAGGTGCCGCGGCGGGAGCATCCGAATTCATGTCGGAATCGATCTTGGCCCGCCAGAGGCCGGGGTTCAATCCCGGCCGATGCAGATCAGCTCATTGGCTGTCGGGCAGATGGCCGTTGATCGCGGCGGCAATGCCCATGACCGCGAGATTGCCGAGCAATGCCTCGCCGGCCTTGCCGAATTGCTGCGTGGCGCTGGTCTTGCCGCCATGCGCCGGCCGCGTCGCGAACTCCAGGGATTGCTCATAATCCTTGGAGTTGAAATACGAGTCCGCATCGGCCGGCGACAGGCGGAGCGCCTGACCGCTGCTGGCATCGGCCCCGAAAGTAAGATCCTGGCCCGGCAGATTGCCCTGGCTCCGCTCGGTCGCGAGCCCGCTCGGCAGCTTGAGCGCCGGGGCCGGCTGATCCGATGTGTCGAACGGCTTGATCGTCTGGCTGTTCGGCGCGGCGGGCGTCGTGATGCTGAGGTCCGGTGCGGCCGAGTTGCCGGCAACCGGCTGCTGCTGCGCCATGGCCGAAGACGCGCCTGCCGTCAACAGGGTGGCGGCGAGCAGGAGAAAGCGGCGGGGCGCTCTATATCTTTTGTTGTATCGCATCAAAGCATTCTCACGCACGAGTGGAGCTCATCATGCATTTCGGTACCGAAGCCGCGGCACGGGGCCGCGCCACCTCAGCGCGCATTGCCGGGCTCTTGCCAGCATGCTACGGACAAACATTAAATATGGTTCACAATTCCTGATCGGCAACAGGGCCGCTTCGACAAAAGCGGCAATGCCGACCGGGAACCAAGGGGCGTTCATGCGTAGTTTCGGTCACCAGAGCTTGGCCGTGACAGGCGAGCTCATCGAGGCACGCCGTGTCGCACGTTTCGTGTTGATCGTGCTCTGGCTTGGATTCGCGGCACTCCTGGCCTTTCTGCCCCATGATCGCGAGATCGCCGCGGCCGTGCTCCTGGCCGGGATGTCGACCTGGCTCGAATCAGCCCATGGCGCACTCGCGTTCCGCCGGCTCATGCAGCGCCTGCGCCTGCTGCGCGAGCGGCACAAATAAGTCCCTTCAATCCGCGGCGGCGGCCGTTCCCACCAGCACCGGCTCGGATCGGTAGGCAGAAGGAAACAGCTTCTCCAAGGAAGCGACCTTGGGCAGGTCGTTGAACACGATGTAGGGATAGGTCGGGTGCTCGGTCAGGAAGTCCTGATGGTACGCCTCGGCCGGATAGAAGCTCTTGCCCGGCTCGATCGTGGTCACGATCTTGGCGTTGAAGCTATGGGCTTGATCGAGCTGTGCGATATAGGCCTTGGCGACGTTGGCCTGCGCGTCGCTGGTGGGAAACAGGGCCGAGCGATATTGCGAGCCTGAATCCGGGCCCTGACGATTCAGCTCGGTCGGGTCGTGCGCCACCGAGAAATAGATCTGCAGGATCTTGCCATAGCTGATCTTATGCGGATCGAAGGTGATCTTGACCGATTCGGCATGGCCGGTCCGGTCGGTGCCGACCAGCTGGTAGTGCGCCGTCGCGGCATCGCCGCCGGTATAGCCCGACACGGCGCTCGTGACACCCTGGACATGCTGGAACACGCCCTGGACGCCCCAGAAGCAGCCGCCCGCCAGCACCGTCTCCTCGGTCGCGGCAGCACCGGACGGCTCGTCGACGGTGGGTGCCGGCACCACATGCGCGGCCTCCTCCGCCAAAGACTGGGCGGTGACGAACCAAGCGCCGCCGGCCAGCAGTGCTGTGGTGAGGATAAGGAGCGAGGGCTTCAGTGTCTTGGGCATGTCGGGTTCCTCCGGTCGCCCTCATAGAATGGTTACGAAGAAGACGCCTCACCAGCCTCTCTCACGCGCATTTGATCGCGAGCGCAGGATGATTTCAGGTCGAATCGACCTGAAATCTGAATCCTTCGCTAAATCAAATAACTAGAGACCGATTCAGCTATCAGATCGAGCCGGCCTGATAGCATCGGGCTCTACGCGAGTATCAGCAGCAACCCATGGAGCGCCAGCCCGGCGAGCCCGCCCACGACCGTGCCGTTCAAGCGGATGAATTGCAGGTCGCGCCCGACCTCGAGCTCGATCTTGGCCGAGACATCGCGCGCATCCCAGCGCCGCACCACATCCTCGATCAGCTTCGAGACCTGGTGCCCGAAATTGAGCAGGCCCGCCTCGATCAGGCGATAGGTCTCGGCACTGAGGCGCTCGCGCAGCGGCTGATCATCGAGCACGGCTGAGGCGAGGCGCATGAAGGCATCGCCCAGCTGTACCTCCATGATCGAATCCTCGGATTCGGCATCGGCGACGAGCTGATGCTTGATCTCGACCCAGACCGAGCCCACCAGGCCGGCGAGATCGAGCCGCTCGAGCAGATCGTGCTTGAAGCGCTCGGCCTTGGCCTGAAAATCCTTCTCATGCTGCAGCCGATGGATGAAGTCGTGCAGGAAAGTGTCGAAGGTGCGCCGCAGCTCGTGATGCGGTGTCACCGACACTTCGGCGATGAGATCGATGATGCCGTCGACGAATTTGTTGACGATATAGGCATCGACGAAGGCCGGGGTGAATGAGGAATTCTCGCCGAATTTCTGCTTGATCAGACTGCGGTTCCGATGGAGCCAGGCACCGACCGCGTACAGGATCTCGTCGAACACGGCCTGATGCCGCCCACCTTCGGTGATCGCGGCCAGAATGCCGCCCGACACTTTGGCGATGTCGATCCGGTCGATGAACTGTACGGCACTCTGGCCGATCAGCGTCTCGATCTGCCGGTCGTCGAAGGCGTTCAAGAAGCGCGGCACCAGCTGCCGGACCGAGCGGGCGGCGAGGCGGCTGTTGGCCGGGAGGGCGAACCATTGCGCGGTGCGCCCGACCAGGTCGAGCTCCTCGAGCTTGGCGATGATGTTCGCGGGCGTCAGGAAATTCTGCTCGACGAAGCGGCCGAGCTCGCCGCCGATCCGGTCCTTGTTGCGCGGCACGATCGCCGTGTGCGGGATCGGCAAGCCCAGCGGATGGCGGAAGAGGGCGGTGACCGCGAACCAGTCGGCCAGCGCGCCCACGACCGAAGCCTCGGCAAAGGCCTCGACCCAGGCCAGCCAGGGATAGCGCGGCTTCAGCAGGAATGCCGCGGCAAGCACCGCCGCCATGACGATCAGCAGCCCAGTCGCCAGAAACCGCATCCGCCGCAGCCGGATCCGCTTTCGAGCGGGTGCGGCTTCATCGAGGGTTAGAACCAGCTCCATCGGGCATCCTGTCCGCCGAACCAGCTCTTAAGATGGGGTGCTCTGCGGGCTGCGGAAGGCCGAGGGGGTGAAAACTCAGGCGGGTACCGACCCGTTCAAGGCATTTTGGCGGCGTTCTGTGCAGCCTCGAATACATCGCGTGCGGAGGTCGTACCCGCTACATGCTCCGTATCCTCGGCTCCAAGGTCCATCCATCCCGCATTCACGGCCTCAAACATTTCCTCGGCAGCTCCGGTGCGGCCCTTCGGGATGCCGAGCTGCTCGAACGCTTCCGCCCACCCAGCGCGCGGGACGGCAAAGGCTTTCACGTCGAGATCCAGGACTTGACCCAATTGCGCCGCGACGTTGTCCGCGCTGACCATCGAACCAAGCTCGACGACGCGCCGCCCTGACCACGCCGGCCCGGTCAAAAGGCTTGCGACCGCCGCGCCGATGTCGCTCGTCGCGACCATGGCCGATTTCCGGTTTGTCGGATTGTAGTAGACCGGCAGCGTTCCGCCCTGGGCGGCCTGCAAGCCGTAGAGGAAGTTTTCAAAGAAGCCGCCTGCGCGCACAAATGCGATTGGCGATCTGAGGCGGCGAAAACCTTGCTCCAGAAGCGACAAGGCCGTGACCATCCCAAGCCCGCTGGTCCTGTCGGCACCCATCGACGAAAGCGCCACTACCCGCGGTGGTGCTGCCTTGCCGAGCGCCTCGACATAGTTCGCAATCACGCCCTTGGCTTCCTTGTAATCGGGCGAGGGGGCCCAGACAGAAGGCAACATGACGAACGCGCCGTCGACGCCTTTGAGCGCCCGCTCGATGGCTGCCGAATCATTCCAATCGCCGTCAACCAGCTCCACGCCCTGCGTCGCCCAGCTTGATGCTTTCTCGCGATTGCGGACCAGCGCGCGTACGTCCTTGCCGTGCGCCAATAGATGTTCTGCGGTTGCGCCGCCCACCTTGCCCGTAATTCCCATGACTAAAAACATGTGTTTTCTCCTGATCTTGACGGTCGGGGCCCGGCCTCGGCGGTTCAACGAATGAGCGGCAGAATGGCCCGGATACGGGGATCGCGTGCGTAGAGGCCGCCCCATGTCATCGCGCCCAGAAGCAGGGAAATGATTTCCGGCGGCGACCCCAACTCGCCGATGCGGACATGGGCGCAGATGGCGCCCCCCAAAAAGCCCGTCACCAGGATCGCGCCGAGGGCGGCGGTGGCCGGGATGGCGTAGAGGATGGCGCAGGCCAGTATGATCGGGCCCAAGACACGGGTCAGGTCCATCGCGAACCCGGTTTCCTGCAACATGCTCGCGATCTGTGCCGGCAGGAAAAGCTGAATAGTCCCGTCCGCCACCAGAGCGATGACGACGATCGCGCTCATTATCCGGCCGGTCCATGGGCTGCGATGCAAGGTCATAGCCTTAGGCGCATGATGCAGGTTCATCGTTTCGGACACTTGTCGTTCTCCGATGGGGGATCTCACGTTCGGAGCTTACTGTGTCCGTCAAATGTGATAAACACCGATAAAATGAACTCACTGTTCTCTTCAAAGTGAACAATACCGAGCTCGAAAATGCAGAATCTCGAACCCATCCTCATCTTCCTAACGGTCGCGGAAATGGGGAGCTTCACCCGCGCGGCCGATAGCCTGGGCATCCAGAAGGGAAGGGCCTCAACGGCGGTCCGGAGGCTGGAAGAAGATGTCGGTGCGAGGCTCCTGCACCGGACGACGCGCAGCGTGCAGTTGACGGAGGACGGACGCGCATTTCATGCCCGTGCGCGCGATCTGCTTGCTGAAGTCGATGACCTGCATTCGATGTTCGCAAGCGATCGCGTGGCACTGCGCGGGCGTTTACGGGTCGATCTTCCGACCGAGGTGGCGCGTACGACGATCGTGCCGGCCTTGCCGGATTTCTTGTCAGCTCACCCCGAGTTGGAGCTGGAAGTGTCAAGCACGGATCGGCAAGTCGATCTCGTTCAAGAGGGGTTCGACTGTGTATTGCGGCTTGGACCCGTGGGGGACGAGACGCTGATTGCCCGTCCACTGGGCTTGTTGCGCATGGTCAACGCCGCCAGCCCCGCCTATCTCGCGCGCTATGGCGTCCCTCGATCGCTGGAAGATCTCCAGCGTCAGAAACATCGGACAATTCATTTTTCGACGATGCTGGGCGCAAGACCCTATGGATGGGAATATCCGGACGGCGACAGCTACGCGACGCTTCAGATGCCAGGTGCGCTAAGCGTCAACAGCGCGCAGACCTACGAAGCCGCTGCCCTCGCCGGCCTTGGCCTGATTCAAGCGCCACTCTTGGGGATCGGGCGATATTTGGAGAGTGGCGCGCTTGTGGAGATCATACCCGATTTTCGTCGCCGGGCGCTCGCCGTGTCCCTGGTCGTGGCCCATCGGAGCAATCTGTCGCGCCGTGTCCGCGTTTTCATGAAATGGATCGACGATGTGCTGACGCCGTACCTGGAATAGCGAGACGAACATCTTCATCCGGCCGCTCCCTGGCATCGAGGCCGCCGTGGGGCACGTCCGGACGCAGCAGGTCGAGCCGGCGTTCAGCCCTGTCGGGCCCATTCCACGGCATCAGCACCCGCGGGAATGCGCATCGGGCTCGACGGATCGTTCGCGGCGCGCCACACCGCCTCGGCCACGTCCACCGACTGGGTGATCAGGGTAGATTTCTCCCAAGCCTCGAAGATGCCCTTCACCAGATCGGCATAGGGCTCTGGAAAGCCGGCTTGCATCCGCGACCGGGCGTTGTCGCCGAACTTCGTCTCCGGCGCCCGGCCCGGCAGGACGATCCTGACCCGAATGTTGAACTGCTCGAGTTCGAGCGCCATCGACTCCGTGAAGGCGTTCACCGCCGCCTTGCTCGCGGTGTAGACGGACAGCAGGTGCAGCGGCCTGACCGTCACGCTCGATGTGACGTTCACGACGACACCGGCCTTGCGTTGGCGGAACTGCGGCAGCACGGCCTGGGTCATGGCGATCGTGCCCAGCGTGTTCGTCTCGAAGATCTCGCGGGCCGTTTCCATCGGGGTCCCCTCGACGGCGTTCAGGAAGCCGATCCCCGCGTTGTTGACCAGCACGTCGATAGGACCCGCCGCCTCAATGGCTTGGCGGATGCTCGCCGGATCGGTGACATCGAGTGCCAGGACACGAAGCTTCTCGGAATGCTGAAGGATGTCCTCACGCGGGGTGCGCATCGTGGCGATGACCTGCCAATCGCGCTCGAGAAAATACCGGGCGATCTCGAGGCCGAAGCCGGACGAACAGCCGGTGATCAGGATGGTCTTCATGACGCTCTCATCTCGGTGGTTGGCGATGTCCGGAAAGATGGGCCCCGGTCATCGGACGTGCTACGGTCGAAAATCCAGATATCGTTTACAGAAGTCCGGAAATGACCACATCAGGTGATCCCCTCGCCGATGTCGTGACGCTCCTCCAACCGGCCGCACCCTTTTCCAAGCTGATCACGGGTGCTGGGGCCTGGGCCATCCGCCGCACGGAATTGGGCCAGCCCTTCTATTGCGCGCTCCTCGACGGATCATCGCGCCTCCTGGCCCAAGGGCTGGCACCGGTCATCCTCCAGGCGGGCGACTTCATCCTGATCCCCTCGGCGCAGACTTTCACGGCCTCGAGCCTGGAGCCGGCGACCTCCATGCTGGTCGACGAGCCACCTCTCCAGCTGCCAAATGGCGAGTTCAGGCTCGGCAATCCCAACGGGCCGCCTGACGTCCGCATGCTGATCGGCTATTGCACCTTCGGATCGCCGGATGCCGCCTTGCTGGTGTCGCTGTTGCCCAAGCTGGTCATCGTCCGCGGCGAAAACCGGTTGGGTACCATCATGCAGCTGGTCAGGGACGAATCCCGGGCGGCACGGCCCGCTCGGGACGTCATCCTGGCCCGGCTGCTCGAGGTCCTGCTCATCGAAGCGCTCCGGTCCACAGTGGGTACCGAGGCCTCGCCGGGGCTGCTGCGCGGGCTGGCCGACGCCCGCTTGGTGGTAGCACTCCGCCAGATGCACGAAAGCCCCGCCGCCCAATGGACGGTGGCCCAATTGGCGAAAGATTCCGGTCTCTCGCGCTCGACATTCTTCGAGCGCTTCAGTCGGGCGGTAGGCGCCGCACCCATGGCATACCTGCTCTCCTGGCGCATGGCCCTGGCGAAGAACCTGCTGCGCCGAAATGACGAGAGCCTCTCCGAAGTTGCCGAGCGTGTCGGCTACAGGTCGCAGAGCACCTTCACCGTCGCCTTCACGCGGCATGTCGGCCTGTCGCCAACGCGATATGCGAGACAACAGGTCGAACCTACCCCCCTCAACCCATGATCAGCGCCAGCGTGCTCGCAATGACCGCCGGCTTGTCCTCGCCCTCGATCTCGACGCGATGCTCCATCGTGACGAGGATCCCGCCATTGTCGCGGTCTTCCAATGCGGCCAGCGTGACCCGGTCGCGGATGCGCGCGCCGGACTTCACCGGGGCGGCGAAGCGCACCTTGTTGAGGCCGTAATTGAAGGCGGCCGAGATGCCGGATTTCTCGGCCCAGACGAAGGACGACATCTTCGGGATGAGCGAGAGCGTCAGGAAGCCATGCGCGATCGTGGCGCCGAACGGCCCGGTCTTGGCGCGCTCGACATCGACATGGATCCATTGATGATCGCCGGTGCAATGGGCGAACTGGTCGATCCGGTCCTGATCCATGGTGATCCAGTCGGAGACTCCGATCTCCTTGCCCAGGAAATCGCGAATCGTGCCATAGGTGATGCTCATCGGATGCGCTTCTCGATCGATAAAGGGCGGGCGATGATGGAAAGCATCGGGCGTCAACGCAATCAAATTGGCGCCGGCTGGATCAGGGAGATTCCCACATGACCGACAGCATCGATTGGCGTGAGAACGGCGTCCGCGTCATCCGCAGCGACCAGCTCGACGCGAACACGGCGCAGACGCCGGGCATGAACCGGGCCGCCGCGATCACCCATGCGCGGGTCGGCGCCCAGAAGATCTGGGCCGGCACGGTCGTGATCCATCCCAACGCCAAGACCGGCGCCCATCATCACGGCCATGTCGAAAGCGTGATCTATGTCGTGCGCGGCAAGGCGCGCATGCGCTGGGGCAATGAGCTCGAATTCACGGCCGAGGCCGGCCCCGGCGATTTCATCTATGTGCCGCCCTATGTGCCGCACCAGGAG
Source organism: uncultured Alphaproteobacteria bacterium (assembly GCA_963762435.1). GTDB lineage: Bacteria > Pseudomonadota > Alphaproteobacteria > ATCC43930 > CGMCC-115725 > JAXDMU01. The sequence goes on along the minus strand of CAVXLN010000008.1, from coordinate 117,631 downwards.
ATCAATGCCGATCCGGGCGAGCCGCTGGAATGCGTGCTCTGCCGCAGCGACCAGGAGCCGGTCGTGGTCAATCTCTCGATCGAGCCGATCGAGAAGCCGGAATCGGTCTATTGGGTCGATCCCGGCCATCCGCATCCGCACGAGCATTGAGCGGCGCCGGCACGATGAGGCTCGCTCTCGCCGCCCTTTGCGGGCTGCTGCTCGTGGGATCGGCGCTGGCCAAGACCGAGGATTCCGAACCGTCCCATCGGCCGGTCAAGGCGGTGGCCGATCAGCGTCTCACGGTCAAGGGTGCTGCCGGCACCGGCGAGCTGCCGCTCTATCTCTCGGCCGATTGGACCAAGCCGCAGCCCGGCATCACCCGCGCGGTGCTGGTCTTTCACGGCCGTCTGCGCGATGCCGATGTCTATCTCAAATCCGGCGAGGCGGCGCTGGCCGAGGCCGGTGACGGTGCTGCGGGCACGCTGCTCGTCGTGCCGCAATTCCTCGCCGATGTCGATATGGCGCCCCATGATCTGCCGCCCCAAACGCTGCATTGGCGCGGCGATGCCTGGATGGGCGGCGACCCGGCCGAGGGTCCGGCCGGCATCAGCTCGTTCGAGGCGATGGATGCGATCCTGAAGCATTTGGCGGACCGCAACCTCTTCCCCGCACTTCGCACCGTCGTCGTCGCCGGCCATTCCGGTGGCGCACAGGTGGTGCAGCGCTATGCGGTCGTCGGCAAAGGCGAGGCGGTTCTCACGGCACGCGGCGTCCATGTCCGCTATGTCGTCGCCAACCCCTCCTCCTATGTCTATTTCAGTGCCGATCGCCCGGTACCCGAGGCCGCCTGTCCTTCCTTCAATCATTGGAAATACGGCTTCGAGGCGCCGCCGCCCTATGTCGCCGGCACGCCGGCCGCCAAGTTCGAGACGCAATATGTCGGGCGCGACGTGGTCTATCTCCTCGGCGACAAGGATATCGATCCGCATCACCCGGCCCTCGACATCAGCTGCGAGGCCGAGGCGGAAGGGCCCTACCGGCTCGCCCGCGGCCATGCCTATTTCGACTATCTCAAGAGCCGGCATCCCGACTTGAAGCACCATCTGCACGAGGTGCCCGGCGTCGCCCACGAAGGCGGCAAGATGCTCGGCTCGGCCTGCGGCCTGGCGGCGCTCTTCGACCTGCCCGGCTGCAAGGACTGAGGCCGCTTAAACCAGCGGGAAATGGCACGCCGCGAGCCTGTCCTCGCCGACCGGCGTGAGCTCCGGCGCTTCCTGCCGGCAGCGCTCCTGCGCATACGGGCAGCGCGGATGGAAGTGGCAGCCCTTGGGCGGATCGAACGGGCTCGGCACCTCGCCCGCGGGCGGCCGGCGCGGCGCGGCGCGTTCGGCGTCGATCGCCGGGGCGGCCGCGATGAGAGCGGATGTGTAGGGGTGGGCCGGGTGCTCGAACAGCATCATGGTTGGTCCGCTTTCGACGATGCGGCCCAGATAGAGGATCGCCAACCGGTCGGTCACGCGCCGGATCACCGACAGATTGTGGCTGACCAGCAGCAGGCCGAGCCCGCGCTCTTGCTGCTGCTCCGACAGCAGATTCAGCACCTCGCCCTGGACCGAAAGATCGAGTCCGGCCGTCGGCTCGTCGGCGACGACGAGGGCGGGATCGAGGACAAGGGCGCGGGCCAAGCCCACCCGCTTCGCCTGGCCGCCCGATAGCTGGTGCGGATAGCGGTCGAGCAGCTCAGGCCCGAGGCCAAGCCGCGCCAGCATGTCCGACACCCGGCTGCCCACATCGATACCATGGATCGTGAGCGGCTCCTCGATCAGCTGCCGCACGGTGAAGCGCGGCGAGAGCGCGGCCGCGGCATCCTGCAGCACGATCTGCGCGCGCCTTCGCAGCGCCAGGCGATCGATGCGCTCGATCGGGCGGCCCTCGATCGCGATGCTGCCGCTTGTTTTCGGCACCAGCCCGATGAGCGCCTTGGCGAGGCTGGTCTTGCCGCTGCCGCTCTCGCCGGCCAGCCCCAGCGTCTCGCCGATCCCAAGCGTCAGCGACACCCGATCGACCGCGAGCATTCGGCCATAGCGCACGCTGACCGCATCGGCCGCGATCAGCGCCGTCATGCGAGGAAGCTTTCGGCGAAATGGCAGGCCGCACGACGGCCGGCGCCGATCTCGCGCAGCGGCGGCGCCGTCTCGGTACAGAGCGGCTGCCGGTGCGGGCAGCGCGGCGCGAAGCGGCAGCCGGGCAGGGCCGTGCCGGGGCCGGGCACGGCGCCGGGAATGGTCGGCACGGTCTTGCCTTCGCCGGGCCCGGTCTCGCACGCGATGAGAGCCCGCGTATAGGGATGCGCCGGGGCGGCGAAAAGCGTGCGGGCGGGGGCCAGTTCGATGAGGCGGCCGGCATAGAGTACGGCGACCTCGTCGGCGAGGCGCGAAACCAGCGCCAAACTATGCGAGATGAACAGGATCGAGCCCGCGAACTCATCGCGCAGCTGCTCGAACAGCGCCATGATCTGCGCCTCGACCGTGACATCGAGCGCCGTCGTCGGCTCGTCGGCGATCAGCAGGTCCGGCTCGGTCAGCAGCGCCATCGCGATCAGCACGCGCTGGCGCATGCCGCCCGACAGCTCATGCGGATAGGCTTTCAGCCGGCGCTCGGCATCGGCAATGCCGACGCGCTTCAGCATGCCGAGGCCGCGGGCGAGCAGCGCGCTGCGCCCACTCTGTGGGAAACGCGCGCGCTGCGCATCGACCAGCTGGCTGCCGATCGAGAAGACCGGATTGAGCGCTGTCATCGGATCCTGGAACACCATGGCGAGGCGCCGGCCGCGCAAAGCGTCACGCTCGGCATGCTTCATCGTGACGAGATCGGCGCCGTCGAGCAGCAGCCGGCCCGTGAGGGCTGCATTGCTTGGCAGCAGCCCCATGAGCGCCAGCGCCAGGCTCGATTTGCCGCTGCCGCTCTCGCCGACGAGGCCGAGAATGCGGCCCTTCTCCAGGCTGAGCGAGACCGCGTCGAGGCCGCGCCTGCCATCATAATCGAGGCTGAGCTCCTCGAGTGCCAGCAGCGGTGCCGTCATGGTGCCGCCCGCCGATCGAGCGCGTCGCGCAACGCCTCGCCGAAAAGCGTGAAGCCCAGGGTCGCCAGGCCCAGCACCAGCACGGCCCCGCCGACCGGCCACAGCGTGCGCCCGATCGTCTGGTAGCCGTCATTCAGGAGATTGCCGAGGCTCGCCTGCGGCGGCGACACGCCGAGGCCGAGGAAGCTCAAGCCGGCCTCGATCGTGATCACGACCGGCAGATCGAGGCTGGCCAGCACGATGAGGCCGCCCAGCATGTTCGGCAGCACATGCAGCGCCAGGATACGCAGCGCCGAGGCGCCGATCGCCTGCTCGGCCTCGATGAAGGGGCTCGAGCGGAAGCCCAGCGCCTGGGCGCGCGCCGCCCGGCCGAAATGCGGCATCATGGTCAGTGCGATGATCGGCACCAGCCGGTCGAGGCCGGGACCGAGCGCCGCGATGAGGGCGAGCGCCAGGATCAGGCTCGGGAATGCCGCCAGCATGTCGAACCCGACTAGGATCGCGCGGCCGACCCGGCCCGGTGCGAAAGCGGCGACGATGCCGAGCGTGACCCCGGTCGCCAGCGACAGCGCCAGGACCGAAAGTGCCAGGATCAGCGCCAGCCTGGTGCCGTAGGCGAGCCTGGTGGCGAGATCGCGGCCCAGCTGGTCGGTGCCGAGCCAATGCGGCCAGCTGGGGCCGGCGAAGCGCCCCGGCACATCGATGGCGATCGGGTCATAGGGGCTGAGCCACGGGCCGGCGAGGCCGAAACCCAGCACCAGGGCTGCCAGCAGCAGCCCGATCCGGCCGGTCGGATGGTGCCACAGCCGGCTCGCGAGGCTCATGCGCCGCTCCCGCGCCGCAGCCGCGGATCGAGCCAGAGAAACAGCGCATCGACCGCGAGATTGCTCGCCACGAACAGCAGCACGATGACGAAGACGCCCGCCTGCACGACCGGATAATCGCGATTGTTGATGGCGTTGAAGATCAGGCTGCCCATGCCGGGCCGGGCGAAAATGATCTCGGCGAAGACCGCGCCCCCCAGCAGCTGGCCGACACCGACGCCGAGCACCGCCAGCACCGGCAGGATCGCGTTCCTGAGCGCATGGCGATAGATCAACCGGCCGGGCGAGAGGCCGAAGGCACGCGCGGTCCGGATATAGGGCTCACCCAGCACCTCGAGCATGGCTGAGCGGACGAGGCGGGCGAGATAGCCCACCCAGCCCAACGCCACCGCGAGGGCCGGCAGGACGAGGTGCTTCAACTCATCGCCGAGATCGCCCGGCAATCCTGCGCCATCGACCGGCAGCCAGTCGAGCCACAGCGAGAACAGGATCAGCAGCCCGATCGCCACCACGAAATTCGGCAATGCCACGAAGCCCACGCTCACGAACGCGATCAGCTGGTCGCTCACGCCGCCGGGACGGAGTGCCGAGCGGATCCCGGCTGGCACGCCCACCACCAGCGCCAGCAGGATGGCGGCCGCCGTCAGCGCCAGCGTGAAAGGCAGCACCTCCAGGATCATGGTGCCGATCGGCCGGCCGCTGATGAGGTCGGTACCGAAATCGCCGGTCAGCAGCAGCGTGAAGAAGCGCAGCAGCCTTTCCCAGACCGGCCGGTCGAGGCCCATCTGGCGCGTGATGGCGGCGATCGCCTCCGGCGTGGCACGCGGGCCCAGGATCGCCTCGGCCGGATTGCCGGGAATGATGAGCGTCAGCGCGAACAGCAGCGCCATGGCCGCGACCAGCACGATCACGGTCGAACCGAGCCGGCCGAGCAGGGTGCGCAAGATCGTCACCGCTCAGGCCTCATGCCGGAACAGCGCATATTGCTGATCGTCGCCGTTCGGCAGCAGGGCCGGATCGAGCCCGGCTTCGGCGAGATAGAGATTGGTCTCGTGGGTCAGCGGGATGATCGCGTCCGACGCGTCCATCAGCTGCTGCATCTCGATATAAAGTGCGGCACGCTTCGCCGGATCGGGCTCGGCGCCGGCCTCAGCGAAGAGCGCGGCATAATCAGCACTGTTCCAGCGTTGCCAGTTCCAGCTGCCGATCTCGCCCGGCAGGAACCATTGCGCGATGAAGGACGGATCGGCCTTGCCGCCGAAGCGCAGCAGGAACAGCTCGAGCCCTTCGCCCGCCTTGCCGCCGCCGCTCGACCAGAAGCTGCCGCTGTCCAAAAGCTCGATCGCCACATCGATGCCGATCTCGCCCAGCCGCGCCTGGATCACCTCGGCCGCCGTCACCTGATCGAGCTTGTTGAGCACCGTAAGGCGCGCACGGAGCCCGGCCAGGCCCGCAGCCTGGATGAGCGCCCGCGCCGCTTCCGGGTCGCGCTTACGCATCGGCGCATCCGCCCAATGGCCCAGCATGCCGGGTGCCAGCAGCGCTCGGGCCGGCGTCACCGTGCCGTCATAGGCGGCCGTGACGATCTCCTCGATATCGAGGCCGAGCCGGATCGCCTTGCGCAGCTCCGCCCGATCGAAGGGCGGCTTCGCCATATTGATGCCGAGCCAGACGAAGTTGATCGAGGGCAATGCCACCAACCTTGTGCCGGCAAGATGGGCCAGCCGATGCTTGTCGTCGGCCTCGATCCGCGTCATCTGCAGCTCGCCGGCGCGGAAGGCGAGCACCGCGGTCTCGGCCCCGGCGATGGGCCGCAGCAGGATCTCGTCGAAATCCGGGCGAGGGCCGGTATAGCCCTCGTTGCGCGCCAGCAGCAGCCGTCGATTGGGCGACCAGTCGCGGATCACGTAGGGCCCGGCGCCCACCAGCCGCTCGACCGTGCCCAGGCCAGGGCGGTTCCAGGCGGCGCGCGCCAGGATGGCGCCCGAGACATCGGCGAGTGCTGTCGGCCACAGGGCGGCCGAAGGCTGCTTCAGCACGATGCGGCCGCTGAGCGGACCCGTCACCTCGACCCGGTCGAGGGCGGCCCAATCGGCGGCATAGGCGGGCTTGCGGCCGCCCGGCCCGCTGGCCAGGAACCGCTCATAGGAGAATTTCACATCCTCGGCCGTCATCGGGCCGAAGCCGCCGGGAAATTCCAGGCCCGGTTTGAGCGTGAACTCGACGATCGTGTCGGAGGCCTGCCGGATCTCGGCCGCGGCATCGGGCTCGATCTCGAAGCTGCTGCGCTTGAACGCGACCAGGTTGCGGCAGACCGCGCGGATGACATTGCCTTCGATGGCGCCGGTCCGCTCGGCCGGGTCGAGCGTCTGAATGTCCCGCTCGATGCGCAGCGTCAGCCGCGAGGGGGTCGATTGGGCGCGGGCCGCCCGGCCGGCCAGCGGCAGCGCCGCCGCGGCTTGCAGCACGGTGCGGCGCGACAGCGCCCGGCAGGCGGCGGGAAGAATCTTGTCGGACGCCATGGCGCATCGAGGTTAGCATCGGCGGCGATCAGCACAGCCGGAAAAGCAGCGCCGGCCGCGTCATGTTCATCGTCCTTGCAGGAGGGACTGGATTTACGCGCCGCTTTGCGCCATGCCGTTCAGCAAACCGACAGCATGACAGACCATCATCGGGGGTGCCCATGGAATTGAGGATCGACCGAGTGGCAAGCAATTTTCCAAGCCCGGCTTCGGGTCTCGGACGATCGGCCCACCGTTAAGCGCCGGCGCTCCCTTGTCGATCACCTACGGCATCCCGCTTTACAACAAGGCGCAGCATATCGGCCGCGTGCTCGAGGCGGCGATCGCGGAATGCGCGCGCACCGGCGGCGAAGTGATCGTCTATGACGATGGCTCGACCGACGACTCGGTCGAGATCGTGCGCCGCTATGCGGCCGAGGTATCCGTTCGCCTGATCGAAGGCGGCCGGAATCTGGGTGTCTTCGCCGCGACCGAGCGCCTGATCCAGGAGGCGCGCCAGCCGCTGCTGCGCCTGGTCGATGGCGATGACGAGATCGTAGCATGCAGCACCGAGCGGCTCGCCGCCATGCTGGCGCTCCACGGTGCCGTCCTGGCGGTGGGCAGCTGCGTCTCGCGCGCCGAGGCAGAGTCGGGCCCGGAAGATCCGTGCGGCCTCGGGCCGGCGTGCCCGTTGGGGTCGAAGGACAGCGCGCTGGTGCCGCACCCGTTTCAGCTTTATGCCAGGGGCGTGCGCTTCAACCTCTCGGGCGCCCTCATGCGCACCGATAGTGCCAAGGCGATCCTGCCGATGCCGACCGGGCTGCGCATCGCCCAGGATATCTGCGTCACGCTGCGGCTCGCCCGGCTCGGTCCGGTCGTGCACAGCCACGCCACCGTCTCGATCCAGCCGGACGAGCCCGAGAACCGTCTGTCGCGGCGCATGGCGGCGATGTATCGCGACATCTGCCTCATCCTGTCGAACGAGCTCGGCCAGGGCTGCACGCCGCCCGAGGCGGCCTCGGTCGTCCGCCGCCAGGCGGCGCGGTGCCTGCGCTATTTCCGGCGCGAGGCGCCCCGAAGCTTGACCCCGGAGCAAAGGCTGGCGCTCTATCGCTTTCGCCTGACGAGTCCGACATGTTCGCTGCCCACCGCCATCGACCGCCTCCGCCGCATCGCCGACACCTATGCCAGCGATGTCCAACGCGTGCTGGCACGGACCGGCTGACCGCCGCGTGACTGATAACGCGACGGCCGGGCGCGGTGCCATGCCGCTCTCAACGGCGGCTCGCCTCCTCGCTTTTCTGACCGGTCCGCTGGCTTACGCGACGCCGCTCGCCATGGCGGGCGTGCTGCCGGTGCTGGCGCTGCTGATCGCGGCGATCGCCTGGCGCCGCGGCGAACTCGACTGGCGGGCCATGCTGCGCCCGGCGCTGCCCTGGCTGCCGCTGCTGGTGCTGATGCCGCTCTCGGCATTCTGGTCGATCGCCCCCGGCGCCAGCCTACTGCTCAGCCTGCGCCTGGTGGCGATCCTGCTGTGCGGGCTGGCGCTGACCCACGGAATCCGGCGCCTGCCGGCCACCGAGGCGTCGGCGCTGCTCGCAGCACTGGCCTGGGGCTTCCTGATTGCCTCCATCGGCGTCATCAGCGAGGCGATCGACGGGCAAGTGCTGGTGCACCTCTTCAACGCATCGCGGCCCGAACTCGATCCTGATGAGCCATTACAGCCGCGGCGGCGATATCGCGGCCTTCCTGATCGTGCCCCTGGCGCTTGGCCTCTGGCACCGCGGCTGGCACCGGCTGGCGCTGGCTCAGCTGATCATCGGCGGCATCGCCATCCTGGTGGGCTGGGAAGTGTCGTCGAAGCTGGCGCTTGCCGTCGGGCTTGTAGCAGGAGCCGCCGTGCTGGCCGCACCCCGGCTCCGCTGGGTGCTGGTCGCGGCCCTGGCGCTCGCCGCCGTCACCGGGCCCTGGGTCTTGCCGGTGACGCTGCCGGCGGCGGACACCTGCTGGCTCATCCTCCATAAGCCGAGCGGCCTCCATCGCCTCATCATCTGGAATTTCGTCGACGGCAAGATCCGTGAACGGCCCTGGCTCGGCTACGGGCTGGACGGCGCCCGACGGCTGCCGGGCGGGCAGGATCCGGTCAAGGTCTGGGCCTGCGGTGCCTCTTCCGACTGGCCGCCGGTCATCGACAATCAGATGCTGCCGCTGCATCCGCACAATGCCGTGCTGCAGATCTGGCTCGAGCTCGGCGGTATCGGCGCGCTGTTCGCGTTCGGGGCGCTCCTCACCAGCCTGATTCGAGCCTTCTCGGCCGCAGGTCCCCAAAGCCGGGCCGCGCACGCGATCCTCGCCGCCTTCGCCGCCGCCGCCTTGGGGCCGGGTTTCCTCAGTTTCGGCATCTGGCAGGAATGGTGGGTGTCGTCGCTTCTCATCGGCATCGCCATGATGACGGCTCTAGCGCGGGCCACCGATGCCGCGAAAGCTTTGGGAGCGTCGCGCGATTTCATGTTAGAGCGTGCCGCGGGGCCGGAGACGCCGGCTCCTTGATCTTACCCGGGTGGAATGACACTGGCAGAGACGATGGATCGGTCCGGCCGCGCGACCGAGGCGGCCCCGCGGGAGGTGGTGCTGGTCTATCGCGACCGGATCGTGCCGAAATCCGAGGCCCATTTCCTGCGCCGTCAATATGTCGGGTTCGACCGGCTGGAGCCGGTCTGGATCGGCTGCCGCACGGATGACGGCTTGAGCGATCTCGGCGTGGCCCCGCTGATCATCGGCGAGGGCCAGCTCTTCGGCGGCCTCACCCGGCAGCTCTTCAAGCAGTTCGGCCTCGTGACCTCGGCGGCACGGCTCCAGCGTTTGCGGCCGCGCGTGCTGCACGCCCATTTCGGCCGCGGCGGTGCGCTGGCGCTTCCCATCGCCCGCACCCTCGGGATCCCGCTGGTCGTGACCTACCATGGCGGCGACGCCTCCAAGGACAAGCATTACCGGCCGCGCCCGCTGCCGACGATCTATCAGCGCCGGCTCACGGCCCTCCAGAACCAGGCGGCGGCGATCATCTGCGTGTCCGACTATGTCCGCGAGGTGCTGCTGCGCCGCGGCTTTCCGGAGGCCAAGCTGCATGTGCTGCGCTATGGCGTCGAGGTCGCGTCGTCCGATCCGCTGCTCGAGCCCGGCCCCGACGCCGAGATCCTCTTCGCCGGCCGGTTCGTCGAGAAGAAGGGCATCCGCTATCTGATCGAGGCGGCGCGGCTATGGCGCGCCCAGGGCATCCGCCGCCCATTGGCCCTCATCGGCACCGGCCCGCTCGAGGCCGAGCTCAGGGCTCAGGCGGCCGGTATCGAGGGGGTCAGCTTCCTGGGCTGGCAGAGCAACGAGGCTGTCAGGTCGCGCATGGCGCGGGCCTTCGCCGTCTGTGTGCCCAGCATCGTGGCCGCGGCCGGCGATGCCGAAGGGCTGCCGAACGTCGTGCTCGAAGCCTTCGCCGCCGGCGTCCCGGTGATCGGCACGGCCGAGGGCGGGATCCTCGAAGCGATCGAGCATGACGAGAACGGCCTGCTGGTACCACCCGGCGATGCCGCCGCCATCGCCGATGCCGTGATGCAGCTTCATGCCGACCCGGAGCGGCGCCGGCGTCTCGGCCGGGGCGCCCGGCGGCACGCGATCGACCGCTTCAGTGCCGTGGCCCAGTCGCGCCGGCTCGAAGATCTGCTGCTGTCGGTAGCATTGCCCGCCCCATAATGTCGTTCTTTCCGCAATCCTGGCCCAATCTGCTGGGCTTGGCGCAGATCCTGGGCGCCGCCCTCATCATGCTGCTGGCCGGCCGTCTCATCCTGCGCGGGCGCGACGGGCCGGCGATGCAGCTGATCGCCGGCTGGGGCGCCCTCTGCCTGCTGCTGACGCTCTGGGGCGTCGCCGGCATCGGCTCGCTGCGCGTGCCGGCCGAGCTCTTCGGCCTGCTGGCGTTCGCCGGCCTCTTCATCCCGCATGCCGACGGTGCCGCCGACCGCACCGGATTGCTGCGTATCCTGGCGCTGTCCCTGCCGATCCTGCTGATCACGGCGCCGATGCGGCCGTCGCAGCCCGACATCTTCCTCAATCTGCTGCCGAACGCCGCATATCTCGTCGATCACGCTTCCTTCCCGGTCGATGGCGGTCCGCCCAGCTATTCCTTCCTGCCGGTCGCCCCCTACAACACGCAGTTCGTACCGTTCCTGGGGGCACTGCTGGGCGGTGGCTTCGCCGCCGGCGGCCTCGCGCTCTTCACAATGCTGCTGCATCCGGTCGCCGGATTCTTCTATGCGCGCATCCTGGCGAACCGGCCCGATCCCGGCTGGATTGCGGCGGCGCTGGGCTTGCTGCTCGCCACCGCCTTCAATCCCGGCTTCGTGCCGCGCGTCGCCTTCGCGGGCTATGGCGAGGCGCCGCTGGCCATCGCCCTCCTCTTCGCCGCCTGGGCCGCACTCCGAATCATGGCGGCGCTGGCGCAAGGGGTGCGCTGGCCGCCGCAGCTGCTGGCGCTGGCATTGGTGCTGGCGGCCCTCGTCAACACCAAGCAGCAGGCGCTCGGCCTGTTCCTGGCCCTCCTGGCCGCGGCGACGCTGGTGGCGGCATTCGATCGCCGGATCGGCTGGCGCGTGGCCCTCACCCGCTTCATCGCGGCCGGCATCCCGGGCGCCATCCTCTATCTCGCCTGGCGCTGGTATGTGCTGACCTATTTTCCGGAAGGCGAGCTCAAGCCGCTCCCCATCGGCGAATGGCAATGGGGCAATCTGCCCGAGATCGCCGTCAGCATGGGCAAGGTGATCCTGGAGAAGCCGTTCTTCTTCGCCTGCGTGCTGGCCGTGTTCGCCTTGCTGCCGCGCGCACTCCGGCCGCGCGACGAGGCGCCGGCGGCGATGACCCAGGTCCGCGCCATCCGCCTCGCGGTCGCCACCTTCCTCGCCTACAACGCCTTCATCGTCATCACTTATATCGGCCATTTCCCGGGCGAGATGAGTGTCGAGGCGCATTCCTACTTCCGCTACAACACGCAGCTCTCGCAGCTCATCCTGCTGGCGCTGGTGCTGAGCCTCAAGGCACCGGTCGCGCACTTCCTGGCAAGCCGCCCTCAAGCCGCGAGGGCGCTCGGCGCCCTGTCGATAGCCCTTATCCTGCTCGTGCCGATCGGTTTCGCCAGCCGGCTGCGCTTCGATCGGGATCCCCCGCAGCCGCTCGTCTGGGCTCTGGCGGCCGATCTCGCCCCGCATCTGCCGGCGGATGGCGGACGCCTCGCCCTCATCATGCCGGGCGACAATGGCAGCCTGGCGCCGATGCTGCGCGGCATTCTGCGTTTCTCCGCCCCGCGCCATCCGACGCTCGACCTCTTGGAGATCGAGACCGGCGGCAGCGCCGCCTTCGACCAAGCCGCGGCCGCCGGCTATGACCTCGCCTTCATCACCTGCACGGGCGGCGGCGAGGCCGGGCTGCCGCCCAACGCGGCCGCCTTGCTCGAGCGGCATGGCGATGCCTGGCAGACGGTCGAAAGCTGGCCCTATCCACCCGTCCCGCCGAAGCAACGCTGGTCGCAGATCCTGGCCGGAGCGCCGCTATGCCGCCCGTGATGCGGAATCTCGCCGGATGGCTGTTCCTGCTCGTGCTTTTCCTGTTCGGGCCGCTCGTCTACCTCGCACCCTTGAGTGCGGTGACGCTGCTCCTGCTGCTGTTTCTCCTGACCGGCCTCATCGCCTATCAGGCGGGAGCACTTCGGCTGGGCGACGGGTTTCGCGCCCTTCTGCCTTTCGCCCCCCTGGTCGGCTGGATGTTCCTGTCGTCACTCTGGGCGCTCGACAGTGGGGCGGCGCTCTCGCTTGCGGCCCGGCTCACCGGGCTTTTCGCCGCCGGCGGGCTGCTCGCCTGGTGGTTCGCCACATTGCCGCTCGACCGGTTGCGGCCCGGCCTGCTGGCGCTGGCAGCGGGATTCACGGTCACGGCCGCCTTCGTCGCCACCGATGTTCATTTCGGGGGCGAAGTGATTCGCCGCCTCCATGCGGCGCGGCCGGAGGCCTTCGATCTCGCCATCTTCTATAATCGCGGCGCCACGATCCATGCGGCCTTGCTGGTGCCGCTGACGGTGATGCTGTTGCGGCAGGGCGGGCCGCGCGGGCGGCGCTGGGTTTTCGCCGGGGTCCAGGCCGTGTTCGGCATCCTCGCCATCCTGGCGACAGCCAGCCTATCGGCCAAGCTGGCGCTCAGCGGCGCGCTCGTCGCGGCATTGCTGATCCGGCTGCTGCCGGCGCTGCGCTGGGCGATCCCCGGCCTGCTCGTGATCGGCGCGCTCACGCTGCCCTTCCTCTTTCCCGTGCAGCTCGACCGCGAGACGACTTGCTGGCTCGACAATAACAAGGTGTCGGCCCTGCACCGGATCTATATCTGGAACTTCGCCTCGGCCCAGATCCGCACGCACCCGATTTTCGGCTGGGGCCTCGATGCGGCACGGCGCATTCCCGGCGGCGACGCCAAGCTGGTGATCCGCCGTTGCGACGCGAATCTCGAAGAGACCGGCCGGATCGGGGTCGACAGCAACTATCTGCCGCTGCACCCGCACAGCGCCATCCTGCAGGTCTGGCTGGAGCTGGGCGGCATCGGCGTGGTGCTGGGCTTCGGCCTCGTCATCGTGATGCTGGCCCGCGCCTATGCCGCACCCGCCTGGCGCAACCCTGCGAGCCAGGCCGTGTTCGGTGCCGCGACGCTCGCCGGATTGTCGGTGGCGCTCGTCAGCTTCGGCATCTGGCAGGAATGGTTCCAGTCGGCGCTGTTCGTGGCCGCCGCGGTGGCGCTGTTCACGGCGCGGCTGGCGGAGTCCGACAGCGGCTGATCAGCCGGCGAGACGCTCGCCGGCTAGCCCGTCTTATTCACGGTGATGAGCGCGCAGGTCTGTCTGTTGGCGGCTGACGTGTGGGCGCGGGTTCTCGCTGCGCCTATTTCATCGCGGTTGGGCCTGAGGTGATGATCTCCGAGTGGGTTGGGGGGGACGGGTTTGGCGGTTTATGGGGCGTGGCGCCGTCGTTCAGGGCGAGGCGGCGCGCAGGGTGATGGCGAGGTCTCTGAACAGGGCAGCGTCTGGGCAGGCGGCGGCGAAGGCGATGCGGACGCGGTGGGCGGTTTCGCGGATGCGGGCGCCGATTTTCAGGACCCTGAGGCGCAGGGTGGCGAACTCGGCCTTGGACAGGGCGTGGGTCTTGGGCACGGCGTCGCGGACGGTGAGCATCAGCCAGTAAGCGGCGGTGTGCAGAATCAGGCGCATCTGATTGGCCAGGGGCGAGCGGCAGGAGGTTCGGTCGCTCTTGAGCTGGGACTTGTGCAGCTTGATGAGGTTCTCGGCCTGGCCCCGGGCGCAGTAGAGCTTGGCGTAGATGCCCTCTGGGCTGGGGGCTTCCAGCGAGGTGACGACCCAGCGGATATCCAGCCCCAGGGGCGTGGCTTCGATGCGGGCGACGACGCGACGTTGCTTCTTCCAGGACTTTGCCGCGTGACGGGTCTCGGCGAAGCCGCGCACGGCCGCCGCGCCGGTCTTGGCGCGCTCGACGCGGATGGGGTCGGCGACGTCTTCGACCTTGGCCGCCAGAGCCTTCGTGCCGGTGACGCCGAACAGATAGTCGAGACCGTGCTTCTCGCAGAAGTCCATGAGCTCCGGGCGCCCATAGTGACCGTCGCCGCGGATCGTCAGGCGAGTGGGTGGCCAATGACGGCGGATACGGCGATGCAGCCGGCGCAGATAGCCCGCCGCCTCTCTGCCCGAGGGTGTCTTGCCTGGACGCAGGATCACCGCGACGGGGCGGCCAGTGGCGGTGTCGTAGATGTGGATCGGCAGGAAGCAGCGATCATCGTAGTGAGCATGGAACAGGGAAAGCTGCTGGTGGCCATGAACGACGTCCACCGTGTCGTCGATATCCAGGGTGATCGCCTCGGGCTCCCTCGCGTAGCTGGCGCACCAGGCGTCGACCATGGCGTAGGTCAGGCGGATGATGGTCTTCAAATCCGGCGCATTTTCCCAGCGCGAGACGGTCGGTTGCGAGCACAGGTCGCCGCCGCTATCAGGCAAGCGACCGCAGGCCAGCTTGAACGCCGGGTCGCCGCGCAGGCGGTCCAGGTCGTTGGCGCCTCGTAGCCACAGGCGATCGCCAGCACCCGTGCCCGCAGGATCGAGGCCACCGAATGAGTGACCATGGTCGGCGCGCGCGGATCGTCGATAAGCCCGGCGATGCGATCGATGATGCCGATCCGTCGATCGGCCAGAGCCAGCAAGGCCACTCCGCCATCGGAGGAAATCCGCCCGCCGTCGAAGGCCGCGCTGACTTTCTTGCGCACCACGCTTGGCAGATCGAACAGAAGACCGGTATCGTCATCCATGGCGGGCGTGGCGCCTTCCTGCTCTGGGATTGCGTTGGTGTAAGCAACCAAAACCTATTCCAAATCAGTCTGTTACGCTACTCCCGCCAGCCCATGTTTAGCAGTTCCGTGAATAAGACGGGCTAGGTCCTGATCCACGAAATCGACTCCACAATCGCAGCCTTCAGCCAAAGGATATCGAAACCCCCGACGATCCGGTAACCTCTGGCGATCAAAGCTTCGGTCCCGGCTCGGCTCAGAGCCACCCCGCCCAACGGCATAGCGGCCGCGTGTGCGGCGGCCTCGATCTTCGACGATGCGGCCTTCATTTCCGGGTGGTCGATCTGGCCCGATATGCCAAGGGCGGTCGAGAGATCAAAGGGCGCCAAAACGATACAGTCGACACCCGGCACGGCGCAGATGGCTTCGATGTTCTCCACCGCCTCGGCGGTTTCGATCAGCAGCATGCACACCGTGTCGTGCCCGGGCCCCTCGACATAGTCGAACAACGGCACGCCCCACCGCGAGTGGGCGAGAAAGGGTCCCCATCCTCGGGTTCCAGCCGGCGCATACCGCATCGACGCGACACACCGTTCCGCATCCGCAGCCGTTCTGATCAGGGGAAAGCAGATGCCCTCGGCGCCGGCGTCCAGAGCTCGCTTGACGTGTGTCTCGCCAATTTCCGGCACGCGAACCATAGGCGCGCAATCTGTTCCCTGCGTGGCCGCGATCATGGCGTGCAGGGTTTCGAATCCTATCGGACCGTGCTCCTGGTCGATGATGACGCAGTCCGAGCCGGTCGCGGCGATCGCCTGGGTGACGGTCGCGGAGGGAATGACACAGACGTGCACGTTCAGTCGTCGAGCGGGATCTCGAAGCTTCGCCTTCAAGTTCATCGGCATTCACCTAGCTCCCCAATAGGCTCGGACACCGGCCGAGCTGTCGCTTCGGGCCGCACTCACTGTCAACCCCTGGCCAATTTTCTCCGTAGTGGCGGCTCCGCGCCAGGAGCGGCCGTTGGGCCCGTGCCAGAAACTGGAGTTTAGGGCGCAGCACACATCCCCGCTTACGCATGCCTGACATTGAACCTCGAGCGATCGGATTTAACAGCAACCAGTTTGCTGCATTCGCGTCAGAACAGGCCATGCACTTAGCTTCTTGTGCGGCGGCGCAAGCGTAATCGATTCCGGCTTCGTCGATAAAACATCGCCAGTTTATGGGTGGAACTGGTGGGGCCGTCGCGGCTTTGTTTCCTGCTCTGGGATTGCGTTGGTGTAAGCAACCAAAACCTATTCCAAATCAGTCGGTTACGCTACTCCCGCCAGCCCATTTTTAGCAGTTCCGTGAATAAGACGGGCTAGCATCAGGAAGGGCGGGCGCCGGCGCTGATCGGCGAGATCCGGGCGCTCGGCACCGGCTCGGCGAGTGCCGTGAGGCGAAAGCCCGATCGCAGCAGCCCCTCGACATAGCTCGATACCGTCCGGTGATATTTGATGACGCCGTCGACGAACCAGCGCGTCTACCGCACGCCTTCCTCGGCATAGTTATCGATCGGCCAATAGAGCGCCTTGCCGTCGGCGTCACGCTGCCAGCTCTGCTCGGGCAGGGCGGTCATCATCGGATGCTCGACGGAGAAGACGAGATGGCCGCCCGGCCGGATCGCCTGCGCAATGCGGGCCAGCGCCCCGGCATAATCCTCGACATAGTGCAGCGCCAGCGACGAGACGGCGAGGTCGAACGGCACGGGAAAGCTCGGCAGCGTCTCGATCGTCGTCCGCCGATACTCGATCGCGGGATCACTGGTTCCGGCCCGGGCCGATTCGAGCATCCGTTCCGAGACATCGATGCCCAGCACATGGCTGGCACCCCGCGATCGCGCATGCCGGGCAAAGTCGCCGGCACCGCAGCCGATATCGAGCACGCGCAACCCGTTGAGCGGCGGCAGCAAGCGATGCAGCGCCGGCTGCTCCAGCACCTGGTTCAAGCCGGTCTTGGCCGCCCGCATCTCCGCATAGCCGGTGAAGAAGCGCTCATCGTCGTAGATGTTTTGAGTGCTTACCCGCTGGTCTCCTCAGCCAATATCTCGATCACTTCCTGCAGCAGCGCTGCCACCGGCCTCGCCGAATCGAGCCGAAGCACCGGTGCCGTCTGCCGCGCCAGCCAGGCTTCGTGGGCGATCCGGCTGCGCTGTTCCAGCCCGGCCGTGTCATAGGCTTCCGCCCAGGCGAGGAAGGACCGGCTGGCCTCTGCCATGTCGCCGCCGGGTGCCAGCCGGTTGCCATAGCGCTCGACCTCGCGTCGGCGCAGCCGGGCCATGCGCTCGGCCGGGTCGAGCGTCAGGTAGATGACGAGGTCGTAGGATGGTTCGAGCTCCATCGCCCACTTGATCGCCGAGCCGGAAAAGATCCAGGACCCCGTCGGCGGCAGCCGCTCCCGCAACAGCGCCAGCCGCTCTTCCGGCGCCCGCCGCGTGGTGAAAGGCGGCTCGGTCGGCAGCCAGAAGAGGCTGTCGCCATCGATCTGCGGCAGGCCGAGCCGGGCGGCCAAGGCAGCGCCCAGCGTCGTCGTGCCCGAGCCGGAGGCACCCAGGATATGGAGCCGCGGCATCGCTAGGGCGAGCGGCCCGGCAGCTCTGCCCCTACTTCGCCCAGATCCCAGAACAGCCCGGTCATCATCTGCAAGCCCTCGCGCACGAGCGGTGCCAGCAGATGCTCGTCGGGCGCATGCTGCGAGCAGGCGGCATAGGAATGCGGGATCCAGACGGTCGGCAGGCCCAGCGTCTCGGCGAAGCAGTCATTAGGCAGCGAGCCGCCGAGATTGGGCAGGATCGTGGGGGTCTTGCCGGTCGTGCGCGCGATCGATGAGGCGGCCCAGACGACCCAGGGATGCTCGGGATCGAGCCGCGTCGCCGGCATCATCTCGACCCGGGCGGACTTCGCCTCGACCATGGGAAAGCCGCTGCTATCGAGATGCGCGCGGATGATCGGGATGAAATTCTGCCAGTCGCTGCCGACCACGAAGCGCAGCTGCATATGGGCCGACGCCGAGGGCGGGATGGCATTGACCGGGCGATCGGGGTTGCCGGTGCGATAGGCCAGCACTTCGAGCGCGTTCCACGCAAAGACGCGCTCGGCCGGCGTCTGGTCCGGCTCGCCCCAGTCGAGATCGATCGCCGGCCCGCTGGGCTCGCCCGGCTCGACGCCGGCCAGCGCCTTCCTGACCGAGTTCGGGATCGGCGGCGGCCGCAGTCGTTCGACCAGGATGCGCCCGCGCGGATCGACCATGCTGGCGATCGCATTGGCGAGGATCGTGCCGGGATTGGCCAAGAGGCCGCCCCAATTGCCGGAATGATGCCCGCCCTCGCGCAGATCGACCGAAAGATCGAAATTGAAGGCGCCGCGCGTGCCGAGGAAGAGGGTCGGGATCTCGGCCTTGAGCCGCGGCCCGTCCGAGCCGATCAGCACATCGGCGGCCAGTGCTTCCTTGTTCTCGGCACAGATCGCGCGCAGGCCGGGCGAGCCCGTCTCCTCGCCGGTTTCGATCAGCAGCTTGATATTGAAGCCCAGCCTGCCGCGTGTCTCGATCACGCGGGCCAAGGCCGCCAGATTGATCGAATGCTGGCCCTTATTGTCGGCGGTGCCGCGGCCGTACCAGCGCTCGCCCTCGACCGTGATCTTCCAGGGCTGGAGG
Organism: uncultured Alphaproteobacteria bacterium; assembly: GCA_963762435.1. Lineage (GTDB taxonomy): Bacteria > Pseudomonadota > Alphaproteobacteria > ATCC43930 > CGMCC-115725 > JAXDMU01. The sequence goes on along the minus strand of CAVXLN010000008.1, from coordinate 99,179 downwards.
CCCTGGCGCCATTGCTCGTCATAGCCGCGCACGACATCGCCATGGCCGTAGCTGAGCACGGTCGGCAATCCAGGGCCCTCGATCCGCTCGCCGATCAGGAACGGGCCATAGCCCGCCACCGGATTGTCGAGCACCCGCCAGCTCAGGCCCAGCCGCTCGATCGACGGGCCGATCTCGTCCGTTAGGTACGCGGTCAGCTGCGGCAGCCGGCCCGCTTCCTGGCTCTCGGTGCGATAGCCCACGCGCCGATCGAGTTCGTTGAGGAAATGCCCGTCATCGAACCAGCGGGTGGAGGCTGCGATGGCCTGGTCGCGCGAAGAAGTCTGTTCCATGCCCGCAATCTACGATCCCGACTGAAAATATCCAGTTCCTTTCCGCCACCGAAACGTTACCGTCATCGGACATTGCGCAACCCGGAGGATCTCGATGTCGTCTCTGGAGCACCGCCTCGCCCCGTATTCGCCCTATCTCCACGCGATCATGCGCATCATGATCGGGCTGCTGTTCATGGAGCATGGCACCGGCAAGCTGTTCCATTTTCCGGTCCTTCCGGGCATGGAAAACCTGCCGATCACCTCGCTGCCCGCCATTGCCGGCATCTTCGAGCTCATCGGCGGCGCGCTCATCGCCCTCGGCCTGTTCATGCGGCCGGTCGCCTTCATCCTGTCGGGCGAGATGGCGATCGCCTATTTCCTGATCCACGCGCCGCGCGGGTTCTTCCCGGTGCTGAATGGCGGCGAGCTCGCGATCGTCTATTGCTTCCTGTTTCTTTTCCTGGCCGCGGCCGGCCCCGGCGCCTGGAGCCTCGACCGGATGCGTGGCGCCGCTTAAGCCGCCCTGATCGTCGCCAGGAAGCGGTCGACATCGGTCCTCAGCGAATTGGCCTGCTGGCTCAGCGCCTCGGCCGAGGCCAGCACTTGCGTGGCGGCACTCCCCGCCTCGGCGGCCGACTGATTGACGCCGACGATATTGATCGAGACCTGGCCGGTGCCGGTCGCGGCCTCAAGCACGTTGCGCGCGATCTCGCTCGTGGCCGCCCCCTGCTCCTCGACCGCCTCGGCAATGCCGATCGTGATCTCGTTGATCGTGCCGATCGTCCCGCCGATCCCCTGAATCGCGTTTACGACTTCACCGGTCGCCGCCTGCATCGCCGTGATCTGGGCCGAGATTTCGTCGGTCGCCCGCGCCGTCTGGGCGGCCAGCGACTTGACCTCGTTGGCGACGACGGCAAAGCCCTTGCCCGCCTCGCCGGCGCGTGCCGCCTCGATCGTGGCGTTGAGCGCCAGAAGATTGGTCTGGCTCGCGATGTCATGGATGAGCGCCACCACCTCGCCGATCTTCTGGGCGGCTTCGGACAGGCCGTTGATGCTGTCGTTGGTGTGGGCGGCCTGCGCCACGGCGGCGCCGGCGATCTCGGTCGACTGGCTGACCTGGCGGCCGATCTCGCCGACCGACGCACTCAGCTCCTCGGTCGCCGCCGCCACGGTCTGGACATTGGCCGACGCCTGCTCGGCGGCCGCGGCGACGCTGGTCGCCTGATTGCTCGTCTCCTCGGCCGTGACCGACATGCTCTCTGATGTGGCGCGCATCTCGGCCGCGGCCGCCGACAGCATGTCGAGCGAGTTTCTGACACCCCGCTCGAACTCGTCGGCCATGCTGCTCAGCAGCGCCTTCTTGTCTTCCTCGGCGCGGATCTTCTGCGCTTCCTGCTCGGTGCGCATGGAATCGGTCTCGATCGCGTTGCGCTTGAACACTTCGAGCGAGCGCGCCAGCGTGCCGACCTCGTCCCGGCGATCGCAGCCGTGGATTTCGATCGCACGATCGCCCCCGGCGAGCCGCGCCATCAGCAGCGAGATGCCGGTCAGCGGCCGAGCGACGCTGCGCCCGATCAGCCAGGCGAAGAAGCCCACCAGCCCGGTCACGATTGCCAAGCTCCAGCCGATCGCCCGCGTCGTGTCCGCCGATATGGCGGCCGCGGCCTCGCTCTCGTCGGCGCTCCTCTGCCGGATCAGCTGATCGAAGGCGGCAATGCCGGGCTCGGCATCGGCGAAGATCTTGGAGAGCGTCGCGATCGTCTCGGCCTTCTCGCTCTCGGCGGAGGCGGCCGCCATGAAATCATGCTGATATGCCGCCAGCTTCTTGACGATCGCCGATTTTTCCTCGGCCGGCAGGTCCGACGCCTTCAGCTTCTGGGCAAAGCGCTGGGCCGCCTCGGTCATCAGGTCGATATATTTGTCGTCGCCGCGTGCGAAGAAATCCTTCTCGTGCCGGCGCATCATCAGCATGCCGGCCGCCAGCGTGTCGTCCTGATGGGCATTGATCATCGCCTCGATCTCATGGACCGAGCCCCTGAGCTTGCCCATGAGCCCGTCATTCTCGTCCAGTCCGATGCGGCGCGCGCTGGTCACGACATCGTCGAACTGCAGCCGATAGCGCCCGATGGCGCTCGAGATCTTCCCGAGATCGGCCTTGCCGTCATCGCCGATAAGCTCGCCCAGCTGCTCGGCCGCCTTGGTGAAGGCCAACAGCGCCTTGGCGTGGCGCTCGATATCCTGCTCCTTGCGATGGAGCAGGAAGTCCTTCTCGGCGGTGCGCGCCTCGAAGATGTCGACATGCAGCTCGGCCAGCGTCCGGATGGCGGCGTTGGAGCGATCGAGCGCGCGGCCGGCATCGGCCAGCTCGCGGCTGCCGGCGGCATAGATGACGCCGACGACGATCAGCCCGATGATGCCGATCAGCCCGACCACGCCGATCTGGTAGCTGATGCCGACGCGGCTCAAGATGCGTGCCATGCCCATCCTCCGCCGGTTGAGTGCTCGTGCAGGAGCAAGGCCCCAACCCAAAGTGTTTTGCGGGTTGTGGCAGAGAGAAGTTAAATTTTTGATACAAACATACCGTCGTAGGCCGCTTCACTGGCGCGCTCTTCGGTAGAGCCCGAAAGTCCATAGTTGCTTCGGGCGGGAGCGAGGGCCGTTATTTAACGGCTTTCACGCAATTCGCGACTGAGGCCGTGGGTTTGCGTACGCAGGAAATCGGTCACGGCTTGACGATCGGCGATCTCTCGCAACTGCGAATTGAGGATGAGATCGCCGATGCTGATGTCGATCGTCGTGCCGATCTTGTTCGAGACTTCGTGGAACAGCAGCGACAGCTTCAGCGTCTGCAGGATATTGCCGGCGATCTGGTAAAGCCGGCTGTTCTGGCCGTGGAAGAAGACCGGCAGCACATCGGCGCCGCTCGCCAGCACCAGCCCGGCGGTCAGCGTCCCCCATTCGAGATCGACGGCGGTCCCCCACAGCCCGTCGGAGAGCGCCACGCCGCCGCTCGGAAAGACCAGCAGCACCCCGCCCGCCGCCAGCACGTCGCGGGCCTGTTTCCGGCCGCGCACGTTATTCTCCAGCGCCTCGCGCGTGCCGCGGAAATCGACCGGAATGATGTGATCGCGGATCTCCGGCGCCTGATGCAGCACGCGGTGCGTCATGATCTGGAAATCGGCGCGGACGCGCGCCACCAGCGCGCACAGGATGATGCCGTCGATGACGCCGAACGGATGGTTGGCGATGACGACCAGCGGCCCCGTGGCCGGAATCGCCTCTGCCGGCGTGCGATCGAACCGCAGCGTCAGGCGGAGGGCGCTGAGCGCATCCTCCCAGAACAGCTCCCTTGGCCGGTTGCGGCGGCGGTAAGCCTCATAGAGCCGGCGGATGCGCGGCTGGCCCGACAGCCGCTCGATCACCCGGATCACGCCGCGGCTGAGCGCCCCCACCTCTTCGGACGCGTAGGAGAAGACCGGTTCCGCGGGCAGTGCCGCGTCGTTCATCGAAGCCGCCATCATGCTGGTCAATGTCCTGATTTGGATAGCGCCGGTGCTGGATACGCGCAAGAGAGGCCGAGGGATGCCCCAAGGGGACGAGGTTGCGGCGGCCGCCGATTTGGGCTTCCATGCCGGCCATCCTCCGCGTCGGAACCGCCGCCATGATATTGGGCTTCATCGGATTGGGCGTCATGGGCGAGCCGATGTGCCGCAATCTGGCGACGAAGCAGAGCCAGCCGGTCATGGGCTTCGATCTCGACCCGGCCCCGCTCGCCCGCCTGGCCGCTCATGGCGTTGCCGCCGCCGCCAGCATCGCCGCCCTCGGCGAGGCGGCCGACATCGTCTTCCTGTCCTTGCCCAGCGGCCGCCAGGTCGAAGCGGTCTGCCGCGGCCCGGACGGGCTCATCGCCCAGGCCCGCGCCGGCCAGATCATCGTCGATCTCGGCACCACATCGGTAACGCTGACCCGGGATCTCGCCGGCGAATTCGCGGCGCGCGGCGCCCGCTATGCCGACGCGCCGATCGCCCGCACGCGCCAGGCGGCGGCGGACGGCACGCTCAGCATCATAGCGGGCGCCGACACGGATCTCTTCGAGACGCTCCGCCCGCATCTGGCATATATGGCGACCGACATCACAAATTGCGGCGGCACCGGCACCGGCCAGATCGCCAAGCTCATGAACAATATGGTGCTGATCCAGACCGTGGTGGCGCTGGCCGAGGCGCTCGGCATCGCAACCCGCGCCGGCATGGACGGCAAGGTCCTGTTCGAGACCCTCGCCAAAGGCTCGGCCGACAGCTTCGCGCTGCGCAATCACGGTATCAAGGCCCTGCTGCCGGGGCAGTTCCCGGAACGCGCCTTCTCGGCGGAGTATGCGCTCAAGGACCTGACATACGCGCTCGAGCTGGCCCGCGAGGTCGGGCTCGAACCGGCCGGCGCCGGCCTTGCGGCAAGCCTCCTTCAGCAAGCCATCGACGAGGGCCATGGGGCACTCTATTGGCCGGTCGTCGGCCGCATCATCGACAAGCCAGCAGGATAAGCATGCAGGATTCAGCACCCGATTGGGCGGTTTTCGCCCTCCGCTACGCCATGCATGAGCGGACGGCGCGGGAGAATTTCATCCGGCCGCCCGACCCGCATGACGCCCCCATGCCGATCGATTACTTCGTCTGGCTGCTGAGTGCGGGCGGCCGGCACATCGTCGTCGATACCGGCTTCGGCCCGGAGCCCGGCCGCCGGCGCGGGCGCACGCCGCTCCGCTCGATCGATGCCGCGCTCAAACAGGCGGGATCCGATCCGGCCACGGTCGAGGATGTCGTCATCACCCATCTCCATTACGACCATGCCGGCAATCTCGACCTCTTTCCGCGCGCCCGCTTCCACCTCCAGGAGCGCGAGATGGCCTTCGCGACCGGCCGCCACATGACCCATCACCATCTGCGCCACACTTTCGAGGTCGACGAAATCGTGCAGATGGTGCGCGCCCTCTATGCCGATCGCGTCATCTTCCACAATGGCGACGCCGACCTGGCGCCCGGTGTGACGCTCCACCATGTCGGCGGCCATACCGACGGGCTGCAGATGGTGCGCGTCAAGACCGCACGCGGCTACGTCGTGCTGACCAGCGACGCCAGCCATTTCTACGCCAATATGGAGCTGGGCGAGCCCTTCCCGATCGTGTTCGATGTCGGCGCCGTGGCCGAAGGCTGGCAAAAGGCCCGCCGCCTCGCCGATGGCGACATGACGCGCATCGTGCCCGGCCATGATCCCGAGGTGCGGAGGCGCTATCCCGCATTGCCGGGTTCGGACGGCGAAACGGTGATGCTGCACCTGCCGCCGGCGCGCTAGTTCTTGAAAATGCCGACATAGGCGAAATAGGCGACGATCAGCGCCAGGATCAGCCCCCAGAAGCCCAGCGGCCGCTCGACCCGCGGCGCCTCGCGCGAACGGCCTTTACCGCGCGGAGCCCGACGCTTGCCCGCCACCCGGGCATAGAGCTCGCCGCCGATCAGAAGCAGGCACATCAGCAGGACGAAGACGAGCAGCCCTTTGAACGCCACCGTCCCAAAGAGCTCGAACCAGTCCGCATGCGCGTCGAGCCACCGATCGACATCGTCGAGCGTGATCCCGAACAGCATCTTCAGGCCGACGATCACGCCGAAGATGGCGGCCAGGCCCAGATAATACCGAATGCCGGCGAACAATTCGGCCATCGAGCGCCCTTAGCCTCCGCTCATCCGGGCCGCCAATCCTGATGGGGTTTTGACCCTGGGTCACCATCGGATTTCAAATTCAGGCACTGCCTGCCCCTTACCAGCCGGCGAAAAAATGGCATAGTCGCCGCCGCATCAGAAACGAGTGGAGGAAGCAAGACATGGCGCGGCTTCGAGGAAAGACGGCGATCATCACGGGTGCCGGCAGCGGCATCGGCCGGGCGACGGCGCTGCTGTTCGCGGCCGAAGGGGCGACGGTCCTCGCGGTCGACAAGACCGACGCCGTGCATGAAACGGCGGCCCAGATCGCGTCGGCCGGCGGCAAGGGCCTGGCCCAAACGGCCGATGCCGGCAGCGAGAGCGATGTGGCGGCCTTCGTGGCGCGCGCCATCGCCGAGTTCGGCGGCATCGACGTGATCTATGCCAATGCCGGCATCGGCGGCGGGCTGGTGCCGCTGTTCGACCAGACGGTCGAGCAATGGACCGAGGTACTGCGCGTCAATCTGATCGGCCCGTTCCTGGCGGTGAAGCACGCGGCCCCGCACATGATCAAACAGGGCAGCGGCTCGATCATCTGCACCGCCTCGGTGGCGGGGCTCCGCGCCAACGCGTCCGGCCATCCCTATGCGGCCAGCAAGGCCGGCGTCATCAGCCTGGTCCAGACCACGGCCAACTCGCTGCGCGGCACCGGCGTGCGCATCAACGCGATCTGCCCCGGCCTGATCGAGACCGGCATGACCAAGCCGCTCTTCGACGCCGCCCGCGACCGCGGCAACGAGGCCAAGATCGGCCAGCTCAACCCGCTAATGCGCCACGGCGTGCCGCACGAGATCGCGACCGCGGCACTGTTCCTCGCGACGGATGATGCGTCTTATGTGAACGGCCAGGCGATCGCGGTGGATGGCGGGCTGTCGAGCACGCATCCGTTCGCGCGGCCGATGCCGTGAGGTGAGGGGGCGGGGCGCTGGGTGGGGAGGCTCGCTGGCGCCTCGGCTCGGTCCTCAGCACGGGCAGATTAAGGCGCTCCGTCTCTTTGAGTTGATGATGAATGGAAGTGTTTGCAATGGCAGGCATCCACCGTCTCGAGCCAGCACGATCAATTCGAATTTAATGAGTTGTACCAGCGCAGCAAGGCGCCTCGCGCTATATGCTCGAAGAGATGGAAGAGAAGCGGCTTATACTTCCTGAAGTCCCATGTGGCTCCGCTACTGGACATACCTAATGCAAAAATACGCTCGTCCTTCAGTTGTGGGTTCCGTGGCAAGCACATGGCTTTCGGAAAGGGAACTCCTGTGTGAAGCGCGCGTGACCGACATTTGTAAACGAACTTAAAGTCCTTTTCTAAATCGCCAGCATCGAAATTTACACGGAGCGAGCCGCTTTCCGGTCTGTCGATTGGCGGTTCCGGCAAAAATCTAAGCAAGAACGCGACGAATTTTCTTGTAGATCTCGTGGTGTCCCTCAAATAGGCCGACATCGGCTCATCGACTGAATCAGGGCAATTATGTTTCCTGAGGATCTCGCTCACCGCATCAGGCAAGAAAGACCCATCGTCATCAAGATACGTCTTCGCCCAGAGACTGGCAGCCGTTTCAATCGCCGAAACGAGGAAAAGCCAAGCCATTTCGGGGTGAGAGTCGGCAAACCACAAGGCAGTTTGATAAGCGCGTGCGGCCTTAACGAGGACGCTTGCTGCCTCTGGCGGCAAAAGGGGGAGCTTCTCCAGGACGCTCAGGTCCGCCAAGTTTGCCGATTTATTGAGGCGCGGCACCATTGGAGCGTTGTGGGATGGATACAGCGTGGGCATCGCTTTCATCCCGCTCACGTTGATCGGAGTGCCCAGCGGATCCCCGCGAAGGCCGAAATCCCTGGTAATCGGCCCGGCCTGCAGACGGATGCCCAGGATAAGGGACGCCAACGCCGCAGCTTCGTCAAAATGGTCCCCGGCATGGTAATGGTTATCGCTAGTATCCGTAGCCGGCTTGAAACCGTGTGTGGGCAAGTAATAGGAGAAGCGTAAGACAATAGCCGGACGCACTTCTATTCGACGATGGTCGTGAGCGACAGTGTTGATGAATTTCAGCGGACCAAGCTGATGCTCGCCGATAACCCTAGTGTCTGTGTGCAAAGCTGCCTCGACGATTCCCGTCATAGGCGCGCCTAGGGCATAGAGCTTCCAATTCGAGTGGCAAAGCGGCGCCGACGCGTTCGCGAGCGCCAAAATTGCCGCATCGTCCAATAGAAAGGGCGCGTTACTTCCCATAATCCGCTTCCGGAAATAGGCCAACAAAACATCTTTCCATGGCAACACCCGTTCCACCAATTTCCCGACAACAGCCGCCATTCCGCCTTCCGCTGCTGTAAGACGCGATAGCGGAGCACTATGTGACTTCCTCATTTCGTTGCGGCGTGTCCTGGGCGCTCATGGACCCTGTGTTGTCGCAACGTCGTCCCGAATCAGCTCGTCGACACCTTCCTTCTCCGCTTCAGCGCGAGACTCCAGCACACCTTGCAAATAGCGGCTGTAGCTCTTGCGCAGGTGATCCAACGCATCCTCGCGGGTGACACGCAGCGCCAGCGCATCCTGGAAAAACTTCAAACGCGCACGGTTTTCGCTGAACACCGAGGCCCATGTCCGAACCATTATCTTCAGGTTCCCCGTCCTTGCGATCGTTCCAGCATCCTCGCCCTCTATCTGCCGCACCCTTGTGCAGTAGTCCTCGTCGATCTCTTTCGATAGTGCGCAGAATACCCAACGAGTGTTCGCCTTGTCGAAACGTGCATCCTTTATTACAGCCTGCGCGTAACCCTCGACCTGACTAACTTCCTTTTGTCGTATCGTTACCTTCGGAGCTTTCAGTTCGACGACAAGGTGTTCGAGCTCAGTTGCACCATGCGGGCGACGTTGGCGGCCGAACATCAGGTCCACGATGCCTCTCTTTTTCGTCGGGTGTAGGACAGGATCGCTTCCGAGGACTTCCATGTTTCGGGCGTTGGCATGCTCTGCCAGGCAGCGGGTCAATCCCTCATCGTCCACCATGAGGTGGAATTCGTCGCCGAAGAGCCACGTGTTTTCCGCTACGAGGCGGTGAAGCTGCGTTCGCTCCTTAAGGACGCGACTGTGCTTTTCCTCGAATACCAGCGCTTCGAGGCCCTCTATGACCTTCAGGCGATCCGCGACGACACGAGCTCCACCAATGATCGCGGACAGCGACGTTTCACGAAGCAGGCTCGCCAGCTGAGCCACCTCGCGCTTGGGCAACTTGACCACCTCGCCGAGCACGAATTGAATTTCCTCGTCACCCCGCTCCACAGCCGTTCGAAGCGTCCGAAGCTGAAGGCGGCGGCCTATTTGAGATGTTCGGTCGAAATCCTCGATGTGCCGAGCGGCAGTGACTGCAACGATGTCGAAGACCTCGCGCTTGGCCACCTCAACGGGGTTCGACGGCGGCTCGCGGTACGGATAGACGTCCTCGTTCTTCCAGACCTGCACCACGTCTTGCGCTTCGGCGGCGGCGCGGTGCCGAAGATGGTCCCGAATGGCTTGTCGAGCTTCGGCCAACAAGTCGCGCATAGGGCCGCTGAGGTCGCCTAAACCAAGCTCATTCCTGTCATGCAGCACCTGGATGAGAGGAGACTTCAAATATGCGCAGTAGCCGCGGTCAGCGATGGGGAGGCGGTCGGCGAGCGTGAGAAGAGGAAAGCCGTTTTCTCCGCAGAGGTAGAGGCACCGCTCCCCAGCGCGCTTCCACTCAATGACCTCCAAAGTGACCGAGTGTACGGCGCCGCCATCTTGGATGGGTGAGAGAGCATAGGGCTTCCGATGCGCTACTCCGGCAGCTGCATCGAGCAGCACGCCATTCACGGACACTCGCACGTCTGGATAGAGAAGGAGATATGGGGCGAGTATTTCTGTCAGCCCTTGGCGGCCTTCATCGCCCGAGAGGCTACGGAAATCCCTAAGCGGCTCGGAAATGGTGAGTTCAACCCCGGTTCGCGGCTCCTTGGCCGCGAGAGGTTCGGAGACGCTGCCTCGGCCGAGATCGTCCCCAAGGACGCTAACCTGAAAACTGCTGAGGCCTTCTCCATTCTGAAAGGTCACGCGCCAGTCCGCGACGCGCCCCAGAGCGAAGGCCTTGAAACGCCCCCTGCCCTCACGTCCGTGTAGGAACCGCCCTCGGGCTTTGGTGCGAGCCGCGAGCGCTTTCCAGCTTCCGCCAAGACCTTCGAACAGAGCGGGGGCTTCGTCGTACGTCATCCCGGTGCCATCGTCACGAACGACGATGCGCTCTAGCCCGAGCGGACCGCTCTCAAATTCAACCTCGACACGCATTGCGTCAGCGTCGAGCGAATTCCAAACACACTCCGCCAATGCCATCAGAGGTGGCGCACTGGCCTGTTTGGCGAGGAAGTCCGACCTTGCCTTGACCGTGAAAATCTTGACGCTGCTCACGAGCCCTCCCGAACTGCGGGACGCTACCATAAAGATCCGGGAGGCAGTGCGAGGAACGCTAACCGTTCGTTGTTGGGATGCGAGACATTTCGAGTGCCGAGCGCGGATCTCCTATCCGCCGGTAACCCGCTCCGGCGGGCCGGCTGGGAAGTTACCCACAGCCCTGAGCCATACTATCTTGACCGGCCAACCTCCGTCATGTTCTTTTTTCGTTCACTGAATTAACGAATGGAGCGACGCAGCGATGACGATGGCAGACAGTCCCAACCCCGCCCGGGGACCGGGGGCGGAGTCTGCCCGCATCGAAGCAGCCGAGGATGCCGAGATGCTGCGCGAGCTGGCGCAGATCGGCATGCGGCTCGTCCGCCTGGTCGAGGCGAATGCCCAGGCCCGGGCGGCGCAGGACCCGGCTGCCGATCTCGGCCGGGTCGATCAGGCCTTCGCCAAGCTCTCGCGCTCGATCCGTCTGACGCTGGCGCTCAAAGCCAAGCTCGCCGACAGCGCGGCGAAGCGTGACGCGGCCATTGAGGGTGCTGCGCGCACCCAGCAGGCCGACGAGTTGCGCACGCGCTGGCAGAAGGTCAAACTCAAGTTCGCTGTCGCCGACACGCTCGAAGCCCTCGATGCTGAGCATCTGCTCGCCGATCTCCGTGAGCGGCTCGAGGACCCGGATATCGCAGCCGATCTCGCCCTCCGCTCGATGGGCGAGATGGTGGCGAGCGTCTGCGACGATCTCGGCATCGGCATCAATCGCGATGTCTGGCAGGGCAAGGGCTGGTACCTGACCGAGAATTGGCGGGCGCTCGACATTGCCATGCCCGCTCAGCCGGTGCCGGCACGGCCCTGGCAGGAAATCAGGGACGAGGCGCTCGCCATGATGGATGAGACGACGCATGGCCCGCCGCCCGACTGAGCCGGCGAGTCAGCCCGCGCCGCTTGGTCCCGCGTCCCAATTCCATCCGCCCCTTCGAGGCGGAGCGCTTCAGCCTGCCCGGATCTCAGGGGGCCAGGCGTTTGGCGAGGAAGCTTGCCAGCGCCTCGATCCGCGCCGGGCGGGGCCCGCCCGCCGGGGTCATCAGATAGAGCCCGCCCAGCGGCAGCAGCCACTCCGGCATGACGAGCTCCAGCCGCCCGTCGGCGACGGCCTCGCCATAGATGAAATCGGGCAGCAGCGCGATGCCGAGCCCGGCGAGCAGCGCCGGCATCAGCGCGTCGCCATTATTGGCGCGCAACGGTCCGGCCGGCCGCACCGACGCTTCCTCGCCGGCGGCATTGCGAAAACGCCAGAGATCCGGCGTCGGCAGATAGGCGTAGCCCAGGCACGCATGCTCGCCCAGATGCAGCGGATGGATTGGCCTTCCGTGCCGGTCGAGATAGGCAGGCGAGGCCACGAGATGGCGGGCGATGCCGCAAATGCGCCGCGCGATCAGGGAGGAGTCAGGCAGGGTCGCGATCCGGAGCGCCGCATCGAAGCCGTCGCCGATGAGATCGACCGTGGCGTCGCTCAGATGCAGATCGATCGAGATCTCGGGATATTCGGCGAGGAAATCCGGCAGGATCGGCGCCAGCTTGCGGAGCCCGAACGACATCGGCACGGCCAGCCGGACGAGGCCGCGCGGTGTGGCGGATTGAGCCAGCGTTTCCGCCTCGGCCGCCTCGCCCTCGGCCAGGATGTGGGCGGCGCGCTCGGCCAGGCGCTTGCCGGCCTCGGTCACGGCGAGCCGTCGCGAGCTGCGGTTGAAGAGCCGGGCGCCCAGCCGCGTCTCGAGCCGGCCGACCGCCTTGGAGATGGTGGCCTTGGACAGGCCGAGTTCGGCGGCGGCACCCGCGAAGGAGCGCATCTCGACGACCCGGGCGAAGATGGCGAGCGCTTCGAGATCGGGCAGCTTGGAGGTCATTTTCGGAAACGATGGTTTTCCATAGTTTCTATTTATGCGCTGAGCTGCCGTGAATATCTATATCGGCATCACGTTCCTAAAGGATGCTCACCATGATCGAACGCCGACCTTTCGCCTCGCTGGGCCATGCCAATCATGGCTGGCTCAATGCCCGGCATCATTTTTCCTTCGCCAACTACTATGATCCGGCGCGGATGGAGCAGGGTGCGCTCCGGGTCTGGAACGACGACGAGATCGCGCCGCAATCGGGTTTCCCGGCCCATCCCCATGCCGACATGGAGATCATCACCTATGTCCGGAAAGGGGCGATCACCCATCAGGACAGCCTCGGCAACAAGGGCCGCACGGAGGCGGGCGACGTTCAGGTGATGAGTGCCGGCACCGGCATCCGCCATGCCGAGTACAATCTCGAGCCCGAGACGACGACCCTGTTCCAGATCTGGATCGAGCCGACCCGCAAGGGCGGTCAGCCCGGCTGGGGTGCGAAACCCTTCCCCAAGGATGACCGCTCGGGCCGGTTCGTGGCGCTGGCCAGCGGCTTTGCCGACGACACGGAGGCGCTGCCGATCCGGGCCGAGGCGCGCGTGCTCGGCGCCTCGCTCAAGGCCGGCGAGACGGCCGAATATGCGCTCGGCGATAAGCGCCGCGCCTATCTGGTGCCGGCCGTCGGTGCCGTCGAGGTCAATGGCGTCCGCATCGACAATCGTGACGGTGCCGCCATCGACAATGAGCAAGTGCTGCGCGTGACGGCGCTCGAAGATGCCGAGCTCGTGCTCGTCGATGTCGCCTGAGTTATCCGCCGCGGAGTCCGCACCTCTTCGTAGTCATGGCCGGGCTCGTCCCGGCCATCCACGTCGAGGAGCTGCCACGGTCCCCGCCGCGTCAAGCCGCGCTCGTGCCGTTGATTTCAGTGCGGATCGCCGACGTGGATGACCGGGACGAGCCCGGTCATGACGAAGGGAGACCGGGATAGAAACTTATCCACAGAAGTTCGCCGGCGATGCGTCCCTTCGCCGGCGGACGGCGGGCCCGTTTCATGCGACGATCAACCCGGGTCGAATGTGAGGAGATCGTCGAGATGCGGCTTGATCTGGAGAATAAGATCGTTCTGGTGACGGGCGGGTCGAAGGGGATCGGTTTCGCCTGCGCCAAGGCCTTCGCCGAGGAAGGGGCCAAGGTCGCCATCTGCTCGCGCGCGCCGGAGAATATCGAGCGCGCCAAGGTGCTGGTGCCGGGGCTTTACGGCATCACTGTCGATCTCATCGATGCCGATGCTGCCGGCGCCATGGTCGAGGCTGTCGAGGCCGAGATCGGGCCGATCGACATCCTGGTCAATTCGGCCGGTGCCGCCCGCCGCACGCCGCATGGCGACCTCTCGCCCAAGGCTTGGCGCGATGCGATGGACGCCAAATATTTCACCACCATCAATGTCGTCGACCCGGTCGTGAAGCGCATGGCTGAGCGCGGGCGCGGCGTCATCGTCAATGTCATCGGCGCCGGCGGCAAGGTGGCATCTCCGGTCCATCTCGCCGGCGGGGCCGCCAATGCGGCCCTGATGCTGGCGACGGCCGGGCTCGGCAATGCCTATGCCGGTACCGGCGTGCGCGTGGTCGCCGTCAGCCCGGGCTTGACCGAGACGGATCGCGTCAACGAGGGCCTTGCCGCCGATGCCAAGGTCGCCGGCATCACGATCGACCAGGCGCGCGCCAAGGCCGTCGCGCGCCTGCCGCTGGGCCGCATGGCGAGCGCCGAGGAGATCGCCGATGCCGTGCTGTTCCTGGCCTCGGGCCGCGCCTCTTACGTCACCGGCGCCACGCTCGCGATGGATGGCGGCGTCTATCCGGTGGTGATCTGATACCAATCGCTGGCGATTGGTATCGCGAGCGACCGCGAGCGCGCGCCGTATGGCGCGAAAGCCTCAGGGTCGCGGATGCGACCCGCGCGGCGCTTGAGCGACCGCCCGAATTTCGGATCAAGAGGCCGCGGCCAGCCCCGGCTTGGAGGTGCGCGCAGTCTCGAGCGGCCCGATCACATAGCGCCGGCGCAGCACGAAAAAGGGCTTCTCGATCACCTGATAGGCGAAGCCCGCAATCAGCGTCGTCAGCGGCAGCATCACGAAGAGGCCGGTCAGGATCGCCTTGTCCTCGGCATCGACCGGCAGGTCGAGCGTGGGCAGATAAGCCGGCAGCCGGATGATCAGCGCCACCAGGATCATGCGGTGGAGCAGATAGACCGAATAGCTGACCCGCCCCCCGGCCGCGAGCAGGCGATCGATCGGCCGGGGCAGGCGCCCAGGCCATTGCAGATATGAGGCCAGCACGAAGGCCCAGGCCAGCCCTTCGACATCGGGCCACAGGATCCACCAGCCGCGGCCGGCATTCTCGACCCCGATATTGTGCAGGCCGCCATGGGCCGTGAACCAGCCGATGACGGCAAGCAGCACGGCGGCCGCAATCGGCAGGCAGTACCAGCGGGCGAAGGACAGCCAGCGCTCGCGCAGCAGATAGGCCAGCAGCACGCCGATCATGAACTGGTCGATCCGCCCGAAGAGCGTGCCATAGGCGATGCCGCTCACGGCACCGCTGGCACCCCAGATGATCGCGCGGGTCAGGATGCCGAGCCCGATCAGCATCAGGCAATAGCGCTTGCCGACCGATTGGATGAAGCTCAGCAGGAAGGGGAAGACCAGATAGAATTGCAGCTCGACCGAGATCGTCCAAAGCTGGGCGAGTGCCCCGTTGCTCAGCATCAGCGGAAACGCGTTGGCGATCGGCGACAGGCATTCCAGGATCTCGATCGGCCCGAAATCCTTCTGCGTGTAATAGACGCCGAAGAAGACGGTGAAGATATAGGCCGGATAGATGCGGCCCAGCCGGCTCAGCACGAAGTCGCGATAGGAGATGCGCTTGCCGTAGGTGATCGAGCCGAACAGGAAGCCGCTCAGCACGATGAACAGGCCGACGCCGGTATTGCCCTCCTGGACCAGCCCTTCGAGCCAATTGCCCGGGCGCCATTGCGGCAGCACCATGTAGCAATAATGGTAGACGACGACGAGGGAGGCGGCGAAGCAGCGCAGATGATCGAGGCGGGCGTTGCGCGCATCGTGCCATTCGACGGCGTGTATCGGACTGGTCAAGCTCTGATCGTTCCCCTTGTTGCGGGGATGAGAGGTACAGGGGCCGGCCTGCCATTGTCAAAGCCGGCTCTTGTTTCGGCGCTGCGGCCCGGGATATCGATGGGTACATGAGCGAAAGAATTAAAGTGACCTACCGTGTCCGCGCCGACGCCGCCGCGATCGAGGCGCGGGCCAGGGCGATCGCGATCGAGCAGAGCGTCGAGATGCCGGTGGACGCGATCGAGGACCAGGCCGTGCTTACCGGCATCGTCGGCACGGTCGAGGGGATCGCGCCGGTCGGGGACGGGGTCTTCGAGGTGCGTATCGGGCTCGCGGTCGAGACGACCGGCTTCGAGATCGGGCAGCTCCTGAACATGCTCTTCGGCAACAGCTCGATCCAGGAGGATGTGACGCTCGCGGATGTCGAATTCCCGGCGGAACTGACATCCGCCTTCGCCGGCCCACGCCACGGGCTCGACGGAATGCGCCGGCGGGTCGGCGCCGAAGGCCGCGCGCTCACCTGCTCGGCGCTGAAGCCGCAGGGCGTATCGGCCGCGGATCTGGGCCGGCTCGCCGGCCGGTTGGCCGAAGGCGGGCTCGACTACATCAAGGACGATCATGGCCTGGCCGACCAGCGCTACAGCCCCTTCGCCGACCGGGTGCGGGCCTGTGCGGCGGCGGTTGCCGCGGCCGGCGGCCGGACGCGCTACGTGCCGAGCCTTTCAGGTCACCTCGATCAGCTCCGGCGGCAGGCCGGCATCGCACTCGATGCCGGCATCGATACGGTACTGGTGGCGCCGATGATCCTGGGCCTGCCTGCGGTCCATGCGCTCGTGCAGGAGTTCCCCGATCTCGCCTTCATGGCGCACCCGGCCATGGCCGGTGCCGCGCGGATCGCCCCGCCGCTGCTGCTGGGCAAGATCTTCCGCCTCATCGGCGCCGACGCCACGGTCTTTCCCAACCATGGCGGCCGGTTCGGCTATTCGCCCGCGACCTGCCGCGCGCTCGCCGCGGCAGCACTCGATCCCTGGGCCGGATATCGGGCGACCGTGCCGGTGCCGGCCGGCGGCATGACCTTGGCGCGGACGGCGGAGATGCTTGATTTCTACGGAAGCGACAGCATGTTGCTGATCGGCGGCAATCTGCTGTCGGCGCGCGAGCGGCTGGTCGGGGAGGCGCGCGCCTTCACCGAGGCCGTGCGACGGCATTCCTATCGGTGAGTGAATGACGAGCGAGCAGGACAAACCGGCCTTCCGGCCTTTCCAGGACTTCCGTTGGCCTGGCGTGGAGCTGCTCGCCTATAAGGAGGAGGGCAGCGCACCCTTCAAGGCGATCACGCGGCAGACGCTCTTCCACGAGCCGGATCTCGACTGCGAACTGCGCTATTTCGAGATGGCGGCCAAAGGATATTCGACGCTGGAGCGGCATCAGCACCGCCATGCCGTGATCATCCTGCGCGGCCAGGGCCATTGCCTGGTCGGCGACGAGGTGCGCGCCGTCGGTCCCAACGATCTGGTCGCGATTCCAGCCTGGCAATGGCACCAGTTCCGGGCGACCAAGGGCGAGCCCTTGGGTTTTCTCTGCATGGTGAATGTCGAGCGCGACCGCCCGCAATTGCCGACCGAGGCGGAGCTGGCCGCACTGCGGTCCAATCCGGAAATCGCCGCTTTCCTCGACGATACGCTTCGATAAGTCGGGTTGGACATAGGATGTCGATGGTGTCCTCGACGGGATTCGAACCCATGACCCTCAGTTTAGGAAACTGATGGTTCAGCATAACACGGCTGAACTCGGGATCACATAAGTAACGGGAAAACCCAGCATTTCCTTGCGGTTCGGCAGGTAGTGTGTAACATGCCGACACCTCCGAAAACGCCCTTGAACCGGGCATTTTGTTACCCAGCTGTTACCCATGGCGCCCGATGGCTTCCAAGAATTTCACTGAGATCGGCATCGAGCGAGCCAAGCCGCCGACCAAGGAAGAGGGGCGATATGAGATCTGGGACGCGCTGTTGCCTGGCCTCGGTCTCCGGGTCTCATGGAAGGGCACCAAGACCTTCATCCTGATGTACCGGGTGGGCGGCAGGCAGCGGCGCCTCACCCTCGGCCGCTATACGATCCTCTTTCGACTGAAGGAGGCCCGCGACGCGGCCCGCGCTGCACTCGAGAAGGTCGATGCCGGCATCGATCCGGCTGAGGCGCCGACCGCGGCTGTCGATCCTCCGCTCAAGGATGCTTTGGCGGCCTATATCGAGCGCCAGGTGAAGCCGAATCGGAAAGACTGGGAAGAGGTCGAGCGCGCCCTCGGCAAGGATCTTGGCGGTCGCCTCGGTGATCGGCCAATCAGCACCGTCGCACGCGCCGACATTCTCGAAATGCTGGATGCCATCATCGACCGCGGCGCGCCCGTTCATGCGAATCGGGTGCTGACGATGAGCAAGACCTTCTTCGACTGGTGCGTGGAGCGGGGCCTGATCGAGGCGAGCCCGGCCGCGCCGATCCGCCATCCCACCCGCGAGATGTCCCGAGAGCGTATCCTCGATCTGCCGGAGCTGTTGCGGGTCTGGAATGCCTGCGGGCCGCTCGGCTATCCGTTCGGCCCCCTCATCCGGCTGCTCATCCTGACCGCGCAGCGCCGCGATGAGGTGGCGGGCCTGAGCTGGGGTGAGCTCGACATGCATGGCGCGACCTGGACGCTGCCGGCCGCGCGCGCCAAGAACGATAAAGAGCACGAGGTTGCGCTCGCGGCCGAGGCGCTGGCGATCATGGGCAAGCTGCCGCGCCGCAATTCGTCCACGCTCCTGTTCACGACGACCGACCGGACGGCCGTGTCAGGCTGGAGCAGGGCGAAGGCGCGTTTGGATTGGCTGCTGATGGCACCAGGCGCCGAGGTCGGGCCGCCGATGCCTATCGAGCATTGGACGCTGCACGATCTCCGCCGTTCCGCCGCGAGCGGCATGGCCGAGCTCGGCGTTGCGCCGCATGTCGTCGACAAGATCCTCAATCACACCCAGGGGACCATCAAGGGGGTGGCAGCGATCTATAATCGGCACGCCTATGGTGCCGAGCGGCGCGCGGCGTTGTGCCTGTGGGGAAAGGTCATGACCGATGTGGTCGTGTCCGGGAATCCTAAAGGAGCGCAGTCGAGTTGAGCTGCTGGAGCAGAAGGCCGCCTAGGAGAGATTCCATCGCTGTCACGTCGAGCCGATCGTGCCTACAGGCTTCGTCAGCTTGCTCGATCGCCTCAAAATATGGGTCCCGGTTATCAACGATGTAGTCAGGGATGGTCTTCGTTCCTGGTAGCCGCAGCCCTAGACGCACGCACAGCACCAGATAGGAAGCTGCGCGAGCGGTTCGGCCATTTCCATCATCGAAGGGATGGATCCAGTTGAGGCGCCACATCACGTAAGCCGAGAGATGTAGGGGCTGGGCTGACACGAAGTGTTCATTGACATAGTCGCACATGTCTTCCAGGTGCTCATGCACTAGATGGGCGCCTGGCGGTACATGCTTGCTCTTTTGGATCTCAACCGGCCCAGGTCGAGCGTTGCCGGCGAACAAACTGATCCCATCGAGCGCTCGGCGATGCAGATCGAATATGTGGGACGGTCGAAGTCGGAAGGGCCTTCGTTCCGGGTCGCACCAATACGCGACCATTTCCTCGACGGCCATGAGTTGCGCGAAGCCGTTCTCGACCTCGCGCTTCGCCCGCTCTACCGGATCGCTTATCAGGACCGGGACAAGCGCCTTGCTGTGGCGCCGGCCGTCATCCTGCTCCATCCTCAGGCGCGCTTTTTCTTCAGACCTTCGGCTACCTCGTCGACCATCTTCCGGGTGATAAGGCCATTTTCGAATCCAGTGTTCCCATACACAAAGCTACGACGCTGCTGGTCCCGCTCCTGGTCGGTCATCCGCACAAGCCGTGCGCGCTCTAGCAAGGCGTTCAGTTCATCACCCATCTTCGTCCCCACGGCTTTGACCAGCTCTTCGGCTGGCTATGAATATGTATCAGCGAAGCCAATATGGCCATCCTTGACAAACGCTCAGATGGTTAAGAACGCATGGCGCCCCGACCGTTTTCGCAAACGTTTGCAAAAATGACTCACACCGGGAGCCCAAAGGAGCCCGGCGGTGGTGAGTGGCCGGGGGAACACAAGCGCGAGGACTGGGGGATACTCGACGGCCGGATCGTCGCGGTCGACTACGCCGCGCCAGCTCTCTGATCTGACCAGCCTGCGTCGTTACGCCTTCTTCAGCCGCACCCCCGGCCCTCCGCCGTTCTCGGCAATGAACTCGACGCCGGCGGCCTCAAGGGCGGCGCGGATGGCGTCGACCGTGCGGCCGTAGAGGCGCTCTCCGCGCTCGAATCGTGTCAAGGTATTGGTGGAGACGTTCGCCGCCTCCGCGAGCTCGCGTATTCCCCAGCCGATCCCGGCCCGCGCCATCCTACATTGCTCTGGCGACACCAAAACCTCGCTACATAGTGGCGATCTTCTCTTGACCGGCCGGGTCTAACTGCGCGACAGTGTAGCGACCTTGCGACAAATAGCAAGGCAACCGAACGCGGCCCGATAATGTCGCGCCGCCCATCCCAACCTAATCAGGAGCCCGGAAATGGCTATTTCCGAGAACACTACCGCTTTGCCTACCGCCAGGACCTCTCGGCGGACCTTCATCACCCGCACCGCAGCAATGACCGCCGGCGTCGCGATCGGCGCGACAGCGAGTCCGGCCGCGGCCTCTGCGCTGTCGCCAGCGTTGGCCGCCCTGTTCGAGCGCTGGCACATCCTGGACGATGCCAGCACCAAGGCGTTCGACCTTCTCGAGCACGCGCAGCACGAGCTTTGGAGACAGTGTCCGAGGCCCTCATTCTTCCGGCAGTTCGAGAGCGTCCAAGGCGCGCTTGCGCGCATTACGAGCGCGGAAGGTCGTATCCGCAACGTGACCGTCGATATGGAGGGAGAACCGTTTCTAGCGCACATGATGGAGGGCATCTTTACATACGAGAGCGGCCATACCTCGATCGCCGACATGAGAGCCGAAGTCGAGCAATATCAGGCGCGGATCGACGAGACCGAGCGCGCGCTCGGCATCCCCGAGCTCGAAGAGCGGCAAGCGGCAGCGGCCAGGGACCTCGGAGCCACAGCCCAGGGCATCTTTGCGTTCCCGGCCAATTGTGCAGCCGATTGTCTCGCAAAGCTTCGTCTTGCGGTCGATACCATCGATATCGATGAGGAGGAAAGCTCGTCGGTCAAGTTCCTGATCGCCGACCTTGAGCGGATCGCCGGAAAGGCGGTGCTCACATGAGCGCACGGCGTTCCCGCAAGCCCTCAAGCCACGCCCGAGGCCGCCTGATGCTGCCGAAGCCCCGGCCGCGCCGCTGGAAGCCCGAAGAGCACAGAGCGTTCCACGCAGCCCCGCTATGGGCGCTGGAGAGCCAGGCCGAGCGCTTGCTCGTCCAGCTCGTCAACCGGGCCCACCTCGCCGGCGTCGTCGTCGAAGACGAGCTACCGGTCGCCCTGCTCGAGGTGCGCATTCCGCGGCGCATGCTCGAGGATCTCGTCACCTTCGCGATCGAGCGCGAGGATCTCGAGCCCGAGACCGACCAGGGCGCCGATGACGACCCGGCCGGCGACGACATAAACGGCCTGCCGCAGGATGAGTCAGGCGAGGAGGTATCCGGGCTCGTGCCACCCGATCCCGCTGTAGCGATCTTCGAGAAGGCCTCGGCCGCCACGGCTCCGATCGATGGCAGCGAGCGCCTGGCCGATGCGCGGCGCGGCGGCCCGATTCGCAAGGAGGCCCGCTGATCATGGCTCAAGAGATACCGCGCGAGGCCCGCATGCTCGCTGAGCAGACTTTCGGCTTCCGGCCGCGCTTCATGCCGATGGTCGGGCCGAGCATGGAGCCGACGATTTCGGCCCGCGACTATGTCGCCGTGGTGCCGTGCGACCGGTTCGAGTGCGACGCCCTTTATGTGATCGAGCAGTTCGGCGCGCCGTGCGTGGTGAGAGCGCAGCATGTGGGCGGCCTCCAGATCAGGCTCAGCTACGACAACACGGTCTTCTCGGGCGGCACCGTCCCGGCTGAGGCTTTCGACGAAATGGTGATCGGCCGCGTCTTCGGCATCCTGGGATGCATCGATCACGCTGTTCTTCGACGCCTCGCCGATGGCTGATGAGACGGGGCGACCTATGTAAATCATAGGCCGCCGTGAGGGCTGGCGATGGGGTCGCGAAACGCGACCCCATCAGCAGGCCACAAGGGGGTATGCCAGGCGGCATGCCTCCCTTGGACCAGCCCAGAGGATCGCCAGTACAGGTTTGTCAAGATCGCCTAATCGGCAGGTCTTGAAAATCGATTTGATGTAATTATCTCTGGTAAGCTCGCATCATGAAGATGTGAGCAGGCATTCTCAAATATCTGAAATGCCTATTTTCAAAATGGATATTTATATGAGAAACTTTACTTCGTGGCCGGATCCATCCAAGCCAGGATTTCCTGAGAATCCGGATGTTGCATGGCCTCACCTGGTGGAGATAACCAGGAGCGGTGTTCGGCTCTGGGCGTCGTGGACCGGAAGGAGCGAGCTTTGGATTGCGAGCGACCAGCGCTCGCCCATTCTGGCCGCATCCGATTGGACGTACATCGGCCCGGCGGCCACGCCTGACGGAAAGCCTATCTAAGGCCGCCTTCGGCGCACGAGCTCCGGGGAAGGGTGGGCACAGTCTGCCCACCCTTTCGGCGTAGCCTTTAGAGGGTGTCCGGATCTCGGACACCCTATTTTGGCATGACGATCTGGTGCTTGCCCCAATCCCAGCGGCCGCCCGTCTCCTGCTGCAAGATCTCGATGACGAGCGCGGTGCGCTCGTTGGGCGGCATGTCGAAGGCAATGTCATAAGGGACCCCGTGCCTCAGGAGGAAAACTCCATCCTTGAACTCGGGGTCCTTTAGCCGTTTTTTGCGGCGGCCTCGTTGGCGGGCGCTCCGCCGGCCGGGCTGGTGCCGAACTCCTCGGCGTATTTGACAAGCACGTCCTCGACGCCCTCGACCTCGAGCAGGTCGAGCGTGGCATCGATCTGGGTGCGAGACAGGGCAACGACGGGATGCTCGCCGATCGATTCCAGCGACATGACCGCGAAGGCATGGAGCATCAGGCCCTCATTCTTCACCGCGTCGCCCAGCACGTCGGCAATCCGGTGCCGCATTGAGAGAGTCACCTTGCGCATGCGGATCTGGCGGCCGAAGCGGTCCACGAACTCGACCTTCTTGTTGCGATCCTCGCGCAGCTTGGCCAGGCCGCCCGGACCCTCCGTCAGGGATACGGGCGCCACGGCCGACGGGTTTTCATTGATGTGGACTTGGACCATGTCGAGCTCCATTGATGCCGGCGCGGCCGGCGGGGTTGATGGTCAGCGCACAGATCCGGGATTCGGATAATAAGCCCAGGGATCGAGGACGCTGGGGCCCATGCGCGGGCCGCCGTAGCTGAAGTTGTTCTCCTGCTGGAAATAGCGGTTTAGATAGTTCCCATCGATGACCGCGGGGATCGGCTTGCCGAGCTGCTGGAGGATCAGCCGAAGCAGCGCATTGGTCTCGATGGTGCCGTCGTCGCCCGGCTGTCGGCGCAGATAGTTCGGTGGCAGGTTGGCGAACCTGCGGCCGCTACCGAAACGGTCCATCGGATATTCGGCGCTCGGCGCGCCGGGGCCGCTCGCATCCCATCCAGCA
This sequence comes from uncultured Alphaproteobacteria bacterium, assembly GCA_963762435.1. Taxonomy (GTDB): domain Bacteria; phylum Pseudomonadota; class Alphaproteobacteria; order ATCC43930; family CGMCC-115725; genus JAXDMU01. Next base: position 75,954 of record CAVXLN010000008.1, on the reverse strand, counting down.
GCGGCGGCAGTCGCCGCCTCGTCTCGTTCCGCCGTGGTCTCGGTCGCCTTCTTATAGATGGCCAAGGCGGTAAGCGCGGCGATCGCGGTGGGGCCGCCGGACAGCAGAGATCCAGCGACAACCGGCGCGGCGGCTTTGGCGCCCATACCCGCCTCGATCAGCCCGGCGAAGGCCATCGACTTCTGCAAGCCATAGAACGCGACCTCGAGCCCCTTCACGACGCCTGAGAAGGCGACCGCGGCCGAAAGGCCGAGTAGGGCCTCTGCGAGCGCCCGCACGGCCGGATGGTTCTCGCGCACGAGGACGGTCAGGTCAGGGATCAGGTGATTGAACCGGTCGAGCTGGTGATTGACATCGGGCAAGAGGGCATCGCCGATCTCCGCCATCAGGCTGTTGAAATTGGTCTGCGCCGTCTTGAATTTTTGCATCGTTGCTTCATTCGCGAATTTGTTCTGGACCTCCGAAGTTCCGGGCAGCTTCGCCATGTTTTCGGTGATGATGCGCCACTGCTCGAGCGCAGCGTCCGACATCAGGAGACCGATCGTCCTGGCGCCGTTCGTGCCGAACCCTTGCTGCAGGTCCCGCATCATCTCTTGCCGCGCTTTTTCCGGCGGCATTGAGGCGAAGAGCTTGTCGTGAAATTGAACGAGCCGGGTCATCAGGGCGGGCAGATCGAATTTTCCCTCTTTATCGAACACGAGGGCCTTGCCGTCCTTATCGACCAAATTCATGTCGTGGAGCGCACGCATGCTCTTGCCCGTCAACAGGCCGCTGCCGAACACGCCGGGAACCGATCGGGTCAGCCCGGCCAGGAGGCTGGTGCCCCCGCGGCTGCCGGATACGCCGAGCCGATCCATCAGCGCCACGGCCGCGATGACGCTGTCATCGCTCATGCCGAGGCCTGCCTTGGCCGTCGGCCCGAAATATTTGAGCGCGTTCGTGAGATTTGGCGTGCTGCCGCCGGTCAGGATCGAGGCGCGCGTGACCTTGTCGAGGAACGGCCGCAGCTGTTCCGGGGTATAGAGCTGCGCCTGGTGCGCCAGGTCGATCGCGCCCTTGACCGATGTCTGCCATGGCACGCCCTTGAACAGCGATTGCGTGTCGGCAAATTGCGCCATCACGGGCAGGATCTTGTCGATCTCAGGGACCGATAGGCTGGTCGAGGTCGCGAGCAGCTTTGCCATCCCGCCGACATCGACATTGCTGAAAACGGTCGGCGAGGCGGCCTTGAAGATCGCCGCTCGCAGGCCGGCCATCGTCTTCTCGTCCATGGGCCGGATCGCGTCGATGCCGACCATCTGGGTGTTGAGCTCGGCGGCCTGCTTGATCGCCGAGATGACAGGAGAGGCGATGAAGCCAGCGCTGAAAATCCCGGCCTGGACCTCGCCGATGGCCGCGTTGATGCCGCCCTGGCGCCCGCCGGGGCCGCCAGATCCGCCCCTCGTCCCGCCGAGCTGGTTCCGGCCGATCCGCTCCATGACGCCTTCGAGCTCTTTGGCACGGCTGATCGATGCCTCGAACGACCGCGTCATGCCGCCGAGGGTGAGCCCCTTTAGCTCCTTCGCCGCCGCGCCGGCGGACGAGAGCGCGCCCGACAGTTGGTGAGCCTTGGCGATCGTCATTGCCAGCCCGTTCGATCGGCCGAGAAGCCCGACCTCGGAATTGAGCCCGATGACTTGCTTGCCGATCTTCTCGAACAGGGCGGAGATCTTGAGCAGGGAGGGGCCGAGCGTATCGACGGACTTCAGCCGCGCCTCGACCGTGTAGCTCTCCATAGCCATCCTTCAGCTCCTCCGAAACGCGTTCGAAATGGCGCGCAGGAAGCGCGTCATGATGGTGTGCCCGGCTTCCTGCATTGCAGGGCCGAGGAATGGCCGAGGGGGCGCCCTGGACGTGCCGCCCTCCATCCAAAGCGCCTCAGGCAGTGGCGACCCGACCGCGACCTCGTGCGGGGCCGTGTCATGGCCGATCGAGCGCTCGAGCGTGCCGTCACGTTCCAACGGGTCGTCAGGCGTGAAGCCCAGGCGGACACGCTCTTCCTTCGTGGTCTCGGCCAGCGGTGCCCAGGCCGGAAACGAGCCGACCGAGCCCTGATATGTGCCGAGCTTGTCGGCTGCCGCTTTCGCCACATCGCGACCGATATCGTCGAGCGCCGCATGCTCTTCGGCCGGTATCCGCTCGGCGACCCGGCGCAGATGAGCGGCCATCTCCGCAAAATCCAGATTGCTCATGCTGCAGCGTCTGGACCGCCGGGCGAAGGGATGTGCATGACACACATACCATTCGACATGTCGGCGAGCCGCAGGCCGACCCCGGGCGGCAGCTTCGCGGTCGCCAGCTGAGGCATCGTCAGCGCCAGGAGGTCGCGAGCAAGCGGGATGAGCCGCAGCATGCCCGCAGCGTGAAACGTGCCCCGCGCTGGTGGATCGACGAACGGGGGCTCCTCAATTTTGAGGAGACGGGCGGCGCGCTCGGCCGCCAGGTCGATGATCGGCGCCATGATGATCTCCTGTTTGAGTGAAGGGGGTACCCTGGCGGTATCCCCCTTTGAATGCCGGCCGCGCCGTCGCGAGAAGGGTCGGCCGCCGGCTGACGGGGTTTTCTGGCTGGCGGCACTGTCCGTCTGATCCGCCTCGCCCGGGCTCGGGTCTCCTCAGCTTTGAGGAAGCCCCTGCCGGGCCTGATCCTCGGCATCGAGAAGGCGCTGGGCGTGCCGGACAGCCTGGCAGCGAGCATCGGATGCGGCCTGATCGAGCCGCGCCCTTAGATCAGTGTCAGCGGCCTGCAGATCGATGCCGCACGCCTCAGCCTCGATGCCGGCGGCGTAGATGATGAGCAGCAGCACGTCGGCAGCGGCATGGCCCTGTCGTGCCGCAAGCTTGACGATGTGTTTCACGCCATACTCGGCCTGAGAGACGTATTCGCTGATGTCTGGCATGGGCGGTACCTCATGAAAAAGCCCGCCGAGCGCGATGCCGGGCGGGCTGGATTGGCGGTCGCCCAATCGGGCGAGCGGGGATGCTACGCGGCTTGTCGGTCGAGCAGGTTCTTGACGGTCGTCGCATACCACTGCCCGCCGCGCGCCGTCCGAATGCCACGAGCGTTCAAGGCTTCGGCGATCCCCGGCAGCGTGGCAACGCCTGATGCGCGGATGGTCTCGACGACCGGCAGCACATTGGCTGCGAACTGGTCCGCCTTCGCCTTCACGGTGGCGACGCCAGCGGCCCGCGCATCGGCAAGGTTCGTCCGATTGCCCAGGATGGCGCCCTGTGCCTTCTTGGCAGCCAGTGCCGCCTTGGTCCGGCCCGAGATCAGCGCCCGTTCCTTCTCGGCCAGGGCCGCGTACAGGTGAAGCATGAACGGATCGGCATCGGCACCCAGCTCGGCGACCACGAACGGCACCCGCTGCGCCATCAGGCCGCTGATGAACGCCACGTCACGGCTGAGCCGATCGAGCTTGGCGACGATCACCGGGCAGCGCAGGCGGCGCGCCTCAGCGAGAGCCACGGCCAGAACCGGCCGGCGGTCGAGCGCGTCGGCGCCCTTGCCCGTCTCGACCTCGATATGCTCGCCCACCAGCTCGATACCCTCCGCCTCGGCGAAGCGGGCAATCGATTGCCGTTGCGCTTCGATGCCGAGGCCCGATCGGCCTTGCTGCTGGCTGGAAACGCGGAGATAGGCGATTGCCCTGGTCATGATGGAAGCCTCTATCGAGCCGATATAGAAGCTATATGACCGTTTTGATTTTATATCAACCATCATTCAGCGATCGAAGATGTTGATGTCGGCGCTGCGGATCGGCGCCGGCTTGTGCTCGCTGCGCCAAACCCCCATGGCGATCGACATGACGATGTCGTCGTGCTCGCCCACGCCATCGAAGGTTTCGTGACCGTCTTCGGCGATCTTGTGGCCGAATGCGGCAAGCTCCTGCCGAGCAACCGCAGCCAGATCGAGGTCATTCGCGACCTTCAAACGGCCATCCTGGATCAGCGCCTTGACGTTCTCCGCCAGGTCCCGTTTTGGCACCGAAATCTGCCGGCTCGAGTGCGTGACGACGTTGGTCCCGCCCGTGATCGTCATGGCAACCGGCCGAAGACCGGATCCCCGACACATATCGACGATCGGCATGCCGACGCCCGTCGCATCGATCACGAGCTCAGGAAGCTCCGGCATCACGGGCAGCTCGTCCATGAGCACGCACAGGCGGCGAACGACCTCGGGGTACGGAGTGCCGAGGGCAGGCCGCTCCAGGTGCGTAATTCCATGTTGCAAAAAGCGTTTTCGATCTCTCTCGCCCGGGATCTGCTCGAATTCCGCCCTTTCCATGCACAGGACCCAGCCCACGCTGCGGGTCGTCACCGATATGGCCGACCAATCCCGCATCTTCCCGATGTCAGCCGAGACGACGAAACCAACCGGCCGTGCCGGGAGCGTCTCGAAGGTCTTTTCGATCAGGTCATTACGCGGCTTTGAGAGCATGGACCAAATCCGGGAAGAGAGGCCGAAGGTCGGTGTCGAACAGAGCCTCGATCTCCGCATAGGTGAAAAATTGGCTGTCGCTTTCGAGGAACTGGCACATGAACTCACGGCCGAAGCGGGCCGGGTTCTTCCGCCTCTGCTTTTCCAGCCAATCGCGCGGGATGCGCTTGCAATCGAATGCCGTGACCGTGATGCGCTCATAGTCGGTGTCGTCGCCAGCGTGGGCTTGGAAGAAGTGTCCCTGCCGGCCCTGCGGCGTGCTCAAGAGGCAGAGCTGCCCCTGGCTCACGGCGAGCATCGGCACCAGCGCGTCATGCGTGGCCTCGGTCACGAAGGCCGCCTCGTCCTCGATGATCAGGTCAGGCGAGCTGTAGCCGCGGATGCTGTCATCGTTGCCCGGCAGGCTGACGATCAAGGCGCGGTTCGGAAGCTCGATCGTGGTCGCGCTGTCGGCGCTGAGCTCTCGATCCTCCTCGTTCTTGCGCAGCAGCCCGCGGGCCTTCCGCAGGAGCAAGCCCGACTGGCGCTGCGTCGGCGAGATGATCAGCACCAGGCCGTCGGGCTTGTGCTTGGCGACATGAACCGCCTTCACGGCCGCCGTGGTGCTCTTGCCGCTCTGCCGGCTGCAGCAGACCGAGATTTCCGGCGCCGTCGAGCGAAGGAACCGGGCCTGCCAATCGTCAGCGACGAAGCCCAGCTGATTTGCCGCGTAGACGACCGGGTCGACCGCTTCCAGCATGCCGATGCGCATTGCTTCGGCAGCGTCCATCAGGACCGGCTCGCAAGGGCGATCGCGACCGCGCGTTTGGCGTCCGGAAACGGATCGAGGGCGCGCAAGATCGTCTGCTGAATTCCCTTCCACTCCACTGAGGCAACGATGCTGACCGATCGCTCGGGCGGCATTTGATCGAACCGCTTCATGAGCAGGGCGCAGATCTTGGTGCCCTGGCCGGCGAGCTGAGCGAGCGCTTTGTGATCGCCGTCCTTCGCCGCAAGCGGGATCTGCCGTTCGATCGCCCGGTACATGTCCGAGGCCCTTGCAACCAACTGCTCGGCGCGAAGCTCGTCCAGGATCTCGGCATGCTTCACCATCGCGGCCGGGATATGGCGATCGCGATTGCCGGCCAAGCGCCGAAACCGTCACCCCGTGCTGGATCCCGATCTGGGCGAGGATGCCTGTCCCCATGAGCGCCGTGTCGATGGCGTCCCGGTCGGGGTGGATGCAGATCGAGCAATGCCGCGCCATGGTGTCCTACCAGCCCCGGCGGGCGGCTTTCGCCTTGATCTGGTGCATCTCCTCGATGGTCGGCACCCGGCCGCGCGCATTCATCCAGTTCGTCACTTCACGGAACTCGGCATTCGTCAGGTTGCTGACCATCTCGCGGGTTTCGGCGAGCTGCTCGGGCGTGAGCGGGGCGGTCGTCATGCTGCTTCCTTCGGTTCGGTGGCGGGCGGGTCGAGATCGATGCCGGCGGAGCGCCACAGGGCGGCCTCTTCCGTGGCGCCGAGCCTCATGCGGATGTATCCGCCTGGGTCCGGCGCCGCGGGCCGTGTGCCAGGCACGAGCTGGACGTGGGGGCGGAAATGATGGGCGCCGTGGGCGACGATCTCGCTGGCGGCGTCATAGGCGCTTTCGGCCTCGGCCAGATCGGCGCGGGCCCGGTCGAGCCGGGCCGCGGCCTCGAGGCGCATGCGGGCGCCATGGCGGATCACCGGCAGATAGGCGTCGCGCTGCGCTTTCATGAGCGCGGCGTCGAGCCGGATTGTTTCCGCGTTCATGCCCGCGGCGAGCTCGCGCAGAAATTTGACGTGGTCCTCCGCCTCGCGCACGGCCCGGGCCGTATCGGCGCTGTGCTGAGCGGTGACGCAAGCCCCGCCGCCGGCGCCAGCCGACAGGATCGCAGCGCGGTCCGACTTCGCCTTGACGAGCGTGGCCTCGGCCTCGGTGATTTTCGCCACCGTATCGGTGTGCCGCTGCCATGCCGCTTGGTGCGCCGCGCGGGCCGCCGCCATGAGCGCATGGTCGACAAACTCATTGAGACCGGCAATCTGTTCCGGGGTCAGCATCGTTTTCTCCTGCTAAGGCCGGCCGGCGGCCCGGCGCGCCAGTTCTTCACGCCATGCCGCTTTCTCGCGGCGACGCTCTTCGCGCTCGGCGATCAGCTCCGCCAAGGCCTCGTCTTCGATTTTCACGACGCGGACTTGAAGATTCGAAAGCCGCTCGTCTCGGTAACTGGCGTTTGCAGTCAAGGGCCGGGCCAGCCCCCTTGCGAAAGCTGCCATGATCCGGACACTCCTTGCCTGTCTGTCGGGAAAGCTTTAATCCCGCGCCTTCTGGGGGCTGAGCCTCAAGGACTCGAGCTATCTAACCTCGATCGTATCTGTCGATTTATGCAATTCCCACCGAGATCTATTGCATAGAGTGCCCGCTTCGATTGTCTTTGAGCACATTGAAGATCTGTCGATGGCCGATCGATTGCCCACCATTGAGCTTGGCGATCCGGTGAATGGCCCTTCTCGTCGGGTCGCCATCGGTGATGTGGTCTAAGCCCGCATTCTCGCGATAGCCGGAGGCCAAATAGCGATCCAGCGCGGTCGCGATTTCTTTGGCAGCCGCCGTTGTAGACTTCTCCGGCATGAGCGTGCGGGCGTGCCTTACGGCGCTATCGCGAAGCTCCAAGTCTGCCACGCGCGCCAGCGACAGAGCCATCGTGACTGCCTGGGGCCGATCCGCCGGATCCAGCAGGGACACCGCGTCGCGTATTGCCCGAACGTAGGGATGATCGAACGAGATCGTCATGGGGCGCCGTCGTCGGCCGGCCGGGCAGCCTTCAGGATAAGCTCGGCCATGTGATCAGGCCAGGGCGCGGTGATTGGTTTCGGAATGCCGGCGTGCAGATCGATTAGTGAGCCCGTGCCATCCCAATCCGAGCGCTGGCGGAGCGCGATCAGCGCCGCGGTGAAGTCGCCCGGCTTAACGCCCTGTCCGGAAAGCTGCCGGGCCGCCTCCGCGTCGCGCTCACTGATCCAGCGCCGTTCGCTCTCGGCACGCCATAACCGCTCGGCCTCGGCACCTTTGGCCGCGGCAGCGGCAAGGGCCGCACGCTCCTTCGCCCGTTCCGCAGCTTCCTCCGCGCGCCGGCGCTCTTCGGCCTCGCGCGCGGCGATTTCCTCGCGCCGCCGGCCGATCCGGTCGAGCGCCCGCAGCTGCGCGTGGACGGGGGCGATCTCGGCCTCGACCTCGGCCAGCACGTCGGCGACCGAGGGGCGCCAACGCACGGTCTGCCAAACGCGCGGCACTCCGGCGGCGATAGCCCAGGGCGGCCGCTGGGCGAGCTCCTCGACGACCAGTGCGAGCCAAGCCGTGAGGTCTCCGCCCTGTTCGGCAGCGCGGGGCGGGTAAGCGCTGGCGAGTCGGCTGCAGACGCGCATGACCAATTCCCGATCGGGCTGCATCGCGAGTGCCGCCTGCAGCTCGGCGCCGATCTGATCGCAGAGCGCCGGCTCGAGCTGATCGACCTCGCCCCATACCGACGCCGCCACGAGCGCGCGGGCGTTTGCCGTCGCCAGAGGCGTGAGGTCGGCCAGCAGGGTGGTTACGCCGCGACCGGGCTCTCGGGCTTGCAGAGCGCCGGTCATAGGAACGGCCCCTTACCGAAGACGGCTTCGACCGCGGCCATGTTGCCGCTCCCGCCAGAGCCACCCCGCTCCAAATCGAACGGATTGCCGGTATCGATCTCTCTCGCCGGCTCGGGCTCGTCAAGCCAGCGCTCCCCATTCAGCCAGGTCGCGGGGTGCGCGATGAAGCGAGCCTCTGTCCGTTTGGACACTTCCTGCTCGGCGAAGCGCCTGGCCGCCAGGATGATCGTGCCAGCGCTGGCTTTCTTGCATGCCGCCTTGAAAGCCTTGCGAGCCCCGCCCTTGTCGACCTTGCGTGGGTACTCAACCCAAAAGCTCTCAAGGTCAGCCTCTTCCTGATGGGCCGCTGTTCCAGGCTTGCGGGGTGCCGGCGGTTTGCGATTTTCGGTCGGATGGTCGAGCAAGAGCTCGAGGCCGGCAGAGCGCGCGGAGAGAGTTTGGGCTTGTTCTCCTTGGGCTTGTTCCATTGGGCTTATTAGGGCGACGCGGGGCGTCGCATCGGTCGCGACATGGGGCGTCGCATCGCTGTGCCCTGCGGTGTCGCATCGCGATGCGTCATCACATGTCGCATCGGGCGGGAGCGATGTGACATCCGGTGTCGCATTGTCGCCAACCACCGATGCGACATCGGGCGTCACGTCGGGGAAGGTCAGGACGTAGCCATTGCTGCCATAACCGCCCCGACCGTTGGTGCGCGTCTGCCGTGAGGTGGTGAGATATCCGAACGTCTCGAGCTGGCGCAGCTGTCGCTGCAATTGCCGGCGGGTGACGCCGCGCAAGGCGGCGATCGTGCCGACGGCAGGGCAGCACTGGCCGAGCGCGTCCGCGTAGCATCCCAGCACCGCGAGAACTCGGAAGGCCTCGGCTGAGAGCCGAGCGTCTAGCGCTGCAGCCTTGCTGATGCGCGTCCAGGTGCCGGCCTTGATCACGCTCATGCCGCCTCCCGCGCTGCCGGCCGACGCCAGAATTCGGTTGAGCGCCCTAACCTCCAATGCCGTCAGGACCTTATGAGGCGCGGCATAAAGTTTGTCGTCGATCCTGGTAAGCAGCTCGAGCTCGGCCGGGGTGAGATCATGACGCGCGACGATCTCCGCAATAACCTCGCGCGCCTCTCTAGGCTCGAAGTCCCGGAATGACGGCGGGCGCGGCTTCCGTGGCTTGAAGGGCTGTTCGGCCTGCGGCGAAGGAGCGGGCGCCGGCGATGGCCGCTGTGGGGCCTGCCGACCCTCTACCGCGGCCTGCCATTCCGAGGGCTCGATCAGAGATGCGAGGCCGTGCCAGTCGGTGCCGGCCGCGGCGAGCACCCGGCCGATCGCGGCCGCCGCGGCGACGACCTCGCCCTCTCGATCCGAGGAAAGCATCGGGATCATCTTTGCTACGCGGCGCCTGGCCTCGGCCGGGATTGCGGCTGCGTTCATCCAACGCCTCCGGTCAGGTCGCGGATCCTCAAGGTGCCGGCGGCGAATTCGAGGGCAGCGCGGGACGCCTCGGCATAGCTTGTCCCGCTGTGCAGGACGAGCGTTCCGGCCGCCTCGTCGACATAGCTCGAAAAGAACAGGCGCCGGCCGCAAGGCTGGATGCCTGTCTCGATCAGGACTGCCGGCCGCCTGGCGATCGGGAATTGCGAGACGGTTGCGGTCATGCCGCCAAACCTGGCCCGAAGGCCTCAGCGGCGATTACCGCGGCCAGGGCGGCCGAGACACCGAATCGGCGCGTAATCCAGCGGGCCGCAAGATCTTGCTTCAGGGGCGGGGCGATGATATCCAAACGATGTTCCGTCGTTTCGATATATTGAGCTCCGGTCGCGATGCCACTCGCGACCGGGCTGCTCATTTTGGCCATGGACTAAGCGGCCTCCTGCGGCGCCACACGTTCGGCCCGGAAGCCGCGCGCGTCGGTCGCCAGCTTGGCCAACCACTCGTCGATCTCCGCTTCGATCCAGCAGACCGTGTTCCCGCCGATCCTGACGCGCTTCGGGAACTGCCCCGCCTTCTCCAGCCTGTCGACGTGCATGCGGCTAAAGCGAATCCCCTTCTCCGCGCGCAGCTGCGGGAAACTCAACATCCTCATGTCTTCAACCCTCCGCGAGATCACCTTGATAATTGGTGATCACCGGTCTATATCGGCGTTCGCCAATGTGCAAGAGATTATTGGTGATCACCCGTATTGGAGGGGCCAGTGACAAGGACGCTCAGGGAATATGGAAGGATCCTAGCGGAGGTGACTGGGTTGTCGCCCGAAGCGATTTACGAGCGCCAACGAGGGCTCCAGGCTGGGGGGTTGATCACAAGCCCCGGAACGCGCGGGCCAGGTGCGGGGGTCCAGGCAACTCCAGAAAACGCGGCTTTGCTGCTGGGTGCGGTCCTGGCAGGTGAGGCTAAGGTTCACACCGCCGACGCGGTGAGACGCCTATTTGCTCTCGTCCCCGAGCCCAACATCCCCTTTCCGATGAGGGTACCGGAATATGAGAATTTCGGCCGCGCGCTTGTCGATGCGTTCGCCAACCCGGCTGAAAAGAAGGTCGAGATAATCCGCCTCTACAGGCACTTGCCGACCGCTCAAATCGGATATGCCGACGGCCGAGTTATGCAATTTATCGGGACCGGTCACCCGATCGCAGGCATGAGCAACGTGGTGGAGCTCGACGGACGCCAGATCGATCGACTGACCTGGGTCATGCGCTAGACCGATTTGTTACCCAGGATGTTACCCGCGAAATCGGACCAAAGAGCTAACTAATTGAAAAGATGGTGTCCTCGACGGGATTCGAACCCATGACCCTCAGTTTAGGAAACTGATGCTCTATCCAGCTGAGCTACGAGGACCCGGCGCCGCTTATAGCGCATCTTCCGAGGCTCGCGAAGTCTCGATCACCGGGCATCGTCGAGGCGTTCGACCGCCTCGGGCTGGGTGAGCACGAGGACTGCGCGGCCCTGCCATTCGATCCAGCCGCGCAGCCGGACAGGTTTGCCGGCGAGCGTCAGCGGATCGAGCCCGGCGGCACGAAAGCGCTGCCGGGCCGGCCGGTCGAGCCGTGCCGCAGCACCGCCGAGATCGAGCCAGATGATGCCATGGCGATCCTCGGCCGTGCGGATGACGGTCTCGACCAGCTGAAAACTGCCGCTCTCATGCTCGAGCGTGCCGGGCCGGCGGACGGCATAGAAGCGGGATTGCCAGAGCCCGCGCCGCTGCCGGCGGGCGGCCGCCTCGCGCTCCAAGAGCGCGGGGGCGAGGGATGCCGTCTCGGGCGAGGGCGACACGCGCACGGCGCCAGCGGCGACGAGCTCGCCTTCGAGCCATATCCCATCATCGCGCACCAGCTCGGCCGTGATCCTGCCATAGCGGTCGAGGGCATCGGATGCGCCCCGCACCGAAACCATGTGCCCTTCGGCAAGTGCAGCAAGTGTCCGGCGCGCCGCGTCGCTCCACGGCCAGTCATCGGACTGCCCCAGGGGCGGCAGCGGCACCTCGACACCGGCCAGCCGGATGATCTTGCCATCCTCAAGTGCCAGCGTGCCGCCATCGAGCACCTTGGCGACCGCTGCCGTCTCCAGCACGGGCAGGGCGTCGAGCCGTTCGGATTCGGATTGGGCGAAGGCGCGGGCGGCAAGAAGGCATAGTAGCGCCGCACCTGTGAGAACCGGCTTCAGCTCAGGCCTCGAAGCTTTCGACCACCGTGCCGTCGAGCGCGAAGCAGGCGCAGACGAGCGGGCCGCCGAAGCCGCAGCCGCGATCGAGCGAGACCGCATGCGGCGCCTGCTGCAGTCCGCCATGGTGGCGGTCGAAGCCGCGGATGACCTTGGTGAAGCCGGCATAGGGCTGGTTGAGATCGAGGAATCCCGCACCGCCCCACCAAAAGGCATCGTGCTGCGCCGGCAGTGGCCGCGAGGGATCGATCCCGGCATGGACGAAGAGCAGCTCCTCGCCCGCAGTGAAGGCGGCGCGGCGGAGTGCCGTTAGGAGATTGGCATGGCCCGGGGCCGCATTGATGCGGGCGCGGATGGCGGCGGTCCAGCGGGTCAGTGCCACCGCCCCGTCACGCGCGGCCGCCAGCCCTTGGCTATGTTCGATGCCATATGCGGCGAGCGTCGGGCCGACGCCGTGATCCAGCATCCAGCGCAGCACCTCGCCCGGATTCGGGGCGAATTGCAGCTCCAGAAGCTTCTGCCACATCTCCTCCTGGCTGCCGCGCAGATAGACGAGGTCGGCCGCGAACGCGGCATGACGCGCAATGAAGGCACGGCGGAACGAGAGGAGCTCATCGACCGTCTCGAGCACGGCAGTGCCGCGCCCGATCACATTGCCGAGATAGACGATCGCATCCCTGGGCTCGAGCCGCCGCTCGATCGCGTCATGGATCGCTTCGAGCCGGCGGATCTCGGCGTGGACCGCCGACACCGCCCAGACGCGGCGGCGCCCAATCAAGGTGGCAAAGCGCTCGACCGGCGGCGCGCGCGTCGTCACGATGACTTAAGCCAAAAGGTTAGAACTCGACCGCCGGGGATCGAAGCGCTTGCCGGGAGCGGACTGCGCTTCGCCATCAACCCTCCGCTCAGGCGGCGTTCAACATCTGCTCGAGGCGCTGAGTCGCAGTCACCTCGTCGATCGACTCGACTGCCGCGAACTCGCGCACCAGCCGATCGAGCGCGGCCTGATAGATTTGCCGCTCGCTGTAGGACTGGTCCGGCTGGCCGGCATTCCGATAAAGGTCGCGCACCACTTCGGCGATCGAGGCCGGGTCGCCGGAATTGATCTTGGCCTCGTATTCCTGAGCGCGGCGGCTCCACATGGTGCGCTTCGCCTTCGACCGGCCCTTGAGCCGCCCGAGCGCCAGCTGCATTTCCTTCTGGGTCGAAAGCCGACGGAGGCCCGAATTCTGCGCCTTCGTCACGGGCACGCGCAACGTCATGCGATCCTTGTCGAAATGCACGACGAACACGCTGAGCCTGTACCCCGAGATTTCCTGAGTTTCGATGCCGAGAATCTTCCCGACACCATGGCTCGGATACACGACGTAATCGCCCTCGGCGAACCCAATCTTATCCGACATCCGATTCTCTCAAAATTCCTTGGACCAGAACGGGGGACTCCGTCATTTGCGTGCACCGCGAGCATTAGGCTCTGCAGAACCGCCAGTTCCTTCCAACCATACGGTGGAGATGGGGGACACGCGCCTAGAACCGTCAACGTCGCCAGAGCGCCCCGTTCGCCCAAAAATCTAGCACAATTGTTCCGACAAATACCAGCGCGCCGACATACTGCGACGACATGGCTTCTATGCCACACACAAGCAGTACGCGCGGGAACCCAAGGGTAAACGCGTTTTTTGGGAAATGGAGCGCTCAGCGTTTGCCGGGATTGGCCGAGAAATATTTCTCGTACTTGCCCTTCTCGTCCTTGAACGAATCGGCATCGGCCGGGGCCTCACCCTTGCGCGTGATATTCGGCCAGGAGGCGGCGTAATCGCGATTCAGCTGCAGCCATTGCTCGGCCTGCGGATCGCTGTCATTGACGATCGCCTCGGCTGGGCATTCAGGCTCGCACACGCCGCAATCGATGCATTCGTCGGGGTGAATGACCAGCATGTTATCACCCTCGTAGAAGCAGTCGACCGGACAGACTTCCACGCAATCCATGTATTTGCACTTGATACAGGCTTCTGTAACGACGAAGGTCATCGAGGTCGGTTCCCGTGGTTCGGGCGCCGCGCGTGCGGAGCGCGCCAGCGCCTCATCGCGCCGTGGTATCAGACGCGCCCGAGTTCGAGCAAGGGCGCGCTGGCGAGCCATTCCGCGATCGCGGTCCTCGACATGGATAAGGCCGGCGATTCGCCGGACCAGCGCATCCTCGCCGGGATCGAGCACGCCATCGGCATAGACGACTTCCCACATCATCTCAATGAGCTCGATCCGCTCCTGGGGCGAGAAGCCTTCGATCACCGATTTAGTGAAGCGGTAAAGGCCGGTCGACCTCGCCTCGGCCCGTTCGGCGAGCGCCAACAGTTGCTCGGAAGCGATCGGATCGAGCGCGAAGCGGGCGCCGAGGAGCCTCACGATGGCGGCTCGCTCGCTTGGTGCGAACTCGTCATCCATGCGCGCCGCCTCGACCAGCAATGCCGCCACCGCGAGGCGCAGCCCATCGCCGCCGGAAGATGGCGCTTCTTCTCCGCTGAGGAAGGCGGCCAGGCGATCAAGGAGGCTCATTGGGGTCTCAGGCCGGCTGGGCGCGCCAGCGGCGCAGTGCCGCGTCGAGCTCCTGGGCCAATCCCCGCCGCTCGATCGGCGACAGGAAGCCGCCGATCGCCAGCGTCCTGCCATGCGTGGAAATGAGCAGGCGGTTGGTATCGTCGCCGCTCTCGATCAGCCGTACCTTGAGCCAGAAGGCCTGCATGCGCCAAAGCCGGAGCTCGCCACGCACGCTCACGCGCTCGACGGTGAGGTCGTCGCCGGCGAGCCGGACCGTCTCGCGCGCCCGGGCGCTCCGGTAGCTGGCGCGGAACGCGATATAGAGCAGCAATACGTCGAGACCGAAGAAACCGCAGACCGGCCAGGCGCCGATGAGGGTGAACCCGATGCTGCAGACGATGCTGACCAGCCCCAGAATCAGCATCAGGATGCGGAAGCCGCTCGGCGGCAGGCTTCGATGCGGCCGGAGCACGACTTGCCAGTAGACGGGACCGGCTGACGGGTCCGATGACGGGACGGCAGAGTCCATCAGAGGAAGATAGGCTTGGCCGTGGCATCGGCCAAGCCCCAACTCTTCTGTTCGTGAGTTCTCAGGCGGCGTTCTGCATCATGTTGCGCAGCACGTACTGCAGGATGCCGCCGTGCCGGTAATACTCGACCTCGTCGAGCGTATCGATTCGACAGGTGACGGTGATGGGCGTGACTGAGCCATCGGCACGGGTGATGGCCATCGCCACATCCATGCGCGGCTTGATGCCGGTCTCGAGACCGGTGATGTCGAAGATCTCCGTGCCGTCGAGCTTCAGGCTCTGCCGGCTCATGCCGTCCTTGAACTGCAAGCGGCAGGACGCCCATGCCGACCAGGTTCGAGCGATGGATGCGCTCGAAGCTCTCGGCGATGACGGCCTTGACGCCCAAGAGCCGCGTGCCCTTGGCGGCCCAGTCGCGCGACGAGCCGGTGCCGTATTCCTTGCCGGCGATGACGATCAGCGGCACGCCCTCTGCCTGGTACTGCATGGCGGCGTCATAGATCGGCATGATCTTGCCGTCGGGCAGATGCTTGGTGATGCCGCCCTCGATGCCGGGCACCATCTCGTTCTTGATGCGCGTGTTGGCGAAGGTGCCGCGCATCATCACCTCGTGATTGCCGCGGCGCGCGCCGTAGGAATTGAAATCGGCCGGGCGCACCTGGAAGCTCATCAGGTAGGAGCCGGCAGGACCGTCCTTCTTGATCGAGCCGGCCGGCGAGATGTGGTCGGTCGTGATGCTGTCGCCGAGGAGCGCCAAGGGCCGCGCCCTGTGGATGTCGGTGATCTTGCCCGGCTCCTTCGGCATATCCTTGAAGAAGGGCGGCTCGGCGATATAGGTCGAGCCGGCGACCCATTGATAGGTCTCGCCGGTCGCCGTGGTGATGGCACGCCACTGATCCGGGCCCTTGAACACATCGCCATAGCGCGAACGGAACATCTCCTCGGTCAGGCAACGCTGAACCGTCTCCTGGATGTCGCGGCTCGACGGCCAGATATCCTTGAGGAAGACCGGCGTGCCCTCGTCGTCCGTGCCGAGGGGATCCTTGGTGAGATCGATGGTCAGCGAGCCCGCAAGCGCATAGGCCACGACCAGCGGCGGCGAGGCCAGGTAGTTGGCGCGCACCTGCGGGCTGATGCGGCCTTCGAAATTGCGGTTGCCCGACAGCACCGCGCCGACCACCAGATTGCCGTCATCGACGGCCTTGCCGATTGCATCGGGCAGCGGGCCGGAATTGCCGATGCAGGTGGTGCAGCCATAGCCCACCAGGTTGAAGCCCAGCGCGTCGAGATCCTTGTCGAGCCCGGCCGCGCGCAGATACTCCGTCACCACCTGGCTGCCGGGGGCGAGCGAGGTCTTGACCCAGGGCTTGACCTTGAGCCCGCGCTTGACCGCATTCCGCGCCAAGAGGCCTGCCCCCATCATGACCGAGGGGTTGGACGTGTTGGTGCAGCTCGTGATCGCGGCGATGACGACATCGCCTTGGGTCAGGGCATGGTCCATGCCGTCGACCTTGGCGGCGGCATCGAGCGCCGAGCCGGCCGGGGCCAGCTTCGGCAGCTCCTTGGCGAAGCCCTCGGAGACGCCGCTCAGCAGCACGCGATCCTGCGGCCGGCGCGGGCCGGCGAGCGAGGGCTGCACCGAGCCCAGATCGAGCTCGAGCGTGTCGGTGAAGACCGGGTCCGGCGTGGACGCGTCGCGCCACAGGCCCTGCGCCTTGGCATAGGCCTCGACCAGGGCCACGCGGTGCTTGTCGCGGCCGGAGAATGTCAAATAGCGCAGCGTCTCCTGGTCGACCGGGAAGAAACCACAGGTGGCGCCATATTCCGGTGCCATGTTGCCGATGGTGGCGCGGTCGGCGATCGTCATATGGTCAAGGCCGGGACCATAGAACTCGACGAACCTTCCGACGACGCCTTTGGCGCGCAGCATCTGCGTCACAGTCAGCACGAGATCGGTCGCGGTCGCCCCTTCCGGCAGCTTGCCGAAGAGCTTGAATCCCACGACCTCGGGCAAGACCATCGAGATCGGCTGGCCGAGCATGGCCGCCTCGGCCTCGATGCCGCCGACGCCCCAGCCGAGCACGGCCAGGCCGTTCACCATGGTGGTGTGGCTGTCGGTGCCGACCAGCGTGTCGGGATAGACGACCTTGGTGCCGTCATCCTCTTCGCCGATCCAGGCGACCTGCGAGAGATATTCCAGATTGACCTGATGGCAGATGCCGGTGCCGGGCGGCACCACGCGGAAATTGTCGAACGCGTCTTGGCCCCAGCGCAGGAACGCGTAGCGCTCGCCATTACGTTCGAACTCGTGTGCGACATTGGCCTGGAAGGCGGAGGGCTGGCCGAACTCGTCGACCATGACCGAATGGTCGATGACGAGGTCGACCGGCGACAGCGGGTTGATCCGGTGCGGGTCGCCGCCCAGCGCCGCCATCGCGTCGCGCATCGCGGCCAGATCGCAGACGGCCGGCACACCGGTGAAATCCTGCATCAGCACGCGCGCCGGGCGGAATGCGATCTCGACATCCGAGCTGCGGGTCTTCAGCCACTCGCCGACCGCCTTGATGTTGTCGACCGTGACCGTGCGGCCATTTTCGAGCCGCACGAGATTCTCGAGGAGCACGCGCATCGAAAAGGGCAATTGAGCGATATCGCCCAGCCCCGCGGCCTTCGCCGCGTCCGGCAGGCTGTAATAGACATAATCCTGGCCGCCCACCTTGAGCGAGCGGCGTGCCTTCAGCGTGTCGTGGCCGGCGTATTTCACGGGCGGACTCCCTCGTTCCGACGATTCCCGGCTATCCTAGCAGATGAAGCCGGCAAGCAGGATTTAGCGTCGGGTGCGCCGCTCGGCAAACGAGTTCTACTCTGCTTCCATATGAACAAAATTCATATGGATGGGCGGGCGCCTAGTCCGAGAGCGGCTCCGCCTGCGCCGTATCGCTCGCGGGCGTGCTGTTCCGTATGAAAAGCCCCATCAACCGGCGAAAGGCGCGTCGAACCGACAGCGCGAAGAGATAGAAAATAGCGCTGGCCGAGGTCATCAGCACGCCGAGGCCGGCGCCCAGCATGCCCAGACCCATTCCGGGCCCGATATAGGCTTCGGCGGCGCTCAGCGGCACGATCGCGGCCAGCAGTGTCGCCGCAGCAATCAAAGGGAAGGAAATGAAAGAGGTTCGCATGCTTCTCCCTTGGCCAAATCAGCCAAATGATCGGTGCCCACGCGCAGGGCAGGTCGGGCGGAAAAGTGCGGGACGGTCCGACGAACGCCACTGAACTGAGAGAGCCACACCACTATCTCAGAACTAGACGGTTCGTATTTCGCGAATATGTCTTCTTTTCAGCAGACTTGTAACATCTCGTTACAATGGGCCGCCAGTACCATCTTCTGATACCGCACCGGACGCCTTGCAGATGGAGATCCGGCCAAAAATGAGTGCTCGCTCTGCCGGGAACGCCATGCCCTTTCGACGACCTAGCGCGCTGGTGGAATATCCGGAGAGCAAAGAGCCTCTCAGTCAGGCCGGTCGCGCCCCTCTTGACTGAGGGCTTGTAATGATTGTTTACGAATATGCGCAAGAGGGGGCGCTAAGCGCTTGAGATATCGAGCTTGGCACGGTTAATGCTGTAGTCATAGCGATTTTCGCAAAAAGCCCATTCTGGAGTTTGTAACGTGTTGAAGCAGCTAAGCTATTTGGCTAGCGTCCTCGTCCTCCTCGGGGCCGGAACGCAGAATTCGCAGGCCGCCATGTCGGGCTTCGGCTCCGGCCTCTTCAGCAATGTTTCGGGCTGCGACAGCAGCGTCCCGCCGCCGAATTGCAGCATTACCAACAGCGATTTGCAGGCCCAGTGGGGCGGCGACAGCACGCTGACGGCCGACAACAGCTCCTTTCACCTCTCGACGACGCCCGCGACCAACGTCGTGCTGGGCGAATTGACCTGGTTCAACGCATCGTCCTCGTCCAAGGCGCAGTTCGATCTCAATTATTTGCTCTCGATGAGCTTCCTGGCGCCGCATGCGGCGCTGTCGCCTTTCACGACCGCCTTGCAAATCGACAATACGAATTCGCACGGTGACGACGTCTTCTCATTAAGCGATCTCACCAACCTGCAGGCTCGGCTAAACTCGCTGCTCAACCCGTTGGGTACCGAAGTCAGCGACCTGCATTATGCGGTCGACGGGTCGTCCATCCTGTCGGGCTCCGATTGGAGCAATGCGGGCGGCATGACGAGCGATCTTTTCATCGAAGCGGATTTCAGCGCCGTTCCCGAGCCAGCCTCGCTGGCATTGATGGGTGCCGGGCTTTTCGGCCTGGCTTGGGTCCGGCGGCGCATTGGCTAACCGTCACATCGGGCAATAACAGCCTCATTTCAGGCAGTAAACTTGAGGAGACCGGCTTCCGGTCTCCTCATTTTCTTTGGCCGCCCGTTGGACCCCATGCGGCTTCGTTCGGATAAATCTTGCTTTCGCCACAATTCCGGCGAGGTTTCGCCGCATTTGGCCCGTTGTCTGATGCCGCCGCAGCGGAAGCCCGCTGCAGTGCTCAGCGTAACCTTGCGTTCTTCCGTGAAGACGCCGGGGCGGCCGGCCAAGTGCCAGGCCGCCCCATTTTTTTTTCGATAGTCTCAGTTCAGCCGTTCAGTCAGGCCGCCAGCCCACGCGCGAGGCAAGAGGCGAGCCGCCGGGCGAAGCTGGCCGGGTCCGGCAGCGGCTCACCCTCGACGATGCGTGCCTGATCGAGCAGCAGCCAAGCGGCATCCTCGATCTGCGCCGCCCCGCCGGGCTCGCCCGATTTCTCGGCCAAGCGCCGGATCAGCGCATGCTGCGGATTGATCTCGAGCACGCGCTTGGCCTCGTCCGCCATCTGCCGGTGCTGGCGCAGCAGCCGTGCCAGATGCATGTCCATATCGCCTTCGTCGGCGACCAGGCAGACCGGGCTGTCGGTCAAACGATCCGACGCGCGGACATCCTTGACCGCATCGCCGAGCGTCAGCTTGAGATGGGCGATCAGGCTCGCGATCCCCTGCGGCGGCTCGGGCTTGGGCTCCGCTGCCTTGTCCGCATCGGCCGCGATCTCGCCGAGATCGGCGCCGCCGCGAGTGACCGACTTGAACTCGAAATCCTTGAACTTGCCGACCGAGGGCAGCCAGAACTCGTCGACCGGGTCGGTCAGCACCAGCACCTCGACGCCCTTGGCGCGATAGCCTTCGAGCTGCGGGCTCTTCTGCACGATGTCGAGCTTGTCACCCGTGATCGTGTAGATCGCCTTCTGGCCCGGCTTCATCCGCCCGATATAATCCTCGAGCGAGACCCATTCCTCGGACGCGGTCGAGCGGAAGCGGGCGAGGCCCAGGAGGGTGTCGCGCTGCTCGAAATCCTCATAGAGGCCTTCCTTCAGCACCGCGCCGAAATTCTCCCAGAAGCTCTTGTACTCGTCGGGGGCGTCGGTCGCCTTCTTGCCGAGCTCGCTCAGGATGCGTTTGGTGACGCCCGAGCGGATCTTCGCGATCGTGCGGTTCGCCTGCAGCGTCTCGCGGCTGATATTGAGCGGCAGATCCTCGCTGTCGACGACGCCCTTGATGAAGCGCAGATATGCCGGCATCAGCTCGGCGCAGTCA
This sequence comes from uncultured Alphaproteobacteria bacterium, assembly GCA_963762435.1. Classification (GTDB taxonomy): domain Bacteria; phylum Pseudomonadota; class Alphaproteobacteria; order ATCC43930; family CGMCC-115725; genus JAXDMU01. Next base: position 55,505 of record CAVXLN010000008.1, on the reverse strand, counting down.
TCGGTCACGAAGACGCGGCGGACATAAAGCCGGACATTGTGCTTGCGCGCCGGATCGAAGAGGTCGAACGGCTTGGTCGAGGGCACGAAAAGCAGGCCGGTATATTCGAGCGTGCCCTCGGCCTTCCAATGCAGCGTCAGCCACGGATCGTCGAAGCTATGGCCGACCGAATGATAGAATTCCTTGTACTGCTCCGGCGTGATCTCGGACTTGGCGCGGGTCCAGAGGGCGGACGCGGTGTTGAGCGTTTCCTCCTGGCCATCCGTGACGAGGACGATCGGGAGCGCGATATGGTCGGCATAGGTCTTGACGATGTGCCGAAGCCGCTCCGGCGACAGGTAGTCGCCCTCATCCTCTTTGATATGAAGGACGATGCGCGTGCCGGTCTCCGCCTTCTCGGCCGGCGCAATGGTGAACTCGCCCTTGCCGTCGGACTCCCAGCGATGGGCATTGCTCTCGCCGGCCTTGCTGGAGGTGACCTCGACCCGGTCGGCGACCATGAAGGAGGAATAGAAGCCCACGCCGAACTGGCCGATGAGGGAGGTGTCGGTCTTGCCGCCCTCGCCCAGCTGCTTGACGAAAGCGGCAGTGCCGGAGCGCGCGATGGTGCCCAGATTGTCGATGAGCTCGGCCTCGCTCATGCCGATGCCGTTATCCTCGACCGTCAGCGTGCGCGCGGCTTCGTCGGCCGTCAGCATGACGCGATACTTGCCTTCGGGCGCCCCCAGCTCCGGCTGGGTCAAGGCCAGATAGCGCAGCCGGTCGCACGCGTCGGACGCGTTCGAGATCAGCTCGCGCAGAAAGACCTTTTTGTCGCTGTAGAGGGAATGCGCGACGATATCGAGAAGGCGGCTTACTTCCGCCTGAAAGCTTCGGGTTTCTGCCATCGATCGGAACCGTTCGGGATGTCGGAAGAGGCCCTTCATATGTGCCAAGGGGTCGCATGGTGCAAGGCTCCCATGCGACCGGAATGGCCGGCATGCCGTGCGGCCGCGCATCGAGTCCGTTGACCCAAGTGCCGCGGCCCGATAGGGTCGGGTCATCATGATGGGTTCGGTCCTCCTTCGTCGACTTAGCACCCCGGCCCTCTGACCGAGGCCGGAAGAGCGCCGCTGCGCGTCTGCGCAACGGCCGGACGAAGCCCCGAACGCCACCTCTCGACCGAATGGAGAGGCATCATCATGTCAAGCATGCACGCCACGAAATACCGTCCATTCCAACCGATCGATCTGCCTGATCGCCGTTGGCCCAGCCGCATCATCGACAAGGCGCCGATCTGGTGCAGCGTCGATCTCCGCGACGGCAACCAGGCGCTGATCGAGCCGATGGGGCTCGATCGCAAGCTGCGCTTGTTCCGGCATCTCGTCGAGCTGGGCTTCAAAGAGATCGAGGTCGGGTTCCCGGCCGCGTCCGAGACCGATTTCGGCTTTGTCCGCCATATCATCGAGCAAGGTCTCATTCCCGACGGTGTGGCGATCCAGGTGCTGAGCCAGGCCCGGCCCGAGCTGATCGAGCGCACCTTCGCCGCCGTCGAGGGGGCGAAGAAGGTGATCTTCCACCTCTACAACTCGACCTCGACACTGCAGCGCCGCGTCGTGTTCGCGACCGATCGGCAGGGCGTCAAGCAAATCGCGCTCGATGGCACCGCGATCGTCAAGGAGCTGGCGCCGCGCGCCATCGCGGCCGGCACCGATCTCCGCTTCGAATATTCGCCCGAAAGTTTCACGGGCACCGAGCTCGACTATGCGCTCGAGGTCTGTCACGCGGTCATGGATGTCTGGCAGCCGACGGCCGACAAGCCGATCATCTTCAACCTGCCGGCCACGGTCGAGATGGCGACGCCCAACGTCTATGCCGACCAGATCGAATGGATGGACCGGCATTTCAAAGAGCGCGATCGGATCGTGCTGAGCCTGCATCCGCATAATGACCGCGGCACCGCGATCGCGGCGACCGAGCTCGCCCTCATGGCCGGCGCCGACCGGATCGAAGGCACGCTGTTCGGCAATGGCGAGCGCACCGGCAATGTCGACATCGTGGCGCTGGCGCTCAACATGTTCACCCAGGGCGTGGATCCGGGGCTCGATTTCCGCGATATCGACCGCTCGATCGAGATCGCCGAATATTGCAACCGCTTGCCGGTGCATCAGCGCCATCCCTATGCCGGCCAGCTCGTCTTCACGGCATTTTCCGGCTCGCATCAGGATGCGATCAAGAAGGGTATGTCGGCCCAGCAGGCGAGCAATTCCGGCCAGTGGGAAGTGCCCTATCTGCCGATCGATCCCAAGGATGTCGGCCGCACCTACGAGGCGATCATCCGGGTCAACAGCCAGTCCGGCAAAGGCGGCGTCGCCTGGCTCATGGAGAGCGAGTACGGCATGCGCCTGCCGCGCAATCTCCAGATCGAGCTGAGCGCCCAGGTGCAGGAGATCGCCGACCGGACGGGTGAAGAGGTGACCGCCGAGGCAATCTGGGAACTCTTCAATCGCGAATACCTGACCCGCACCATGCCGTTGGAGCTCGTCGATTACCGGCTGGGCGCCGCCCCGCAATCGGCCCAGGGCTTGAGCTGCCGCGCCGAGATTCGCGAGCACGGCACGGCGCGCACGATCGAGGGCCACGGCAACGGCCCGATCGATGCCTTCGTCCATGCGCTCGTCCAGGGCTGCGGCGTCGCCGTCGAGTTCCTCGACTACCAGGAACATGCGGTCGGCCACGGCTCGGACGTGCAGGCCGTCTGCTTCGTCGAGGTCGCGGACAAGAGCGGCCGCAAGACCTTCGGCGTCGGCCTCGATGCCAATACGACCACGGCCTCGTTCAAGGCGTTGGTGAGCGGGGTGAACCGGCTGAGTGGGGGGTGAACCCCGACAAGAGATCTGCGCGGCCGCGCTAAATTATCACTGCACGCGGCCCGCAAACCCATTATAGCATTGCAACCGGAGCACGTTGTTCGGGGGAGCATGCACATGTCGCGCGTGGGCTGGCGGATCGGTCTTCTGGCCGTCCTTCCTTGGCTGAGCTTGCCCGCGGCGGGTCAAACCAGCAGCGATCTGGCCGATGCCAAGACGGCGATCCAGGCCAAGGATTATGAGCGCGCGATCAAGCTGCTCCGGCCGCTCGCCGACAAGGGGAACGCGGCGGCCGAGAAGGAGCTGGGTGCCCTCTATTATCGGGGTCTCGGCACCGATGCCGATCCCCAGAGGGCGCTCAAGCTGTTCCTGGCAGCGGCCGCCAATGGCGACCCCGATGCAGAGAAGGATGTGGGCGTCGTCTATCAGAATGGCGGACCCGGCGTCGGCAATGATGTCGAGGCGGTCAGGTGGTTCCGCGCCGCGGCTGAGCAGGGCAATAGCGAGGCGCAATCCAATCTCGGCTTCATGTATTTTGCGGGTCATGGTGTCGCCCGCGATCTCAAGGAAAGCATCCGATGGACCGTAAGGGCGGCCGAACAGGGTCACGCCATCGCTCTCGGCAATATCGGCAACGATTTCGCGAAAGGGACCGGAGTCCCGCAGAATAACGAGCAGGCGCTGTTCTGGATCGACGCTTCCTTGCAGCGGCTGCCGTCCGATAGCACCAGTCGGCCAGGGCATCAGAAATTCGCCGACGAGCTCGCAGCGCATTTGAGCGCCAACGATGTTCAGCGCATCGCGGCGGCGGCCCGCGCCTGGGCGCCGGGCAAGGGCTCGCTCGATATCGTGCTCACGGCGGCCGGTCTGCCGACCAACGGCACGGGCGCCAAGCCGGGAACCGCCGCCGCGGCGCCCGCCGGCCCCTCCAGCGGATCCGGCCTTATCATCGACCATGCCGGCGATGTCCTGACCAACAACCATGTCGTCGATCGCTGCTCCTCGATTCGCGTGCGCGTCGCGAATGGCGAGCCGGTCAAAGGAACGGTGCTCGCGGCCGACCGGGCCGGCGATCTCGCCATCGTTCGGCCGTCAGGATTGCTGGGCGAGCCTGTGATCCTGCGCGACAAGCCGGCGCGCCAGGGCGAGCAGGTGATGGTGGCGGGCTTCCCGCTCTCGGGCATTCTCACCTCGGATATGAGTGTCTCCGAGGGCATCGTCAGCGCGCTCGCCGGTATCGGCGACAACACGCATCTCATCCAGATCTCGGCGCCGATCCAATCCGGCAATTCCGGCGGTCCGGTCTTCGACGCCGATGGTGCCGTCATTGCCGTGGTTCAGAGCGCCATCAATAGCACCGCATTGGGCATGGCCGGCACCATCTCGCAGAACGCAAACTTCGCCATCAAGGCCTCGTCCGTGCGCGAGTTTCTCGATGCCAAGGCGATCTCCTACGAGACCGGCGGCGGCAAGCTCCATGGCAACCTGCCTGACCGCGCGCGCCGCTCGACTGTCTTTATCGAGTGCCAGCGCTGACCGGCTTGGCCTGCGCCATGATCCCGAGCGGCCGTCCTTCATTGTCCTTCAGGAACGCCATCCATTCCTCCGTACCGTCCTCGTGCCGGTGGATCATATGCGGGGCGTTGACGAACTCGATGCCGCGGGCGGTCAGCGCCGCATGGGCGGCATGGATGTCGGGCACCTGGAAATAGAGGATCGACGCGCTCTCGCCGTTGCCTTCGCCGGGCGACAGGAACAGGCGCGTTCCGCCGCAATCGAAGAAGGCGAGGTCGCCGAAGGAATAGAGGTGCTTCAAGCCCAGCACCTCGCCATACCAATGGCGCGCCGCCGCGATATTCTTCACCTGCCGGGCGATCTGGCCGATCGGGCCCAGTGCCAAAGCCTCATTCATCTCCGTCTCCCTGCCGAATAGCGCGCTGCCTCGGGCGACGCCGTCCCATTGGCGCAGCTCTGCCCGATTGGCAAAGCCGAGCTTCATGAGCGCGTTGGCTACATGATATTTGACCGCATCGATGCTGATGCCGCGACGCTCCGCGATCTCGCGGCTGGTCATGCCATGGCGCACCGCCTCGACGATTCGCCACTCGCCGGGGGTCAGAATATCGGCATGAGGCGGCCGCCCGCGTTTCCCGTTGCTGCTCATGGGCCGATCATATCGAGGGGCTTCGCGATTTACCCTCCCCCAGCTTGCATTTAGGCGGGCGGCGGCCGATCTTTCGGCCATGGTCTCCAGCGAAGCCCCCGGCCGGATCACCGCTGTGCTCGGCCCGACCAACACCGGCAAGACGCATCTCGCGATCGAACGCATGCTCGGTTACGGCAGCGGCATGATCGGCTTTCCGCTGCGGCTGCTGGCGCGGGAGAATTACGACCGGATCGTCCGGGCCAAGGGCCGCGCCGCGGTGGCGCTCGTGACCGGCGAGGAGCGGATCTTGCCCTCGCATCCGCGCTATTTCGTTTGCACGGTCGAGGCGATGCCCTTGGATCGCGAGGTCGATTTCCTCGCCGTCGACGAGATCCAGCTGATCGGCGATCCCGAGCGCGGCCATGTCTTCACCGAGCGGCTGCTGTCGGCGCGCGGGCGGTGGGAGACCATGTTCATGGGCTCCGACACCGCGCGGCCACTGGTGCGCAAGCTCGTGCCGGAGGCCGAGATCGTGGCGCGGCCGCGGTTCTCCACATTGACCTATACCGGCCCGCGCAAGGTCACGCGCCTGCCGCCGCGGTCCGCCGTCGTCGCCTTCGCCGTCGCCGAAGTGTTCGAGATCGCCGAGCTCGTGCGGCGCCAGCGCGGCGGCACGGCGGTCGTCATGGGCGCCTTGAGCCCGCGCGCCCGCAACGCCCAGGTGGCGCTCTATCAGTCGGGCGAGGTCGACTATATGGTCGCGACCGATGCCATCGGCATGGGCCTCAACATGGATCTCGACCATGTCGCCTTTGCCAAACTGTCGAAATTCGACGGGCGCGGGCCGCGCCGGCTGACGGCACCCGAGATCGCCCAGATCGCCGGCCGCGCCGGCCGCCATATGAATGATGGTACCTTCGGCACTACGGCCGAGCTCGGGCCCTTGGAGCCCGAGCTGGTCGAGGCCGTCGAGAATCACCGCTTCGATCCGCTCAAGATGGCCTGGTGGCGCAACGACCGGCTCAATTTCCGCTCGGCGCATCTCCTGCTTCGGAGCCTCGAAGCGCCGCCGCCCTTGCCGGTGCTGCGCCGGGTCGCGACAGCCGACGATCAGCTGGCGCTCGAGGCGCTGTCGCGCCAGCCCGAGATCGTGGCGCGCGCCAGCGGACCCGCCGCGGTTCACCTGCTTTGGGACATCTGCCAGATCCCGGATTTCCGCAAGGTGATGAGCGAGCATCATGCCCGTCTGCTCGGCCAGATCTGGCGGCATCTGAGCGGTCCCAGCGAGCGGCTGCCGGCCGATTGGGTGGCGCAGCAGATCACCCGGCTCGACCGCAGCGAGGGCGATATCGACGCGCTCGTCCAGCGCATTGCCCATATCCGCACCTGGACTTACATCACCCACCGGCCGAGCTGGCTCGACGGGGCCGAGGAATGGCAGGAGCGGACACGTGCCATCGAGGATCGGCTGTCGGACGCGCTTCATGACCGCATCACCCAGCGTTTCGTCGATCGCCGCTCGGCCTCGCTGGTCCGGCATCTCGCCGAGCAGCACACGCTTTTGGCCGCCGTCACCACCGATGGCGAGGTCCGGGTCGAGGGCCATTTCGTCGGCACCATCTCAGGATTCCGCTTCGCTGCCGATCCGACCGCCCAGGGCGAGGAGGCGCGCATGCTGCTGGCCGCCGCCAACCGCGTGCTCAGGCCCGAGATCCAGCGGCGTGCCCATCGCCTGGCGGCCGAGCCCGATACCGCCTTCACGCTGGCCGCCGACAGCGCCGTGCTCTGGCATCAGGCGCATGTCGCCCGCCTCATCGGCGGTGAGACGCCGCTCACGCCGCGACTCGAGCTGCCGCCCGCCGATTTCCTCGAAGGGGCAGAGCGCGACCTCGTCCGCCGCCGGCTCGAACGCTTCATCGAGGACGAGATCCGGCGCCATCTGCGGCCGCTGTTCGAGGCGCTGGCATCGCCTTTCGAGGCGGCGGCGCGCGGCCTGCTCTTCCGGCTGGGCGAAGGGCTCGGCACGATAGAAGCGGTCGAGGGCGCGCCGCTCGTCGCCGGCCTCACATCTGCCGACCGCAAGCGGCTCGGCCGCGCCGGCGTTCGGTTCGGCACCGAAACGATCTATCTCGCGAGTCTGCTGAAGCCGGCGACGGTGGCGCTTAGAGGGCTGCTTTCAGCCCTCTTCCGGGGGCTCGATCTGCCACCCTCGGTGCCACTGCCCGGGCGCATGTCGGTCGTGGCCGCATCGCTGCCGGATGCGGCTTATGGCGATGCGATCGGCTATCGCGTGACGGGGCCGCGCGCGATCCGGGTCGATCGGCTGGAGCTGCTGGCGGCGGCCCTCCGGGAGCGTGCGCGGGCCGGCCAACGTTTCGCGCTCGAAGGCGCGCTCGCGGCCCTGGTCGGCGCCCCGCTTGGCGAGCTGCCAGCGGTCGTGACCGCGCTGGGCTATCGCGGGGTCGAAGCCGACGGCGTCACTATCTTCACGCCCCAGCCGCGCCGGGCTCGGCGCGACGGGCTGCGGTCGCCCCGACGGCGTCAGGCGCCGGTGGCGACCGATCATCCTTTTGCGAAACTCCAGGAGCTGGAGCTCGAACGATAAGCACTGCCGGCCTTCGCATCGACAAATGGCTCTGGCATGCGCGCTTCTGCAAGACGCGCAGCCTGGCGGGCCGCCTGTGTACTACGGGGGCCATCGAGCTTGCCGGCCAGACCGTGACCAGGCCGGCCCAGACCGTGAAGCCGGGCGATATCGTGACGCTCACTCATGGCGGCTGGCGCCGTCGGGTCGAGGTGCTGGCGCTTGGGCTGACGCGCGGCCCGCCGCCCGATGCGCGGCTACTTTATCGCGAGCTGGAGGCGGCACGGCTGAGTGCTACCGATCCGGATTGGGAGCCGTTGCTCGCCGATGACGATGAGGAATGAGCGCCTTCAGCCCTCGACCATCAGCAGCAAATAGGCCGCGAACAGCAGCAGATGCACCGCACCCTGCAGCACGTTGGTCCGGCCGCTCGCGAAGGTGACGACGCTGACCGTGAGCGTCAGCAGCAGCATGACGAAATCCGAATTCTGCACGCCCAGGATGATGTGGCGCCCGGTCAGCTCGCTGATCGCCAGCATGATCGGCACGGTAAGGCCGATGGTCGAGAGCACCGAGCCTAGGAAGATGTTCACCGAGCGCTGAAGATTGTTGGCGATGGCGGCGCGGATGGCGCCGATCGCCTCGGGGGCGGCGACCAGGATGGCGATCGTCAGGCCGCCGAGCGTGTCGGGGGCGCCCAGCGTCTCGACGAAATAATCGACGGGGCGGGCCAGATCCTCGGCGAGGAAGACCACCAGCAGCATGTAGATCGCGAGCAGCCCGGCATGCGTGGCGATCGGGCCGGCCGAATCGGCGTGGTCCGCTTCGCTCTCATCCTCGAGCACGAAATAGCTGCGATGGCGGACGGTCTGGATCGCCAGGAACACGGCATAGAGCCCGACCGACATGAAGGCGAGCACCGATTCCTGCGCGATCGAAAGCGTCGGGCCCGATGTCGTGAGCGTGAAGTTCGGCAGGATCAGGCCGAGGACGGCGAGCGGGATGATCACCGTCAGATAGGCGTTGGCACCCTGCAGATTATATTGCTGCTCGTGGTGCCGCCAGGCGCCGATCAGCAGCGACGCCCCGACCATGCCGTTCAGCATGATCATCACGACCGAGAGCAGCGTGTCGCGCACCAGCGTCGGGTTGCTGCCGCCATGGAGCATCACGGCGGAAATGCTCATCACCTCGACCGACGTCACCGACAAGGTCAGGATCAGCGTGCCATAGGGCTCGCCGAGACGGAGTGCCAGATGATCGGCGTGGCGTGCCACGGCCAGCGCCGAGCCCAGCACGACCAGGAACAGCCAGAGATATGTCAGGATCAGCCAGATCGGATGGACCAGCTCGTCGAACAGCGCCTCGCCGCCGACGAAAAAGCCCACGACGGTGATGGCGCTGAGGCCGAGCAGCCATTCCCTGCGCACGAAAGCCGGAACCGGGAGAGCCGCCATGCCGCGCTAGCGCCGCTGGAAGACGAGACTGAGATTGTTGGCCGGCATCTCGATCACCTCGAGCCGTGAGAATCCCATGGTTTCCGCCACGTCAGTCACGGCGTCGAGTTCACGCAACCCCCAAGCCGGATTTTGCAGCCGCAGATTCCGGTCGAAAGTGAGATTGGACGGCGCCAGCTCGACCCCGACACGCCGATAGGGGCCATAGAGATAGAGCGGCGCTCCCGCCGGCAGCAGGCGTGCGGCACCGGTGAAGAGGCCGAGCGTGGCGGCCCAGGGCGAGATATGCACCATATTGATCGCGACGACCGCATCGGCCCGGTCGATCGGCCAGGAGGACGCCGTCACATCGAGCGCCAGCGGCACAGCCACGTTGGCAAGGCCGCTCGCTTCCGTCCAGGCGGCGATGCTGGCGCGCGCATCGGCATCGGTATCCGAGGGCTGCCAGGTCACACCGCCGAGTGCTCTGCCGAAGAATTGCGCATGCTCGCCGCTGCCGCTCGCGATCTCGAGCACGATGCCGCGTTTCGGCAGCACACGATCCAGGATAGCGAGAATCGGCCCGCGATTGCGCTCGGTCGCCGGTGCGAAACGGCGGTGATCGTTGGTGTTGGGCGATACGCTCATGACGCGATCTTAACCGAAGGATGGCAAAAGCTGATCGCTTTTCAGCCGGACGAGTCATGGCTGGCTTCCGGGGGCATCTTTGCGCTTTCCTTCGCGGCGTCCGCGTCGCACCTTGAATGCCGCCAAGCTTTGGGAGGATGATCGGCAATGCGCGGAATCAGGCGTCGACGGGGGACGGCAACGCCCGCACCGATCGCGGCGCCTTCTGCCGACTCCGTCACGACCGTTCCGGCTGCGCGCGAAATCTCGCTGACCGAAGCGACGCCCATCGCCGCAATCATGCCGTTCGGCCTGACCGGCCATGTCAAGGAGGCCGATGCCATCATCGATGCGGCGGCGCTCGATGCCGAGCTCGATGCCAGTGCGGATTCGGCACCCGTGGCGATGCGCCGACATATCGTCGATGTCGCGAAATCCGCACTGACGGCCGGCCGAGCCGAGATCGAGCGGCGCTTTCTCGCGACCCAGAACGGGGCGCAATGCGTCGCCGCCAACGCCCATCTTATGGATGTGGTGATCCGGGCGCTCTATCGGATCGTCAATCGGCGCGTCTTTCCGGTTTCCAACCCCACGGCCGGCGAGCTTTTGTCGATCTGCGCCGTCGGCGGCTATGGCCGCGGCGAGCTGGCGCCGCAATCCGACATCGACCTCTTGTTCCTGATGTCCTACAAGCCGACGCCGCATACCGAGCAGGCGGTCGAGTTCCTGCTCTATGCGCTTTGGGATATCGGTCTCAAGGTCGGGTATGCGACGCGCTCGATCGACGAATCGCTGCGCCAGGCGACGGCTGACCTCACCATTCGCACCTCGATTCTCGAAGCGCGCCTCGTCGCCGGCAATGCCGGCCCGTTCGACACCCTGCGCCGGCGCTTCATCGAGGAGATCGTCGAAGGCAGCGGCATCGCTTTCGTCGATGCCAAGCTGGCCGAGCGCGACGACCGGCATCAGAAGCTCGGCGACAGCCGTTATGTGCTGGAACCCAATATCAAGGAGGGCAAGGGCGGCTTACGCGACCTCCACGGGCTGATCTGGATCGCCAAATACCTCTTCCGGGTCGAGACGCTGGGCGAGCTGGTCGAGCGCGGCGTGCTGACCGCCCCCGAGGCGCGCCGATTCGAGCGCGACCAGATGTTCCTCTGGACGGCGCGCTGCCATCTTCATTACCTGACCGGCCGCCCGGAAGAGCGCCTCACCTTCGATATCCAGGCCGAGATGGCCAAACGCATGGGCTATACCGACCATGCCGGCTCGCGCGGCGTCGAGCGTTTCATGAAGCATTACTTCCTGATCGCGAAGGATGTCGGCGATCTCACCCGCATCTTCATCGCCGCCCTCGAGGCCGAGCAGAAGCGGCGGCCGACCTCGCTCTGGCGCCGGCTGATTCCGAGCAGCGCCAATCGCAATCTCGAAGGCTTCAAGGTCGATGGCGGCAGGCTGTCGATCGCGAGCGACTATGCCTTCATGGAGGATCCGGTCAATCTCATCCGGCTCTTCTATGTGGCGCAGAGTCACAAACTCGACATCCATCCGAAGGCGCTCAGGGTGGCCGCCCAGTCCTTGAAGCTGATCGATGCCAAGCTCAGGGTCGATGCCGAGGCGAATCGGCTGTTTCTAGAGATCCTGACCTCGCGCAACGATCCCGAGATCACGCTCCGGCGGATGAACGAGGCCGGCGTGTTCGGGCGCTTCGTGCCGGATTTCGGCCGGGTCGTGGCGCAGATGCAGTACGACATGTATCATGTCTTCACGGTCGACGAGCATACGATCGTCGCCATCGGCATGCTGACGCGGATGGAACGCGGCGAGCTCAAGGACGAGTTGCCGCTTATCACCTCGCTCATCGACAGCATCACCTCGCGGCGCGCGCTCTATGTCGCGGTGCTGCTGCACGACATCGCCAAGGGGCGCGGCGGCGACCATTCCGAGATCGGCGAGCGCATTGCCGAGAAGCTCGGGCCACGGTTTGGCCTCACGGCCGAGGAGACGGAGACGGCGGCCTGGCTGGTGCGCCACCATCTCGTCATGAGCCGGACCGCCTTCAAGCGCGATATCGACGATCTGAAGACGGTGCAGGATTTCGTCGGAATCGTTCAATCGCCGGAGCGGCTGAAGCTGCTCCTGTGCCTGACCGCCGCCGATATCCGTGCCGTCGGCCCCAAGGTCTGGAATGGCTGGAAAGGGGCGCTGCTGCGCCAGCTTTATCACCGCGCCAACGAGGTGATGTCGGGCGGTGTCGTGACGGCCGCGCGCGACGAACGCATCGCCCATGTGCAGGAGCAGGTGCGCGCCCTGCTGCCCGATTTCAGCGATGCCGAGTTCGCGGCCTTCACGCAACGCGGCTATCCCTATTACTGGCTGTCGTCGGACGCCGAGACGCTGGCGCGCCATGCCCGGATGATGCGCCGGGCCGATCAGGACAAGGCGCCGGTCACGGTGGTGAGCCGGGTCGACACCATGCGGTCGGTGACCGAGGTTACGGTCTATACCGGCGATCATCCCGGCCTCTTCTCGCGGATCGCCGGCGCGCTGTCGGTGGCGGGCGCCAAGATCGTCGATGCGCGCATCGTCACCATGACCAACGGCATGGCGCTCGATACTTTCTGGGTGCAGGACCCGGGCGGCGGCGCCTTCGACCGGCCCGACAAGCTGGCGAAGCTCTCCGTCCTGCTCGAGAATGTGCTGTCCGGCCAGCTCGATCCGGTCGCCCAGCTCAAGCGCGAAGCCGCATATCCCAGCCGGACGCGGGTCTTCACCGTGCCGCCGCGCGTGCTGATCGACAATAAGGCGTCGGGTGCGCATACCGTGATCGAGGTCAATGGCCGGGATCGGCCGGCGCTGCTGTTCGATCTGACCCGCGCGCTGACCTCGCAGGGGGTCCAGATCTCCGGGGCCAAGATCTCGACATATGGCGAGAAGGTCGTCGACGTCTTCTATGTGAAGGACGTGTTTGGCCTGAAGGTCGAGCATGAGGTAAAGCTCAGGCAGATCCGCCGGGCGCTGACCCAGGTGCTCGAGGAGGGCAATCCCGTCCGCGCGAAAGCGCCCGCCCTCACATGACCAAGCTGTTCATCGCCACACCCTGCTTCGGCGGCATGGTGACCGCGGTCTATGCCGGTTCGCTCCTGAAGCTGCTCTTCGCGTGCCAGCAGCGCAATGTCGAGCTCAAGACCCAGATGATGGGCGGCGACGCGCTGGTGACGCGGGCACGCGCCAATCTCGTCGCCAATTTCCTCGACGACCCGGCCATGACGCATCTGCTCTTCATCGACGCCGATATCGGCTTCGAGCCGGCCCAGGTGTTCCGGCTCCTCGATTTCGATGCCGATGTCACGGCCGCGGTCTATCCGATCAAGCGGGTCAATTGGCGCAAGGCGGCCAGCCTCGCCGCGGCCGGCCGGACCGATCTTGCCGCGGCCAGCCTCGATTATGTGCTCGATGTCGAGGATCGGACCCGGATCGCGACCCGCGACGGCTTCATCAAGCTTCGCTATGCCGGCACCGGCTTCCTGATGATCCGGCGCGCTGTGCTCGAAGCCATGTGCCAACGCTATCCCGAGCTCAAATTCCGGCACCAATATGCTGCCGCCGACGAAATCGGCCCCAGCGAGAACCGATATGCGCTGTTCGATTGCATGATCGATCAGGCAACCGGCAGCTATCTCAGCGAGGATTACAGCTTTTGCGCACGTTGGACCGCGATGGGCGGCGAAATCTGGGCCGATGCGTCGAGCCGGCTCGTTCATGTCGGCTCGGTTCAGTTTTCGGGCGATCTCGCGACCCAGCTGGGTCAGCAGCCCGATCCGGCCTGAGGCGAGCCGCAGGCCTCGCCCTGCTCCTGGCGCTCGCCGGCTGCAAGCCTGCGACGCCGGACGGGCTGGCACTGGCTTCGAGCGTGCCGGTCGGCGGCGATCGCCGGGTCGAGCTTTATGAGGATGCGCGGATCACGCCGGCGCTGCGCCCGTCGATGTGGGGCGGCAGCAAGGAGCCGGCGGCATTGGCCGCCTCGATCGCGGCGACGCCGCTCCAGCGCGCCGTGATGCGGCTGGTCGATCGCGGCGGCGCGGTGCTGAGCGAGCACCGGCTCGATTGCGAGCTCGGCCAGGTGGCGCCGATCCATCAAGGCGACGGGTCGATCTGGACGCTGATCGATGATTGCAGCACCGGCGAAGGCGACTATGCCGGTTTCATCACCTATTTCTTCTCGGTCGGGGGCGACAAGATCGCTTTTCAATCCTTGCCGGACGGCAAGGGCGGCGCGATCGCGATCACGCTCGTCCATGCCCGCCGCATCGATTGGCGGCCCGACCGGCCCGACGATGCCGAAGCGATCCGGGAAGTGTCGAGCCATCCCGATTTCGACGATCCGCGCGTCAAGGCGCTTAAGGATGATGAGCCGCTGCCGGCCGATCTGCCGCTCGTCACGGATTACATCCGCTACCGCTATGACGGCGACGGGCGTTGGACGAAGCGGCTGCGCACCGATCGCCATCTCGCCTGGACCGTGGCGGACGGGTTTCCCGCCGACGCGGCTTTCCCCGATTAGCGGCAGCGAGGCTTCCCACATGGCGGCTTGGATCGGATACGGCGTCTTGGGTGCAGTGATCGGCTATCTGTGCGGTTCGATCCCAACTGGCTATTGGTTGGGTAAGCTGCTGAAAGGGATCGATATTCGAGAGCACGGTTCCAAATCCACTGGAGCCACGAATGTCTTGCGGACGTTGGGCAAAGTCCCGGCGTCGGCGGTGCTGCTGATCGATCTGCTGAAGGGCGTTGCCGCTGTTGCTTTCGTCCGCTGGCTCTATTCATTGCCTGGGGTGGTCGCCGCCGCACCGGAAGCCTCGCTCCCTTGGGCCATCGCAGCTGCGGCGCTGATGGCGGTATTGGGGCACAGCCGATCGATCTGGATTCAGTTTACGGGGGGCAAATCGGCAGCGACGGGCCTGGGCGTGCTGCTGGCCATGTCTTGGCAGGTGGGATTAGGCGTCGCGATCAGCTTTGGTGTCGTCTTGGCGGCGTCGCGGATCGTTTCGCTGAGCTCGGTTTCGGCAGCAGTGGCGGCGATCCTGCTGATGGTGATCTTCCATCAGCCGATCGCCTTTTTGCTGATGGCGATCGTGGGTGCGGCCTATGTGATTGTGCGCCACCAGGCGAATATTCAGCGGCTCTTGGTCGGCACGGAACCCCGAATTGGGTGGTGACCCCGATTAGCTACTCGGCCGCCTTCTTCCAATCGGCGAGCGGGATGCGCGGCATATTGAAGAGGTCGGTCGTGCGCGCGTACCAGCCGGCGCCATGCATGCGGCCCAAGAGGCCCAGCTTCGGCGTGTCGACATAGAATTTGGCCGGATCGATCATCGCCTCGTCGGCGATATGCATGGCGACGATCCGGCCCAGCACCAGCCCGCTCTCGGTGCCGAGATCGACGATCTGCATCAGCTCGCATTCCAGTGCCACCGGGCTTTCGGCAATGCGCGGCGGCTTGACCTTGGTCGAGGGCACGGCTGTCAGGCCGGCTTCGGCCAGTTCCGACACGCCATGATCGAAATTGATCGCGGTGACATTCATCGCCTCGGCTTGGCGTTCGCCGACCAGATTGACGACGAACTGACCCGTCTCGCGAATATTGGCGCGCGTATCCTTGGGCCGGCCGGGCGCGTGGCTGCCGACGCCGACACCGATCACCGGCGGATCGCCAGCGAAGGCGTTGAAGAAGGAGAAGGGTGCAGCGTTGACGGCACCCGCCTTGTCCTGGCTCACGACCCAGGCGATCGGCCGCGGCGTGATGGTCGAGACCATCAGCTTGTAGCAATTCTGCGGATCGATCTCGGCGAAATCGAACAACATGGCCTTAATCCTTCAGATCTTCCCAGAACTCCCGGACCTTGGCGAAGAAGCCCTCGGATTCCGGGTTGGTCTTGTTCCGGTCGCCCAGCCGCTCGAACTCGCGCAGCAGCTCTTGCTGCTGCTTGGTGAGGGCGACCGGCGTCTCGACCACGACCTCGACATACATGTCGCCGCGCGCCGGCGAGCGCAGCACCGACATGCCCTTGCCCTTGAGCCGGAACTGGGCGCCGGTCTGCGTTCCCGCGGGGACGGTGACGCGCGCGCGGGTGCCGTCGATCGTCGGCACCTCCAGCTGGCCGCCCAAGGCCGCCGTCACCATCGGCAGCGGCACCGGGCAATGAATGTTGGCGCCGTCGCGATGGAACAGGCGATGCGGCGACACGGTGAGGAAGATATAGAGATCGCCGGGGGCCGAGCCGCGCAAGCCCGCCTCGCCTTCGCCGGCCAGCCGGATCCGCGTGCCGTCTTCGACGCCGGCCGGGATATTGACCGACAGCGTCTTCTCGCGCCGGACGCGGCCTTGGCCGCCGCAGACCTTGCACGGGTTCTCGATAACCCGGCCGGCACCGCCGCAGCTCGGGCAGGTGCGCTCGATCGTGAAGAAGCCCTGCTGTGCGCGAATCTTGCCGTTACCGCTGCAGGTCGAGCAGGTGACGGGGCGCGAACCCGCCTCGCTGCCGCTGCCGCTGCAGGCATCGCAGCTCAATGAGGTGGGCACGCGGATCTGGGCGGAGGAGCCCTTGAAGGCCTCCTCGAGCGAGATTTCGAGATTGTAGCGCAGATCGTTGCCGCGGGCACTCGACTGTCCGCGGCGGCCACCGGCGAAGCCGCCGAACATCTCGTCGAAAATATCGGCGAAGCCCGAGGCGAAGCCGAAATCACCGGCACCGGCCCCGCGCGGCCCGGCGCTGCCATTCTCGAAGGCGGCATGGCCGAACCGGTCATAGGCGGCGCGCTTCTGATCGTCCTTCAGGACGTCGTAGGCCTCGCTCACTTCCTTGAATTTGTGCTCGGCCGCCTTGTCGCCCGGATTGCGGTCCGGGTGAAATTGCATCGCGAGCTTGCGATAGGCCTTTTTCAGATCGTCGGCCGAGGCGCCGCGCGCCACGCCGAGAGTGTCGTAATAATCTTGCTTTGCCATCGTCATCGATCCCGACGGACCGAGGCGCAGCCGGACATCCTCATCGCGTCAAATGAAAACCCTCGCCACCGGTCGGCGGCGAGGGCGGCGGGCCGAAGCCCGCCGGATGAGAGTGATGTCCGGTTGTTCCGCCCCGCATGGTGCCACATCGAATGGTTAGCCATACGCCGAACGCCGTTTAGGCCGATTGACCCTTCTTGCGTTCGTCGACTTCCTCGAAATCGGCATCGACGACCTTGTCGTCGGCGCCATGGCCGGCCTCATGACCGCCGTCGCCCGGACCCGCGTCCGGGCCGCCGGCCGTCGGGCCTGCCTGTCCCTCGGTCTGCGCCGCCTTATAGAGCGACTCGCCCATCTTCATTGCCGCCTGGGTCAAAGCCTCGGTCTTGGCCGTGATCGCCGCCGCATCCTCGCTCGTCAGCGACTCGCGAAGGGCGGCCACCCCTTGCTCGACGGCCTGCTTGTCGGCCGGCGCGATCTTGTCGCCCGATTCCTTCAGCGTCCGCTCGGTCGAGTGGATGAGCGCCTCGCCGTGATTGCGGGCCTCCACCAGCTCGCGCTTCTTCTTGTCGTCGGCCGCGTGCGATTCAGCATCCTTGACCATCTTGTCGATCTCGGAGTCGTTCAAGCCGCCCGAGGCCTGGATGCGGATCTGCTGCTCCTTGCCGGTACCCTTGTCCTTGGCCGAGACCTGGACGATGCCATTGGCGTCGATATCGAAAGTCACCTCGATCTGCGGCACGCCCCTCGGCGCCGGCGGCAGGCCGATCAGGTCGAACTGACCCAGCAGCTTGTTGTCCGCCGCCATCTCGCGCTCGCCCTGGAACACGCGGATCGTGACCGCGGTCTGATTGTCCTCGGCGGTCGAGAAGGTCTGGCTCTTCTTGGTCGGGATCGTGGTGTTGCGGTCGATGAGCCGGGTGAACACGCCGCCCAGCGTCTCGATGCCGAGCGACAGCGGCGTCACGTCGAGCAGCAGGACGTCCTTGACCTCGCCCTTCAGCACGCCGGCCTGGATGGCGGCACCGACGGCGACGACCTCATCCGGGTTGACGCCCTTGTTGCGGCTCCTTGCCGAAGATCTGCTTTACCGTCTCGACGATCTTGGGCATGCGGGTCATGCCGCCGACCAGCACCACCTCGTCGATGTCCGACGCCTTGAGGCCGGCATCGCGAAGGGCTGCCCGGCACGGCTCGACCGTGCGCTGGACCAGATCCTCGACCAGGCTCTCGAGCTTGGCGCGGGTGAGCTTGATGTTGAGATGCTTCGGACCCGCCTGGTCGGCCGTGATGAAGGGCAGGTTGACCTCGGTCTGCATCGAGGAGCTGAGCTCGATCTTGGCCTTCTCCGCTGCCTCCTTCAGGCGCTGCAGGGCCAGCCGGTCCTTGCGCAGGTCGATGCCCTGCTCCTTTTTGAACTCGTCGGCCAGGTAGTCGATGATGTTCTTGTCGAAATCCTCGCCGCCCAGGAACGTGTCGCCGTTGGTCGACTTCACCTCGAACACGCCGTCGCCGATCTCGAGGACCGAGACGTCGAAAGTGCCGCCGCCAAGGTCATAGACCGCGATCGTGCCGGCACCGCGCCGTTCCATGCCATAGGCCAAGGCCGCCGCGGTCGGCTCGTTGATGATGCGCAGCACTTCGAGGCCGGCGATCTTGCCGGCATCCTTGGTCGCCTGGCGCTGGCTGTCATTGAAATAGGCCGGCACCGTGATGACCGCCTGCGTCACCGGCTCGCCGAGATATGCTTCGGCGGTTTCCTTCATCTTCTGCAGAATGAAGGCGGAGATCTGCGACGGCGCATACTTGGTGCCGCGGCTCTCCACCCACGCGTCGCCATTGTCGGCGCCGATGATCTTGTAGGGGACGAGATCGACATCCTTCTTGACGACCTGGTCGGTGAACCGGCGGCCGATCAGCCGCTTGATCGCGAAGAAGGTATTTTCGGGATTTGTCACGGCCTGACGCTTGGCGGCTTGCCCCACCAACCGCTCGCCGGAATCGGTGAAGGCGACCATCGAGGGGGTGGTACGCGCACCCTCGCTGTTCTCGATCACCTTCGCGCTCTTGCCTTCCATGACCGCGACGCAAGAATTGGTCGTGCCGAGATCGATACCGATAACTTTGCTCATGAGCGCCTCATTAAGTTTAGCAGGAATAGCGGCCCCTCAGGGCACCGCCGGTTCCCCCAAGATGAGCGGCTTGGCACCGCCCGTCGGTTATATATGGACCGCCACTCGGGGCTGCAACGGCCGAAACCGCGCCAGGGCGACGGTTTCGGTTAAATTAAGAAGACCGTTCCCTTGCGGGCAGCGTCAGACCCTCATTCATACCTTCGTGTCCACCCGGTGATAGACTTCGGGCTTGTCCGTGGGCTTGGCCGGTTCCTCGGCGGCGGGCGCCGCCGTGACCTCGCCCTTGGCGACGCCGACCATGGCGGGCCGCAGCAGCCGATCCTGCAGCACGTAACCGGGCTGCAGCACCTGCACCACGGTCCCGGCCGGCTTGCCGGTATTCTCCAGCTCGAACATGGCCTGGTGGAAATTATGGTCGAACTTCTCGCCGTCCGGCGTCAGCTTGCGGATGCCGTGCTTCTCGAACGCGGCCAGCAGCTCGCGCTCGGTGGCGGCGACGCCGGCCAGCAGTGTCCGGGTCGCTTCATCCTTGATCTTGGCCTCAGGCATGCTCTCGATCGCCCGGCGCAGATTGTCCGAAGTCGACAGAAGATCGGTCGCGAACCTCTGGGCCGCATATTTCACCGCATCGTCCCGCTCGCGCTGGTGGCGGCGGCGCACATTCTCTTGCTCGGCCAGTGCGCGCAGCAGCTGGTCCTTCAGCTGGGCCACCTCGGCCTCGAATTCGGCTGTGCGGTCATCCGCCGGGGCGGCAGTGCGGTCGCTCGCTGCCTCAGTCTCGCGGTCCAGATTGATCGAGGGGGCGGCCGGCTCGACGCGGCCTTCATGGTCGGTGGGCGTTCCGCTTTCGGTCATGTTCATCAGGGTCCCGTTTATCCAATGAATCGCCCGATCACCTTGGCAGTGTAGTCCACCATAGGGATGATGCGGGCATAATTGATCCGCGTCGGGCCGATCACGCCGATCGCCCCGACGATTTGCTCTCGGCTGTTCATATAGGGTGCGATCACCATCGAACACCCCGCGACGCCGAATAACGGGTTTGCGGAGCCGATAAAGATCTGCACCCCTTCGCCGCCGCTGGCGGCCTCGATCAGGCGTATCATCGAATCCTTGGTCTCGAGCATCTCGAAGAGGGTGCGGACGCGCTCGAGATCCTCGAGCGCCACGATATCGTCCAGGAGATTGGCCTGGCCGCGCACGATCAAGGCGCCGCTGCCCGCACTCCCGCCGGCCCAGCTGGCGAGGCCGGCCTCGATCAGCTTTGCCGTGAGCTCGTCGAGCTCGGTCCGGCTCGCCATCAGATCATCGTCCAGCCGCGCGCGCGCCTCGTCCAGCGTATGGCCGACGATGCGGGCCGAAAGATAGTTGCCGGCGGTGACGAGGGCCGAAGGCGGCACGCCCATCGGCACTTCGATAACGCGGTTCTCGACCATGCCATCCTCGGTGACGAGCACCACGAGCGCCCGGCCCGGCCCGAGATTGACGAATTCGATATGCTTCAGCGACCGCTCGGTCTTGGGCGCCAGCACCAGGCCGGCGCAGCGCGACAGGCCGGACAGCGCGGTCGTCGCCTGCTCCAGCAGCTGCGGCAGCGACTTGCCGGTGCCGAGGCAGCGGGATTCGATATTCTCGCGCTCGCGCTCGTTGAGCCGCCCGACCTCGAGCAGCCCGTCGACGAAAAGCCGCAAGCCGGCATCGGTCGGCAGCCGGCCGGCCGAGGTGTGCGGCGAATAGAGCAGCCCCGCCTCCTCGAGATCGGCCATGGTGTTGCGGATCGTCGCCGGCGACAGGCCGATGCCGAGCCGGCGCGAGATGGTGCGCGAGCCGACCGGCTCGCCCGTCTCGACATAAGCGTCGACGATCTGACGAAAGATATCGCGGCTGCGCTCGCTGAGCGCACCGATGGGGGAGTCGGTCGCGAGCGACCGGCCGAACGGCATCGATCGATCGTTCATGCTTTTACCGCGGGACCTCGCTGCCTCTGGCCCGGTTCAGAAGGGGCCGACGAAACTTAGGAAGTGCGGTCCCGAGCGTCAACCGCGGGGTTTGGCCGGGATCGGCCGAACCCCGACAAAGCTTTGGCCTATGGTCCCGCCCGACCAGCGGCGGGATGGCCGTCGAGCTTAAGTCGCCAGCCGGTGTCGGTAACGCTGGTGCCCTTGACCTTATAGACCGAAATGTCCTTGTCGAAAAAATTGCCGACATAGAGCATGCCGCCATCGGGCGAGAAGGCGATCGCTTCCGGCAGGGAGCCGGTCGGCACATCCTTGAGCTTGGTCAACTTGTCGCCATGGATGGAGAAGAGCGAGAGCACGCCGTTCCGGTGAGCGAACCAGGCCTTCTTGTTGGAGTTCGAGCCGCCGATCAGCACAAATACGGCAAGATCGCCTTTGGGGCTGATCGCCATGCCCTCGGGGCAATCGCCGACCATGACGCGGTCGACGATATGCGGATGCTCGGCCTTGAGGTCGATGACCGTGGTCATATCGGCATTGCCGTCGCATCCACCGCCGCCCTGATCGACGGTCAGCGCCAGCTGGCCGTTCGGCGTCACCGCAATATTGTACGGGGTCTGGCCGGTCGGAAAATCGAGCTTGTTGTAGCTGGCCTTGCCGTCAGGTCCGATATCGATCATGGACACGACGTTCGCGATCGCGCGGGCGGCCAGCGCGTGCTTGCCGTCCGGCGTGAAGGCGACATGGGCGACCGGATCCGGAAAGGCGATCGTGTCGGTCACTTTGACCTCGGCACCCTTGATCGACAGCACCGTGACCGATTTCCCCTCGCGATTGGCGATCATCGCCATGTCGCCGGCCGCATTGATGTCGAGCCCGGAAGGCTGCTTGCCGACCGTCAGCGTGTCGAGCAGCTTTGCCGGGCTCGAGGTCAGGTCGATGACATAAAGCTGGTCGGCCGAAACCTGCTTCCAAGTGCCACTGTCGTTGACATTGTCGACCGAGTTGGCGACCAGCGCTAGCTTCCAGTCCGGCGTGATCGCGATATTGGTCGGCGGCCCGATGATCGAGTTCTCGAGCGGCAGCGTGCTCGCCACCTTCGGATGGACGGGATCGCCCAGGTCGATGATCGAGATCGTGTCCTTGCCGGGCGGCTGGAGCACGACCTTGCCGTCATCGTCCCAGGTCACCTTCTCGTCATTGCCGATGACCATGAAGGGTTTCGCCTCGGCCGCCGCCAGGGCGGGCAGCACCAACACTGCAGCGAGCGCCATGCGCCGCAATCCGTTCACAGGATTCATTCTTCCTCCCAAGGATCTTCTTCTTGATTTCGCTCAGGGATCTTCTTCTTGCCGCCGCATCGTGCGGGGCGGAGCGGAGCGAAGCAAGCGTGAAGTATGGGTGACATCGCCTGCGGCCGATCGACCCCGTGTCGGATGGTCGCAGTCTGGTCGCCATGCTAAGCTCGCAAGCGGTTGGATCCGATGGAGATGCGAACCGTGACCTTGCCGCATGCCGAACCTGCCCCGCGCCAGCCGGCGCTCGTTGCCCGGGTCATGGGCATTCTCATCAATCCAGACGCGGAATGGCAGAGGATCGATCGCGAGCCGGCCAGCGTCGGCTCGCTGTTTATGGGATATATCCTGATCCTCGCCGCGATCGGGCCGATCGCCCATATGCTGGGCGGGCTGGTGTTCGGCTACGGCTTCTTCGTGAAGGTGCATCCGAGCCTGATGTGGGCGCTCGAAGGTGCGATCGTGACATATGTGCTGACCATCGTCGGCGCCTTCATCTCGATGCTGGTCGTGGATTTTCTGGCACCGAGCTTCAAGGGTCAACGCAATCAGATCCAGGCGCTCAAACTCGTGGCCTATGGCTGGACGGCGGCCTGGGTCGCCGGCATCTTCGGCCTGATCCCCGCACTCGGCATCCTGGGCCTGCTCGGCCTCTACAGCCTCTATCTCTTCTATCGCGGCGTGCCCGTGATGATGAAGACGCCGCCGGATCGGGCGATGGCCTACACGATCGTGGTTGTGATCGTGAACATCGTCATCTTCATCCTGATCGGCTTCATGACCTCGCTGGTGATCGGTCCGGGCGAGCTGATGGGCGCGATGACGCGCGGCGCTTCCCTTCAAGGCAGCGGCGACACGGGCGACAGCTCGGGCACCAAGCTCAGCTTCCCCGGCGGCCAGATCGATCTGGGCCAGCTGCAGCAAGCGGCGAAGAATATCGAGAATGCCGCCAAGAATTTGCCGACCCCGGTCCCGGGGGCGGCTGGCGGCGGGACCCAGCCAGGACAGCCTGCCCAGCCCGGCCAATCCGCCCAGCCGGGGGTGCCGACCAACTCGCTCAAGGCTCTGCTGCCCGATACGTTGCCGAACGGCATGCCACGGACCAAATTCTCGGCCGGCAGCGGCCAGGTGGCGGGATTCGGCGGCACCGGCGTCGAGGCGCGCTACGGCACCGATGCCAACGGCATCACGCTCAACGTCGTGGATATGGGCACGATGGGCGCCTTCGCCGCGATGGGCACGGCACTCGGCATCAGCGCCAACACGGAGGATGAGAACGGCTACACCAAGATGGGCAAGGTCGACGGCAACACGGCGATCGAGGAATTTGACCGCAAGGCGCAGACCGCCAAATACACGATCATCATCGGGAGCCGCTTCCTGATCCATGCCGAAGGCTCGTCCGTCACGATGGATCAGGTGAAGGCCGCGGCGGCCACCATCGATCTGGGCAAACTCGCGGCGCTGCTGAAGTAGGGGGAACTTATCGGGTGGACGGGCCGCGGTGGCGCCTGTAGCGTGCCGCCGCCCCTGTCCCAGATAAAGCGCTCCCCATGCCCCGCCCGTCCGGCCGATCCATAGATCAGCTCCGTCCCGTCACCTTGACGCCGAATTTCGCGAAATATGCCGAGGGCTCGTGCCTGGTGAAGTGCGGCGATACGCATGTGCTCTGCACCGCCAGCGTCGACGACAAGGTGCCGCCTTTTCTGCGCAACACCGGCTCGGGTTGGGTCACGGCGGAGTACGGCATGCTGCCGCGCTCGACCCATACCCGCACCGAGCGCGAGGCGGCGCGCGGCAAGCAATCCGGCCGGACGCAGGAGATCCAGCGCCTGATCGGCCGGGCACTGCGCGCGGTCACCGATTTGAAGGCCTTGGGCGAACGCCAGATCAAGATCGATTGCGACGTGCTGCAGGCCGATGGCGGCACGCGCACGGCGTCCATCACCGGCAGCTATGTGGCGCTCCATCTGGCGCTCCGGAAGCTGGTCGACGCCAAGCAGATCGCAACCCTGCCGCTCACTGATTCGGTCGCCGCGATCTCCTGCGGCATCCATCAGGGCATCGCCGTGCTCGATCTCGACTATGCCGAGGATTCGGATGCCGAGGCCGACGCCAATTTCGTGCTGACCGCGAGCGGCAAGATCGTCGAGATCCAGGCGACCGCCGAGCAGGCGCCCTTCGCCGAGGAGCAGTTCACGAACCTGTTGAAGCTCGCGCGCAAAGGCATCGGCGAGCTCACGCGGCTCCAGCGCGGCGCCATCACCGGGCTCGGCTGAGATGGCGCGGCGCCAATTCGCCGGCGGCCCGCTCATCGTCGCCACCCACAACAAGGGCAAGCTCAAGGAGATCGTCGAGCTGCTTGCGCCCTACGGTGCCGAGGTAAGCTCGGCCGGCGAGCGCGGCCTGCCGGAGCCGGAAGAGACGGGTCTCACCTTCATCGCCAACGCCGAGCTGAAGGCGCTGGCCGCGGCTAGCACTTCTCGCTTTCCGGCGTTGGCGGATGATTCGGGGCTGGCCGTCGCGGCTCTCGAGGGAGCGCCCGGCATTTATTCGGCGCGCTGGGCCGGGCCTGAGAAGGATTTCGCGGCCGCCATGAAGCTCGTCGAGACGAAGCTCGCCGCCCTCGGCACCTCGGATCGGCGCGCCGCTTTCGTCTCGGCCTTGACGCTCGCCTGGCCCGACGGGCATGTCGAAAGCTTCGAGGGGCGGATCGAAGGCACGCTCACCTTCCCGCCGCGCGGCGACAAGGGTTTCGGCTATGATCCGATCTTCGTGCCGGACGGTCGGACGGAGACCTTCGGCGAGCTCGAGGCCGCGGTGAAGCAGGAGATCAGCCACCGCGCCCGGGCGTTCCGCCAGCTGGTCGAGGCGTGCTTCGAATCGTGACCAAGCCGGGCTTCGGCATCTATGTGCACTGGCCCTTCTGCCTGAAGAAATGCCCCTACTGCGATTTCAACAGCCATGTCCGGGCCGAGATCGACGAGGCGCGATGGCGCGGGGCGTTGCTGGCGGAGCTTGACCATTATGCGGATCTCACCGGCCCGCGCACGGTCGGCTCCATCTTCTTCGGCGGCGGTACGCCGTCGCTGATGGCGCCCGAGACGGCCGGTGCCGTGATCGATCGGATTGCGCGCAACTGGTCGTTGGATACGGATGCGGAGGTCACGCTCGAAGCCAATCCGACCTCGGTCGAGGCAGGTCGCTTCGCGGGCTTCCGGGCCGCCGGAATCAACCGGGCCTCGCTCGGCATTCAGGCGCTCAACGATCGGGATCTGCGCTTCCTTGGCCGCGCCCACTCATCGCACGAGGCGCGCGTCGCCATCGAGACTGCGGCTCGGCATTTCGAACGCCGGAGCTTCGATCTCATCTATGCGCGGCCCGGCCAGACCCTCGAAGCCTGGGCGGCCGAGCTCGATCAGGCGCTCGATCTCGCCGGCGGGCATCTCTCGGTCTATCAGCTGACGATCGAGCCCGGCACTTCCTTCCATACGGCCCATGCCCGCGGCGACTTCATCCTGCCGGACGATGATCTGGCCGGCTCACTCTACGAGCTGACCCAGGAGCGTCTCGCCGCGGCGGGTATGCCTTCCTACGAGATCTCGAACCATGCGCGGCCGGGCGAGGAAAGCCGGCACAATCTCACCTATTGGCGCTATGGCGATTATGTCGGCGTCGGGCCGGGGGCGCATGGCAGGCTGACGCTCGACGGCGTGAAGCATGCGACGCGCCAGCGCAAGGCGCCGGAAACCTGGCTCGAATCGGTCGAGTGCCATGGGCACGGCACCGAGGAGCGGACGGCGCTCGACGCCGAGGCGCGGTTCGAGGAAATGCTGATGATGGGGCTCCGCCTGGGCGAAGGCATTCCCCGGCAGCGCTTCCTGGCCGAGACGGGCCGCCCGCTCGAGGCGCTGATCGAGCCCACGGCGCTCGCCCGTCTCGTCGAAGGCGGTTTCGTCACGCTCAATGCCGAGCGCCTCGCCGCCACGCCGGCCGGGCTGCAGCGCCTCAACGCCGTGCTGGCAGCGCTGATCGCCTGATTTACTGCGCCGTTTCCTCGAACGTCTCGGGCGCGGGGCTCACCACCGTGACGCCGCTGCGCTCGATCTGCAGCACGGCGAGGCCACGCTGGGTCGTGCCGTCCGGCAGCAGGCGGAAGATGCCGTCGGCGCCGGCGAAGCCGCTGGGATTGGTCAGGGCCTGCGCCGAGAATCCGGCACCCGGTGTCCGCTCCAGCACCGCGGCCACGCCGACCGCATCATAGGCGAGCGAGGCGAGCCGCTGCGGCTTGCGGCCATATGCCGAGAGGAAGTGCTGCTCGAAGGTTGCGCGTGCCTCGGCCGAGGGGGCCGCGAACCAGCCGCCATTCAGGGTCGATTCCGTGCCGAGATTGCTCGCTTCCCAGCCTTCGCCCGTGCCGCCGATGCCGAGCAGGCGCACCTTGGTCGGATCGATGCCGAAGGCCGGCAGCAGCGAGGCGGCACTCTTGAGCCGCGACGCGTCCGGGTCGGGGATCAGGATCGCGCCGAGACCTTGCGTGGATCCGAGATGCTTCTCGACCTGGCGCAGGTCGGATGAGGAGGGGTCATAATAGGCGACCGCGTCGAGCGAGCCGCCGATATCCGACACGACATTCTTGAGCGCGTCGCCGGCCAGCTGACCATAGGCGTTGGCCGGCGCGAGCACCGCGAAATGCTCGATGCCGGTCGAATAGGCATAGCGCGCGATCCGCTGAACCTCGTCCTGCGGCAGCACGCCCAGCACGAAGACGCCGTTGCCGGCCGCCTGCGAGACATTCGAGAAGGCCAGCACATTGATGCCGGCCTGTTGGGCGATCGGCCGGACCGATTCGATCTCACCGGCGGTCAGCGGGCCGATGATCAGCTTGGCCCCTTCGGCAACCGCCTTCTGGGCCGCTGCCGCGGCACCGTCTGCGGTCCCTTTGGTGTCCTTGGGTGTCAGCGCGATCCGGTCATCGGCCAGCTCGTTCACGGCCAGCTGAGCCGAATCCAGCATGTCTCGGCCGAGCACACCGATTCGGCCGGGCGCCGACAGCGGCAGCAGCAGCGCCACATTGGTCTTGTTGCCGACATCGACCAGGCGCTGAGCCGGTGGCGTCGGCGGCTGCTCCTGTGCGGCCGGCGGCAGCGGCGGTGCCTGCTGCAACGGTTGTGGCGCAACCGGCGCTTGCTGCGGCGGCGGCCCCAAAGGTACGGTCGGCACATAACAGCCTGAAAGCGTCAGGCAAGAGGCCGCAAGGGCGAGGATCACGAGCCATGGCACGGCCGCGACATGACGGGATGAAGAACGCAACGGACGGATCCTCCGGACGGGCGGCCGAGCCTAGCGACGCCGGAGGCCCAAGTAAACGCGCCTTGGCGCCGGGCCTCTACATTGTCGCAACGCCGATCGGCAATGCCGCGGACATCACGCTGCGTGCGCTCGAGACGCTGGCGGCCGTCGATGCCATCGCATGCGAGGATACGCGCGTCAGCACCAAGCTATTGACGATTCATGGCATTCGTACGGCACTGGTGAGCTACCACGACCATAATGCCGAATGGATGCGCCCCCTGCTGCTGCGCCGGCTCGAGCAGGGCGAGCGGTTGGCCCTTATCTCGGACGCGGGGATGCCGCTCGTGTCCGATCCCGGCTACAAGCTGGTGCGCGACGCGATCGCGGCCGGCATCCGCGTCGAAAGCCTGCCCGGCCCGTCCGCCGTGCTGACGGCCCTCGTGCTGTCGGGCCTGCCGAGCGACCGGTTCCTCTTCATGGGCTTCCTCGATGCCCGTTCCGCGGCGCGGCGGCGGCAGCTCGAGGAGGTGGCATCCGTGCGCACCACGCTCATCTTCTTCGAGACCGGCCCCCGGCTTGTCGATTCGCTGGCCGATATGGCTGCCGTGCTGGGCGATCGGCCCGCGGCGGTCGCACGCGAGCTGACCAAGCTTTATGAGGAGGTGGCACGCGGCTCCCTCGCCGAGCTCGGCGCCCGTTATGCCGAGGCCGGGCCGCCCAAGGGCGAGATCGTCGTGCTGGTCGGGCCGCCGCTCGCCCGCGAAACAGCACCAGAGACCGTCGATGCGCTGCTGAGGGAGGCGCTTGGCCGGCTCAGCCTGCGCGATGCCGCGGCCGAGGTCGCGCTGATGCTCGATCTGCCGAAACGCACCGTCTATGCGCGGGCACTCGCGCTCGGCAAAGCATGAGGCCCCCCAAGCCGAGGCAGCGCAGCTATCACTCGGCCGAGCGTCATGGCCGGCGCGCGGAGCATCTCTGCGCCCTGATGCTCCGGCTCAAGGGCTATCGCATCCTCGCCCGGCAATGGCGCTGCCCGTCGGGCGAGCTCGACATCGTCGCCCGCCGTGGCGCCGTTCTGGCCGTGATCGAGGTCAAAGCGCGGGCCGATCACCTGACCGCGGCCGAATCGATCACGCCGCGGCAGCAGGCCCGCATCGCGCGCGCGGCAGCGCAGTTCGTCGCCAGCCGGCCGGAGCTCGCGGCCCTAGATCTCCGCTTCGATGTCATGCTGGTGACGCCGTTTCGCTTGCCGGTGCATCTGAAATCGGCCTGGATTTCGCTCGTCTGAAACCTGTCCGCAACAAAGCCATGTTGTCGCCAAATTTCCGCCGTACTATAGGTAGTAGTGAACTGCTTCGTTCGGGGGAGTGCCGATCCGTGACATCAGCGCCGTCATCCATCGCCAAGATTGCCTTTGCCGCCCTCTGCTGTGCCGGGCTCGGCGGCTGCGTCGTGGCCGCGATCGGCGCCGGTGCCGCGGGCGGCGGCTATGTGCTGGGCCAGGAGCGCGGCGCCGGCGGCACCTTCTCCGATACCGGCATCAAGTCCGAGCTCGAGGCCGATTATGTCGGCACCAACAGCTCGATCGAGAAATATGTCGACATCAATGTCTTCGAAGGCCGCGTGCTGCTGACCGGCAATGTGCCGAACCCGGATCTGCGCGACCAGGCGGTGCAGATCGCGTGGAAGGTCGGCGGCGTCAAGGAAGTGATCAACGAGGTCCAGGTCGCGCCCACCTCGACCTTCGGCATCGATGCCAAGGATAATTGGATCCAGACCAGGCTGCGCACCGCGCTGACGCTCGATTCCGATATCCGGTCGCTCAATTTCTCGATCGAGACGGTGAATGGCGTCGTCTATGTCATCGGTATCGCGCGCAGCCAGGCCGAGCTCGACGCCGTGCTCAACCATGCCCGCAACACGCCGGATGTGCGCAAGGTCGTGAACTATGTGCGCATCCGTTCCGGTACGGGTGAGCCGGCGCAGACGGAAGACCAGGCTGCCGTGCCGATCACCAACGGCAATCAGGGCGCCTACGCGCCCGCTCCCGGCTATCAGCCGGCACCTCCTGGCCAGTCCCCGCAATATCAATCGCCCCAATATCAGGCGCCGCAATACCAGGCTCAGCCGCAGCAATCCTACCAGCCGCCGCCGGCAACCAGTGCGCCGATCCAGGTCGAGCCGCTCAAATGACCGAGGCCGCCATGGCGCTGCTGCGGCGGCTCGGCGCCATGGATCGGCCGGTGCTGCCGCTGATCGATGCCGCCTTCGCCTTCGCCGAGCTCGCCCGGCCCGGCATTGATACGAGCTTCCATCGCCGTCATTTGAGCGAGCTCGGCCAGGCGGTAGGCCAAGCCGCCGCCGAGGCCGACGGGTTCGACGAACGAGCCGAGGCGCTGGGTACCGTCATTGCCGACGCTTACGGCTATCGCGGCGATACCGAGACTTACGACGATCTCGACAATGCCGATCTCATCCGCGTCATCGATCGGCGCCGCGGCCTGCCGGTAACGCTCGGCATCCTCTATCTCCATGTCGCACGGCTGCAGGGCTGGAGCGCCAGCGGGCTCGATTTCCCAGGGCATTTCCTGATCCGGCTGGAGGAAGGCAAGCAGCAGATCATCCTCGACCCGTTCGGCGGCGGCGTTTCCTGCGATGCCGAACGGGTGGCCGAGTTGTTGCGCGGATCGGGCAGCCGGCGCCCGCCGGACCCGCGGCATCTGCGCAGTGTCTCGGATCGCGAGGTGCTGCTGCGGCTCGAGAACAACATCAAGAGCCGGCTCATCCAGGCCAATGAGGCGGAGAGCGCCGTGGCGGTCATCGAGCGCATGCTGCTGCTGGCGCCCGACCATGGCGGGCTCTGGTACGAAGCGGGCGTGATCGATGCCCATCTCGATCGGCTCGCCGCCGCCTCGACGGCACTCGCCAAGGCGGTCGAGCATGCCGAGACCAGCGCCCAGCGCGACGAAGCGGCCTTGCTCTTGCGGCAAATTCGGGGTCGGCTGAATTAGCGCCAGCTCGTATAGTAGGGGCTTCGCCGCTAAGAGAAGAGACGATCGTGAGCCTTGCCGTCGCCATCCAGATGGATCCGATCGAGACCATCAATATCGATGCCGACTCGACCTTCGTGCTGGCGCTCGAGGCGCAGGCGCGCGGCCATCTGATCTATCACTATCTGACCGAGAATATGTGGCTGAAGGGCGGGCGCGTCTATGCCCGCGCCCGCAAGCTCGAAGTGCGGCGCGAATATGGCCGGCATCACACTCTTGGCCCGTTCGAGGTGCTCGACCTCGCTGCCATGGATGTCGTGCTGATGCGGCAGGATCCGCCCTTCGACATGGGCTACATCACCGCGACGCATCTCTTGGAGCACATCCATCCGCAGACGCTCGTGGTGAACGATCCGGTCAGCGTGCGCAACGCGCCGGAAAAACTGTTCGTCACCCATTTCGGGGCGTTGATGCCGCCCACCCTCATTACCCGCGATCGCCAGGCGATCCGGGAATTCCGTGAGGAGCATCGCGACATCATCGTCAAGCCGCTGTTCGGCAATGGCGGCGCCGGGGTCTTCCGCCTCCAGGAAGGGGACGAGAATCTGGGTTCGCTGCTCGAAATGTTCGGCCAGATCACGCGTGAGCCGGTGATGGTGCAGCGCTACCTGCCGGAAGTGCGCGAGGGCGACAAGCGCATCATCATCATCGATGGCGAGGCGATGGGGGGCGTGCTGCGCGTGCCGGCCGCGGGCGAGGCGCGTGCCAATCTCCATGTCGGCGGCACGGCGATGAAGACCGAGCTGACCCCGCGTGAGCGCGAGATCTGCGCCGCGATCGGCCCGACCTTGAAGGAGCAGGGGCTCATTTTCGTCGGCATCGATGTCATCGGCGGGTATCTGACGGAGATCAACGTCACCTCGCCGACCGGACTTCAGGAGATCAACCGCTTCGACGGGGTCAAGCTCGAAACGGCGATCTGGGACGCGATCGAGCGCCGACGCCGGCGCTAGAGACCGGCGCCGATGCGCCGCTTCGTCCTGTTCCGCGGCTCGAGCCTCTATGGCAGCGTCGATCGCATGCTCGATCAGCTGGCCGCCGCCCTGCGCGCCGGCGGCGATCGGACGGAGATCATCGATGCGACGGCGCCGGACTATGTGGCGGCGCTGCAGCGCGCGATCGCCGGCGGCGTCGATGGGTTCCTGGGATTCACCGGCATCGGACTCGATCTTCGCGCCGAGGGCAATCTCTACAACGCGCTCGACCGGCCGCTCATCTCGATCTATCTCGACCCGCTCATGCTCTATTGGAACCAGGTGGTGACACCGATCCGGCGGCGCGTGATCTTCACCACGGCGCCGGACGATGTGCCCTATTGGGCCGAGACGCTCGGCGTGCCGATCCCCGTCGGGCATCTGCCGCACGCGGCTGATCCCGTGCCGGACGACGCGCTGGTGCCTTGGGCGGCGCGCGAGATCGATGTGCTGATCGCCGGCACCGCTCCGGACGATCCAGCAGCGCTGCGCGCCGGCTGGGCTGCGCATGGGCCGGTAGTCGAGCGTCGGCTCAACGACATCCTCGATGCCCATGATGCCGAGCCATTCGCGCCGCTGCCGGCGATGATCGCGCGCGTCGCGGCTCCGGTCGCGGCCTTGGCGTCGCCGGCCTCGCTTTATCCTTATTTCACGGTGCTCGATCAGTATTTGCGCACGCGTGCCCGCTGGCGATTGGCCATGGCACTCCTGCCATTGCGTCCGCTGCTGGTCGGGCCGGGCTGGGAGCGCCTCGATCCCGATGCCGCGGGCGAGAAGCCGGCCAGCGAGGTTGCAGCCCTGATGAGCCGGAGCCGGATTGTGGTCAATAGCTGTACGCCCTATCACGGCACGCATGAGCGCGTGTTCCAGGCCATGGCGGCAGGGGCGGTCTCGCTGTCGACCACAACCGCGTGGCTGGCCGCGGAAGCACCGGGCGAGGCTCTGGTACTGGTGGCGCCGGGCGAGGGCGGGGCCATCGATCAGGCCCGGCAGCTCCTCGCCGATCCGGCCCGCGCGGCGACCATCGCCGCTGCCGGCAGAGGCTGGTTCGAGGCGGGCCACAGCTGGCGCCATCGCGCCGAGACGATCCAGGCGGCGTTGCAAGGGGCGTCGGCATGATCCCGCTCTTTGCCGGTAATCCCCGCATCTTCGTCGCGCTGGCGGCCGAATTTGCCGGCTGGCTTGCGGCACTCATGACCGAGCTGTGCGCCGCCCTCACCGAGCACGGCTTCGAGGCGAGCCTGCTCACCGCCCAGGCCGGCCATGGGCAGCTGCCGCTGGGCGGCAATCGGCCGATCCTGGTCATCGATGCCAATTGCAAGGCGAAATTCCCGCCCGGTCTGCGCCGGCTGTCGCTAATGCTCGATCATCCCTGCTACGTGTTCCCACAGCTCGAAGGGGTTCCAGTCGATACGGTGCTGGGCTGGGTCGATCGCTCCTATCCGGATCTGGCCAAGGCGCTCGGCCTGCCTTTCCAGTCGCTGTTCGTGGCGCATGCCGGGCCGCATCCCAAGTCCGCGCCGATGCCGATGGCGGATCGGCCGATCGATCTCCTCTTCGCCGGCAACTTCTCCGAGAATTACGATCCCGAGCGCTGGCGACAGGCCCATCCGAGGGTGCCGGCGCTGATGGCCGAGATCCTGTTCGATGCCGCCCTGCGGATCTCCTATGAGCGGCCGGAGCCGTTCCGGGCGGTCGTCGCCGCGGCCGCGGATCGCGGCATCGACCTGCAGAGATCGATGCCCTTTGCCACCCTGCGCGACGTC
Source organism: uncultured Alphaproteobacteria bacterium (assembly GCA_963762435.1). Lineage (GTDB taxonomy): Bacteria > Pseudomonadota > Alphaproteobacteria > ATCC43930 > CGMCC-115725 > JAXDMU01. The sequence continues at coordinate 22,384 of CAVXLN010000008.1, read as the reverse complement.
GTGGTCAAGGCGATCGAGATCAGCGAGGGAAGGCGACGCTACGCGACCCTGGCCGCACTCGCCGGGGCGGCGGGCGGCTTGCGTCTTCATGTCGTCGCAAACGCCTTGCCGGCCGCTCTGGCCGAACTGCCCGGCCTCACATTTCATGGGCCGGCCCCGTTCGACGAGGTGCGGCGGCTGATGGCGCAGGCACGCATCGTGCTTAATGCCACCAACAAATTCTTCGACGGCTCCCATGAACGGGTCGCGTTCGGCATGGCCGAGGGTGCCGTACTGCTGACCGATCGCAGCCGCTATCTTGAAGCGGATTTCACCGACCGGCGCACGATTCTGTTCCTGCCCGAGCGGGATCTCGGCCCTGCTGCCGACGAGATTGCGGCGCTGGCCCGCACGCCGGCGGCGCTCGAGGCGATCGCGGCGGCGGCGATGCCGATCTATGCCGCCCGCCACACCTGGCGCGCCCGTCTCGGCGAGCTGCTCGGCCGCCCCTAGCTCTTATCGAGGCGTCGACCAATCCGCGCGCTTCAGGCGGTAGAGCACATGGCGCTTCAAGGAATGCCCGTCGGGTACGCGCGGGTGATCGAAATCGTCCGCAGGATCGCGCCTCATGCCCAGCCGCTGCATCACCGCCTGGGATCTGGCATTGGCCGGCACCGTGACCGCCAGGACCTCGTCCCGGCCGAGCTCGTCGAAGCCATATGAAGCGGCGGCACGCGCAGCCTCGGTCGCATAGCCCCGGCCCCAATAGGGCCGCGCCAGACGCCAGGCGAGCTCGACTTCCGCCGTGCCGGGCGGGCGGAAGGACGGCCGGGCCAGCCCAGCCATGCCGATGAAGGGGGCCGTATCTGGTATCTCGACGGCCCAGAGCCCGAAGCCGTGCTCGGCGAAATGCGCCTCGATCCGGTCGACGAGCGCGTCGCTTGCGGCCTGTCCATCGAGCGGCAGCAGGAATTCCATGACGGCGGGATCCGCTGACATGGCCGCGAAACGCTCGCGATCCGTCCAGCGCCACCGGCGGAGGATCAGGCGCTTCGTGCGTAGAACCAGCTCAGGCAGGATCGAGCCTCCTATCAAGCCAATCGAAGGCGCGCTGATTGAACAGCGATCGGGCCCCCGCCTCGCAATGCTCGCCAGCCCCTTCATCGGCGCGAAAGGCGATAAAATCCTTGGGGCATTCGAGCGCATCGTAGAGCCGCCGGGCCGTGACGCCGATCTCGTCATGCTCGGCCTGGCAGATCAGCGTAGGGCAGCGGATCAGGCCGGTCCGGCCTTCAAGCGTATAGTCCCGGGTGAGCTTGAGATAATCGAGCGGATCGTCAAGCCCATGGACCCAGAGGCCGCGCCGCAGACCCCAGCCGGCGCTGACCTGCCTGAGCCGCCGCTTCAGAATCTGGCGCAGCAAGCCGAGGATAAGCGGATTGCCGTCGGAAAGGGCCCGGGCGATGAAGCCGGGGAGGCGGCTCTTCATCTCCTCGAACAGCGAGAGCTCGCCGGGATCGGCGATGCAGGCGGCAAGCCTCGGCTCGCCGCTGGCCGCGCGCGGGGCCAGATAGCCGCCGAAGCTGATGCCGAGAAGGGCCACGCATGTGGGATCCACCTCCGGCCTGCCGACAGCGAAATCGACGACCGGCCGGATGACCTCTTCCCAATCCGGGCGGAACACCAGCCCATCCTCGATGATGGCCGCACCCTGGCCCGGTCCGTCGAAGGTCAGGGTGTGATAGCCACGGGCAACCGCTGCGGCGCCACTGAAGAAATAGGCCTCTTCGGCCGTGCTGTCATAGCCGCCGCAGATGATGAGCGTCGGTCGCGGGCCCTCGGCCTCGGTGTGGAAGAAATAACCATGCAGGCGGTGCTCGCCATAGGGAATGGCGATGCGTTCCGCCGCCGGGTGCATCAGCGCCGTCGCCGCCTCGAAGGCGGCACGCTGCCGTCGATATGCCGCGACGACGCGGGGATCGACGGGTGCCCCGATGAGGAAAGTATAGGCCGCGCGGAAATAGTTCGAGGCCCGCAGAAACCCGTCAAGGGCACTTACGTGGTGCCCGGCGGCGCTGCTCGCCTCGGCGGCAGCGAGTACCCGCTCCGCCAGATCCGACCAGGCCTTGAACCAGCTCTCGGCATCGCCCGCGCGGATCTGTCGCGCCGCGGCATAGCACTCGCCGATCTCGGCGCCGCCGCTGCTGCTGTGGCCGGCCGCGCGCAGCCATTGGGCATCGAACAGATCGTCCTTGAAGACCAATGTCATGCGTCCCCCCTCACCACACTGGCACAGATCGGGCCGAGCACAATGCGCCTTCGCTTGCAGCCCGCAGGCCCTCGCCGTATCGTCGCCTGGAAGTTGCAAAGCAGGTCGGTATGGTCGCGCGCATTCACACGGTGGCGTTTCAGGGCATCGAGATCCTGCCGATCGAGGTGCAGGTGCAGATGGCCTCAGGCCTGCCCAGTTTCGTCATGGTCGGGCTGCCCGACAAGGCGGTGGGGGAATTGCGCGAGCGGGTGCGGGCGGCGCTGACGGCGCTAGGCCTGTCGCTGCCGCCCAAGCGGATCATCGTCAACCTGGCGCCGGCCGACGTGCTCAAGGAAGGCTCGCATTACGATCTGCCGATCGCGGTTGGGCTGCTGGCCGCGATGGGCGTGCTGCCGGCCGATGAGCTCGACGGCTATGTCTGCCTCGGCGAGCTGGCGCTCGACGGGTCGCTGAGCGCCGTGGCGGGCGCCTTGCCAGCCGCGATGGGGGCGGCGGCGCAGGAGCGTGGTCTCATCTGTCCCGCGGCCTGCGGCGGCGAGGCGGCCTGGGCCGGCGAGATCGAGGTGCTGGCGCCGCGCACGCTCTTGGCGCTCATCAACCACTTCAAGGGCACGCAAGTGCTGACCCCGCCCGTGCCGCAGCTTGCCGAAGAGAGCGGCCGCCCGCGCGACCTCAAGGAGGTGAAAGGGCAGGAGACGGCCAAGCGCGCGCTCGAGATCGCGGCCGCCGGCGGTCACCATATGCTGATGATCGGGCCGCCGGGCTCCGGCAAGTCGATGCTGGCCTCGACCCTGCCGGGCCTTTTGCCGCCGCTCGATCCGGCCGAGGCGCTCGAGGTCAGCATGGTGCATTCCGTCGCCGGCCTCCTGACCGAGGGCAGGCTGATGCGCCACCGCCCCTTTCGCGAGCCGCATCATACCGCCTCGGCACCAGCACTTGTCGGCGGCGGCGCGCGGGCGCGGCCGGGCGAGCTTTCCTTGGCCCATCTGGGCGTGCTTTTCCTCGATGAGCTGCCGGAGTTCCAGCGCAACGCGCTCGAGGCGTTGCGGCAGCCGATCGAGACCGGCCGCGCCGTGGTCGCGCGCGCCAACGCGCATGTCACATATCCGGCGCGGGTTCAGCTGGTGGCGGCGATGAATCCCTGTCGCTGCGGCCATATCGACGATGCCGCACTCGCCTGCGCCCGCGTCCCGCGCTGCGCCCAGGAATATCAGAGCCGCATCTCCGGTCCGCTGTTCGATCGCATCGATATCCATGTCCAGGTGCCGGCGATCCGGGCGATCGATCTTTCGCTGCCGCCGCCGGCCGAGGATTCGGCGACGGTGGCGCGGCGCGTGGCGGCCGCCCGCACCCGCCAGTCGACACGCTATGCGAAGCTCGCCCCCGACCGGCGGATCCGCACCAATGCCGAGGCCGAAGGTGAGATATTGACCGAGGTGGCCTCGCCCGACAAAGAGGGCGCCCGGCTTCTGACGGAGGCGGCCGATCGGCTGCGGCTCTCCGCCCGGGGCTATCATCGCGTGCTCCGCGTCGCCCGGACCCTGGCCGATCTCGATGGGAGCGAAACCGTGGGCCGACTGCACATCGCCGAGGCGCTATCCTATCGACGCGTGAGTTGAGCCAGAATTCACCTATTTAAAGATGATGAATTGTCGCTTTCATAAATTTTGACGACCGATGCGTGAAATAATCATAGTCGTCTTCCCCTTTCGAACATATGATCGAATTGACGATTGGGATGGGCATCGTCGTCACGGCCTTCGCGGGGTTGGTGGGAGCGAGAAGCCGTGGATCTATCGAAGATGGCAGCCGCGTAGGGCGCGGGGGCCGATAGCGGGAGCATGAAGATGAGTGGAAAGCCTCAGGCGGCCGAACAGATCGACGATATCGCGCGCGCCGTCAACGAATGTGTCGGCAAACGTATCAAGATGATTCGCGTCACCAACGGTCACAGCCAGGAGACTCTGGGCCGAGTGCTCGGCCTGACCTTCCAGCAGGTGCAGAAGTACGAGCGCGGTTCGAACAAGATTTCGGCCGACAAGCTGTGGCGCGTCGCACAAAACTACAATGTCGAACTTGAATACTTCTTCCAGGACATCGAACCGGGGTTGATGCAGTCGACCACGAAGGTCGAGACGGGCAAGCAGGGCCGCGCCCCGCATGAGCGTCTTCGGCTGGAGATCGGTCGCGAGGCACGGCGTCTGTCGCCGCGAATCTTGCGCGCTGTCCTGAACGTCATGCGGGCAGCCTCCGGATCTCCGGAGCCGGCCTCCGCCTCGGAAGCGGACTGACGGCAAAAGCCGTTCCGGATCTGGGCGATCCGGAACGGCTGCCTGCTCTGCAGATTTCGACTCCTGCCGCAAGAGAATCGCTGCGGTCAATTATCCTGGTTCGGACGCTAACTGCACGGACCGCGGTAGCCTTCGCCTTCGGATATTGAACGACATCGAATATTCTTCGGCGGTCGGTGATTTTCGGCCTCGCCGATGCTATGTTCCCCCTGAAATGGCGGCGGCCTTGCTGCTATAGGGATTTTTTGGATGGGCTATTCCCCTGCCGGCCGGAACCCGGTGGTCCTGGGCGTAATGGCTTTGCCATTAGATCATCAGCTTGGCGGGCGAGCCCGGTGCCGTTAGTTTCCGTTATCATTCCGACGCTCAATCGACCTCAGCTTTTGATGCGCGCGCTCAGGAGCGTGTTCGCTCAAACTCATGCCGAGATCGAAGTTATCGTCGTGGTTGACGGGCCCGACCAAAGCACGATTTCAGCACTTGAGGGGAATATCGATCCGCGCTTGCGCGTGTTGATCAATCCGAAGTCGCTGACGGCGGCTGGCGCGCGAAACCGCGGCATTGATGAAGCGAAGGGCGCGTGGATCGCCTTTCTCGACGACGATGATGAATGGCTGCCACAGAAGCTCGCCCGACAGATCGAGTTCGCGCAAGATCGCGGTCCGGCGATCATCAGTTGTCTCAATCGCGTCGTGACGTCCCAATATACGTTCATTCGGCCGGCTGTAATGTTCGACAATTCGATCCCGCTCGACGAATATCTATTCGATCAGCGGTCGCCGTTCGGTGGTGCCGGTTTCATTCAGACCTCGGGTTATCTGGCACCGCGCGAGGTGTTCGAGCAGGCGCGCTTCCGGACCGACAATCCCCATGACGACTGGGATCTGCTCTTGCGCCTTTCGAAGGAACTCGGATTGCGGATCGAGACCGTGCCCGAGGTTCTGGCGATCCTTTATATCGACGATGGCCGGCCGTCGCTGAGCAAGGCCGGATCGTGGCTGACCTCCTTGCAATGGATCGACAGCGTGAGGCCGATGATCACGCGCCGCGCCTATGGCGGGTTTTGTCTGGGCGTGGTGGGCCCGCGCGCGGCGAAGGAGTGGGCCTATGGGGCCATTCCCGTGATCCTCTACCGGTCATTCAAATATGGCTCGCCCCGCCTCTGGCGCGTCGCCGCCTTCCTCGCCATGTGGCTGCTGCCGCTGCGCCTGTTTCAGCGCCTCAGAGGCATGCTCTCCTCGACGTGACGGCGGCATCCCGGGTTTCTGGCAAAGTTTCCCTTGCCAAATCATATCCGATATAGGATATATCCCGTCATCGGACCTGCCCGAAAGGAGCTGCATCATGTGGCGGATCTTCCGCGCATGGCAGGACCGGGCGGCGCAGGCTTTCTCGCCGGTGGAGCGGCTGACGCCCCACCTGCGCAAGGACCTGAACCTGTGGATGGATGAGGAGCTTCTGGCGCCCGATTCCATCCGTAAACGGAACCGTCCCCTGCCTACATCATTTTAAGGCTTGCACCGGTCTTCGGGCCGGTGCATAGTCCGCCGCACTTCAACCCCAACCGCGAGAGGAGGACGCCATGCAGAGTCTTAATGCCACCCGGCATCTCGATGCGAGCTACGGCGTCCCTGGCTTCATGCCACGAAATTTCGGAGCCGAATCGGGCTTCTGTGGCATTGCCCAAAAAAGCCGCGCGGGAATTCATTTGAATCAAGGGGTTGGAAATGAGTGTCTTGGTGAGATTCTGGGGTGGAAGACAGGTCTATGTTGAGCGCGACCAGTGGTCGACGCGCGGACCTTTCTTCGAGTGCTGCAGGCAAGGACAGGAGATCTTGGTATGGGTTGGTCGCTGGCACTTGATCTATACGCCGGCAACCTGGTCGGCACGGAAGCGGCCGCTCCCTGATGGCCGGGTCGCTTATTGAAGGGGACGAGATCGCGACGGTGATTCGCGTCCTTGAGGAATTCCGGCGGCTCGACCCCGACATGCCGATCCAGTACGCGCTGTCCTTCCTGACCATCGCGCAGAATGAAGGCCTGTCGATGGGCGATCTGGCTCAGCGGCTGGGCATCGCGCAATCATCGGCCTCGCGCAACATTGCCGCCTTGTCGAAGTGGCACTCCTTCGGCAAGGCCGGCCATGATCTGGTCGAAGCGCATGAGGATCCGCGCGAGCGACGGCGCAAGATCGTCAACCTCACCGCGCGTGGGCATCATCTGATTGCGGTATTGCGCGCGCTGGTCGCCGGCGAGGCTGTCTCCAGCATCGATTTTCCTCCCGAGCCGACGGTTCGTCCGGCATCACGCGGCCGCCGCGGCGCGCGTCTGGGATTGGCAACGCACTCATCTCCCTCAAGCTGAATCACGGGCCGCACCTTCCGCAACCCTCGATTTGTCGTGACCGAGCGCCGTGTGCTCTCGGGCGATTGAGTCCGAGCCGGCAGCTGTGATATATTTACACGGCTGTGGGTTGATATGGCTGTTTCAGGCCTGTTTGGGTGCTTAGGCCCGTGAGTCGATGGGAGGCGCGCGTACGCTCCGAAACCCTATTTTGGTCCGAGAGTGTTCCGCGCCGGTCTTTCGGCAAGCGTCAAACGGGGCGCATGCGATGCGACGGGCTCGGCTTCCGCCACGGCGAATCGTCTTTCTATTTGTTGGGTAGGGAACTTTGGTCGGCATACCGCCATCATGTGCGATCGGCCGCCTTAATCATTGTACGTATACTACATCGCAACAAAGCTTCCTTAAGGATAGGGCGACGCCATAGCTCGCGCGGCCCTGGGATTGGAAAATTCAGTGACCAGCATTGAAGATCTTACACCGTCTGCGCCTCCGCCTGATTCGGATGGCATCGCAAATATCCTGAACATGCTGCGGCGGCGACGGTATTTCATCCTCGCCTTCGTGATCATCTGCACGGGCCTGAGCGCGCTGGTCGCAGCGCATCTCAAGCCGCTCTATCGGGTTGACCTCGACATCCTGATCGATCCGCGCAATTCGCAGGTCAACGACGTGCAGACGCTCGCGACCCAGACGATGTTTGCGGATGTTACCCTCATCCGGAACCAGATCGCTATTCTGTGGGGCGAGGATCTGGCTCGCGAGGTCGTGACCCGCTTGCAGCTCGAGGATCTGCCGGATTTCCAGCCAAGTGCTGGGAATTACTTCAAGCCACTGTTGCCGGACGGCCCCATCGACCGGATGCTCATCAACCTGATCGATCTCGGCAAGGGGACATCCGCCTGGCTCTTCGGCTCCCAACCCGCCGCCGCGGTGCCGCAAACGGCCGACGCCAAGCTGAATGCGGCGGTCGCCGCATATCTTGGCCGGATCTCGGCCGTCAATGACGGCCGCTCCTATGTCGTCACGCTGCGGATGACCTCGTCCGATCCGGCGCTTGCCGTCAAGATTGTCAATGCTCACGCCCAGGCTTATCTTGAGCGCCAAGTCGCGGCGAAGGCGGCGAGCGTCAAGGCAGCGAGCGCCTCCGTCACGGCTCAGCTCGATACGCTGGCGGCAAAGCTGCACGCGTCCGAGGAAGCGCTCCGGTCTTTCCGGGACACCTCGGCCATGATCGGGCCGGACAGCCCGGCGGTCATTTCACAGCAAATCACGGATCTTACCAGCAAGCTCACCGCCATTCGTGCGGACATCACCGATAAGCAGACGCGGCTCCGCGCCCTGCAGGGGTTGCTCAGCGATCCGTCCGGGCGGGATATAGGCACGCTCGTGACGTTGCCGGCTTATGACCGCCTGCGCTCGAAGGAGCAGGATCTGCTCCAGCAGCAGGCGGAAACCCGCGCCACCTTTGGCGAAGCCTATCCGCGCGTCGCCGAGATCCAGCTGCAGATCACCACGACCGAGGCTCAGCTCAAGGGCGAGGTCAGCCGGATGGTGAAGTCGGCAACGGCCGAAGTAGGCGCCAGCAAGGCTCAGGAAGACCAGATCACGGCGGCGCTGCAGCAAGCCAAAGCCGGCGTTCAGCGCCAGGAGATCGCGGCACCCAGTCTCCACTTCCTCGAGGCGCAGGTCGAGGCTGACAAGTCGGTCTATGCGGCCTTCCTCACGCGCGTGCAGCAGCTGTCGGCGCAGGAAACCGTTCAGCAGCCGGACGGGCGCATCATCGGCGACGCCATCCTGCCGGTCGCACCTTATTTTCCGAATAAGCCGGTCATCGTCGCCGGCGGCCTCGTCGGCTCTGCCGGTCTTGCCATCATGCTGGCCCTCTTGCTCGGCTTCACGTCAAGCGGCTTCGATACGCTCGCCCAGGTCGAGCGGGCCTGCGGCGCGCCGGGTCTGGGCATTGTCCCGCTGATTCGCCGCCGCGCCAGCAAGGCCGGTGTGCATAACCAGATCACGAGCGTACCGCGCTCGCATTATTCGGAGCGGGTCCGGCTGATCCGGAATAGCCTGGCGCTCACCGTCAGCCCTCAGCGCCGGGGACAGGTCGTCCTTCTGACCTCGTCCCTGCCGGCCGAAGGCAAGACCAGCTGCGCCGTCTCGCTGGCGATGAGCGTTGCTACCGCCGGGCGCCGAACGCTGCTCATCGATGCCGATCTCAGGAAGCCGTCGGTCGGCCGGCTCCTTGGCGCCGACACCAAGCAGCCGGGGTTCGGCGATCTCATCGAGGGCAACGCCACGGTCGATGAGGTGGTCCAGGTCCATCCACGGTCCGGGCTCCACTATATCCCCGCGGATACTGCCACCGTGGCGGCCCAGGATCGTGCCAATTTCGACCTCACCGCCGAGTTCTTCGAGACCGTGCGCAGCCGCTACGACTACATCTTCATCGATTCACCGCCGCTCATCGCGGTTTCGGATGCGCTTTGGCTCGCCCATTCGGCCGATGCCACGGTTTTCCTGGTGCGCTGGCAAAGCACGCCGCGGCCTGCCGTGCGCGCTGCCGTGCAAAAGCTGCGCGATACCGGCACCGCGATCACCGGCGTGCTCCTGACCTTCGTCGATATCCAGAAGAGCGGCAGCCTCACGCCGAGCGATTTCGATTATTACCTGAAGAACGTCAGCAACTATTACGCGCAGCGCTGAGCCGGGCGATGTTTGTAAATTGGGCGCGGATCCGCCAGGATGTGGTTGATCGGCGCGAATTGTCCCGTTGCGGCGAGCATGGGAATACCCTTCAGGCAGAAAAGCGTCGGGCTCTGTGTCGCTAAATTTGAACGTTCCTGAAAGTTGCATATTCAACCGGTTGATTTGTCGTCGTCCAATGCTCACCGGGACGGGCGCATAGATCTACCAAGCTGATAAATATGAAGGTCTGCCTTTCCTATACGGGCGAAGCGTTGACTTTCCTCGTAGGTTATGGCAGCTGAAAGATCGTTACCTTACAAATACCTTACATATATATCGGGTAATTTCGACCGGGAAAATCACCCCATTAGGCGGCCGAGGGTAATGTATATCAGTGCCGAGCGAGATAAGAGTTTAGTCGTCGAGCGGCTACCCGGTCCTGAAGCGTGGGCCGATGTCGCGGCTGAATGGGAACTGCTGGATCAGAAGATCTTCCCGCGTACGCCCTTCACTTCACCATTGTGGATATCCTTCTGGTGGAAGCATTTCAGGCGGCGGAATTTTCTGTTCCGCGACGAGTTTTTCGGCCATGTCGTGCGCGACTGCAACGGTCGCCTGGTGGCGCTGGCTCCGTTGATGCGCACCTATTGTCTCGGATACGGGCCGGCGATCATGCGCATCGTCCAGTTTTTCGGCAATGATCCCAGCCTCACCGAGCTGCGCGGCGTCATCTGCCAGTCGGAGGATCACGAAGCTGTCGTTCAGGCCTTATCGTCTCACTTCCTCAAGCATCGCGGCGAATGGGATGTGTTCCGATGGCACGGCCTGCGCCGGCCCGCGTCGGAATACCCTGTTGCATACGCCGGCAGCGAGTTCATCCCGCGCGGTGAACTGTTCGACTACATTGTCCACACGCCCGCTAGCTGGGACGAACTGAAGGCCCGCGTCTCCAGCAACATGCGGAAAAACCTGCGCAAAGCTTATGAATTCCTCGAGCGCGACGGCATTTCCTTCACCCTCAACGTGATCGAGCGACCGGCCGATATATCGCCGGCGATCGAACGATTTCTGTCGCTGCATGCGGCACGGTCCGAAGCGGCGGACATGATCGAGCATCCGAACAAGTTCGCCAAGCCGCATACGCGCGCGTTCCTTAGCGATTGTATCGGCCGGCTTTCCGAAATCGGCCAGATGCGCATCTTCGAGCTTGAGATCGGTGGTCAGATTGTCGCATCCCGGCTGACCTTCCTCATCGGCTCCGATCTCTACATGTACTTCGCCGGCTATGACACGTCTTGGCGGCAATACAGCATCATGACCGTCTTGATGTCAGAGATCGTAAAATGGGCCATAGATCACAATATTCCGCGCGTAAATCTATCGGCCGGCAGGGATCAGTCGAAATTGCGCTGGAAACCGGAAGAGATCGTTTTCCACACTGCGGTTCAAATCTCACCGAGTCTGCGCGGTCGCTGTGCATTTCGCAGCTTCCTCGCTTACGAGGCCTTGTCGAGGGGCCGCAACATTAGAATAGATCGGCTTGGGTTGGAGCAATCCAGCGCGTGATTCCCGCTCACGGGCGGATAAATATCGGGGCCGGGCCGCTAACGGCGTACGGCTGATACCGTACCACCTTGGCGGTACGTGCGGTTGTGCACGGTTAGCGAATCCTTTATAACCAGGGTTGGCACAGCTGGGATCGGTGTCGTTGTGTCGGCGGGCGGCAGAATTTCTTGACCGATTCGCGCATAAATGGCGCGAAAGCACCCGTCATACACAGAACATTGTGAAGGGGTAGTAATTTTGTTTATGCTATTAGCAGGAAAGGCGGCCACGCGGTCGATGATCGCATGACTAGCCGCAAGCCGAATCTATTTTTGATCGGCGCGATGAAGTCCGGGACGACTTATCTCAGAAAGCTATTGAACGCGCATCCCGCGATCTTCATGAGCGAACCCGATGAGCCGAGCTATTTCGTCGAGCCGCAGCGTCTAAAGCAGATCTGGACCGATATGTGGGAGCGCGATTTCTGGCGAAGCGAGGAGAATTATCTCAAGCTCTTCGAATCCGCCGGCGATGCCACCATTCTCGGCGAGGCCAGCACCAACTATACCAAAATGCCGGTGGTGAGCGGCGTCCCCGAGAAGATCCAGGCCTTCAATCCTGAAGCCCGATTCATTTATATTTTGCGTGATCCAGTCGAGCGGACGATCAGCCATTATTGGCACATGGTCAGGTACCATGCCGAGCGGCGGCCGATCGCCAAGGCCATCCGCCGCGACGATCAATATATCGCCGTCAGCCATTATGCGATGCAGGCGAAGCCGTTTCTGGAGCGGTTCGGCCGGGACCGGGTTGCGATCCTGACCTACGAGACCATGATCCGCAATCCCGCGGAAACCGCGAAAGAGATCTACCGTTGGCTCGGTGTCGGCACCGAGGGTGCCGATATGGCGGGTTTCGACGAGCCCGAGCATGTAACGCCGTCGGTCGTGAGCGTGTCGCAATGGGCGGGCATGCCCCGGCGCCTGCGGCAATCGCCGCATTTTCGCCATCTCTTCCGTTACATCCCATGCTCGGTCCAGTCGGCGCTGCGCCGCGCCACGACGCGGGATCTAAATCGGCGGTCGGTCGATGTAAGCGAGGCGGTCGAGTATCTGCGGCCGATCCAGCGGAAGCAGGCCGAGGAGCTGATGCGGCTGCTCGGGCGTGACTTTCCCGAATGGACGACATTGAACGGGCAGTTCACCCGGCCTCGACGCAGCATGCCCGAGGTGACTGGTCTGAAAGCCCTTGTCCGCATCGAGTAAGCCCAACGGCGATATGCCCGACATATCGGTGGTGATCCCGACGTTTCGGCGGCCGGGCTTGCTGGCGGAGACGCTGTCCAGCGTGTTCCGTCAGCAGGGCCCCTCGATCGAGATCTTCATCATCGATGATTGCCCGAATGGATCGGCGCGCGAGACGGTGGAAAGGCTCGCCGATCCGCGCGTCACCTACATCCAGAATCCCAAGCCGACCGGCGGTTATCCCAGCATCGTCCGGAATCTGGGCTGGCCGCGCGCCGCTGGCGCCTACGTCCATTTTCTCGATGATGACGACATCGTGCCCGACGGCCACTACGCCGCCATGGTCGCGGAGTTCGAGCGTCGTCCCAATGTCGGCCTCATCTTCGGGCGGATCGAGCCGTTCGGCGACTGCTCGCCCGAGCAGCTCGACCATGAGCGGAGCTTCTTCGCGGCGGCGGCACGCAATGCCCGGCGCTGCGCGCGGTTCGGCTCGAAATTCTCCTTTACCGGCTGGACGCTGTTCGGCTCTGTCCTGCTTGTCTGCAGCGCTGGGATGCTCCGGCGCGATGCGGTTGCCGGTGTCGGCGGCTTCGATACCGAGATGAGCCTCTGGGAAGATACGGATTTCTTTTGCCGGGTGATGCGCAGGTTCGGTGCGGCGTTCGTGGATCGGGCCACGCTGCATTACCGGATCAGTAGCCCGTCGCTCATGCATTCGCCGAACCCGTCGCCCCAGCAACTGGCGGCAGAGCGGGAAGGGGCGCGGCGCCTGTGGACCAACTATCGGCGCGATCGGGGCCCGATTGAATTCTTTGCCCTCGCGGCGATGACACGGCTCGTCCTCAAGCATCTCTGACGAGTGAGAATGCTCTAAACAACTCAGCGGTGCGTCCGGCCTCCTCTCGGCGGAAGATGCTGATAAGGTACTCCGCCTTTCGAGTCCGCTGAGGAGATCCCTTTCCAATGGCGTTTCGTCTCCCGTCATTTTCCCCCGTTGTCTGGGTAACGGCGGAAAGGGTCACTCAGCAAGTTCTGTGGCTTATCCTCTTCACGATCCTGGCGCCGATTCTGGGGCCGCGGCCGTACGGCGTGTTCTCGATCGTCATGGTCTTCGTGGGCTTCTGCGAGTTCGTCTTGGGCGAAGTCGCGGTCGAAGCGCTCGTGACGGTGGACGAGCTCGATCCGCCGCATATGGCGACCGCCAATCTCGTGACCGGGGTTATGGCGCTGCTGGCCAGCGTCATCCTGCTCGTCCTGGCGCCAGTCCTCGCGATCGCCTTCGGCGAGGACGAGCTCCAATGGCTCACATGGTCGCTCATCCCGCTGCCCGCCCTGTCGCTTCTCTCGGCGGTGCCGATCGCGGTGCTGCGGCGGTCCCTCCAATATAAGCGGCTGGCGATCCGATCGATTATCGGCCTCCTCATTGGCGGCCTGTTCGGCATTTTTCTCGCCCTCGCCGGCGCGGGGGTCTGGGCGCTGGCGCTCCAGGTGCTGGCCCAGCGGCTTGCCGAGGTGATCATCGCGTGGCTCTCGGTCTCAGAGCGATTTCAGCTGGGCTGGTCGGCGGAATATTTCCGCGAGATGCGCCCGGTCAGCGTCAATATGTTCGCCGCCAGGGCCATGATCTTCGTCAGTGGCCAGTTGCCGCGGCTGGTCCTCGGTTTCGTGCTCGGGCCGAGCGAGCTCGGCCTCTTCGCCCTCGCCAATCGGTTTCTGGACATCGCCGTCAACACCGCGCTCTTTCCGCGCATAGCGGTGGGCCGGATCGAGCTGCGCGGCAACCCGCCCGGATCCGCGGAGTTTCAGCGCCGCTTCATCCGCATGGCCCAGGAAGTCGCCCTGGTATCATTCCCGGTGCTCCTGGGTGCTGCGGTGATCATGCCGGCGCTGATGCGCCTATGGCTCGATGAGCGCTGGCTAGAAGGGACTCTTGCGGCTCAACTGATCCTGGTGAGCGGTCTGCCGCTCGTCTATACCTACTGCCTCGACTCAGCGCTTCTCGGCGCCAAATTGTCGTCGGTCTTCAGGACCATGACCATGGTGCAAGCAGCCACGGTGCTGCTGACCGTCGCGGCAGCGGCCCCGTTCGGATTGAACCTCACCTGCCTGGCGCTTGCGGTCCGGCCATGGCTTCTTCTGCCGCTATTCCTATGGATGTTTCGTAGAGCTTGCGATGTGCCGATTTCTCTGGTGCTCAGGCCGCCCCTGCCGCCGCTGCTGGCGGGGATTGCGATGACGCTCGTTCTGAGCCTGCCGTTTCTTCATGTGGAATTGTTCGGTCGAGTCTTCGACCTTGTTCTGCTGATCGTCACGGGCGCGCTCGTCTATACGACGTTCCTCTACAGCTTCTTCCGCGCCGAGTTCCGCATCGCTCTCTCGGGCCTCTTCGCCCACCGGACCTGAAAGGCTTACTGCGTCTCGATCGCCACGCTGGTCGAGCCGTGCAGTGCGCCGCCGGCGTCCGTGAAGTTGACGAAGATGCGCGACGTGGCAGGCTCGAGCGGGATGGGGGCGCTGGCCTTCAAGAAGATCGCGAAGGTCGGCGTCCCGGCTGCGGCTATGTTGGCAGCGATCGAGCTGGCTGGCGTGGCCAGGCACTGGCCGGTCGCCGGTACGGTCTGGCATATCGTCGCCGCCACCGGCAAGGAAGCGGCACCGGTATTGACCGAGACATTGATGGTGGCGCCCACGCCGACATTGGCGCTGGCCAGCGCGAAAGCCCCCGTGCCACCGGTCGGTACCACGACGATGCCGTTGTTGGTCGCGGTCGCGGCCAGCGCGATCACATCCGGAACGGGTGCGGTCGACATCGCGAGATCGACCGTGTCGACGCCGACCGTGATGGGCGCAGGTGCCACGCCGCTGCAATCGAAATCGAGCATCATGCCGGCGGTGCTGAAGGCGCTCGTACCCTGGAACGCCAGCAGGAAGCTCTGAACGCCGTTGTTGCCCGCGACCGTGGCCGGGGTGTTGGGCGAGCCGGTCGGCGCATTGGTCGCCGGATCGGTCGTCTGGTAGCTCATCGTCAGCCCAGCCGGTGCCGTAACCGGCAGCGACACTTGACAGCCATTGAGCGGTGTAGCACCGGCATTGATGATGCTGGCGAAGATCGTCGCCGTGGTGTCGAGCTGGACGGAGCGCGAGCCGGGCAGGACCGAGGCGACCTCGACCGCGCCCTCGATCGAGTAGACCTGGACCCGGTCATTCTGCGCATCGCCGATGAACAGCCGGGCGTGGGTCGGATCGACCGCCGCCCCCATCGGAACGGAGAATTGGGTGTTGGCCGGGCCCGCGGATTGGAAGGTGCCGAGCGTCAGCACGTAATTGTAGCTGAGCGCGTCGAGCACCTCGACCCGGTCGTCGGTGCCGGCATCGGTCACCAGCACGAGATTCGTCGTAGCGTCGAAGGCGGCCGCGACAGGCGAGCCGAAGTAGAGATTGTCGCCTGGGCTCAGCGACGTGCCGCCGATGGTCTGGTCATAGGCCAGGCCCTGGGCGTTGAACAGCTGGATGCGGCTGTTGCCGGTATCCGCCACCATGATCTGATTGGTGGTGATGTTGAGCTCGGCATCGCGCGGCCCGTTGAGATGCGCATTGTCGCTGCCGGGCACGCCGGAGGTGCCGATGGTCGCGAGATATGCCGCATTGCTCGACGCAAAGATCTGGATGCGGTGATTGCCGGCGTCCGCGACATAGAGCTGGCTGGCGGCCTGGTTCATCCGCACATTGACGGGCTGATTGAAGTGGCCGTTATCAGCGCCGGTCACACCGGTGACGCCCATCGTGGCGAGATAGGTGAAGCTCTTGGCATCGTAGATCTGGATGCGCTGATTGCCGGTATCGGCCACGAAGATATGCCCGGCCGTGGTATCGACTCCAACGCCCACTGGGCCGTTGAGATGCGCGTTGTCGCCGCCGGCGACACCCGCCACACCCAGCGTGCCCACCACCGTCAGCGAGCCGGTATCGAGGATCTGGATACGATGGTTGGCGCTATCGGCGACGAACAGATGCCCGTTGACCGGATCCACCGCGCCGACGACCGGCTGGCTGAAATGCGCATTGTCGTTGCCGGGTACGCCGGTCGTGCCGAGCGTGCTCTCGTAATTATAGACCTGGCCCGCGATCGAGTCGGGTGCCACATAGCTGTAATGGTCGAGGCCGCTGGTGGCGCTGGTGCCGTGCGGGGTCGTGACCGTGACATCGACGATCCCGGCGGCCGACCGGGCCGGCACGGTCGCGACCACCTGGGTCGGGCTCAAGGGGACGATGCCGGTCGCTGAAACGCCGGCGAAGCTGACCGCCGTGGCCCCGTTGAGATTGGTGCCGGTGATCGTCACCAGATTGCCGCCTAGTGTCGGGCCGCTCGATGGGCTGACCGAGGACACGGTGGGTACGCCGGCCGCCGCGATCGTGACCGAGATGACCGTGCTGTTGAAGCTCGCGGCCGTGAGGGTGCTGCTGTCCGTACCGCGCACCGTGAAGGTGAAGCTGCCGGCGGAGTTGGGCGTACCGCTGATCGTGCCGTTGCTTGAGAGCGCTAAGCCGCCGGGCAGCGCGCCGCTCGCGACCGTGGTCGAAAAGCTGTAAGGCGCCTGGCCACCGCTGGCCGACAAGCTCTGGCTATAGGATGTCCCGACCGTACCGGCGGCGAGCGTCGTCGGATTGACGGCGATGATGGGGGCCGAAACCCGGATCGAAACGGTCGCCGCGGCAGAGGTTCCGGCCGCGTTCGTGGCCGTGTAGGTAAAGCTGTCGGTACCGAAGAAGCCGGTTGCCGGCGTATAGAAGATGCTGATGCCGCTTGCTACGGCCGTCCCGTGCCCGGCTGCCGACGCGATCGCGACAGAGGTTGCGGTGCCGCCGCTCAGATTGAGTGCGACAGCGTTGTTGAGGCTGTTATAGGCCACGCTAGCGCTGGCGGCGCCGGCCACGGCCGGTGTCACGAAGCTATAATGATCCGCCGAGCTTGTGGTGCTCGTGCCGTGGGAGGTTGTGACGGTGACATCGACCGTGCCGGCCGAGCCGGCGGGTGTCGTCGCCGTGATCTGGCCGGCATTTACGACGGTGACCCCGGTCGCCGCCGCGGTTCCGAACTTGACGGCAGTTGCACCCGTGAGGTTGGCACCAGTGATCGTCACTGACTTGCCACCGGCAGTCGAGCCGGTATTGGGGCTGACCGACGATACCACCGGTGTGCTGGCCGGCGAGATGGCCAGCGAGATGGTGGCGCTGGTGAAGCTCGCATGGGTGGCGGTGCTGCTGTCGGTGCCCTGCACCGTGAAGGTGAAGGTGCCGGACGCTGTCGGTGTGCCGCTGATCGTGCCGTTGCTGGCCAGGCTCAGGCCGCCGGGCAGCGCGCCGCTCGTAACCGTCGAGGAGAAGCTGTACGGGGCTTGGCCGCCGCTCGCCGAGAGGCTCTGGCTGTAGACCGTGCCGACTGCACCGCCGGTGAGCGTCGTCGGCGTGACCGAGATGGCCGGGGCCGAGACGGTGACCGAGATGGTGGCTGGACTCGAGGTGCCGGCCGTGTTGCTGGCCGTGTAGGTGAAGCTGTCGCTGCCGAAGAAGCCGGTCGTGGGCGTGTATTTGATGCTGGTGCCGGTCGCTGTCGCCGTGCCGTGCGCGGCGGCCGACCCGATCGCGACGGAACTCGCTGCACCACCGCTCAGATTGAGCGTGATGGCATTGGCAGTGCTGTCATAGCCGACCGTGGCGCTGACCGGGCCGGCGACGACCGGCGCAATGGCGGCCGGCGAGACCGTAAGCGAGATGGTGCCGCTGGTGAAGCTCGCATGGCTGGCCGTGCTGCTGTCGGTGCCGTGCACCGTGAAAGTGAAAGTACCGGACGCGGTCGGCGTGCCGCTGATCGTGCCGTTGCTGGCGAGCGCCAAGCCGCCGGGCAGCGCGCCACTCGCCACCGTGGTCGAGAAGCTGTAGGGGGACTGGCCGCCGCTGGCCGAGAGGCTTTGGCTGTAGGCCGTGCCGACCACACCACCGGCGAGCGTGGTCGGCGTGACCGAGATGGTCGGCGCCGAGACGGTGACCGAGATGGTGGCGGCGCTCGAGGTGCCGGCCGTGTTGCTGGCCGTGTAGGTGAAGCTGTCGCTGCCGAAGAAGCCGGTCGTCGGCGAGTATTTGATGCTGGTGCCGGTCGCCGTGGCCGTGCCATGCGCGGCCGCCGATGCGATTGCGACCGAGGTCGCCGTGCCGCCGCTCAGGCTGAGCGTGACGGCATTGGCGGTGCTGTCGTAGCCGACCGTGGCGCTGCCAGCACCGGCGACAGGCGGCAGGAGCCCCGAGGCGTAGGTAAAATTGTCAGCTGTCGTCGTCGGGCTGGTGCCACCTGGCACGGTCACGGTTATGTCCACCGTACCTGCGGTGCCCGCCGGCGCCGTCACGGTGATCTGACTATCGCTCACCACGGTGAGGCCGGTCGTGGCGGCACTGCCGAACGTGACGGCTGTCGCTCCCGTGAATCCCGCGCCGGTGATCGTCACTGCGGTGCCGCCGGCGGTCGAGCCGCTGGTCGGGCTCACCGATGCCACCGCCGGCACGATCCCCGGGCAGCTCGTGAGCGAGCTCGAGCAGCCTCCGGCATCGGCGGCGCTGGCCGGCAGAAAGCTTTCCGATTGGGCATAGGCGATCGCCGGACTGCCTGCCTGCAGGGCGAAATTATTGTTCGCCGGGTTCACCAGCATCGGATTCGTATTCGTCTTGTTGTTGGTGGTCGAATAGGCGGCGATGTCGTTGCCATAGAGCCCCAGGCCGGTGCTCCCGGTGGTCAACTCGCCGGCGCCGACACCGCCGTAGGTGATGTTGTTGACGAAGGTGTTGTTGGTGTCGGTGATGCCCGCGGAAGAGCCGGCGATCAGCGGGACATTGTTGGCGCCGCACAAAGTCGTGCCGCTGACCTGACCGCTGCAGCCCGGGTTGGAGGCGGTCACGACCGACTGGGCGACGTTGTTGATCCAGAGGTTGTTGGAGCCGCCGGCCTGGCTGAGATCGGCCAGACCGAAGCTGTTCGAGCAAGTATCCGTGCCGTTGGCATAGGCCGTGTTGTTGGCGACGGTGGTGTTGGAGGTGCGGAAGATATGGACGCCACGACCGCCGTTCTCATAGGAAACATTGCCCAGAACAAGCGTCTGGAAGGGGAAGACGATCGTGGCCGTGGTCTCATCGAGGAAGGTGTCCATGATGATGCCGTTGCCGTCGGTGTGGGCGCCGCAACCGACCGGATTGTTTGGTGCGATCTCGTTGTCGTAGACGTTGTTCCACGCGACGATATTATGAAACGGCGCATAGTCGCCGGCCGCCGGATTGAATGACGCCGTGTCCATGCCCGATGGCGTGTAAGTCCCGGTGCCACCGGCATAAGTGCTGCCTGAAGCGCAGGATGCATTGCCGGCCTCGATGCACTGGACGACCACAAGTCCGATACCAGAACCCTGGAAACCCGAGCTCCATGCGTTGTGATAAACGGTATTGTGGATGATGTAATACCACTCTTTATTGTTGAAACCGATACCGCCCAGACCACAATGGTGCGCGATACTGTTGAGCACCCAGATATGGTGGCTCGAGTTGCCGGTGCCGTAGGTGTCGCCGTCGCTGGCGATGCAATCATCGGCGGCGCCGTCGGTCTGAAGCGCGTTGTTGCCGTCGAGCTCGAACCCGTCGACGACGATGAAGTTCGCCGGCTGCTCGATGCCCCAGAGATGGCCGCCGCCCGGTGCCAGAATGTGGCAGCCGTCGAGCGTCTCGCAGCGATAGACGACATAGCCGCTCTGGGTCGGCCCACTGCCGCCATGCTTCAGCAGCACATTGGCTTGATAGGTGCCGGGCGCCACATTGATGCAGTCGCCGCCGGCGCGGGACGAGCTGTCTGCGTGCTGGATGGTCAGCCACGGGCGCGCCTGAGTGCCCGGATTTGAGTCGCTACCGTTGGTGGCTACATAGAAATTGTTCACGCAGGTATAGAACGGGGACGCAAACAGCGCCGGGCTCGGACCGGCTTCTTCCGCTGCACTCGCCCACGCCGTCGAAGCGGCGAGTCCCAGAAGCCCGCACAAGACGGCGAGGCCGAGATGCCTGAGGTAATGAAACGCCGTCATGATCCCCTCATGTTCTTCTGAGCCGCCCACGACCCCCATGCTCGTCAGGGTCGATGGAACGCAATCTCGATGTCAGGCTGTTTCACCGCGAATCGGCAGCCTCTCGACAGGCCGCGAGCCCCAAGTTTCTGGCGAGGCCGAGCTGTTTCAGCTCTACCAGGCCGTCATATGCTTTGAGCACACGTTTGTCTAAGTCCGCTGTGACATTCAAGGGTCTTTTCCCGGAATTTTGCACAATTGTTGAGGTCTGCTGGCCGCTAGACGGGCCTCAACTCTATAAAACCCGATATGATGGGCTGTATATCAGAGGAGTACGCGCGAAGTTCGGGAAATATGTTTGTGTATTTCTGCAAGAAGGATCAACAATCCTAAAAATTTTTACGCGCTTTAGTGAAGTATTACTGTTTTTACCATGAAATGGTTAACATAAGATTGGAGTGTGGGGCGCAGTTAACTGACGGCCACCTGCGGCGAAGGGGCTGGCGATCGGCGCCCCAGCGAGCGCAATTGGTTAATTTTTTAGACGCTTCTAGCGCTGGTCGGTTCGATATGATTTCCCCGCGGCGGTGTCGTCGACCGTCTAGAATTCGCGCAAACCGTCATGCCCGCCCGGCATCGGAGCAGTGCTCTTCCGGCGATCGATGCTCGGGTTAACTCGACCGCCCGTGCTCGATTAATTGCCCGAGCATCAGTCGGGCTCAGAGCTGCTTCGTCATCCCGGATCGTTATTGGGCGCTGATCTTGGGGTATGCGGCGGCGTGGGCGGCGTCTTGTCGGAGTGGGAGGGCGGCCGAGCCATTCGAACCTGCCCGCGCTGCCGATTCAGCCTTTGAGCGATCGCTTGACGCGGCCACCCGTTCTGGTGGCCGCATCGCCGTCCGAAACAGGCAGTGCGGACATGCCGGGTCACGCATTCGTTTCGTGGCGGCAAGTACCGATTCTATGCTATCAAGCCAAGCTGGATGGTGGATTTGCTCGAAGGTGATGTTCAGCGTGTCACGATTGGGGCTGAGACGGTGGGATGCCGAAAAGTCCGCTTCGGCGGCTGCACGCGCGGTTCACCCCGATTTTGACCGCCACGATGCTGTCAAATACATTTTGCCGATTGAAAACGCGTGCGAGGTCATACCGTGCACGTGACACCGTTGCGCGGGAATAGTATAAGCTCGCGAAGTTCTTATGCTTATCTTAATAATGCGGCGGCAGTTTAAACCGCCCGGACGACTTGGGAAGCCTAAGTACGTTTGCACATCCATTTAGGTGATGGGAGCGTTGGCCGATGTACGGCGTGTGTGTCAGTCGATCTCTTCGCTGCCAAGCAGCAGTCGGCGCTTCCTGCGGTCCAACCACATTAAGTATGTCCCTCGCCGTCGCAGGGTTTCTCGGCGTACGGCATATCGATCTCTATTGAATTTAGCGGGATTTGGAGATTTATTCACATGACACTGCACAACGTAGCCTCGGCTTTTACTCCCCTCGATGTGGCACGTGATAAGCCGACCCTGGTCACTGGCGCCGGTGGCTTCATCGGCGGCCATCTGATCGCGGATTTGCGCCGTCAAGGATTCACCAATCTGCGGGCGGTCGATTGCAAGCCGTTCGAAGAATGGTACCAACGGTTCGACGGTGTCGACAGCCGGCAGCTTGATCTGCGCTCGCTCGAAAATTGCGTCGAGGCGTGCGACGGCATGGGCCTCGTCTACAACCTCGCAGCAGATATGGGCGGCATGGGGTTCATCGAAACCCACAAGGCCGACTGCATGCTGACCGTGCTGATCAACACTCACATGCTGATGGCGGCGCGCGACGCCGGGATCGAGCGCTTCTTCTATTCCTCATCGGCCTGCGTCTATGCGGCAGACAAGCAGACCAACGCGGACGTTGTGGCGCTCAGGGAGGCGGATGCCT